>NZ_JBVJHA010000013.1:0-193528 GCF_055587065.1 Kitasatospora sp. NPDC048662 | reverse complement strand
GGGGGGCGGAAGCCTACGGCTTGAGCTCCCGCTAGCGCGGGAGCAACGCCGCTGACGCGGCGTCAGCCGGGGGGTGACTGCTGCGCCGTCACCGTGCGTGGCGTTGGCCTCGGCTGCGCCTCGGCGGGTGGGTGGGTGGTGGGGGGTATTCGCCGGTGGCGAATTCGAGGGCTTGCTCGGGTGATTGGTGGTGGGCGTCGGGCGTCGCTGCGCTCCGCCTATCCGGTGGCTTTTCCCCGGGCCTACGGCCCGTCAATCGGTCGGCTTTCCGGTCTTGTTGGGCTGATTTTTTCACGGCCCTACGGGCCGGCTTCCTGGCAGGGTTTCCCGGGCTACGCCCGGGGGGTGAGCGTTGACGATGTGACGCGGAATTCGGGTAGTGGCCCATCCCTCCGGACGGGCGGGGTGCCGGCCGGGGCCTGCGGCCCTCGGCGTTGACGATGTGTCGCGGACTTCCGGTATCGGCCACAACCTCACCCCCGGGGGCCCTCCCCCGGTCCCGGCCAGGGGGCGGTCCGCCGCCTGGTTGCTGGGCTGACGGCCCATCCTCCGCCCCCGGGGCGGGCCTGCGGCCCTCGGGAGCAGCCTCCGGGCCACCCGCCCGGCCCGGGCCTCCCCAGCCCCGGTGACGGCCCCTCACGAACGGCCCGGACGGCGGGCCCTGACGTGCCCTCAACCGCACACTCCCAATCGGAATCAGCAGCGAATCCGGGAGCGTTTCCCCGGCTTCCGAACGGCTCTGTCCTACCAGTTCCCTGGCGAGTGCCGGATGCGAACAGGCAACCTCGCGAAGGCCGTCCATCACGGCTCTATCCGACCGCACTCCAGGTGGGAATAGGAATTCCCTTCCGCTCATTTTCAGGCGGCAATCCGAACCCTTTTCGAGGCGCAGCGGCAGGGAATCGAATTCGGGCACCTCGGAAAGGGGCCTACGGCCCTCGCATCCGACACGGCGACCGCCCTTCCAGACCGCCCAGGAAATCCCACCCAGCGACACCCGAGCAATTCCCGGAACGGCGACACCGAACCGAATACCGGACAAGGACTGGGCGCAGCGGGGCGCGGCACCGGGCGGCCAGGGCGGCCAGGGCGGACACGGGCACAGCGGCCGGACGGCCGAGACCGGCGCAGCGGGACGGCCTGGCGGCCGGCCAGGACGGCGGCCGGGGGCCCAGCAACGGTTCCAGCGGGGCGCAGCGCCGGGCGGCGGGGAGCCACCGAGGCCGACCAACCGGCACAGCCCGGTGCGACACAAGGTGCAACACGCCCACCCGCCCCCGCCCCCGGCCACATAACACCTGGTCAGACCCGCAACACAGCCCCGCGTTGCACCCCGCACCGGCCACCCCGCCACCGGCCACCCGCCGCCGAGCACCACCACCAGGACCAAGCCCGCCGACAAGGCCGGCCTTCCCGGCGGCCGCCGTCCCGGCCGTTCCCCACCGCCTCGGACGGCGGCCAGGACCGCCAGCACCTGGCGGTCGTCGACACCACCGAGCAGCAGCCGCGGCCCCGCCCCGGCCCTCTGTCGCACCCACCTGTCGCGCCCCCACCACACACAGGGGGACAGGGGTATCCGCCCACGTCACAACACGCGACAACACACCACGCGACAGGCAACGCGACAGCACACGCGACAACCCCCACCCACCACCAGAACCGCGCCAGGACGGCCTGACGGCCACCCAGCCGTCT
The DNA here is from genome assembly GCF_055587065.1 of Kitasatospora sp. NPDC048662. Lineage (NCBI taxonomy): Bacteria > Bacillati > Actinomycetota > Actinomycetes > Kitasatosporales > Streptomycetaceae > Kitasatospora > Kitasatospora sp. NPDC048662. The sequence goes on along the minus strand of NZ_JBVJHA010000013.1, from coordinate 191,833 downwards.
GGCGAAGGACGCAGCGGCGGGCGGCGGCCCGAGCGGCGGGGCCGGGACCGACGGCCGGCCAGGACGACCGGGTCAGCCTCGGGAGCTCATAGTGGCCAGTCGCTGGCCTCCTCCCGGGCGATGTCACACCCTGCGGCGTGCCCCAGTTCCGCCCACACTCGCCGCAGCGCGGGAGCGGCCGATCGTCGTCGGGGTCCAGGTACTCGTCCCACCCGTCCTCATCCATGCCACGGTCAACGACCAGACCGACGAAAGGTGCCCGCCCAGTGCCGAACAACTGACCGCAGCAAGCCGACAGGACACAGCAAGGCGGACACGGGCACGGCCACCGGGAACGGCAGGCCCGGCCCAGACAGTGGCGACCGGAGAAGGGGGCGCAGCAGGCCCGGGACGGCGGCGCAGCGACGCGGGCACGGCCACCCGGGACGGCAGGAAGGGCGGGCACGGCCTGGACGGCGGCGGCCGAGCAGGGCACAGCAGGCCCGGACCACACCGGGCCCGACCCCCACCAAATCGAACACCAACCCCCGCCACCACCCCCACCCAGCAATTCCAACCCGAATTCACACCACCACCCGGCGGCCAATCCACCAAAACAACCCAATCGAATTAATGGCGGAATTCAGCCCCGAAAACAACCCACAACACCAGACCGACCCCCCAACCGGCCCGACCCGACCCCCAACCCCACCCATCACCACACACAGTCACCAAACCCCACCCCGAACACCCACCCCACCACCACCCAAACAGGCACAACCAAAGGTCCAGACAACCCAGCGAGAGAGGCCAAAACACGCCCCCCACAACCAACAGGTCACACCCGACGGCCCCTCGCCGGGTAGAGCTTGGCGTGCAGCACCCGGTCCTCCCACCACGGATCGGCCGGGACGGAGACCAGCGCGGCCACCAGCTCGCGCTTGGTCGGGACCGGCAGCACCAGCGGGCCCAAGTCCTTTGCGGCGCGGGCCTGTACGCAGTCGGGGCACTCCAACCGGTCCCGGCCGGGCCTTCACCCGCAGCTCCAGCTTCGAGCCCTCCTTCCCCCCGATCGAACCCCGGCACATCCAGCACGGGCGCAGCGCGGCGTTGGCCACGCGGGCGGCCTCCAGCCGTTCTTCGGCCTGGCCGTGAGCTGGTAGTTCCGCCGCTCCCGGTCGGGGCCGTCGTGCTCGTCCATTGCATCGAGGCGCAGGAGGCCAGCGGCGCAGCAGGAGAAGCAGGAGGTCGGCGGTGCCAGGTGGGGTGGGGTGATGAGGCTCTCTGGATTTCCCCACCCCACGCTCGGGTGTTCCTCAGACCTGCTCGCGCGATTCCCCACCCTGCGGCGTGCTGACCTGCGCGCCAGTCGGGAGAGGCCAGCGGCGGATGTGCCCGGCGGCCTGGACGACGTCGGTGGCGAGGCCCGGGTTTCTCCTGCTACCACTGCCGGCACCCGGCCTGCCTGCTGGCCTGGGTCCGCCGGAGCGCCTGGTGGAATCGCCACCGTGGGCCCCTGTCGGTACCGGATGGTTCGCATGGCTGTTGATCTTCAAAAGGAGCAGACGTGACAAGCGACGAGCCGGTGTGGGACCAGCTGCGGATGAACCCGGTGGAGGCATACGAGGGCACTGGGCTGGACTCGCGAACGGTCCTCGCCCAGATGCCCCAGCAGGTTAAGGACGGCTTCCTGCTGGACGAGGTCCCCTGGGAACGTTTCCTGCTGGGCCACCCCCCAGGTAAGGGCCTACAGGTCAAGCACCTGCTCGTGCAGGCCTGCTCCGCCGATCCCGAGACGGCCCGCCATGCGCTGGCCGGCCTGTCCTGCCATCTGTTCACGGACTACCAGGTCAACGCCAGCGCCCCGCTGCTCGTCCCGTTCCTGCTGCGCCTGGGCGTCGTCCCAGAGACACCGTGCCGCGCCCAAACCCTGGACCTGGCCGCCTCGGTGGCCCGCCACGGCGACTACGGGGCCACCCGCGGCTCCTTCCTGGTCACCGTCCAACCCGGCTTGCACTTCTCCTGCGACGGCTACTTGATGACCTGGACCATCGAAGCCTCACGCCTGGCCATCACCGCCGACACCAACCTCCTCCTACCGCTACTCGACGATCCGGCCCCGGATGTGCGGACCGCGGCCGCCGACGTGCTCGCAACCACGCTGAACCATGCCGGCCTCGTCACCGGTGTCCTGCGAGCCCGGCTGGCCATCGAGGAGGTCCCCTCGGTCCGCGCCGCGCTCATCCTGGCTTGCGCGGAACTCGCTCGAAACCACCCCGACCCCGCGGTCACCGCCTGGCTCGGTGCCTTGTGGCCCGACCCGCACCAGCCGACGGACGCCCGCGTCGCGGCCGCACTCGCCTGGCTCTGCCTCACCGACACCCCCGCCCCGGACTCCCTGCGGGCCATGGTCGATGCCTTCGTCACCGCCGACGCGGACAAGGTCCTCGACACGGTGCCGTGGTTCGCCCGCACCTACGGCCTGGCGAGCACCGTAGGACGGCTGGTCCACGGCCAGCGGTTCAGCTGGCCCATGCCCGACCTCGGGACAGCACCAAGGTCTCGCTCGCACTAGCCGCCGGAGGGCCGCTGACTCGGATGTACCTCAGTATCAGGGGCACAGCCACCATCCCGTGCCCGCTCGGGTGCGATCGGCATGTGCCTGCATGGGCATCAAGTGCACGACCTGGAGAAGAACTGCCGCAACCCCAGGCAACTGCCGCTCACCGGAACTCCCCACTCAGTTGAAGGTCAGATGGAGTGGGGAATTGTGAGTAGCCCTGGCCGTTTTCCGAGATCCTCATCAGGGGTGGCGCAGTTCGCCGGTGCGCGGGTCGAGGTCGGCGCGCCGCTGGGTGCCAACAGCCGCAACCGCCGCCACACCATCCCTACCGCCCGGGCCAAGCGCCCCCCGACCGCCCGAACTCGGCATCCGTTGGAAGTAGGCGGTCAGCGGTTCGGGCCGCTGCCGAGAGGTCAGGAATTCACTCCCCCGGGTCGAGAAACAGGGCGGTACAGCGGAAGCCGGGTAGGGGTGCGGACCACTCTTCGCGGGTCGCCCAAGCACGGGAGGTGTAGCCGCGCTCCTGGATGAGGTCCTCGATCGGGTCGGGATTCCAGTGCGGGCTGCCGCTGGGGAAGGTCCAACGGTATCGACTGGTCGTGGTGTCCAATGCGGTGATGTGCCAGCTCCCACCGGGTACCGGGAACGGGCGGGCAATGGCCAGCAGCGGTGCGCGCAGGGCTCGGGCCGATTCCAGCTCGGCCCGGACCGCCTCGTCGATGGTCACCGCTGCTCTCCTGCCACGGCGGCGGGCTCCTCGGACTGTTGCTCGGGCAGCGCCAAAGCCTCGGTCCCGGACTGCACCGTCCAGGCTGCCAGCCAGGTGCGGAGTTCCTGCTCGGTGTAGCGGCGCGTCCCCGTCTTGTCCTGCATGCTCTCGGGGACGGGGATACCGCGCTTCTCGGAGCGGGCGGGAGGACGCTCCGAGACCAGCAGGGGTGCAAGCGCCAGTACCCGGGCCAGGGACGCGCCCTGCGCCCCGGCCGCGACGGCCTGGGCGGTCAGCTCCACCCCGTGGGCGTCGGCCAGGCGTACCTCGGCGATCGCCCGCTTCCTTGCATCGACGGCATCGCTCAACGCCTTGAGACGAGAAGTCCACTCCACGCCACTGCCCAACGACCAAGGCCCGCCCGAGGTGCCGTCTTCGGCTGGTGGCCAGGGCCGAGGCGGTCGGATTCTCATGCTGCTCGGTCCTTGGGCGGGTGGAGCTTGGCGTGCAGCACCCGGTCCTCCCACCACGGATCGTCCGGGGCGGAGAGCAGGGCGGCGACTTGCTCGCGCCTGGTCGGGGCGGGCAGCACCAGCGGGCCCAGTTCGCCCGTCTCCCGATCGCTGACGCACCGCGGGCACTCCAGCCGGTCCGGGCCAGCTTTCTCGGTCAGCTCCAGCTCCGAGCCCGCCTTCCCCCCGATCGAGCCCCGACACGTCCAGCACAGGCGCAGCGCGGCATTCGCCGTGCGGGCGGCCTCCAGCTGTTCTTCGGCCTCCCGTTCCAAGCGCTCCTTCCGGTCCTGGTGGCAGAGCCAGCAGCGGCCGCCGGGGCGGCGGGTCCACTCGACCTGTCCCTGGCGGCCGTACTCCCAGGTGCTCTCCTCCTCGGGAACCTGGCCGCAGTCGATGCAGGCCAGGGAGTCCATCAGCTCCTGGTGGACCCGCTGCTGCTCGTCTTCGCGGGCGGCCTGGCGCAGGTCGTAGGCGGCCCGGTTGTTCGGGTTGTCCAGCGCCTCGATGAGGGGGTGCCGGCCCGAGCGGCCGAAACGCCACCACACCGGCCCGAGCGGCCCGTACTCGGCCAGCAGCTCCAGGGTGGTCGCGACGATGGGCACGGCGTCGTCGTACTCGCGCCACCCGTCGTCGTTGTAGTCACGGACCTCCCTGCACCACCGGCCGCGCCAGCAGTCGGCGGACAGCTCCGCGACAGCCTGCTGCCGGCCCTCCAGCGCGAGGGGTCCGGCGTCGGTGACGACCAGCGCGACCGGCGGGTACCCCGGCCGGGTGTGGCCGGGCCAGGTACGACGCCACCAGTGCACCATCCGATCGGCCGGCTCCCGGCCGGAGCGGGCCGGATCGTTGTCGCGGACCCTGGTGCGGAACAGCTCGCGGTACCGGGAAAACTTCGCGGCGACCCGCTCCGGGGCCATGGTCGAACGGTCGACCTCCACCATCAGCACCGGCACCCCGACCTCCGGGGCCCGCCACACACCGTCCGGGCGCACCTTGCGCCGGCCGCCCGGCAGCAGGAACTCCACCTCGGTCGCCCAGTCGGTCACGGTGCCGACCCCGCCTGCGGCTTCGGGCGCGGTGCCGCCGAGGACGAACGCGGTGATCGTCTCGTTGACGGCCATCGCGTGCTGGGCGCCGGAGCGGCCTGCGCCCCGAGCGGTACCGCCCATCTCCGACCGGACCATCCCGAGCACGGCGGCAGCCGCGTCCAGCCCGGCCGTGCCTTCCAGCCGCCACGTCTTGTGGCGATCCCGGGTGTTGCCGTCGGAGGCGACCAGGCCGTGCAGCGCGAGGTCACCGAGCGCCTGCCGGATCGCCTTGTTCGACGCCGCCCCCGGGCGCAGCAGCCGCTGGACCTGATCGGCCGTGGCGACCTTGAGGACGCCGAGCGCGCCAAGGACATCGGCCCGCATGGCGGTGGTCGAGCCGTTCGGGTTGGCCGCGCCGCGCCGGTACGCGGTCCGTCCCGGCCGGGCCGGACCGGCGGGCTCGACGGCGTCGGCCTGGTCGTCGTTGTCGTCGGGTTGGGCGAGGCTCTGACGGGTGCTCACGGGCTTCTCCTGGTGGTCGTGGTCGGCTGGCTGCCTCTGAGGGATATCCGGCGCTCCTGACAGCCGCCAAGCCCGTTGTTGGCCCGCGTGCCGCGCCCTCTCCCACCACCCTGTTCCGGCCCCGCCGCCGCCCCCGACCAGCGAGCGGCCGGTACCAGCCGGACGCGAGAAAAGGAAAGGCCCACGGCAGGTGCAACAACCCGAACCGACCAACCGACAACGCCACAACCACAAACCAAAACCAAAAGCAGAAAGACGGGAGAAGAGGGTTGTCAGAATGCGGTGGTGGCCCGGATTCTGGCGCTGAGCTGGGCGGATTCGTCTCTCGGGCCCGAGGTGGCCGGTAGGGGCAGCGGAGGGGGAAACGGCAGGGGGAACGGAATCGGTCCGGCAAACTCACCAGGGCCACCAAGGCATTGGTGAGTTTCCTTGGTGGGCCGTCAAGGAAACTCACCGGGCAACCTTGATGGTCATCCCAGCAGGTCAGAGGCGTGCCGATCAGTCCGACGAGGGCCCCGAGGTCGGGACCGGTTGGCGGACTGGATTACGGACCGCATTTCGGACCGGTAAGAGCGCGGGATACCTTGATACCGAAAGTTATCGAATCGTTATGGCCTACCAACCTTGATGGTGAGAAATCCGGTGAGTTTCGTGGGGTTCCATTCTCCGAGCACGGGACAAGCCCGCGCTTCGGAATGAGGGAGCACCTTCGTGCACGGGGATCTGGAGACCGACCACGACGTCCTGGTCACGCTTCACCGCTTCACGCTGGCGACCGCCGAGCAGCTCCACCAGCTGCACGGCGGCACCGCCGGGATCAAGCAGACCCAGAAGCGGCTGACCCGCCTGCACACCGACGGCTTGGCCGACTTCATGACCCTGCCGCAGGCCGGCCGGGCGAAGGCCTGGCACCTCACCGCCCAAGGCGCAGCGGTGGCGGCCACCTTCCCCGAGGCCCGCCGCACGGACGCCCAGACGCTGGACGGCGAGCAGTTCGCCGTGAGGCACGGTCGCGAGCACCTGCTCGACGTCGGCCGGATCCACGCCGCCTTCGTCACCGACGCCCGGGAGCGCGGAGAGGCCTGCGGCCCGCTCGACCTCCTCCCCGCCCCGGAGCTGCCCGCCGGCGGCGGGGTGTACCGGCCCGCCGCCGAGCTCGCCTACACCGCCGGCACCGGCGAGGAGCGCCACCGGCTGCGGGCGTTCATCGAACGCCACCGCCCCGGGGCCGGAGACGAGCAGACCGCGGCGCAGCTGGCCGCCTGCGCGCGGGTGTGGGAGCAAGCGGGCGAGGGCGCGGCAGGGCGGGCATGGGAACGGCGCTGGCGGTCCTTCCCCCGGCTGCTGGTCGTTCTGGTCGGCACGGCGGCCGCCGGAGTACGCGGCGCGGTGGCGGACCTGCGCCTCGCCACCGAGGAGAACCCGGCCGTCGCCGAGATGCTCACCACCGTCCCGGCCGGCGCCGCCCGCCTCGAAGACCTCCTCCAGCACGGACCGTCCGCACCCATCTGGCACCCACTCAGCGGCACGGGCGAGCGGCCGTGCGGGTGGAGCGAGCTGTAGGCGGCGGGCGGGAGCCGCGGGTGGCCTGCCGCTCAGTCGAGGTCAGCGGATGCCAGGGCCACGGCGAGCACCAAGTACGGGACGGCTCCCAGGCACTGCTCGGCCATCATGCTCGGATCAGGCGCGGCGCCCGCGTCGGCCAGGGCCAGGAGCGCGGCACCGACGGCCGCGTCGACCGCGGCGTCCAGAACTTCGGCCGCCGTGAACTCCCCGCACGCCGCCAGCTCGCGCACCAGGCCGGCGGCCTTCGCCGGATCGTCACGCCACAGCTCGGCGACCTCGTCACCGGCGCCTGCCAGGTCGATGACCGCGCCCTGCTCCGCGGTCGGCAGCGGAACGGGCCAGGACAGTCCGGGCTCCTCCACGATCTCCTGTGCCCGCGCCAGCGCCACCCGCGCGGCGCTGGTCCGCTCGGCCTGCTCCCGCTCCCGGGCGACTGCGGCCGGCCACCGGACCTCGTCCTCGGCCCGGGCCGCCTCCAGCAGCGGGGCGGCCGTGTGGCCGAGGTAGACCACCGGGAGGGGTCCACCACGACCACTTTCTGTCCGGGCGGGGCGTCGGCGACCGGCTGGTACAGCGCCTGCGCTGCCGAGGCGCAGGCGCCGACCGTGATGGTGAGGGCGGCGATCAGCCGGGCGTGGCGGCGCCGGCGGGCGGGCAGGTCCAGGCGGGCGGGAGTCGCTGTCACTCACGCACTATGGCGCGCCGCACCCGCCGGCGCGGCCGGTTTCCCGAACATCACCCCGCCGGTCAGCGCCACTGGTAGGACGCGCCGGTCATCACCGGGAGCAGCACCGGGCCGCCCACGGTGGCGTCGGGCTGGACGGCCTGGTGGAGGACGGCGCCGATGTCCGGGTACAGGTGGAGGCCGGCCGCGTCGGCCGCCGGCAGCCACACCACCGGCGCCTGGTCGGGGTCGTCCTGCTCGACCAGGGCGACGGCCTCCACCAGGTGGTCGGGCAGGTGGGCGGTGAAGACCAGGTACCGACGCCGGAACGACGTGGTCTCGCCCGGCCGCTCGGTCACCTGGTCCTGGACGAAACACAGCACCGGCGGCGCGGGCAGCACCACCAGATCGAGGCCGAGCTCCTCGAGCAGCTCCCGGCCCAGCGCAGTCTCGGGTTCTTCGCCGCCTTCGACCACGCCGCCGGGGAAGGAGAGCTGTACTCCGGCCGGGCGCTGGCGCCGAATCAGACACACCCGACCGTCGTGGACCAGCACCGCGCACACCCGCACGCGGACCGGCTCGCTTGCGGTGCCGCTGCTCGTCATGGCCGGTACGGGGTCATCGCCATGGCCGCCCACGCCTACCTGACCGTCCTGCGGGCCCAGCACCTCGAAAAGGGGCAAGACCCGCTCGAACGTCAGACCTGATCCCGCTTACCCTCCCCGAGATACGTCGGCTTATCGCCCACCTCACCCGGCCTGCTCACCACAGAACCGACCACGTCCTGCACTGGTCCGGATGGCGCCGCCGACGCCAACAGCAGGCCCGGACCAGCCACCACAAGAGACGAGGCCACAGCCCAAGAGCCGAAGCCTCGCCAGGATAAGCACCGTTGCAGTACTAGTCGTAGACGGCGTCGTCACCATGTACCGCACCGCTAACCTCACTGGCCTCGAACGGCAGATCACGGTACTTGAGGGTGCCAACGGACCGGACGAGCCCCCAACCATTGGCGAGGACACCGTCCATATCAAGACGGTACTGCCTCGGCCCGCCCGGCGAACCCGAAGAACCGGGCAGCGGGGCAAAGGGGAACCACTTCGACCTTGTCGGTCGCGGTACGCTCACCAGCGACGGCCGGATCTGGTGCCACTGCGCCTGCTCGCGGACCTCATCCGCCACGGAGTTGCCGCCACCGCGCCGCTGCCCAGGGCCAGCACGAGCACGGCGGCGACCCAGCCGGGGAGGCTGCCTGCTGGCGCGGTGGTCCAGTCCCACCACGTGTGCGGGTACCAGATCAGCAGCAGCGTCGAGGCCAGCGGAACGGCCCAACCCAGTTGGTGGCCGAGCAATCTGACGGACGCCAGGGCGAGTCCGAGCCAGAGCAGCAGCGACCGCACGAACACGGCGCCGGCACCGGGGCCGATCGCGAGGGCCTCGGCGCCGAAGGAAAACCCGCACACCAGCAGGGCGAGGCCTGTGCAGTACACGGCGCGGAGGCGGTGCATGGCGGCGGTTCCCATCTCCTCGTGCCGCGCCATCGCGCTGTCCAGTGCCGCCGTCAGGAACACGGCCGACAGCATCGGGAGTTCGCGCCGGAACGGGATCCCGGTCGTGACGCCTCCGCTGCCGATGGACGGGATCGCGATCCGGGTGCCCCCGAAGACCGCCGACAGCACGGCGACGGCCGCCGCGCCGACGAGGACGGCCGTGCACCGGTGGATCCGTGCGTAGCGCAGGAGGTCAGTGGCGGTCATCAGGTGTGCACCAGGAAGGGTCACGGAGGAGGTGGGCTCGCTCCTGGTCGATCCAGTTCTGCTGTTCGGCGGCCGGCATTCGCATGGCGGCGGTCGCCTCTTTCTGTGCGGTCCAGATCCCTTGGACGTGGAGGCCGTCGTCGGCGGTGGCCGGGTCCTGGCCCATCATGCGGTATTCGAGCCAGAGGTGGAGGCTGTCCAGTGCCTGCCACGCCCGTTCTTCGCGGCGAGGAATCCGGCACCGTCCGAAGGAGGCGGCGAAGGTCTGGTCGGCCATGGCGATGGCCGCGGTGCGGACGTGGCCTTCGGTGATGTCGAAGCCGCGGTCGCCGAGATAGGTACGACGGAGGCCGAACTCGTAGAACTCGCCCGGGACTTGGACCCAGGGTTGGGAGGTCCGGCCGAGTCGCTGGGCCATCAGGACGATCTCCGGCAGGTACTTGCGGTGTTCGGGCCACACGCAGACGCGCGGCGCGTTCCCGTCGGCCCGGTCGCACAGCGGCTCAACTGCCGTACCGGGGCGCTCCGTTCGCAGTTCGCCGGCTGCGGGCAGGGCGGCCGTCGCGGCAAGGGAGCAGACGGCCGCCACGACGGCCGCGGTGCGCAGGTGCCACGGTGTGGAGTGTCTCGGTGACCTGTTGCGGATGCGAAGGGGCGGGGCAGTGACGGCGAGGGCGGCGAGAGCGGTCGCGAAGGCGAGGCGCAGGACGACCGGAACCGGCCGCAGTTCAAGGTCCGGGGGGCCGGCCAGGACGTTGAACTTGAACGGCAGTACGAGCATGCTGATGAAGCAGCCGAGCGCGGACACGACGGGCGTGAAGCCGGGGGAGGGCCACCAGCGGCCGGCCAGGTGCCCGACTGAGGCGAAGATGATGAGGGTCGCAGCGCCCACCAGCAGGTAGGACGGCCACAGGAAGCCCGGTCCGGCGTCGCCGAACGAGACGGCCGCGGCGGTGAGGCATCCGACCCCGTAGGCGAGGAAGCCCAGGGTGAGACTGGCGGCGAGCCGGGCGGCCTCGATGCGCCAGCCCGGCCGTGCGGCGGCCAGCAGGAATTCGGGCATCCCCGCCCGTGAGGAGCGTCCGGCCTGCCAGGCGGAGACGCCGGCGAGCACGGGACCGAGGAAGAGGGTGACGACCTGCGCGGCCACGCTCGCCTCCGGCCAGACCCCGATCCAGTACCGGGAGCGCCCGAAGAGCACCAGCAGGTCCACGCCGACCATCAGCGGGAAGGCGATGAGCAGGGGCGAGCGCCGCAGTTCGATGCGGTAGGCCTTCAGCACGGGACGCCTCCGGAGGGCCTGGCAGTGTCCAGGACGGTCATGTAGCCGCGTTCCAGCGGGCTGTCGCCCGGGGCGGCCGGCGCGGCAGAGTCGGCCAACTGCCGGGGCGTTCCGGTGTGGACGATGCGGCCCTCGTTCAGGACCAGGACGGTGTCGCAGGCCGCGCCAACGTCCTCTACTAGGTGCGTGCTCAGCACCACGGCTGCTCCCGCTCCGGCGAGTGAGCGGATGAGGTTGCGGAAGTCGAGGCGCTGGGCGGGGTCGAGACCGACGGTGGGTTCGTCGAGCAGCAGCAGAGAGGGAGACCCGACGATGGCCGCGGCGATGCCGGCCCTGCGAAGCATGCCTCCGGACAGCGACTTCATACGGTCGCGGGAACGGTCGGCCAGCCCGACGGCGTTCACCGCGTCCCGAGTCGCGGCGTCGGCCTCCTTGGAGGGCACTTCGCGCAGCCAGGCGCAGTAGCGGACGAAGTCCGTGACGGAGAAGGCCGGGTAGTAGCCGAAGTCCTGAGGGAGGTATCCGATCCGGCGTCGCGCCCATCGGGCGTCGCGTTCGCCGGCGATCGTTCTGCCGAAGAGTTCCACCTCCCCGCTGCGCGGCGGCGCGATCGTCGCAAGGGTGCGGAAAAGCGTCGTTTTCCCGGCTCCATTCGGGCCGAGCAGTCCAGTCACCCCGGGCAGTATGGAAAGGTCGAGATTCCTGATGATTTCCCGGGTTCCGTACCCTTGCGCCACAGCTGCTAGCCTGGCGACAGGATCAGTCGTCATAAAAATGGTTCCCCATAAACGCGGGGGTGGGCCCACCGGATCGGCGGGCCCACCCTATTTCAGATCAGCAGGGAGACGTGCGTGTTGGTGATTTTGAACGTGCACTCGTTGGTGTCGTACTTGCCCTGGTAGCCGTCGTAGAGGTGGCTCCTGTGCTGCGGGTCGACTTCATAGTCGCAGGCGTACAGCGTGAAGTAGGTGTAGCTCGGGAAGTTCGACGCGGAGTCGCAGTAGCCGTGGCCGGACGTCGTGTACCAGTAGCCTCGGCACCCCTCGGTCCAGTCCGCCTCGTTGGAGGCGCTCGACGTCGGCGCCGTCAGAGTGATGGCCGCGGCGGCCAGCGCCACGACAGCGGCAGCCTTACCGATCTTTCCGCCCAGAATCTGGGCGATCGAAGAACCCATTTTCCCCTCCTTGAGAATGGGCGAGTGGAGTCGCCGACCCCATTTCCCCACCCGGGTAGGCGCTGCGCCCGGACGTGCTGAGGGCGCGAGCGCGCGACAGTCGTCCATCGTGATGCGGTTGCCCTGCACAGCCGGCTTGCCCGCTGCCGCGATCACTCGGAGAATATTAGTTCGTTACGGCGAGTAGGTAAAGCCCGCACTTGCATTGCACGCATATGGGGTGATTGATTCCAAAATATTAGATTTATTCACATCCCAAGGTAGGCCCAATACTTGAAATGGAGTTCTGCGGCGAGTTACTTCGGGGACATGCGGGTTCGGCATGCCGCTGGGCGACCCGCCGCCCGGCCGACGCACTCGACACCATCACCACCGCCACCGTGGAAGCGGGGGCGGCGAGCGGAACGGACCCCGGCTGGAAGAACGCGCGCCAAGAAGAGGGCACGGGCTCGGTGCCGCAGCAGGCCACCGGCCTACGGCACTTCGAGCGGGACGACGGCTCCAACCCGTGGCAGCCCTGGGCCGATTCCCTGGACGACGCGGAGGCGAACACGGACATGGACGAACTCGGCGACGAGGAGCCCGAGACCGGCTTCCCCCTCTACAACGCCCGTCTGAAGGCCGAACAGTGGTGAGGCGCAGCACGAACGACACCGTGCCAGGCGGTTCTGAACACCGCAGGGCGGCCAGGCCGGGCAGGACCGTACGGCCCGTCCCGGCGCCAGGCGACCCGGGCGCGCGTGAGGCCGCCGGGCCATCGCACGCGGCACCGCCGGCGCCGGCGATCCCGTGGGCGGCGAGCAGCACCGGACCCGGGCCGGCGCCGGACTCGCCGCAGGACGACTGGGCGTACGAGTGCTCGACCTGGGACGGCTTCCAGCGGTTCGTCGACACACCCGTGCCCGCCCCGCCCACCCCCGGCGCGCCGGCGCGCAGCGTGGAGGACAAGCTTGCCTACCACTCCAGGTTCGTGCCCGTGCAGACTCCCGCCATCGACAAGGTCTCGCGCACCGTGCGCACCCTGATGGTCCTGGGGCGCCACCAGGACACCACCGCCCGGCCCTCGCTGATCGTCACCGGGCCGGCCGCGTGCGGCAAGACCACCGCCATCCTGCACATCGGGCGCGCCTGCCACCTGGCCTCGCACGCCCGCGCCGGCGCGGATGCGAGCCGGGACACCGTGCCGGTCGCGTACATCCTGGTGCCGCCGGGCGCCACCGCCAAGACCCTCGCCGCCGAGTTCGCCCGCTACCTCGGCATCCCCGTCACCTCCCGGATGACCCAGGCCCAGATCACCACCGCCGTCTGCCACACCTACGCCGCCGCCCGCGTACGCCTCGTCCTCATCGACGAGATCCACCGCGTCAACCCCCGCACCAGCACCGGCGCCGACGCCGCCGACCTCCTCAAAGACCTCACCGAACGCATCCGGGCGACGTTCCTCTACTCCGGCATCGACGTCACCGACACCCCGCTGTTCACCGGCGTGCGCGGACAACAGCTCGCCGCCCGCGCCAGCCTCATCGACACCGGCGCACTCCCGCTCCGCCACGGCACCCGCGAACCGTTCCGCGACCTGGCCGCCGCCATGGACAACGCCCTCGACCTCGACCACCACCGCCCCGGCACACTGCCCCGCCTGGCCGGCTACCTCCACGCCCGCACCGGCGGCAGGATCGGCAGGCTCTCGCGCCTCGTGCGCCAAGCCGCCATCACCACCGTCCTGGACGGCACCGAACGCATCACCCGCGCCGTCCTGGAGGACATCGACCTCGACCACCTCGCCGAAGAGCAGTACCGCCCCCACACCCCCGCGCGCACCACCGCCCGGCGATGACGGTCATGCTGTACGCCCCGCCCCTCGCCCCCGGCTGCCAGCGCGTACGGCCCCTGCCGCGCGAGAGCACCGCCTCCTACCTCACCCGCCTGGCACACGCCTACCGGCAGAGCCTGCCCCAGCTCCTCGACGCCCTCGCGATCGCCGTCGACGCGCAAGGCAGAAGCCTCGCCGCCGTGCCCGGCGCCGAACTCCACCCCAACCGCGCCGCCCAGGTCCGCATCGCCACCCTCGCCCGCATCCCCCACCCCCACCTCGCCCGCGCCCTGCCCCACTGGGAACCCGTCGCCCACACCCGCCCGGCCCGGCCCGGCAGCGGCCACGAACTGCCCCACATCACCTGGCAGCACACCGCACGCCACCGGCAACCACCCATCCCCGCCTGCCCCGCCTGCGTCCTGCACCACACCCGCGGCGCCACCCACACAGCCTGGGCCTACCCCCCCCCGAACACCAGCGCCTGTGCACCCGCCACCACACCTGGCCCACCACAGGCGAACACGGCCACTTCCTCAACACCGCCGCGCTTCCCGAACTCGAGCGCGCACAACGCGCCCACCAACGCCTGCAACGCCGGCACGGCGCGGACCTCGCCTGGAGCTGGGCCCAGACCATCACCACCCGCTGGTACGACCACCAGCAACACCTCGCCAGGCGCTGGCACCGGCGCACCAGCACCCTCGCCGCCACCAACCCCCGTCTCACACCGCGCACCTCATGGGCACTCCTCGCCCGGGACGCCGTCACCTACCCCGAAACCGTCACCCTCGCCCGCGCCCTCCACCACCACCGCGTACTCGACGCCCCCAACGGGGACAGCCCCCGCCGCCACACCCACCCCGCCCACGCCGCGTTCCTCCACCACACCGCCACCCAGCTCGGACTCCCCCACCTGAACCCGTCCGACAACGACCCCCTGCGGACATGGATCCACCACCACACCCAGACACGACCCAGCACGCCATCACCGCGCCGCACCGCCCTCCGGACAGCACGCACCCACACCGGCGACACCAACTGAAACAGGTCACCTGCGGGGCTCTCACCACACCCGCAACACCCAGAAAACGTCTCGAAGGAACAGCAACTCCCTCACCACACCCGCGAAACCACCAGCCCAGCACCCACAAACCCCTCCGCTGGCAACACCACACACCCACCAGAACCCAACAGCGCGGCCCCGCCCCGATCCAAAACCCTCTCAACCAACCCGCGAAACTCCAGGCCCGGCATCACCCCAACCCCCACCCCCACCACCACCCCATAACCGGCTCCCGGCCGGCCAGCGCGGGGTCGGTGCTCTTCACCTTGGTGCGGAACAGCTCGCGGTAGGCGGTGAACTTCGCCGCCACCCGCTCCGGCGCCATGGTCGAGCGGTCGACCTCGACCATCAACACCGGCACCCCGACCTCCGGAGCCTGGAGCACCGCATCCGGGCGCATTTTGCGCCGGCCACCCGGCAACAGGAACTCGGTCTCCGGTTCTACGCGCGGCAGGACCAGTTGATCTACTGACGGGGAAGAGTTCTTTACGCAGCGGATGGGTCCCATCGTCGGCCGCCGTATCGGGTGAAGGCATCGGCGAGCGCTGTGCGCTGCTGCTCGGTCATTGGCCCGAGAACGCAGATGGGGAGCAGGCCGTCCTCACGACCCGCGACTGAGCCGAGCCACGGGTAGGGCCATCCCGCCGGGGTCGAAACGGTCAGTTCGTCTTCGTTCCGGGGCCTGATGTGGACACCGACGTACAGGTGCGCGGCTGAGCCCGTGATCTCCGCGAGGTTGCCGTATGTGGGATGGATCTCCTCGACAGTGACGTGCTCGATCCGATCCCAGGTGTACTCGCGCCGCCCTGCGGCACTGACGGTCTGTATGTGGTTCGGTCCTACATGGAGTGCCCAGCCCGTTCTGTCGTTGCGTAGACGCTCACCCCACGCCCGGCCGGCTGCCGGAACTGCCAAGCCTACGGCCGCGATGGCGGCGAGTATCCCTGTGAGGAGAAGGGCGGGACCTGGAGTCATCTCCTCCTTGCCGGGCGAGAATTCAAATTGATATCCCGGTGCCATTGAGAGGGTTACTACAGCCACCAGCACCGAGACCGACGCCATGATCGCCATTGCCTTCCAGCCCAGCTTGCCTACCTCCACGGCGTAGTCGGGTAGAGGTTCCTCGCCGGTCCAGGACATACTGAAGGGCCCGCGACGTTCAGGCAGCTGCCGTGTGGGACCTGCCAGCTCCATGGCACGGTCAGGCAAGGATGACCCTGCCGTGCGGTCGAGAACTGTCGCGGGCGTAGTGGTGCCAAGGCATTCCCGGATGCGGCGGAGACGTTCAGGTACCTGCAGCGCCGACTCGGGCCGTCGCGCGGGGTCTTGTGGTGTATCGGCCCGATCCATCCGGCCACGGGCCAGGGACAGTGCCGCAGCGGTGTCCGTCGCCCGCTGCCGCGGCCGCGGCAGCCCTCGGGAACCGAGGTCCGCCGCGACACTGCGGTACACCTCGTCGAGAGTGAGCGGCTCCACGCTGTCCAGCGCCGCCAGCAGCGCCCCGGTGAACGCGGTGTATCGCTCCCCGGCCGGCGCGTAGGACGGCGTGGTCGCGCTGGTGGACGTCATTGTGTAGGTGCCCGCGATGGACAACTGGCCATCCACCACGCCCTCCTCACCGGCCATCACGTCGATGGCGCGGCCGGAGAAGCAGCAGTCCAGGATCAGGACCCGGGCCGCTGCGCCGCTGGCGCCGAGGTCCTCGCGCAGCAGGTCGACAGCCAGCGCGCTGTACTTCGGCGCGCCGGCCCGCGTGGCACTCGTTGCCAGGTGCAGCCGGCCCCGGTCGTCCACCAGACCATGCCCGGCGTAGTAGACCAGCAGCATGTCCGAGGCCTCGGCGGCCGCCCGACCCACCGCGCGGCCGATGTCCACGACCGACGCCAACGGAGCGACCACCGTGCAGTTCCCCGCTTCCAGCACCCCCGTCCGGACATCCGTCAGGCGCCGCCGCAGACCCACGACGTTTCCCCGTACCGACGGCAGGTCGGCGAGGTCGGGCGCCTCCGGAAAGGAGTCGACACCGATCAGCACGGCGCGCGAGCGCGCGGGGTCCGGGAAGCGGCTCACTCCTGCTGCTCCGGTCCGTCGGCCAGCCGGGCGATCTCCCTCATCAGCCCGGGCACGTCGTCCTTCGCCACTTGCGCGTCCGCCTCGACGCTTCGCCCGCCCGGTCCCGTGACGATGACTCTCACGTTGGCGCGGCGCTGGCTGAACCACGCGGAAAGCGAGTTGGCGAAAACCGCCCCTGCTCCGCCCGACCCCAGCGCAACGGTGAGCACGTCCAGCAGACCGCCCATCTCGCCGCCGGTCCCGCCGTGCGATGCCTCCAGGCGTAGCCGCCCGCGCAGGCCGTCCTCCAGCCTCAGCCAGTCGAACAACGATTGCAGCGCATCATGGTCATCGGCCACCGTGACCCGCAGGAGCCGCGCCCCCGCACCCGCTGTGACGTCCATGGAACCATCGTGCCAAGAGCTCCACGCCCTTTCACCGACTTCCGTGGAAATCACCGGACTTGGCGCCACCGTCACGGCCGTCCCGCCCCTGATGTGCCCGGGGAAGTCACCAAAATGTGCAACGGATCCATCAGGGTGTCCGGGACGGCAGTCAAGGAATCCGCCAAGGATGGCGGCTCGCCCTTGGCTCCGGACCGGGCAGCGCCGGCCCGGATAGCGATGCTTGGGGTCGACTCCATGCGTGCCCACTGACACGGCAGCTGTAGATCGTGATCTTTGTGGTTGGTATGTGCTGGCGGCTGCGGTGACCTCGTTCCAACGGCGGTGAGAGGCGGCTGCGCGGTGCTGGTGACGGCGTCGCCAGTGTGACCAGCGCAGGATGTGTACCAGGTCCCGGCATGGCGCGGGCAGGACGGCGGCCCGGAGTAGGACAAGGAGTTCGGGCCGTGTGAGGGGGATCAGCTCAGTCTCGGATGACGAGTTGGTGGGGCGGCTCCGGGCGAGAGCCGCGGCCAGGAGAGCGGCGGCGACCAGGCTGATCAGGCTCCAGCGCATCCAGGAGTTCCAGCAGGTCACTTGCCCTTGGTCGAGTCTGGTCAGGGACTTCGCGGCGCGGAAGTCCTCCTCGATGCGCCACCTCGTGCAGACCACGGCCACGAGGTTGGCCAGAGCGACAGGGGTGGTGGAGTGGCAGTGGTAGAAGGACAGTTCGCGGGTGTAGCGGTGGCGGCGGATGAGCAGGACGCTGTGTCCCGGGTCGTATCCGGGTGGGGTGTCGTCCGGGTTGATGTCGATCATCGCCCAGTCGTAGTGGCGGTCGCCCTTGGTGCCATGTCCGGTCCGAAGCCGTTGCCAGGCCCGGCGGGGTAGCTTGGCCAGGAGGGTGGTGGCGGTGAACCGGCCCGCCGGGGTGGTCACTGGGTGGCCGGCGGGGACGGCGATCGCATAGTCGTAGCCCAGCTCGCGTATCCGGCACCGCAGTTCGCGTCCGCCGTAGACCTCGTCGGAGGCCACCCAGCGGGCGGGCAACCCGGCATTGCGGGCGCGTTGCAGCATCGTGGCGGCCAGTTGGGGCTTGGTAGCAAAGGCCAGCTCATCCGGCACGCCGGTCAGCTCGCGGCGTTCGTCGTCGACCGCCCAGTCCTTCGTCAGGTACAAGGCCCGGTCGACCAGGGCGTGTCCGGCGGCGCTCGCGTACGTCAGGTGGACGGAGACTTGGCACAGGCCGATCCCGCCCAGCGCGCCGGAGTACTGGCGTGCGGCGCCGACCGCGTCCGTGGACGACTTCTCGTCCCCCGTCTCATCGATCACCAGCACGGCGTAGTCGTCGGCGAGATGGCCCACGGTCCAACTGGCCAAGCGGTCGCGCACGGCGTCGTGATCCCACACCGCGCGGGCCAGGAAGTGCTGCAAGCGGTGCGGGCCGCAGTGGCCGAGCGCCTCGGCCAGCGTCCAGCAGTTCGCCCGCTCCACGCCCATCAGCATCGCCTTGGTCATCTCCCCGAAGGTCTGCCGCGTCTCCCGGCGCGGGAAGCAGCCCGCCACCAGGCCCATCACCTCCCCGAAGCCGTCCCGCCACACCTCTTGCGCTACCGTGGCCGCCGCGTCCGGATTTGTTGTCACAGACGATCATGATCGCGGCGGCCGCACCCATTCCCGCGTCCACCCCACCCCGGCTGACCAGCGGCGACGCGCTATAGATCACAATCTACATCTGCTGTGGAGCTGCCTGGGAATCGCGGACCGACCGCGCCCGCCGGGTTGTGATATCGCGGTAGCAGTACGCCGCGATGGTCACGACAAACCCTGCGTCGAAGAGCAGCTGGACAGGGACAGGCTTGTCGTACAAGAAACCGTCGTACCAGCCACCCCATTTTTCGATCACCTCCACCACGAGGCCCGCGGCGATGAGTACCGTGGCCGCGTACCCCGCTCCCCGCGTCAGGCCGCTGGAGCGGGGTGTGAGTACTGCCGTCAGCACCCAGGTAGTTATCAGGGCGAAGAGGAACACGCGGCGGCCCACGGGCATGAACTCGTAAGGGGCCAGCAGGGTGTAGAGCAAGAACAGGCTTACCGGGAGGCCGAACCGCGTCGCGCGGTCCAGGCTCAGAGGCGTTCCGTGGAGGTGCGCCAGGGCATTTGCCGATGCCGCACCCGGCTGCGGGGATACTATGCTCGACCCGGGGGCGGAGACTGCGGGTGTGAGCAGAACCGTGGCGGGCATTGTTGTGGGGAACGGGGTGAACTCGGCTGCTGGCGGCGTGGGCTCGGGTGCACGGTCGAGTTGCCGCAGTGCCTGGGCGAGGGCACCGGCGTTCGGGTATCGCTGGGTGGGGTCCTTGTGCAGCAGGGTGAGCACGAGGTCGTCCCAGGCCGGAGGGATGCCCGCGGACACCGAGCTTGGTGCGGGTGGTTCCTGGGTGAGGTGCGCCGAGAGGAAGCCCACGGTATCGGGGGCCTGGAACGGCAGCCGACCTGTGATCAGCTCGAAGAGCAGGCAGCCGAGCGCGTACAGGTCGCTGCGCGGCTCCGGGAAGCCACGCGCCTGTTCGGGCGCCATGTACGGGGGCGTGCCGACGATGAAGCCGGTCTGGGTTAGACGGTCCGCAGTCGCGTAGGGGTCGGCCGCCCTTGCGACGCCGAAATCGAGCACCTTCACGATGCCGGAAGGTGCGATGAGGATGTTCGACGGCTTGATGTCCCGGTGCATGATCCCGGCGCTGTGCGCATCGGAAAGCGCATCGCATATCTGCGCGCCCCACCGGGCCGCGACCGGCGGCGCGAGGGCGCCTCGGCGCAGCATCGCGTCCAGGCCCTCGCCACGGACCAACTCCATCACGAGGAAGGGGACTTTACTGTCCCCGGCACCGTGCTCGCCGAGGTCGTGGATCGTCACGATATTGGGGTGCTGCAGTCGGGCGGTGATCCGTGCCTCGCGCAGGAACCTGGCGCGTGCCTCGTCGCCGCGGCTTCCGCCACCGGCGAGCAGGGAGACCACCTTCCGACTCCGGGGACCTTCAGGGCATCGTGCAGTTGCGGATGCTCGGCCAGGGCTACGACTTCCCGCCTATCACCGTTGTCGTGCCGATCCGCCCCTACGGCAGTTTCGGCGAGTTCTACCAGTTCATCGGACGCGGTGTCCGTGTGCTGCGCCACCCGGGCGTGCCCGCCGGACAAGCAGTACCTGGACGTGGTCTGCCACGCCGAACTCGGCCTGGAGGACCACCTGGAGGCGCTGTGCGCGGACAACGACATGGACCCGGCTCTGCTGCTGGACGCCCCGCCCATCGAGGCCGCCTCCTTCCAGGGTGACGGGCAGGAAGGGGACGACCCTGCGGAAGGTGCTGGAGGCGACGACGGTGCGGGCGGGATGGACGCGTTCGTCCTGTACGAGCGAGGACGGGTGGAGCAGCGCGTCGTGCATGAGCTGGATCGGGTGGAGGCTAGGCGGGCCGAGCGGGAAATGGAGTTCATGGCGCAGCGCTACGCCGTCTACGCGCAAGGCACGGCGTCGCCACTGCCGTTCGAGAAGTTCGTCGAGCTCATGCGGAAGGTGACCGGTGGCAGCTGACCCGTCGCGGTGGTGGCTTTCGGCTGCGGATGCCCACCCTGAGGTAGCACTTCGCGTGGAGGCGGCGGCCGGCCGGCAGCAGCGCTTCACCGACGTCGACGCGCTCACGGCCCGGTTGCTGGCCGCCTCGCTCGAGGGCCGGCCGGTGGCCGCCGTCACTGTCGGCAAGGGGGCTCGTGTCCCGGACACCGCCAAGGCCGCGGCTCTCACCCGCACGGAGAGCGCCCTGTGCGCGGAGGTGTTCGGAGTTCAGGAGCAGCAGCGGCGCGGCGCGTGGTATCTGCCGCAGCAGCTCTCGCTGAAGGCAGGGGTGGTCAACCTGCCACATCTGCTGCGCCACCGTCCGGCCCACGCACTGACGGTGGCCGCTGGTGACACGGCCCGCCTCACCGTCGCCGAGGGCGGGGATGTGGTGCTGCTGTGGGCGCTGCTGGTGCCCTTGTTTGAGACGCTGATGGAGCCGGTTCGGGTGCGGGCGGCGGGGCCGGCCGGTACGCGTGAGGAGCAGCGGCAGGTGTGGGCGGCGATCGAGGACCGCTACCGGCTGCTGGGCATCGCTTCCGGTGCGCTGGAGGTCTTCCGGTTCGGCGGCGGCTGGCACGCCCTCGACCGCAGAGGGCAGCAGCAGGCCCGTCTGGACCTGCTGGAAGCGCTAGCGGCGGCCGATCTCGAACAGCTGGTGGCCCGTCATCGGATTCAGCGGCTGCAGCAGTTGACGGCAGGGTTCGCGGCGAAGGCGAAGAAGGGCACGCCGCTGGCGCGGCGGGTCCTCACCCGCGCACTGCAGCCGGTGGTCTCCGCTCATTTCGCGGGTGACTGGCTGGCTGTACTCGACTACCTCCAGGCCCCGCCACACCCGGACGAGGAGGTCATCACCGCCCTGCCCGAGGCGCGCCTGTATGTGGGCATGTCCTCCCAGGCGGCCGAGGTGGCGGCTGAGACGGGCATCGGCGAGGACGAGGTCCAGGCGATGCTCGCGGCGTTCCTCGGCACGAGCACCGCCGTCTCTCCCATCGAGGAGCGGGTGTCCGTGCTGCGCGACTGGTGGGCGGGTTTCGACCAGGCACACGCCCACCAGGCGAAGGGGATGCCCTCGTTGTGGGGCCTGCTCGATGAGGAAGTGATGGACCTCTCCTCGCCCGGAGAGGACCGGACCCCTCAGCTGTACCTGCAGGCTCTGCCGCCCATGGTCCTGGAGCAGGTAGGGCGGCTGTGGGAGACGGTGATGCTGAAGCAGCACCCCGGAAGCATCGTCGGCAACCCCCGCCCGCACCACACGATGACCCAGGTTCTCGGTGCAGCGGCCGGGTTCTGGCATGGCATCGGGCTGACCGCGTGGTTCGTGTGCGAGGGCCCGTACTCCCGCACCACCCTGTCCGACGCCGCCGGCTACTACGACCGTGAGCTGACCGAGCTGCGCACGGCCGGCTGCCCCGTCGACGCTTCCCTCTTCGAGGAACTGCGCTCTGCCGAGCAGCAGTTGGGAGATCCGGAGTCGATCTCGGAGGGCAGGAGTGTTCCGGTCGTCTCCGAGGACGGCCTCGTGAGTGTCACGTTCAGCATGGGCCGTGGCTCGCGCCGCGATGGCTTCGAGCACGTGAGGGACATCGTCACCCGGCACCGCCGTGCCTGGGCCGAACGCTACCTCAACACCTACTTGCAGCAGCGGTGGCGCCGCGAACTGGAGGAGGTCGCCCACCAGTACCACCGCCACGTCGCCCTCAAGGGGCGCCCGCCCACGCTCATCCAGTTCTCCCGGTTCGCGACGACCGCCGCCAACCAGTGGACCGGCGGTGACCTCGGGGCGCTCTACACCGCGATCGGCGAGCCCGCGCCGTCCGAGCAGAAGCGGCCCGCCCGCCTGCTGGCCAGCGACGGCCACGACTTCGCCCGCCGGGTGTACCAAGCGCTCGGTGGCGAGCCCGTCCCCAAAAGCACCTGGCCAGCGGCCCAGGACCCGGAGGAGATCCGCCGGCAGTGGGAGTTGCAGCGGCTGGCCATCGAGAGCCTGCGCTACGTTCAACTCCAGGAGGCACTCGGACAGCCGCCCACCGCCAAGCAGTTCGGCACCCAGCGGCTACGGTGGCCTTGGCCCGGCGAGGAAGCCGAAGGCTGGCCGCTCCTGCAGCGCGCCCTCGCTGGCCTCACCCGCACCGGCACGCCCCCGGCCCACTCCCCCGCTGGCCCCGTCACCACCGACCTCGCCGCACCATCCCCTGACGGGAAGGGCCTCGTGCCGCTGCTGTTGGCCAAGGGCGGCAACGCGCCCCTACCTACCGAGACAACAGCGGTACGCGTCACGACCGTTGGCGCTCCGGTCGATGTTTCCGCACTTCTCCTCACCGGCGACGGCAAGGTCCGGACCGACCACGACCTCGTCTTCTACAACCACCCCCACCAAGACGGCGTCAGTTCCAGCGGCGACACCATCACCGCCGACCTCGGCCGCATCCCCGACGATGTCCGCACGGTCGCTGTGGTGGTGAGCGTCGACCTCGAAACGCAACCCACCGCCGTCCTCGACCAGCGCACCACCTGGAGGGCGGACATCACCCAAATCTCGGGTGTGCTCCTGCGCTTCGAGCCGCCCGCCCACGACGCGGGCGAGACGGTCGTGGTCGCCGTTGAGCTCTACCGCCACGGACCGGGCTGGAAAGCACGCGCCGTCGCCCAGGGCTACGACAGCGGCCTGGCGGGCCTGGCCACTGACTACGGCATCAACATCGAGCCCTGATCCCGACGAGGCTTCAGGCGAGGGCGGCAGCCTGGATGTCGTCGTCAGCTCACGCAACACGACACTCTGCCCACAGCCCCCGCCGTTAACACTGACACCGCCTCGACCTGCCCACATCGCACCCCCTCAAGATCACTCCAGAGGGCATCGCCCGATACTCTCACCGGGTAGTTATCTATCTAGTTACAACATTCGCCGCGTAACTAAAACATCCCAGGTCAGAGCGACTATCCGCCGGAGGTCAACATGCTCACTAGCAACACCACTACAGCTCAATAGGCATACCAATGGGCAGCTTTAAGTTTGTTGGCTACCTCAAGCACACCTGGTACGAGCGACATCAGTGTTGCAACTAGAGAGAAGACTGACACGCGATCGGCGGCTGGCTGGCCGGCCTTCGGGCCGCGTCCGAGGTCCCCGAGGGCGAGCCCGGGGCGCTGGCCCCCGAGCGCAGGGCGGCGCTGGAGGAGATCGACCCGTGGTAGTGCCCGCGCTGGCCGATCACCTGGCAGCGCTCCTACGCGACCGCGCGGCAGTGGTGGCTGGAGTCGGACGGCGGGGTCGACTGGGCCGGCCTCCCGGTGGAGACCGAGTTCGAGGGCGAGCCGCTCGGGCGGTGGGTGCGGGCGCAGCGGTCCGGCTTCGCCGAGCTCGACCAGGAGCAGCAGGACCTGATCCTGGCCCTCGGCATCGAGGAGGACCAGGAGCTGGCGGCCGCGCAGGCGGTGGCTGCGGCGAAGCCGAAGGTGTCGCGCACCGACCGGTTCGCCGCCGGGCTGGCGGCGCTGGCGGCCTTCGTCGAGCGGGAGGGCCACGCCCGTGTGCCGCGCGCCCACAAGACCGAGGACGGGCTGTCGCTGGGCACGTGGGTCAACAACCAGAAGGCTCGCCGGGACAAGTTGAGCGCGGAGCAGCTCGGGCAGCTGGAGGCGCTGGGCGTGGCTTGGTACCCGGGGTGGGCTGCCGAGGGCCCCTGAGGAAACCGCGGAGGCCGCCGTCCCGATGGGGTGGCGGCCTCCGGCGTTCTACCCAGGTACGGTGCGGTGCCTGCTGGGCAGCGGGTGAAGTCAGCTGCCCGGGGTGATGGCGGCCTGGACGGTGGTGGAGAGGGTCTGGGCGAGGGCGCCGCTGACCGCTGGGGAGTTGAGGATGTCCAAGATCGCGGCTCCCCAGCGCCGGAGTCGTCCCGGGTCAGGATTGTCTGCGGAGGCCTCGTTCTCGATCCGGGTTGCGATGTCGGTGAACTCGTCGGCATCGCTCTCCGGTAGACCGAGCACGGGAGCCGCCTGGCGCAGGGATCTGGCGAGGAGTACCAGCTCGCTGGGGTTGATGCCCTGGTTGGTGGTGGCGGTCTGGGTGACTTCGCGGCTGTTGGCCGCGATGTTGCCGGTGTTGGTGCCGATGTGGAAGTTGGTGTTGCTGGCCCCGTTGTTCCGGCGTTCGTAGGCGGCGAGGTCGGCTTCGTAGTTCTCCACGCAGTCTTCTCCTTGGGCTGTGATCTCTGCGCGCAGGGGTCCGTCTGCGCCCCAGGCTCTGGCCACTCCCTTGATCAGTTCTTTTTCCTGGAGGTGAGCGGCGGCCCGGTCCATCTCAGAGGCGGTGAGTCGGATGCCGACGAACAGCGACTGCGGGGCGTCCAAGACGCCGGCGATGGGCGGCATGTGGATGCCTTCGTGCTTACGGTGCCAGAGCCAAACGAGGAGTCCGCTTCGGGCCGCTGTGATGCGGGCGGCATGGTCTTCCCGCTGTCGGATTCGGTCTGCCATCCACGCCGCGCTGATCGGTGTGATGCCGGCGATCGCGCGTCCCATCGTGGTTCCACGGTCAGTCAACAGCCCTTGTTCCTTGCAGAAGAACAGAAGTTGGAATGCTTGCTGCTGGTCGAGACCGTGCTGCTCGGCGAAGGGCCCAATATCCACCCCTGCAAGAGGTGTCCCCGCTTCTTGCGCTTGTGTGTAAACCCACTCAATGAGTTGATCCTGCAGGACATCGACTCCTGTGGTCACAGACAGGCTCCTTCGTGCCGGGGGTGCCCAGGCTAGGCGGCTGCACTGACATGTGAGGGTGCCTGCCAAGTTAGCCAATTGGGCCCAGCAGCGCACTGACTGGTGATCTGCACGAAACCGACCTGGGAATCGACCCCGAGGGCCTGGACGCCGCCTTGGAGTGGGCGCGGGCCGGGGTGTGCGTGCTCCAGCAGTCGCTGCCGTTCCCATTCACCGACGTGCTGCTCTACAGCGAGCTCGACAACCGGCCCGCGCACAGCGTGCTGTTCTGCTACGCCGACCTGCTGCGCCGCCGCGACCCGAAGGCGGCGGAGGCGTGGTTCATCGCGCTGGTCTACCTCAACCCGAACGACAACATGGGCGCCGGTCCATCGCCCCGGGCGGCCCCGCCCCGATCTTCTGACCCGCGCCCCCGGTCAGCGGAGGCCGGCCTCGATCTCCCCGCGCTGGCGGTAGCGCTTCTCCTTGCGCTTGCGCAGCAGCTGCCACCAGCGGGCGGTGTAGCCGAGGTCTTCCCGGGCGGCGCTGAGGAAGAGGCGCTGCGCGGTGGTGAAGAGGCCCATCGCCGCGTCCAGTTGCTCCGCGGTGAGGCCCAGCGTCGGCGCGGCCCTGGCCGTCTTCTCCGCCGCGTCCAGGACGTCGACCGGGGCGCACAGCCGCAGGCCGTAGAGCGCGGCCACCAACTCGCCGCCGAGCTCGGCCAGCCGGGGCAGCTGCGCCTTCACATGCTCCTCGGCCTGCTTGTCGCCGATGGCGGCGGGCAGGGAGACAACCAGGTGACATGGAGGCCGGCCAGGACGGCGGCGTCGAGGAAGCGCCGGTAGGCGGCGGCACGGTCCTCTCACCCGCCCGTTCGCGGACATCGCGGCCGCGGCCTCCTCACTGCCCGAGGCCGTGCTCGACGGCGAGCTTCTGGCCGTCACCACCGACGGGGACGTCGTCTTCTCCCGGCTGCAGACCCGCGCCGGCAAGGGACCCCGCCCGGGCGCGGACTTTTCGCCGAACGCAACGAACGGCTCGGCGAACTGCTGGCCGCCGGACCGACGGCGCTGTGGCCGCTCGCGAACTCGCCGAAGCGGCCGGCTGGGTCGGCGCGGCCGGCGGCGCGGTGGAAGGCCTCGTCCTCAAACCCGCTGACCGCCCCTACCTGCCGCGCTACGGCAGCGGCTGGCGCAAGTGGCGCCGCCGCCACCCCATCGACGCGGTGGTCGTCGGCATCACCACCGGCGACCCGAACCGCCAGGCCGCCGTCCTCGCCCAGCCCACCGCGAACGGCCAGCTGCACCCCGTCGGCGTCAGCCTCCCCCTCACTGCGGCCCTGCGCGCCGAACTCGCCCCGCAGCTGCGCCCCGCCGGCAGCGGCGACATCGCCGAGCTGCCCGGCACGGTGGGCGGCCTGCCCGGCGCCCCTCCCGTCACCTACCTGCCCGTCGAGGCCGACGTCGTGGTGGAGATCCTCGTCGACCAGACCCAGCCGGAGTTCGGCCGCTACCGCCACCGACCCCGCGTCCTGCGCACCAGACCCGACCTGACACCCGACCAGCTGACGCCCCCACAACCGTAAGGCGTGGTGAGGAGGAGCCTGGGTGTCTCTGGCGGCCGTCCGCTGCCGATCAAGCGCAGGGGGCATCACCTGACGGCCGGCGGTCTCCTGTTACCGTCAGCCCGGCTGCGATGACGGGTTGCGAATGGAGACGGGCATGTCGGGCATCTTCCTCGAGACGGTGATGCAAACGAGCCGGCTGACGCTTCGTCCCTTCACCAGCGGCGACATCGACGACACCCAGGCTGCTTGCTCGGACGAGCTCACCCAGCGGTGGCTCCCTCTGCCCCGGCCCTATACCCGTGAGGACGCGACGGCCTGGTGCACCAAGGTCGCACATGCCCTGCGTGAGTCCGGTGACGGTATCCACTTCGCGATCGCCGACGCCTCCAATGACCGGTTGATGGGTACCGTCGGGCTGAAGAAGACCGACTGGCGGGCGCGCGTGAGCGAGGTCGGCTACTGGGTGGCGCCCTGGGCAAGGGGGCGCGGGATCGCCGCCGAGGCCACCCGGGTGCTGGGAGAATGGATGCTGACGGACCAGGCCTTCCAGCGCATGGAACTGCTGGCCGCCACCGAGAACATCTCTTCCCAGAAAGTTGCTCTCCGGGCTGGCCTGCACCGCGAAGGCGTCCTGCGGAACGCCGGCTTCGTGCATGCCGGCCGGGTCGACCTCGTCCTAATTCTCCCTCGTACCACAAGACTTCCAAAGCAGCTCCCCCACACCGACCGATCCCAGCTCCTGGCCCCCGCGACCGACGGGGCGAAGCTCGACACCTGCGACCAGCAACAGCCGCCCGAGCGACAGACACTGACGTCACGAGAGCCATCCAGGACCCCGCCGCCCCGTCCCGGGGCGGCATCCGACGCGCCCCCCGGCTCCCGGACGACGCATAACACCGTGGACACTGCCCGAACCCGATGCTCACCGAGCCGGTGAGCAGCCCGGTGCTGCCTGTCGGATGGGTGCACCGTGCCTGTCTGGCGGTCCGTCGGAGCGGGCGGGCGGTGCGGCGGGCTCGGCACAGGGAGTCGCCTGGTCGGACTGTTCCCGGACCCCGCACGGCTACAACCGGTACGGGGCCACCGGCTCGACACCTTGGCCGGCGCCGTCCGACAGCAGCAGCAGCGGCCAGGACGGATCCGGTACCCAGGTGGGCCAGCTTGCGGCGAACGGCCCCTCCCGTTGTCGAGCATCGCGATCGCACGGCCGCAAGCCTGCTGCACCTGGCGGTCGATGATCGGACGGATCTCCCCGGTGGCCGCCCGCGGCCACCGGGGCGACGCTCGACACCATGGCGATCATCGTGCTGTTCGAGGTCCGGCCCGGCCGACAAACCGGCCCGGACGCCGCGGAGCCCGCCGTGATCGCGGTGCACGCCGCCGGATCCGACCCGGACGTGCCCGAGGACCCGCTGCCCACCACGCTCTGCGGCCGCGACACCGCTTCCATGGAGCACGCCCACTACTCGCGCACCGCCCCCGGACAGCCCTGGTACCCGCCGCGGTTCGCCGCCATACGGTGCCCGGAGTGCGAGCGGGCGCTGCGTGGTCTGTAGAAGCGGGTGATCGTGGTGTCGAAGGCGGCGTTCGAGCGGGTTGCGAACGACCTCTACACCCTGTCTCCTGCCGAGTTCACCGCCGCACGCAACCGCGCGGTGGCCCGAACGCGTCAGGCCGGGGACCGCGAGCTCGCCGCGCAGATCAAGGCGCTGCGGAAGCCGACCCTTGCGGCGTTCGCGGTCAACCGGCTCGTCCGCCGACATCACGAGGAGGTCGGGCCCTTGCTGGAGCTCGGCCGCGCCCTGCGCGAGGCCCAGGACCGGCTCGCCGGCCCCGAGCTGCGGGAGCTGTCCGCCCAGCGACACCAGCTGGTCGCGGCGCTCACCGAGCAGGCCCGCCAAGCGGCCGCCGACGCGGGCGAGCAGCTCGGCGAGGCGCATCTGCGGATGGTGGAGCAGACGCTGCGGGCGGCGCTCGCGGACGAGCGGGCCGCCGAGGCGCTGGCGGCGGGCAGGCTCAGCGGGGCGTTGGAGGAGACGGGCGCGTTGCCGTCGGAGTCAGCTGGCATGTCGGCCGGGCGTGCGGCGGGCGGTACGGCGAGGACCGCGTCCGAAGCGCCGGCCGGCCCGGGCCGGGCGCGGAAGGCGGCGCCGCCCGGGACGTCTAAGGAGGCGGGCCGCCGGGCAGCCGCGCAGCAGGAGGCCCGGGGCCGGGTCGCCGAGGCGGAGACAATCCTGGCCGGGGCCGAGCGCGTCCAGGAGGCCGCCGGCCGGGAGGCCGCGCGGTTGGAGGAGCAGGCCGAGCGCCTGGCCGCCGACGCCGCTGCGGCGGCCGAGGACACCGAGCGGGCCCGAGCCGTGCTGGAGCGGGCCGAGCAGCGGCTCGCGTCCGCCCGCGGCGCCGAGCAGAACCGGCGCGAGGAGCAGCGGGCCGCCCGGCGAAGGGCGGACGAAGCCGCCGACGCTGCCGAGAAGGCCCGCGACGGACTCGGCCGGGAGCGAGGCCGGTTGGTGGAGCTGGAGAAGGAGAGTGGTTCGTGATGGCGGCGGCCAGCGGGCGCAGCGGTGCGGCGCGCGACGGCGAGGGGGTGTCCGCCGGGGTCGGCGAGGCCTGCGGGCGGCTGCCACCAGGCGGGGTGTCCGAGGTAGGGGCGGGCCTGGTGGAGCATCAGAATCCGCCCCGCCTCGTCGGCGGCGAGGACGGAGGCGGAGACGGTGTGCGGGGGCAGCGTGGCGGCGAACGCGGAGGGTTCGAGGGTCCCGGTCACCGTGCTGCTCTTCCCGTCGGAGCCGTCGGCGGGCCCGTTCAGCGGGCGAGAGTGACGGTCAGTTCCGTGTCCGGGCAGCGAATGACCGGCTGCGGATCAGGAGCCGAGCGCCAGCACCTGGCCGGGCAGCAGCAGATCCGGGTCGCCGCCGACAGTGTCGCGGTTGAGGGCATGGAGGGCCGGCCATCCCCCGGGGAAGCCGAGCTCTTCCGCTATGCCGCTGAGCGTTTCCCCCTCCTCCACCGTCCAGGTGCGCGACGGGTCCGCGGACAGGACGGCGGCATCCTGCGAGTCGGCCCACGCCTCGCGGTCGTCGCGCGCACCCACCCACGAATAGTGAGTGTCCGAGCGGTCCGGGTCCAGGGCCGCCTCGGCGTCGCACACCGGCCACGGCGTCAGGCCCCGCCGCGCGGCGAGGCGCTCCGCCACCTCGATCTGCTCCTCCCTGGTCGCCCGGCCCGCGCGCGGCGCGAAGTCGAGCCCGCCGTTGGCGCGCCAGGTCGCCGCATCGAACTGCAGCCCCCGTAGTAGCCGTTGCCGGTGTCGGCGTCCCAGCGGCCGCCGCTCTCGCAGCGGGTCACAGCGTCCCAGTCCGCACCCGCCGACGCTCCGGCCGCAGGCGGCGCCGACAGCCCTCCGAACACCGTGGCAAGCACAAGCAGAGGAAGAAGGACGGCGGACAGACGGCGCAGCGACACGGCCACGAACGGCACGGGAACTCCGCAACTCGGGGACAAGGACCCGGACACCGAAGCGCCCGGAACCCCATCCGTTCCCACGACGCCACGCCCCCCGTTCCCCGAAGACGTCAACCGTCCGAACGGCAGCTCGACGTCGTCCCGACGCCGAGCGGGATTGCCCCGGGCCGGCCTCGGCGGCGACGTGCTCCACGTCGGACATCAGCATCAGCGCCATGCGCGACACGACGGCATCGCACGAGCCTCTGGGAAAGGGGGTTGCTGCGCGCGGGTCACGTGCGGGTCGGCACTGGCCATGGCGGGGCCGGCGAGCCATGTCGAGCTCCCGCTGCGACGGATCGGTGCCTGCGAGAGCCTGTGCGCCACGCCCCGGCGAGCAGGTTCACCAGCACATGGCTGGGCATGGCTTGATGTATCCCGACGCTGATCGTTGGAGTCGATCAGAACCGCGACCTTACTGTCTTCGCCGTGGAGGCCTTCCGCGTCCTGCGCCCCCGGTGGCCGGGCCGCCACCCGCGTCCGGCCCGAGTCAGTCAGCGGCTGCCGGGTTGCCGGCATGTCGGCCGGAGAGGACGAAGGCTGCGCCCACGGGAAGGCGGCGATCTCAGTCGTGCGGGACGACGGCGACCGGGGCGGTGCAGTGGTGGATCGCCGCGTGGGCGACAGCGCCGAGCCGGGTGCCGAGGCGGTGCTGCCGGCGGCCCACCACGACCAGGTCGGCCTGGGCCGAGGCGGCGACCAGCGCGTGCGCGGCACCGCCGGTCCTGGTCTCGGCGAAGGCCTCGACGCCGGGATGTGCCGCCCGGACCGGCGCGAGCGCCTTGGCCAGCACGTCCATGAGCTCGGCGCCCCGGAGTTCCACGTCCTCCTGCGGCGGCATCCAGCCTGCCGCGGTCCAGAACGGGACCGCCTCCCATCCGTGCACTGCCCGCACTCGCGCCCCCCGGCGCTCGGCCTCGGCGAACGCGAACTCCAGCACCGCCGCGGAGGACTCACCGGGCACGCCCACGACGATCTCGGGGCGGTCGGCGGCGTCGGCAGGAGTTGCGGGCGCGCCGTCGCGGACCAGCACCACCGGGGTGGTGCTGCGGGCGGCCACGGCCAGGCCGACGGAGCCCACCACCAGGCCGGCGAAACCGCCGAGGCCGCGTGAGCCCAGCACGACGAGCCGGTGCTCCGCGGCACGGGCGAGCAGGGCGTCGGCGGGGTCGTCGGCCACCGCCTCGGTGACGACGTCCAGCGCGGGGTGAACGCCGCGCAGCCGGTCAGCGACCTCTTCCAACTCCAGCAGGGCGCCGCGGTGGGGAGCCGCCGCGGGCCCGTCGCTCCAGGCCGAGCCGAGCCAGGGCCAGGCGTGCACGATCCGCAGCGGTTCGCCCTGCCGGGCCGCCTCGGCGGCGGCCCAGCCGACTGCGGTTTCGGACCGCGCCGATCCGTCGAACCCGGTGACGATTCCGTGGGCCATGGCCGTTCCCTTCTGTCGGACGGTGACCCGGTGTCCCGCCTCCGGGATCCATGCTGCTGCTCGCGGCGACCGCCCCGACAGGACCCGACGGTCCCTCGCGCGGACCCAAGGTCCTTCTTCGCAGCAGGACTTGGCATGGGGCCGGGTGGCGTCGGCGGGCTGCTCAGCGCAGCCAGCGGCGGGACCTGACCACCGGCAGGGTGGCCCACCAGCGGCCCAGGCCCCAGCGGTCACCGGCCTGCGCGGCCGCGAGGACGATCGACAGGAGGGCATAGACCCTGTGGTAGTCGACGACCGGGTTGGTCGATCCGCTGGGTGCGCCGCTGTCAACGGCCATGTAGTGCCGGCCGTTGACAGTGCTTTGCCCACTCCAGGTTCTGCTGACGTGTCATCTGACATCCCTCTCGGTACCTAGTAGATCGGCTTTCAGTCTTTTTCGGGTTCCCCAACCATCCAGCCACTCACCGCCGTAATCGGACCGCGCCACAGCGGCAGGGTGTGGACGGTGCGGGCAGCGCGGTGGGTGACGTCGCGCAGGTGTAAGAAGCGCCGGTCAATGCCCTGCCGACGGCCTTCGTCGGCGGCCTGGTCGAGATGACCGACCGCATCCCGGACGACACGGCGAAGGGCGTCGTCATGGTCGCCGAGCCGGCGCAGGTGCAGACGCTCCCACGTATCGGTGGAGATCACTGTTCCGGTCACCAACGCACCGTCCAGCACCAGGGTGACAGTGACATCGCGGGCGTCGACGTCCTGGTGCTCGGCGCCCAGGCGCAGGATCTCCAGGTGCGGATCGACGTGGTCGTCCTTCTGAAGCAGCATCCGCAGGGCCAGCGGTACCACGCTTCGCCCCGACACCTACTACTCCTCGGGTCCGCCCACACCCTGCCACCGCCGCGACCGCTCCTGAAGAATCGTCACCGGCTCATCGTGTCACTCGAAGACCTTGGCCGGGCGCATTCCGAACGGTTCCAGGGCCTGTCCGCCGAACGCCCGCGACGCGCCGTCTCCCGAATACGTCGGACAGGGGTCATCGGCGCGATCGAGGCGGGCGTGCTCGGAGATGATCCGGCACCGCGAGGTGCACTCGCGGCACCGGATCAGTCGGCCGGCCTGTCAGCTGTCAGATCGACTGGGCGGGGTTGTCGAGCCAGGCGTGCCAGCCGTCCGGGGTGACGGTCAGTCCGAACAGGGTGTGCGTGGATGCGGTGTCCGGCAGTGGGGGGAGGCTACTTGCTCTGCGGGTGGGGGCCGCGGGCGGGAGCGGGGTCGTCGCTGTCGTGGACGGGGGTTGGGTGGCCCCTCCTGCTGGTGGCGTGGGGCGTTGGGCGGGTTCGGGTGTGCGGTCGAGGTGTCGTAGTGCCTGGGAGAGGTCGGTGGCGTTCGGGTACCGCTGGTCGGGGTCCTTGTGCAGCAGCCTCAGCACGAGGTCGTCCCACGCGGAGGGGACGCCGGTGGATACCGAGCTGGGTGTGGGCGGTTCCTGTGTGAGGTGGGCCGTGAGGTATCCCACGGTGTCGGGAGCCTGGAAGGGGAGCCGGCCTGTGATCAGCTCGAAGAGGAGGCAGCCGAGGGCGTACAGGTCGCTGCGCGGTTCTGGGAAGCCGCGTGCTTGTTCGGGCGCCATGTAGGGGGGTGTGCCCACGATGAAGCCGGTCTGGGTGAGGCGGTCCGCGGTCGCGTAGGGGTCGGCTGCCCGCGCGATGCCGAAGTCGAGGACCTTCACCGTGCCGGACGGCGTGATGAGGATGTTGGACGGCTTGATGTCCCGGTGCATGATCCCGGCTGCGTGCGCCACGGCCAGCGCGTCAGATATCAGCGCACCCCATAAGGCCGCGTCCGCCAGGGTGACGACACCTCGGCGCAGCATCGTGTCCAGGCCCTCGCCTCGGACCAGTTCCATCACCAGGAACGGGACCCGCTCGTTTCCCGCGCCGGTCTCGCCGAGGTCGTGGATGGTCACGATGTTGGGGTGCTGCAGTTGGGCGGTGATCCGTGCCTCGCGCAGGAACCTGGCGCGGGCCTCGTCGCCGCGGCTTCCGCCACCGGCAAGTAGGGAGATCACCTTGACCGCGACATTCCGGCCCAGCGTCTCGTCCTGCGCCTCCCACACTTGCCCCATGCCGCCCTCGCCGAGCTGCCGCACCAACCGGTAACGGTCCCCGAGGAGTTGGTCTCGCATCGTCACGCCTCCCCCGTTTCGAACATTCCTGTCCCTCCTGCTGCCGCGCCGGCGCGATGGGGATCATGACGCGATTGCGTGGGCGGCATGCCCGTTATCCAGAAACCCGCCAAACGGCAGGGGTGTTCGCCAAGGCGGCCACCCTGCTCCGGATCAGCTTTCCACGCCCGGCGCGTCTTTGGCTGCGGATCGGCGCGGTCGCCCCGGCGGACTGCAGCGTGGACGTGTGCACCTTCGAACCCGGTGACACGCTGCTGCTTTACACCGACGGCGTGGCGGAAGCCCGCGACCGCTCCGACAACTTCTACCCGCTCGCGGAACGCGCCGCCCAGTGACAGGAACCGGCCCCGACGAACTCCTGCAGCACATCCGGTGCGACCTCCTCGCCCACGTCGGCGGACGCCTCGCGGACGACGCGGCCCTCATCGCCCTGCACCGCACGCCCACCGTGCACCGAGGCCGGCCGCGGATCTTCCACCTCGGACGGGGCGGTCCCGACGCCGACGGCGAACCACCCCCACAGGCTTGACCAAGGACGCGGGGCTTAGGGCGTCCGCCAGTAGGTCATCGGATGCGTGGGCTTCGAGGGCGGGTGTTCCAGCGGTAGAGGGTCCAGGCGTGTCGGATCAGGCAGCGGACCGTGATGATGGTGGCGGCCAGGGCGAGGAAGAACTCGACGGCCGTTCTCCGGCGTTCGGTGCAGCGCCGGAGCTTGCCAAAGTTGTTCATCCAGGAGTTCGTGCGCTCGACGACCCACCGGCCGCCGGTCTGGATCGGGGTCTTCGCGCCACGCGGGGCGATGCGGGCGTCGATCCTCCGGCCGGCCAGGTCGTCATGGACGACCCGGTAGTCGTAGCCGGCGTCCAGGGCGAGGCGCGGATGCTCCGGCAGTGGCCCGAGGGCCTGTTCGAGGGCGGTGAAGCGGTCGAGGGTGGCGGGTAGCAGAGTGTGGTCGCGGGTGTGGCGGGCGCCGGCTCGGTGACCAGGGGTATGCCGGTGCCATCGGTCAACTGCGAGCGTTTCAGCCCGAGTTTGGCGCGGTCCACCGGACTCTTGCCGGCGCATTCGCCGCCGTGACGGGCAGGTCGCTCGGCCGACGGCGAACGGATCGGTGGACGACGTGCGGGTCGCCTGCTTGTCAGCTCGCGGCGGCGATGCAGGCGACGTCGATCTGGTCGGCGAGGCCTGCGAGGGCGCCGCCGAGCAGGGCGACGGTCTGCGGGTCCAGCTCGCAGTCGCCGTTCCTCTCCCAGGTCAGCCACTGGCCGACGGCGGCGCGCAGCAGGCCGGAGACGTCGGCGGCGGGGACGACCATCTCCCCGGTGCTCGCGTCGTGGTAGATCGGCAGGTGGCGGCGCAGCTCGCCGGGGTGGGGTTCGGGGGTGTTGTCCACGTCGGTGCTTTCTCGGAGTGGGTCGAGTGTGTCGCCGGCGCGAGCAGCACTGGTGGAGGGTGTGGGTCAGATTCCCTCGACGTCCATCCAGGCGATGTCGTTGAGTTCGATGTCGAGGCCGCCGGCGCGGCGTCCGTTGTCCTGGAAGTAGTGCTCGCGCAGGCCTTCGGCGAGGATCCGTTCCTGTTCGGCCTGGCCGGCTCCGGCGTCGCGCGCGGCGTACAGCCGTTGGGCGACCGAGCCGGGCATCTTCTGGGTGATCGTGCGGGGGCGGGGGTCGTCGGTGGAGCCGCCGGCCGCGCTGTAGCCGATGGTGGCGCTGATGTGGAGCATGAAGCCGTTCTCCTCGGCGGCTCGGCGGACCCGCTGCTTCACGCGCGGCTGCCAGGCGGCGCGGACCTTGGTCTCGATGGCCTTGGCGGCGGCCGGTTTCGGGGTGCCCTGGCCCTTGAGCCAGCGCTGCACGGTGCGCTGGGAGACGCCGAGGTCGGCGGCGAGCCGCCGGGTGGAGCCGCCCGCGCCCTTGAGCAGGAACCGCATCCGGGCGGGGACGGACTGAGGAAGAGGGCGGGTGCGCTCGGCACGACCCAGTCCCTCGTCGATCTCCTGGCTCAACTGTTCTCCTTCCCGGCCGCCCAGGCGACGGCCGTGCTGGTGATCGTGGACTGGGCGGCCCGCCGGACAGACGCCGGCGGGCCGGTGGGTGCTACTCGTCGGCGGAGACGACGCCGCCGGTCTTGATGTGCCGGGCGGGGTTGGTGTCGTCGGCGAGCAGCTCGGCGATCTCGGCCATCGGCCTGCTGCCCTCGAACTTCACCAGGCCGGGGCTGACGCCCAGGCGCAGCGAGGTGGTGAGGGTGCCGTCGGGCTTGGTGAGGATGTCGAGGGCGCCGGGGCCGGGGGCGGCGAAGACGGCGCAGTCGGAGAGCACGGCGATGGCGTGCAGGCCGGTGTCGGCGGCCATCTTGCGGAGCTTGCGGTGGAGGTTGACGGTGGCGGTGTCGATGATCAGGGCGCGCATCAGCGGGTCCCAGGTGGGGCGTTCCAGGGCGGCCCAGCGCTCGCCCGGCCGGTAGCCGTGCCCGCGGGGGCGTTCGCGCATTTTGCCGATGGTGCCCTTGGCGGTCTGCTTGATCGCGGTGAGCACCGCGAGCTCGGCCGGGTCGCCGGTGGTCTTGAGGTAGGCCATGGCGTCGAGGAACGCGATCGGGTCGCGGTCGGCGAGGTCGGCGGGGACGCCGAGGGCGGCCATCGTGTCCAGGTAAGCGGCACGCAGGTGCTTGTGCCAGGGGTCGAGGTACGGGCCGTGCTCGTGGCGCAGCCAGGCCTCCAGCGGGCGGACGTCCGCGCCGAGTTCGACGGCGTAGGCGAGCTTCGCTGTGGAGTACCAGGCCGGGCCGGTCGGGCGGGAGCCGTCCGCGGTGAACGGGCTGGGCAGCAGCGGGTCGGTCGCAACGTGGGAGAGGTCGGCCAGCCACGAACCGGGGATGCGCTTGTCGAAGACCGGGTTGATCACGTGCACCGGCGGGCCCAGCGGCAGCGTCAGCCTGCCCGCGGCCGCGAGGAAGGCCATGTTGACGTCCAGGCCCACCGCCCAGGCGGAGCGCCTCTCCTGGTCGGTGAGGGGGCGGTACCAGTCCCACGCCTCGGTGACCAGCTCGCCGCCCGGCTCCCGGCCCTGCGCGAGCGGGTGCACGTCCAGGACCTCCGGCGGCGCCGGATCGAACGCCTCCTTCGGCCGGGAGCCCTCCACCGGGCCGGACGTCCAGCCGGACTCGGTGCGCTGCGCCTTCGTGGGCGGGCGCAGCGCGGTGACGAGGTCCAGGCCGGAGACGGCGGTGGAGCCGCGCGGGGTGAGGACACGGGTGGCGTAGGTGCCGAGCAGGCGGGCCAGGCCGGGGGTGTCGAGGCCGTCGGGAATCTGCCAGCCGCCCGTCGCGAGGGCGCCCCAGGCGGGGACGCAGAGTTGCACGCACTGGCGCTTGCCGTCCTCCGGGGTGCGGTAGATCCGCGCCCACGGGCCGAGGCCGCGCTGGGTGAGCAGCCACCCCGCCTTCTCCAGTGCCTTCACCGCCTTGTGGGTCTTCGGGAGCTGGCCCAGGCGCTGGACGAAGTCCTTCTTCTCGTCGCGGCCCATCGGCGGCAGGCCGAGCTCGGCGAGCGCGGCGTCGGTGAGGACGACCAGCGGGTCGCCGTCCTTGCCGTGCCGGTGCAGGCGCGGCGAGCCGAGCCCCGCCCCGAGCGCCCACTCCACCAGACCGGCGAGCGTGTGTCCGGTCGGCGCGGTGGCGGACTCGGTGCCGTCGGCGAGGTAGGCGGCCAGGGCCTTGCCAGACGGGGCGACGTCCACCACCACCAGCGGGCCGGACGGGAACCGTGCCGCGGCGGCCTGCTCCCAGTCGGCCGGGCCTGCCTCGGCGGCCGCCTTCTTCACCGCTGGCTTCCTCGTCCTGGACAGGGCGGCCGACCGCGAGGTGCTGGCCGGGCGCGACGCGGAGGCCCGGCGCGGCGCGGCCACCGGGCCAGCCGCAGACGCGGGGGCGGTCGCGGACACGGGGGCGGTCGCGGACACGGGGGCGGTCGGGGCGGCGGCGATGTTCGGGTGTCGGGCGGGCGCCTCCAGAGCGGCCTGCGACGGTCCGGCCGCCTCCAACCAGCCCTGCCGTTCCACGACCGGGGCGGCGGGCGTGGTCGGGGCCGGCTCCTCCGGCACGGCCGCCGGGGCCGGGGCGGCGGCGCACCAGATACCCATGTGGACCGGACGGCCGGCGGACCGGAACGGCGTCGGACGGCCGCACCGCGCACACGGCGCGGGGTCGGTGCTGAACAGGTCCCCGGACGCGGTGCGGTCGAGCTCGACCACGACCTGGTCGACGCTGTTGACCGCCGTCGTCGGAGCCGGCGCCGGAGCCGGAGGTGCGGCGGGCGTCAACGTGGTGGCCGGCTCCGTCTCCTGGGCCGCGGGGGCGAGGCGAGTCGCCAGGCCCTCCAGCAACCGGGCGTAGGCGGCACGGCCCTCGCCCTGCGGCGCGCGCTGCCCCGACTCCCAGGCGGTGAACGTGCTCACGCTGATGCCCAACGCCCGCGCGGTCTCAGTCTTCGTCAGGCCGTACTCCTCCCGCAGCCGGGTCCGCTCGGCCGGCGCCGGCAGCGGCGTCTGGCGGCGCGGACCATTGCCCAGCAGGGCGTCGATCGCATCCGGGGTGCTGTCCATTCGTCCTCCCTTCCTTCTTGACGGTGGCGGTCTCAGGCCGCGGTGTACTGGCCGCGCTGGACCCGTACGACCCGGCCGGCCTTGAGCAGGCCGTCGATGTACACCGAGACCCCGCTGCTGATCGACTTCTTGCCGGCGGCGGTCATGGCCTCGGCGATCTCACCCAGCGTCATCGGCTTGCCCGAGGCGCTGAGGATCTTCACGATGGCGTCCGCCTTCGTCAGGTCGCCGATCTCCACCGCCGGCGCGGTGGACGCCTCGACCAGCTTCCGCAGCGCGTCCCGCTGGGCTCGCAGCCCCTCGATGCGCACCCCCAGCAGGTCCCACTCCCGCTCCGCCTCGCCGAGTTCCTTCTCCGCCCGCGCGAGGTCCTCACCATAAGAAGTCATGGCGAGAGACTAGCAATCAGAACCTCAAAACTTCAAGAAACTTAGATAGCCATAGTTAATGTGACTTAAGACCCCTGGTCGCCGGACTGCCAGCGGTCGACGAACCGGGCCAGTCGCTCGCGCCGGCGGCGTTCCTCGGCGAGCACGGCGGCCAGGACCCGCCGGTCGACGTACGGATCGACGGCGGCCTCCAGCAGCTGGCGCAGTTCGGCCGGATCGACGGCCTCGGCCTCCCACTGCGGCGGGCGGTCGGGGTCGAAGCCGTAGGTCGCGGCGAAGCCGGGCCAGGGGTTTGTGCGATCGCCGACAGGCCGTTTCGGTCATTCGGTGGCCGATATCCGCGGAGGACCGTCTTCTTTCGCGGATGCCGCACCCCGGGGTGCGGGGGCTGCCATGCTGACATCAGAGGAATGTGACATTTCACATTCCGCCCATCGTCCCATCCCCGCCCCCTAGGAGAGACACCCATGAAGACCACCGTCATCGCCGTCGCCGCCGCGGCGGCCCTGACCACCCTGGCCACCGCCCAGGGGGCCGCCGCCGCGCCGAGCGGCCCGGTCGGCGCCGTCGTGACCTGCGGCACCCCTGGCGCACCCGGCCCGCTGCTGACCCAGGCCTGCGTCGAGGTGACCGGCAACCAGGTCCGCTTCTACGGGGTGGCCACGCCCGGCGACCCGTCCTGGCAGCCCCGGCCCCTCGGCTTCACCGTCTCCGGCACGGTCGTCGGCAGCGCCCCCCTCGCCCCCGTCCACCCGGCCATCATCGTCCAGGCCGGCTCGAACCAGGTCGGCAGCGTCTTCTCCAGCGCCCCGTGCGGCGCCACCGTCAGCACCACCTTCTCGGTGGCCCAGCCCGGCTGGCCCACCTCGACCGCCACCGTCTCCACCGTGGTGGCCTGCTGACGCCGGACTCCCGCAGGTGTGCCCCCGCCTCCCGGGGCACACCCCGCCACCGCCCCTGCGGGGGGTCTTCCAGTTGCCGCAAGTCCACCGGTACCCGCATCCCGCCACGGTGAACCGGCCGATGTCGCGCAGCCCGAGCACCGGAGCCGGCCGCCGCAGCAGCGCCCTGACCCGCCGGATCCCGACCGGGCGCTCGGCCCCGTCCGGCCGGCCACGCTCCACCGGGGCCGCGCCGCAGAGGAGGCCGCGGCCGCGCCGGTGCGCGAGCCGGCGAGCCGTCAGGTGCGTACGACAGGGCGCCGGGCGCTCGGGCCCGGCGCCGCCAGGGCGCTGACCGAAGCCATCCGGGTTCCCCGTACTCCGCCGCCGTGGTGCCGGCCGCCGTCGAGGCCGCCCTGCACACGGTGCTGGAGGAGTTCGAGCAAACCGCCGAGCCCCGTGGCGGGAGGAATTCGAGGACCTGGACGAGGACGCCCTCGCCGAGACCGCCGCCGAGGCCCGCACCATCGGCGCCGATCCGGCCCGCACCGCCGACGACCTGGTGCGCGGCCTGCTCAAGCAGCTGACCGACTGGCAGGCCGCGATCGACGGGCTGGCCGAGCACTCACCGAGGCCGAGTCGGAACACTCACCGCGCCCAA
Source organism: Kitasatospora sp. NPDC048662 (assembly GCF_055587065.1). Lineage (NCBI taxonomy): Bacteria > Bacillati > Actinomycetota > Actinomycetes > Kitasatosporales > Streptomycetaceae > Kitasatospora > Kitasatospora sp. NPDC048662. Next base: position 151,232 of record NZ_JBVJHA010000013.1, on the reverse strand, counting down.
CAGTGGCAGAAGCGTCTGGGGCGGCTTGGGTCAACGGGGCCCGCTCGTCAAGCGCTCTTGTGTGTCCTTCCGCTGTCGTCGGAGAGGCAGGACGATGACAGCCGGCTGGGACCGGTCCTCGAGGGCATGCAACTGGTCGCCGCCGCCGGCGGCCGCCTCGCCGAGCAGGCACAGCGACGACGACACCCCGGACGTGGTCGTCAACAACTACTACGAGGACTGATCCGCGCGTCCCCGGACCCCGCCCCTCGGTAACCCGCTTGCCCAAACGCCCATCTGAGGGTGTATGAATCCAGGGCCCACGCCATTCGTGGGCCCTGGAACAAGGGGGTTTCCCGCTCGATGCGGAAGAACGTCTTCAAGCGCGCCGCCGCGGCCCTGCTCGGCGCCGCGGTCATCGCCGTCGCGGCTCCGGCCGGCACTGCCGCGGCGAAGCCGCCGGCCAACGAGGCCACCAGCCTGCGCAGCGGCGAGAAGCTCCTGTCAGGACAGAGCATGGTCAGCGGCGAGACCGAGCTGGTGATGCAGTACGACGGCAACCTGGTGCTCTACCTGGTGGGCGACACCGGCCACCGCGGCCCGGTGCTGTGGTCCAGCGGCACCTACGGCAACCAGGGCGCGTACGCCTACATGCAGCCCGACGGCAACTTCGTCGTCTACCGCCAGGGCGGCGGCCCGGACTCCGGCGGCGCGCTGTGGAGCACCGGGAGCTACGGCCACCCGGGCACGGTGGCCTCGCTGCTGAACGGCTGGTTCGCCGTCAGCGGCCAGCAGCTGTACTGGCAGACCGACACCGGCGTCACCCCGGCCGTCGGCGCCACCAACGACACGCTCGGCCCGAACCTCCCCACCATGCCGCACGGCCGCTGGATCGAGTCGAACTCGGTCTGGCTGCTCATGCAGCCCGACGGAAACCTGGTCCTCTACCGCAAGCGCGACGGCGCGGCGCTGTGGTCCACCGGCACCTACGGCCACCCGAACAGCTTCGCGAACGTGACGGGCGCGCCGACCTTCGGCGCCCTGTGGCTCAACGCCCAGGGCGCCGGAGTCACCTGGTCGCTCTCGACCAAGGGCCGGCCCGGCGACTGGGCGAAGGTGCAGGACGACGGCAACTTCGTGCTCTACGGCAGCGACGGCACCGCCCGCTGGTCCACCGGCACCTGGGGCAACTGGTAGCCGTCCGCTCCGCCAGGGCGCGCCACCTCCGATGCACGCCCGAGCCTGCAGGAGGCGAGGGCCTGCGTGACGGCTGTCCGGGACGGGGCCGAGCCATCGAAAGATCTGGCGAAACTCACCTGGAAAGTTTTAAGAATCTCGTGCCGCATTGCCCACTTGCTGAGGGTCTTCACGGTGTTCTCCAGCTCGCCGATGGTGGTGCCCTCGGGGTCGCGCCAGCCGCGCTGCTCAATCACGGTGGCGCTCGCGTCCTTCTCCTTGATAAGCGCCATCTCCGCAATCCGCTCGGTCACCTGCAGCACGTCGTGGCGCAGGTGCTCTCCAGCAACGTCGAGCTTGGACGCGGCAGAGCCGTCCTTCACCTCCTCCTTGGCGAGCGCGATGGTCTCAGCTCTGGCGAGGTCATCGTCTCGTTCTCGGTGGGCGGCGTCCTGGGATCAGTTGCCAAGTCACCGGGCTCGAGGCGCCGCACCGGGAAGCCGTTGCGGCCGTCGTAGATGGCCTGGGCGAGCTGCTCCAAGCCGTGGTAGCTGCTGGCGAGGTTCGTCAGCAATGTATCGGGTTCCTCACCCAGCACCTCCGCCCCCTCCTCGGTCCTGGCCCGCAACAGACCTGACGTTGAAGACACTCACCCGCGCACGGGGCCCCGGCGGGGGAGGCCGCACCGGCGGAACCGGACGAACGAAAACCCATGGCCTGGCGGTCCGCAAGGGCGATTGACTGGTACTGGCACGACACCGACCGACAAGGGGGATCCGTGGAGGACCCGGATTTCACAATCCTGCTGACCGGCGACTCCCCTCACGACCCGACGGCGCTCAAAGCCGTCCGGACGGTCACCGGGCTGAGCCTGTGGCGTAGCCGGCAGCTGTTGGACAGCGCGCCCGCCACCGTCAGGTCGGACATCCCGTTCGACACCGCCGCTCGCGCGGCGCAGCACCTGCGCCAGGCCGGCATACCAACCGCCATCCGGTGCGGCTGGTGCCGGCGCACCCTCTCCGGCGAAACGCCGGTCGACCCCGGCCCCTGCGCATCGCCGTACTGGCCCACCGCCCACTGCCAGGCCAACTCCATGACCAGCTGTGATTGCGAGTTCTGCGCCGTGCGCGGTCCCCTGCCCGGGCACACCACCCACCACAGCCTCTGAACCCCATGTCGACGACAGCGAGCCCGACCCTGCCCGATGGACCGAAGGGGGACGGTCCGAGTCAGGAGCCTCAGAACGTGGACCACTCCGTCCCCGGAACGTGATCCCAGGTGGCGATCACCCAGTCGTGCCGCATGAACAAGGGCCGGGTCAGGACGGCGTCGCCGACCCGCTGCGCGCGCAGCACGAGCCCCAGCTTCTGCGAGCCCGGATCGGCCGCATGCGGGTAGAGCACGCCGCCCTCCCGTGCACCGCGGTCGAGGAGCCACTGCTCCAGTTCGGAGGGCACCCGCCCGACCAGCGGGGCGCCCTCCAGCGCGACTTGTGGGCCGCACCTCGCGTCGCCGGCGACGCAGGCCAGACGCGCACTGCTGCCCGCGTAGTACACCGAGACGCCGAGGGCGGGGAAGTGATCCTCCTCATGGCGGGGCTCACCACAATCCGGATGCTGCCACCAGCTGGTCGTCGCCCCTACGCCGAGAGCCGCCGCCACCTCCTGCGGGCTCATGCCGAAGTGCAGCGGCCCGAGGCCGACGAACGGGGTGAACACCCATCGGGCGCGGTCCTCGTCCTTCGCGACGGCCCAACCATTCGCCGCCGGCTCCTGCCGCACGCCGAAGGCGGGCTGCTCCGCCTTCGGCGGCTGCGGATCCTGCAGGCCGGCGAGCCCGGGCCCCTGGGCGGGTTCCGATCCATCCACCCACTGGCGCGCGAGCCAGGCCCGGTCCGCGGTGTCCTCGGGGCGTTCGGCCAGCCACCGGTGGACGTCCGCCGAGGCTTGCGGGTCCGCCCAGGGGTCCTCCAGCACGGCTGCTGCCTCTCGTTCGGCGCGGCGATGCGCTTCCTCCTCGGCGAGCAGTTCGCCGACGTCCTCACCCCATGTCTGCAGGCAGTGCCGGGCGATCCACCGGTGGCGGGAGTCGGCGCTGGCCGCCAGGACCCGGCGCACGGCCGGTGCGACCTGCGGGATGTGGTGCGCGAGCTCCGGCGCGGCCAGCAAAAGGCCGGCGGCCGCAAAGGCGGCCTCCCGCACTCGCAGGTCCGGGTCGTCGAAGAACGCGGCAACGTCGGCGTAGACCGCGGGCCGCACGGCCTGGCTCGCCACGATGTCCTCGGCCGCACCAGGGCCGTCCTCGGGCGGGTAGGACGCGGTATCGGCGAACCAGCCGAGCCAGTCCAGAAGTTCCGCGCACAGCGGCCTGCGCCCCGCCCTGTGCTCCCAGTCCGCCTCGACCCGGGCACGCGGATCACCAAGGACCGCAGCAACGTACCGGGCAGCGGGCCCGGTGGCGCCGTAGATGGTCTCCTGATGCAGCACCAGCCGGGACGGCGACACCCAACCGAACACCGGACCAGGGCGGACACGGGCACAGCGGCCGGACGGCCGAGACGGGCGCAGCAGGACGGCCTGGCGGCCGACCAGGACGCCGGCCAAGGCGCAGCGGCACGACACCGTCGGGCGCGGTGAGTCGCTACGGTGTCTCATGACGGCCGACACCCAAGGGCCCTCGGCCGTCGATAAGCTGACGGGATGACAGGCCTCCTGCGGTTCGGCGCGCTGCTGGCGCACCTTGTGGGCCATCGGGCGCTCGACTCCGCCACGCTCACGGCGGCGGTCGGCGCCGACCCGGCGGAGCTGCAAGACGTGCTCGACGGGCAGCCGCCGACCGGACGGCTACTCAGGGGCCTTGGACCGGTACTCGGTCTGCACGCCGCTGACCTGTTCCTTCTCGCCGGACAGCCGGTGCCCGACGACCTGACGCCGATCACCCGCAACCCGCATTGGTCGATCAACGCCGTCATCTACAACACGATGGTCATGCCCGCAGAGAAACGGCGACCGCTGCTGGACGCGATCCGGGCGCAGCCCCTGGTGCGGCGCGAGGGGCGTGGCGGGGTCTCCCGGCCGTACCACCGGTACGAACCGGGGTTCGGCGCGGTGCTCCTGGGCCTGGCACACAACCGGAACCTCAGCTGGCTCTCCACGGCCATGGCCCTGTACGCGGTCACCGACGGACGGGTCTACCTCTCCGCGTCCACCATCGGCGGGATCGGCCGCGGGACCGTCGAAACAACCCCCGAGCTGACAGCCGGCTTCGCCGGCCTGCTCGGCATCCCCGCCCCCGACCTCGCAGCACTCGGCGGCATCCAGTTACCCGAGGGGCGACCTGCCACCGCCCAACTCCCTTGCCACAGACCTGGCCACGGTCATCTGGGAAGCCCGACGCCTGACCACCGCCCAACTCCAGGACGTCAAACTCACCGCCCGCCACCTCGCCGGCCGCTGACCCACCAGGCATCCCCACCCGGCCGAAACCAACAGAAGCGAGCGCACCCGGCCAGAACGGCACACAGCGAGGCCGGCGCAGGCGCGACAGGACGACGACGCCACCCGGCAACCCGCGACAGCGGCACACCGGTGCAGCGGGACGGCCTGACGGCCGACCAGCACGGCGGCCAGGGCCCGGCAGCGGAGCGCGGCACCAAGCGGCGCGGGCGGGGCAGCGGGGAGCAGCCGAGTCCGGCGAACCGGACGACGGCCGGTTCAACACGGGGGTGCAACACGCCCGCCCGCCCCCGCCCCAGGCCACTTAACACCTGGTCAGACCCGCAACACGGCCCCGTGTTGCACCCCAGCACAACACCGCGTCGCACCCCCACCCGCCACCAGGCCGCCGATGACCTGTCTCACCGGAGTTGGGCCGTGTCTCACTGAAGATGGACAGATGCTGGTCCGTCTCATCGAAGGGGGCAGCAGGCGCCCGACCAGTTCGAAAGTGGAGCCGAAGTCGGAGCTCACCGTCGATGGTGCGCCGACCCCCGGCATCGGAGAGGCGCCTGCCGATGAGACGACCGTAGCCTCGCGCTGACGCCAAGGCCTTGGCCGAGTACTCGATAGATCGGGCGTGACCAGCGCTACCGCGCATCGGTCCACCTTCGGTGAGACGGGTCAGCCGCGCACGTATGCCGAGAGGGTCAGTTGCGGACCAGGCATCACTCCTGCGCGGGGGCGGTCAACTCCATCATCGCCTGGGCGTAGGTTGCGCCGTCAATCTCCTCGTCATGGTACTGGCGCATCAACTCGTTCGTCGCCGGCTGTCACTAGCCACCGCCCCGGACAGGGCGAGCCTCGGGCAGGGTCGGGCCCGGGACGACGGCCCGCACCCGGCCGCCAGAACGGCGCCGCAGACCGGCGGGCCGACGGCGCGGCAAGCGGGAAGGCGAGGCGCAACAGCCCCGGCCCCGAACAACAAGCACGGCAACGAGGCACAACCACCACACACAGTCACCAAACCCCACACCAACATCGACCCCGCCACACCCCCAACAGGCACAACCAAAGGTCCAGACAACATGGCGTGTGGGGCCATTTCACACCCACCGCAACCAACAGGTCACACCCTGCAGCCTCTCGCCGGGTAGAGCCTGGCGTGCAGCACTCGGTTCTCCCACCACGGATCAGCCTGCGCGGAGACCGGAGCAGCCACCAGCTCGCGCTTGGTCGGGACAGGCAGCACCAGCGGGCCCAAGGCCTTTGCGGCGCGGGCCTGTACGCACTCGGGGCACTCCAGCCGGTTGCGGGTGCGGGGGGTCAGCGCAGACTGGGACACGGGACCGTATGCCGAGGGGGAGCGAGGTGGTAGCACCATGTCAGACGCAGTGGAACCACGGGGAACCATGAGGAAGATCGAGGACAGCGAGTTCGAAGTCGTCCGCGTCACCATCGATGTCGAGGACGACCTGGTGCGGCGGCAGCTGGAGAAGGATCCCAGCGGGGCCGTCAGAAAGTTCCTAGAGGCCCAGGGGTACACGGTCAACCGGCTCACGGCGCCGGCTCCGGTGGAGGGTCAGCCGTACCGGCCGGAGTTCGTCCACATCCTGAGCGGGAAATACGCCTCGACATGGACCCGGCTCCTTCCGTGAGGACCTGAGGACGTGAGGACGTGAGGAGGAGTTTCCATGTCCAACGAAGCCGTGATGCGGGGCAGCGTCGAACGCGTGCGGGTGGCGGCCACATCGATCTACGAGGTGCGCCTCGAACCCGACGACGCGACACTCCATGACCTCGCCAACGACCCGCGCGGCGTGTTCCGACGGTTCTTCGAGTCCCAGGGACACGAGGTGAACGGGATCGCCCTAGGATCGGCAGGACACGGCCTAGCCGAACTGACCCACCTACCCGGACCAGGGCCGTGGGCCCACGACAACAGCCCTGAGGAGAACTCCCACTGGTACCGGATCGAGCTCTGAACGGAAAATAGATCATCAGCTGGGCGGGCGGCAGAACTTTTCGCGAAGGAGGACGCAGGTTCAGCGCTGTGATCGCGATGCCGAGGCGGGGAGTCAGGACGGCCCCGCTGCCTGGGCAGCGGGGCCGGAGCGGGCAGCGCCAGCGGGCCCAGTTCGCCCGTCTCCCGGTTGCTGACGCACCGCGGGCACTCCAACCGGTCCGGGCCGGCCTCCTCGGTCAGCTCCAACTCCGAACCGGCCTTCCCGCCGATCGAACCCCGACACGACCAACACAGGCGCAGCTGCGCGTTTGCCACGCGGACCGCCTCCAGCCGCGCCAGGGCCGCCTGTTCCGGGCGCTGGGTGTGTTCCTGGCGGCAGGGCCGGGTGACCTGGCTGCCGGGACAGGCCGCCGGGGCATGGAAGGTGCCGTGAAGGCCGGCCACCGCGCGCCCGGCCCGCTACCTGTGTGACAAGGCGGATGGGCGAAGTCTGGGACAACCAGCCAGTGGGCTACCTTCCCTCGCACCGACTACTCGCCCCGCGGGGCGGGCTGCGGGCGCACCCGCGGTGGTGCCTACGGTGTTTCACCTGCGATGGTGCCTACGTGGAGTCGGCGCGGCACCGGGAGCGGTCGGTCGGGCCGGCCCCGGTCGGCGCGGACGGCTTCACCGGGCGCGCTGAAGAACACCGGCCCGCCGCAGGCGCGAACCCCGAACCGAACCGACCGGCCACCTCCACTGCCCAAGACGAAGGACAGCGAAGAGGGTTGTCGCCACGCCCCGGGCCCCTTGACGCGGGGCCGCCGGCCTGCGGAAACGGGCCAGGCCACCGACGGGGGCGTGGAGGTGTCGGCGGAGGTGCCCACGGAGGCGGCGCAGGGCCCCTTGTCCCCGTCCGGCGAGGCCTTCGCCGGACGGTTGGGCAGGTGGTGGTCGGCGGCCTGCCCGCCGACGGCGCCGAGGTGTACCGGCCCGCCGCCCACCTCGCGTACACCGCGGGCCGAGGCGACACCCGACACCGCCTGCGCGCGTTCATCGAGCGCCACCGCCCCGGCACCGGCGACGAGCAGACCGCAGCCCGGCCGGCGGCGTGCCCGTCGAGGTCGACGCCTTCACCCTGGACGCCACCGCCGAGGCCGCTCCGAAGCAGCTCTGACCCACCACACGACATGCCGAAGGCGCCGACCACCTTGGGTGGCCGGCGCTTTCGGTGTTCCGCCGTGAGCCAGGTAGTGGCGGGCTCGTTGGCCAGGTTGTGCTTCGAGAGGTGGCTACCGGCGGCCGACGATCGTGTTGGCGATGGTCCGACGGGTGGACGGGTCGTCGCGGTCGCCCGGTCGTCGCGGTGGCCCGGACGGCGGCGCGGTGGCCCGGACGGTGGCGCGGTGGTCGTGGGCCGGTGGAGGCGGACCCGGGGTTGGTTGGTCTACCAGTGCTCGTTGCGGTCGCAGCGCATGTCGTGCTTGTCGTGTGCGTCGTGCTTGTGGTGCTTGATCCTGGTGGGGTCGGTGGCGGTGTGGGGGGTGGTGTCGCCGCCCCCGGTGACAACCGCGACGTTGGTGACCTCGTCGTCGGCACTGCAGGAGACATCGACCTGCAGCGTGATGGGCGGGTAGCTGGTCCCGGCGGGAAGGGCGTCACTGCGGGTGCAGGTGAGCGTGCCCTGGTCACAGGTCCAGCCCGTACCGCTGATGCTGTCGGCCTTGAGTCCCGCGGGGAGGGTGTCGTGCATGGTGACCGTGGTGCCGTCGGTCGGGGCGGCCCCGGCGGCGTTGCCGACGGTGATGGTGTAGGTCCCGTCCCGTCCCTGGGTGAAGTGCCCGGTGTGGGTCTTGGTGATGGTCAAGGACGGGACTACGTAGGAGATGGTCACCTGGCCGTTGTGGTTCGCCGTCCCGATCGTCGACGGCGTGTAGCTCGTGCCGGTACCCGTGGGGGTGGCGAAGCTGCTGCCGCCACCACCACCGCCCCCACCCGCCGAGGTTCCCGTGTTGTTGACGGCGCCGCTGCCGCCGCCCCCGCCGGCGAAGTACCCGCCCCCGCCGCCGCCGCCAGTACCGATGACAGCGGCGGCGCAGCCGCCGTCGATGGTGCCGCCGGTGCCGCCGGTGCCGACCGTGGTACCCAGGAACCCGCCTCCCGGCCCGCCCGGCGTAGCGGCACAGGGTGGAGCGGTGCCGGCGGCCCCGCCGGCGCCCCCGGTGCTGGTGCTGGTGCTGCCGCCGCCCCCGCCCTGCCCGGGCGAAGCCCCGGGGCCGGTGGCACTTCCCGCGGTACCGCCGGTGGCGTCCGGCGTCGTCCCGCCGTTGCCTCCGTTGCCTCCCGTGGAGGTCGCTCCGGTGCCGCCGGAGGCACCGCCGCCCCCGGCGACCACCAGCAGGGAGCCGCCCGCACTGACGCTGGAGGCCCCGCCCCCACCCGGACCTTCGAACCGGAAACCGGTGAGCGGGAAACTCCCTCCCGGGGCGCCGCCGTTGAACCCGCCGGCACCCCCCGTCCCGGTGCCGTTGCAGCCCTTGCCGCCGGTACCGCCGACGTTGACGGTGAAGGTCGTCGGGGCGGTGGTTTGCGGCAGGGTGGTCGCCACCCGCGCCCCCGTCCCACCAGTCCCCGTGACGGAACAAGGGGTGCCGGCGTTGTCGGCGCCGCCGGCGCCGTCCGCGGTGATCGTCACCACCGCCGCCGCCGGAACCGTCAGGGTCTGCGAAGCGCCGGTGAAGGTGAAGGTCTGCGACGGATCAGCCTCCTGCGCCCGCACCGGCACGGCCTCCACCGGCGCGGCGGCCACCGGTGGAGCCGCGGCCGCCAGCAGCGCCATACCGGACAGCAGCGCGCCCCCCACCGACACCACCCCCACACCGCGCTCTCCACGCCGTCCACCCGAGCCGACCAGGTCGGACGCGCCGCCGGCACCAGCCGGGATCGTCCCACCGGCCAGGGCCCTGTTGAACACGGCCGCGGGCCGCTGACGGCTGATCCGGTACCACGGCAGATCGCCCTGTCCACGCGTACGAGCACTCATCCGCGGGTTCACCTCTCCTCACAACGAAGCGCCGCACTCTCACGCGACAACGCAGAAGTGCGACATGACACTTGACGGTAAATCATGACAAACCACAGCAGATACCCCGATCCGATCACTTCGAGGCAGCGAGGTTGTGATGAGAAGCCTCGTATGTCGCAACACCCCACGCGAGCCGGCGAGGAGCCGGCATCGCCCATACGCCTGCTGCGCCAAGCGCTGCTCGACGTCGGCGCGGCCGGTCGTCGTACGCACCACTCTGCGCACCCGCGAGACCCTCGCAGTGCCACGGGGCGCGGCAGGGGCTCGAGTCCGACGGCCTGGTCGACTGGACCGTGCTGCCGCTGGACACAGGTGTACGAGGGCGAGCAGCTCGGCCGGTGGGTGCGGGCGCAGCGCGTCGGCCGGCCGGGCCTGGACGCGGACCGGCGGGACTTCCTCATCGCGATCGGGATCGAGGCCGACGCCGGGCTGGTGGCCGCGAAGGCCGCCACTGTGGCCAAGTCGAAGGTGTCGTGGGCAGACCGGTTCGTCCAGGGTCTGGCGGCGCTGGCGGCCTTTGTCGAGCGGGAACGGCATCCCCGGGTGCCCCGCCTGCACAAGGAACCGCTGGAGACCGTGGAGGCCGGCCCCGGGGTGAGGAGCAGGTGGTGGTGTCGCACTTCCCACTGGGCATCTGGCTCGACAATCAGCAGGCTCGGCGGGCGAAGCTGACGCCCGGCCGGCTCGCGCAGCTCGCCGAGCACGGTGTGGAGTGGGCGTAGCGGGCCGTCCCCGGTCCGGGTGGCCAGTTGCCTGACGGTGGGCTTCTTGGGCCCTGAGAAAGCACTGGGAGGCCGTCACCTGCGGGTGGCGGCCTTCCCGCGTTGTGGGGCAGAGGCGCTGGGCGCTCGCAGTGGTGCGGTCCCCGGGTCCGATGGCGCGACGGCCGTAAGGGAATCGGGCGGGGGTAACGGCCGAGATCGTTCGAAACCAGAGACGAAACCATCTGCGAACCCAGAGACGAAACGGCTGGGGCGGTCACCCAGCAGTGACTGGTGGGAGTCTCTCCGGGGTTGATGGAGTGCCGGTCTTGTTGAAGTCGTTCCGCTGATTGGGCACACAGCCTCGGCGGGGAAGCGCGGGAGCCCGGTTCCACTGCGGGTGGAAACCGGGCCTTTGCCGTGCCCGGCCGGATATTCGCCGAGCGGTTCGGAGCTTCTGGGTCTGTCGGGGGCCGTACTCGGTGAGGTCGGTCCGGTCATGACGACCGGAAGCAGGCTTCTCGCTGGACGGCACCGGGGCGGACCTGCGCGAGAATGAGCCCGGCATGGACCAGATCCGTGCCGACCTCACCGCCGTGACCGGCCTCGCGGCGCTCACCGACTTTGCCAATACGGTGCCGTATCACTGCTGTTCACGGTGCCGCGGGGGGTCACACGGGCGCACCGGGGGGATCAGTATGGCGGCGATCACGGTGGACGTGGCAGTTCCCGACTGGAACCGGTTGGATATCACCGATCTCGCGTCCGGCAAGGTGCTTACGGCACGGGACAGCCCGGACAGGGATGAGGACGATGCGGAGTACGCCCACGATTACTTCCACGGCGCGCTGTCGCCGAGTCCTGACGGGACTCGTGTCCACGACGGCGGCTGGGTGTGGCAACCGCGGGGGATGCCGGCGGTGTGGAGCCTGACCGCCTGGCTGCACGACAACCCGCATGAGTGCGAGGACGGGCCCAGCCATGCGGTGTGTCCCGAGGTCTCGGAGTGGAACTGGCCGGTGGTGTGGATCGACGACGGGCGGATCGCGGTGTATGACCGGGACGACGCCGGCCGCGGTACCGTCCACGTCCTCGACCCCACCTCGATCGAACCGCGCGCGCCGGACGTCCGATGGATCAAGGCGGCCGCGACGTTCCCCTGGCCGGTCGGCGAATTCGGCTTCTTCACCGACGGAGAGCACCTGCTGATCGCCGACGAGACCGGCCTGCAGGCCGTCGACATCACCAGCGGACAGCAGGTGTTCGCGATCGACGGATTCCGCCCGGCGCGTCAGGATCGACACACCGGAACGCTGATCCAGGTCGGCAGCGCCAAGGCCCGGTTGTGGACGCCACCGAAGTGGACTGCGCGCGCCGGCTGAACTGCCTTCCCCCGCAGGGCGCCGAAAGGAAGAACATCCGGTCGAGGGAAAGGCCGGCGACCCGCGCTGGCCCGCCAGTACCACCTCGACCCCGCCCGGCCCGTCCAATGGGAGGTCGAGGCACTAGGCAGTGTCTGCGCCGGTGAGTTTTGGCCCCACCAGAACGGGGTGAGTTCCAGACCTCGTAGCAACACCAGATGTGTGAGGTGTTGCAATGACCAGGGGACGTCGGGGAGTTGGAAAGCCCGGGCCTGCTGCTCTCGCGGACAAGCGTGATCGCTACCTTCGGCTCATGGCGCAAGGGATGAGCAACTCGGCCGCGTGCCGGGAGGTCGGGATCAATCGCAGGACCGGCACCCGGTGGCGGTACGGACGGACGGTGACGACCAGGACCGGGCAGGACTACACCTACGCGCCGATCACGGAGGAGAAGGATGGCCAGGTCTCCGACCGGTTCCTGTCCGAGGACGAGCGCGTGCAGATAGCCGACCTGCTCCGCGCGGGGCACTCCCTGCGCGAGATCGCGCGCCGGCTCGGCCGGAGCCCCTCAACGATCAGCCGTGAACTGCACCGCAACAGCAATCCCGCCAACGGCGCCTACCAGCCCTTCCACGCCCAGCGCCGGGCGGTGGCCCGCAGGGCCCGGTCCAAGGAAGGAAAGATCCGGCGCGACCCGGAGCTGCAGGAATTCGTCCAGCTGCACCTGGGCAAGCGTTGGAGCCCGGAGCAGATCAGCCGCGCCCTGCGGACCGCCTTCCCGGCCCAGCCGGATCGGCACCTGTCCCCGGAGACCATCTACCAGGCGATCTACCTGCCGCACCGCGGCGGCCTGGAGCGTCCTCCCGGCCAGCTGCGGACCGGGCGCAAGTACCGCCGCAAGCGGCGCCGGCCCGACCAGCGGACCACCCGGTTCATGGCCGCCGGGCTGCCCATCGGCGAACGGCCCGCCGAAGCCGCCGAACGACTCGTCCCAGGTCACTGGGAGGGCGACTTGATCGTCGGGAAGGACAACCGGTCCGCCATCGGCACGCTGGTCGACCGCACCACCCGCTACGTCAAGCTCGTCCACCGTCCCGCCGGCCGTGGATCGGAACACGTCCGGGACGCCTTGGTCCGCACGTTCATCACCCTGCCCGCCTCGCTCGCTCGGTCGCTGACCTGGGATCAGGGCAGCGAGATGGGCCGCCACGACGAGTTCACCCGCGCGACGAACATCCCGGTCTTCTTCTGCGATCCAGGCAGCCCCTGGCAGCGGCCCTCGAACGAGAACACCAACGGCCTGCTCCGCCAGTACTTCCCGAAGGGCACCGACCTCTCCGTCCACACCGCAGCCGACCTCGCCGCCGTCGAGGCAGAGCTCAACGACCGGCCTCGCAAGACCCTCGGCTGGGAGACACCCACCCAGCGGTTCAGTAGGCTCATCGCAACAGTCGAGTGACCAGGTGTTGCGACCGTCGCTGGAATCCGCCCTCCCCGACGTCCCCTGGTCATTGCAACACCTCACACATCTGGTGTTGCTACGAGGTCTGGAACTCACCCCGTCACCCCGGGGCCAGAAAACACCGTCCTAGACAAGGCAGTGTCCTGGCGATCGTGAGCGAAGCCAGATGACGAGTGCGGCTGCGGTGGCGGACCTGCGCCTGGCTGCCGAGGAGCAGCCCGTCCTCGCCAAGATGCTCGCCGCCGTCCCTGCCAGGCGCCGCCCGCCTCGAAGACCTCCTCCAGACGGGCCCGTCTCCCCGATCTGGCACCCCCTCGCCGAGGAGGACCGAAGGCCCTGCGGGTGGGCGGAGCTGTAGTCGGCGGGTGAGGCGGGGAAGGGGCAGCCCTGGCGCCGGCTGCCCCCACCGCTACCGCATGCTGCGGGCCGTGGAAATTTTCTGACGCTCACGCCCTGTTCGGCACTGCGGTCTGGGGATGACAAGGACACCGTGGCAGCCACTCTCCGCCCGCGAGGCCGGACTTCCCATGGAGCAAGCTGTCTACGAGGGTGTTCCCCACCACCTGGAACCAGGACTGCGCTCGTGGATCCGGGATTCCGTCCCGACGAAATCGCTCGTCCACACCCCGGCGCGCACTCACCTCTGTCCGCCCTGCTCTCCAAGCCCGCGAAGTTCGTGAATCCGGTCGACACGATGGACTCGTTGCTCGGTGATGCCGCCTCCGCTAAGGCCTGTCTGACAAATGATCATCTGGTCGGTTCGCGGAGCCAGAGGATCAGGGAGGCCAGGACGACTCCGGCGCGGTAGCGGTCGGCGAGTTTGTCGAACGGGTGGCGATCGCGCGGAACTGCTTGAGGCGGGCGAAGCATCGTTCAACCACGTTGCGGTCGCGGTGGATCTCCTTGTCGAAGGCGGGCGGTCGGCCGCCGAGGCGCCCTCGGCGGGGTACGACCAGCCGTCCCGGCCCGGTGTGGGCCGGGACGGCGGGGTCTTGCGGGGCGGGTCAGCCGGTGACGGTCTCGGCGTGCCGGGTGAGCGCGTCCAGGAGCGCGGTCTGGTGGTCGGTCAGCTTGCCGTCGGTGCGGGCCCCCGCCTGCTTGCGCAGCCAGGTGCCGGGCCGGAAGGCGGGGTCGTCGCCGAGGCCGGTGCGGTTGGCGGGGCCGTCGAGGGTGCCGCCGCCGGCGAGGTAGGCGAGCAGGCGGTGGTAGGAGCGGTTCCAGTCCGGCTCCAGGCGCCACAGCTCGTCCAGGCCGTCGAGCTTGGCGACCTGGTCCTTGGTGAGGCCCGCGGCCTTGCGCTGGCGGCGCATCCACGCGCCCACGGCGTAGTCGTCCAGCTTCGCGGTCGCCGGGATCGCCAGGTGGCCGTGCTGGTGGTGGAACGCGGCGGCGTAGGCGGCCCCGCGTTCCCAGGCGTTGGCGTTCTTCGACCGGATCATGCCGAGCGCGTCCAGCTCGCTGACGCGGGCGGCGTCGAGCAGGTGCTGGCCGCCCAGGTGGCGCTGGCGGGTGAGCCAGGAGATCAGCTCGGCGTGCTTGGTCTTGTCGGTGGGGTCGAGGTGGCCGTGCTGGAGGTGGAAGACCGCCGCGACGGCGTGCATGCGCTGCCACTCGACCGCGCGCTGGTTGAACGCGCGCAGCTTGACGGTCTGCAGGATCCGGGCGGCGTGCTGGCGGGCGTTGATCTTGAGCCACTCGATCGGCGACTCCACCGGGGCCGGCTGCTGCTCGCCTTCCCCGTCCTCGGCCGCCTCGCCCTCGGCGGGCTTGGCCGCGGTGGTGTGTGCGGTGCCCTGCGAGCGGCCGGCCCGCAGTTCGGTGATCCGGCCGACCACCCGGGCGTCGTGGGCCGCCAGCGCCCGCAGCACCCGCCAGATGGTGCGGAACGAGCTGGCTTCGATCTCGGCGTCGGCCTCGGCCTTCACGGCCTCCCCGGCGTCGTGGACCTCGGCCGGGTCCGCGGCCGCCGTGTCGTCGCCGACCTCGGGGGTGGGCAGGTAGACCGGGATGATGACCCAGGACACCTTGCCCTGCCGGTAGGACTGGCGCAGCGCCCGGCCGACGGCCTGGACGATGTCGATGACCGACGACTTCGGGTCGGCGAAGCAGATGGCGTCCACGGCGGCGACGTCGATGCCTTCCGTCAGGAGACGGCTGTTGCAGAGGATGCCGCACTCCTCGCCGTCCTCACCGGTGTGGGCCTTGAACTCGGCGAACGCGGCGCGGCGGTCCTTGAGGTGGTCGGTGCCGGCGACCGCCTTCGCCCAGATCCGCTCCGGGCGCTCCGCGTCCTCCAGCAGCTGGGAGGCGTCCAGCAGGCTGCCGGCGAACTCGCGCGCCGCCGTGACCCGGGAGTGGAAGGTGATCACGCGGCGCAGCCCGAGGTCGGCGACCGCGCGCAGCACCGCGATCTGCAGGGCCAGGCGCAGCAGTTCCTCGTTGGTGCGCTGGGAGCGCAGGTCGGCGACGGCGGGGAGGTTGAGGAGTTCGCGCAGGTCCTCGTCCGTCACCACCGGTACGAGCACGCGGTAGTCGGCGAGGTAGCCGTGCTCGATGCCCTGTCCGAGGGTCCAGGTGAAACAGACCTTGCCGTAGATCTCCTCCGAGTCCATGGAGCAGAGGGCGGGCAACCTCTCGGCGCCGTCGGTGTCGGCGAGGTCGGCCAGGCCGTCCTTCGCACGCCGGTCGTCCGCGATCCGCGGGGTGGCGGTGAAGTACAGGCGCCTGCGGGCGGGGACTTGGGCGTCGGCGTGGATCGCCGCCCACGCCTTGCCTTCCGGGCCGGCGGTGCGGTGGGCTTCGTCGATGACGACCAGGTCCCAGGTCGGGAGGCCGAAGTCGCGGTGGGCCTGGACGATCCGCTCCAGGCTCGCGTAGGTGGCGTACACGGTGACCGGCTCGCCGGCCTTCTCCTTGGCGACCAGGTCGGCGATCCGCGGGGCCTGTGTGGTGACCTGGGCGTGGACGCGGCCGCCGGCCTCCGCGCTCTCCAGTGCCTCCTCCCGCGAACACGCCGCCACCGCCAGCCCGCGGCGCCCGCCCCGCAGCGACCAGGCCTCAGCGGTCTGCTCCAGCAGCTCGACCGTCGGCACCAGCACCAGCACCCGGCCCCCGGGCGGCCAGGCGCCGTGCGCAGCCGGCGGCGATGAGGGTCTTGCCGGAGCCGGTCGCGGCCACGACGGTGGCGCGGCCGCCGTCCTTCACCTCGCGCACCGCAGCCGCCACCGCGTCCTTCTGGAACCAGTGCAACGGCAACGGATTCGCCACGGCGGTGGTGCCGGACGGCTGCGCCGGGACGGGAGTTTCGACGCTGGCCACGGTAGCGGTCTCCACAGCGTTGTCTCTCTTTCCGCTCCTGCTCAGGGTGGTGGGCTTGTTTCACTACAGATTGAGGCGAGGCCTTTCTCGCTCGGTGAGACAGGCTCCTGCCGCGCCCCGCCAAGGAGCTTGAGGGGTCTTGGTGGTCCTGATGGCGGGGGATCGTGTCGGGGTTCGGCTTGTAAACGTCAGTAGGCCGGGGCGGTGGCCATGGCCTTCACGGTCGAGCCGTCTTGGCATTTGCGGACCTGCATCTGGGTGGGGATGCGCCGTCGCAGGTCGGCGACGTGGCTGACGACCCCGACCGTGCGACTGTGGGAGCGCAGTTCGTCGAGTACTTCGAGGACCTCCTCCAGTGTCTCGTCGTCGAGGCTGCCGAAGCCCTCGTCGATGAACAGGGTGTCGAGCTGGCTGCCGCCGGCTTCCTGGGCGACCACGTCGGCGAGGCCGAGGGCCAGGGCCAGGGAGGCGAAGAAGGATTCGCCGCCGGAGAGGGTGGTGGTGTCGCGGGTCTGGCCGGTCCACTGGTCGAGGATCTCCAGGCCGAGGCCGGAGCGGCCGCGGCCGCTGGTGCGCGCGTCGGTGTGGGACAGCACGTAGCGGCCGGAGGACATGCGTTCCAGGCGGGTGTTGGCCGCCTTCGCCACCTCCTCCAGCCGGGCCGCCAGTACGTAGGCTTCCAGGTGCATGCGGTACTGGTTGTCGCCCGAAGTGCCTGCGGCGAGGTCCGCCAAGTGCTTCGCCACGTGGTGGTGGGTCAGGAGAGGTGCCAGTTCCTCGATGCCCTGTGTGAGGTCGTCAATGTGGCCGAGCAGCGTTTCGCATTGCTTGCGGCTGGTGCTCTCGGTGATGGCCGTTGCTTCCGACTGCTTGGCGGCGGCGGCGAGGCCGATCCACCGCTCAGCGGGACGCTGCCCGCCGGCTACCCGGAGATCCAGCCACGGACCTCCAGATACCGGATGTCTGCGTCCTCGACGGCGCGGCCGGTCTCCACCAGCCAGGCCCGCATCGCCTCGGTGACGTCACCGTGGTGGTCGGCGACCCGCTGGGACCACTCGGCGGCATCGAAGCCCCCGGTGCTCGCGGAGCCGTAGGTGCGCTCCTCGGTGCCGTCCGTACGCGGGAAGAACCCACGCCGCACACCGCCGGAGTCCTGCGCCGACCCGGCCGAGTACACGTACTGGTCGGCCTTCATCCTCACGGTGAAGGCCAGGCGGCCGCCGGCGCGGCCGGTGGCGTGCACCACAGGCGCGAGGTGGGATGCGCCCGAACGGATGGCCTGGCGTCCGGCGCGCCCTGACATCGACTCGCCAGGAGTGCCCACGGTGTCCTTACCACGCACCCGGGCTTTCTGCCCGGTCCTGGTGCGGCGGCGGCTCGTGTTCGCCTCCGCGATCCCGGCCAGTGTGTCGGGGTCGCGTTCGCCGCCGCGCACCGCGCGGACCACCTGGCGCAGCGCGTTGACCATGCTCGCGCCCTTGCCCTTGGTGAAGAACTGGCTGACCAGGCTGGCGTCGCGGCCGAGCATCTTGGCGACCTGGCGCTTGGTGTAGCCCTGGTCCAGCAACTCCTGGGTCAGGCGGGCAGCCTCGTTCGGGTTGTGCGGGTCGGCCGGACTCACTGGTCACCTCCGGCGGCGAGTTCGGCGCGGCCCAGGCCACGCAGCTTCAGGTACTGCTCCTGCGTGGTGGGGTGCTCGACGGGGCCGGTCAGGTGGCCTTTGAGGAGGTAGTCGCCCGGCTCGCCGCGGTAGGGCCAGGGCTGGCACTCCGTCAGGGCGCCGTGGCTCAGTGTTCGTCGAAGCGGTGCTCGGCCCGGTAGTCGGTGGGGACGCCCTCGGCGATGATCACGTCGGCTGTCATGTGGCGGGTGCGCAGGTGCAGGATGTCCTGGTAGGCGGGTGAGTGGTACCAGGCGTGGGCCTGCCGGTAGTCGGGGAACTCGATCATGATCAGGCCCTGTCGGCCCCAACTGCCCTCCATCGTCTCGAACTTGCCGCGGTGGACGAGGAAGCGTCCGCCGAACGCGTCGAGGGTGGCGTCGATGCGCCGCAGGTAGGCGACGGTGTCGGGGCAGACCTCGACGGAGTGGACCTGGGCCAGGGCGTAGGCGGGCATCGTGGCGCTCCCATGGAGTCGGGGGTCGGGCTGACACCGGCGACGTTACGCAGCGGCGGGGCTAGGCGAATCCGTCATGAATCGGTCGCCCGACCGCCTCACGCGGTGGCGGCCGGAGGGGCGGCCGGGCGGTCAGGGGTGGCGGGTCAGGCGCTCCACTCGCGGGCGAGGATGGCGTAGACGTATTCGCTGCCCCAGCGGTCGCCGTCGAGGTCGGCCTCGACCAGGTGGGCCTCACGGCGCATGCCGAGGCGTTCACAGACCCGGACGGAGGGGGTGTTCAGGGCGTCGAGCCGGGCGAAGAGGCGGTGAACTCCCAGGGTTTCGAAGGCCGTTGAGGCGAGAGCGCGGGCTGCTTCGGTGGCGTAGCCCTGGCCCGCGTACTGCGGGTTGAAGACCCAGCCGATCTCGGCCTGACGGGCACGGGCGTTGGTGAGGGTGACGACGACCTCGCCGAGGATGCCCGGCTGGTCGGCCCGGCAGACGGCCCACAGGAGGCCGTCGCCGTCGGCGCTCCAGCCGGCGTGGACGCCGCGGGTGGCGATGGACGTCTCGTTGCCCTCGCGGGTGTGCGCCGGGCGGTAGAGGTAGCGGACGACCTCGGGCAGGCGCTGGTAGGCGTAGCGGTCGTCGGCGTCGGCGGCGGTGAACGGGCGCAGGATCAGCCGCTCGGTGGTGATGGTGGCCGGGATGGCGGCCCGGGTGTGGTGCGCGACCTCGGTCATGGGTCCCCCTGGTGGTGTGTGGCGCCGCGGTGCCACTGTGGCGTCCGCACACCATAGTTGGCGAGGGGGCCCGCCGTGCCGGCCGGGGCTCCGGCGGGCACGGCGGGGGTGGGGCGGGTCAGGCGCGCAGGCGGATCGGGGTCAGGTGTTCGGGGCGGATCAGGCGGGTCTGCGGGGAGAGTGTGCGGGTCTGGTCGATGAAGCCGTCCAGGTCCATCGTGGTGTCGTGGACGGCCGGGCCGGTGAGCGGGGTTTCGAAGTCGTCCCAGTGGACGGGGATCACTGTGCGGGGATAGTCGAGGGTCTTGAGGAGCCGCGGGACGTAGCGGTGGACGCTGTGGGCGGTACTCTCCACGGACAGCATGGCGATGTCCGGCTTCAGTCCGGCGTAGTGCTGTTCCGAGAAGTCGGCGGCGCCGGTCAGCAGAGTTGACGGGCCGTCACCGAGACGGATCTGGAAGGCGAGGGTGTCGCCCTCCGGGAGGTCGCCGATCGTCTCCGGGACGGTGTCGGTCGGGCCGGTGAGGGTGCCGGGCACCCAGTACTGGTGCTTGGCGTTGCGGCTGTGCAGGCTGGACACCACCTGGACGGTGAACTTGCCGAAGTCGAGGTGCTCGCCGCCCTTCACCACGATCAGTTGCTCCGGCTTCACCCCCATCGCGCGGAGCAGGAAGCAGGTGGTGGCCGTTCCGACCACGCGCACGCCGTGCTGCTTGGCGATGTACGGGACGTCGTTGAAGTGGTCCCAGTGGGAGTGGCTGACCAGTACCAGGTCCGGTGTGCCGATGTGCTGGTCGATCAGGTCGGGGGCGACGGACAGTTCCGTCTTCGGGTCGAAGCCCTTCGTCGGGTACCGGGTGATGTACGGGTCGAACAGGACGGTCTTCCCGTTGCCCTCGATCCGCCATCCGCTGTTGCCGAGCCACCGGTAGACGGTCTCGCCACCGCCACCGGCCGGTGCCGGCTCGTCCGTCTCGGCCGCGGCCGCCACTGCGGAGCCCGCGCCGACGCCGACGCCGGCCATCGGGAGGAGGGCTGCCCCCGCGACAGCCGTCCTCAGCAGACCTCGTCGTCCTACTACCGTGTTGTCATTCATGCGTGGACGGACGATCGCACCGGTCCATTCGGTTCTCCCTTCTCTGACTTTCCCTCACTTGCCCACTTCCCCATCACAGTTGAGCGCGGGATCCTCCTCCCGGAAGGTCGAGCGGGGCGGCTGCGGCGGATCACGGTCCGGCGGGCACTGCCGCGCGCTAGGGTGTCCCCCGGTGTGTTCGGGGGCGAACGGGGCGCAACGGGGAGGACTGTATGGGTGGCGACTGGACCAGCGAGCTGATCGTCCCGGACGGGCCGGGCGAGGCGGTCGTGGAGGGGCCCGCACCGGCGCGGCCGCCGGGGTACCGGCCGGATCCGCGGATGTCGCGGGAGCAGTGCGCGGAGGCCGTGCGGCACGGCGGCTGGCTGTTCAAGGCCGACGAGGGCCACGACCCGGACGGGCGGGTGCCGGTGGGAGTCGTGGAGGGGGCCTGGCAGGTGGGCGCCGACGGTTTCCCGTTGCGGTTCTGGCCGAACCCGCGGTACGGCGCGCCGGTGCCGGAGCAGCCCGTCGCGGACGGTGCGGCGCCGCTGCCGCCGCTGCACGCCGGGCGTCGCCCGGCCGGGCGGGCGCTGCTGGGCTGGCTGGAGGATCCTCACGCGCCGCGGCTGTGCCGGGTCGCCGGGTCGAGTGGCAGTGGGCGCAGTCACCTGTTGCGTTGGCTGGTCGCCGCGTGCCCGCCGGACCATGCGCACGCCGGTCGGCGGGTGGAAGTGTCGTTGTCCGCCGCCGAGTTGACCGTGGACCTGTTCGTGTGGCGGCTCGCCGGGCTGCTGGGTGTGCCGGCCGGCACGCCGGAGGAACTGGTCGCGGCGTTGATCGACGGTGTGCCGCGCGTCCTGGTGGTGACCGACCTCGACCGGGCGGGTTCCGCGCTGCTGCCGGATGCCGCGCGGCGGATCGCGGCCGAGGTGCTGCGGCCGTTGCTGCGGGTGCCGTGGCTGCGGATCGTGGTGGAGTGCGCCTCCGGGACGCCTGCGGCGGCGGCGCTGGACGTGCCGGCCGCCGTGCTCGACCTGGATCAGCCGCAGTGGACCGACCTGGAGTCCTTCACCCGGTGGGCGACGTCCCTGGCGGGACGCCCGCTCCCGGCGGAGGTCTACCCGTCGCCCGCGTTGGCGCTGCTGGCCGCACGCACCGGCGACGGCGTGCTGCTCGACGCGGGAGCCTCGCCCGCGCGGCGGGCCGAGACGCTCGCCGAGACCTGGTGGGAGTCGCTGCCCGAGCTCGTCCGGGCTCCGGTGACGGCGCTGGCCTCGGTCCGGGGCGGTCTCGACGAGGAGCTGTGGGGTGAACTGCCCGGCAGCCTCGGCCCGTTCGCGGTGGAGCAGGCGGTCGATCTGCTGCTGCCGGCCGATGACGCCGGGCGCTACCGGGTCTGGCCGGACGCCTTCGCCGAGCGCCTTGCCCGGTCGGGCCTCGACCATCTGTCGATCCGGCAGAACATTCTGCCGGAGCAGCCCGGCCCGAAGGACGCCGACCGCCTCGACCTGGTGCTGCGCCACGCCGTCCGGACATCGGCGCCGGTCGACGACCTGCTGGCCGATCCGGCCGTCCTGGTGCACGCCGACCCGCTGGCGGTCGGCCTCGCGCTGGAGCACGGAGTCGCCCTGCGGGTGGCGAAGGGCGATTCCCTGGAGGCCGAACGCACGCCCGTGCAGCGGGCGTGGTGGCTGGCCGGGCCGCGGGTCACCGCCACCGGGGACCCGCAGGAACGGGCGTCCGCGCTGCACTGCTGGGCGGCGAGTCTTGATGGCGAGCTGTCGGGCCGGTTCGCGCAACTCGCCGGGCAGGGCTGGCGGGCCCGCTGGGCGTTCGCGCGGCGTGCCGACCCGGTGCACCTGATCGCCCGGCACAACGGGCCTTCGCAGGAGGGGCAGTTGGCGGTCGCCGTCGGCTGGGACATCGGGGTGGTCGATGCGGCCACCGGCCGTCCCTCCGGCGGGTCCCCGCTCCGGCTGACGGACCGTTCCGCGGTCGCGCTGGCCACCGGCCACGACGGCACCACCTATGCGCTGCGGCGCAGCGGCGCCGTCGAGGAGATCCGTCCGCTGGAGGCGTCCGGCCCGTTTGCCGATGGGATGCGGCGGTTGCTGGCCTCGATGGACGACGGGGCCACCGCGATTGCGGCGCGCGGCGGGGAGCAGCGGGCGGTGGCGGCCGGTGACGCAGCAGGCCGGGTGCACCTGCTGGAGGACCGGGACGGGACGGAGGCGGTGCGCAGCGACGATCCGCTCCACGACGGGGTGGTGACGGCGGTCGACCTCGCCCACCACGGCGGGCACCACCTGCTGATCACCGGCGGCGCCGACGGCCGGGTGCAGGCCTGGATGCCGGGTCGCGGGCCGCTCTCCCCGCCGCTGCCGGCCCGGGACGTCCCGGTCACCGCGGTCGCCGTCGCCACCACGCCGAACGGCCTGATGTGCGCGGCCGGTTGGGCGGACGGTCTGGTCCGCGTGGTGCTGGCGGGCGCCGAGCGGGTCACGCACGACCTGCCTCTGGGTGCCCCGGTGGTCGGACTGGTGATCACCGACGGGGGCCGCGTGTGCGTGGCCACCGCGACGGGCGCCCTCGGCATCGACCTCGCCGGGGCGGCGCAGGGCTGAGAGTCCGTCAGGAAGTCGGGACGCGGGCGACACCGGGGAGGTGGCGCCCGCGTCGTGCTGTCGGGTGCGTTGTGCCGGCGGGCGGGCGCTCGTGCCGGCGGGCGCCGGACGGGGCACCCGCGACCGGGCCTGCGGCACGCCGGGGGGTCGGGCTGGTGCTCACCGGCGTGGGCCGTCAATGCCGGCGCCCTCGGCCGGGACACCGCAGTGCCGTGGGTCCGTGAGACAGCGGGACGTCGGCGGGTGGCGAGCGGTTCGGCAGGGACGGCGGGGGTGGGACGTGCGTTGCCGTGCCGGGGGTGCTGCCCGGGCGGAAGTCCGGCAGCTGGCCAACCGCGGCTCGGGCGGGGTGTGTTGGCCGAGGTGGGGCGCGCGATGGCGTGTGCGCGCCGGGGGGCGCGTGGGTGGGTGTGGGGGCCGGGGTGGTGGGCGCGCGTGGAGGTGCGAGCACGCCCTCCGTGCCGGTGGCGCGCCGGTCGGGTACCGGACAGCGGGTGGCGGATCGGGGCCCGTCCCGTGGGCGCGTGCGCTCCGACGTTGTGCCGAGGTGCGACCGGGGCGCGGGCGCACCGGCGCGCGCGACGGCGGGGCGGCGGGACGGGCCGCCCCCGGGTATCGCCGCTGGCGGGACGCCACCACGGAGCGGCGCGGGCCTGCGAACGGGGCGGCGGCCGGCCGGGAAAAGCGCAGGTAAAGGGAGGGTTGCGGGGTGGCGGCCGGGCCCGTTGCGTGCGCCCCGCGGAATCCGGCCAACCATTTTCGAAGCTCTTTCGACGCCGCGCCGGCCCTTGCAGACTCTCGGTGGCGATCGGCCGGTCGGACATCCCCACCGGCCGGACGTCCCCCGTTGCCGTGCTGCACCGGCTCCGCGCCGTCCGACGCACGGACACTCCCCTTACCTGCGACGCGCCATGGAGCGATCCGATGGACATGCGCTACGAGGCGTACTCCTACGCCGATCCGGTCTTCTACGACTCCCCGGTCCAGTGGGCGGCCCGCGACGAGTTCCCGGCAGCCACCGAAGCCGCGCCGGACGGCTGGGTGCGCAGCCTGCGCGAGGTGTGGGTGGGTTATCAGCCGGCCGCCGTGCCGTTGCCGGAGCAGGGGTGGAAGATCCACGTGTCGGCCTGTCTGGACAACGCGCCGTGGATCCTGGACGTGGTGCGGGCGCACTGTTTCGAGCACGGGGTGGCGTTCAAGTTCCTGCGCAGTCCGGCGCTGGTGCAGACGCAGAACGCCAAGTACGCCTCGCGCGGCTCCAGTGGGAAGTTCATGACGCTGTATCCGGCCGACGAGGCGCAGTTGGAGCGATGTCTCACCGGCCTGGACGATGCCCTGGCGGGGGCGCCCGGCCCGTACATCCTGAGCGATCTGCGCTGGCGGAAGGGTCCGCTGTATCTGCGCTACGGGGCGTTCACCGAGCAGTGGTGCCGCAACGAGGAGGGCGAGTTGGTGCTGGCGCTGCGCGAGCCGTCCGGCGTGCTGCGCCCGGATGTGCGGCGGGCGGCGTTCGACCTGCCGAAGTGGGCGCCGGTACCGGCGGTGCTGGCCGGGACGGTGGCGGGTGCGGGGCGCAGCAGTGTCGACGAGTTCCCGTTCACGGTGGAGCGGGCGCTGCACTTCTCCAACGGTGGCGGGATCTATCTGGCGCGGCCGGCCGGCGGTGGTGAGCAGGTCGTGCTGAAGGAGGGCCGGCCGTATGCGGGCCTCGATCAGCGCGGTGAGGACGCGGTGCGGCGGCTGGTGCGTGAGCAGCGGACCTTGGAGGCGCTGGCGGGTCTGGATGCGGTGCCGGCCGTGCTGGGAGATCTGACCGCGTGGGAGCACCGTTTCCTGGTGCAGGAGTACGTGGCGGGCGAGGGGTTGCACCACTGGTTCGGCCGTCGTTATCCGCTGGTGCATCCGGAGGCGGACGAGGCGGCGGTGGCCGCGTACCGCGAGGAGGCGACGGCGGTGCTGGACGCGGTGGAGCGGGCGCTGCGGGCCATCCACGGCCGGGGCATCGTGTTCGGGGATCTCCATCCGCGCAATCTGATCGTCCGCGAGGACGGGTCGGTGGTCTTCGTCGACTTCGAACTCGCCTCGCCCGTGGAGGAGTTCGTGCGGCCCGCGCTGGGGGCGGCCGGGTTCGCGGCGCCGGCCGGGCTGACCGGGTTCGCGGTGGACGAGCATGCGCTGCGGGCGCTGCGGCTGTGGGCGTTCCTGCCGCTGTTGCCGCTGACCGCCCTGCATCCGGCGAAGGGTGCGGCGCTGGCTCGTTCCGCCCGCAAGCGGTTCGAGCTGCCGGCCGGGTACCTGCCCGAGCCGCCAGCGGAGGCGGGCGCTCAACTGGCCGCCGTGGAGGGCCTGTTCGGGGACGGCCGGGAGGGCTGGCCACGGCTGCGGGACGGACTGGTGGCGGCGATCGCCGGGAGTGCCACACCCGAGCGCGCCGACCGGCTGTTCCCGGGCGATCCCGCGCAGTTCACCCACGACGGCCTGGGCCTGTCGTACGGTGCGGCGGGCGTGTTGTGGGCGTTGCACGCGGTGGGTGCGGGCGTCGATCCGCGGCATGTGCGGTGGTTGCTCGACGCGGTGGAGCGGCAGCCGTGCCGGCCCGGTCTGTTCGTCGGCGCGCACGGCACCGCCTGGGTGCTGGACCGTCTCGGCCACCGCGAGAGCGCCCTCGACCTGCTGCGCCGCGTCGACAAGGACGACGCGCTCGGCGTCGGGCCCGATCTGTCGGCGGGGCTGGCGGGCATCGGTCTGGCCCGGCTGCACTTCGCCCGCGTCACCTGCGACCGCACCTTGCTCGCCTCGGCCGCCGAGTGCGCGGACCGGGCCGTGGCCGCCCTCCGGCTGGGCGGGCCCGCACCGTCCACGGCCCGGCCGGGCCTGCTGCACGGCGCGAGCGGCACCGCGTTGCTGCTGGTCCGGCTGTTCGAGGAGTGCGCCAACCCGGTACTGCTGGACCTCGCCCGGGCCGCCCTCGACCAGGACCTCGCCCGCTGTGTCACCGCCGAGGACGGCACCTTGCAGGTGGACGACGGCAGCCGGGTGCTGCCGTACCTGGAGTCCGGCAGTGCGGGCATCGCGGCCGTCGCGCACGCCCTGCTGCGGCACCGTCCCGACCCGGCGCTGGCCGAGCAGGTGGCGCGGATCCGGGCCGCCGCCGAACCGGAGTTCATCGTGCAGCCGGGCCTGTTCAACGGCCGGGCCGGGCTGATCGCGCTGCTCGCCCTGGACCCCGGGGGCCCCGCGTCCGAGGACGAGCTGATCGACCGTCACGTGCGTCGGCTGGCCTGGCACGTGCTGCCCCGGCAGGGTCAACCGGCCTTTCCCGGCGAGCAGTTGCTGCGTCTGTCGATGGACCTGGCCACCGGCACCGCCGGCGTGCTGACGGCGCTGGCCTCGGTGTACGACGGCAGCCCGCCGATGCCGTTCTGGCCGGCCGGCAGCTGAGCCGCCCCCGGCGCCTCGCGCCCCCGTCGCGGCCGGGTCATGCCGCCCCACGAGTTCCGGCGACCGCCGGAGAAACCGCAGCACCATCCGAGTCCAGTAAAGGAGACCGTCATGGCGATCCTCGACCTGCAGGCGCTGGAGACCCCCGAGGAGACCACCGAGTACCGCTCGGTGCTCAGCTCCCTGAGCGCCATCAACTGCACCAACAGCACCGTGAGCACGCTGCTCTGCCTCTGATCACCCCGGCCGGCCGTGCGCGCGTCCCGCGCACGGCCGGCTCCGCATTGCCCTGTCGACTCCGCGAACGGCACTCCGGGAGGCCCTGTGCCCGCCGACCTGCCCGCCCCCGTCCCCGTGTTGCGGTCCGTGCTGGCGCTGAAGCGGTGGTGGACCGTCGCGCTCGCCCTGTCCGTCGCCGCCGGCACCGCTTGCAGCCTGCTGTTGCCCCGGGCCCTCGCCCGGGCGATCGACCGGACCTTGGCGGGCGCGGGCTTGGAGGCCTCAACTCCCCTGCTGGTTTTGATCGTTGTGGCTGCGGCTGCCGAGGCGACCGCTCAGTGCACCGCGCCCGGTGGGGCGGCGGCGACGGGTGCCGCGCTGCGGTCGGAAGCGATCCGGCGGGTGGGTGCGGCCGGGCCAGGTACGGTCGGGGCCGGTACGGTCGGGCCCGGTACGGTCGGGGCCGGTACGGTCGGGCCAGGTGCGATCGGGACCGGTACGGTCGGCGGTCCGACGGCGGGTGATCTGACGGCTCGACTGACGGGCAGTGCCCCGCAGGCCGCGCTGGCCGGTGCGGCCGTGGTGCACACGGTCGCCCAACTGCTCACCGCCGCAGGCGCGTTGATCGGCCTGTTCCTGCTGTCCCCGGGTCCGGCCGTGGCGTTCCTGCTTGCCGCGCCGGTCGGCTGGCTGCTGGTTCGCCGTCAGGTGCGGCGCACCGCCGGTCATGGCGAGGCCTACCTGGCCGCGCAGTCCGAGATCGCCTCCCGGCTGGTGGAGGCGGTGCGCGGCAGTGCCTCGATCGCCGCCGCCGGCGCCCGGTCCGTCGAACTCGCCCGGGTGCTGCTTCCGTTGCCCGATCTGTCGCGGCATGGCCACGCGCTGTGGCGCAGTCAGCGCGAAACCGCGTGGAAGGTCGGCCTGTTGGCACCCGCGACGCAGGTCGCCGTGCTGGCCGCCGCAGGCGCGGATCTCGCCGCCGGACGGCTGACCCCCGGGGGCCTGGCCGCCGCGATGGCCTACACCACGGTCGGGCTGGGCGGTTTCGGCGCGGCCCAGAGCCTGCTGGACCTGGCCCGGGCCCGGGCCGCAGCCGTCCGCCTGGCCGAACTCCGGGTGCCGGCGCCGATCACCGGAAACTCACAACTACCGTGGGGAAAGGGCCAGTTGGAGTTCCAGCAGGTGGCGATCCGGTCCGGCTCCGGCCTGCTGCTGAACCACCTGGACCTGACCGTCCCCGCCGGTTCCTGGGTCGCGGTGGTCGGTGCGGACGACGCCGCGACCTCCGCGCTCGCCGCTCTGGCCGCAGGCCTGCTCCGCCCCGAGCGGGGCACGGTGCGGCTCGACGGCGCCGACCTCGCCACCGTCCGCCCACCGCAGCTGCGGGCGGCCGTGGCCGTCGCGTTCGCCGATCCGGTGCTGTACGGCGCGACGCTGGCCGACGCCCTGACGCTTGGCCAACAGGACGTGCCTGAACGGGAGTTGGCGGCCGCCGCGCGCGCCGTCGGGGCGGACGCGTTCCTGCGCCGCCTGCCCTCCGGCTACCGCACACCGCCGGCGCAGGCGCCGCTGTCCGGCGGCGAACGCCAGCGGGTCGGCCTGGCCCGGGCGCTGTGCCGGGACGCCCGCCTGCTCGTCCTCGACCACGCCACCGCCAGTCTCGACGCGTCCGCCGAGTCCCTCGTCCTCGCCGCTCTCCGCACCCACGCCGCCGACCGCACGCGCTTGTGTGCGACCCGCAGCGCCGCGCTCGCCGCCGAGGCCGACCTGGTCGCCTGGCTCGATCGGGGCCGGGTCCGCAAGCTCGCCGCGCACGGCGAGCTGTGGTCCTCCCCCGGCTACCGCGCCCTGTTCGGGGCCGCCGCATGACGCCGCCACACCGGCCGGGGCTGGGGCCGAGGCTGGGGCCGAGGCTGGGGCCGAGGCTGGGGCCGAGGCTGGGGCTGGGGCCGGGGCTGGGGCCGGGGCCGAGACTGGCGCTGCGGCTGGGGCCGGGGCTGGGGCTGCTGCGCGGTGCGCTGGCCGGCAGCCTGCCGGAGCTCGGGAGGCTCGCCGCCTGGACGGTCCTCTCCGCCGCGCCCGCCGCGCTGTCCGGCAAGGCCCTCGCCCTCGCCGTCGACCGCGGCTTCCTCGCCCGCCAACCCGCAACCGGCTGGGCCTGGTTGGCGCTGTTCGCCGCCGCTGCGGCCCTCTCCGCCTGGGGTACCCGCAACGCGTACCGCCCGCTCGCCCGGATCGTCGAGCCCGCCCGGGACCGCCTGTTGCGCGGGGCGGCCGACGGCGCGCTCCGGCAGGCGGCCGCCACCCGGCCCGATCCGGACGCGGCGGCCGTCGCGGTCGCCCGGATCACCCGCCAGGTGGAGGCGGTGCGCGACAGTCTCGCCGGGCAGCTCCTGCTGGTCTCGCACCTCGCCCTGACCCTCGCCGCCGTCGTGGCCGGCACCGCCGCTCTTGCGCCCGGCGCACTCGTCCCGGTCTGCGCGCCCCTGCTGCTCTCGGTCGCCGCCTTCGCCGCGCTCACGCCCCGGATGGCCCGCCGCCAACGCGAACTCTTCCGCACCGAGGAGGAGTTCACCGCGTCCGCCCTGCACACCGTGACGGCGCTGCGTGACCTGACCGCCTGCGGGGCGGAGCAGCGCGCGGTCGATCGGGTGCTGGCGGACGTCGCGGCGAACGAGGCCGCGGGCCGTGCGCTGGCCCGGCTGGCCGCCGTCCGGCACCTGTTGGTCGCGCTGGGCGTGCACGGCCCGCTCGCCGTGCTGATCCTGACGGCCCCGGCCCTGCTGCGTCACGGCCTGAGCCCGGGCGCGCTGCTGGGTGCCATCGCCTACCTGCTGGGCACCCTCGAACCCGCGCTGCGGCTGCTGGTGCAGGGCCTCGGGCCGTCCTGGCTGCGGATGACCGTCGCCGCCGAACGCCTCGCCGCCACGGCCGACGCCACGGCCACCGTCAAGGCCGAGGCCACGGCCGACGAGCCTGCCGCCGATCCGCCCCCGCTTCCGGCTCGGCGTCCGGATCGGCATCCGGATCGGCGTCCGGATCGACAGCGCTCGCGCCCGGCCCTCGAACTGCGCGGCGTCGACTTCGCGTGGGGGCGCGGCGCCCAACCCGTCCTGCGCGAGCTCGACTTGACGCTCCGGGACGGCGAGAGCCTCGCCGTCGTGGGGCCGTCCGGCACCGGCAAGTCCACTCTGGCCGCGCTCGCCGCCGGGCTGCTCCGCCCCGACCGCGGACACGTGCTGCTGTCCGGGCTGCCCGCCGAGGAGTTGGCCCCCGCCGCGCTCGCCGCCCTGCGAACGCTGCTGCCGCAGGAGCCGTACCTGTTCACCGGCACCCTCGCCGAGAACCTCCGCTGGCCGCGCCCGGCCCTTTCGGCCGCCCGGCTCCGCCATGCCCTGCGCGCGCTCGGCGCCGACTCCCTGACCGGCCGCCACGGCGGGCTCGACGGCCCGGTCTCGGCCGCGACCCTCTCCCCCGGTGAACGTCAACTCCTCGCGCTGGTCCGCGCCTACCTCAGCCCGGCGCCGCTCACCATCCTCGACGAGGCCACCAGCCATCTCGACGCCACCACCGAACTCCGCATCGACCAGGCATTCCGCGCTCGCCCGGGCGCCCTGCTCACCATCACCCACCACCCGTCCCAGGCCGACCGCGCCGACCGCGTCCTGCACCTCGACAACGCCGACTGGTCCCTCCGGGCGGGGGCCGGAAGCAGTGCGTCACAGTGATCGAGCAACGGACGAGTGGCGGCGGCCGTCGGCGCCGGCGAGGAGCTGGTGGCGAGCACGAGGTGCTGGCGCTGCTGAACGGGGGCCGCTCCGACTGGGCGGGCGGGCAGCGGCTCTCGGTGTCGGAGCGGGAGGTGGAGAAGCACCGCGCCTCGGTGTTCACCACGCTCGACCTGCGCGCCTCCCCGACGGACAACCGGCGGGTGCCGGGGCCCACCTCGCCGGGGCGGTTCCTCAAGGTCAGTGCGGGAGACGAGACTTGGCGAGGTCGCGGATGCGCCGGGTGCGCCCGCTCTCGGCCAGTACCGCAAGGGCCGTGCCGGCCGTCGCGGTCTCGGCGGCGCGGAGCTGGCACCAGGTGGACGCCGCGAGCAGTTGCTCGGCGTCCCACGATTCGTTCAGCGTCACCGCCCGCAGCAGCGTCCACTCGCGCAGGCGCCGGGCGGCGAAGTCGTCCACTGCCACGGCCCGGTCATCTCGGCGCACCAGGCCGGGTAGCCGGGGTCCGTGAGCAGCTCGGTGGCCCGCCCGTCGAGGTACTCGCCGACCGCGCTGTTGGGCATCGCCGGGTCGGGATCGGTGAGCACCCGGGCAATCAGGCCGGCCGCGTCCTGCGGGGCCACCTCGACGAACGCCTGGCGGTAGCGGGCGAACCGCACGTGCTCGTCCTTGTCCCAGTTCTGTTGCGCGCCCGTCATCGTCACTCCTGTCGTTCGGTGCGCGCTGTCAGCGGGCCTGGTCGATGACGTCCTGGAGGTACTGCACGGCGAGCTTCTCTGCCCGGTGGCGCCGTTCGACGGTCGCCTCGCCGTCCTGCTCGGACCAGCGGCGGTAGAGGCGGACGGTGGCGAGCATCGCCTGCCGGCTTCGTGGCGATCGTAGCCGCACAGCGTGGCCCGGAGGGCGCGGGCCTCTTCGGGTGCGACGGTCTCCAGGCGGCGCACGCCGCACGGGTCCGCGCCGGCCCGACGGGCGGCCAGCGGGCCGAGCACGATGTCGCGCAGCTGGGCGAGGACGCCGATGGTCTCGAACAGTTCGCCGCGGCCGAGCTTCGTCGCGCCGTAGTGCACCCAGACCCAGAACCGGTCCTCGATCCATTGGGGGTCGAACTCCTGGGTGGCGGGCGGCTGTTGGGCGAGGGCGTCGGCCAGCAGGCCGGCCCGGTCCCAGAGGATCTCCGGGCGGCAGTTCGGGAGCGGTGATGTCCGCTGCCGCACCCCCGATGGACTGCCGATCCGGAGCGGGCGCCCACGGCGGCGAGGCGCGGTCGGCGCCGACGGCGTGTTGCGGGCCGCTTCGAGGTGCGGGACGTGCTGTTGGGTGCGGGCCGGTCCGGGCAGGTGGCGGTGGTGCGTCAATCGCCCTACGGCTTCCGGAAGATGAGAGTCCGACGCCTGGACGAGCGATACCCAGAAGGATAATCTTAAGGAAGAATTTTTCCTTGCTGCTATCTGGGGGGAATCCACTTGTCCGGACAAATCGTCGACCTCACCGGCACCAACGCCGCCGAGATCGTGCAGGAGTGGGACACGCTTCGCCATGTCGTCACTGCCAACGGCGGCGTCTCCCGCGTCGCCATGTGGCTGCTTCGCGACCTTGAGGAAAAAGGACGTCTGGGCGTCCACGTTCGCTCGGCCATCAGCCGACGACTCGACGGCCTGGGCCTCGCCCATCTCCCGGCCGAGCTCCCCTCGGACCAGTACGACATCATCACCGTCTACCGGCGCGGCACCCCCGCCGCAACCGTCATCGACGCGATCTACCACAACGGCAACAGCGTGGAGGCCGAAACGGCGCTTCGCCGCCTCAACACCTCACAGGATGCCGAGAAGTTGACAGCGGTGACCGAGAAGGTGGCCGAACTGACCGCGATCCTCGAAGGCTCCCCCAGCTGAACAGCGGCGCGGACGGCCCGGCCGGGCCGCGCCGACAGCAAGCTGCAGGCGCCGAGGGCCCGCTCGGCGACGCCGATGGGCCGTCAACGGTCGAAATACGAGCGGAAGTTCTCCGGTGACGTCGGCGGGGCCGCCCGGCCGACTGCTGAGGCCGCAGCCCGGGACGGCGAGCAGCAGCGCTGCGGCCGGAGCCGCGAACCCGGCCGGGCGGTAGTGCCATTGACTGCGACGCGGGGGCCTGCTGTTTCGCCCGTGGCGGCACCCGCCCTCAGGGTTTGGTGAACCGCTGCCTCGCCGACGCTGTTGGCGATCGTCTCCTCGGTGCGCTCCGGTTGGGCGAGCACGGGTCGGGTCGGGCAGGTAGGGGGTGGGACCAGGACTGGTTGGCGAGCTGGTGACTGGCAGTGGCCATCCGTTCGAGTTCGGCGCGGTGCGCGCGGGCGTGCAGACCGACGCAGAAGAAGGCCGCGGAGCGCGACGGCGGCCGGTTCCTCGGTCGGGACGGAGCCCAAGGCGGGGCACGGTGGCAGTAGCCACGGGTCGGCGCGGCAGTGCGTCAGGCCGGCGCTCATCAGGCCGCCGTCCAGCATGCCGTTGGCGGAGTCGATCAGCGTCGGCAAGCGTTCGCCCGTGGCGACGAACTCCCGTCGCAGGCCGAGCAGATGGCCGGTGAGGGCGCGGATCCGACCGGCCGCGAACCGGGGCGGCGGGAAGGCCGGCCGCGTCGAGCAGGGCGACTCGGAGCCGGAACCGGTCCAGGCGATTCCCGCATCGCGCACCGCACTCCTCGCGGCCGGGCGGCCGCAGGAACAGTCGGGAGCCCCCGGCTTGACTGACGGCTCGTCAATCTCGTGCGCATAAAGGGAATTAATGCCGTCGCGGAACGGCCCGCCGCGCATTGGTGACGGGCCGCGCCCGGCCCGCTCAGTGGCTGGAGATGGTGACCTTGCGGAAGTCCACCGGCAGGTTCGGGAAGCCGTCGCCCGGGGCATTCTGGTCGTCCTCGCCGCCGGCCGCGATCTTCTGCAGCACGTCGAGCCCGGCGGTGATCCGGCCGAACGGGGTGTAGTTGGGCCGCAGCTTGGTGTCCTTCCAGACGATGAAGAACTGGCTGCCGTTGGTGTCCGGGCCGGCGTTGGCCATCGCGACGGTGCCGGCCGGGTAGGTCGCTCCTTCGAGGTTCTCGTCGGGGAAGGAGTAGCCCGGCCCGCCACTGCCGGTGCCGGTCGGGTCGCCGCACTGCAGCACGTACAGGCGCTGGGTGGTGAGGCGGTGGCAGTGGGTGCGGTCGTAGTAGCCGCGTTCGGCGAGGAACCGGAACGAGTAGGTGGTGCACGGGGCCTTGTCGGTCAGCGCCTTGAAGGTGATCGCCCCCTGGGTGGTGCGCAGGGTGGCGCTGTACGGCTTGGCCGCCTTCTTCGCGTCGAAGACCGGGATGCCCTTGAAGTTGTCCGCCGGCACTGCGGGCGAGTACACGCACCCGGTGCCGGCGGTGGGCGCGGCGGCCACCGGTTCGGCGGCCACCGCGGTGGTGGACAGGGCGAGCGGCAGGGACAGGGCGGTGAGCAGCGCCCAGGACTTGCGCTTCATCTTGCGGTTCCCCCAACGGAGTTGACGTGATCGTCCATGGGACTTGATCAGGGACCTGCCATACCTGCCCACTCAGGTCCCACCCACACCCCGCACCGCGACGGTCGCACCCTTGCCGCTTCCCTGGCGTTCCCTTGCGGAGGGTCAGCGCCCCCAGGCGGAGAACTCGACGACGGCGTTGTTGCCGCCGCCACCGGCCGGCTGCGGGACGTAGAACATCAGGTCGGTGCCGTTCGAGTCGTAGCTGTTGGAGCCCACGTACGGGTTGTCCCAGTGGACCTGGATGATCCGGCCGTTCAGCACCGGGTTGGCGCAGTTCTCGCTGTAGAACCGGGCGTAGCCCTCGGTGCCGGTGGCGAAGCCGTTCGACTCGGACGCCCAGCTGCCCTGCTGCTGGTTGTAGATGTGGATCGGCGGCTGGGTGGTCCAGATGCCGTGCGAGAGCCACCAGTTCTCGCGGGTGAGGGTGCAGCCGGTCCAGTTGTTCAGCTTGACAGCCGTGCTGCGGGCGGCAGTTGCGAGGGCCGGCGCGGCGGTGGGCGACTTGGCGGTGGTCGCCTCGGTGGTGGTGGCGGCGGACGCGGTGCCGGTCAGCGCGACGGTGAGCGCGGCAGCGGCGGCGAAGGCGCCGGCGATGCGGGCGTAGGTTCCCATGGGTTCTCCCCCCGGAGCGGTCCGCCGGTCTCTCCGGCGGCCATGTCCCTACTGTGCGGCACGGGAATAAACCTCCAATGAACGGACACATAACGGCCACATTCATCGGCCTGCCCGCCGTACCGGGCCCGCCCCGAACGGGTGACCGCGTGCGGCATTGTCCGCGCGCCCCCGGAGCGGGGCGGGCCGAGGGCCGCGCCGCGGTGCGCCGGTGCAGGATCCGGCCGAAGGGAAAAGGATCACGACAGTGCACCCCCGAGAGAGGCGGTTTCCCTTGGCCAGCGAATTTCAGCGCAACAAGCTCACCACCATGTTCCAGGCGTTCGACACCGACCGGAACGGCTACCTCGACCAGGACGACTTCCAGGACCTCGCCGACCGCTGGCACCGCCTGCCCCGGGTGGCCGCGGATCCCGAACTCGCCGCGCGGGTGAAGGAAGTGACGCTCGGCTGGTGGGACCACCTGTCCGCAGTGGCCGACCGCGACGGCGACGGCAGAGTCGGCCTGGACGAGATCCTCGCCATGGTCGACCGCCTGCCCGCGATGCTCGACTACGTCAACGCCACCTCCGACGCGGTCTTCGACGCCGTCGACGAGAATTGCGACGGCCGGATCTCCCGCGCCGAGCACCGCCGCCTGGTGGACACCTGGCACGGCCGGGCCATCGACACCGGCGACGTTTTCGACCAGCTCGACCGGGACGGCGACGGCCGGCTCGGCCGCTCCGAATTCGCCCTGTTCTGGGCCCAGTTCTGGATCAGCGACAACCCCGCCGACCCGGGTAACCTGCTCTGCGGGCCACTCCCCCAGCCACAAGGCTGACCCGTCCTGGCCGCTGTCGGACTTTACATGTCCATGGGTACCCTCGCCGCGGGCGGCACGCGCTGTCCGCACCGCGGAGGAGGGTCGAAGTGGACACGTTCGCCGCTCAGAGCGGGGAGTTGACTGTGCGTCATGTCACAGCGGGGCTCGATCCGGCGCTGGCGGACCGGGTGACGGAGGCCCTGCTGCTGGCGGGCCTGCCGGTCGCGCACGGCGGCCACGGGCCGGGCGTCCATCTGGTCCCGGACGGCGAGGCGCTCGTGCTGCGCTGGCTGGCCTCACCCCGGCTGGAGGAAGCGGCCACGGCGGGCGGCGGACGGCATCCTGCGACAGCGGCCCGTCAACTGGTCGCCGACGCCGTCGAGAACGCGCTCGCCGAACTGCTCCCCGCCTTCGGCCTCTACGCGGAACGCGCCACCACCACCCCGGAGCGGACCACGGTGCGCGGCTCCGCCGACCGACCCGAACCCGGCACGGACCTCGCGCCGCCCGCATCGCCACCCGCATCGCCACCCGCACCGCCGCCCGTTCACCCGCCCGTTCACCCGGGCGTCCGGCCGGAGATCGTCACGGCGGTCCGCCGCAGCGCGACCCTGGCGGGCCTCCCGGTGGCAACCCGCCCGGGCGGCGCGGGAATCACCCTGGGCGACTGCTCCGCGACCGGCCTCGCCGACCTCGGCTGGAACCCCTCGCCCCGCCTCGCCGCACCGCACCCGACCACCGCCGTCCAAAACGCCATGTGCCACGCCCTCGGCATCGCCCTGCGCGCCACCGGCCTCCACCTCACCTGGCACCGCCCGCCCGCCGGCCCGGCCCAACTCCGCGCCCACGGCCCGGCCGAGCGCCGCTAGCCCGACGCTGCCGGGGATCGACCGCGCGGATGGCACGGGTCGGCAACCCCGTTGCCACGACGGCGATGTGGGTGCGCACCCGCCTCGACGGGCACCCGCACCACGAGAGGCGTGGTGACGCCACCGGTGAGGTGCCCTCACCGGTGGCGCCACCACGCGCCTCGTCGCGGTCAGTCGATGCTGAAGTCGCCCGTGAAGTCGGCGTCCTTCACACCACCGGCCGTGCCGCTGAAGCCGTGGCCCTCGAACTGGCCGCTGCGCACGTGGCCCGACACATGCCCGACGTTGAGGGTGGAGTCGTCGATCTGCACGTCGAGGATGCTCTCCGCCGTGTCGCCGAGCTCGTTGGTCCATTCGATCTTGCCGCTGCCCTTGCCGCTGCCCGAGCTGCCGCTGGCCAGACAGGAGAGGGAGACGTCGTCGAAGCTCATGGTGAGCTTCGCGGTGCGGATGTCGAAGTCGCTGAAGTCGTCGCAGGTGCCGTCCTGGCCCTGGTACGAGACGTGCTGCGGACGCGGGAACAGCTCCACGCCCGGGTTGAAGTGGACCTGGCCGGCGGCCGAGCACGAGACCGACACAGCCGCCGGCGCGGCGCTGGCCGCCGCCGGCGCGACAAGGGCTGCGCCGAGGGGCAGCACGGCGCAGGCGGCGGCGAGAACGGCCTGACGGGCCCGGGAGCGGGAGGTGCGGAGCATGGGCGTTCCTTTCGGGAACGGAAGGGGGATCGGCCGAACTGGCGGCCGAGACCCATGATGCGCACACAAACTGCTGTCGCGGTCGGTGGTGCTGGGCCAACAGCCTTAACCGGCTTGATCCCGGAGCCACGCGGTGTGAGCGAGGGCGGCGGCCCTCCCGGCGGCCCAATTCCGGCCCCCGACAGCCCCGTTGGACCGTCCGGGCACCGGGCCGGCCGGGCGTTCAGTCGCGGCTGACCCGTACCCCGCCCACCAGCCCCCAGGCCGCGACGTGGACCGTCGGGCCGCCCGCGACGGTCGGGCCGTCGTCGCTGACGCCGCCGAGGCGGATGCCGGTGACCTTGACCCGGACGTCGGGGCGGACCCGGAGGCGGAGGCCGCCGACCAGGCTGAGCTTGGTGATGCGGAGTTCGGCACCGTCGGGGATGTCGACGTCGGTGAGGTCGATGTCGGCACCGCCGACCAGGGAGGCGGTCAGGGTGCGGGTGTGGATCTCGGCGCCTCCGAGGCGGGTGCCGCCGATCAGGCTGATGTGGACGTCGGTGGTGTCGTTCCCCGTGTTCGTCATGGCCGTCACCTTAGGGGAATGCCGGGTGATCTCCGGAAGTCCGGTGCCGTGTCGGCCGGGCACCGCACCCGGCCCGAATGTCAGTGCGACCCGGGAGGATCGCCACATGAACGACACCGCTCCGCTCTCCGCCGGCGCATACGCCGATGCCGTCGCCGCCGCCGTCGAGGCCGCGGCCGCCTACTACGGCGACGGGTCCACTTCCCTGGGCGACGACGAGTACGACGCCCTGCTGCGCGCGATCGCCGAGTACGAGCAGGCACACCCGGAGGAGGTGCTGCCGCAGTCGCCGACCGGCAAGGTGGCCGGTGGCGCGGTGCAGGGCGATGTGCCGCACAGCGTGCCGATGCTGTCCTTGGACAACGTCTTCTCGGCGGAGGAACTCGCCGACTGGACGGCCTCCTTGGAGCGCCGGCTGGGCCGGCCGGTGGCAGCCTGGTGCGTGGAGCCGAAGCTGGACGGGCTGGCCGTCGCGGCCCGCTACCGGGCGGGCCGGCTGCACCGGCTGATCACCCGCGGGGACGGTCTGGCGGGCGAGGAGATCAGCCACGCGGCGGGCGATGTGTTGGGCCTGCCGGCCGTGCTGAACGAGCCGGTGGACGTCGAGCTGCGCGGCGAAGTGCTGTTCACCCGCGAGCAGTTCGACCGGGCCAATGAAGTCCGCACCGCGCACGGCGCGCCCCCGTTCGCCAATCCGCGCAACGGCGCGGCGGGCACCCTGCGTGCCAAGGACCGCCCGTACCGGGTGGAGTTGACGTTCTTCGCGTACGGCGCCGTCGGTTTCGGCGAGGAGGAGTGGGCGCACAGCGCGCTGCTGACCCGCCTGGCCGAGCTGGGGGCGAACACGGCGGCGAGCACGGACGCGGCGCCGGTGCGCTGCGTGACGGTCGATCAGGTGCAGGAGCGGGTGGCGCGGATCGCGGAGCTGCGGGCGGCGCTGCCGTTCGGCATCGACGGTGTGGTGATCAAGGCGGACGAGGCGGCGGACCAGCGCGAGGCGGGCAACGGTTCGCGTGCGCCGCGCTGGGCGGTGGCCCGCAAACTGGCCGCCGAGCACAAGGTGACCACGCTGCTGGGCGTGGAGTGGAACGTGGGCCGTACCGGCATCATCGCGCCGCGGGCCGTGCTGGAGCCGGTGGTGATCGACGGCGTGACGGTGACGTACGCGACGCTGCACAACCCGGCCGACATCGAGCGGCGCGGCCTGATGCTGGGCGACCGGGTGTTCGTGCACCGCGCGGGGGATGTCATTCCGCGGGTGGAGGCGCCGCTGGTGGAGCAGCGCACCGGCGCGGAGCGGCCGATCGTCTTCCCGCAGGCGTGCCCGCGCTGCGGGGAGGCGATCGATGCGAGTGAGCAGCGCTGGCGGTGCAGCCGGGGCCGCGACTGCCAGGCGGTGGCGTCGATCATCTATGCGGCGGGCCGGGACCAGTTGGACATCGAGGGTCTCGGTTCGACCCGCGCGGTGCAGCTGGTGGAGGCGGGTCTGGTGGCGGATCTGGCGGACGTGTTCACGCTGACGCGGGAGCAGTTGCTGGCGCTGGAGCGGATGGGCGAGACATCCACGGACAATCTGCTGGCGGCGATCGGGACGGCCCGCAGCCAGCCGCTGCACCGGGTGTTCTGCGCGCTCGGCATCCGCGGCACCGGCCGGAGCATGTCGCGCCGGATCGCCGCGCATTTCGGTTCGATGGCGGCGATCCGCGCGGCGGACGCGGACACCCTGGCGGCGGTGGACGGCATCGGCCCGGAGAAGGCCCGCCTGCTGGTGACCGAACTCGCCGAGCTGTCCGGCCTGTTGGACCGGCTGGCCGCCGAGGGCGTGGGCACCGCCGTCACCGAGCCGCAGGCCCCGGCGGCCGCCGACGAGCCCACCGGGGCCGGGGTGCTGGCGGGCCAGGCGGTGGTGGTCACCGGCAGTATGACGGGCCCGCTGGCGGAGCTGTCGCGCAACGAGATGAACGAGCTGATCGAGCGGGCCGGCGGCAAGGCGTCCTCCTCGGTCTCCAAGCGCACCACACTGCTGGTGGCGGGCGAGAAGGCCGGCTCGAAGCGGGCGAAGGCGGAGGAGCTGGGCATCCGGATCGTCTCCCCCGACGAGTTCGCCGTCCTGGTGGCGGAGCACCTGCCGCAGCGCTGACGAGCCCGTCACGTCACAGCCCGGTGCCGATCGGGGCGAGCACGCCCGCGCAGGAAACGGCGAGCACGCCGCCCCTGGTGGCGGAGCACCTGCCGCAAGGCTGACGAGCCCGTCACGTCACAGACCGGTGCCGATCGGGGCGAGCACGCCCGCGCAGGAAACGGCGAGCACGCCGCCCCGGGTGGCGGTGGGCGACAGGCGCGGGGAGAGCGCCATGCCGGTGGCCGATGCCTCAACTCTCCTTGGCGCGGCTCAGCACCGCCGCGAACACCAGCGGCGCGAGCGCCTGGTAGCCGATCCACACCTCGCCGCCCGCGCTGCTGCCACCGTGCGCCAGCAGCAGCCCGAGGGCGGCGGTCAGCACCCACCCGGCGTCGTAGCCGATCATCAGCCGGGTGTACGTGCGGGCCGGCCGCCGCCGCACGAGCCTGATCTCGGCCTCGCCGCAGATCAGCAGGGCCACCGCGCAGGCGATCATCAGCCATGACGCGACGCCGAGTTGACGGCCGACCAGCACCGCGCCGAGTCCGAACACCGCCGCCAGCAGCACCTTGAAGGCGCCGTCGGCCACGAACCCCGCCGTCCTGTTCCTCGCCATGCGAGTTCCCCTCCCCTGACTGTTTTCCCGTAACGGGATTACGGCAATAATCAGCCTATGCGAATGACGAGGGCCGAGGCCAAGGAACGCAACCGCCGGGCGCTGCTGGACGCCGCCCTCCAGCTGGTCTCCCGGGACGGCTACCGGGCGAAGCTGGACGAGATCGCCGAGCTGGCCGGGGTGACCACCGGGGCGGTGTACTCGCTGTTCGGCAGCAAGAACGGCCTGGTGGTGGCCGTGGTCGCGGACCATCTGGGCCCGCACTACGCCGAGCTCGAACAGGCCCTGCCACCCGAACTCGACCTGTCGGCGGCGGTCGAGGCCTTCGCCCGCCACTACCGCCGCAGCTGCGACCGCCCGGACGCGATGGCCGCGCTGTCCCTCCAGGTGACGCTGCTGGACATGGCGGTGCACGACGCGGACCTGCGCACCCGGCTGGCCGAGTCGGTCCGGGCCCAGGAGGCGCAGCTGGTGGAGCTGTTCGCCGGACGCGCCTCCGCCGGCGGCACAGTGACGGCAGATCGGGCGCAATGCCTGGTCACCGCGCTGCGGGCGCTGTTCGTCGGGCTCACCCAGGGCGTACTGCTGGGCCTTCACGAGACCGCTGACGAGCAGTACTTCGCGGATGCCGCCCGGGCGCTGACCCAACTCGCCTGACCCGCCCGCTTGTTGCGCCCGAACCTCGAACTCGAACAGCACTGTTCAAGTTCGGGGTTTGCCGGCACCCATCAACCCGTACACCAACGTTCGAGTTACTGGGGTCCTCCGTACACGGCACCGCGCACCACCCACCGTCCACCCACGCCCCGGCCACCACGCACCCGCGCACCCGCGCCGCCGGCTGCTGCTCGGGGTGCTCTGCCTGGCCCAGTTCATGCTGGCCTCGCGGTGCGGGCCGGGAGCGAGATCCCTTCCCACGACGAAGGAGGGTCGAGCGAGCGCGAACCATCGGGGTCGAGCGGCAGTGTCGACTTGACCAGCTGATCGCCCAGCCACTTGACCTCGCAGCCGTAGGTCCGCGAGACAACGGCGAGGTCCGCCCCTGTGCGGAGTCGCGCGGCGAGGGCCATACGCATGCGCCGCAACTCGGCCTCGAGGCCGAGTTGGAGCTACCACAAGCCGTCCGCGCCGCGCTCATCGAGCTGTACGAGACCGAACTCGACCTCGAACCGGGCGACATGGTGGCGATCGACATCGCCGCGGCCATGCTCGCCCGCGCCGCCCAGCTCGACGCCGCGGTCAAGCGCGAAGGCCAGATGATCCCCGGCGGCAACCGCGCCGGGATGATGGTCCTGCACCCCGGCTTCGCGCAGGCCCAGACGAACCGGGCGAGCGCGCGGCCGGCCACCTCGCCAAGTTCCGCGGCGAGGGCGACGGCCCGAAGCGCGGCCACAACGCCCGCGACGCCGTCGGCGCCCGCTGGGACAACCGAGTCAGAGAAGGGGGCCGCCGTGGCACGCCGCAAGACCCGGGCCACCGCCCCCTCGGACGAGTCCCTGCGCATCGCCCGGACGATCGCCTACTACGAAGCTCGGCGGGGCAGCTGACGAGGCATCAGCGCCGTTCGTCGCGCGGGCGGTCCCACTCGTCGTCGGGCTCGTCCGGCCCGTACTCGGCCTCGGACTGCTCGCGCAGCTTCTGCGCCCGCTTCTCGGACGCCGCGCGTTCCTCGGGCGACATGTTCTCCGCCGCGGCGCGCATCTCACCGAGCCGCGC
The DNA here is from genome assembly GCF_055587065.1 of Kitasatospora sp. NPDC048662. Taxonomy (NCBI): domain Bacteria; kingdom Bacillati; phylum Actinomycetota; class Actinomycetes; order Kitasatosporales; family Streptomycetaceae; genus Kitasatospora; species Kitasatospora sp. NPDC048662. The sequence goes on along the minus strand of NZ_JBVJHA010000013.1, from coordinate 109,309 downwards.
CCCGATCGCCGAGAGGTACCGGTCGGACTCGACCACGTCCCGCATCCCGATCCGCCCGCTCAGCACTTCCCGGGCCATCTGCTGGAGCTCCGGCCCGACGCCGTCCGTCTTGGCGAGCGTCCGCAGCGCCCGGTGCAACTCCGCGGCCTGCGACGGATTGTCGGCGACGTCGAGCAGGTCCGCGTCCGAGATTTCCGGCTCGCGATCGTCTGCTGCGCCCATGGCTGCCCCCTCGGGATCGGTGGATCAGGCGATCATAATCCCCGCCCGGAGGGGGCGTCATGTGCCTCGATCTCCACCCGGCCGAGTGGCGGCGCCGTTGCGGGGATGCGCGGAAAATGGCCTCTCCGCCACCGGTGGAACGATACTGGCCCGCCATGACGAGCGATGAGGACTCGCCCGATCCGGCGTTGCGCCGAGTTCTGGCCAAGGCGGGCGGACCGGAACTGCTGGACCTGCTGACCGAGGGGCTGACCGGTGCGGATCTGACCACGCTGCTTCTGGAAGTCTTCCGGCGCCGGGCCGAGCGGCTCACCCCGACCGAGGTGATGCGGCGTTGTCGCACCGACCGTTTCGTGACCCCGGCCTCGACCGGATTCACGCAACTGCGGCGGGCCGAAGACCTCCTGCTCTCGGCGCTGCCGGACGACTTCCAGTTGGTCACCTTGGCTCCGCTCGTCCCGCTGGCAACGCATACGGCGGTCGCGACCGTGGACCCGCGCAAGGTCGTCGCCACCGTTCGAGGCAGCGAGGTCGCAGCCGACCCGACCAATGCCCTGGCCCTGGAGGCGGCCCGGCGGAGGTCCCAGGCCCTGGCCGCCGATCCCCGCTCGGCCGTGCCGGTCCGGCTGGCCGCCGGCCAACGAGTCGTGCGTGCCCAGCACTTCGACGCGCCCGGCATGCTCGCCCACTTCCAGCTGTTCGCCCTGGTGACCGCCGGCCGGGACACCGGCGGCCGGGCCTTCGAGCAGCAGCACCTGGTCGAGCACCTGCGTTTCGCCGTCCGGGCGATGACACGTGCGGGAGCGCGCCGGACGGAGATCCGCCTCACCTGCCTCGACGAGTCCGCCGCTCCGGTCCTGGCCCGCACACGTACCGAGCTGGCCGGAACACCGGGCATCGACATCATCGACGACCCCGACCGGGCGACCGGACGCGGCTACTACACCGGCCTCCCACCGGCCCAACTGCCCTGCAGGAGCCCGCCTCGCCGCGCCGTACCAGCCGGCACGGACCGAGTTGTCAGATCGCGGCGGCCAGCCGGGCCGCGGTCTCGGTGGCGGTGCGGCCCCAGCGGGGGGCTCCGGCGGTGAGGCGGGTGCGCAGGCCGCGCAGTTCGTGGCGGACCAGGGCGGGGAGGGCGGCGGGCGGGGTGTCGAGGAGGGGGGTGAGGGTGGCGACGGCGGCGTGGGGGTCGTCCTGGCAGAGGTGGCAGTCGGCGAGGCGGGCGGTCAGCATGGCGCGGGCGGCGGGGAGTTCGCCGGTGCCGAGCAGGTCGAGTGCGGTGTGGGCGGCGGCGAGGGCGCGGCGGGCGAGGCGGGGGTCGCCGTTCGCGGCGGCGAGGTCGCGCAGGGCGGCGGCGGACCCGGCTTCGATCCGCATCCGCAGGGCGGCCGGGGTGAGCCAGGGGACCAGGAAGGAGGTGTCCTCGGGCTGGTCGAGGTGGAGGCGGGCCCGGCCGAGGTGGTGGACGGTGGCGGGGGCGTCGCCGGCCAGGGCGGTGGCGCGGGCCTCGCCGATCTGGGAGAGCGCGCCGGACCAGTGGTGGCCGGGCGCTGCGCGGCGGATCTCGCGGGCGTAGTCGCGGGAGGAGAACGGGTCGTCATCGAGCAGGCCGAGCACGGCCATGTCGCTGAGGGCGGCGACCTGGGTGGCGGGGTCGCCGGCGAGTTGGGCCCAGCCGACGGCGCGGTCGAAGCAGGCCATCGCGGTGGCGGGGCGTCCGCCGTGCAGGCGCAGGCTGCCTGCGGCGTGGGCGTGTTCGGCGGCGAGGCGGGCGAGGACGCGGCGGTGCCGGGCGGGTGCGTCCGCGAGCCGGGCGACCACGGCGCGCAGCGTGGTCTCGATCACGGCGCCGGGTCCGCGTTCGCCCACGGCTCGTTCGGCGCTGTGGAGTTGGGCGCCGAGGACGGCGGCGAGGGCGTGCACGGTGTCGGTGTCGATCGGCGCGGCGGGGTTGTCGCAGAACGCCGTGTGCAGCGCCAACACCTCTGCGTAGGACGGGAGTTGACATCCGGCGGCGCCGTGCAGCGGGCACTGCAGGTCGTGGTGCGGCAGCCGGGCGGGGACGTGGTCGGGAGAGGCGTGGGGCACGGCAAGGATCTCGCCGGGCGGCAGCGGCGGCCGCAGCAGGTGGGCCGGCAGGGCGGGCCGGTCGGCCTCGGCGGTTTCGGCGCGTCCGTAGCAGCGGGTCAGTTCGCCGCCGGCGGACAGGAGTTCGTCGAGGCGGCGGACGAGTCGGGGGGTGGCGCGGCGGGCGCCGTGTTCGAGGCGGCTGACGGCGGTGTGGTCGTAGCCGACGGCGGCGCCGAGTTGGGCCTGGGTCCAGCCGGCCTGGCGGCGCCAGTGGCGCAGGAGTGCGCCGAATTCCTGCCAGCTGCCACCGCCGACGCCACTGCCGGCGCCACTGCCACTTCCGCCGCCGGCGCCGATCCCACTGCCACTTCCGCCGCCGGCGCCACTGCCACTGCCACTTCCGATACCGCCGCCACTACCGATGCCGCCGCCGGTGCCACTGCCGCTGTCCGGCGTCGCGGCCGGGTCGGGTGCGCCCAGCATTCGCCGCCACCTCCCCGAGGGTTCCGCTGCGCCCGCCCGTGCGGGGGCGGTATTCGAGACGGTACCGAACCGGCCCGGCCGCGTACATGGCGTGGTCTGTACCTGTTGTCTGCCAACTCCGCTGAAGATCCGGGCATTTGACGGAACTTGCCAGCCTTTGGCACGCCCTGTCAGCTCCGTTGACCGTGGCATGGCGAGGGTGTGAGGGTTCCGGGCACCCCCACACCTGTGGCGCCCCCACACCTGTGGCACCCCCCACACCATAGGAGCTCTGAATGAAACGCAGATTGCTGACCGCCGGCACCACCCTGGCCGTGCTGGGCGGCATGCTGGGCGGTTTCGCCGGCCAGGCGTCCGCCGCCCCCGCGCCCGCTCCGCTCGCGCCGACGCCGCTGGCCGCGGCGGTCTCGGCGGCGGATCTGGCCGCGTCGGCCGGGTTGGACGCGTTGGCCAAGGGGCCTGACGAGTCGTACGAGCGGCGGTCCGTCACCCCGTTCCTGGGCGGCCTGTACTCGGTGTCCTACGAGCGCACCTACCAGGGTCTGCCGGTGGTCGGCGGCGACGCGGTGGTGCTCGCCGACGGCCAGGGCCGGGTCCGGGCGGTGCAGAACGCGGCGTCCGGGCCGGTCGGGGTGCCGACGAAGGCGAAGATCGACGCCGCGGCGGCAGAACGGGCGGCGCGGGCGAAGCTGGCGAAGGTCGACTCCGCCGAGGCTCCCCGCCTGGTGGTCCGGGTCAAGGACGGTACCTCGCGCCTGGCCTGGGAGTCGGTGCTGTCGGGTTCGGACGGGAACCGGCCGAGCCACCTGCACGTGTTCGTCGACGCGGTCACCGGCGAGGTCGCCGACAGCTACGACGACGTGCGGGCCGGCACCGTCAACAGCAAGTGGAACGGCCCGTCGCCGCTGACCATCTCCACCACCGGCTCCGGCAGTTCGTACTCGCTGCGCGACCCGAGCCGTCCGGGCCTGCAGTGTTCGGACTACTCGACCGGTTCGGTGTTCAGCAAGTCCTCCGACTCCTGGGGCACGGGCAATCCCGCCTCGAAGGAGACCGGCTGCGCCGACGCGATGTTCGCGGCGCAGAAGGAGTGGGACATGCTCCGCGACTGGCTGGGCCGCAACGGCCACAACGGCAACGGCGGCAGCTGGCCGGTGAAGGTCGGTCTGAACGACGTCAACGCGTACTGGGACGGCTCGACCATTTCGATCGGCCACAGCCAGGCCAACGAGTGGATCGCCGCGATCGACGTGGTGGGCCACGAGTTCGGCCACGGCCTCGACCAGTACACGCCGGGCGGCGCGAACAACGAGGCCGGTCTCGGCGAGGGCACCGGCGACATCATGGGTGCGCTGACCGAGGCGTACGCCAACGAGCCGGCGCCGTACGACTCCCCGGACTACACGGTCGGCGAGATGATCAACCTGGTCGGGCAGGGTCCGATCCGGGTGATGTACAACCCCTCGCAGATATCCGGCAACCCGAACTGCTACTCGGCGTCCATCCCGAACACCGAGGAGCACGCGGCGGCGGGCCCGCTGAACCACTGGTTCTACCTGCTGGCGGAGGGCTCGAACCCGGGCGGCGGCAAGCCGTCCAGCCCGACCTGCAACTCCTCGTCCGTGACGGGCGTCGGCGTCCGGGACGCGGGCCGGGTCTTCTACGGCGGCATGCTGCTGAAGACCAGCGGCATGACGTACAGGAAGTACCGCACCGCGACCCTGACGGCCGCCAAGAACCTGGACGCCTCCTGCAACCTGTTCAACCGCACCAAGGCCGCCTGGGACGCCGTCAGCGTGCCGGCCCAGGCCGGCGACCCGACCTGCGTGGGCACCCCGACCAGTGACTACTCGCTGGCGCTGAGCCCGTCCTCGGGCACCGTGCAGCAGGGCGGCTCGACCACCGCGACGGTCTCCACGGCCGTGGTCACCGCCCCGGCGGCGAACGTCTCGCTGTCCGTCAGCGGCGCGCCGTCCGGCACCACCGCGACGGTCTCCCCGTCGAGCGTGCAGTCCGGCGGTTCGGCGACGCTGAACATCGCGGTGGGCGCGAACACCCCGGCGGGAACCTACCCGCTGACCGTCACCGGCTCCGGCCCGGCCACCCACACCGCGCAGTACCAGTTGACCGTGAGCGGCGGTGGCGGCAACCCGGGCGGCCCCGCCCCGGACATCGACGTGGCCAAGGTGCAGGCGCACCTGAGCCAGCTGTACACCGTGGCGCAGCAGAACGGCGGCAACCGCCGGGCGGGCAGCGCGGGTTACACGCAGTCGCTGGCGTACCTGAAGGGCAAGCTGCAGGCGGCGGGCTACACCGTCACCGAGCAGACCTGCACCTCGTGCAGCTACCCCTCCAACAACCTGATCGCGGACTGGCCGGGCGGCCCGTCCGACCAGGTCACCATGTTCGGCGCGCACCTGGACTCGGTCGCGGCCGGCCCGGGCATCAACGACAACGGTTCCGGTTCGGCGGTGCTGCTGGAGAACGCGCTCGTGCTGGCGCAGCAGAACCCGACCATGAGCCGGCACGTCCGGTTCGCCTGGTGGGCCGGTGAGGAGCAGGGCATGCAGGGTTCGGCGTCGTACGTGGGGCAGCTGTCCTCGGCCCAGCGCTCGGCGATCAAGGGCTACTACAACTTCGACATGGTCGGCTCCCCGAACGCGGGCTACTTCATCAACAACGTCAACTCGGCCACCGCGGCCCCGCTGAAGGCGTACTGGGACTCCCTCAACCTCCAGCCGGAGGAGAACGTCGAGGGCCAGGGCCGTTCCGACGACTACTCGTTCCAGCAGGGCGGCATCCCGACCTCGGGCTACGCGGCGGGCGCGGACGCCACCAAGACCTCGGCGCAGGCCGCCAAGTGGGGTGGTACGGCGGGCCGTTCGTACGACTCCTGCTACCACCAGTCCTGCGACACCACCTCGAACATCGACGCGACGGTGCTGAACCGCAACGCCGACGGTGTGGCGTACGCGATCTGGAAGACCTCGGTGGGCGGCACCACCACGCCGGACAACGACTTCAGCGTCTCGGTGAACCCGGCCACCGGCACCGTCCAGGCGGGTGGCTCGGCCACCGCGACGGTCTCCACCGCGACCACCTCCGGCTCGGCGCAGAGCCTGTCGCTCACCGCGAGCGGCGCGCCGTCCGGCACCGCCGTCTCGTTCAGCCCCGCCACCGTCTCCAGCGGCGGCAGCTCGACGATGACTCTCGCCACCTCCGCCTCGACGCCGGCCGGCACCTACACGGTCACCGTGACCGGCTCGGGCGCCTCGGCCACCCACGCCACCACCTTCACCCTGGTGGTGAACGGCGGCGGTGGCGGTGGCACCAGTTGGACCGCGGGCGTCAACTACAACGTGGGTGATGTGGTCACCTACAACGGCGTCGGCTACCGCTGCCTGCAGGCCCACACCTCGCAGAGCACCTGGACTCCGGACGTGGTCCAGGCCCTCTGGCAGCGCGTCTAGCCCGGGGGCGCGGAACGCGGGTGGTACTGCGGCCGGTTGGGGGACCGGCCTCGGCACCACCCGTGCTTCGGGGTGTCGTCAGCCGGGCAGGCGGACCACGGCGACTCCCGCCTGGGACTCGCCGAACCCCCAGCCCATGACGAGCGAGCAGCCGGCCGCGTCCAGCACCTCGCTCCACGGCCAGTGCCCGGAGCCGCTGCAGAAGCCGCCCTCGCTGCGCGCGTCGGCCTCGGAGCGGCAGAGCAGGCGCAGATGGTCGCGGAGCCCGGGGTGCGCGACCGCGCCCAGCCGCGTCTCCCAGGGCTCGGCGGCGGGGCGGTCGGTGCGTGCCTCGCGCCTGGTCATCAGGTGCGCGGGGCCGCGCTCGGTGAAGGTCGCGGCCCGCATCGCCTCGTGCAGGGTGCCGCCGGTGGCGACGCGCAGCACGACGGTCAGCCAGTGGTTCAGCTTTCCGGACGCCTCGCCGGTCAGGTCGATCCCGTGGCGGCGCAGCAGCGGTGCCAGTTCGGCGCCGCGCAGCACCGCTCCGTCCGTCTCGTCCACGGCGGCGACGGCGCGCAGGTCGGCGACGAAGTCCTCGTCGAACGGCCGGGGGCCCTTGTGTCCGTCCTCGCCCCACGCTCCCGCCGCGGCCAGCAGGTCGGGGTCGAAGCGGAACAGCGACGCGCCGAGGTCGAACTGCCAGTTCCACGGGGAGAAGGGGTGCGGGCCGTCCGGGTCCGGCAGGTGGCTCGGCCGCGCCGCCGACAGGGCGTCGGGGGTGGCCCAGGAGTTGGGGAACAGGAACTCGTCGAGGGTCTCCGAGGCGTAGTACGCCCCGTACCGGGCGGCGGGGCCTGCCGCCGCTCCTTCGCCGAGGAGTGTCGCGAAGGCCTCGGCCAGCGTGGCGTCCCATCCGCCGAGGTCCGTTTCGGTCGTCACGGGTGATGCTCTCCTGCCTTTCGTGTCACGGGAGTTGGGGCACGGTATCGGCTTGCGGTGACAGGCGTTTTACGTTCCCCCGACGGGCCGTGTCCCTACGATGGCGCCCGGGCGGAGCCGCAAGGGCGGTCCGGCCTCCGGGGGAAGGGTCGTCCGTTGTCGTACCGTGCCGCGCTGCTCGCCAGCACCTCCGCCCGCCTGCGGGCGATCACCTCGTCGAAGCGGAAGCGGCCCACCGGCCGGCGTTCGGTGCTGCGCGGGCTGGTGGTGCCTGCGGCGGTGGCGCTGGTGCTGGCGTTCGTGCTGAAGACCTTCGTGTTCCAGGTCTTCGTCATCCCGTCCGGCTCGATGATGGGCACCCTGCAGAAGGGCGACCGGGTCGCGGTCGACAAGTTCAGCCCCTGGCTCGGGGACACCCCGCGGCGCGGGGAGGTCGTGGTGTTCCGCGACCCGGGCGGCTGGCTCACCGGCGCCACCGACACGGGGGGTGTCCTCGGTGGCGTCCGCTCCGCGCTGAGCTGGGTCGGGCTGGCGCCCTCCGCCGACGAGAAGGACCTGATCAAGCGGGTCGTCGCGGTCGGCGGCGACACCGTGGACTGCCGCGCCGGCCGGCCCCTGACGGTGAACGGCACCGCGCTCGACGAGCCGTACCTCTACCCCGGCGCGACGCCCTGCGACGACTACCCGGTGGGCACCGTCACCGTCCCGGCGGGCCACCTGTGGGTGATGGGCGACCACCGCAACGACTCCGCCGACTCCCGCTACCAGCAGCTCCACAACCCCGGCGGCGGCTTCGTCCCCACCGACCACGTCGTCGGCCGCGCCCGCGTCCTCCTGTGGCCCCTCCCCCGCTGGGCCTCACTGCCCGTCCCGGCGACCTTCCACCGCCTCGGCTGACGGCCCGGGGCCCGGCCGGGCCGCCGCGACTCCCCGGTTCCCCGTGCTCCTCCGGGTCGCGCGGATCGCCCCGGAGTCACACAACGCCTTGAACAGCAGGGCCAATTCGGGGCGCAGGTACGGCGCCGGGCTCGACGCCGAGGGCTCGTGCGTCGAGGTCGGGGAGGCGGCGGTGGTGTGCGAGAACGCCACGCTGCTGGGGTGCACGGTGCAGCGCCGGTGAACCGTCAGGCCGTCACGGGCGCCAGCCGCAGGCGCTGGAGCGGCGGCCACGGCGGCGGGGCGGCCGGGCCGAACCAGACGCGGACGTCGAGGCCGGTGCGGACGGGGAGTTGCGGGTAGTCGTTGACGGCGTGTTCGGTGCGGTGCAGGGCGTGGCACGGGTGCAGGTGCCGGTCGGCGTACGTGTCGAACGCGGTGGCGGACGGCGGCCGGCAGATCGTCACCTCCACCTCCTTCGTGCCCGGGTCGGGGCGGAAGCCGGGGCCGCGCAGCAGCAGGACGTCGTCGCTGTCGGCCATCGTGGCGTTGGCCTCCTCGCGGTGCGCCCGCCACACCTGGCCGCCGTAGAACGCCTCCAGGGCGCGCCGGCGGTGTGCCATGTCGGGGAAGGCGCGGATCCAGACGAAGCGGTCGGGGTCGTCCAGGTCACGGAAGCGGCCGCCGAGCGTGATGCCCGCGTCCTGCTGGCCGGCGACGAACTCGCGCTCGAACAGGTCGATCAGGGTGTCCCGGGCGCCGGGGTGCAGGGTGTACTGGCGAAGTTCGACGATGTTCATGCGGCGGCTGCCCCGGTGCGGGTGAGGTCCATGGTCCAGTTGAGTTCCCAGCTGCGGCCGCCGTCGGTGGAGAAGGCCTGTTCCCAGCGGGCGGTGTCGGGTCCGAGGCGGTGCCAGGTGAAGTGCACGCGGATCGGGCGGCCCTCGTACTGGTCGTCGCCGTAGAAGTCGCCGCGGTCGCCGGTGAACCCGCCGACCACCGGCGGGTCGAGCCGGCCGGTGCGGCTGTCGGACCAGTGGATCGTCCACTGCCGCGCCCGGTGGTCGTACAGGCGCAGCGTCACGCCCTGCCGTCCGAGGGTGGGGAAGTCGATCTCGTCGATGTTCCCGGCGCCGCCGAACAGTGGCCGGACCACCGCGTGGCCGGGGAACTCCGCCCAGGTGCCGCCGGGCGGCTCGGCCAGCGGGGTGGTGAGACGGCGGTTGGCGACCTGCCAGGTGCCGTGCAGGAAGTCGAAGTCGTTCATGCGGCGCACGCTACGGCCGCTCCCCTGACATCCACTGTCAGTGAAGTCCGGGACACTGGCGATCATGCGTGCGAGCCGACTGGTCACCCTCCTGCTGCTGCTCCAGAACCGGGGTCGGTTGACGGCCCGTCAGCTGGCCGACGAACTCGAGGTCTCCGTCCGGACGGTCTACCGGGACGTCGAGGCGCTGGCCGCGGCGGGCGTCCCGCTGTACGGCGAGGCCGGGCACGCGGGCGGCTACCGCCTGGTGGACGGCTACCGGACCAGGCTGACCGGGCTGACGGCCGACGAGGCGCAGGCCGCGTTCCTCGCCGCGCTGCCGGGCACCGCCGCCGAGCTCGGCCTGGGCGAGGCGCTCACCACCGCCCGGCTGAAGCTGCGGGCCGCGCTCCCGGCGGAGCTGCGCGCGCACGCGGACCGGATCCAGGAGCGTTTCCTGCTCGACGCCCCCGGCTGGTACGGCGACGCGGACCGCACCCCGCACCTGGCGGCGGTGGCCGGCGCGGTGTGGGCACGGCAGGCGGTACTGCTGCGCTACCGCCGCTGGCGCGCCCCCGAGGAGATCTCGCGGCGAGTCGAACCGTACGGCCTGGTACTGAAGGCCGGCCGCTGGTACCTGGTGGCGGGCGGGCCGTCCGGGATCCGCACCTACCGGGTCGACCAGATCCTCGAACTCACCTGCCTCGACGAGGAGTTCACCCTCCCGCCGGACTTCTCCCTGCCCGCGTACTGGGCCTCCCACCTGGCCGATTTCCGCGCCCGCCTGCACACCGGCCACGCCCTGGTCCGCCTCACTCCCGAGGGCGCCCGCCGCCTCGGCGTGCCCCCGGAGGGCGCGTGGACGCACGCCCGGGTGCCGATCGAGTCGGTCGACCACGCACACGGCGAGTTCCTCCGTCTGGGCACCGGGATCGAGGTCCTGGAACCGCCCGAACTCCGCGCCCGCCTCGCCGCCACGGCACGCACCCTGGCGGCCCGCTACGCCGGGTGAAGCGGGCCCGGGGGCAGGGCCTAGGGTTTGGCGGACAGGCGACCGTCCGGAGGACTCCTTGCTTCAGCTGCGACTCATCGTTCCCACCGACCTGCGCGGGCAGGTGCTCGACCGGCTCGACGCCTGCGTCGGCGTCGCCCATGTCGCGGTGCTGCCCGGCGGGGCGGTCCGCCCGGCCGGCGACCTGGTGCTGTGCGACGTGGCCCGCGAGGCGGCTTCCGAGCTGCTCGGCGAGCTGCGCGCGTTGGGCCTGGCCGAGCACGGGGCCATCACCGCGGACGAGTCGGGGCTGACCATCTCGCGGGCCGCCGAGGAGGCGGAGGAGCGGGCCCCGGGCGAGGGCGTGGACGCGCTGGTGTGGGAGGAGGTGTCCGGGATCGTCCACGAGGAGTCCACTCTCAGCTGGGTCTTCCTCGCCCTGCTGACCGTCGCCACCATGCTGGCCGCCTGCGGCGCCGTCCTGGACAGCGCGATCCTGGTGGTCGGTGCGATGGCCGTGGGCCCGGAGTTCGGCCCGCTCGCCGGGCTGTGCGTCGCGATGGTGCAGCGCCGGGCCCGCCCGGCGGCCCGCTCGCTGCTGGCGCTGCTGGTCGGGTTCACCGTGGCGATGGTCCTCACGGTGGGGTTCGCGCTGGCGATGGACGCGCTCGGCCTGTTCAGTGACGCCAAGTTCGCGGCGGCCCGCCCCAATACCTCGTTCATCTGGCAGCCGGACGCGATGTCCTTCGTGGTCGCTTTCCTGGCCGGTGTCGCGGGCCTGCTGTCGCTGACCTCGGCCAAGGCGTCCGCGCTGGTCGGGGTGGCGATCTCGGTCACCACCGTGCCGGCCGCGGCCAACGCCGCGGTGGCCGTGGCGTACGGCGAGTACGCGCAGGGCTGGGGCTCCGCGGTGCAGCTCGCCCTCAACCTGTCGGGGATCGTCCTCGCCGGGGTGCTCACCCTGCTCGCCCAGCAGGGCGCCTGGCGCTTCGCCCGCCGCAGGCGGCGCTGAACGCTGCGGACGGCGCTGACCGCTGCGGGCGGCACCGAACGCCGCGAAGGCTCTGGGCGCCGCGAAGGCTCTGGGCGCCGCGAAAGGCGCTGAGCGCCGCGAACGGCGTCAGCCCGGCGGCCGGGGTGCCGCGCGGGTGGTGGGGAGGTGGCGGGTGAACAGCAGCGCGCCGCCGGTGATGATCGCGCAGGCGAGGACGGCGGACTTGAGGCCCTGGATCTGCGCGTCCTGGTAGTGGCCGACGATCGCCTCGGCCTCCTGCGGCGGGATGTCGGTCCGGGCCGCCAGGTCGGCCGCGACCTGGTCGGCGGGAACGAAGGACACCCCCGCCTCCACGTGCGTCCCGGTCTCCTGGGCGACGGCCTCGCTCACCCGTGGGTCGCTCTCGATCCGGGTGGTGACGGAGGCGGCGAGGGCGCCGATCAGGAGTGCGCCGATCAGCGCCGTGCCCAGCGAGGAGCCGAGGTTCTGCGCGGTGTACTGCAGGCCGCCGGCCTCGCTGCGTTCCTCCGTCCGCACGCTGGACTGCACGGTGTTGCCCAGCTGCGAGGCGAGCATGCCCATGCCGACGCCGAGCAGCGCCATCGCACCCGCGAACGAGGCGCCCTTCAGCTGCGGCCCGATCGCCGCGATCAGCCACAGCGTGGCGGCGAGCAGCACCAGCAGGCCGGTCCGGACGATCGTCCGGGAGGAGGCGAACCGCAGCAGCAGCGAGCCGCACATCGAGGTGGCGAGCATCGCCACGGACACCGGCAGCAGCCGCAGGCCGGTCTGGAAGGCGTCCAGGCCCTGCACGACCTGGAGGTAGAGCGGGATGACGAAGAACAGGCCCAGCAGCACGGTGTTCTGGTTGAACAGCGTCACCAGCCCGGCGCGCAGCGGCTGGTTGCCGAACAGGTCCAGCGAGACCAGCGGCGTTCCGCCCCGCCGTTCGCGGTGCCGTTCGTGGACGGAGAAGAGGTACAGCAGTACGACGCCCAGCCCGATGGCGAACAGCGTCGGCGCGAAGCCGAGCACGGTGAACGGCGGGTTGCGGGGCTGCACCCAGCCCCAGGTGCCGCTCTGCAGGACGGCCAGCACCATCAGGGCGAGACCGGCGGCGGACAGCGCGGCACCGAGCACGTCCAGCGCGGGTCGCACCTTCGGCGGGGGCTGCGCCGGCACCCAGCGCATCACCGCCAGGATCGCGACGACCAGCACCACCTCGCCCGCGAACACCAGCCGCCAGGTCAGGTAGGTGGTGACCCAGCCGCCGAGCAGCGGCCCGACGGCGATGCCCGCGCCCGCCAGACCGCCGACCACGCCGTACGCGATCGCCCGCTCCCGCCCCTGGTAGGACCCGGCCACCAGGGCCGCCAGCGCGGGCAGCACCAGCGCCGCGCCCAGACCCTCGATCACCGACCAGCCGAGCGCGAGCACCGCGACGGTCGGGGCCAGCGCGGTCAGCCCGGAGCCGATGCCGTACACGACCAGCCCGATCACGAAGACCTGCCGCCGGCCGACCATGTCGCCGATCTTGCCGCCGGTCAGCATGAAGGCCGCCATCACCAGGGTGTAGAGGGTGATGACGGCCTGGATGGTGGTCACCTCGGTGTGGAAGTCGGCAACCAGCTGGCTGATCGACACGTTCATCACCGAGGCGTCCAGCACCATCAGGAACTGGGCCGTCCCGAGGACGATCAGCGGCTTCCACCTGTTCACTGCGCCTCCCAGCCTGCCGGGCGTGCCGGTCCCCGGTTCAGCCGCCGAGGATCCGCGCCTTCTGCGCGGCGAACTCCTGCTCGGTGAGCACGCCCTGCTCCTTGAGCGTGGCGAGCTGCTGGAGCTGGTCGAGCTTCTGCTCCATGCTCGGGGCGCCCGCCTGCGCCTGTGCCTGCGGCGGCGGGGGCGGGGCGGCGGGCTCGGCGTAGCCGACCTGCTGGGACTCCTGCTGCGCCCACCGACCGGCCTGCCGACGGGAGACCCGGTTGGAAACGGCGGTGGCGGTACCGGAGATGACCGCCGTGCGGGCGACGCCGCGGAGCAGTCCTGGCATGGTGTTCTCTTTTCTCTTGAGGCTTCTCCGGGGACTTCTCCGCAGGCTTCTCCACGGACTTCCCCGCAAGCTTCTCCACGGACGCGGTTCAGGCCGTGCGCCCGGTCCCGGTCCCGGTCTCCTCGATCGCGTCGAGGACGTCGACCAGGTCCTGCAGCGGGACGCGGCCACCCGCGAGCATCCGGGCGTCGGCCCGGCGCAGCGCGGCGGCCAGGGGGGCGGCCCACCGGTTCTCGTAGAGCAGGACGACGGCGGAGTCGCCGGGGTCGAGCAGGGCGCCGGCCTCGGCGAGGTCGGCGTCGCCGAGCAGACCGGAGGAGGCGCCCTCGAACACGGCGAGGTCCAGCTTTCCGTCCCCGTCGAGGTCGGCCACTTCGACGCCCACGACCGTGCCGTCGGCGCCCTTGCGCAGGAACGTCAGGTCGAGGATCCGGATGATGCCGCGCTCGACCAGGTCGAGCAGCAGCGGCATTCCCTCACCGGTCAGTCGGCTTCCCGGAAACGAGATCACCAGGTAGTCGATCGGGCCCAGTTCGTCCGGGCCCTGGGGTTCGTTGCTCACGGCGGCTCCCGGGGACGGCCGGTCGGCCACGTCTGCCGACCGGGATCGGGCCGGCGGCGCTCGCCGCTTACCGGCCCGGTCCCACGCTAGCCCGCACCCCGGATCTCCGCGCCCCGGTGCGGCCGGGCCGCTACGCCGGGTGAACGGGCGCGGGCCGCTACGCCAGGTGAACGGGCGCGGGCCGCCGGGGGCGCAGCAGCACCTCACTGCCGATGGGGGTGAACCCGCACGCGAGGAAGGCGCGCAGCGAGCGCGCGTTGCCGGGCGAGACAGCGGCGAAGACCGGCTCGCCTTCCGGGACGAGGGTGAGCGCGTCGGTGATCAGCGAGCGCCCGCGGCCCGGGACGGGCTCGTCCGGATCGTGCAGTTCGATGCTCAACTCCCGGCGCCCGGCCAGGCCTTGGGCGAGGGTGACCAGTCCGCGCCCGTCCCCGTACACCTCGACGCCGCTGCGCAGCTCGCGGGCGTGCCGTACCCGGGGGTGCTCGTCCGCCCCGTCCAGCGCCCCGAGTTGTGCGGGGCCGCCGCTGCCGGGGGCCACCAGCGTCGCGTCGAGGCAGCCGATCCATCCGCCCGGGCCGGCCAGGTGGCGCAGGAAGTCGGGCGCCATCGACTCGCCGAACCCGTCCGCGCCCAGTGCCCGTACTTCTTCGGCGGCCCGCGCGGTGGCGACCACCGCGTGCCCGGTGAACGCGACCGAGCACTCCAGCCCGCCGCCCAGCGGCCCGTGCACCGTCACCTCGCCGTCCGCCGGCGGGAACACGCCTTTGGCGGCGTTCAGGAAGTACTCCAGCAAGGGATGCGCCTCGATCATCCTTCTACCACCCGTCAGTTGTGGATCACCACGGTCGAACCTACGCCGAACCCGGCACGGCGGTCAGCTCGTTTCCTGAGCGCTGGTTGACGGTTCGTCACGGATCCAGCGGGCGGGGCCGCCGAGGATCAGGTGCTCCATCGCCTGCGGCATCGGCTCGAAGCTCGCCGGCCCGCACTCGACCAGGTAGACCTCGCCGGTCTCGTCGATGCCCAGGAAGAAGCGGCTGCGGTCGAGTCCGCCGAGCGGGAAGATCCGCCGCCCGGCGGTCTCCCCCAGCTCCAGGTACCTGTCCTCCTCCCCCACGGCCAGCTCGGGATCCAGCTCGAACGGCGTGCGCGCGCAGGTGATTCCCGGCCCGTCGATCTCGGCGGTCAGCCCGCCGAACTCGCGCAGGAACGCTTCCGCCGCCGCGTCCAGCTCCACACCCCCGGGCTCGAACAGCTACCGCCACCGCCCGGCCCCCACGGCCCTTCCCGGTGTCCACCCGGAGGCCGTCAGCACCCTGGTCACCTCGTCCGGCCATCGGTTCCCTCGCCATCCCCCTTGCTCTCAAGACAGTTCACGTTCCCACAGCGCGCATGGGGCGCACTTCGGGCCGGCGCACGCCGGGACGCGGTACTACGTACCACCCGATCGGCCGAGTGGGACCACTCTCGCATCGATCGCGGTCCCATCGGCCCGCCATCATCGTGCCGGTACCCGAACCACCGTGGCTGCGACCGGCTTCCGGCCGCCCGCGGTGCGTGCTTGCGCGGTGCCACTCCTCCCGCACGGCCATTCGAAAGGGAATGCGCACGATGAAGTTCCACCACCTCGCCCGCCGGGCCCACTCGATCGCCGCCGCGGTCGTCCTCGCCGTCGGGACCTTCACCGGCGCCTCCCCGGCCCACGCGGCCGACTCCTGCGAGCAGGCCCAGCTGCGCATCTCGCAGGACTTCGATGCCAGCTCCCCCCGTCCGGTCCGAATCCCCGGCAGCGAGTACCGCTCCGCCGCCGCCCACCTGCTCGGCCGCGGCCCCGCCGACCTCACCGGCTGGACCAGCAACTGACCAACCCGCGCCGTCGGCGCTCGAACGGTCGATGCCCGGCGGGCGGAGAGTCGGTTTCTCCACCGCCGGCGCTCCCCTCCCCACCTGCGCCCGCAGGCGACCGCCCGCTCAAGGTCTCCGCCACGGACCCGTCACCGCCGTCCGCCTGCACAGCATCAGCCCCCGGAAGCGGGGAGCCGCTGCCCACACACATGGTCGACACCGCACCTCACCCCCGTTGCACCGGATTTGGTCAGGCGGCGGCGCCCCCTGAACTCACACGAGCCAATTCCTTGTTCAACCGGTTCCCGCACTCCGGCCCGAGAGATTCCAAATAATTCGAACATGAGGCTGGTCTACCAGCTCTCCACATCTGCCGCCCGATCCTCTTCGCCGTGCCACACTCCAACAATGACGATGCGTCGATGGATCCTGGCCCCACTGACGAGCTGGTGCGCGCTTCGACTGGTTCGCGCCAGCGCCGGCATGCTCGACACGGACACCGCATGGAGAACGGCCCGCATGTGTCTCAACCCTGACGAGCTACCATTCCTCCTATCAATACACGAACCATTTCCGACAGTTCGGCATGCGCAAATTTGCACACTCGAAGGCTGCCGCCGGATCGAAACTCTGACCGATTGATCGACAGATCGAAAAGACGTTCTCCATGTCGGCCGGCTCGGATTCAGCCATTGTCTCGATTTTCCACACGCCACCACCTGCCCCGGCTGTATGAATGTTTCTCCACTGACCAGCTGTCGAAATTCCGGGGGATCCGATGTCCGACGTTCTCAGCCTCGCCGCAGTGGCCGCCACGGCACTCCAGCCGACTTTCACCTTCCTCTACGGGCGCGTTGAGGCACTCCTCGACCGTCATGGGGGGCGCGGAGCCGCCGTCGAACTCACCGCGTCCGACCTGCCGCTCACACTCGTGGGAACCGTCGCTCTGCCGCTGACGGTCAACGACCAGTGCCTGCATGAGCGCGCCGGGCAGCTGCGGATGGCCAGGACGGTACTTGCCCGCTACCAGCAGAATCCGGCCCTGGTCGTACCGGACGACGAAGTGTTGACCGAGGTCCTCGGTCAACTCCGCGCGGCACTGGAGGAGATCTACTCGCACCGCTTCACCTTCACCGGCGAGCAGCGTCCGCACTCCGCCCCCGTGGTCATGCAGCGAATCGACGACCTGGCAGGCGACTTGACGGGCATGCACGCGTCCCGGGCGATCGTTGCCGGAGCGGTCGAGCAGGACGTCAAGACCGTCGGACGCGGCTCGACGGTGATCGGGATGTCCGCCCCCGTGATCGGCGGCGGGGCATGAGGAACTGATCCCCGCCACCCGCGAGCGTCCCCGGCACCACACTCGTCCAGCACCAGGAGATGCGGCATGAACTCCCCCTTCCGATTCCGTGGCCAGGGCCCCGCCGACGATCAGCCGCCCACGCCCGCGCCTCTTCCCGCGGATGCGGCTTCGACGGACGGGCCCGCGGAGGCGGTCGATCTCGGGACCGCCCACCTCCTGGCCCCCGGTCAACACCTGCCACCAGCGACAGCAGTTGCGGAGTTCGACGACGGCGCCGAAAACGAACCGGCGGGCCGCATTACCGCTCAGCACGGCCACCACCGGCCGGTGCCACCCGGCACGCCGGAACAGGATTCCGACAACGAGGTGCTGGAGGAGACCGGATCCCCTGACCGGCACTCGGCCTCCGCAGCGACGGATCCGGCCGAGCACGCTGCACCCAGCGACACACACCAGGAAGACCCGGGTGTCCTGCTGCCCGAACAGCCCACCGCTGCCGGACCGTCGGTCCAACAGAACGTCGGCACGAACTACGGTGTCACCATCGGCGCACAGTTCCAGAACATCATCAATGGCATGCGCACCGTCGAGCTGCGCCCGGGCTGGGTCGACCAGCAGCTCGCGGTCCACGTCCCGCCGAAGAACCTCGACGAGGCGAGAATCAAGCTGCGCGACGAGCACGTCGTCGTACTCATCGGTGAGAACGGTGCAGGACGCGAGGCCGCCGGCCTCTGTCTCCTGCGGGAACTCGGCAAGGACCTCACGTTCAAGCGCTTCCACCGAGAGCCACGGGACCCGTTCTCGCTCGCCGACCTGACAGGCCAACAGAACATCGGCTGGATTCTTGATCTCAGGGCCGAGGGCGACACGGTGGCGGGCGGCTTGGGCTACTCGCTTCAGGACACCGGCACACTCAAGGCCGCGACGTCGTACCTCGTCGTACTGACCAGCCCACAGATGTGGTCAACCATCAGCGACGGCAGCGACAAGTCCCATGTGCTGATCGAGCCGGCCGACGCTCCGGAGGTCCTCCGGGCCCATCTGGCCTTGGCCGGGTGTCAGGAGCCCGAGCGGTGGATCGGGAATTCGCGGATCGAGCGTGCGATCGCCCGTAAGCTTCCGGGCGAGGTGAAGCGCTGGGCCGAGGCCATCGTGACCGAGGAGGCTCGGCCGGCCCCCACGCTGGTTGCCGCGGCAGGCGGTGAACAGGGCGTCGAAGAGTTCAGGGCTCGGGTTGAACGTGTCGTCGAGGCCATGGCCGACTGGCGAAACCAGTTGCTCTCCTGGCACATGGCCCATCCCAACAGTGATCACCGCAACTACCTTCTCGCGGCAGCCGCCATGGACGGCAGTCCGGTCGAGCTGATTTATCACGCCTCGGAGAGCCTCGCCAAAGATCTCGGAGAGGAACCCACGCCGAGGCCGGGCCAGCAGGGGCCGGGCATCATCGAACTCACCCACATGATCGGCGCGGAGCTCTCCGCCGAAGCCACGGTCACGCTGCCCAGCAAGGACTACGCGGAGGCGGTCGTCGAGTACTTCCTGCTGGACCGGGCCCATCTCGTGGACCGCTTCACCGAGTGGACGGCGCACCAGGCCGCCTGCCTGCCGGGCGGTCTCGGCACACAACTCGCCGATCGCGTGGCGGTGTGGGTGATCCGCCACACCCAGAAGAGCCGTTCGGTGAAAGTGCTCAAGGCGGTGGCCACGGTGTGGTCCGCCAGGCCCCTCCTCCGCGGGCACGCCCGCGACCTCCTGTCGATCGCGGCGGTGGACAGCGGGGTCGGTCGTCTGGTGCGCGAGCAGAGTCTCGTCTGGACACGCGACGACAAGGAGCCGGACAGCCTTCGGGCCACCCTGGCCGGTGTGTGCCAGCAGGTGAGCCAGGTCTATCCGAAGGAGGCACTGCTTCGGCTGGGTGAACTGGCCGCTCGTGGCAATACCGCCGTCACCGCCGCGGTGGGTGAAGCGATCAACACCATGTGGGAGCACCCCGACGAACGCCAGCAGACTCGGAAGGTACTGCGTCAATGGGCCCGTAGCTCCACCGAGTCGCTCCGCCGCTACAGCAGTCAGGCGTTCCTGTACCTCGCCACCCGCACGGAGGCATGCGGCACGCCGTCCCTGCTCGTCGCAGGTGCCGAGTACGAGGGCAATCTCCCCTGGATCGTCCAAAGTTGGCGCACCACCCTGGAGAACGACACTGCCCCCGACAACGCGATCGACGCCTTCAAGGTCTGGATGGACCACTCGGCCGCTGAACCGAACACCCGCGATGCTGTGTTCGACATTCTCGCCCGAGCTGTCCACGACGCCCCCGAGGCCAGCAGTGCTGTCCGCTTCCTGAGTCTGAACCGGCTGGCGAGCCACTGGGAACCGTCCGAGCCGAGGAAGCCACTGACCGAACGTGCCCGCTTCCGTGACTCGCTGATCGACTGGGTCAGGGCCGCGGACCCCACCGCACGAACGGACTCCGGTGTTTCGCAGCCGTAGCCGCAGGCTTCGCGACGGTCCCCTCCAGGCCGCCGGCACCGTGCCGAGCTCCGTCGAGTGCTACCGGTTCCACTTCGAAACCACGGGCCATTGGTGCGACTCCCCAGGACCGGATCGCCATCACGACCCCGAGGCTGCTGCGACCGACCACGTGCTCACGGTCATCCGCGAGATCGCCGGCGCTCACTCGACACCGGACGCACTCGCGGTGGAGAAGCGCCTCAACTCCCGTCTCGGCATGCCGACTTCGGTGCCTGGCAGGCCGGTCTCCGTCCGCTGGGCATCCGTCCGTCTGTGGGTGACAGCAGAGGACGTCGCCCGCGCCGACCGAGCCATGCAGCGCATCCACGAGCACAACCTGAAGGAGGAGCTGCACAGGCGGGAGATGGAGCTCAGCGAGGCCTTCCGGAACGCACTTCGCGTGGATCCCAGCCTGGCGCTCGCCCATCTTGCCCTTCGTCACCCGCAGGGCCTGTCGGCGGACACCATCGAGGTGATCGACCAACTCATCGTCCGAATCGTCTCCTGCGACCCCGGTACCTCATGGGTCGCAACGGCCAAATTCCTCCACGAACTCGTCCACGACATGAAGCCCGACACAATCGCGCATCTCATCGACGAGCTCGCGTCCCTCGCCGCCCGATTCGGTCAACCGAAGGCTGCCGCACGCCTGCTGAGCCACCGCCCGCCGCAGGCCGAGACAAGTGGTCGGTGACGCTCCGACGCCCCGTCAGCACCACCCGAACGGCATCCAGCCCGGGTGGATGGAGCGCACGACCGGGCGCCGGCCTGCGGGGCGGCGGGCCAGCAGGTCGTGGATCAGCCGGTCGTCGAAGTAGGTGCCGGTGCGCCAGGTCGGCAACGGCGGGTCGTCGCGGTCGAGTTCGGCACGCAGTCGGCCGTGGACGCGGACGGCGGACCGCGTGCGTGGGAAGGCGAGGTATCGCCAGACCTCATGGTCGAGCGGGACGCCGGTGACGCCGGGCGGGGTGGGCCAGGGGCGGCCGGTCTGCGGGTGGCGCGGGACGAGCGCCAGCTCGGGGTGACGGTCTGCCAGGGGGCGGCCGGGGCCGTGCAGGGCGCAGCGTTTCGCGGGCCGGCCGGCGCCGGCCGGGAAGTGGCGCATGGCACGGTCGAAGACGGCGGCGGCCCCGTCGTCGTCGAACACGACGGGCGCGCCATCGGCGGCGAGGGCCAGGTCGACGAGGGTCACGCTCATCTCCTGCTCGCAGCGGTGGCTCCAGCGGCCGCGCGGCTCGATCGGGGGGACGGCGCAGGGCTCGTGGATCAGCTCGTCCCAGTCGGCGACGGGTGGATCGAGGCCGGCAGGGACCGCGCGGACCGCGTCGGGCTCCAGCCAGACGGTCTGCCACACCGAGCAGTCGTCCTCGCGCACGCCGACGGGCTGCTCGCAGTGCGCGCAGGCCAGGTTGGGGCCGTACTGGCCGGTGACGCCGCAGCAGTAGCCGTCGGCGCCGTCGACGATCAGCATGGTGCCGATGTCGTCGCCGGGTGCCAGCAGGATCCGTCCGGGAGCGCCATCCGACAGGCTGTACACGCGGTCGTAGTAGCCGCGGGCCTCCGCCTCGCCGTCGGCGAGCTCCTCCCAACGCCGCCAGGGCGGGCCTGACGGCTCCGGGTCGACGGCGTAGCTCCCGGCTTCCATCAGGGCGGGCATCCGCAGGCCGTTGCCCACTGGGTGATGGGCGTAGGGCGGGAACCGGACCCTGCTGACCGGCCGGGTGAGTGTGCTCGCGCAGTGCGCGCACGCGAAGTGCTCCAATGGGCACCCTCCTTCGACGACCGGCACAAGATCGCACACCAACCGGATCGGATGCAAAGGGTTTTCGACCACGCATCAGGGCAGCGGCTTCGTTCAGCCCCGTTCGCGCAGCGCCCGGTCCACCTGGCCGCGCTCGTAGCCGATCCGGACGATGTCGAACGCGGCGGGGCGCGGCCGCTGTTCGGGCGGCAGTGCGAGGTGGGCGTCCACCTGCTGCCGGTCGTAGCCGCGCCGCACCAGGTCGAACGGGGCGGCCGGGCCGTCAACTGCGGCCTCGGCGGGGGCGGTTCGGCGCTGCCACCAGCGGATGCGGTGCTCCTCGGTCATGGCGGCGGTCCTCCCCTGTCGGCGGCTCCTCCCGGGGATGCTACCCGCCGGGCCGATCGCCACCATGACGCACCATCAGTGGCACCACTTGGCACCACTTGGCACCACATGGCGCCACCACAGGTTTCCCCGATCCACCAGCTGTCCCCGCTGGTCAGCGCAATCCAAAGCCGGAGAGCAACAGCCGGTCGCCACAAGGGACTTGTCGTGGCATCACAGTGGTGCCATCATGGAGCCATGGACCTCACCCCGTATGTCGACAACCTCCGGCGCGAGTTGGCAGTGGCCGCCGAGGCCGGCGGGCTGGAGGCCCGCGAGCTGGCCGACCGGCTGACGGCACCACTGGAGTCGGCGACCCGGCTGACCATGCTCAACGTGCTCTCCGCCGCAATGGCCGAGGTCACCCGCGAGCTCGCCCCGGGCTCGGTCGACGTACGACTGCGCGGCCTGGACCCGGACTTCGTGGTCACCGCCCCACCCACCGAACCCTCACCCGCCGGGCCCGCACCCACCGGCGACCTGCCCGCCGCCGAGGACGACGGCGGCACCGCCCGGATCAACCTGCGCCTGCCCGCCCAGCTGAAGGCGCGCGCCGAGGAGGCCGCCGCCCGCGAGGGGCTGTCGGTCAACGCCTGGCTGGTGCGGGCGGTGGCCTCCGCCGTCGAGGGCGGGGCCCGTCCGCGCCCGCAGGCGGAGCGTTCGCAGACGTTCGGCCAGAGCTTCACCGGCTGGGTCCGCTGACCTGGCAAGCGCCATCACCCCGACACCCGACGACCAGGCCCCGACGCCTCCGACGACCCCTGAGGACGGTACCGCCATGCCTTCTTTCGACACTCCCGAGCCCATCTCGCTGAACGTCCAGGTGCAGGCGGGCTCGTTGCACGTCATCGCGACCGACCGCACCGACACCGTGGTCGAGGCCCGTCCGCGCGACCCGGACCGGGAGGTGGACGTGCGCGCCGCCGAGCAGACCGGGATCGACTTCGCGGGCGGCGTGCTGACCGTCCGCACCCCCAAGCAGCGCCACCCGCTGGGCCGGACCGGCACGGTGGACGTGTGCGTCGAACTGCCGGCCGGCTCGCACCTGGAGGCAGGCGGCGCGTGGACGCAGGTGCTCGGCGAGGGCCGGCTCGGCGAGGTGCGGGTGAAGACCGCCTCCGGCGACGTCCGGCTGGACAGCACCGGGCCGCTCCACCTGACGGCCGCGCACGGGTCGGTGACCGTCGAGCAGGTGCGGGGCCGGGCCGAGATCAGCACCAGTTCGGGCAGCGTCCGGGTGGGGCTGCTGGACGGCCCGGCGGTGGTGAAGAACTCCTACGGCAGCACCACGGTCGCGCTCGCCGCCGCCGACCTTCGGGTGAGCGGCGCCCACGGCGACATCACCGTCGAGCGGGCCGAGGCCTCGCTGCGCGCCAGCACCGCCCGGGGCACCCTGCGGGTGGGCGAAGTCGCGCGCGGCAGCGTGCAGTTGGAGACCGGCTTCGGCACCATCGAGCTCGGCGTCCGGGCGGGCACGGCCGCCTGGTTGGACGTCAGCGCACAGCGCGGGCAGGTCCGCAACTCGCTCACCGGCACGGACGCCCCGGAGCGCGGCGAGGAGACCGTCGAGGTCCGCGCCCGCACCCGCTACGGCAACATCGACATCCGCCGCGCCCGCGCCTGACGCCCCGTCAATCTCAACTCACCCACCGGGAGGGCACATGCCCACGTTTGTCATGCCCGCGCCCAGGAAGGCGCCGAGCGGCCCCGCCATCACCGTGATCGGCCTGCGCAAGTCGTACGGGAAGAAGACCGTCCTCGACGGCATCGACCTCACCATCCCCACCGGCACGGTGTTCGCCCTGCTCGGACCGAACGGCGCTGGCAAGACCACCACGGTGGAGATCCTCTCCACGCTGGTCGGCGCCGACGGCGGCCAGGCGCAGATCGCCGGCCACGACCTGAGCACCGACCCGGACGGGGTGCGCTCGGCGATCGGGGTCACGGGGCAGTTCGCCGCCCTGGACGACCTGCTCACCGCCGAGGAGAACCTCCTCCTGATGGCCGACCTGCTGCGCCTGCCCCGGGCTCAAGGACGCGCCCGGGCAAGGGAGTTGCTCCAGCTCTTCGACATCGCGGAGGCGGCCGGCAAACGCGCCGCGGCCTTCTCCGGCGGGATGCGCCGCCGGCTCGACCTGGCCATGACGCTGGTCGGCGACCCGCAGGTGATCTTCCTGGACGAGCCCACCACCGGCCTCGACCCGCGCAGCCGCCGCACCATGTGGGACACCGTGCGCGGCCTGGTCGCCCGCGGCACCACCGTCTTCCTGACCACCCAGTACCTGGAGGAGGCCGACCAACTGGCGGACCGGATCGCCGTCCTGGACGGCGGCCGGATCGTCGCCGAGGGCAGCCCCGACGAACTGAAGTCCCGCATCCCCGGCAGCCACGTCCGCCTGCGTTTCGCCGACCCGGCCGGATACGCCCGCGCCTGCGCCGCGTTCCCGGGCGCGGGCCGCGACGAGGAGAACCTCGCCCTGCGCATCGCCGGCGACGCCGGGCTGGACGCCCTGCGCGCCCTGATCGACCGGCTGGACGCGGCCGGGGTCCCCGCCGCCGACTTCTCCGTGCACACCCCGGACCTGGACGACGTCTTCCTCGCCCTGACCGGCACCGCCACCACATCCCGTCTCGCCACCGAGGAGACCCCACGATGAGCAGCACCCTCGCCCTGGCCGCGCGCGACTCGATGACCATGCTGCGCCGCAACCTCAAGCACGCGGCCCGCTACCCGGCACTCTCGTTCAGCTCGGCGATGACGCCGATCCTGATGCTGCTGCTGTTCGTCTACGCCTTCGGCGACTCGATCGGCGCCGGGCTGGGCTCCGGCCCCGGCGGCGGGCGCGACGCGTACCTCGCCTACCTGACGCCCGGAATCGTGGTGATGGGCGTGGCGGCGGGCTCGATGACCACCTCGGTCGCGATCTGCTCCGACATGACGGGCGGCATCATCAACCGCTTCCGCACCATGAACATCACCCGGTCCTCGTTCATGACCGGCCATGTGATCGGCAGCGTGCTCCAGACCGTGCTCAGTGTGGTGCTGGTGGTCGCGGTGGCACTGGCGGTCGGCTACCGGTCGGACGCGGGCGTGCTGGCGTGGCTGGCGGCGCTCGGGCTGATCCTCGCGATCGCGGTCGCCGTGACCTGGCTGTCGGTGGCGCTCGGGCTGATCTCGAAGACCGTGGAGTCGGCCAGCAACAAGCCGCTGCTGATCCAGTTCCTGCCGTTCCTGGGCTCGGCGTTCGTACCGGCCGGCTCGATGGCGCCGGGGCTGCGCCTGTTCGCCGAGTACCAGCCGTTCACCCCGATGACGGAGACCCTGCGCGGCCTGCTCTCCGGGACGGCGATCGGCTCCAGCGGCTGGCTGGCGCTGGCCTGGTGCGCGGGCATCGGCGCGGTCGGCCACCTGTGGTCGCGCTCGCTGTTCAACCGCAGCACCACCCGCTGAGGCGGCGGCCTGACGAATCGTCAGGCCGCCTGCGGTGTCCGTCAGTTGACCGGAGCGTGGACCCGCTCGATCTGCTGGGTGCCGGAGCGCGTGCGGTAGGAGCGGCTCCACTTGGTGGTGGCGTCGGGCTTGGTGCGGTCGGACAGGACGTAGTAGTCCATCTGCGCCCGCTCGGCGGTGATGTCGAGGACGCCGTAGCCGTGCGAGTCCAGGTCGGTCCACTTGACGTGCCGGTTGGACGACTGGATCGCGGCGGAGGCCACCAGGGACAGGGTCTGCGGGGCGACCTTGAGAATGTCGTCGATGTTGTCGGAGCTGACCGAGGTGACCACGAACTCGGTGGCGGCGCTGCCGGAGGCCGGGTAGGTGGCGGCCTCGAAGGGCACGTCGCAGGCCCAGGCGGAGTGGATGTCGCCGGTGAGGAACACCGTGTTGGTGATGTGGCGGTCCTTCAGGTGGCCGAGCAGCTCGCGCCGGTCGTGGGTGTAGCCGTCCCACTGGTCGGGGTTGACGGCCAGTCCCTCGCCGGGCAGGCCGAGCAGCTGGGCGAGCGGGCGCAGCAGGTAGTCCGGCAGCGCCAGGAAGGCGACGGGCGAGATCATCACCTCGTTGCCGACCAGCCGCCAGGTGGTGTCGGAGGCGGCCAGTCCGGCCTTCAGCCAGTCGAGTTGGGCCCGGCCGGTGATGGTGCGGTCGGCGGAGTCGATGTCGCCGTTGCCGATGGCGGCCTGCTGCGAGCGGAACGAGCGCAGGTCGAGCAGGTGCAGGTCGGCGAGTTTGCCGTAGCGCAGCCGCCGGTAGGTGGTGCCGGCGATGGACGGGCGGACCGGCATCCACTCGAAGTAGGCCTGCTTCGCCGCGGCGACCCGGGCGCTCCAGTCGCCCTCGGCACCGGGGGTGTGGTTCTCGGCGCCGCCGGACCAGGCGTCGTTGGCGAACTCGTGGTCGTCCCAGATCGCGATGGTGGGGACGGCGGCGTGCAGCGCCTGGAGGTCCGGGTCGGTCTTGTAACGGCCGTGCCGGGTGCGGTAGTCGGCGAGTGTGAGGATCTCGTGCGCGGGGGCGTGCGGGCGCACCACGGTGCCGCGGGTGCCGTAGGCGCCGGAGGCGTACTCGTAGATGTAGTCGCCGAGGAACAGGAAGACGTCGAGGTCGCCGCGGGCGGCCAGGTGGCGGTAGGCGGAGAAGTAGCCGGCCTCCCAGTTGGCGCAGGACGCGACGCCCAGGCGCAGCCGGTCCACGGCGGCGTCGGTGGCGGGGGCGGTGCGGGTGCGGCCGAGGGGCGAGACGGCGTCGCCGGCCAGGAAGCGGTACCAGTAGGCGGTGTCGGGGCGCAGGCCGCGGACGTCCGCCTTGACGGTGTGGTCGGTGGCGGCGGTGGTGGTGACGGCGCCTTGGGCGACGACGGTGGTGAACGCGCGGTCGGTGGCGAGCTGCCACTGGACGGCGGTGTCGGGCCCGAGTCCGGAGCCGGGCACGGCGTTGGCCGCGGGGGTGACCCGGGTCCACAGCAGGATGCCGTCGGGCAGCGGGTCGCCGGAGGCGACGCCGTGCAGGAACTGGGCCCCGTCGGTGGCGGCTGCGCTGCCGGCGGTGGCGGTGAGCGGCAGGGCGAGGGCCCCGGCGGTGAGGGCGGCCGCCTGGATGACCTGGCGGCGCGCTGGGCGGGCGGTGGGCGCGGTGGCGGTGGGTTCGGTCACACCACCTGAGGTTTACCGACGGGTAATGGCTTGTCCAGAGCCCGAGTTGACTATTCGTCAAGCCTTCACCGCGATATCGCCAAGGCGGTCGGGTCGCCCGCGATTCGTCCGGGGGCCGTACGCCTGGGGGCCGGGCCGGTGGCCTGGTGCAACGACGGCAGACCGGCGCCCGCCCCGCCTCCGTGCGTCCCGACCGGCCACTGCGCCCCGCTCCGGCCGGGTGGCCGGAGCGGGGCGCCCCTTGGACGGCGCGGTGGCCGTGTCGGGTGTCGGTGGTGGTGCGGGCGGGGTCAGTACTGGGTGGTGACGGTGACTCCGCTGAAGGCGGTCTTGCCGTAGAGGCTGATGTAGCGGTAGCCGGCGGTGGGGTTGGTGACGGTGATGCTCTGGCCGCCGGTGGTCTTCGTGGAGGAGGCGGTCCAGGCGGTGTCGGAGGCCCAGGTGTCGGCGTTGTAGTAGAGGTAGGCGGTGCCGGTGCCGCCGGTGGTGGTGATGTTGAGGGTGACGGTGCCGGCCGGCATGTAGATGTACATGCGGTCGAGGCCGCCCGCGTCGGCGGACCGGTCGGCGCGGAAGCAGTTGCGGTCCAGGGCGCGGGTGTCGCTGCCGGTGCAGGCGGTGGGCGCGGCGGGCGCGGTGATGGTGACGGGCTTGCTGGTGGTGGCGCTCTTGCCGTTGCTGTCGGTGACGGTCAGCGTGACGGTGTAGGTGCCGGGGGTGGTGTAGGCCTTCCAGGGGGAGGCGCTGGTGGAGGTGGTGCCGTCGCCGAAGTTCCAGGAGCGGGTGCTGATGGTGCCCTTGCCGCCGGTGACGGTGGAGCGGTCGGTGAGCTGCGCGGTCAGGCCGGTGGTGGTCGCGTCGAACGCGGCGACCGGGGTACCTGCGGTCAGGCAGGTGTCGGTGGCGCAGGTGTCGAGCCAGGAGGCGAAGCCCGGGTCGTAGGAGGTGCCGAGGGCGTTGTAGTAGCCGTAGCCGCGGGCGTAGTCGCCGAGGCGGAAGTAGTAGAGCATGCCCTGGATGACGGTCGGGTAGCGCTCGAACATGTGGCGCGTCGCCAGGTAGCCCCAGGCGTAGGTGCGGGTGGTGTCGCTGTTGCGGTAGGTGCTCTGGAACAGGGTGCTCAGCGCGTAGGTGTGCTTGGGTGCCTCGCCGACGGCGAAGGCGTCGGTGAGGCCGCGGTAGGTGTAGGAGACGTACTCGGCGAAGCCCTCGAGCCACCACAGGTTGGGGACGCTGGTCTGCTGGTTGAAGCCGCCCTTGAAGTTGTAGCGGGCGTCCAGGACGTGCGCGTACTCGTGGTTGAGGTTCCAGATCCGGGCGGTGAAACCGTTGTCGGTGGGGTGGCGGTACATGATCGTGACGGGCTGGTTGGCCGGGTCGGTCGGGTCGCCGGTGAGGGTGATGCCGCCGTTGTTGGTGTTGGCGCCGTAGATCGCGCCGGCGTAGGTCCGGTAGTCGGCCTGGCTGGCGAACACCACGATCTGGACGGTGGACTCGTACTGGCCGGGGACGGGGCCGTTGTCCCGGATCAGGTTGTGGACGAAGGCGTCCTCGCGGGTCAGGTCGGCGCAGACGGCGGCGAGCTCGGCCGGGGTGAGGTCCTGGGCCAGGATGGTGCGGGCGGCGTCGCACTTGTAGGTGGTGGGCAGGACGGCGGCGGTGAGGCGCTTGGCCAGGTCGCAGACGCCGTAGTAGGAGCACTGGTCGTGGTCGAGGAAGTCGGTCATGTTGGCGGTGGACACCCACAGGGGGGCGGTGGGTCCGGTCATCGCCGAGCCGTCGAGAAGTTCCTTGGCCATCGGGCGGACCTTGGCCTGGAAGGCCGGGTACTTGACGAAGCGGGCCAGTTCGAAGCCCGCGTTGGCGTCGAGGAAGGCGTTGTCGGTGCCGAGCAGGTCGCGGTGGGCGAGGGCGAAGGCGTCGAGCGTGTCGATGATGCCGGGGTCCGCGGTGACGGCGGCGACGAAGTCCTGGTGGTCGTGGCCGCGGTCCAGTGAGGTGAAGACGCTGTTGACGAAGGTCAGCAGGTCCCGGGACTTGTTGTACGAGGCGTTGTAGCCGTCGAGGATCTGCTTGTAGGTGTTGAGGTAGCGGGCCTGCAGGCCGGTGCTGTCGGTGAGGATGACGACGTCGTTGGCGACCTGGCCGTTGGCCTCGGTGGCGTCGGTCAGGTGCGGACTGGCGACGAAGCTGTCGATGCCGCGCGTCACCGCTGCGGTGAGGGAACTGTCGTAGGCCGGGATGTTCTTCGGGTAGTTCGACTGCACGTAGTAGCCCGCGCGCAGGAACAGGACGAGCTGCCACAGGGAGGTGGAGTTGTCGCCCGAGTAGGTCGCGGAGGCGCTCTGGAAGGCGTCGGCGACGGTGGCCATCTGGCTCTGACGGTAGACCGCCGCCCCGTCCGCTCCGGACATCATGAACAGGCTGCCGATGCACTTCGGGGTGGATGCCTTGATGTACGACACCAGGGCCGTGCCGGTGCGGGAGCTGTAGTCCGCCGGGGAGCAGGACTGGGCCGCGGTCGCGTCCGCGCCGCCGGGCGCGGCCAGGGCCTTCGGGGCCTTGGCGGGGGCGGAGGTCGTCGTGCCGGGGGCGGTGGCCTCGGACGGGTTCGGCGGGCTCAGCGGCAGCAGCTGGGTCGGGGCGAGCCGGCGGGCCTGCGGGGCGGCGTTCTCGCTGTCGGGGTCGATGCTGCTGCCGGTCACCTGCCCCGGGGCGACGGTGTCCTGGTCGGCGCGGGCGACGGGCGGCTTGGCGGGGACGGCGGCCGCGCCGGGGGCGGCCGCCAGCCCGAGGAGGGTGGTGCCGGCCGCTATCGCGGCCAGGAGCCTGGGCATGCGGGTATGCAGGCGCACAGTCGGTCGTCCTTTGTGGGGGGAGGTGACAGGGGGGCGCGCCTTGGCCAGGCGGTGAGGGGCCGCAGAGCAGGCGCGCGCACGCATGCTTCCACGTCATCTGACCGTCATTCAATAGCATGTGACATGTCATCTGACGTTGACTGGCCATAACATCGCTGCCCACCACCCTGCGGCCCACGGGCGGTGCTCGGCGCCGACCACCGCCCGTGGATCCGCCAAGTTCCGGGCGCCGCCGACCCGTTGGTGCGACAGTATGTCCGCCTGCCGTCCTGACGAGCGAAGGGCGGTCCGCATGCCGCTCCCCGCACCGCCCGAGCCGACCGCACCGACCGAGCCGCTCACCGCCGAACTGGTGGTGGGCCGGGGCGTCGCCGACCCCGAACGTCTGGGAATCTCCGGCTGGAGCCACGGGGGCTTCCTCGCGGCCTGGGCGGCAGGCCGTTCGGACCGGTTCAAGGCCGCCGTCATGGGTGCGGGCATCAGCGACTGGGGCATGCAGGCCGGGACGGGCGACTGGGGAATCCTCGACGCGGCACTCGGCGGCAGCACCGGCTGGGAGGGCCCGGGACCGCACGTCCACGACCGCAACAGCCCCATCTCCTACGCCTCCCGGATCCGCACCCCGATCCTGATCCTGCACGGCGAGGAGGACACCAACGTCCCGCTGAGCCAGGCGATCCACTTCCACCGCGCCCTGCGCCACGCCGGAGTGGAGCACGAGTTCGTCGTCTACCCCCGCGAGGGCCACGGCCTCGACGAGCGCGCCCACCAACTCGACGCCCTGCGGCGCATCCGTGCCTGGTTCGCCCGCTGGCTGTAGGCCCGGCCCGGGCCTGCGGACCCACCCGTCACCGGCACCACGACCACCGGCCGACGGCCCGTCAACGCCGCGCGCCCCTCGTACGGGTGAGGTCGAGGGCGGCGCGCGCCCCGCACCAGTGGGTTCGTGACGGGGCGGCGCCGGGGCCTCGCGGGGACTCCCATAATCACCTGGTGATCACATCCTGTGACGAAGCGATCGACCGGCTGCGGGCAGTCCCCGGGCTCTCGGTCTGCCCCCGCCCCCTGCTCGCGCTGCCCCTGCTGCGCACCGGGTGCCTGTCCGCCGTGCTCAGTGTCGAGGCCCCGGATGCGGGCTGGGAGGGCGAGTTCGGCGCCGAGTTCCACGCGCTGGAGGCGACCACCGGGCAGCGCGACCACACCGCGATGGGCGCCGGGATCCACGACTTACTCCGTGCGCTCGCACGAAGCGGTGAACGGCCGTGGCTGGGCCGGGAGTTGGCGCTGCTGCCGTACCAGGCGTTCCAGCCGCACTGGCGCACCGCGCTCGCGGAGCTCGGCACCCGGCTGGTGGAGCCCACGCAGTCGGTCTCGCTGGCGGGCCTGCAGGACAAGACCGCGCAGCGGACATGGCTGCGGTCGGTGGGGGCGAACACGCCGCCCGACGCGGTGGTCGGCACCCTCGACCACCAGCAGCTGCGGCGCCGCTTCGGCCGTACCTACGTCGTGCAGGCGCCCCGCGGCTCCGGCGGGAAGGGAACACACCTGATCACCGACGAGGCGGACCTGCTGCCCCTGCACGCGGGGCCCGGGCCGTGGCTGGTGAGCGGGTACGTCGAGGGCCCCCCGGTCAACGTCCACGGCCTGGTCTCGGTGGACGGCACGGTGCGAATCCTGCGCCCGTCCGTCCAGCTGACCCGGGTCGAGGGCGTCGGCGCGGCCTTCGGCGCCTACTCCGGCTGCGACTTCGCGGCACCCGCCCTGCTCCCGCCACGCGCCCTCGCCCGGGCCGTCGAGCAGACCCGGCGGGTCGGCACGGCGCTCGCGGGTCTCGGCTACCGGGGGCTGTTCGGCGCCGATTTCGTCCTCGACGGGCCGGACGACGCGCTGCTGCTCGAAGTCAACTCCCGTATGCAGGGCTCCACTTGGCTGCTGGGTGAGATCGAACTCGCCCAGCACGCGCTGCCCGCCGCGCTGCGCCACGCGCTGGAGCGCCACGGCCACCCCACCGGCGGCGAGCCCGTCCTGGACGCCGCCGACGGCTGTCAGCTGGTGGTCCGGCACACCGGCGGCCCGGTACGGGTGGCCGCCGCGCCGACCGGCGGACTGCACCGGCTCAAGGACGGGCGGCTCCAGCGCTGCGGCGACGGATTCGGCCTGCTGGAGTGCGGGCCCGACGACTGCGTGCTGCTCCAACTCCCGGCCACCGGTACGGTGTTGCAGCCCGACGTACCGATCGCCAGGCTCGTCACCCGCTACTCGCTGACCGGCCCGGACGGGTCCGGGCTCACCCCGCAGGGGCGGCAACTGGTCGAGGCCCTGCACACGGGCTTCGTCCTGGAGCCGGCCCAGGTCGGCGCGCCGTGCTGACCGCACCCTTCCCGCTGTACCTCCGCACGGCGGTCGCGGCCGACCTGGAGCGACTGGCCGACCTGCGTGGCGCCGCCGCCGACTGGATCGCCCGGGTGCACGGCTCGCCGCAGTGGTCGGACCCGTACAACGCCCGGCGCGGCCTGGCCCGGATCGGCCGGGGCGCGACGGTGGTGGCGATACCGGAACCCGACGGCGAGGCGATCGCCACGCTCACCCTCCGGCCGGCGGCCGGCTCCGGGCTGTGGACCGCGGAGGAACGGTCCTGCCCGGCAGGCTACTTGAGCGGCTTCGTGGTGGACCGCCGGTGCGCCGGGCGCAGCGTCGGCACGCGGCTGCTCGACTGGGCGCGGTGGCGGGCCGCCCGCGCGGGCGCCCTGGTGCTGCGGGCGAACGTGTGGAGCGACAACACGTCCCTGCACGCCTACTACCGCGCCCACGGCTGGCACTCGGTGCGCACCGTCGCCGGCAGCCGCAGCGGGAGCCTGTTCGAACTGCCCTTGCGTCCGCCGCCGCCACCTCCGCCGCAGGTCCACGAGCTGGGCGGCCTCCAGGTACTGCAGGGACCGAAGACCGGCCCAACTCCCTGACCAGCCGCGCGAGTCGACTCGGGTGGGAAGCGGGCGCCGACTCGGGGGTGCTGGCGCCTCCTGACAGCGGGGACGCTGAACTCTCCGGCGCCGTCCGCTACTTCAGCACCGCTCGGAGGGTGCGTGCGCCGACGCCGCGCATCAGCGGGTTGTCCGCCGAGTGGGAGAGGAACACCAGGGCCAGCGCGAGCGCCCACCCGCGGGCCCGCTCCCACGTCGCGTCGTCCGCCCGGCCGTAGGCCTGTCGGAGGGCGGCGCGCTGCTGCGGGGCGAACAGCATCCAGGCCACGGACAGGTCGGTCGCGGGGTCGCCGCCGGTGAGGTCGCCGAAGTCGATCACGGCGCTGATCCGGCCGCGGTGGACCAGGATGTTGGCCGGGTGCAGGTCCCCGTGCAGCCACAGCGGCGGCCGGTCCCACCCGGGCGTGGCGGCGGCGGCTTCCCAGATCCGCCGTGCGGTGGTGCGGTCGGCCGGGCCGAGGTGTGCGAGCCCGGCCTGGACGCCCTCGGCGCGCGCGGCCAGTGCGATCCCGCGAAACGCGTTGACAGGTGCTTCCGTTGGGGCCGGGGTGTGCAGCGCGGCGAGAAAGCCGCCGAGCGCCGTCGCGGCCGACCAGGGGTCGTCGGGCTCCGCCTGCGCCGCGATCCGGCCGGGGAGGTACGGCACCACGCTCCACGCCCACGGGTACTCCTCCGTCGGCCGCCCGACCCGCACCGGCGCCGGCACGGGCAGCGGCAGCCGTCCGGCCAACTCCGGTAGCCAGCGCTGCTCGTGGGCCACCAGCCCGGCTGCGGCGGCGCGCCGCGGCAGCCGGACCAGGAACTCCTCGCCGAGCCGGCACACCAGGTTGTCCCAGCCGTTGGCCAGCACCTCGATGGGCAGTCCCGCCAGGTCGGGGTGCTGCGCCTCGAGCAGACGGCGCACCAGCTCGAGGGAGACGGAGACCTCGGCAGCGGGCATGCGGTGGGCTGTCACAGCGAGAACCCTACGAGCAACAGCCGTCGGACGGTCAGCAGCCGGCCAGGAGGTTGGTCAGGGCCGTCTTCTCGGCGGCATCGACAGACAGGTTGTAGGAGTACTTCACCTGCACCCAGGCGCGGACGTAGGTGCAGCGGTAGCCGGTGACGGGCGGCAGCCACTCGGCCGGGTCCTTGTCGCCCTTGGAGCGGTTGGTGCTGGCGCTGACGGCGAGCAGCTGGGGGCGGGTGACGTCGTTGGCGAAGGCCTGGCGCTGGGCGGTGGTCCAGGCGGAGGCCCCGGAGTCCCAGGCCTCGGCGAGCGGGACGATGTGGTCGATGTCCAGGCCGGAGGCCGAGGTTATGGTGACGCCGTCGTAGGGGGACACCCAGGTGCCGGAGGTGGCGGCGCAGCTGGCGTCGGTGACCACGTTGGAGCCGTCGCGCTTGAGGACGGTCTCGCGGGTGTTGCAGGTGCCGGAGATGGTGATCCAGGTGGGGAAGAGGTCGCGGCTGTACCCGGTGCGGTCCTCTGCCTGGACGGTGAGTTGGGCCAGGTAGCCGCGTGCGGTGGCGGCGGAGACCGGGGTGGGCAGCGCGGCTTCGGCGGTGCCGGCGTTGACCGTGAGAACACCGGCGGCGAGGGCCGCGGTGGCGGCGAGGGTGGCGAAGCGGCTGAGGAAACGATTCGTCACGGCGGAGAACTCCTGAACTCGGCGGCAGGGCAGGGGTGCAGTGCCGAGCCAGCGTGCCAGCCCGCGGTCTATGCGGGTAGATCCTCCGTCGTGAAGATTGCATTACCGTCTGATGGCCATACCGGCCGCCAATGTGAAGGTTCATCATCAACGGCCGTGCGGGCGGCCCCTGGCGACCGGGCCGCCGTTCACCGCCCCCGGGCCACCGTTCACCGCCCTCGGGTGGCCGGCCAGCGGTCGAGCGGGAGCGGGCCCCGGGAGCGGATGGTGCGGATCGCGAAGGTGGAGCGGGCGTCGCGGACCGGTCCGATCGCCAGGATCTCGTCCAGCAGCACCAGTTCGTAGGTGGCCAGGTCCGGCACGGCGATCTCGACCAGGAAGTCGGCCTCGCCGGAGACCACGTGGCAGGCGACCACGGAGGGGATCTCGGTCAGCCGCTGCTCGATCTGCCGCGAGGTCTCCCGCGAGTGCTGCTCCACCCGCAGCGAGACGAACACCGTCAGGCCCAACCCGACGCGCTCCCGGTCGAGTTCGGCCCGGTACCCGGCGATCACCCCGTCCGCCTCCAGCGCCTTGGTGCGGCGCAGCGCGGAGGACGGGGAGAGCCGGACGGCCTCGGCGAGATCGACGTTGGGGGTGCGGCCGTGGCGCTGGAGGTGCTCCAGGATGGCACGGTCGATGCGGTCGTACTGCTGGCTCGGCATGATGTGCACCCTAGTCGTCGCCTCGCGGTGGATTCTGCCGTTCCGGGCATCCCGCACGGCGAAATTCGCCAGCGCGTGCCGCGCGATCGGGGCCACAATCGCCGCATGTCCGAGAAGAGCACCGAAGCCCGCTCCTACCTGTCCACGGCCGGCGCGTCCGCGCTGTACATCGGGGCCCTGCTGGGCCCGAGCCTGTTGCTGCTCCCCGCGCTGGCCGCCCGCGCGGCCGGTCCCGCCTCGCTGCTGGTGTGGCTGGCCCTGCTGGTGCTGTCGGGGCTGATAGCCGTGGTGTTCTGCGCGCTGGGCACCCGCATCGGCTCGACCGGCGGTGTCGCCGGGTACACCGCCGCGGGCCTCGGCGAGCGCGCGGGGAGGGCGGCCGCCTGGTGCTTCCTGGCGGGCGTGGTGGCGGGCGCGCCGGTGGTCTGCCTGATCGGCGGCAGTTACGCGGCGGCGGCGATCGGCGCGGGTGAGTCGGCGGCGGTACCGGCCGGGCTGGTGCTGCTCGGCCTGGTGCTGACGGTCCGGCTGGTGGGGGTGCGCACCGGCGCGAAGCTCCAACTGGTGCTGGTGTCCGTCCTGGTGGCCCTGGTGCTGTTCGCGATGCTCGGCTCCGCGCCGTCCGCCAGGGCCGCCAACTGGACGCCGTTCCTGCCGTACGGTTGGGCGGGCGTGGCGCGCGCCGCACCGCCGCTGATGTTCGCCTTCGTCGGCTGGGAGGCCGCGGCCTCGCTGACCACCCGGCTGCGCGACCCGCGCCGGCAGCTGCGCCTGGTGGTGCTGATCGCCTTCGTGGTGACGTCGCTGCTCTGCCTAGGCCTGGGCGCGGCCACCGTTGCGGTGCTCGGCCCCGGCGCGGGCGGCGCCGTCCCGCTGGCGGACCTGATGCGTGCCGCGATCGGCGACGGCGGCCGGATCCTCGCCGTCGGAGCGGCTCTCGTCCTCACCCTCGCCGCCACCAACACCTACCTGACGGGCGCCGCCGAACTCACCGAGGCCCTGCTGCCACCCACCCCCAGCCCCGGCCGGCGCGGCTCGTACGCGGTACTGGCGGTCACCGCACTGACCGGCGGCCCGCTGATCGCCCTGGTCGGCTCGGGCGTCCTGACGACGGACCAGTTGGTGGCCGTGCCGACGGCGCTCTTCCTCTCCGTCTACCTGGCCTGCACGGCCGCCGCGATCCGGGTTCTGGACGGACTGCCCCGGCTGGCGGCGATGGTGTGCTGCCCGGCCGTCCTCGCCCTGGTCCTGGGCACCGGTTGGCCCGTCCTCGCGGTCGTCGCGGTCGCCCTGGCGGCGGCGTTCCTCCCCGGGCGGCGCCCGGCAACGGCTGCCCCGGCCCCGGACCGCCCCGAACTCGCGGAAGGAACAGTGACTTTGGCTTCCCACGAGGGTCGTTGAGCTGACGGCTGGGCCGGCCGGCTGCTAGAATCCCGACCGTCAACTGAGCCTTCTCGGCGCGGATTCCGATCCGCCGGGGAGGCTTTTTTCATGCCCGGATCCGGGCCCGCGCGCCCGACCACCGCTTCCCCACTGCCCAGGGAGACCCCTGCCATGAGCCCACACACCACCACCGCACCCGCACCCGCACCCGCACCCGCACCCGCACCCGCACCCGCACCCGCACCCGCCGGTACCTGGCGGCTCGGCGACCGGACCGTCAACCGCCTCGGCTTCGGCGCGATGCGGCTGACCGGCACCGCGCCGTTCCACGGCGGTGTGCCGCGCGATCGGGAACGATCGATCGGCGTGCTCCGGCGGGCGGTCGAGCTCGGCGTGAACCACATCGACACCGCCGCGTTCTACTTCTCGGCGACGCGCTCCGCCAACGAGTTGATCAACCGGGCGCTGGCGCCCTACCCGGAGGAGCTGGTCATCAGCACCAAGGTCTGGCCGGGCCGCGACCCCTCGGGCGCCTGGTGGTGGGCCGACCCGGCGCAGCTGCGCGGTCAGGTCGAGGAGAACCTGCGTCAACTCGGGCGCGAGCACCTGGATGTGGTGAACCTGCGGGTGCCGCCGAGCCGTCGCACCGGCTCGATCGGCGAGCACTTCGGCGCCCTGGCCGAGCTGCGCGAGGCCGGCCTCGTCCGGCACCTCGGCGTCTCCCACGTCACCGCCGAGCAGCTCGCCGAGGCCCGCGCCATCGCGCCGGTCGTCTGCGTGCAGAACCCCTTCGGGATCGGCGCGTCCGACGAGGACCGGACGATGGTGCGGCTCTGCGGTCAACTCGGCATCGCCTTCGTGCCGTTCTTCACGATCGCCGGCGCCAGGCGCGAGTCGGGTCCGGACGCCCAGGAGCACGGGGCCGTGCGCGAGGTCGCCCGTGCGCGCGGTGCGTCCGTCGCCCAGGTACGGCTGGCCTGGACCTTGCAGCAGGGGCCGCACGTGCTGGCCATCCCGGGCACGGGCGATCCGGATCACCTCACCGAGAACATGGCCTCCGGCGCGCTGCGGCTCTCGTCCGACGAACTCTCACAACTCAACTCGGTGAACTCCGCGTCGAACTGACGGTCCGTCATCGCTCGGACATTCCGCCCGGGGCGGTGGGTGTTTCACCGCCCCGTGGGGTTTGGGCGGTGACGGGTGTCGGACAGGGTGGCGGCGGCCGGAGGATCTTGCCATGGACCCCGCCCCGGGCGCGTTCCCACCGCCCGTCCCCCCTTTCCCGCATCTGCCGTGGCCATCACCGCACCCACATCCGCACCCGCCACCCTGGCACTGCCCGTCCCCCAGCCCCACGCCCCCTCCCACGCCCACTCCGACCCCCGCTCCCCCGTCGCACCCCACCCCGACGCCGAGCCCGACGCCGACCCCGACACCCGCCCCGACTCCGACAGCGGCCGCCCCGGCACCGCACACGCCGACGCCCCGTCAGTCCCCGCCTGCCAAGCCGAAGGTGCCCGCATCCCACGCACCGGCCCCGGTCGTCGTCGCGCCGTCCCCGTCGGCCGTCCAGGCGCGTCCCACCCTCACCCCCTCGACGACGGTCGCCGCGCCACCGCCGGTGGCCGCGCCGGCCGCCCCGGCGGCGATCGAGCCGTCGGTGTGGGCGACCGTGCTGATGCTCACCGTCCTGCTGCCGGCGGCGCTCGCCGCGCTGGCCGGGCAGGCTCTCGCGTTCTCCAGGAGGAACCGATGAATCCCTCTCCGCTGCTCGGTGCGCTGGCCGCGATGACGCTCGCCGTCGGCGCGCTCGCGATGGCCCACCGGCTCCGCCCGAGGACGCCGGAGGGCGAGCCACCACCGGACCCGCACCCCGCGCTGGGCGCGATCGGCTCCGGACTGCTGTCCGGGTTCACCCTGCTGACGGGGTTCCTGATCGCCACCGGCTGGGCCGCGCACAGCACCGGCATCGTCCCGCCGGACGGCCTGTACCTGGCGGACCTGGCGGCGGGCGGCGCGGTGCTGCTGTACCCGTCGCTGGCGGGCCTGCCGTTCACGCCCCGGTACGTGACGGCGGTCTGCCTGTTCGGCCTGCTGGTCGGCTATGTGATGGTGACGGCCGTCCAACTGCGGCCCTGAACACGGGAATCCCGCCCCACCGTGCGGGCCCCGAAGGCAGACTCCACGCACCGCCAACTGCCCTCGCGCCGACCCGCGTTGAAGCTCGCTCCCGCTCCGACCAGCACCCTTCGCTCGCCTTCCGGGCCTTCGGGGCCCACACCGCCCGTCTGCGACTTCCACCGAATCACCATGGGCCGGTGTCGGAGCGGGCGCGTACGGTTGTCCCGGCACGTGCAGCGGCCTGGGGAGGGGCGAGCGATGCGCACTGCGGGGTGGGCGGCCGGGAACGCGGTGCTGGCGGCGCTGATCTGGGCGGCGGTGGTCTTTGCCTTCCGCGGACTGGCGGAGGTCTCCTACCGGGCGAACGCGCAGGTCGCCATGCCCGCGATCGTGATCATCGCCCTGTGGATCGTCCTCGCCGTGTGGTCCTCCTCCCGCAAGGACCCGACAGGCTGGATGATCATGGTCGCCGTCCTGGCCGTCATCATGCTGGTCGCCCACACCCACCTGCTGGACGTCCGGGCGCTGCGCGACCACGGCCTGCTCCAGCACGCCCGGGTCACCGAGGTGACCACGGAGTTCAACGCGGACAACACCTCCTACCCGCGCTACTCCCTGGAAGCCCTGGACGGCCCACCCATCACCAAAACCGTCGCGGGAGGCGTCGGCTC
Organism: Kitasatospora sp. NPDC048662; assembly: GCF_055587065.1. NCBI lineage: Bacteria > Bacillati > Actinomycetota > Actinomycetes > Kitasatosporales > Streptomycetaceae > Kitasatospora > Kitasatospora sp. NPDC048662. Next base: position 70,125 of record NZ_JBVJHA010000013.1, on the reverse strand, counting down.
CTCCTACCGGGTCGGCGACACCGTCACCGTCGCCACCGACCCGTCCGGCCGCGTCGGCCCGAGCCTGGGCACCCTCCCGGGCGCCACCGCCGAACGCTGGACGGGCCGGGTCGACACCGCGACGGCCGCCCTGATGATCCTCCCCCTCATCGGCTGGACGGTCGGCCGCACCCGCAAACATCCTTCTCCCCACCGCAGTTGACGCCCCGAAAGCCGGAGCGTCGCAAGTCGCAGCAGATGCGAATACGCGACGGTCTGAACCGGAAGGTCGCTGGGAGCGCTCCTGGTCGTTGGCCTGGAGGATCGTCAGTCGGCGGGTGGCAGGGGAGGAGCGTATCCGTCTGCCGTGCGCTCGCTCTCTCGGGCGATTGAGCTGGGAGACGCCGGGCGGTCACATCGGATGCGAGAAGCTCGCATCCGATGCGATACACGGAGGGTGATGAGACGTGACCAAAGCTCCCTGCCCGCCTGGCTCGGCCAGGCTGCAACTGGTCGAAAGCCTCCCGCTGCTGCGGCCTGAGCAGCAGGTGTTCGAGGCGATGCTGGAGGGCTTGCGCAACCAGCAGTTGGCCCGGAATCTGTCGCCTCGATACATTCAGGCTCACGAGCGGGCAGTCAGGGCCTTGGCCGATCACGCCGACGTGATGCCGTGGGAGTGGACTGCGGCGCACGCGGACGACCGGTTCGCCGACCTGCGGGCCGTGCACGGCTGCGTCCCCCTTGTCGGGTGCAGCATCTCTTATCCCCGTGGTCGTTACCGCGCCCACCGTAGCCGCCATCCACACCCTCCTCACCTGCGGAACTCAGGATGAATGAGGTTTAGTCAGCGTCCTCCAAAGTACTTCTTGACGAGTGCCCTCTTGTCTGCCGGCCCCGCCCCCGTGAAGAGATTACAGTTGGCCTTCACGGCAATAGCCAGGGCCAACTTGTTCCGGGCGTCTTCCGAGTGGCATTCGATGGAAAAGAAATTGCCGGCATCGATTACGATGAATCGATCTCTCTCGTGATGGACCGCGCCAACAGCAGTCAGGCGTGTTCTCTCACGTTGGGCGCCGGGGATAACCAACTCGTCATCAGTCACGACGCACACCTGCCCGTAGCAGTCGCCGTGGACCTGTCCAGGTTGGGATCGGTAGCCGACGATACGCTGCTCATAACGTTGCTCAGACATGGCAATTACACTCTCTTACCGCGCGAGCCGCCCATGCGAACCGTCCTGCAGGGTGGGTCTGGGCCCACTTTCGACGCTAGCCGACCCAATCGGTTCCGCGCGACTTCGCCGCCGCCGACACAGGTTCACTCACGGTTACTCATGCGTGGGACTGCTCGCGAATACACGACACCTGAACATGCGAGCTCACCAGTCGAGCGTCAACATCCTGTACACCGGCGTCCTGCCCCCGGTGGGCGTCGAGCCGGGCGAGGTGGTGGTCGCGGGCGGCGTTGACGGTGCTCGTGGTGGCAGCTACTCGTGCTTCGAGGTCGTCGATCCCGTCCAGGAGGTCCTGCCGACGCCTTTCGGCGACGGCGACAGGGTCAGGCGCGGCGTCGGTCGCTGTCATCGCGGAGCTGGGTGGTGCGGTGGGTGAGGGCGTCGAGGCGGGTGGCGAGGTCGCTCTGGCCGGTGCCGAGATGGGGGCGGATGGCGGCGAGGTGCTCTATGAGGTCGGCGGGGTCGGTGGCGCCGAGGGCTGCGGTCAGGGCGGCCTGGGCGGGGCGGGCGTCGGGGGCGAGTGCGGCCGTGGTGATCTGGGCGGCGAGGACCCGCAGCTCGGCGGCGTTGTCGCGGGCCCAGGCGGTGACCGTCCGGTCGGCGGCCCGCCGGTCGCGGACGGCCTTGACGCGTTCCGCGCCGGTACCGGACCGCGTTGTGCCCTTGGCGGGTTTGAGGCGCAGGTAGCGGTTCTCGGCGGCCTGGCGGCTGGCGACGCCCATGGGCCGGGCGAGGTCGGCCCAGGTGGCACCGGCCTCGCGGGCGGTCTCCACCAGGCCGGCTTCCCAGCCGGCGAGCTGGCCGCGTAGTTCGCGCAGCAGGACGAGTGCGGCCAGGGCCTGCTCGGGGCCTCCGTGCTCGTCAGGGGTGGTCGGGGGCCGGGACGCGGGATTCTGGGCGGTGCGGACGGCATCGTCGATGGCGGCCAGCGCGGCCGCGGCTGCCAGGAACGAGGCGGGCTCGACCGGCGGGGAGGCGTCGGGGGCGGCTCTGCGGGACTTCTCGCTCATGCAGTCACTCTATAGGCGACAACACGACTTGTCATCGGATGGATGACGCGCTAGAAAGGAATCAGGTGAAGCGCACTGGCACCCATTCGATCAGTGGAGGTGTTTCGCGATGCTGCTGCGCACTGACCCGTTCCGCGAGTTGGACCGGCTGACCCAGCAGTTCCTCAACACGACCGGCACATGGTCGCGTCCGACGCCGATGCCGTTGGACGCCTACCGGGCCGGCGACGAGTACGTGATCTGCTTCGACCTGCCGGGAGTTGACCCGGAGGCGATCGACATCGACGTCGAGCGGAACATGGTGACCGTCAAGGCCGAGCGCCGCCCGCGCCAGGAAGGTGAGGACGTGAAGTGGGAGTTGTCCGAGCGCCCGCTCGGCGTGTTCTCCCGCCAGGTCATGCTCTCCGACACCCTCGACCCCGCCGGGATCACCGCCGACTACGACGCCGGGGTGCTGACCCTGAAGATCCCGGTCGCGGAGAAGGCGAAGCCCCGCAAGATCGCGATCAGCCACAGCGGAAGCCGCAAACAGATCCAGGCCTGACGCGTTCCCCGATGCCGTTCCGGCCGCCCGTGATCTCTCCCCCCTCGATCGAAAGGGGCGGCCGGAACACCCCTCGACCGCCGGGCCGGCCTCGCCCGGACCGGCCTACCCGCAGCGACGCGGAAACGCCATGAACGGCGAGAGCAACGAACCCTTCACTGTGCGGTTGACCGGCGAGATCGACCTCGACACCGCACCCTCGCTGGGCCGTGCTCTGGCCACCGCGCTCGAGTCGCACCGGGAGGTGGTACTGGATCTGTCGAAGGTGACGTTCATGGACTGCGCGGGCCTGGGCGCCCTGGTCCGGGCCCGCAACCAGGCCGACCGGTGCGGTGCCCACCTGGTCCTGCGGGGGGCCGGGCGCTGCGTGGTGCGGCTGCTCAGGCTGACGGGTCTGCACCGGCGCCTGGCCGTCGAGCCCTGACTGGCGGCGTGCCGGGCAGGCCGGGACGGAGGGAGAACCGCGATGACGCTTCGATGGGAGGCGTTCCTGGAGGAGGTCCAGGAACGCGGTGAGTACGACACCCCGCAGGAGGCCGAGCGGGTCGCCCGGGTCGTCCTGGCCCTGCTCGGCGCCCACCTGGTCGGTGAGGTGCGGGCCGAACTGGCCGCCCGCCTGCCGGAGATCATGGCCCTGATCCTGCTCAACCCGCTGCAGGCCGCCGAGCCCCTCAGCGCCGAGCGGTTCGTGCGCGCGACCGCGGCCTGGATCGAGGGCGCCACCGAGGCCACGGCCCTGTGGGACATCGGCGCCGTCCTGTCCACGCTGGCCGACGCCGCCGGCGACGACCTCACCGGGCGCGTCCTGCTCCAGCTGCCGCCCGGCTACGCCCTGCTGTTCGGCCGCCCGACCGCAGGCGAACGACCCTGATTCGACAGCACCTTGCGGGCCTCGACGACTTTCCCGGGTGGTTCAGCGCGGTAGGCCGACGGCGCGGGAGATGACGGCGTCGAAGGCACGGTCGGGCAGGAGGCGGCGCAGGGCGATGAGGGGGCGGGCGCCGAAGCCGGTGGCGTAGCGGGTCCTGGGGCGGCGGGCGGTGACGGCCCTTCCGATGGCGTCGGCAATGACGCCGGGCGGGGAGTTGCGCTTCGCGTTGGCTTCGGAGCGCAGGGAGGAGGCCACGGCGGCGGCCTGGGTGGCGTAGGCGCCGTCGGCGGAGGACTTCTTCAGCCTGTCGGCGGCGATGGCGCCCCATTCGGTGGCGATACCGCCGGGCTCGATGACGACGACGTCGATGCCGAAGGGCTTGGCTTCCAGGCGCAGGCAGTCGCTGAGGGCTTCGAGGGCGAATTTGGTGCCGTGGTACCAGCCGCCGAGCGGGGTGTAGATCTTGCCGCCCATCGAGGTGACGTTGACGACGGTGCCGGAGCGCTGGGCGCGCATGTGGGGCAGGACGAGCTGGGTGAGGCGGACCGCGCCGAAGACGTTGACCTCGAACTGGTGGCGGGCCTCGTCCAGGGGCACGTCCTCGAGGGCGCCGTAAGAGCCGTAGCCGGCGATGTTGGCCAGCACGTCGATCCCGCCGGTCTCCGCGATGATCTTGTCGATGCCGGTCCGCATGGAGGCGTCGTCGGTGACGTCCATGGTCAGCGGGCGGATGCCGCGGTCGGCGAGTTCGGCCAGGCGGTCGGCGCGGCGGGCGGCCCCGTAGACGGTGTGGCCGAGCTCGTGGAGCTTCAACGCGGTGGCCTCACCGATGCCGGAGGAGGCACCGGTGACAAGGGCGATCTTGGCGGGCATGACGGGAGTCCTCACACGTAAGATGAACCGTGGTTCACCATCCATCCTGAACCTTGGTTCCCTTCATGCAAGTGGAAGGGCAGGCGAGTCCCCGTGACCCAGGCCAGGGCACCGCGCGCCGACGCGGTGCGCAATCGAAGGAAGATTCTCGCCGCCGCCGGTGAGCAGATCACCCAGCACGGCCCCGAGGTCGGCATGGACGAGATAGCCGCCGCGGCGGGTGTGGCCGTGGGCACCCTGTACCGGCACTTCCTCACCAAGACGGACCTCGTCGCCGCCGTCGTCGCCGAGTACGTCGCCCGTGTCGCCGACGACGCCGAAGCCGTGCTCGCCCGCGTCGCCGACGGAGCCCGGGCCGCGGACGAGCTGACCGCCTTCCTCGGCCGCGTCATCGAAAAGTCCGTAACCGACCGCGCCGTGAAGGCGGCCGCCCGGACGCTGGGCGCGGAGCCGGGCGACCGCGCCGACGAGGACCGCGCCGGCGCCGCCGTCGCCGCACTCATCCGAGCAGGCCAGGCCGACGGCGACATCCACCCGGACGTCACCGTCGGTGACATCTACCTGCTGCTCTCCACCGCCCCCACCGATCAACCACCCGCAGCCCGGGCCCGTTGGCTCGCCCTGGTCGCCCCCGGGCTGACCGCCAGAGCCCGGCCGGCAGATAGCCGCAGGCCGTCGGCGCCGGGGTTGCCGCCTGCGTGAGCCGTGGTCAACCGCCGGCCAGACGCCACAGCGATGTGACCTCCGCAGCGCGGGCAGCGTGGAGGGGGTCGGTGCGGTCCGAAGCCCGCGGATGCTGCGGCCTGGTGTCGATTTTGTCCACCACGTGCAGGCCCGCCGCTTCGATGGCGGTCAGCAACTCGCGACGCGTCCTGAGCCCGCTGCCGATCGCGGCGGGAGAGCCGGCTGCCCCCGCAGGCCGACCGGTCCGTCAGGCAGGGCCGAGGGGCGACCCGCGCTTCAGCCGCCGGCCTGGCGCCAGGGGAACGGAGCGAGGTCCGGTTCGACCCAGCCGGTCCTGGCCGGGTCGCTTGTCAGCGTCGAGGACCGGTAGAAGCGGGTGAGCAAGTTCTTGTCGAGCAGTGTGGGGTGCTGGTCGGCGAAGGCGTCGAAGTCGGCGGTGTCCGACTGCTCGGCATGGTGGCCCACCAGTTCGACCCAGGCCCGGCTGACGGTGGCGTTGTACTTCTGCGGGGCCCCCGCGTCGCGGGCGGTGCGCCGGATGCCGTCGCTGACCAGCTCGACCGCCGCACTGGTGCCGTGGCGTCGGACGGCCAGCCAGGTCAGTTGGATGTGCTGGCGGTGCCCGAAGCGCTCGGCGGTCGCCATCACCTCCCCCAGCAACTCGGCGAACGGCGAGGACTCCCCCTCCGCGCTGTGCGCGCCGTGGTGGTGCGTGGTCATGAGCTCTCCTTGACGAGCGCGTCAAGGACGGCGTGGAAGCCGGCGACCGCTTCGGCGGGCAGGCCGTCCAGTGCGCGGTTCTCGATCTCGGCCAGGGACTGGGTGATGGCGGCGGCCGCCGCGCGCCCGGAGCCGGTCAGCTCGATGAGCACCGAACGGCGGTCGCCGGCGCGGGTGCCGCGGGTGATGTGGCCGCGGCGTTCCAGCCGGTCCAGCACGCTGGTGAGCGTCGTGGGGCGGGTGCCGACCGCGGCCCCCAGCTGGGAGACGGTACGGCCCCGACCGTCGGCGAGGTTGGCCAGCGCGTTGATCTCGGAGGCGGTCAGGTCGAGGTCGACGAGTTCGGTGGCGATCAGGTGCAAGGTGGCGTGGGTCGCGCGTTGCAGGGCCAGCAGCGCGGACCGACCCGGTGATACGGATTCGGACTTCACGGACTCGGACTTCACGGTTTCGGATAGTACGATATCGGAATACTTGGCGGCAAGCCGCTCACGGTGACGCTCGGATCAAGTGTGAGACAGCGCCAGAAGATGGGGACCCGGCAGATCCGGGCAACAACTGCCCAGTCCGCCAGGCACGTTCGCACCCGCGCCCCTACACTGCGCGCCATGACCGACACACCCGCCACTGCCGACTTCAGGGCCGTTCTCGATCAAATCGCCGCCGACCAGGGGCTGGCACTGCCCGCGCCGGAGAGGTTCGGCCCCGCCTACGCCAACTTCCATGACGCGGCGACCGGCGACCGGGCGTGGATCCGGGACTGGACTCCGGACGCGGGGCCGTCCGTCTCACTGGCCCGCGGCGGAGTGACGCTCGCCAACGGACACGCCCCGGACCTCGCGGCGGCGGTGCGCGCGGTGGTGGCCTGGCTGGCGGGCGCCGACCTGGCGGCGGCGCGAGCGGCCACGCCGTTCCTGGTCGTGCACGACTGGGCGTTCGCCCACGAAAGCGAGCCGTTGGACGAGGCGGAGCTGGTCTGGCGTCAGCGGCTGGGCCGGTTCGACACCCAGGCACCCCACTACCAACCGCCCGGCTACCGGGCGCTGTTCGAGGCGGCGTTCGGCGAGCCGAGGCTGCGCCGACTGACGCCGGTGACCAGTCACTTCACGCTGTGGTTCTCCGCCACACCGAAGTACCCGTACCAGCCGGTCGGCCGGACGGCCATCGAGCCCCTGCGCGACGGGACCTTCCTGGTCAGCGACGCGGGCCCGGCCGCCACCGCCGAAGAAGCCGTCGCGCTCGCGGTGGCGACCCTGCCGCCGGGGTACTGACGCCGGGGCACTGACGGGCAGGGCAATGACGCCGGGGTACTGACGGTCGCTCAGAGCAGGCCGTCCCACAGCTGCTCGACGATGACGGCCCACCAGTTCTCCGGGTCGCCGAACACCGTGCCGTCGAGCGCGGCCAGTTCGCGCTGGAAGGCGTCCACGGCGAGCCCGGCGGCCTGCGGGTCGAGGCCGCGCAGGGCGGGGTGGCGGGTGGCGAGCAGGGAGAGGCAGCGCAGGTATGCGGCGAGGTCGGTGTTGAGGTAGCGGCCGGTGCCGGTGTCGGGGTCGACGGCCCAGATCCGGCCGATGCCCGCACCGGTGCCGGTGCCGCCGTCGCCGCACTGGACGGCGATCAGTGCGTGGCCGTCGTCGCCGAGGACCAGGTAGGAGGCGAGCAGGGCGCGGGTCCGCTCGGGCACGCGGGCGCCGCGGCCGGTCGCGGCCAGGTGCGCGGCGACCGAGGGCAGCCCGGGGCGGTGGTGGAAGAACCCGGGGACCTCGGCGGGCAGCCCGGCCTCGGCCAACGTGGCCGCGGTGGCGGCGGGTGCGGCGGGTGCGGGGCCGTCGGCGGGCGCGGCGCCGGTGACGCGGTGGATCCGCTCGGCGCCGAACTGCGCGTCCAGCCGGGCGCCGAGTTCGCGGTCGCTCTCGGGGGCGGCGGCGGGCACGGCACGCGGGAACGGGATCCGGTTGGGACGCGGCGGGGCGGGGCGCCCGGCCCGCCTGAAGGTGGCCTCGGTGGCGTCGGTGAGGGCGCGGACGGCGGCGGCCCGGCGGTCGTAGCGCGGGCCGTACGCGTGGCCGAAGTCGAAGGTGGCGTTGGGGAGTTCGGCGAGCAGCACGGGCGCGCAGTAGCCGCCGGGCAGTTCGCAGGGCCGCAGGTCGGTGTAGACGGACAGCACGTCCTCGGGGCGGACGCCCTGCTGTTGGAGGGTGCGCCAGGCGCGGACCTCGGGGTGTCCGGCGCCGGGGGTGGAGAGCTGGAACAGGCTCTGCTGCTCGCCGGCGGCGTCCCGGTAGGTGAGGACGACGGAGGTGCCGGGGCCGACCACCGGCGGGCGGGACGGGTCGTAACTGCCCGCGCCGAGCTTGTCGCGGTAGAGCTGGACGACCTCCTCGACGGGCACCGACGGCCAGTGGGTGAGTTCACCGGTCTCCCGGTCGACCACGGCGCAGGCGGTGCCGATCTCGGCGGGGGCGCGGCGTTCGCCGACGGGCCGGTCGGGTTCGGCGTCGGGGATCGGCCAGAGCACCCAGCCGAGGTCGAACTCGTGCACGCCGATCCGGTGCCACTGCTCCTCGGGCCGGGCGCCGTTGATCCACTGGTGGGCCGTCTCGATGGCCTGTTCGCGGGTCGTCACGCGGTCGTTCTCCTTCGGAGCCGGTTGGTCGGTGTTCACAGTAGTGGACGGGTACCGGTCACCGGCCGGCCGGTTGCAGGGCCGCGACGCCGTGCGCGTCGGCGATCAGCAGCAGGCCGTCGGGGGTGACGTCGGCGCCCGCCAGTGGTGCGGCGGACAGGAACGCGGCGATCGGGCCGGTGACGGTGCCGTCGAGGGGGTTGCGTGACCAGAGCCGGACGTAGTCGCTGCCGGTGCTGAGCGCGAGGGTGCCGGTGGCGCGCTGCTCGTCGCCGGGGCGGGCGAGCTGCTCGGGGTCGGTGGTGTCGGGTTCACCGGAGCGGGCGTCGTAGACCGCCAACTCGGGCTGCCGGCCCGGGCGGTGGGCGACCAGCAGGTGGCTGCCGTCGGGGCGGACGGCGGCGGTGACGGCGCCGACGCCGGTGAGCGGCCGGGCCCACAGGGTGTGCCAGGGCACGTCCAGGCCGGTGGTGTCGAGGCCGGGCAGGCCGTCCTGGCGGGCGGCGTGGTCGAGCAGGGCGGCGCGCAGTTCGACGTCGAGTTCCTGGCGGGCGAACAGCGGGGCGAGGCGCAGCCAGGTGCGGCCGAGTGGCGGCAGCGCGGCGGCGTCGAGCCGGTCGACGGCGGCGCGCAGCCGGTGCTGTTCGGCGTGCAGCAGGAAGCCGGGGTCGGTGAGGAGTTGGTCGAGCAGGCCGCCGTGGAGGGCGTGTCCGGCGAGTTGTTCGCGGACGTAGCGGGGGGCGTCGGCCCAGCGTCCGGGCCGGTCGGCGTCGAGCGTGGCGAGCAGGGCGGTGGCGATCCGGCGGTGGACTTCGCGGGCGGTGCGGCCGAGGCGTTCGCGGATCTCCTCGGCGACGGCGGGGTGGACGATGCGGGCGCCGGGTGTCCCGTCCTCGGTGGCGGCGAGGTCGAAGAACGGCAGCAGCAGGTCGCGTCCGGCGGCGAGGGCGGGGCCGAGGTCCTTGCCGGCGACGGCGGACGCGACGGGGGCCCACAGGTGGAACGGCAGGGGTTCGCCGGGGCCGGCCAGGGCGAGCGGGGCGAGCAGGCGGCGCAGGGCGAGTTCGTCGCTGCCGCAGCGTTCGGCGTGCAGGTCGAGGGCGTCGCCGGGGCTGCGGGGCAGCGGCAGTGGTCCGGTGGGGTGGGCCTGGACGGACCAGCCGGCCAGCCGGACCACCAGCGGGGTGCCGGCGACGGCGGCCAGCTGGCGGGCCACGGTGGGGGTGGGGACGGCGAGTTCGGCCTGTCGGAGCAGGGCGTCCGGGTCGCGCCACGGGTCCTGGTCGAGGTCGAGGATCTGCACCTGGCCGTCGGGGATGTCCTCGGCGAGCCGGTCGGCCTCGGCGCGGGGCAGGTCGGCGAGCAGGCGGACGCCGGGGTTGAGGGCGAGTGGCAGCAGCACTTCGGTGGTGACCTTGGCGGCCTCGTCGGTGCCGGTCAGCAGGCCGGCCCGGTCGATGTCGGCGACGACCACGGCCTGTGGCTGCTGGGGGGTGCCGATTCCGGCGAGCACGGCGGGCAGGTGGTCGGCCCGGTCGGTGCCGGGGGCGAAGGTGTCGGCGAGCAGCCAGCGCAGTTGGACGGCCGTCAGGCCGGTGGCGTCGAGGACGGGGGGTGCGGGCAGCTCGGCGGGCGGGACGGTGGCCGGGTCGAGGGCGGCGGTGTCGATCCGGGTGCGGTGGGCGGGGTCGCAGAGCATCAGGAAGGCGGTGAGCAGCCGGGTGCGGCCGCTGCCGCTGTCGCCGGTGATCAGCACCGTGCGCGGCGCGTCGGCCGTGCCGGACCGCCAGGCCGCCAGGGCGCGCAGCGCTGCCGCCCGGCCGCCGAGGTGCGGGTGGGGCTGGTGCGCGACGGTGGTGTCGGTCACGTCGGGTCTCTCCGGTCGGGGGGAGGGGGCGGCGGGGAGGGGATGGCAGGGATCAGGCCCAGGTGTCGGGTTCGAGGACGTGCTGCCAGCTGTCGGTGGCGGCGGCGTCGGGGTCGATTCCGGCGAGGCGGGTGCGGAGTTCGGAGAGCAGGTCGTGGCTGTCGGCCTCGCGGGGCCAGTAGGCCGACAGGTACTGGGCCTGGACGGCGATCAGGGTGAGGAAGCGTTCCAGGGTGGTGCCGATCAGCGGCTCGCGGGGGCGGCTGGTGTCGGGCCAGTGGGCGGGCATCATCCGCAGGACCCGGCCGTCGCTGCCGTCGAGCACCAGGTCGGCGCCGAGCCAGCCGCCGAGCAGGTGGAACGGTCCGCGGCCGGCGGGCTCGACGCCGTCCGGCCAGGGGCGGGCGGGCAGGTGGTCGGCGGGGGTGAGCCAGTAGCCGGTGGGGCTGTCGATGGCGGGCAGGCCGACGGTGGCGAGCAGTTCGCGGGTCGGCCGGTGGGTGATGCCGTCCGGGACGGGGTCGATCCGGTGCAACTGCCCGGCGCCGAAGGCCTGTTCCAGCAGCTGTCGCAGGTCGGGCAGGTCGGCGGGGTCGTAGGGCCGGGGCAGCTGGCGGCCGAACGAGCCGACCAGCGCGACAAGTCGGTGTTCGGGCGCGTCGCGCAGCAGCTTGACGTCCGGCCGGACGGCGTAGGCGCCGCGTACCCCGGCCAGCACCAGCAGGTCGCCGACGGCGCCGGCGGCGTCCGCGTCGGGGTGGTGGAACAGTCCGAGCGGGGCGCCGTCGGGGCCGTCCAGGATCTCGGCATAGCCGACTTTCTGGCGTACCGTCAACTCGGCGCTGCCCGGCCCGAGTTCGTCGCCGTCCTGGTGGATCGACGCGCCCGTGGCCGCGTCACGGAGGAAGCGGTTCTCCTCCTCGTCCTCGATGAGGACGACGGGTGTGCCGCGCAGTTCGGCAGCCTGCACCAGGTCGATCTCCTCGGTGTGCCAGGGCTCGGTGCGGGGGGTGAACGCGCCGATCGGGCGCCACCGGGACCAGACGGTGCGGAAGGTCAGCGGTTCGGGGCAGGCCGCGGCGAGCGCCTCGGCGCGGTCGAACTGCCCTCGGGTGTGGGCGTCGTGAGCGAGCCGGGCGACCCACTCGCCGTGCGGCGCGCCGGCCAGGCCGTAGCCGGTGAGGTAGCGCAGGGCGGCGGCAGGGGTGCCGTACCGGAAGCCGCCGCTGCGGCCGTACGCGGTGCGCAGGGCCTCGGTCAGCGCGTCCTGCGGGACGTGCGCGAGGGCGCGGGCGTCCTCGACCAGTTCGTCGAAGCATCCGGCGGCGGCCGCGTGGCCGGGCAGCGACCGGGCCGCCCACGGGGCGGTCAGATCGATGGTGGTCAGCAGGCGGTCCGTCATCCGGCCGTGGAACGCGGCGGCCTCGGCCGGGGCGTACCGCAACTCCTCGACCAGCGCGGGACGGTCGAAGCCGACCGTCCCGTCCGGCTCCCGCACCAGCGGATCGGCCGCGAGGGCCGTCAACTCCGCCTCACCGAACGGCACATCGGCGGCCCGGCACAGCTCGGCCCAGGCGGCCACGGGCACCCGGTGCAGCTGGGCGTTGGCCAGCGCCCGCAGCGCGGCGAGGGCCTGCGGCGGAGCGGCCGCGGTCAGCGCCGCCAGTTCCTCCGGGCCCGGCCCGCCCGGCAGACGAAGGACCTCCAGCCAGTACGCGGTGGGCTCGGCGGGGGGCGGCTCGGGGGGCTGGGACTGTTCGACAACCAGTTGCAGCCGGCCCTCCTGGGCGGAGGTGGCGAGCGCGGCGACCACCGCCCGGGCCCGGTCGGCCTCGCCGCCGCAGGCCAGCGAGCCCGCCAGCTGGGTGTTGGCGAGCAGCACGGTGCGGGCCGTCCGGTCGCGGCGCAGCGCCCGCTCCAGGTCGTCCAGGGTCCCGAAGGCGCGCCGCCGCAACACGCCGGTGCGGTCGATCAGTTCCTGCACCACGGAGTCGGCGCTGCGCCCGGCGACGTCGATCAGGAGGGCCGCCGGGAAGGCCTCGGCGATCCCGGCGAGCACCGCGCTCTTCCCGCTGCCGGCCGGGCCGGTCACGTGGAGCCGACCCCGGCTGCCGCCCTGCAGTCGTTCGGTGGCGGCGGCGATCGCCTCCGTCACCGCCGTCTCGTCGCGCCCGGCCATCCGGCCACTCCCTTGCTCACTGGCTCATGTTCGTTCACAGCTGCGGCGGCCCGGGGACTCCGGGCTGGCGGTTCTGCTCCATCTCCATCCAGGCCCGGCCCACCTCCGCCACGTGGTCGCCGAAGTCCCGGTCCATCTTCTGCTTGCCCGTCAGCCCGCCGTCGGCAGGCGTCGTTCCGGCCGCCGGATCCGTGCGGTACCCGGTCGCATAGTAGACCGGCACGCCGGTCTGTTCACGCCCCAGATAGCCGGAGCAGTCCGCGTGACCTTTGCCGATGCCGCACGGCTCGCGCTCGGTGTAGAGGCTGAGCACCTCCGGCTTGTCCTCCTGGCCACGGGTGGCCTTCAGGTGCTCCATCCACCCGCCGAGGTGGGTCTCGGAGTGCAGCGGCGTGACCCCGACCCGCGGGCTGCTGGGCGGCACCGAGCTGTCCACCACGAAGCCGACCTGCCCCGTCTTGGGGTCGTACACCTCGATCACCGCGTAGTTGCGGCCGGTGAGGTCGGGCCGGTGCACGGCCTGGTTGACCGCAGCCTGGATGCTGCGTGTGCCGAACGCGTCCTTGATGTCCTTGCGGAGGTCCTGGTAGTTCTGCGACTGCTTCAGTCCCGCCTCGCCCTTGGACGTGCCGTGGTCGGCACCACCGCGACTCGCCGTGTCCGCCTCGCCCGGAGCGGTACCGGCCACCCGCGGGTCGGCGTTGTACGGGTACGCCATCGACTCGGGGCTGGCGCCCACGCCGTGGCTCTGGTGGAACGCGTCGCTCATCCGGCCCATGGCGGCGACCGCCGCGCCCTGCTCGCCCGGGTTCATGTCCTTGAACCCGGGCAGCTTGGCCTCCAGGTCGGCCCGGTTGAACGTCTTCGGGTTGGTGCCCGCGCTGCCCTTGCTCTCGTCCAGCACCTTGGCGAGATCGCCGCTGCTCGCCCAGTCGTTCAGGTTGTCGTAGACGCGGTCCATGTCGACCTGGCGGACGTCGTTGGTCTCCCGCAGCCGGCCCTGGGCCTCGTCGGGCGGGAGGTTGTAGATGGTGTCGTTCTTCCCCTCCTTCGGGCCGAGGTTCTCCTCGCTGCGGGCCGCTTCGTGGATCGGGTGGTCGGGGTCGTTCGCCCGCCGCTCCTCGATGACCTCCTTGTCGGTCTTGGGGGGCGTTTTCTCGTTGCTGTGCGACGGCCCCGCTTCGGCGTCTCCGTCGCCGTCCCCGTGCTTCGCCTTCTTCTTGGCCGCGCCGCCCTCGGGGTCGTCCTCCGCCTTGTTCTTCTTGCCGGCCGGGTCCTCCGGCCGCCGGTCGGATGTGCCGTGGTCGGATGTGCCGTGGTCGGGGGTGCCGTGGTCGGGGGTGCCGTGGCTGTTGGTGGGGTTGCGGTCCGGATCCAGGGTGATCGCGAACACGCCGTGGTCACCGTTGTGCAGCGGCCGGTCGCTGCGTTGTCCGGTCTGATTGTCCAGATAGGTGATCTTCCCGTCGTGGTTGACGACGTTCCACGCGTGGGCCCGCCCGTTGGCGTCCTGCGTGATGATCACCGCCTGCGAGCCGTGCCCGTCCCCGCGCAACTGGTCCTCGACCCGGCGGAACGCCGCGTCTCCGTTGCCCATGTCCCGGAACGGCGCGCCGAGTTGACTCTCCGCCCGGTCCCGGCCGCCCCGCTCGCCCTCCGGCCCACCATCACTGCGCGGCGCCGCCGCCGTCGGGTTCCCGCTGTACGTGTCGGCCGTCGAAAGCGCCACGTCCAGGCAGTTGTTGTCCCGCCCCGGCGCCCGATGCCCGTCCCCATTGACCGCCCCGGGCCAGTCCCCGTTCGGATCCGGATGCCGCTGCGGCGTCCCGTCCGGATTCCGCGGCACCCGGCTCTCCAAATCCACCTGATGCTGCGGATCCGGCCGGTCCAACCCACCCGGAGTGTCGTACGGACGACTGTCCGCAAGCGCCTCCGGCCGGGGCGCGTGGCCGTCCGCGGCACCGTCGTGCTGCGAGGGGTCGGCGGGGTGTGCAGGGTCGGCGTTCGACGCGTCGGGGTGCGAACTGCCCGCGTCGGGCCGGTCGGTGTCGGGACGGTCGGTGTCGGGACGATCCGCGTCGGGCCGATCCGTGTCGGGGCGTGCGCCGTCGGGGTGGCCGGTGTCGGGGTGCGCCGAGTCCGGACGAGCCGCATCCGGGCGGGCCGTGTCGGGGTGCGAACCGTCCGGACGGCCAGCGTCAGGACGGCCCGTATCCGGTCGCGTTGAGTCCGGGCGACCGGCATCGGGGCGCGCCGTCTCTGGGCGACCTGTGTCGGGACGAACGGCATCGGGACGCGAACCGTCGGGACGACCGGCGTCAGGACCGCCCGTATCCGGTCGCGTTGAATCCGGGCGACCGGCATCCGGCCGTGCCGCATCAGGATGCGAACCGTCCGGGCGACCAGCGTCAGGACGGCTGGCATCCGGGCGAGTTGAATCCGGACGACCGGCATCGGGACGCGCCGTCTCTGGGCGACCTGTGTCGGGACGAACAGCATCGGGACGCGAACCGTCGGAACGACCGGCGTCAGGACGGCCCGTATCCGGTCGCGTTGAATCCGGGCGACCGGCATCGGGACGCCCACCATCAGGGCGGGCCGAGTCCGGACGACCCGCATCCGGCCGTGCCACGTCAGGGCGCGCCACGTCAGGGCGCGCCATGTCCGGCCGGGCCGTGTCCGGCCGTGCGGTGTCGGGACGGACCGAGTCCGAACGGCCCGCATCGGGGCGTCCGCCATCCGGGCGCGCCGCCTCGGGACGACCCCCGCCAGGGCCGCTCGCGTCGGGACGTGCACTGTCCGGCCGCGCCGTGTCCGGGCGCCCGCCCTCGGGGCGCACCGGGCCCGGCCGACCCGCGTCCTGACGGGCAGCCGCATCCGAACGTCCTCCGCCAGGGCCGCTCGCGTCGGGGCGGGCCGTGTCGGGGCGGGCCGTGTCGGCACCCGAGCGCTGGCCGAAGGCCGCTCGCGGGTCGGGGCGGTCGGCGGCCGGGCGCGGCGTGAACGTGGAGTTGCCGTCGGGCTGTTGGCCCTGGCGGGTGGGTCCCTGGCCCGGCACCGTCGGGGTGGAACTCGGTCCGGAAGTCGGCCGGACCGCGCCCGAACCGGACGGAGCGCCGCCGCCCGGCACCGCACCAGCGCCCATCGGCATGCCACCACCCGGAACGCCGGCCCCGCCCCCGGCGCCGACACCGGCGCCAGTACCGTCCGGACCGGCCGTCGGAGCACCACCGGCGCCGGGCCGCTGATCGGGACCGGCGTGCGACGGCGGCGGCGCCGTGGCGGTGGCACCGAGGCCGGCCACGTCCAGGCGCGGCGGCACCTGGCTGGTGTGCGTCCCGGGGTCGGAATCACCGTTCCGCTGCTCGCCGCCCCGGAACGGTGGCACACCCCCGGCCGAGGCGGTGGCCCCGACAGGCGGCCGCATGTCGGCCCCGCCGGAACCTCCGTGCTGCGCCCCGTCCGGGCCCGGCGCGTGCTGCGGCCCGGGCGTCCCGCCCGAGGGTGCGGGCTCGTTCACGGCGATCCCGGCCCGCTCGTGGTTCGGCGCCTCCCCGGTCCGCGACCCGGGAATCGGGGTGGCCCCGTGCGACGGGCCCGAGGACGAATCACCCCCACGCACCGACTCGGACCCGAAGCTGTCGCCTACCCCCGGCTGATGCGCGGTCGGCTGATGCACGGTGAAGCCCGGCTTGTCGGCGGCGTCGCCGAAGTCGATGGCGGCACCGCCGTGGTAGGGGGAACTCATCTGGTCAGGGGTGACCTTGACACCGTTGGAGTCCTTGACGACTTCGCCGTCCAGCGAATGCTCGTCGAAGGACAGCTGGTACCTGTGATCGGGCCCACGCGACGGACCGTCGGGCCCACCCGGACGCCCACCGTCGGTACCGGTCTGCGACGAGCCATCACTCGCGGGCCCGTGATGCTCAGGCCCATGCCCCGCGCCCTCGTGCCCGGCCGGACGACCCGAATCAGCATCCGGCCGGTGCGACGAACCATCGTGTCCGGCGGGCCGCCCACCATCCGGCCCCGACCGATGCGGCGCACCATCCGTACCCGTCTGCGACGAACCATCACGCGACGAACCGTCCTGCCCCGCTGGACGACCCACATCCGGCTCCGACCGATGCGGCGAACCGTCATGCCCGGCCGGACGCCCATCCGTACTTGTCCGTGAAGTGCCATCCTGCGACGACCCGTGATGCTCAGGCCCACGTCCCGCACCGTCCTGCCCCGCCGGGCGACCCACCTCCGGCCCAGCCCCGCGCGACGAACCGTCATGCCCCGCCGGACGACCCACATCCGGCCCAGCCCCATGCGACGCGCCGTCGTGCGAGGACGGGGCGGGGGTGGCGTCGTGGGTGGGGGGCTGGTGGTCGGTGCCGAGCCGGGTGCCGAACGGGTCGAGTGCCGGGCCGTTGTCGGCGCGCGGCGGGCGGGGCGGAGTGGGCTGGGTTCCGCCGTTCGACGCGTGGTCCGACCCGTTGCCGGTCGAATCGGCGTTGCCGGACGAACTGAGCGTCGGACCGTTGCTGCCGCTCCCACCGTGCTGCGAAGGCCCGCCGGTGGACGAACTCCCGCTCCCGGACGGCGAGTTCACGTGCCCACTCGACGGCACCGACCCACCGCCACCCGTACTGGCACCCACCCCGGACCCGGAACCCGAGCCCGAGCCCGAGCCCGAACCCGACGAGTCCCCTCCCCCACTCCCCGAACGGTCACTCCCCGACCGGTCACTCCCCGAGCGTTCGCCCCCGGAACGCTCGCCGCCCCCGGAACCGGATTCGCTCGAATCATGCCCGCCACCCGACGAATCGCCGTGCCCGGCCGCGTGATCGATGCCACTGCGCGCATGCCCACCGGCGCGCGAGCCCACTCCGTCCCGCAGGGCCTCGGTGAAGGTCTGGCCCGAGTTCTTCACCGCGTCAGTGAAGTCCTCCGCACCGCGCTTCGCCGTCCGCCCCAGGTCGTACCCGCTCTGCGCACCGAAGTTCTGGTTCACGGTCTGCGCGATCAGGTCACTGATCATGCCCTGGATCGCCGACACCGCCGGCTCCTTCAGGGTCTCCATGATCGCTTCCATCAGCGCCTGACGGAGTTCCTTCAGCAACCGCCGCACGATCATCTTCGTCGCGGTCGTCGCACCGGCCGCACCCAGTTCCGACAGACCGAGCGTGAACGGCGCAGCCGCCTGAGCAGCAATCAACTCAACTGCCAACGCGACAAGTTGCGCGATCACCGCGACCTTGCAGGTGACCACGATGACGGCCGCCGCGTCGAACGCGACAGCGATCATCCGGGCCGCCGTCGCCGCATCCGCCAGGTAGCCGTTCGAGCCGCCGCCGGAGAACTTCTCCCAGGTCTTGCCGAACGCGTCGATGCTGTCACCGGAGTTGCTCGACAGCACACCGTTCGCGGCGCTCACGCCCCGGTAGTGGAGCTCGTCGACCTGGTCCGCGAAGTCCCGCCAGACCTGCGCGGACTCCCGGAGCTTGTCCTCGTCCGCGGTCGGCCAGTCGAAGCCGAGCATCTCCAGGACCCACTCGACACTGTCCGGCAACATCAGCGACACTTCGTCAAACCCCCTGCGCCTTACGGAAACGAACGGACGAGCGGACCAACAGGCAGCTGGACCACCGGACAAGCGGACCGTCAATCGACCCGCGGCGGACGCCGGTACGGGCGCGGCTTCGGGCTGCACGCCCGTCGCGCCGCGCGGGCGGGTCAGTAGACCCGCGGCCGGTACAACGACCGGATCTGGCCGCCGACTTCACCCTCGCGGGCTTCCAGGGTGTAAATGTCGCCCTCGGTCCGGCTCTCGTTGGCCTCGTGACGGTCGGCCATGCCCTGCAACTTGTCGCCGATCTCGCCGAGCCGGGTGCCGAGGGAGTCCATCGACTCCTTCATGCCGTCGCGCAGGCCCTCGTAGACGATGCCGAACTTTTCACCGAGGTCGTCGTCGCCCCAGGGGGGTGTGTCGCCCTGTTCGAGCGATTCGAGCCGACCGGAGAGGTTTTGGAGGGCGGCGAGGAAGTCCTGGCCGACGGCGGACATGTTCCTGCCCTCTGTCCGGAGACTCGCCGAATCGACAACGATCTGCTGAGACATGCCCGCCCCCGACTCGGACCGCCGAGGTCCGCTCGCACTGCCGACCCCGTAAGTTCGGGACCCTCGGGCCGGTTTCGGCGGCTGTGGGTCCGTTTTGGTGTCTGCATCATAGGACCGGAATCATTGCCGAGCCATGCTGTCTGCCGACTGTGCAAAAGCTCGTCACCACTCCTCCACCGCCCGGCCGGTGGCCCGCACTTCCCCGATCGCTCCCCCGATCACTGCCCGAACTCCCCCGATCACCGGCCCGGGGCCCGTCGGCCTTGGTCGGCCCCGGTGTTCCACCGACGAAGCTCGGGGCCGACCGAGGTGACGCCAACCCCCAAAGGTCCACCACTCACCCACAATTCCCCCACGATCCCACCGCGCGCCCACCACCCCGACGGGCCGTCAACCCACCGTCTCCCCCGCATCGACGGGGAGGTCGGCGAGCCGCCACTCCAGCATCCCGTCGTCCAGCCGGATCGCCCGCCGCCCGCGCGCGGTGAGCAGTCGGACGGCGTCGTAGGCGAGGGCGCAGTACGCGCCGCGGCAGTAGACGACAACCTCGGCGTCCTCGGGGAGTTCACCGATCCGCTCGACGAGTTCCTCGACGGGGATGGAGAGCGCGCCGGGGATGTGCCCGGCGGCGTACTCCTCGGCGGGGCGGACGTCGAGGGCCACGGCCCGGCCGGCGGCGATCCGGGTCAGCAGGTCCTCGCGGGTGACGACGTCCGGCTCGTCGGGGGCCTCGGGGCCGAGGTAGGCGGTCCGGGCGGGTGCGACGGCGGCCTGGTGGCGTTCGGCGACCCGGCGCAGCAGGTCGAGGAGTTGAGCGACGTCCCCGCCCGCCAGGCGGTAGTGGATGCGGACGCCGTCGCGGCGGGTGGCGACCAGGCCGGTCTGCTTGAGGGTCTGGAGGTGCGCGGAGGCGGTGGTGAGGTTGAGGCCGGCGGCTTTGGCGAGTGCGTCGACGGTGCGTTCACCCTGGGCCAGCAGGTCGAGCAGTTCGAGCCGTTTGCCGCTGGAGAGGGCTTTCCCGGTGGCGGCGAACGCCTCGTAGAGCTCGGTTTTCGCGGCCCGGTCCGCCATTGCTGCGGCCCCCTTCTCGGTAATTCTATGGAATAAGGGTACTCCCCACCCGGGCCCGAACCCGGCCGAGACCGCCCGAGACCGGCCGGCGACCCCGGCGACCCCGGAGACCCCGTCGGCCCTGGGCGGCGACGACGCCACCACACACCGCAGGGCCGGAAGGCCGTGCCCGCCGCCTCCCGGCCTGCGACCCGCTACGACCGACCGACCGTGCCGGGCCGGGCCTGGGCGGGGAGTCTGCCCGCTCTGCCCTTCGCCCAGTGGAACAGGGCGACGGTCACCGTCAGCGCGATGGCCAGGGATTGGGGCAGCGAGCCCGCCGAGCCGCTGCGCAGGGCCGCCGAGAACGGCAGCGCCAGCACGGGTACGGCCACGGCCGGGCCTGCGGCGTACCAGGCGGTGAAGAACGCGACGCCGCCGCTCCCGCCGGCCCCCGCGGAGCGGTAGAGCAGGTCTTGGCGGGCCGCACCGCGGCAGGCGTTCACCAGGCCGGCGGCGACCAGGGGTGGAACCGCGAACGGGGCGAGCCAGGCGGTCGGGCCGCCGCCGAGGGCGAGCACCGCCACCGACCCGGCTGCCGCCAGAAGGAGGCCGAGGGCGGTGGGTACCACCGCGTGGCGCAGCATGAGGCCGGCGAAGGGGTACGGGGACCAGGACGCGCGGCGGACGTCGTCGGTCTCGATCCGGGCGGGTTCCAGGAGTTGGGCGACGGCCAGGTAGCCGAAGGTCAGGGCGACGACCGTGACGGCCCAGGAGAGCACGCCCCGGGTGTCGTGCGCCAGCACGGCGCAGAGCACGGCCGGGACGGTCAGCAGGACGGCGCGTCCGACTCGGGCGGGCGCGCGGAGCAGCGAGAGCACGTCCCGCCAGTACAGGATCAGCCAGGGCTGCCGGGGTGCGGGCAGCCGTACCCGGAACTGGCGGTCGCCGCCGGACGCGCCGGCCACGGTCAGCTTCGCGGCGCGCAGTTCGACCGTCCGCAGCGCGGCCAGTACTCCGGCGGCCGTCCGGGCGCGCTCCCGCAGCAGCGGCAGCGGGAGGGTGGCGACGGCACGGTCGGCGAGCACCAGGAACAGCACGGTGGGCACGGCCAGCAGGACGGCTGCGACCATGCCTCCCGGGACGGCGGCGGGCGTGGGCGCCAGCGCGGCGAGGGCCGCCCAGCCCCACGGGCCGGACCAGAGTTCGACCCGTTCCAGCCAGGGGACGGGGTGGCCGGCGACGGCCAGCGCGCTCTGCGTGGCGAGGGCCAGGATCAGCACGGCCGCGTAGGGGGTCAGGCGCCGCGCCCAGCGGGCGGCCGGTGGGCTGTTCTGAACCAGCAGGCCGGCGCAGACGCCCAGCAGCGGCAGGCAGAGCCCGCCGACCAGGCACCAGCCGAGGGCCGCGGGCAGGCCGACGCGCACGGTCAGGCCGAGCGCCACCATGCCGCCGACGGCGATCACCAGTCCGGGGAGGACGGCCAGCCCGCAGGAGAGCCAGAACCACGGCCGCAGCACCGGCCGGGGCCGGACGGGGTGGGCGAGCAGCCAGTCGGTGGTGGCGCGGGGCGGCACGACCGGTCCGCGCCACAGTCCGTCGCGGACGGCCAGCAGCAGGGTCGCGAGGCCGGCGGCGGCGATGCCGCTGGGCATGGCGGCGAGCAGGTCGGGGCCGTGCCCGGTGTAGTCGGCGCCCAGCGAGGCGTGCAGGAAGAGGCCGAAGCTGGGGATGCCGCCCCAGATCACCAGGATGAGCACGGTGCAGTAGAGCGCGAAGGCGGCCTGCTTGGCCCGGTTGCGCCGGTGCGGTGCGCGCAGGGCGCGCAGCACGGCGAGTGCCTCGTCGGTCCAGTCGTCGTCCGCCGTCCATTCGGCGACCGAGGCGTCCTCGGCCACGGCCTTGCCGCTCACCGGGCGCCGGCCGAGGCGGCGAGGACCGTGGAGGGTGCGCCCTGCCGGACGATCCGTCCTTCCTCCAGCATCACCACCCGGTCGGCGACCTCCAGCGCGAGGTCGGTGTGGTGGGTGACCAGCAGCACCGCGACCCCGTCGGCGAGTTCCGCCTTCAGGAGTTCGGCGAGCCGCCGCCGCGCCTCCGGGTCGAGCCGCTGCTCGGGCTCGTCGAGCAGCAGCAGGTCCCGGGGGCGGACGAGTGCGCAGGCCAGCAGCAGGGCCTGCATCTGGCCGGAGGAGAGGGCGGAGGGCAGGGCGTCGGCCCGTTCGGTGAGCGAGCGCATCTCCAGGACCTGCTCGACCCAGTCGGCGGCGTCGGCGACGCCGTGGGCGACGGCGACCAGCAGGAGGTGTTCTCGCACCGTGAGGTCGGGGTAGCAGGCGACGGTGTCGCCGACGACGGCGACCCGGGCCCGTATCCGGGGGTCGTTCTCGTTCATCGCCAGGCCGTCGAAGCGGACGGTCCCGTTGGTCGGCAGGTCGCGTCCGGCGGCGATCCGCAGCAGGGTCGACTTTCCGGACCCGTTGTGCCCGAGCAGCGCCACGCACTCACCGGCCGCCAGGTCGAGGTCGACGGGATGGAGCACCTCCCGGAGGCCGTACGACCGGCTCACCCCGGTCAGTTGGAGCAGTGCCTTGCGCGCGGTGGCGGGCGGTGCGGCGGAGTTCTTGGCCATGTGGACGACGCCTCTCGACAAATGGATCGCCCAAGTATGGCCCGCTTCCCCCGCCCCGCGTTCCCCCCGCCCCCGGCCCGGACGGGCACCGTCAGGCGGTCACCGCTTCGCGCAGCGTCGCGCCGGGCACCGTCAGGCGGTCAGCGCTTCGCGCAGTGTCGAGGCCTTGAGGCCGAAGGTGTCGCGGATGTCGCTGTCGTCCACCTGGAACGGGCGGTCGGACATGTGGCGTCGCCGGGGCCGAGGTACTGGGTGTCACACCGTTCCAATGGCTGCTCCAGCAGCGGCTGTTGCGGGCGCGCGAACTGCTGGAGACCACCGGGCTGACGGTCGACCAGGTGGCCGACCGCAGCGGCCTCGGCTCCGGCGAGTCCCTGCGCCAGCACCTGAACCGCCGGCTCGGCATGACCCCGGCCGCGTACCGCAGCGCCTTCGCCCACCGCCCGGCAACGACCGTGCAGCGAGCGTGAGTCGAGACTCAGACGCGCCGGTCGAGGACCATCTCGTACTCCACGGCCGACTCGTCACCGGGGACGAGGAAGGTCCGGCCGCTGCGGATGAAGCCGATCTTCCGGTAGAAGGCCTCCGCACGCCGGTTGTCCTGGTGCACGTACAGGCGGACGCGGGAGATCCGGGGCTCGTCGAGCCCGTCGGCGAAGGCGATCGCCGCGTCGAACAGGGCGCGGGCCAGGCCGCTGCCGCGCTGCTCCGCGCGGACGAACACGCCGACCAGGTGGGCCTGGTCGGCCTCGGCCTGCCCGCCGAAGACGTCCCGGCCGGCCCGCTCGACCAGCACCGTCACCGATCCGTCCAGGCCGCCGTCGGCCCGCTCGGCGACGAACTGGCGGGCGAGCAGTTCGCCCCCGCCTGCCGCGCGGTCCCGCCAGAACTCGTCCGGCCTGGCGGCCTCGGCTTCGTAGGTGGCCAGGAAGGCGATGCTCGCCACCGGATCGCGCAGCGCGTCCAGCCGGAGTTCCTTGGCCTCCTGCCAGTCCTCGGCAGTGGTGGCTCGTATCACGTGGTTCATGCGCACGATCTTCGGCGAGCCCCGGGACGGCGGGCAAGCGCATTGCCGCACCGGCGGGGTCTCACACGGGCTCCGGCAGCTCCATCGTGGCGACGTCCTGGCCGAGTTGGAGCATCCGATCGAGGATCCGGCGCCGGCCGAGCAGGGCGTTGCGCGCCCGCAGGCCGGCGGCGGTGCGCGGGGCGAGGAAGGGGCCGGTGCGGTCGCCGCCGCGCTGGCAGCGCTCGGCGTAGGGGCGGACGGCCCGCTCGTAGCGGGTGAACGCGGTGCGGAAGTCGCCGTCGGCGCGGGCGAGTTCGGTGGCGAGGACGTACGCGGCGACCAGCGCGGTGCCGGTGCCCATGCCGCCGATGGTGGCACCGCAGGCGGCGTCGCCGAGCAACGCGATCCGGCCGTTCGACCAGTTCGGCACGTCGGCGCGGCTGATCGAGTCGACGTACAGGTCCTCGGCGTCGCGCAGGGTGTCCAGCAGGTGCGGGACGGGGCGGCCGAGGTCGGCGAAACGTTGCTGCAGCAGGGACTTGAGGGCCTCCGTGTCGTGCCGGTCGTGGTCGAGCTGCGGCGAGGCGAACAGCAGGAAGGCCCCGGCCCGCGCCGGGTCGCGGGGGTCGGCGCCGGCGGCGGCGAGCCGGCCGGGGGTGTTGATGCCGGTGCTGCCGGCGGGCAGGCCGAGGGTGTTGGGGAGCTGCCAGGTGGCGGCGTAGTAGCCGAGGTGGCGGACGTAGTCCCGTTCGGGGCCGAAGGCGAGGGCGCGGATCCGGGAGTGCAGTCCGTCGGCGCCGATCACCAGGTCGAAGCGCCGTTCGGGGCCGTACCGGAAGGCCACCCGGACGCCCCGGTCGTCCTGCCGGAGCGCGGTGACGGTGTTGCCGAACAGGTACTCGGTGGTGGATTCGCTGTGCCGGTGCAGGAGTTGGGCGAGTTCGCCGCGCGGGATCTCGATCTCGCCGCCGGCGAAGTCGGCGGGCAGCCGGAGCCGGACGCGGCCGTGCCGGTCAGTGAAGGTCATCGGGTTCCCTCCGGTGTCGAGCGTGCGGAGTTCCTCCAGCAGGCCCATCCGCTGGAGCACCGTCAGGTGGGTGGGCCCGCGGAAGTCGACGGCCTGGCCGCCGGAGCGCAGCGCGGGGGCGAGTTCGACCACGGTGGGCCGGTGGCCGTACCGGCCGAGCCAGTGGGCGAGCGCCGGTCCGCCGATGCCGGCGCCGGAGATCAGGATCTGCATGGTGTTTCCCCCTCGGAAGGCAGGTCCGACGGGCCCTCCCCGGGCCCGGAGCAAAAGTGTGTCTCGCGGACACTATTTGCTGCTGTGTACGGTAGACGCAGTTTCTGGCCGGGCGCAAGGCGGGCCCGGCACGGCACCAGGGAGGGCCCGTGGAGAAGCAGCCGGAGCAGGCGGAGCACGAGGCGGCGGTACGGCTGCTGTGGGGCCCACCGGCCCGGCCGACCCGGGGGCCGAAGCCGGCCCTCAGCCTGGAGTCGATCGCCCGGGCCGGGATCGAGATCGCGGACGCCGAGGGGCTGGCGGCGGTGTCCATGCAGCGGGTGGCGGGGCTGCTGGCGTACACCAAGATGTCGCTGTACCGGTACGTGCCGGGGAAGGCCGAACTGATCGCCCTGATGGTCGAGTACACCGTCGGCGAGCCCCCGCCGCCCAGCGCGTCCCCGTGGCGGGACCAACTCACCGACTGGGCGCACCGGATGGCGGCCCTGTTCGCCGCCCACCCGTGGGTGCTGGACGCGCTGTCCGGCCCCCGGCTCACCGGCCCGCGCGAACTGGCCTGGCTGGAGCGGGTGGTGGCGGCGCTCGACGGCCAGGGCCTGAGCGGCGCGGAGCGGATGGACGCGGCCGTTCTGCTGGTCGGCCATGTGCGGGCGATCGCCGCCCAGCAGCGGCAGTCCCGGGAGGGTTCGCCGGAGGCCGAGCTGCTGCGCGCGCTCGGCGGGCTGGTCGCGGCCCACGCCGAGCGCTACCCGGCCCTCGCGTCCGCCCTGGCCGAGCCGGGCGAGGGCCGCGACAACGCCTTCGATTTCGGCATCGAACGGATCCTGGACGGCTTGGCCGCCCTCATCGACCGCCGGGCCCAGCATCCCTGACGGCCCTTGTCATCCCGGCAACCGCCAACCGGAGCATCGGATCCGACGATCGCACCGGCACGGGCGGCGCGGATCAGGGGTGCGGACGGCGCGGCCCGGCGCGGTGCCGACCGCGCCGGGCGGGGGCGCGGGTGGCGCTGACGGCGCCGGCCAGCACGAGGGGGGTGAGCAGCAGAACCATGGTCAGGTGCATACCGTGCCTCCGGGTGGTCCGGTTACTGCTGGTGGCCGTTCCCGTGCCGGGCCCGGACATGTGGGCCGCCGGCGCGGGATCACCCGCCCGGACCGCCTCGCGATCCGGATCTCCCCCGGTCGGTCGTCGCCCAGCAGTGGATCTCCCCGGGCCGACGATCCGTCAATCTGCTTCGCGGGGGCGCTCGGGCAGCACGATGGGCGCGCCCCCGCGAGGGTGCGCCAGCACCTCGACGGGGTGCCGGTAGACCCTGCTGAGCAGTGCGGCGTCCAGAATCTCGCCGGTCGGGCCGACGGCGACGGTACGGCCGGCGTCCAGCAGGGCGATCCGGTCGGCGTGCGCGGCGGCCAGCGTGAGGTCGTGCAGCACCACGATCACGCCCCGGCCCGCTTCCGCGCGCTCCCGGGCGATCCGCAGGACCAGTTCCTGGTGGCGCAGGTCGAGCGCGGCGGTGGGTTCGTCGAGCAGCAGCAGCGGGGTGTCCTGGGCCAGGATCCGGGCCAGCGCGACCCTGGCCCGCTCGCCGCCGGAGAGCGCGGTGAACGGACGGGCGGCCAGGTGGGCGCAGTCGGTGGCGGCCATCGCAGCGGCCACCACCCGCTCGTCCTCGCCCGCGGCGGGGGTACCGGCCCAGGGCGCGCGGCCCATCCGGACCACCTCCCCGGCCGCGAACGGGAACGACACCTCGTGGTGCTGCGGCAACAGGGCGCGCAGGCGGGCGAGTTCGGCCGACCGGTACCCGGCGAGCGGACGACCGTCCACCCGCACCTCGCCACTGCTCGGCCTCCGGTCGCCCGCCAGCACGGACAGCAGCGTGGACTTCCCGGCACCGTTCGGTCCGAGCAGTGCGAGGATCTCGCCCCGGCGCACCGTCAGCCCGACGTCCGTCAGCAGCGGGCGGCCACCGACCGCGCAGCCGATCGCGTGCGCGTGCAGCAGTTCCGTCATGCCCAGCCTCCCTGGCGGCGTCGGGTGCGGCGCAGCAGCCAGAAGAAGAACGGGCTGCCGAGGAGTGCGGTGAGGACGCCGAGCGGGAGTTCGGCGGGTGCGGCGAGGGTGCGGGCGGCGAGGTCGCCCGCGACCAGCACGAGTGCGCCGCCGAGGGCGGAGGCGGGCAGCAGGAAGCGGTGGCCCGGTCCGGCGAGCATTCGCAGCAGGTGCGGGACGACCAGGCCGACGAACCCGATGATGCCGCTGACGGCGACGGCGGCGGCGGTGAGCAGCGCGACCACGGTGATCAGCACGATCCGCATCCGCTCGACGTCCACGCCGAGGTGGCGGGCGGGGCGCTCGCCGAGGGTGAGCAGGTCGAGGCGGCGGGCGTGGCGCGGGGCGACGGCGAGTCCGAGGGCGGCGAACGGCACCACGGCCAGGACCTTGCTCCAACTCGCCTGCGAGAGCGAGCCGAGCTGCCAGAACGTCACCTGGCTGATCGCGGCGGTGTCGGCGGTGAACAGCAGCAGGCCGATCAGCGCGCCGCAGAACGCGTTGACGGCGACGCCGGTGAGCAGCAGCGTGACCACCTCGGTGCGGCCGCCGCTGCGCGACATCGCGTAGACGACGCCGACGGTGAGCAGTCCGGCGGCGAACGCGGCGGCGGTGACGGTCCAGCTGCCGAGGGCGTCCAGGCCGAGCACGATGCAGCTGACGGCGCCGACCGCGCCGCCGGAAGACACCCCGATCACGGCGGGCTCGGCGAGCGGATTGCCGAACACGCCCTGCATCAGCGCGCCCGCGCAGCCGAGCGCGGCGCCGACCAGCAGGGCGAGCACCACCCGGGGCAGGCGGACGTTCCACAGCACCGATTCGGGGACCCGCTCCAGCGGGTGGCCGCCGAGGTGCGCGCGGTGGGCAAGCGAGGCGAGGATGTCGCCGAGCGGGATCCGGTACGCGCCGGTGCCGGCGGCGAGCAGCGCGCAGGCCAGCAGGGCGACGCCGAGGGCGGCCAGCAGCAGCGGCCTCCGGTCGCGAACCGCCTTTGCCTGAACAGCAGTTGAATGCTTTTCGAGCGTCGTGGTCATTTGGCGTCCCGGTGCAGCTGGGTGGCGATCTCGTGCAGCACCTGCGGGGTGCGCGGCCCGTAGGACAGCAGGCGTCCGTCGTCCACGGAGATGATCCGGCGGTCGAGTCCGGCGGGGGTCTGGGCGACGCCGGGGAGCGCGAGCAGGCCGTCGATGCCGCCGACCGAATCGAGCCCCTTGCTCATCACCAGGATCGCGTCGGGTGCGGCCTTGACCAGGGCTTCGCTGGTGAGCGGGGTGAAGTCGCCGGTGAGGTGGGCGGCGGTGCCGGCGTCCTCGCCGCCGGCGGCCTCGATCAGCGAGGGCGCGCCGGAGTCCGGGCCGCCCAGCAGGAACACCGAGGCGCTGCCACGCAGGTAGAGGAACGCCACCTTGGGCCGGGCCGCGCCGGTCACCGGAATCTGCGCCTGCACCTCGGAAATCTGTTGCGCCGTACGGGACTTCAGCTCCGCCCCGGCCTCGGGGACGCCGAGCGCGGCCGCGACCCGGTCGATCCGGGCGCCGATGTCGTCGAGCTTCTTCGCGTCGTCCAGCACGATCAGCGGGACGCCGGCGGCGCGGATCTGTTCGACCGCCCCGGCCGGGCCGGTGCTGCGGTCGGCGAGCACGACAGTGGGGCGCAGCGAGAGCACGCCTTCGGCGGAGACCTCGTGCGCCTGGGTGATCACCGGCAGCCGCGCGGCCTGTTCGAAGGTGGTGGACACGTCCCGGGCCACCGCGTTGGCGCCGAGTCCGAGGCTGAAGACCAGCTCGGCGAGGCTCCCGGTCAGCGGGATGATCCGCTCGGCGCTGCTGACGGTCACCTGGCGGCCGTCGGCGGACGGCACGGTGACGGGCAGTCGGGGCGTCGGCGTCCCGGGCAGCGCCTCGATCCGGTCCGGGCTCGCGGCACCGGCCGTCGCCGGCGCGGCAGCGGGTGCGCCGGTGGCGCAGGCGCTCGCGCCGAGCAGCAGGGCGAGGACGCCGAGGGCGGCTCCCGCGCGGACGCGCAGGCTGCGTGGGCGGCGCGGACAGCGTGGACTTCGGGGGCTGCGGGGGCTGCGGGGGCTGCGGGGGCTGCTCAACCTCGGGCCTTTCCAGGTGCATTGACGTCCCGGCCGGGCCGAACCAAGGGGCCGGGGGCGGAACACTTGACCCATATATTAGGTTAGCCTTACCTCACTTCAGCAACCCCCTCCCTTCCCTTCCCTCCCCGAGGAGTGATTCGCCATGCCCGTCTCCGGACGGCCCCCCGCTCCCCGCAGCCGCCTGCGCGCCGCCCTCACCATGCCGCTGGCCCTGCTGCTGACGCTCCTCTGCCTCCCCGGTCGGGCCGCCGCAGCCGAGTCCCCGGTCTCCGGCGGACGGCTGGACTGGGGGATCAAGGCGAGCTTCCTCAGCTACGTCACCGGCCCGGTGGCGAACGGCAAATGGGCCCTGACCGGCAGCGCGTCCACGGTCGGCGGCTCAGTGTTCCGCTTCCACTCCGCGACCGGCGCCTACGACCCGACGACGGGCCGGCTGTCCGCCGCCTTCCAGGGCGGCGTCCGCTTCACCGGCCACCAGGAGAACGGCGGCAACGCGCTGGACCTCAGCATCTCCCGGCTCACCGTCAGATCCGCCGAGGACGGCAGCGCCGCGCTGTACGCCGACGTCAGCTCCAAGTCCCGCCAGAGCGGCCGCACTTCGTCCACCAAGCAAGCCCGACTGGCCGACCTCTCGCTGGCCGGAGTCTCACTGAAGGGCGCGTCCGGCACCGTCACGCTCAGCCAGGTGCCCGCCACCCTCACCTCCGCCGGCGCCAACGCCTTCGGCGGCTTCTACACCGCAGGGACGGCGCTCGACCCGCTCACCTTCTCCGTCACCCTCAAGTCCGCCCCGCCCTCCACACCCCCCGCCTCCTCTTCCTCCCCCTCCGCTCCCTCGTCGAGCACCGCCCCGCCCGCCGCCACCTCCTTCAGCAACGGCGCACTCGACTGGGGCGTCCGCCGGACCTTCCGCGACTACGTCACCGGCTCGATCGCCCAAGGGAGTTGGCAGCCGACCGACGGCGCGGCGGACGGCGGGGCGTTCTTCCGCTGGACGCCCGGCCACGGCACCTGGGACGCCACCACCGGCACCCTGGACGCGGCCTTCACCGGCGCCGTCCACTTCACCGGCCTGCGCCAGGGCGACACCCTCGGCCTCGACCTGACCTTCGCCAACCCTCGGCTGACCGTGACGAACGGTCAGGGCCGCCTGCTCGCCGACGTGAACGGACGCACCCCCGACGGCTCCACCCGCACCTCGCCCGCCACCGAACTCGCCACCTTCCCCGCCACCGCGCTCAAGGCCGAGAACGGCCTGCTCACCGCCACCGACCTCCCCCTCACCCTGACCACCCCCGGCGCCCAGGCCTTCGGCTCCCTCTACCCGGCGGGCACCGAACTCGACCCACTGACCTTCGCCATCGCCCTCGACCCCACCGTCCCCCTCCCCCCGCTCCCCGACCTCGGCAGCCCGGCCCCCAGCCCCAGCACCACCGCCCCGGTCGCCGCCCGCACCGGCAACGACGGCCCGTCCGCCACCCTCACGCTCACCGCCCTCAGCGCCCTGCTTGCCGCCGCTACGGCCACCACGCTCATCGTCCGCCGACGCCGCCACTGACCACCTCCCCGATCCTGGCAGCCCGGCCCCCAGCGCCACCGCCACCCCGGTCGCCGCCCACACCGACAGCGGCGGCCCGTCCGCCAACACGCCCGCCGTCCGCAGCACCCTCCCCGCCCCCGCGCCAGCCACCACGCTCGCCGTCCTGACCACCTTCCCCCTTTCCCCCCTTCACCCTGGAGTCCTTCACCCATGTCCCGAACCACCACGTCCCACCGCAATCGCACCCGCCTGGCCGCCCTCGCCGCCGTCACCACCGGCCTCGGCCTGACCGCCTTCGGCCTGCCGGGCCTCGCGTTCGGCGCCGGCGCACCCCCCGCCGTCACGTACGACACGGGCTCGCTCGACTGGGGCGTCAAGGCGAGCTTCCGCACCTACGTCACCGGTCCGGCGGGCGGCGGCAGCGTCGAGCTGACCGGCGGTGCGACGCTCAACGCGGACGGCTCGTACCACTTCAACCTGGCCTCCGCCGGCTACGACATGACGACCCACTCGCTGAACGCGGCCTTCGACGGCGGGGTCCGCTTCCTCGCTCACGGCGGCGCGCTCGACGTGGCCCTCAGCGACCTGCGGATCACCACCAGCGGCACCACTGGCACCCTCACCGCCGACACCGCTTCCAAGGAGACCGTCGGCGCACCCACCCCGACGCTCCGCCAGGACGTCCCGCTGGCCACCTTCACCGTCGCCCGCGACACCACCAACGGCACCGCCACCCCGGCCAAGCTCACCGCAGAGGGCGCCAAGGCCTTCGCCGGCTTCTACCAGGCCGGCACCGGACTGGACCCGCTGTCCGTCGTCCTGAAGCAGTCCACCACTTCGCCGTCCCCGACCCCGAGCACCGAACCCAGCACCGAACCCAGCACCAAGCCGTCCACCCAGCCGTCCACCCAGCCCTCGACCGAACCGACCGCCGCACCGTCCACCACTCCCTCCCCCTCCCCTTCCACCTCCACCTCCAGCAGCCCCTCCCCCTCCACCCCGGCGACCAACGAACTGGCAGTCGTGGACGGCCGGTTGGAGTGGGGCGTCAAGGAGGGGTTCCGCAGCTACGTGACGGGGCCGATCGCGGGTGGCCAGGTGCAGTTCGACGGCGGCGCGAACGACTACCGCTTCGGGTCGGCCACCGGCAGCTACCGCACCGACAACCACGCGCTGACGGCCGACTTCGCGGGCTCGGTCCGCTTCCTCGGCCACCAGGCGGCCGACGGCCACTACGAGTTGGACACCCGGCTCTCCCACCTGGGCCTCCGGGTGGACGGCTCCGGCGCGTACCTGGTCGCCGACGTGGCCGCCGCCACTCGCGGGGGCGGCGCACCGGCCTCCCTCCGCGGGGTGCGCCTCGCCGAACTCGACCTCTCCAAGGCCGACTTGAAGCCCGTCAACGGCGTGGTGACACTCCGCCAGGTGCCCGCCAAGCTCACCGCCGACGGCGTCCCGGCGTTCGGCACCTACCGCGCGGGCGAGGCCCTCGACGCCCTGACCGTCACCCTCTCCTTCGACCGCAACGCCACTCTCCCGACGCCGGGCACCGCCCCGAGCACCGGCACCTCGGGAACCTCCACCACCGACACCACCGGTACCACCGGCACCACCGGCACCACGGGCGCAACCCTCACCAGCACCAACGGCGAACTCGCCTTCACCGGCGGCGGAAGCAACTCCCTGCCCCTGCTCGCCACCGCCGCCGGTTTGGTCCTGCTGGGCGGCGCCACCACCGTCCTGGTCCGCCGCCGCACCACCGGCTGAAAGCCCTCGGGGCCCGGGCGGGAGCCTCAACTCCCGCCCGGGCCCTCGGGCGTTCCGGTGCGCGCGGCGCGGCCGGTGAGCGGGTGACCGCTCGTAGGGTGGCGGGCATGCCGATTGTCATCGCGGGCGGCCACGGCAGGTCGCGCTTCTGACGTCTCGTCCACTCGCGGATCGGGGCCGCCGGGTGGTGGGGATCACCCGCCGCCCCGAGCAGGCCACGGGGGCGCGGGCCGCCGGCGCCGTGCCGGTCGTCGCCGATCTCGTCCGGGCCACCCCGGGGGAGCTCGCGCAGGTGCTTGCCGGCGCACACGCCGTGCTCTTCGCCGCCGGCGCGGGTCGCGGGGACTCCCCGGAGCAGGCGAACCCGGTCGACCACGACGCGATCCTCGCCCTCGCGGACGCGGCCCGACTCGCGGGGGTGCGCCGTTTCGTCATGCTCTCCGTCATGGGCGCGGATCCCGCCCGGCGCTATCCGGCCGATCCGCTGGTGGAGACCTTCCTTCGGGCCAGGGGCCGGACCGGTCGGAGGCTGTTGTCCCGCCCTGCCTTGGACTGCACCGTCCTCCGCCCGGCCTGGTTCCGCGACGGGCCGGGCACCGGGCTGGTCGATCTCTCCGAGCACACCGGCCCCGGCGAGAGCGACCGCGTGGACGTCGCGGCCGTTCTGGCGGACCTGCTCGCCCTGCCCGCCACCGCCCCGCGCGTCCTGGAGCTCATCTCCGGCTCCACGCCCGTCCACGAGGCGGTCGAACGAGTCGCCGCGCGCCGCACCGCCGGTGGAGCCGGGAGGCCATGGCCCTGCGCCCTCGCCCGGTTCCGCTCAGTCCTGCCCGTTCGGGGCCTGGCGTTCGGCGGCGAGGACGGCGAGTTCGCGCAGGCGGGTGAAGTACTCGCGGGCCCCGGCGTCCGCGGCGAGGGCGGGGAGGACGCGGTGGACGGCGGCGATGCCGTTCCGGAGGGCCTCGCGGCGGCGTTGGTCGAGCGGGCCGGTCAGGGCGGAGGACACGCAGCCGGCCAGGTGGCTGTCGAGCAGGACCAGGTCTTCGCCTGCGGGGGCCTGCCGGTAGCAGCTGCGTGGGAAGGGCAGGACGAGGAAGTCCTGCCACAGCTGGTCCAGCCGGTCGGGGTGCGTGTCGCTCATGGCGTCGATGATGCCCGAGCGAACAGCGGCGACGTCACCCCGTCCCGGCCTCCGGAAGAACACCTGGACAACAACCGGTCCGTCAGGCACTCGCCGGGTGCCGCTGCCCGAGCTCCGCGAATATCGCGCCGTTGAGCGTGAAGGCCCGCTTGCACTCCTCGGCGACCCGCCGGCGCTCCGTCTCGTCCATCAACTCCCCGGCGGCGTCCAGCTTGGCCCGGTAGTCGCGCTTGAACGCGGCGGGGTTGTCGATCTCCTCGAAGACGTAGAACCGGACGCCGTCGCCCTTCCGCTCGAACCCCCAGGTGCGTTCGGCCACGCCGCGGATGATCTGACCGCCCGACAGGTCGCCGAGGTAGCGGGTGTAGTGGTGGGCGAGGTAGCCGCCCGGCCAGCCGGTCGCCAGGGCGTGGATCCGCTCGGCGCAGGCGGTGGTGGCGGGCAGCGGGGCGAGGGTGTCGCGCCAGTCGGGGCCGGCCAGGTGGTCGAGGTCGCGTTCGATCGCGGCGGTGCGCAGCAGGGCGCGGTCGATGAACGGCCCGGCCGCGGGGTGTTCGGCGAGGGTGGCGAGGTGGGCCTCCAGCGCGCGGTAGACGTACCACAGTTGGCCGGTCAGGTCGGTGTAGGCCTCGATGCCGAGCCGTCCGCCGAGCAGGTCGCTCATGAAGGAGGACTGTTCGGCCGCCTGGTGCTCCTCCGCGCTGGCGGTGCGGAGCCGGGCGGAGAACGGGACGGGCAGCAGGGCGGAGCTGGGCATGAGGAAGGGCCTCCAGAGATCGAATTCCCCCGATGACATAGGTGAGCCTAACCTAACCAGGCATGTTGCCGACACCCTGTCGGGAAACCCTCCCCGAACATCAACTCCCTCGCCCGCAGCGGCTCCCGAGTGCTTGAATGCTTGGCATGGACGCTTCCTTCGATGACCTCCTCGACGAGGCCGCCACCGCCCCGGTCGACGGGTGGGACTTCTCCTGGCTCGACGGCCGGGCCACCGAGCAGCGCCCTTCCTGGGGCTTCCAGCGGCTGCTGGGCGAACGGCTCGCGGCCGCCACGGCCGCGCTCGACCTGCAGACCGGCGGCGGCGAGGTGCTGGCGGGCGCCGGAGTGAAGAACTTCCCGCCCACGCTGGCCGCCACCGAGGGCTGGCCGCCGAACGCCGCGCGGGCCACCCGGCTGCTGCACCCGATCGGCGCGACGCTGGTGACGCACGAGCAGGGCACGCCACTGCCGTTCTGCGACGGCGCGTTCGACCTGGTGACCAGCCGCCACCCGATCGCGGTGCAGTGGCCGGAGATCGCCCGCGTCCTCACCCCCGCCGGCAGCTATTTCGCACAGCACGTCGGCGGCCGCTCCAACGTGGAGCTCAGCGCGTACTTCCTCGGCCCGTTCGAGGTGGGCGACGCGCGCGAGCCCGAGGTGGAGTCGGCGCAGGCCCGGGCGGCGGGGCTGGAGATCGTGCAGTGCCGCAACGAGCGGCTGCGGCTGGAGTTCTTCGACGTCGGCGCCGTGGTCTGGTTCCTGCGCAAGGTGGTCTGGGCGGTGCCGGACTTCACCGTGGAGCGCTACCGCGAGCGCCTGCGCGAGTTGCACGAGCACATCACCCGCGAGGGCGTGTTCGTCTCCACCACCTCCCGCACCCTGATCGAGGCCCGCAAGCCCGCAGCCTGACCCTCCGTCAGGCGAGCCACCGCACGGGGTGCCCGGCCGGGCCGGTGGTGAGCCAGCTGCCGTCACCGAGCGGGTGCAGGTCGTAGGCGTGCTCGCCGTGGGTGGTCAGCTCACCGAGGACCCGGCCGTCGTGGGCATCGACGCGGTAGGTCCGGAACCACTCCTGCTCGTCCTCCGTCTCGCCGACCAGGACCAGCAGCAGGGTGTCCGCGTCCAGGTAGCCGCCGCTCCACTCGACGACGGCCTCCAGCTCCTCGGCGTCGTACCCGAAGTCGCCCACGGCGAGGGTGAGGTGCACCTCGCCGCCGGGAAGCGCCAGCACGGTGGCGTCCTCCTGGCTGTGATCGACCGTCAGCAGCCGGCGGCCGTCCGGCGACATGCCGATCGGGCACCGGTCGTCCCACGGCAGGTGCTCGACCTTCAGGCCGTCCGCGCTCAGTGTGCCCCGGTACACGGTGGTACCGTCCTGGCCCTCACCGACATCGAGCAGCATCGCCCCGCCCGTCCGGTCCGCCCACTGCTCGCCCCCGTGACCGGCCGTCTCCAACCCGGCCTGCCCGAGCACCTCGCCCGTCCCGGCGTCCAGCACCGTCCAGCGGTCGGCCTCGCCCCGCCCGGCCATCGCGTCCGGCTGGTACACCCAGACGCTCCGCCCGTCCGGCGCCAGAGCGCAGTTGGGCGTGTGATTCCACGTCCCGTCCTTCTGCGGCCCGAACCCGAAGCGCCACATCTGCTCCCCGTCCGCGCTCACGCACACCACCCCGTCCGGCGTGGCGTAGTACGCCCGGCCGAGATCGGCCGCCACCTCGCGGCTCACCACCTCGTCCCCGGCCACCGGCCGGAACACGGCGGCGGGCACCAGCTCGCCCACCGTGTCCCCGTCGGGCCGGTAGGCGCAGATCCGGTCGTCCACCAGGCGCGTGACGACGGGGCGGTACTGCGAAGAGTCGCTCATGCCCGGGAGGTTAGCGGGCGCCCCTGACAAGCTCATCCTCCCCGTCGATCGACGGGGTCTCGATGCGTCACCTTCCGTCCGGAGAATGATCTTCCGGTGCGGTCTCTCCTCCCGGCGAGCGATGCCGTGCGAACGGTGCAGCCGTGAGGCTGTCGGGCGACGAACCCCCTTCCGATCTGAGCGTTTGTCGAAGGAGACTCGTGTGAAGAATTACCGATCCGCACTGCGGCTGGCCGCGTCCTTGCTGGCGGGTGCGTCGGCGCTGGCCCTCGCGCCCACGGCCGGGGCGGCCACCCCGAGCACCCCGGTGCCGCAGCGGGCCGCGCTCCAGCAGGGGCTGGACGCGCTGACCGTGCGGGCGGGCGCGAGTGGCGCGGTCGCCGAGGTGCGCGACCACGGGCGGGCGGTGTGGCGCGGCACCTCGGGCGTCGCGGACCTGACCACGCAGCAACCCGCGCCGGTGAACGGGGAGTTCCGGGCGGGCAGCATCACCAAGACCTTTGTCGCCACCGTCGTGCTCCAGCTCTCGGCGGAACGCCGGGTGGGCCTGGACGACCCGATCGAGCGCCACCTGCCGGGCATGATCCCGAACGGCGCGAACATCACGGTCCGTCAGGTGCTCAACCACACCGCCGGCCTGTTCGACTTCCTGGAGGACCCGCGCTTCGCGTACGAGTCGGACGAGGCGCTGCGCCAACTGCTCGCCGTGGACCGGTGGAAGACCCTCGCGGCCCGCGACCTGATCGCGATCGGCGTCTCGCACGAGCCGTACTTCGCGCCGGGCCAGGGCTGGCACTACTCGAACACCGACTACCTGGTGCTGGGCGAGCTGGTGCGGCAGGTGACCGGCAACGACTGGCGCACGGAGGTCGACCGCCGCGTGCTCCAGCCGCTGGGCCTGCGGCACACCTTCCTGCCGGGCACCTCCACCACCGTCCCGGGGCCGCACAGCCACGGCTACCTGGCGCTGTCCGACGGGCCGGCCGACATCACCGAGCTGAACCCGTCGATGGCGGGCGCGGCCGGTGAGATCATCTCCACCACGGACGACCTGGCGCGCTTCAACGCGGCGCTGCTCGGCGGCCGGCTGCTGGCTCCGGCGCAGCTCGCCGAGATGACCACCACGGTCGCGGCGGACGAGCAGCCGCCGACCCGTTACGGCCTGGGCCTGATGCAGCTGCGGACCTCCTGCGGCGAGGTCTGGGGCCACCCGGGCGGCATCCACGGCTACGTCACCTACCTGTTCGGCGACCGCGCCGGCACCCGCCAGATCGCCATCTCGGCCAACCCGTACGACCCGCAGAAGGGCGCCGAGCTGACCCCGGCCGTCCTCGGCCTGATCGACCTCACCTTCTGCGGCCCGAAGTCCTGACCCGCCCCACCGCCCCGCTCCCCGTCCGAGCGGGGCGGTCTGCGTTCAGGGTTTCTCGGCGGTCACCACGTACAGCGTGACCGAGGCCAGGAACGGCCCGCGCGCAAGGTGGTCGAGGAAGTCCCCGGCCTGGCGGCGGCTCAGGTAACCTGCGGCGACCGCGCGTTCGGTGTTGCGGTGCAGTCCGAGCACCTGGTCGGCGGCGCGGACCTCGCGGTACACCGAGGTGACGGGGACGACCGACCGCACGTCGAAGCCGAACTGCTGGGCCAGCCTCGGTAGTTGGCGGCCGATCACGGGGTTGCGGACGATCCGGTCGGCGAGGTGCCTGGTCCAGGCGCGGGCGATGTCCAGGTCGGGGTGGTCGACGGCCAGGGTGTCCCAGTCGGGTTCGGCGGCGACCAGCCTCCCGCCGGGGCGCAACACCCGGTGGGCCTCGGCGAGGGCCCGGGGCACCTCGGCGAGGTGTTGCAGCAGCCGCTCGGCGCGCACCCGGTCCGCGCAGTCGGCGGCCAGCGGGAGCTTGTGCACGTCGGCATGCAGGACCCGGGTTCCCGGGAGGTCCCGGGCCCGCTCGGCGGCCTCCCGGACCATCGCCGGATCGTGGTCGATGCCGAGGACCCGCCCGCGGGCGGTGACGGCGCGGGCCAGCGCGTCCAGGTCGGTGCCGGGGCCGCAGCCCCAGTCGAGCACGAGCTGCCCGGGGCGGGCGTCGAGCGCGTCCAGCAGGATCTGCTTGTAGGCGCGGACCTGGTCGGTGGCGGCGAGTCGTTCCTGGTAGGCGATCCGGTCGGGGACGACGGTCTCGAAGAGCCGGCCGGTGACGTCGGCGAGCGCGCCCAACTCCCGTCCCAGCGCGGCCCGTCCGTCCTCGGTGAGCCGGATCGGGCGGCGCCGGCCGTCGCCGTCCAGGTAGGCGATCAGGCCTTTGCCGCGCAGCCGGGCGAGGGCGCCGGAGAGGCTGCCGCGGCCGAGCCGGGCGCCGGTCATCCGCTCGATGGCGGTGTTGACGGCGTAGCCGTGCAGGGGGCCGTCGGCGAGCGCGGTCAGTACGAGCATCTGGGCGTCGTTGGTGCGCACCTGGTTCCGTTCCGAATTCCCGATAGCACGCGACGCGTGCTATTCATGTCCCAGTATGCACCGGCCGATCCCTGAAGGACCGTCACATGCGCCTCACCGCCCCGCTGTACGCGCTGTACACCCGCCGCCTGCGCCGCCGTCTGACCGGCGCCGAGCTCCCCCGGCACATCGGCCTGATCATGGACGGCAACCGCCGCTGGGCCCGCGAACGCGGCCTCGCGGACACCCGCCTGGGGCACCGGTTCGGCGCGCAGCACGTGGGCTCGGTGCTGAACTGGTGCGAGACACTGGGCATTCGGCACGTGACGGTGTTCGTGTGCTCGGCGGAGAACCTCCAGCGGCGCGGCAACGACGAGATCACCTTCCTGATGCGGGTGATCGAGGACGTCCTGACCGCCCACCTGGCCGTCCCCCGCCCCCGCTGGCAGGTCCACCTGGCCGGCGACCTGGACACCCTGCCGGACTCCACCGCCCGCGCCCTGAAACACGCGGTGGAGGCGACGGCCGACTGCCCCACCGGCGCCCAACTGACCCTTGCCGTCGGCTACGGCGGCCGCCAGGAACTGGTCGACGCCGTCCGCGACCTCCTGCACGAACAGGCCGACGCCGGCCGCCCGACCCGCCAGGTCGCCGACACCCTGACCGCCGAGGACATCGCCCGCCACCTCTACACCGCGGGCCGCCCCGACCCGGACCTGGTGATCCGCACCAGCGGCGAACAGCGCATGTCCAACTTCCTGCTCTGGCAGAGCGCCTACGCCGAGCTCTACTTCTGCGAGGCCTACTGGCCCGCCTTCCGCGAACTCGACTTCCTCCGCGCCCTGCGCGCCTACGCGGCCCGCCGACGCCGTTACGGCGCCTGACGGGCCGCCGCAGGTGCCGGGCGGGCCGTCGCAGGTGTCAGGCGGGGCGGATGCCCGGGTTGCCGGCCTCGGTGACGAAGGAGGCGGCGGTGAGGAGGGTGCCGTCGGGGCGGGTGATGTGGGTGACGGCCCGGTAGTCGGCGCGGGCGTGGTGGCGGTCGAGGGTGACGAGGGTGTAGCCGCGCCGGCCGTCGTAGAACTTCATGTGCGGGTTGGCGGCGGTCAGGGTGGCCCAGTTGGACGGGTGGGCCTCGCCGTCGCCGTCGCTGCTGATCGAGGTGCCGACGAACTCGACGCCCACGGTGCGGGAGTTCGGGTCGTCGAAGTCGCGCTTGACGTCGAGCGCGTAGGCGACGTGCACGTCACCGGTGAGCAGCACCAGGTTCTTGACGCCGGCCTGTTCGACGGCGGTCAGGAAGCGCTCGCGGGCGGCGGGATAGCCGTCCCAGGCGTCCATGGAGAGCTTGGAGCTGGCGGCGGTGGTGTTCTTGCGGCGGGAGAACACCACCTGCTGCGGGACGACGTTCCACAGCGCCTTGGAGCGGCGCAGCCCGTCGGCGAACCAGCGTTCCTGGGTGGCGCCCATCAGGGTGCGGTTCGGGTTCTGGGAGTCGGGGGTGGGGTACTGCCAGCCGTCGCCGTTGGCCTGGTCGTCCCGGTACTGGCGGGTGTCGAGGATGTCGAACTGCGCCAACTGCCCGTACTGGAAGCGGCGGTAGAGCGTGAGGTCGGTGCCGTTGGGCTTGGGCATCCGCAGCGGCTGGTTCTCCCAGTAGGCGCGGTAGGCGGCGGCGCGGCGGGCGACGAACGGCGCCGGGTCCTGGTTCTTCTCGGGGATGCCGGCGGCGTAGTTGTTCTCCACCTCGTGGTCGTCCCAGGTGACGTACCAGGGGTGGGCGGCGTGCGCGGCCTGCAGGTCGGGGTCGGTCTTGTAGAGCGAGTACCGCAGCCGGTAGTCCTCCAGCGTGGTGGTCTCGTGGCCGAGAGCGGCGGGCAGCACGCGGTCGGTGTACTTGCGGTCGCCGCCGACGGAGTCGATGCCGTACTCGTAGATGTAGTCGCCGACGTGGAACACCGCGTCCAGGTCCTCCTGGGCGAGGTAACGGTAGGCGGTGAAGTAGCCGTCCTCGTACGCCTGGCAGGAGACCAGCCCGAGCTTCGTGCTGTCGAGCTTGCGGCCGTGCGAGGGCGCGGTGCGGGTGCGGGCGACGGGGCTGGTCCACTGGCCGACAGTGAACCGGTACCAGTACGTGCGGGCCGCCTCCAGGCCGTCCGCGTCCACGTGCACCGACCAGTTGAACTCGGCGTGCGCCCGCGCGGTGCCGCGCCGCTCGACGCGGCGGAACCGCTCGTCCCGGGCGATCTCCCAGCCGACCTTGACGCTCCCCGCGGGCGGCATCCCGGCCCCGGGCTCCAGCGGACGCGGCGCGAGCCTGGTCCACAGCACCACCGCGTCCGGCAGCGGGTCACCGGAGGCGACGCCGAGGGTGAACGGGTTCTCGGTGAGGCTGCGCGGCGCGAGTTCCTTCTCGTCGGCGTGCGCGCTGGGCAGGTTGACGCCGAAGGCGAGCGCGGCGGCGGCCGAGGTGACGGTCAGGAACCGGCGCCGGTCGAGCCGCCCGGCGGCGGCGAGCAACTGCTGGTCGGGCGTGGGACGGGCGGAACTGCTGCTCATCGGACGGGGCACCTTTCGCTGGACGGGTCGGCGTGCGAAGGAGATTCGATCCGTCCTGGTGGTCTGCCCGTGGTCCTCGCCTTGGCAAACGAATGATCATTTGATGGCAAAGTCGTGAAGGCCGACGACATTCTCCGTCACTGATCGACGGTGAACACCACCGCCCGCCCCTCCTCGGCCGCCCGCCGGTAGAACTCCCGCAGGTCCGGCAGGAAGCACACCGTGTACGCCAGGTCCTCCTCGCCGCGCGCACCCTCGTAGTCCTCGAACTCCAGCTCCGCGTACCGCCTCCGCAACCACGCCTCGTCTACCGGCTCCAACGCGGCCGCCACCGCCCGCACCTGCCCAGGATCCACATAGCAGACCACGTAGTCCTCCCCGTCCAACAGCGGCCGCCCGCCCAGCACCGCACGGGACAGCGGGAACTCCCCGTTCCCGTACTCCAGGCGACCGTCCGTCAGGCACCGGTGCAGCGCGTCCCACGCCTTGTCCAACTCGCACACCCGCGCCCCGTCCCAGGCCTCCTCCACCTCCTCGACCAGCGCCATCACCTCCTCATCCCCCTCACACGCCAACAGCCGCGCCCGCTCCCCCTCCGCCAGCGCGAACAGCACTCCCAGACACCCCATCGCGGCGCCCCCTTTCCGTCCCCGGAATTGAAGCGAACAGCACCGACAAATCCCGCGCCGGACCGACCCAACCCCGCCCAAGGCTCCGCGGCGCGCACGACCTCCTGTCGGCACTGCGTGATCACCCGAAACCGACGCCCGGCCGGCTCGACGCCCTGGCGGCCGCCGAACTCCGGTACGGCCTCGCCGAGTTGACTGCCGGGGCTACGGGAAGGAGCGATCTTCCCGCAGGCGTGGTGGAACACAGCGCTCTGGGATTGCGCTCCGGATCGTCAGTGAAGGTGGCCCAGGACCGCGACTCGTGAACAGAACCACTGGGTGTGACGGTGGGCTCCTCGCCACCCTCCCGCGGCGCTGAGCCGCTGAAGACCCCCGGATCGCAAACCCGCTCCGGCGCCCGGAGCTGAGGCCCGTGCCCTCGCTGTTCACGTGGCCGGGGTGCACAAACGTCCGGTCGATCTTCCGGACGGTCCCCCGGGACTTCCGCCGATCGCTCCCGACCCGCACCGTGCCGTCCGGCTCGATGCCCTCGCCCGTCACTCGGTGGGCCACGGTCCCGCCACGACGCTGGTGCAGGCGAGGACAGCGAGAATTCCGGTGGCAGCCACGCGGGCTGAACTGCGTCGGGACGGCTTCGGCCCGAACCCGGAGTTGCGCGACCGCGCCCCATCGCTTTCGACGGCTGCCACCGGCAGAACTGTCCGACCCGCGTCGTAGGGTGCCGCGATGGCCGCCCAGCAGACACCCCGAGGTCGATCCCTGGCCGCAGCAGC
This sequence comes from Kitasatospora sp. NPDC048662, assembly GCF_055587065.1. NCBI lineage: Bacteria > Bacillati > Actinomycetota > Actinomycetes > Kitasatosporales > Streptomycetaceae > Kitasatospora > Kitasatospora sp. NPDC048662. The sequence continues at coordinate 27,880 of NZ_JBVJHA010000013.1, read as the reverse complement.
CGCTGACGCCGCGTCGGCCGCCGCCGAGTACGACAACGCCCGCCACTGGTTCGCCACCGCACTGCGCACCGGCCGGGTCGAACCGCTGGGCGCCGAGGTCTGGGTCTTCGACCCGACCCTGACCCAGGTCCTGCTGGTGCAGCACCGCCTCCGGGGCTGGGTGCCGCCGGGCGGCGAGGTGGAGGCCGAGGAGACCCCGCGCGAGGCCGCCGCCCGCGAGCTGCGCGAGGAGACCGGCCTTGTCGCGCAGTTGCTGCCGCAGCCGGCCGCCGCCACCGTCCGCTCGTACCTTCCGGATTTGCCGCCGACGCTAGGCCTGTCGTACGTCGCACTGGCCGACGCCGCGACCCTGCTCGCTCCCGAGGACGGGCAGCCGGCGGCGTGGCTGCCGCTCGACCGCCCGTGGACGAGTTGCTTCCCCGAGGACCGCCCCCGGATGCGCGACCACATCGAGCGCCTCGCCCACGGCCGCTGACCTGCACCCCGCGCACCAGCCGCGTCACCAGCACGTCGTGATCACGTAACAGCGCCAGGGTCACCGCCACCCACCCGCCTACGCTGCCCCGCATGAGCCTGACAGTTTCTGCCGTTGCCGCCGCGGGTGCGGCCTGGGTGTGGATGCCGGACGACGCCGAGGTCGTCGCGGAGCCGGAGTTCACGATCCTCCGCCTGCCCGACTACATCGCCTTCGACCTCTCGGTGGTCTCCTTCACGCCAACTCGCCCGCTGAACCAGGCCGTTGACGCGGTGGTGGCGCGGGCCCGCGCTTTCGGGCCGCCGGTGCTGGACTGGCAGGTGCTGCTCGGCGCCCCGGAGGGCCTGGAGGCCGAACTGTCCGCGCGCGGTGGGCGGGTGAAGCTCGAACTGGAGATCCTGGCCGCCGACCTGAGCAACGGCGCGCCCGTGCTCCGGCCGCCGACGGTGGACGTCGAGCTGCGCTGGGCCACGGACGTGGCGACGGCCCGGGACGGGCTCGCCATCGAGGCGGCCGCTTTCCGCGGCGAACTCCCGCCCGCCGAACGGATCGAGGCGGTCACGGCAAAGAACACGGAGACCGTCCCGTCCGGCCTCGGCGGCCTGCTCGTCGCCTACGTGGACGGCGAGCCCGTCGGCACCGGCGGCGTCGCGATCGTGGACGGCGTGGCCCGGCTCACGGGCGGAGTGACGGCCCCGTCCTGGCGGGGACGCGGGGTGTACCGGGCGGTGCTGGAAGCCCGGCTGAACTACGGTGCGGCGCACGGCGCGACGATGGCGCTGGTCAAGGCGAACCCGACCACCTCCGGCCCGATCCTGCGCAAGTCCGGCTTCACTGGTTTCGGCCCGGAACCGGTCTACGCGATCCCCCTCCACGACGGCCGGCCGGACCGGCACTGACAATGCCTCACAGCCGGCGGGCCCGCAGCACCCCGGTCAGCATCGGCAGGACGAACTCGCCGCCGGCCGTCTCCGGCCGGCCCGCCAGGAAGTCGCGGGCCCGGGCCAGCAGCGACTCCCGTTCGTGCTCCGGCATCACCAGCACCCCGGCCTTGGTGCCGAGCGTCGCCACCAGCGACTCGGCCGTCCGGCGCTGCCCGTGCGGGAACTCGGCCTGCTCGGCGGCCCCGAACCGGGCGGGCCCGCCGGCCGGAGGCAGGTGCATCCGGGCCGTCCCGGTGCGCCAGCTCGCGGGGATGTCGCGCGGCCCGATCGCCGCACTCCCCCCGACCTCGGCAAGCCCGGCGACCCACGCGACACTGTCGTCGAACAGGTTCCACAGCCCGGCCAGCACCCCACCGGGGGCCAGCACCCGGGCGATCTCGGGGCCGGCGGCGTCCATCTCGAACCAGTGCATCGCGTTGCCGGACAGCACCGCGTCAACCGACCCGTCCGGCAACGGAATCGACTCCGCACAGCCCGTCAGCGCCCGCACCTGCGGCAGCTCCCGGCGCAGCTCGGCCAGCATCGCGGGGTCGGGTTCGACGGCGACCACCTCGACGCCCGCCGCAAGCAGGCACCCGGTGAGCTTGCCCGTCCCGGCCCCGAGGTCCAACACCCGCCGCCCGGGCGCGGGCTGGAGCGCCCACCGGACGGCGGCGGGCGCGTAGTCCGGACGGTGTGCGGCATACGCGCCGGCGGCGGCGCCGAACGACGAACGGTGTCGCAGGTGGTCGTCGCCCGTCATGCCCGCGGCTCCTGCCGCCGCGCCGTCCCATGCATCCATCCGACGATCGTGACAGCCCCGCTCCGGCCGCTCCACCGAATTTCGGGCCCCGAACCTGAGTACGAGTACGCTGTCGAACGGTCCATCGCGCGCGGAGGACTCCCTGCCGAGGGGACGGGCCGCCCGGGGCCCACCGCCGTCCTTTGGAGTGCTCGCCGTGAAACGTCCTGTCCTGGTCCTCGCCGCCGTCGCCTGCGCCACCACCGGGGCACTGACCGGCTGCGGCAGCAAGCACGTGACCGACTCCGGCCCGGCAGCGGCGCCCAAGCCTCGGACGTCGACGAGCATCAGCAAGGCCCAGCAGGAGGCGCAGGAACGCTGGCAGCGCCAACTCACCGAAGCGGACCGGAAGTTCCCCGACGTGGCGAAACTCTGTGCGGGCAGGTCCACCGCGCAGCCCTCCCCGCCGTCCGCCCCGTCCGGGTCGGACCCGGAGAACTCCAAGTACGCCGAGAACCACGCCTACTTGCAGACCGCGACCCTGACGGACAATCAGCGCTGCCAGGGCGAGGCCCACGCGGCCCGCATCACCGCGGCCGCCACCAGGACCACCCCCACCGACGAGACCCAGGCCCGCACCCTGCTGGCCGGCCTCGACTACCCCGAAGCCACCCTCACCCCCTACGGCGACGGCATCCACTTCACCCTCCCCGTCCCCGGCTCCGGCGGCTGTCTCACCGGCAACCTCTCCGCCCCCGCCCGCATCGAAGTCCACGGCGCCTACCTCGAAGGCGGCTGCGAACGCCCCCGCGGCGGCCACTGAACCCCCACCGCATGCCCTCGCCACCCCGTCGAGCGGTGTGCGCGGCGTGCGCAGCGGCGGCACGGCCGACCGACGAGATCGCCATCAGCGGCCGGAGTACCGCCCAGTGATTCCAGCCGCGCGGGCCAGGACGTCAGCGGTCCGCGAGCCCGCCCGGACGGCGCGGTCGGCGGTGCTGCGCAGGCAGCGGTCGCGCTCGGGGACGAACTCGGTCATGACGACGCCGGCGTGGTCGGTCGCGACCTCGTCGAGCGACACCGGCCGGCCTCGGTCCGCGAGAGCCGTGCGCAGCTCGCGTGAGCGCCCAGCCACACCGGTATCGGCGGCGCCGGGTCGTCGCCCACCCCAAGGTCGTCGATCGGGACGGTGCTGGTGCTCGGTGCCGCCGATCCGTATGCGCCGGCGATGCCCACGACGGCCTGCGGCCGCCAACTGCCGAATGCGGCGGGATTCAGCGCCACACCAACGCCCCTTTGCCACCCGGCGACCAACCGCCGAGCACGATCCGCTCGGGTCCCCGCCGGAGTCGGCCGCGCTCTGCCGTGCGAAGGCGGCCGACTCCCTCAGGTGCGTTCGCCCGCCGTCCGGCGCGTCGGGGTACCAGTCCGGCACCAGGACGACGACGCGACGCTCCGCCGCAACGCGCGCGACGGGCGCGAGGACGTCCCGCTCGTTGGGGCCCCGGCCGTACCGGAGCAGCACTGCGGGCAACAACTCCGACGCATCCGCAGGCCGGTGGACGTCCATGAGCTTCCACTGACCCCGTACCGGAGCCCCGTCCTGACGACGACCTCTGCGGCCACCGCGACACCCCCACTCGTCGGACCACGAACGATGTCACGCTACCGACACGGATCAGCCGACCGGGCTGCCGGGCATGGCGCAGGCCGGGCAGGATGCGGCCATGACGAACTCTTCGCTGCTGCAAGCCGTTTGGCGTCGCTGGGAAGGACTGGCCGGGGTACCGGCCACCTTCCCGCCGCCCGGCGGGGCCACCGTCGTGGTCGAGCCGCGCTCCGGCCTGTGCCCGCCCGGGTGGGTCGGGCTGGTGGCGCTCGGCGGTGCGGTGCTCGCGACGGCGCCGGACGAGCGGCGGGCGCGGCTGGTGCGGGCGGCGTTGCGGGAGCGTCCGGCGGAGGTGGCCGGGGACGCCGAGCAGCTGCGCCAACTCCTGCCGACCGGTGAGGTGCTGGGCCCGGCAGCGCTCGCCCACCTCGCCCCGAACGGGCTCCTCCCACCGCCACCCAGCACCCTCACAGTGCGCCAACTCCCGCCCACCGACAGCCGGTTGCGTGACCTGGAGCACCGCTCCGGACAGGCGGACGCCGACGAATCGGGTCTCGAGGACCTCACCTCCCCCGTGTTCACCGTGCTCCTCGGCGACCGCGCGATCGCCGCCTGCGGCTACCGCACCTGGCCGTTCGACATTGCCCACCTCGGCGTGCTCACCGACCCCACCCACCGCGGCCGCGGCCTCGCCGGCCACACCGCCGCTGCCGCCGCCCGCCACGCCCTCGCCACCGGTCTTCTCCCCCAGTGGCGGGCCCGCGTCCCGGCCTCCCGCCGGGTCGCGGCCCGGCTCGGCTTCAGCGAACTCGGCACCCAGGTGTCCATCGAGGTGCTTCTCTGACTTCACCCAGAAGAGTGGCCGCCGACTCTTGCCTTGGGTAGGCCGTAAAAGCGGGTGCGCCGGCCAGGCTGGTGTAGGCATGATCCTCAGCGTGACCGACCTGCCGAGCTCCTCTGTGCCACCCCGTTCCGTCCTCGATGCCTTCGGTGTGGAAGGCGACCCCGTCCCACTGGCCGGGGGGCAGGGACGCAGCGTTCTTGTCGGCGGCTTCGTCTTCAAGCCTGCTGACGGAGCCGATGACTTCGTCGAGTGGGCTGCGTCCTTGTCCGAGAACCTCGCGCCTGCCGACGGTTTCCGTGTCCCGTTCCCGCTGCGGTCCGCTGACGGGCGGAGCGTTGTGGACGGCTGGAGTGCCAGCGAGTTCCTCAGCGGTGAGCACGGTCCGCGGGGGCACTGGGCTGGCGTTCTCGGTGCCGGCCGCGCCTTCCACGCTGCTCTGCGGCATCTGCCCCGGCCCAGCTTCCTGGATCGGCGGACCGATCCATGGGCTGTGGGCGATCGGGTCGCCTGGGGCGAGCAGGAGGTGACCGTGATCGAGGATCTCGCCGCGCCGTTTGCGAATCTGCTGGAGCTGAGGCGCCCGGTGGAGCAGGACGCAGCTCAGCTCGTGCACGGCGATCTGACCGGCAACGTGCTCTTCGCCGCCGATGAACCCCCTGTCGTGATCGACTTCTCGCCGTACTGGCGGCCGCCGATCTTCGCCGAGGCCGTCGTGGTGGCGGACGGCCTGCTCTGGTTCGATCCTCCGTCCAGCCTGCTCAAGGCCGGTGAGGACCACCCGGAGTGGCAGCAGATGCTGATTCGGGCATTGATCTTCAGGCTCGTCGCCCACAGTGAGAGCGCAGGGCCGTCGGGGCAGGCTCAGCCGGGTGAGCCGGCGCGCTATGCGAGGGCGACGGACCTTGTGGCGAAGTTGGTGGCGCGACAGAAGTAGTCCTTTCTCCTGACCGCCCAACACCACGACCAACGAAGAGAGAAAGGTGTAGATAGCGGTGCACTGAAGGTGATCAGGCCCCGGCAACACCGAGGTGGGTTCGGTGGTGGCGCGGGGTCTCGATCTCGTCGAGCAGGGCACGGGCGACGTCGCCGTGGGTGACACGGGCGGCGAAGTCGCCGGTCGCGACGGCGTAGTGGCCGGTGGTTGTGGCGGTGCTCACCGCGTCGCTCCGAGCCCTGGTGCGCGACGGTTTTGTCCTCGGCACCGTCCACACCGGCCCAGCCCGCCGCGTCGAGCACGAGCTGACGCCGCTCGGCCGCAGCCTCCTCGGTCTGCTGGCCACCGCCCTTGCCTGGGCCGAGGCCCACCTGGGAGAACTGCTGGGCACCCGCGAGGCGGCCGTCCGAACCGCCCGGGCTAACGCCGCCCCGACACCAGCAAGGCCGCGTGCGGCAGTTGCCGACCACGGCATCGAACGCGCCGTCCGCGAACGGGAGTTCGGGGAGGGTCGCGACGCGCAGTTCGGCCTCGGGCGCGGCCCGCCTGGCTTCGGCCAGCATGCCCGGTTCGGCGTCCACGGCGGTGACGCGGGCTCCGCGGGCGCAGGCCGCCGCCGCGGCGGTGCCCGTCCCGGTGCCGACGTCCAGCACCGTGCTGCCGGGCCGGACCTCGGCGGCGTCGAGCAGTGCGGGCACGGGGTGGGCGCACAGCCGGGCGACGCTCGCGGCGTAGGCGGTGGTGCTCCTGGCCCAGATCCGGCGCTCCAGCGCGTCGAACGCGTCCACCTCCGCCTCTCCGACCCCGCTCATCCCCGCACCCTCCCGCATCTCGACCGCCCCGCATCGGCCACGAATCCTGCCAGACTCTCCCGCAGCCGCCCGATCCACTGCACCGCCGTCAGCCGACGTCCCCCGTGCCTCGTTCCTCGTTCCTCGTACCTCGTCCCCGTGCCTCGTCCCCGTGCCTCGTCCCCGTGCCTCGTCCCCGTGCCTCGTGCCCCGTGCCTCGTGCCTCGTGGTCAGCGGGGAAGGCTGAGGTCGGCCACCGCGCGGCGCAGCAGGGCGCGGACGGACGCCGGGCTCAGGCCCTCCGTCGAGACCACCGGGGCCCCGCGCAGCGCCTGCGCGGTCGCCCGGCCGTCGGTCTCGACGACGACCAGGCGGGTGGCCGCGACCGCGACGAGCAGGGGCATCCAGGCGGGGTGGCGGTCGGTCCAGGTGATCGCGGTTCGGGAGAGCAGCAGGACGACGTTGCTGCCCCGGCCGGCCTCGGCGAGGAGTTCGGAGCGTCCTTCGGTGGAGTCGAAGCGGTGGACGTGCACCGGGAGTTCGCCGAAGCACTCGCGGATCCGGTCCACCCACTCGTCGGTGGGCTCGCAGTGCGCGAGGACGAGCGGGGTGGCGGCGGGGTCGGGGACGCGGGTCAGCTCCAGGTACTGCTCGCGCAGGCGGGCGGCGACCCGCCAGGTCTCGGCGGGCCGTGACTCCCGGTCGTCGGCGAGCAGTTCACCGACCAGCCGGCGCAGGTCGAGCGGCACGGCCAGGGGCAGCAGTGCGACGGCGTCGGCCCGCATGTAGTGCCTCGCCAGGACCTCGTCCGGGAGCGGCCGCGCCAGGCCGGTGAACAGCGACACGGCCAGGACGCCCAGCGAGTACAGGTCGTCGGCCTGCCGTCCGGTGGAGCCGGCCCGGACCTCCGGCGCCGCGTACGGGAGGGCGTGGGCGAGCGGCGCGCCGCCGGGGTCGGCCGGTCCGGGCGCGGCGAGCAGCGCGGCGCCGTCGGGGCCGATCAGCACCTCGTGCGGGGAGACGCTGCCGTGGTGCAGGCCCCGACGGTGGAGGGCGTCCAGGGCGCCGGCGAGGTCGGTGAGCCAGCGCAGTGCGTCGGCGATCGGGACGGGCGAGTCCGGCCGGTCGAGGAGTTCGACCAGCGGGCTGCCCTCGCCCCAGGCGGAGACCACGCAGCCGAGGCCCGCGGACACGCCCGCCGCGAGCAGCGGCAGCAGGTGCTCGCTGTCGGCGGACGGCTCCTGGCTCTCCTGCGGCTCGGGTCGGCCAACGGGCCACGGCCGTGCCTTGATCAGCACCCAATCGCCCGTGGCCGGGTTTCGGCCGATCCACGGCCCGCCCAGCTGCCGGACGGTCCGGTACCGGCGTCCGGCCACCCGCACCTCCTCGGGCACCTCGAAGGTGTGCGGCGGCCCGGCGGGCACCCGGGCCGGCGGCGCTGCGGCCGGGCCCGGCCCGGTGGGCTCGCGGGTCGGCGGCTCGCCGACGCCGACCGAGGGGACGGGCCGCAGGATGTCGATGGCGGTGCGCAGCGAGGGGCGGCCGTCGGCATCGACGGTCACCACGCACGGAGTGCCGGCGTCGGGCACGGCATGCACGGAGCCGCCCGGCGGCGGCTCGACGGTGACGGGCGGATTGCCGAGGCTGAGCAGGTCCCAGACCTCGGCGGCCCCGTCGGGGCGGACGGTCACGGCGTAGGGCTCGGCGAGGACGGCGTCCGTGATCGGCATGGGGATTCCGCTCCGGACCCGGAACTCCAGGCCCATGGCGAGGCTCCAGTGCCGGATCGTCCCGTCCGAGCCGAGGGTGACCACGGTCGGGTCCTCGCGGTCCGATCCGGCGAACACCTTGAGCACCGGCCCGGTGTGCCCGGTCAGGACCACCGGGGTGCCCCCGCGTGGCAGGTCCCGGGCCACCACGCTGCCGTCGTCGTGGCCGGTGACCGCGACCGGCAGATCGTTCCATTCGGCCACGGTGAGGTCGGTCGCCGCGGCTCGGTGGGCGAGCGTGCCGACCGGGTCGAGGCTGCGCAGGCTCCGCACCGTCGACCTGCCGCCCGCCTCGACCGTGACCGAGTGGACGTCGTCGAAGGCGGTGACGGTGGTCAGCCGAGTCACCGCCCGTCCCGTTCCGGTCCGGTGGCGCAGCGTCCCGGTGCTGAGGTCCCAGACCCGGAGGATGTCGTCCGCGCCGGCCGTGACGAGGTGCGGCCGGCCGTCGAGCTCGGTCGGCACCAGGTGGGTTACCGGGCCGGTGTGGCCGGTCAGCGTGGACCGCAGCCGTCCCTCGGCGACGTCCCACATCCCGATGGATCCGTCCGCCATGCCGACCAGCGCCCACGGCTGGCCGTCCAGCATCGTGGTGGCGACCTGGGTGATCCCGCGGCTGCCGCTCGGCATCAGCACCGTCCGCCCGGTACCGGACTGCCACGCCGTCAGGCCGTGCGCGCCGTACGTCAGGATGTACCGTCCGGCGCCCGACCCAGCGAAGGCGACTCCGCTGCGCGACTCCGGGACGGCCGCCTCCCAGGCGTCAGCGTCGTCGGGCAGCGAGGTCCGGCCGGCGGCGGGCCGGACGTCCGCCTGCTGCATTGCACGGTCAAGGCCGGCCGGGGCAGCCGGCCCGGCGGGTTCCAGGGTGACCCCGAGGTGGCGCAGCAGGCTGGGCCCGATCCGGGCGAACGGGACGCCGGCCGGGGCGACGTCGCTGGGGAGGCGGGTGTCGGCGAGCCAGGCGGGGAAGTCCGGCGAGCGCCCGAGGAGGGCGGCGACCCGGTGCGAGACGTCGCGGGCGACGGTCAGCAGGCCGACGGCGGGGACGGCCGCGAAGAGTTCCTGTTTGACTTCCTCCGCCAGGTCGAACATCCGCTGGTTGGGCGGGAGTTCGGCGCCGTTCGGGCCCGGCGCGGCGACCGGGCGGAGCAGGCCGCCGAGGAAGACCTCGGCGAGTGGCAGGGTGCCGGCCCGGCCCGCCGGGTCGAGGGCGGACTGCACCAGTCGCATCACGGGGACGCTGACCGGGGCGAGCCCGGCGACGTGCGCGGCGAGCCGGTGCGCGGCGGGCGAGGCGGCGGCGGTGAAGCGCCGGAACCGGGCCAGCGGGTCGGCCGGCCGCCTCGTGCGGGGACCGGGCGCGGCGTTGGGGTCGCGCGGCTGCCAGAGCGGGATCTCCTGCTCGGCGCGGGTGCCGGCGGCGAGCCGGGCCCAGTCGGACAGCGCGGCGGGGGTGAGCTCCAGGACGGGCACGGGCACCCGGTCGCCGGGCCGGCGGTCGGTGGCCTGCGGCAGCAGCGGGTCGCGCACCCGCCAGGCGGAGTTGGGCGAGCCCTGCCGTTCGACCCGGACGGTGTGGTGGCGGGCCGCCAGCCCGGTGCCGGCCCACAGCCGGCGGGGCAGCGTGTGGACCACGGCCAGCGGCCCGGCCCGGCCCCAGTCGTCCAGGACGCGCTGCATCCGGCCGTCGCGCCAGGCCAGCCCGGCGCCGTCGCTGACCACCACCATCAGGGTCTGCCCGGTGGGGTCGGTGACCGCGCGGGGCGGGACGGTGCCGGGGGCGGAGGTGAACGGCCTGGGCCGCAGCGCGACCGGGCCCGGCCCGCGCGAGCGCAGCCCGAGCACCTTCACCTGCCGGAACGCGCCGGTGTGCTGGAACAGGTCGGTGAGTTCGGTGGCCAGGCGGCGCCACAGCAGCATCGACACCCCGTCGTCGACCACCAGCACGCACCGCAGCCGGCGTTCCCGCTCGGGGCGCAGCACCACGGTGGGCAGCCGGGTCTCGGCGACCGCTTCGGCCGAGGCGGTCTCGTCGAGGCGCAGTTCGTGCCGGCTGGGCCGGTGCAGGCGCAGCGGGCGCAGGCTGCGGGCGAGCAGGCGTTCCTGGTCGAGTTCCTTCGGCTCGGGGACGCGGATCGCCTGGCTGCCGCCGGGCGCGGTGCATGCGGGCGCGGTGGGCTGCCGGGCGGCGTGCAGCGGCATGGCGGTCGGCGGGCCGTGCGGGGTGCGGCGCGAGGTGGTGCGGTCGGGGGCGGGTGCGGCGGGTCCGGGCGCCGGACGGTCGGGCTGCGCGGGGCCGTCGGGTGCGGGTCCGGCGGACGGGAGCACCGGCGCGGGGTCGGCGGGCAGGGGGTGCGGGGCCGGGGGCGCCGGCGGCTGGGAGTCGGGTTCGGTTCGGGTGGGCGCGGGGAGGCGGTCGGCGAGCCAGAGCACGTCGAGCAGGGTGTCCGTGTCCAGCGTGAAGCCGGCCGCGGCGATCGCGTCGAGCGCCCGCCGTGCCGTGTCCCGGTCCCCGCCTCCGCCCCCGGTCATCGGGTCAGCTGCCCTCGCCGAGGCTGCGCAGGACCGCGCGGTGCACGTGGTCGCGGTCGGCGGGGGCCCCGCCGTGGCGCAGGAAGACCGCGTTGAGCAGTTGGTCGGTGGCGAGTTCGCCTTCGGCGCGGCGGGCCAGGAAGTCGTCGAGCAGGGCCTCGGCGCTGCCCAGTGCCTCGCTGCCGAGGTGGGTGCCGATGATGTCGAGGAGCCGGTCGCGGTCGGGTTCGGGCAGGTCGAGGCGGAGGCAGCGGCGCAGGAAGGCCGGCGGGAACTCGCGCTCGCCGTTGCTGGTGATCACCACGACGGGGAACTCGGTGCAGGTGATCCGTCCGGCGCGGACCACGGCGGGCGGGCCGTCCGGGTCGGCGGTCCGGACGGTCACCTCGGCGCCGGCCGTGCCGTTGGCGGCGTCCTCGCGGCTGCGGGCGAGTTCGGGGATGTCGAAGAAGCCGTTCTCGAAGACGGTGAGCAGGTCGTTGGGCAGGTCGATGTCGCCCTTGTCGAGTTCGTCGACCAGCAGCACCCGCGGCAGCTCGCCGGGCACCAGCGCGGTGCCGACCGGGCCGAGGTGGACGAACTCGCCCGGGTCGGCGTCGGCCCCGGCGCCCTCGGCGGCGGGGCGGGCGCTCTCCCGCAGCCGCCCGATCGCGTCGTAGCGGTACAGCGCGGCCTGCAGGGTGGAGCGCGAGTTGATCGGCCAGTGCAGGACCTCGCCCAGCCCCAGTTCGTGGGCGAGCGCGTACGCCAGCGAGGACTTCCCGGTGCCCGGCTTGCCGGTGACCAGCAGCGGGCGGCGCAGGTGCAGGGCCGCGTTGACGATGTCGGCCTCGGCGGGGCCGAGCCGGTAGGGGTGGACCGGCGGGCCGTCGGTGGCGGTCGCGGCCCCGAAGCGCCGCCAGGGCGGGGCCTCGGGCATCCGGGCGACGGGCCGGCTGACGCCGTCGCCCCGGAACAGGCCCCAGGAGGTCCGGCCGGTGTCCTCACTCGTCGAGCTCATCGAGCCGTTCTCCCTCGTCCGCCCGGCGTGCGCCGGTCCGTGGTCGCTGCCGCCGGCGCGGCGTCGTCGGTCGTCATCAGGCCGGTTCCTCCTCGGGGTCGAAGAGTTCGGGCACGATCGGTGCGGGCCAGTCGGGGCGTTCCTGTGCGAGGACCGGCCGCAGGGGGTACGCGGTGTCGTCGCCGCGCACGAGCGCGCGGTACTGGCGGACCCGTTCGGCGAGCGTGTCGTGCGGCCCGTCGGGGTCGAGCGGGTCGTAGTGGTCGGCGGGCAGCGCCTCGGGGTCGGCCCGGTCCCACAGGACCGTCGGGATGCCGGCGTGCAGGCAGAGCGCCGCGTGGCGCTGCCGGACGGCGGCGCCGGGCGTGCGGACCAGGACGCGGGCGGCCGTCAGGTCGCGGAAGAGCACGGACTGGACCTGGTGGTCGGCCGTGCAGGTCTCGTCGAGGTGGAGGGCGGGCGGCGTCTCGCGGTACTCCCAGCGGTTGGCCAGCGAGCCGGTGCGTTCGGCCAGATCGACGCCGCTCAGGGTGCGGCCGAGCCGGACCAGCACCCGGCGGCGCAGGCCGAGCGGCTCCGAGGTCAGGCCGGCGGTGTTGGCCGGGTCGGCCCCGTCCCAGGTGTCGACGGGCAGTGCCAGCTCGTGGTCGTCGAGGAAGAATTCGATCACCGCGTCGGTGCCCCGGACAGCGGCGATCGAGCGGATCCGCCGGGCGATCGCGTCGGGCGGCATGGGCTCCGGGGCGACGTCCGTGGCCAGCCGCAGGCTCCCGTCGGGCTCCGCCGCCCACACGTGGCACAGGTAGCGGCCCGGCGCCCCGTTGTTGGGCCGCTCGTACAGGCTCAGGCTGACGGCCACCCGCCCGGCGCTCCACTGTTCGGCCCGCCGCTCGGCCCACTGCTCGGCGAGGGCGCGGTGCTCGTGCAGCGCCGCCTCGGGGATGCCCAGGCGGCGCAGGACGCGGCTGCCCCAGTCCCTGAGTTCCTCCGCCGCCTCCGGGCGGTCGGCGGCGAGTTGGGCGGCCCGGTACTCGGTGAACCGGAGCAGTTGCGGAACCAGCCGGGAGGAGTGCCGGTACAGGCCCTCCAGGTGCGCGATCAGCCTCGGCAACCGTTCCCGTTCGAGCGCCTCGGTGTTCGCTTCGAGGGGCAGCCGGAGGTCCTCCGGCAGCGGGACCCCCGCCAGCGGCTCCACGCCGGCCAGGCCGATCGGGAGACCCGCGACGGGCTCGCCGATCTGCTGGAACAGCCACGCGTACTCCTCGGGCGAGAGCAGCGCGCTCACCCCGAGGAGGGGCATCTTGGCGAGCAGCAGGTCGGCCGTCGCGTCCTGCGAGTCACGCAGCGACTCGACGAACGCGGCCAGGCCGCGGGGCGTGTGGAGCAGCACCTCGGCGAACTCGTCCGGATCCGGCGCGGCTCCGGCGCCCTCCAGGACGGTCAGCCCGCACGCGTCGGCCACCGCCCTGGCGTGCTGAGCCCGCACGCTGTCCTTCAGGTGCCCGCTGATCAGGGTCTTCAGGGTGCGCTGCGCCGTCCGGCGGGCGCTCGGGTCCGACGGCCGACCGTGCGCGGGCCGGGTGCCTCCGGCCGGTGCGGGCAGGAGCTTGTCCGCCGCGGCCTCGCCGAGCCGGTCGGCCAGTTCGCGGTGAATGGTGCGCCAGGGGATGGTGAACGCCCGGTTGATGAAGCCGTCGCCCCGCAGCCGCCCGAGGATCAGTCCGACGACCGCCTCCGTACCGCCCGACCAGAGCGGGCCGCCGCTGTAGCCCGGACCGATTCGCGGCCCGGTGCCCCACCGGTCCAGGTAGGCGACGGACGGCTCCACCGACGAGATCGTGCTGTCCACGAAGCTCGCGCCGGACTCCGCGCTGAACCAGGCCCGGACCTGTTGGTCCCGGCCCGGCTGCTGCCAGTACTGCTGGACGGTGCCGGGCGGCTCGGGCCCGAGGATCTCCAGCAGCGCGAGGTCGCCCTCCCAGGACTCGGCCCACGGCGACACCTGCGCACCGTCCGCGTCGCGCGGCGGGATCCACTGGCGGCAGCGCGCCTCGAACTCCCGTCGGCCCAGCTCGATCCGCACCGACCCGGCACCCGGGTGGTCCTGCTGGAACTGGCCGCGCCCCAGCGCGTCGTTGACGACGTGCGCGCAGGTCAGCACCAGCCCGTCCCGCAGGTACAGGCCCGCACCGGACTGGTCGCCGGCCTCGGTGAGCACCGAGACGTGCGAGGCCAGCAGGTCGGCCTCGGCGGCGCGGCCGCTGCTGAACCACTTGCGCACTGTGCTCAGTTCCCGCCGACCTGCGCGGCTCCCGGCTGCGCCGGCAGCGCCTGGGCGGGATCGGCCGTGGGGAGCTTCCAGGTCGCGGAGATGGTCAGGCTGGCCTCGGCCGTACCGCCGACAATGCCGAGCTTCAGGTCGGAGCCGAACTGCACGCCGAACTCCACCGCCACCTCCTGCGGGCGCGAGGGCACGGCCGTCACCGTGTCGTGCACCTCCTGCAGCAGCGGCACCAGCGGTCGCAGCGCCGTCCGCAGCGCGTCCTGCGCGAGCGCGGCGGTCCGCCGCCCCGCCCCGGAGGACACCGCCTCCCCGCCCGCCAGGTCCGGCGGCCTCCGCGCACCCGGAGGCCGCTCCCGCTCGGCGTCCACGGGGAACACCCGCAACCTGACCGACGTACCGTCCTGAAGACCCAGCTCGATGAACTCCGTCACAGCCAGGATTATGGTGACGGCCCGTCGGCCCGGGGGCCGGATCCCGCAAAGTCGGTCAACTCGTTATCCACCCACCTGGCGCCCGGCACCGATCACGGGGGCCGGGCGGTCCGCTCACGAGACACGATGCCATTTCACCTAAGCTGCTTAGGTATCTGGATGATCGAACAGCAGGAGGCGGGTCCAGGTGGCACGTGCGGGACTGTCCGCGGAAGTCCTCACCAAGGCGGGCGCGGAACTGGCCGACGAGGTGGGCTTCGAACAGGTCACGGTGACGGAGCTGGCGCGACGCTTCGACGTCAAAGTGGCCAGCCTGTACTCGCACGTGAAGAGCTCGCACGACCTGAAAGTGCGGATCGCCCTGCTCGCCCTGACCGAACTCGCCGACCGCGCCGCCGACGCAATCGCCGGACGGGCGGGCCGCGACGCGCTGGCCGCCTTCGCCGAGGCCTACCGCGGCTACGCCACCGAACACCCGGGCCGCTACCAGGCCACCCGACTCCGACTCGACCCCGAGACCGCGGCGGCCAGCGCCGCCCCCCGGCACGCCCAACTGACCAGGGCAATCCTGCGCGGCTACCACCTGCCGGAACCCGCCCAGACCCACGCGGTACGCCTCCTCGGCGGCGCCTTCCACGGCTACATCGAACTGGAGACCGCCGGAGGCTTCGCCCACACCCCGGTCGACCCACAGGCGTCCTGGGACTGGATCATCGACTCCCTGGACACCCTCCTGCGCACCCACGCCGAAACCTGACACCACCCCGGCCCCACCCACCCAGCCCGGCAACCATCACCGCCTCCCCCAGCCCCCGACCGGCCCCCGCCGTCGCGTCCAGGCAGCTTCCACCCGGGCCTCAGGAACCACCACCACCGACCCGCTCCCGGCCCAACCGCCATCACCGCCGCTCCGACCCGCCGCCAGGCGCCATCGCCGTCGCGCACCGGCAGCAGCCCCCACCCCAGCCGCAGAAACCACCACCACCCCGCGACCCGCTCCCCGCCCAACCGCCATCGCTCCGACCCGCCGTCAGGCGCCATCGCCTATCGGCAGCAGCCCCCACCCCGGCCACCGACCCACTCCCCACCCGACGACCATCACCGCCCCCTCCGACCCGCCGTCAGGCGCCCGCGCCGGCGCCGTCGCGTACCGGCAGTCGCCACCCCGGCCGCCGACCATCACCGCCGCTCCGACCCGCCGTCAGGCGCCATCGCCTATCCGCAGCAGCCCCCACCCCGGCCACCGACCCACTCCCCACCCGACGACCATCACCGCCCCCTCCGACCCGCCGTCAGGCGCCCGCGCCCGCGCCGTCGCGTACCGGCAGCCTCCACCCCGGCCGCGGGTAGTGGCAGGTGTAGCCGTTGGGGTAGTGCTGGAGGTAGTCCTGG
The DNA here is from genome assembly GCF_055587065.1 of Kitasatospora sp. NPDC048662. Classification (NCBI taxonomy): domain Bacteria; kingdom Bacillati; phylum Actinomycetota; class Actinomycetes; order Kitasatosporales; family Streptomycetaceae; genus Kitasatospora; species Kitasatospora sp. NPDC048662. The sequence continues at coordinate 12,151 of NZ_JBVJHA010000013.1, read as the reverse complement.
TGCTCGGGCTCGGCCTCCCAGAAGTCGCCCAGCGGCGTCACCTCGGTGACCACCTTCCCGGGCCACAGGCCGCTCGCGTCGACGTCGGCGATGGTGTCGAGCGCGGTGGCCCGCTGCTTCTCGTCGCCGTAGAAGATCGCGGAGCGGTAGCTGCTGCCGATGTCGTTGCCCTGCCGGTCCACGGTGCTCGGGTCGTGGATCTGGAAGAAGTACTCCAGCAGCGTGCGGTAGCTGATCCGCGCCGGGTCGTAGACGATCTCCAGCGCCTCGGCGTGGCCGGGGTGGTTGCGGTAGGTGGCGTGCGCGTTCTCTCCGCCGGTGTAGCCGGTGCGGGTCGACTGGACGCCGGGGAGTTTGCGGATCAGCTCCTGCATTCCCCAGAAGCAGCCGCCGGCCAGGACAGCCCGGTCCGTGGTCATCTCGTTCTCACTCCTCGTGTGGGACGTCCGCACCCCTGGTGCGGTGCGTGGCCCGTCCGCCCGGGCACCGCCCGGCGGGACCATCCCCTCCAACCTCCGCCGCCCGTCCGGTGTTCCCACGGCCCGAGAGGTTCAGCCCGCCAGCCCGTCCAGCACCTGCGCACCGGGCAGCGCGGCCAGTGCCGCACCGGGAAGGATCAGCTTGCCGCGCCGCCGTCCGCTGCCGATCAGCACCCACGGGGTGGCCGCGACGGCGGCGTCGATCAGCAGCGGCCAGTGCGCGGGCAGGCCGACGGGGGTGATGCCGCCGTACTCCATGCCGCTCTCGCCGACGGCGGTGTCCATCGGCGCGAACGAGGCCTTTCGCGCGCCAAGGTGACCGCGCACAGCCTTGTTGACGTCCAGCCGGGTGGTGGCCAGCACCACCCCTGCCGCCAGCGTGGTCTCGCCGCCGCGCTTGGCGGCCACCACCACGCAGTTCGCGGACGCCTCGGCGGGCACGTCGTACGCGGCGCAGAACACGGCGGTGTCGGCGAGTTCCGGGTCGGTGTCCACGTACCGCACGGCGCCCGCGAGTTCGGCGTCCCAGTGCTTCAGCGCTGCCGCCACCGGCCCGGCCAGCTCGGCGACGGCGTCCAGCGCGCGCCGCACCTCGGGGAAGTTCCCGAACGGCGCCGCCACCTGCTCGTCCAAGAAATCCTGCTCGTCCATGGGCCCACCCTAGCGAACGCACCGCGCAACCCAGGCTGGCCCGTTGGAGTGAGCGCGGCCGGTGTCGCGGCCGCCCCGGCCGGGGCCGGACCCTATCGTCGTGGGCGTTCCGCCGGGGGAACGGCAGCCGGCGTCGACTGGGTGGAGTGGCATGGCGACCGAAGTTCCCCCGCAGGAGCCCGCCCCGCAGGTCCGCGCGGGGCGGGTGCTGCGCCGGTGGCGGATGTGGCTGGTCCCGGGGGTGCTCAGCGCGCTGGTCGCGCTGGTGCTGTCGCTGCTGTACATGGGCGGCATCCTGACCCCGTCGGAGCATCTGCACCGGATGCCGATCGCGCTGGTGGACTCGGACGCCGGACCGCCGCTGCCGGGTCAATCCGCGCCGCTGGGAGCGGAGTTGACGGACGCGGTGGCGGCGGGGACGCCGCCGGGGCAGGTGCAGTGGCAGCGGGTGTCGCGCGCGCGGGCCCAGGAGCTGCTGGCCTCGGGCCGGGTGTACGGGGCGCTGGTGGTGCCGGAGGACTTCTCCCGCACGGTGGCCGCCTTGACGGCGGATCAGGCCTCGAAGCGTCCGGTGCTGCTCACGCTGACCAATCCGGGCGCCGGTTCGCTGGCGTCCTCGCTGGCGAGCCAGATCACCCAGCAGTCGGCGCACCGCTCCTCGCAGACCCTCGGCACGCGGCTGACGGCGGCCGTGCCGAACGCCACGGCGACGGCGCGGCTGCTGCTGGCCGACCCGGTGGACGTCCAGGTGCAGCCGGGGCATCCGATCGGTCGGCACACGGGGCTCGGTCTGAGTGCCTTCTACTACACGCTGCTGCTGGTGCTGGCGGGCTTCCTGAGCGCCAACCTGGTGCACAACGGGGTGGACACCTCGCTCGGTTACGCGGACAGCGAGATCGGGCCCTGGCATTGGCGCCGGCCCACGGTCCCGATCAACCGGACCCAGACGCTGGTGGTGAAGATGGTGATGACGGCGGAGCTGTCCGTCGTCACCACCACGATGATCATGCTGGCGACGATCGGCATCCTCGGCATGGACGCCCCGCACCTGCCGCTGCTGTGGCTGTTCTCGTTCTGCGCCTGCGTGGCGGTGGGTCTGGGCGTGCAGGCGATCAACGCGGCGTTCGGCTCGCTCGGCCAGCTGGTGGCGATGTTCGTCTTCATCGCGCTCGCGCTGCCGTCCTCGGGCGCGACGGTCCCGCTCCAGGCCACGCCGTCCTTCTACCGGTTCCTCGGCGCGTTCGAGCCGATGCGTCAGGTCGCGGGCGGGGTGCGGGCGATCCTCTACTTCGACGCGCAGGCCGACGCGGGGCTGACCCGCGGCTGGGTGATGATCGCGGTGGGTTTCGTGGTGGCCCTGGTCTTCGGCTTCGCGATGACCTTCTACTACGACCGCAAGGGCCTGCACCGGATGGTCCCGATGCCGTCCTGACCCACCGGTCAGGACGACAGCGCCGCCCGCCAGCCCCAGGACTCGCGCCGCGCCAGGCCCGGCAGTTCACCGCGCCCGGTGCACCACAGCAGCACCCGCACCGGGTCACCGGCCGGCGCGTCCGGGAACAGCCGGGCCAGCACCGCGGCACAGAGCCCGGGCGGCGGGGTGCGGTCGAGGCCGAGGCCGGTGACGATGTCGTGGGTGTGCAGCAGGATCTCGGCGACGCCCATCGCGGCGAAGCCGGTCCGATCGGCCGGGCCCCAGTGCCAGGCCCGCAGGTCCGCATCGGTGGCGGCCAGCGCGAGGGCGAGCAACTCGCCGCAGGCCAGAGCGATCTGCAGCGTGGTGGCGGGGTCGGTGCCCGGACGGACCGTCAGGTCGAAGGGCAGGTAGCGGTCGGCGGGCCGGGCCGCCAACTGGCCGGCGTAGGCGAGCAGATCGTGGCCGATGTGCGCCAGCGTCTCCTGGCACGACCACTCCAGCCCGCCCGCCGGAACGCTCCAGTCGGCGTCCAGATGCGGGGCGAGGGTGAGCCGCAGCTCCGCGAGGGCCGCACGCAGATCCTGATCGTTCATCAGCTCATCCTCGCACCCGCACCGTTGACCGGCTACCGGCCCTACAGGTACGGGCGGGTGATCAACTCCAGGCCGTGGCCCGCCGGGTCGAGCAGGTAGACGCCGCGCCCGCCGTGCTCGGTGTTGGTCTCGCCGGGGCGCCGCATCTGCGGGTCGGCCCAGTGCGGGATCTCGCGCTCGCACAGCAGCGCGTAGGCCCGGTCGAAGTGCTCGTCGTCGACCAGGAAGGCGTAGTGCTGGCGCTGGATCTCCACCGGCGGCTCGGCGAACTGGAGCAGCACGCCGTCGGCGAGCGTCAGGTTGGTGAACGGCCCCCAGGACGGGGCCTGTTCGGCCTCCAGCAGCTCGCGGTAGAAGCGTGCGGCCACCTCGCGATCGACGGACGCGATGATGGTGTGATTGAAGGCAGCAGGCATGGCTTTGGGTGAACCTCGTTCCGGTTTCGGGGAGTTGGCGCAGGCCCTGTCGGCCTGCCCGGTCTGCTGGCACTGCCCCCAGGACCGGGCGGTCCCCTGACCGGCGGGCACCCCGAGGGCACCCGGGGCGGCCTCAGCCGCCCACCGGGTCACCGATCCGTGCGTGGCCCATGGCCGTTCCGGTGTTCACCCGGGCACCGTACGCAACACCCCGCCCGGGCGGCAACGGGTTTTCCACCGCCCGCCGAAAACCGCAGGTGCCCGCCCCTCCGCCCGGCATACCCTCGCCCGCATGGCAGACGAGTGCTTCACCGACCCCCGACTGGTCGCGCTCTACGACGCGCTGGACCCGGACCGCTCCGACCTGCTCCCCTACCTCGGCCTGGCCACCGAACTCGCCGCACACAGCGTCCTCGATCTCGGCTGCGGCACCGGCGTGTTCGCCCTGCTGCTGGCCGCCCGCGGCATCGAGGTGACGGGGGCGGACCCGGCAGCCGCGTCCATCGAGGTGGCCCGGTCCAAGCCGGGCGGCGACAGCGTCCGCTGGATCTGCGGCGACGGAACGACGCTGCCGCCGCTTCACGTCGATCTGGCCACCATGACGGCCAACGTCGCCCAGGCGATCACCGACCCCGCCGGATGGCTCGGCACCCTGCGGGGCGTCCACGCGGCGCTGCGGCCGGGCGGCCACCTGGTGTTCGAGACCCGCGACCCAGCCCGTCGAGCCTGGGAGCACTGGACCAGGGAGGCCACCCACCAGGTCGCCGACCTGCCGGAGATCGGCCCGGTGGAGACCTGGTTGGACCTGCTGGACGTCAACGGGCCACTGGTGACCTTCCGTTCGCACTACGTCTTCCGCTCGGACGGCCGGCACCTCACCTCCGACTCCACACTGCGCTTCCGCGAGCGCGCCGAGGTGGCGGCCGACCTGCAGGCGTCGGGCTTCGAGCTCCGGGAGGTCCGCGACGCCCCCGACCGCCCGGGCCGCGAGTTCGTCTTCCTCGCCCGCCGCCCCTGACACCGCGTCAGGAAAGCCAGGGGTCCTCCAGCACCGGAATGCACGGCGACAGGTGGGCGTCCTCGTGCACGCTCACCTGCCCCCGGACCATCCGGTGCACCACGAACCCGTCCGCATGCGCCCGGTCCTCCTCGTCGTGGACGTACAGCAGCCCGTAGGAGCCGGGCGCGCGGACTCCGACCTCGCGGAAGAACGCCAGGATCCCCGGGTACGTGTGGTTGCTGAAGCCGCCGAGATGCAGGAACGGTTCGCCATTGATCCACCGCACATCGACCAGCCCGTGCCCGGCGAACTCCCGGGCCCGTTCCTCGATGCCCTCCACCAGCCGCCACAGGCGCGCCTGTTCCACCGCGAAGTCCTCGTCGTCCTCCGCGTCGGCGCGCTCCCGGACGGTCACCCAGCCGTGGTATTCGAACACGCGCGGCAGGCTACCAGTCGCCACCGGGCCGCACCGGACCGCCGAGCCGCACGGGGCCGACGCCGGAGGGCAGTTCACGAACGGCCTGCGCGACCGCCTCGCCCGCGGTGGCGAACCGCCCAAGGTTCGACGTGGCGAGAATCCCGGTGCCCACCCCGAATTCACCGTCCCCGTTCGCCGACAGAACGGGCCCGACCGCCACCATCAACGGCCCGGTAGCAGTGGAGAAACGCAGCCCCCAGTGGCTGGTGAAGGGATACAGCGCACGCAACACCGGCTCCGCCCAGGCAGCCTCGACCAGCTGCCGGTACGACTCGGCCCAGGAGTACTCCAGGACGGCCGCCTCCGCACGCAGCCGTTGCCACGCGGACTCGGTCAGTCGGGCAGCGGAAACCTCGGCGAAATTCGGTGAGTCAAACACGGCCCCGATTCTCCCCGACCGGCGGAGCCCTCCCGCGACCGGAACACCCCGCGCCACGAAGCAGCCCGAGCCTGTGCCCACGCTTTCGTCCAGGACCGGGGCCGATACTTCGAGGCTGTTGTCCACGCGGGCGAGGATGACGCGGTGCGTGGTCTCAAGAAGTTCGACGACGCCTGCCTCCGCCACCCGTCAGGGCAGTTCGGCCCCGGTCGCGTGCAGCTTCTGCTGGATCAGTTCGGTGAGCCGGCTCCACCCCGGCCGGGTGTCCTCGCCGTGGTGGGTGAGAAGGGCGTGGCGGGTGGTGGCGTCGTCCTTGTCCTGGAGGCCCGTCAGGGTGGGCAGCAGGGAGGGGTCGGCGAGGAAGTGCTGGGCCATCTCCTCGGCGAGTTCCTCGATCCGGGGGTCGTCGGCGGCCCAATTCCCGGCGCTCCAGGTGAGTTTGATCAGGGCGACGTGCCGGGGGTCGTCGAGGCCGTGCTCGATCTGCGCGAGGTAGTCGTCGAAACCCTCGGGCACCAGCGCCCGGACCAGGATCAGTCCCTCCCGGGCGATGGCCATGTCCTCGGCGGAGAAGCCCAGTCCGGGCATCCGGTCGAGGATGGCGCAGGCCCGGTCGGGCAGCAGCACCCGGTCGCCGGTGGCGAGTCGGCGCAGCGTGTCTCGGCGGGCGGTCAGTTCCTCGATCCGGCGGGTGAGGTCGTCCTCGACCTGGTCGAGCGCGGTCGTGAAGTTCTCTCCTTCGGCGTCCAGGATGGGGCCGATCCCGGCCAGCGGGACGCCTGCCCCGGCCAGGGTGCGGACCTGGACCAGGCGAAGCAGTTCGGCGGTGCCGTAGCGGCGGTAGCCGGAGCTGTCGCGGCGGGGTTCCTCGACCAGGCCGCTGCGGTGGTAGACCCGGATGGTCTTCACGGTGATGCCGGCGAACGCGGCGGCCTGTCCGATGGTGATCCCGTCTGTCATCCTGCCTGTCATCCCGTCAGAGAACCTCACTGCGCGGTGTCCTGTCCAACCTCGCGCACGGCGGCTGCGACGGCCCGGTGGTCCTTGCGCACGATGGTGGTGTGCTTGCTCGGGACGGTGGCGCTGACCTGCACGTGCGGGTTGCGGGCGAGGACCGGGTCGAGGGTGGCGCGCATCGCGGTCAGGCCCTCCTCGGTGCCGCCGAGGCTGGCGCCGGTGGCGACCAGGAACCGCATGGGGAAGGTCACCAGGTCGAAGGCCGGGTCGCTGTCGGCGACGATCTCGTTCAGTTCGATGTTGATTTCGGCGTGTTCCTCGGCGGACATCCGCGCGGCCATGCCCAGCGGCCGGACCAGTGGCATGATCCAGCCGAACTTCCGGAACATGGCGCGGATCTGTTCGCGTCCGGCCTCCCGGCCGCCTTCGACGGTGGCCAGGTAGTCCCAGGGGTAGCCGCCGTCGACCATCACCGCGCCGACCGTCCGGTCCGGGTTGCGGGTGCTCCAGTGCAGGGCCAGGGCCGCGCCGTAGGACCAGCCGACCAGCAGCGGCCGCTGCACCCCGGTGGCGTCCAGCACCGCGTCGATGTCGCGCAGGCAGGCGGCGAAGGAGTAGTCAGCCGACTGCTTGGAGCGGCCGCGGGCCCGTTCGTCGAAGGTGATGTGCCGGTAGCCGTCGCCGAGTTCGGCGATGACGTGCCGCCAGTTCCGCTGGGTGGCGTAGGAGCCGTTGAGGTAGAGCACGGGCTGCCCGGGGCCGCCGGTGTCGGTGACGGCGAGCGCCGTGTCCTCCACCGGGACCAGCCCGGACCAGGGAGCCTTGTGGGTCGTGGTGTTCGCGTTCTTCGTCATGCCTTCAGCGTGGGGCTTGACCTCGGGTCAAGGTCAAGCCGACCGCATGTGACCTACCAGGTGACCGACCGTCACCACTCCGCGACCAGCGGCGCCCCCGTTTCGTGCTGCCCCCAGACCGTGTTGAGACGCGTCAGCCGGTCCGCGGCGCCGATGCCGCACAGCGCCGCGACCTGGCCGTCGCGGAGCTCGAACACCACGACGCCCGCCACCCGGCCGCCGACCACGGCGGCCACGGCCGGGGTGCCGTTGACGTCCGTGAGGTGCAGCGCGACGGAGCCGCCGGCCAGCCGCCGCTTGGCGGGGGTGGGACGGAAGCCGGCCCGCACGGTGGCGGCGATCTGCTCCCGCGTGGTGAACCGCAGCAGTCGCTTGGCCAGCCCGGCGCCGTCCGAGACCATGGTGGCGTCGGCGGTGAGCATCGCCACCAGCTGGTCGACCCGCCCGGAGGTGGCGGCGGTCAGGAACTCCTCCACCACCCGCCGCGCGGACGCCGGGTCGGCCGCACGGCCGCCGCCGGGGCGTTCGGCGGCGACCCGGCGGCGGGCCCGGTGGACGTGCTGCTGGCTGGCGGACTCGCTGATGTCGAGGATCCCGGCGATCTCGGCGTGCGGGTACGAGAACGCCTCGCGCAGCACGTACGCGGCGCGTTCGACGGGCGCGAGGCGCTGCATGACGGTCAGCACGGCCAGCGACACCGACTCACGCTGCTCGACGGTTTCGGCGGGGCCGAGCATCGGGTCGCCCTGGAGCAGCGGTTCGGGGAGCAGGTCGCCGACGGCCCGCTCGTACCGGGCGTGGGCCGAACGGAGTTGGTCGAGGCAGAGGTTGGTGACGACCTTGGTCAGCCACGCCTCGGGCACCTCGATCCGGTCGCGGTCGGCGGCCTGCCAGCGCAGGAAGGCGTCCTGCACGGCGTCCTCGGCGTCGCCGGCCGAACCGAGCAGACGGTAAGCGAGCGAGGCCAGCCGGCTCCGGCTGGCCTCGAAGCGGTCGATGGCGGCGCTGTCCATGTGCGACAACTTAGGCGGCGCTCCGCACCGGGCCCTTCGCGGGGTTCTGGCCGGCGTTCTGGCCGGGTGTCCGCGCGGGGACGGCCGTCAGGTGGTGCTTGCGCCTGGGCAGGCCGTAGGTCGGGTGCGCGATGGTCCACGCGGAGGCCTTGAGGACGCTCGTCTTGAACCGCACGGCGGTCCGGCCGCCCAGGAACCAGGACTTGGAGCGTTCGGCGCCGTCCACCATCTGTACGAGCGCGTCCCGCTGCCCGAGGCTGATGTGGTTGCCGAAGTACTTCAGTCCGGAGACCGTGGCTTCGCGGCCCGTCAGGCGCGCGACGATCGCGGCGGTGGCCTGGCCGGCGGTGAGGCCGGCCGAGGCGCAGGACATCGGCAGCGGGCGGCCGTTCACTCCGGTCGCGTGGGCGCAGTCCCCGGCGACGTAGACGTCCGGGTGCGAGACGGAGCGCATGGTGCCGTCGACCAGGATCCGGCCGTCCACGGCGAGCTCCAGACCGCTCAGGGCCGCCAGCGGGTTCACGGCGAACCCTGCTGTCCAGACCGTCACTTCGGCGGGCAGGGCGCGCCCGTCGGCGGCGATCGCCCGGCCGGGCTCGACGGCTTCGATGCCGGTGTGCTCGTGGACGGTGATGCCGAGCCGGGCGAAGGACGCCCGCAGGTAGTGGCCGGCCTTCGGGGAGAGCCAGGCGCCGAGTTCGCCGCGGGCGGCGAGCGCGACCGCCAGGTCGGGGCGGGCCTCGGCGATCTCGGCGGCGGTCTCGATGCCGGTCAGCCCCTCCCCCACCACCAGTACGGTGCCGCCGGCGCCCAGCGCGGCCAGCCGGTCGCGCAGCCGCAGCGCCGAGGGCAGGCCGGTCACGTCGAACGCGTACTCGGCCACACCGGGGACGCCGTGCCGGTCCACCGCGCTGCCGAGCGTGAACAGCAGGGTGTCGTAGGCGAGTTCGGCGTCCCCGTCCGCACCGCTGACGGCCACGGTCCGGCGCTCGGGGTCAAGCCCGGTGACGCGGGCCACCCGCACCCGCACCCCGGTACCCGCGAACATGTCGGCGAGCGGGCGGAATCCGACCTGGTGGCCGCTCGCGAGCTGGTGCAGCCGCATCCGCTCGACGAAGTCGGGGGCGGCGTTGACGACGGTGATCTCGATGTCCTCGGCGTTCAGCCGGCGGGCCAGGTTTCCGGCGGCGAAGGCTCCGGCGTAGCCGGCGCCGAGGACGACGATGCGGTGCCTCATGAGGGTGCTCCTGTCTGGTTCGCGTGCCCTCTGAACGGGACGGCGCACCGATTGCTGACAGCACCTGAAAGTGACCTGCGTCACCAGACCCTGGCGCCACCCCCGGCCGGGCCCATGACAACCCAACCGGCAAGCAGGGTGAGCGCGTCCGCGGCGGCACCGTCCGCAGGCGCGCCGCAGACCACCGCACCGAACCCCTCCGGCACCCCCATTCCCTCGCGGCCACGTTCCGGTTCGCCGACCACCGGGCGCCGGAAACGTCTGACGCCCGCCCGGACCACGCGCACGTCACGGCCGCCCCGCACGGTGCCGAACTCCTCGCTGCGGACGGACAGTTCGCCGATCGGCCGGGCCGGCTCCGAATCACACGGCCGCCCACCCTGCCCGCCGCGTGGAGTTGCGCCCGGCGACGAGGCCGCCCGGACCGTCCCCGCCGTCAACCAGTGTGGGGCACCCGCTCCTCCAGCAGGCCGAGGCAAGGCTCTCCAGGACCCGCAACGACTCCTCCTGAAGCACGCACGCCCCGCCCCAACCGTCCGCTCAGCGCGGCCAGTCCGGCGCGGGGTCCTCGTCGAGCAGCGGCCTGATCGCGCCCAGGACCGCGCCGATGCAGACGTCGCGCAGCTCGGCGCGGGTGCAGTTCGGCGCGATCAACCAGTCCACGCACAACACCTGAACAAACACCAGCCAGCTCTTCAGCACGCCCGACACGGCCTCCCGGCTCCGGTCCCCGGCGGGCGGGAGCGCGCTCAACAGGCGCTCCCGCAGCGCGTCGAGCTCGTCGGCGATGATCGTCTGGACCAGCCGGTCGCCGGCCAGCACCCGGTTCGCCGCCAGCACGGTGTTGCGGTTCTCCGCGAAGTACTCGATGTGCGCGTCCAGCCCCTCGGCGAGCTGCTCGACCAGGGAGTCCGCGGGGTCGAACCGGGTCTTGGCGAGCAGCTGCTCGGCGACCTGCCGGTAGAGGGCGGCGAACAGGTCCCGCTTGCTAGGGAAGTGCCGGTAGAGCAGCGCCCGGGAGACCCCGGCGCGCTCGGCGATGTCCTCCATCAGCACCTCGTCGTACGCGTGCGCGGCGAAGAACTGCGCGGCGACAGCAAGGAGTTGGGCGCGGCGTTCGGCGGGGCTGAGGCGCTGGCGAGGAGGCATCCGGCCATGCTACTTGACACGCGTCCACTAGCGGCGCGTAGCCTGATGCTCTGGTTGACGCGTGTCTACTAACAGGGGGTTGACGCTGTCATGACCAAGGCCAAGGCACTACGCGCGCTCATGCTCACCATGGGCTTCAGCTGCGTGGCGATCGGGCTCTTCCACGTCCTGCTCGGCAACTCCGCGATCCCCGGCGAGAGTTCGGCCGGCCCGACCATGGACAGTCTCGGCCGCTTCTTCGGCGCGATCTTCGCCGGGTACGGCGTCGCCTGGCTCCGGGCCGCCCGCCAGTCGCCGATCCGCACCACCACCGTCCAATGGCTGTCCGGAATCCTGCTCCTGGGCGCCCTCGGACGACTCCTCTCCCTCGCCGTACACGGCTGGCCGCACTGGTTCCAAATCGCCCTGGCCGCGATCGAACTGGCCCTCCCACCCCTCTTCCTCCGGCTGGCCCACCCCGCCCCCGCCCGGTAACCCCGACCCGCCTCACCGGGCGGGCTCCCCACGCACCACCCCGCCCGGGCACATACGATCAACTGCCCGCCAGGGACCGGCACCGCCGCAGACGGGAGCCCGACCGGTGGAGGACCGGAACAGACTCTGCTGCTACTTCTCCGCTGCTACTTCGTGGCCGTCCCCGAACCACTGACCGGCGGCCCCACCCTGCCCGCCACAAAACGGCTGACCACGGCATCCACCTGCCTGATCGGCCAACTCCCGCAGAACGACAGCCGGTTCGCCGCCCGCCAAAGCGCCCCGGCCGCCTGATCGAATGGCAGCTCCCCACCTGAGCCCACCCCAACGTTCGGCCGACCGCCGCGCTATCTGGGCACGCGGGGACCGGTCCGTTCATAGATGGCCCCGCCGGGAATGAACCAGCCCGCCTTCTTCCGGACGGCCGGGCTCGGGTCCTGCCCGTGGGACGTCTGCAGGGCTGCGAGGGCCCTGGCATCGCTACGGGCGAACTTGCCGACGAGCTCGGCAGCCCGCGCTCGGACTCGCGGGTCGGGATCGGAGGCCAGATGCCGCAACGCGGGCTCGAGGACCTGGTCCGCACCCGGTGCGCATGCGTCGTCCTTGCACCGGTCGCACGCGAGGGCGTGAAACGCGGCGATCCTGACCTGGGCGTCGGGATCGTCGGCCATGGCGATCAGCTGCCCCATGGACTCGGTGTCGACCAGGTGGTCCAGAAGCCGACAGCAGCCCTCCCGGACCGCCGCGCTCTCATGGGACAGCCCGGTCCGAATCGCACCCACGCCAGCATCCTTGCGTCGCAGCAGCTCCCAGTACGCCGCCACGGCACGCTGCGGGTCGCCCAAGTACGAGACGAGGGCTTCGTTGTCGGTCCTGACGAATCCGAGCATGGCCTCAGTGTCGATCCGCCCGGCACACCCCGACAAACGAATTTCGCCCCCGCCTCCCCGACCGGCCTCAGTGGCTGTTGTCGTTCCGATCTTGAGGGGTGCTGGTCGAACGGGAGTCTCGATCGGGTGAGTATGACGGCCGGCGCGCATGAAAGCAGGGCCTC
>NZ_JBVJHA010000012.1:34416-218842 GCF_055587065.1 Kitasatospora sp. NPDC048662 | reverse complement strand
CCGCATGCTCATCCGCCGAGCCACGAGCCGCTATCGATGGGACGGCCGCCCCACCACCCGACGCCTCAAGTGATCCATTTGCCGGTCGGTCTAAGTTCGAGCTGGGTGTTCAAGGGGACGGGCTCAGGTCAGGGCGGGGACCGGAAGCGGCGGAACCCTGTCGTCGGGGCTCCCTTCGTTCCCCTCAGCCGAACTGCTGCTCCAGGTCCTTGAGCTTCTGTTCGAGCGAAGCAAGTCTCGTGGTGTCCTCGTCCGGGGTGAGGTCGATGCTGCGGTGGGCGGGGGTGGCGGGGAGGCCGGCGGGGGCTATGGCGGGCTCCGTCGGGGTGGGGGTGGCGGGGGTGGGGGCGGGTTCGAGTTGGCGGGTGTGGCGGGTGCGCCAGCTGCTGCCGGGCTGGCGGCCGATGGCGCGGATCTCGGCGCGCTCCCGGCGGGAGGCCATCCTGCGGCGCTCCCGGTTCTCCGCCGCGGTGCGCTTGTCGTCGCGGACCTCCTCGACGGCCTCGTCCAGGGTGCGGACGCCTTCGAGCAGCATCAGCGACCACGCGGCGTAGGTTTCGCGCGGGGCGCGCAGCCAGCGGACCACGCGGATCTGTGGGAGCGGCCGGGGGACGAGCCCCTGCTCGCGCAGGGCGGCGACCCGGGTCTGCTTGAGGGCGCGGTCGAACAGCACCGCGGCCGAGAGCGACATGCCGGCGAAGAACTGCGGCGCTCCGTCGTGGCCGAAGCCGCGTGGGGCGTGCACCCAGTTGAACCAGGCGGAGGCCGCGGCGAACAGCCACACCAGCAGACGGGAGCCGAGTGCCGCGTCGCCGTGGCTGGCCTCCCGGACGGCGAGGACGGAGCAGAACATGGCGGCCCCGTCCAGGCCGAACGGGACGAGGTACTCCCAGCCGCCGGAGAGGCCGAGGTTCTGGACGCCGAAGCCGACCAGCCCGTGGAAGGAGAGCGCGGCGGCGACCGCGGCGCAGCAGAAAAGCAGTAAGTACGAGGCGCCCCCGTAGAGGGATTCGGTGCGGCGGCGGCGTTCCTCGGCGCGTTCCCAGGAGTCCGAATTGCCGGTGTTGGTGGCTGCGGCCGAGCGGCTGCGGGCGAAGGCCAGCAGGGCGACGGCACCCACGAGGGCGGCCGCGCCGGCGACGACCCAGCCCAGCGGTATGTCCGACAGTCTCATGACCTGATCCAGCCTCGCTTTCCGCATCGTGATTGGGGGGAACCATCATGGCGGAGAAATGCGGGAATCCTGACCGGATCGCGAGCAATACACCAATAGGGGGGAATTTCGGAATCGGATCAAAATATTTTCGAGGCTATTTGCTGCGGGGGCAGCTGAAGCAGGGCTCGGCCGGTCGGACCGTGTAGAACAGGCAGCAGCTGACCCTGGTCCTGGTCCGGTGTCCGCCCTGCTCCCGGAAGCCCGGGGTGCCCACGAAGGGGGCCGAGGTGGCGTCGCCGGTCAGCAGGGCGGTCAGTTCGGCGACTGCCCGGGGCTCCTCGTCGAGCAGGGTGGAGAGGTACCAGAGGCCGTCCACCACGTCATCGGTGACGAGCGCCCAGAGGGTGCGCGGGCCGCGTCGCACGCGGGGGCGGAAGGCGTTGAGCACCGGCGCGAGGTGATCGGCGAGCGCGGTGCGCAGTGCGGCGTCGAGTGCCGGGCGGTCCGGGACGACCAGGGCGTCGGGGTGCTCGGCGGCCGGGTCGTCCGGCAGGCAGCGGAAGGCGGTCGGGCGGGCGGTCAGCTCGCCGGTGGCGCGGTTGATCGAGAGCCGTTCGACCGGGAGCAGCGGGACCCGGCGTTCCAGGAACCACGGCAGGGTGAAGGCGAGGGCGGCCGGCCAGGCGTAGCGGTGCAGGCTGAAGCCGGCGGTGACGTCCGGGCGGGTGAGGGCGCCGTACAGGTCGAGACCGAGGCGTTCGTCGAAGGCGATCGTCGCGTCGAGGGCGGCCGGGTCGGTGGCGAGGGCCGCGGCGGTGGTCCAGCCGGCGCCGGTGCGCGGGGCGGCGGGGTGGATCCGCAGGTCTGCGAAGACCTCGGTCAGGCGTCGCCAACTCCCTTGGCAGGGCGGGGAGTCGGCGACGGTTGGGGAGGGGAACTGCTCGACCTGGCGTACGGTCACGCGGGCTCCCTGGGTGGCACCCCGGGAGCGGGGCCCGGGCACGGCGCGGTGGGCCTGTCCGGGCCACTGCTCGCCCCGGACAGGTAAGGCTCACCTTAGCTGATGCCGTGCTTCGGCTCGTGCACAGTGCTGCCGTCCGGTGCCGGGTCCCGGCTCGGCCGGCGCGCCAGCCACACCGGCACTCCGCCCAGTGCCTGGACCAGTCGGGACGCCTCGGCGCGCAGTCGTTCCGCCTCGGCCGGTTCCGACACCTCCGCCAGGGAGGCCAGCGCCGGCGCCACTCCCACCGTGTACCCGAGCCGCTCGCGCAGCTCGAGCGCCGCCCCGAAGCCCTCCCGGGCCCGCTCCGGATCGCCTGCCGCCGCCGCCAGACCCGCCAGGTGGCACCAGGTCGAGGAGCGCAGCAGGTCGTCCCCGCGCTCCTGGGCGCCCTCGTGCGCCCGGGTGTACGCACTGTGCGCCGCCGCCGGGTCGTGCAGCAGGTTCTCCGCGACCAGCCCGCGGCGGAAGTCCAGCAGCGGCCGGCCCGGTGCCTTCGGCGGCAGCAGCGCCGAGGTGCGGCCCAGTGCGGCCTGCGCCTCGTCCAGCCGGTCCCGGCGGCTCAACACGCTTGCCACGTACGCCAGATAGCCACGGGCGCAGGAGGCCGCGGCGCGGTGCTCACTGCCGGCGACCGAGGCTTCCGCCAGGCGCAGGGCGTCCTCCGCGCGCTCCCAGTGGTCCGCGGTGAACAGGCACTGCTCGATCAGCAGTTCGGCTCGCTGCAGCGCCGCCGTCGGGTCCCGGCCGGCCTGCGGGCGGAGCAGGTCCGCGGCCTCCTGCCAGCAGCCCCGCGACCGCAGCCGCCAGACGACGTCCGCCATGCCCCCCGGGGCAGTCCCGTGCACCGACAACGCCACCTCCTTGTGCGCGCCATGCAGCGACCGGCGGACCCTCCCCAATCCCCAAGGGCCCGCGTCGTGGCGGCAATTCAACACGCGCGGGAGCTTGTGCACCAGATCACGAGCGCGAGGAAATCCGGAACCCGTGCTTCCGGGTGACGGTGGAGTGACGGCGCGTCAGGACGTCCAGCCGGTCTCCATCAGCGCCTCGGCCGCGCCGTTCGAAGGCTGCGGGATACCCGCCGCGTCCAGCGTGAAGAGGGCCACCAGCAGCTGTTCGCCGCGCACCGTGGCCTGCCGGGAGTAGCCGGAGACGGTGAACATCGCCGCCGCGACCTGCTCACTGTGCAGCGTCTCCAGCCACAGGCACTCCACCGCCTTGACGTCGGCCGGCTCCGTCCAGGTGTCCACCCGGGCCACCATCCGCTCGCCCAGCAGGCCGGTCGAATCGCGCTCCTGGCCCGGCGTCAGTTCGAGGTCCTCGAAGCCCAGCCACTGCAAGTAGCGGGCCGCCGTCAGCACCGCGTCCCGCGGGGTGCGCACCGGCTGCGGGCGGAACGGCGGACGCAGCGCCCGGGCCGGGCCCGAACCGGCCGTGAGCGGGTCCGGCGGGGTGAGCGGCGGCACCGCCGTGGTGTACGGGCGGGCCGCCTCGACCGGACGGGTCGTCCGCGGGCCCGCGCTCTGCAGCTTCGGCGCCCGGTCCACCGGCATCCGCACCGTTGCCCCGCACTCGCAGGTGAACTCCGGCTGCGGCCACTGGTCGCTGCGCCCGCAGTGCGGGCAGCGCATGCTCACCCAGGAGTCCTCCCAGGAGCGGAACCGCACCTGCACCGGCACCCCGCCGCGCAGCAGCGGTACCCGCAGCTGCGCGCCGCACGGGCAGGGCAGGCTCGGCGGCTCGTAGCGGTGCTCGCGTCGGCAGGCCGGGCAGCGCAGTTGGCTGGCCCCCGACGGTGAACCGGGGGAGAACCGGGCCGGGTCTGCGGCGTCCTCGGGCAGCGGCATGACGATCACCGTCCGTTCCGGTCGGGCTGGCAAGACGCTCTCCATCCTCGCCGATCGGGCCCCGGCCCGGCGCGGAATGAGGGATTCCTGCACCGCAGTTGAGACGGGGGAAAGGCGCGGGGCATCACTGACCGTCCGTCAGTCGATGTGCCAGCGGGCCAGATCCGCCGGGGTGTCCAGGTCGTCGGGGACGGCCACGCCGGTGCAGTCCACCAGGGTGACCGGGTGGTTGGCCAGCAGGGCGCGGGCGCCCGCGTCGCCGGTCGCGGTGGCCAGCAGCTCGGGGAAGTGCGCGGCGCCGATCAGGACCGGGTGCGCCCGGCGCGCGGCATAGGCGCACGCCGCCAGATCAGTGCGCCCGGCGTGCGTGGCCAGCAGCCTGCGCACCGCCTCCGCCGTGACACCCGGCGTGTCCACCAGCAGCACCAGCACCGCGCTCGCCCCGACCGGAAGTGCGGCCAGGCCCGCGCGCAGGGAGGAGGACAACCCCGTGCGCCAGTCCGGGTTGTCGACCAGCACGCAGTCGCCCGTTTCGGCACGCTCCCGGACCTCCGCCGCCGACGCGCCCAGCACCGCCACCGCCCCGTCGCACCCGCCGTCCCGCGCCACCGCCAGCGCGTGCTCCAGCAGTGGACGCCCCCGGTACCGCAGCAGCGCCTTCGGACGCCCGCCCAGCCGGGACCCGCCGCCCGCCGCCAGCACCAGGGCCGGCACCCGCAATTCCGTCATACCGCCAGTCTGCGCCCATGCCTCATGCCCCATGGCCTCGGCGAACCCTTCGTACCGGACAGGTTTTGCCCGGATTGTGAGGTGTGTCATGCTGCGGCGTGGTCGCCTTGACCCCTGCTTGACCGGCTGGTCTTCTGGTGGGCCGTCAGAGTCGCCCACCAGCAGAGGAACGCCGTGCGATCCCGCCGTACCGCCATAGTCGCCGCCTTGTTGCTCGGATCGCTCGCTCTCGGCGGGTGCACCAGTGCCAACAAGACGTCGACAAACGGCACTTCAAAGCCCCAGTCGGCCTCCAAGGGCACCAACCCGCTGCAGAACCCGGACGGCACCAAGCCCGGCCTGGCGGCCGTCACCAGCGACGAGGACCGCAAGGCCGGACGAGACCTGATCGCGAAGGTGAAGACCGCCGACGCGGGCCCGAAGACCGGCTACGACCGCGACCAGTTCGGCCCCGCCTGGACGGACAACGTGGACGGCGTGCCGATGGGCCACAACAGTTGCAGCACCCGCGACGACATGCTGGCCCGGGACGGGCAGAAGGTGGAGCACAAGGACGGCTCCGCGTGCGTCGTCACCGGAATGACGATCTGGGACCCGTACACCGGCAAGACGGTGGACTGGAGCAAGCAGCAGGCGTCGAAGATACAGATCGACCACGTGATGCCGCTGTCCTACGACTGGCAGCAGGGCGCCTCGCAGTGGGAGAAGGGCAAGCGGGTGCAGATCGCCAACGACCCGCTGAACCTGATCCCGGCGGACGGCTCGCAGAACGCCTCCAAGGGCGACTCCGGACCGGCCAGTTGGCTGCCCGCCAACACCGAGGTGCACTGCTCGTACGCGATCCGCTGGGCGCAGGTCTCGCTGAAGTACCAGCTGCCGGTGACGCCCGCCGACAAGAAGACCATGCTGTCGCTGTGCGGCGGCTGACGGGACGTCGGCGGGTGCGTGCGGCATGACCCGAGGCCGCCCCTCGGGCCGACCGGCGGCAGCGCGACGGGCGGGAACAGCGCCTCAGCGGGCCGCTCGCCCTCGCCCTCGCCCTCGGCCCCGGCGGGCGGCGGCGCCGGCCGGTCGGTCGGGCCGGACGGGGCGGTGGTCCCGGCCGGGACCGGCGGCGGGTGGTTCGCGGCGTCGGGCCACGGCTCGCCGGTC
The DNA here is from genome assembly GCF_055587065.1 of Kitasatospora sp. NPDC048662. NCBI lineage: Bacteria > Bacillati > Actinomycetota > Actinomycetes > Kitasatosporales > Streptomycetaceae > Kitasatospora > Kitasatospora sp. NPDC048662. Next base: position 212,955 of record NZ_JBVJHA010000012.1, on the reverse strand, counting down.
GGAGGAACGGAACTGGACGTGGTCATGCGGGACGCGTTGGGCGGCGTGCCTGAGAACCCGATGAGACCCGACTATGAGGGGGCTGTGATCTCCGGGCCGGCCCACGGTCCGTCAGCTCGCGGCGGGCGCAGGCTGGGGGAGTCGGCTGCCGAGCCAGGTGAGGGCCGGGGGGATCTCCCGGGTCCAGGTGTGGAAGTTGTGGCCGCCGGTGTCCAGGGTGATGGTGGACAGCTGGGTCGGCGCCTTGAACGCGCCGATCATCTGCTGCGTCGCCGGGTAGTTCTCCTCGTTGCGGCTGGTGGCCAGCAGCAGCGAGACCGGCGGGGCGGGCTTGTTCTGGAGCCGCCACAGCAGGTCGTTGTCCTGCTTGACCTCGGCGCTGCCGCCGAACAGGTCGCCGGTGGTGGGGTCGTTGTGGACCTCGTAGTAGCCGGACAGCGCGATCGCCGCCCGGTACGAATCCGGCTTGCGCATCGCGAACTTGACGGCGCAGTAGCCGCCGGTGGAGTCGCCGATCACCGCGCGCGCCTCGGGCCGGTCGTCGATCCGGTAGGCGGCGGACATCGCCTTCGGCAGGTCCTCGGTGAAGAAGGTCTCCGCCTGCGGGCCGTTCGGAACGTCCATGCACTCGGTGTCGCGGTTGGCGACCAGGGTGGGCCGCATCATCACCAGCACCGTCGGCGGCATCTCCTTGGCCTCGATCGCCTTCAGCGTGGACGCCGGGTACTGGAGCAGCGAGATCAGCTTCTCCGCTGTTCCCGGGTAGCCGGACAGGGCGAGCAGCATCGGGAACTTCGTCCCCGCGTACGCCTGCTGGAAGTACTGCGGCGGCAGGTACACGTACGCCGGGGTGCCGGTCAGCCCGGAGTGCTCGCCGCGGATCTCCACCTTCTGGATCACGCCCGAGCGGTCCTGTGCGGAGCCCTGCGAGGAGTACATCTTCTGCTCGCCGGTCACCGAGACGGCCTTGCCGCCCGGCTCGTGGTTCACCACCGTGCCCGGGCTGCCGTCCAGGCCGAGCAGGTCGCTCCAGGTCGAGTAGAAGCCGAAGTACGAGTTGGCGACCAGCCCCATCGCGGCCAGCACCGCGATCTGCGTCCCGAAGAACGCCCCCAGCCGCCCGAGCCACGCCCGCCAGCTCCGGCCGCCCAGCCGGGGCCAGAGCCACATGGTGGCGGCGAAGGCGGCGATCGCCAACAGGCTGGCGATGATCTGGATCGGGACTCCGGTCAGGCTCGGCACCCGATGATCGTAAGGTACGGCTTCATCAGGCTCACAGCCGCCTCCCAGCACCTTCCCGGTTTCCCAAGGCCCCTTCAAGGGCATACCAATTCTTCAGGGCCGCGTCCTGCGCAGGGCCGTGGACCTCGGGGTACGGCTCATCGACACCGCCGACGCGTACGGCCCGTACAACACCGAGGAACTCGTCGCCGAAGCGCTCCACCCCTACCCGCCCGACCGGGTGATCTCCACCAAAGGCGGGCTGACCCGGCAGGGCCCCGACTGCTGGCACGCCGTGGCCCCTCGGTTGCGCATGGACCGGCTGGCCGTCTCTTCGGATCGTCGGACCGGGACCCCGGGCGGCGAGGTGCACGAGGAGGCCCGGCCGGCCTGATGCTGTCGGAGTTCTTGGCTAGGGTCCGGCACTTGTGAGATCACCCGAAGAACTGCACCTGACCGACTGGGCATCCCTGGAGCACTCGTACGGGAGCGGCACCGACGTCCCCGGCTGGGTCCGCGCGTTGTACGCCGAGGACCGGGAGGCTGTCGATCGTGCGCTCGGCGAGCTGTTCAACCGGGCCCTGCATCAGGGGACGGTCTCCTCGGCGGGGGCCGCCGCCGTCCCGTACCTGGCGCACGCCGCCGTGCACGCCGTCCACCGGCGTGAGGGCATGCTGGCGTTCATCGCGACGACCGGCGGGGCCGAGGAGGAGTACGAGGGCGAGGAGGAGGAGACCGAGTTCGAGCACAAGGTGACGGGGCGGACTCTGGCGGCCGATGAACTCCCCTGCCTGCTGCATCTGTTGCGCGACGATCCCGACCGCGAGGTGCGCCGTCAGGTCGTACGGGTGGCGCGCCGGGCGGCGGGGGAGAGCCTGCCGCTCGCGCTGGCCGCACTGACGGCGTGTCACCGCGAGGACCCGGCGCCCGCGGTGCGGGCCGAGGCGTTGACGGTGCTGAGCTTCCTGGACGCCGACCCGCGCGGGCGGTTGCGGGCGGCGCTGGGAGACCCCGAGCCGGCCGTCCGGGCCACCGCCGCGCTCGGCCTGTTGGAGGGCAACGGGGCGCCCAACCCGGCCGAGTTGCTGGCGATCCTGGTGGCGGACGGCGGCGACCCGGCGTTCCGGGTGGTCTCGGGCGAGTGGTTCCCCGGCGTCGGCAACACCGACGACCGGTTGCGGAGGCTGCTCGACGAGGATCCGGAGGCGACCCGGGCCGTCGCCGCCGCCTGGATCGCCGCAGGCGACCACGACGGACGCGGGGCCCGCCGCGCGCTCCGGCTGGCCGAGCGCTGGTACGGCTACCAGGACGAGACGGTCGCGCTGCTGTCCGCCGCGCTGCCGCACCAGCGCGAGTGGTACTGGCGGATGAAAGTCCTGCAGGGCCTCGCCGATCTCGTCGCGGGCTGCTCCGACCCCGGCCCGGTCGTCGAAGCGGTGCTGCCGCACACCACCGACCCGGACTGGCGGATCCACCGGCCCGCCCAACTCGCCCTCGGCCGGGCCGGCGACACCCGCCTGCTCACCGCCGTCCCCGAACCCGCCGCCGCCGCACTTGCCGCGCTCGCCGCCCGGACCGACGACCTCGACCTGCGACGCCGGGCGCTCGTGCCGTCCCCATCCCCGTACGGCGGCGTACTTCGTGGCGAGGCGGACGAACTCCTCGACGCGCTCACCCCCGGGAGCGCCGCCCCGCTGCTGCCCGAACTGACCGCGCTGCTGCGCACCTGCCCGAACGGGAAACTCGTCCGCTTCCTCGGCGGCTCCGGTCTCGCCGACCCCGAACTCCACTACCTGCTGGGCGAGTTGGCGACCGGAGGCGACCGGTGCCTGGCCCCTGCCGCCGCCGTCGCCGCCGCCCGGCTCGGCGCGGACCCCGGGCCCGCGCTGCGCCTGCTCGCCGAGCGCCCCGACTGCCTGGCCGAGGCCGCCCTGCTCGGACCGCTCGGCGCGCCGCTGCTGCCACTGGTGGAACGCTGCCTGACGGAAGGCCATACGCGCCAGCGGGTGGAAGCCGCCGAAGCGCACTGGCGAATCACCGGCGACCCCACCCGGGCCGTCCCGATCCTGCTCGCCGCGCTGAACCGAACCGCGCCGGGCGCCCACGCCCTCGCGGTGCTGCGTCGCATCGGCCACCCGCTGCCGCGCGAGCACCGGGCCCTGGTCGAGGGCTGGCTGATGACGGACCGGCGCACACCGGTCGGGAAGGACCACTACTGGAGCGTCCGGGAGGAGCACCAACTACGGGAGGATGCCCGGCTGTTGCTCGACCGGCAGCCCTGACCTGGTGACGGCCCGCCGCACCCATGGGGAAGATGCGGCGGGCCGTCCGTTCATGAGGGGACGGGGCGTCAGCCCAGGCTGTTGAAGAGGGTGTTCAGCAGGGTGCCGGAGTTGTCGTCGTTCTCCAGGGCGAAGGCGAACATGCCCGCCAGGCCCTTGGACTGTGCGCTTGGGGTGAGCGCGTCACCCAGATTGGACTGGACCAATCGCCCGGGTCAAGGTTTTCGGCTCACGAACCGTCAGGAAGAGTTCCGGTCGGTCCGGTTGGGGACGGACGGGCGGGCCGGGGGATCGCGCCGTTGTGCGCCGTCGGCTCTCAGTTGCATATGACTTGCAATTACAAGCAGATCGACGGAAGGATGATGCGGCTCGCCACCCACTCGGAAGGACTCCCCCATGCCTGCGCCCACGCGCCTGCGCGACCGGCTCACCCGCGAGGAGTGGATCCGGCTGGCCGGAATGGCCGCGTTCGTCCTCGCCCTGCACGTGGTCGGATGGTTCACCCTGCTGGCGGTGATCGCCCCCAAGCATTACGACGTCGGCGGCCAGGTGTTCGGCGCCGGCATGGGCCTGACGGCGTACACCCTCGGCATGCGGCACGCCTTCGACGCCGACCACATCGCCGCCATCGACAACACCACCCGCAAGCTGATGGGCCAGGGCAAGCGCCCGCTCTCGGTGGGCTTCTGGTTCTCGCTCGGGCACTCCTCGATCGTCTTCGGCCTGTGCGCCCTGCTGGCGTTCGGCATCCGCTCGCTGGCCGGGCAGGTGGAGTCCGACGATTCCACGCTGCACAAGGCGACCGGCCTGATCGGCGTCACCGTCTCCGGCACCTTCCTGGTGCTGATCGGCCTGATCAACCTGGGCGCCTTCAACGGCATCCTGAAGGTGTTCAGGCGGATGCGGCAGGGCGACTTCGACGAGGCCGAGCTGGAGCGCCAGCTCGACAAGCGCGGCTTCCTGAACCGGATCCTCGGCAAGGTCACCCGGGCGGTCACCAAGCCCTGGCACATGTACCCGGTGGGCCTGCTGTTCGGCCTCGGCTTCGACACCGCCACCGAGGTCTCGCTGCTGGTGCTGGCCGGCGGCGCGGCCGCGTTCTCGCTGCCCTGGTACGCGCTGCTGGTGCTGCCGATCCTGTTCGCGGCGGGCATGAGCCTGCTGGACACCATCGACGGCTCGTTCATGAACTTCGCCTACGAGTGGGCGTTCTCCAAGCCGGTCCGCAAGATCTACTACAACCTCACCGTCACCGGCCTGTCGGTGCTGGTGGCGCTGGTGATCGGCGTGATCGAGCTGGTCGGCCTGCTGGCCGAGAAGCTGGAGATCACCAGCGGCCCGATCGGCTGGATCGGCTCGCTCGACCTCAACCTGGTCGGCTACGTGATCGTCGGCCTGTTCGTGGTCACCTGGGCCGGGGCGATGGCGTTCTGGAAGTTCGGCAAGGTCGAGCAGAAGTGGTCGGCGGGTCTGCGCGAGCAGTCCTGACCGACGCGTCGTCAGCGCACAAGGGGCACCCACCGGGTGCCCCTTTCGTGTGCGCAGGGGAGGGAACGTCCCGGTCCGGTGGCGAGAAGTTCACGCCGAGGCCCTTGTCGGGTCAACTTCTACGCGCGTATCTTCTGGTCTGGATCTACCCGGGTTGCCATTCGGGTCCCGCCCGGCAGGGCCGGAGAGGCCCTGGCAGCCGGCCTTCTGACGAACCCTCGACGCCACCCGGCGCCCCGTGACGGCGACCGGGCCACGGTCCTGCCACGAAGGAGCCCCGCCAAGGTGCCCAGCCCCACCCCCGCCCGCCGCTCCCGCCGCACGCTGCTGCGCGTCACCGCGCCGGCCGCGGTCGCCGCGTCCCTGGTCCTCGTCCCGCTGCCGGGCGCGTTCGCCGCGCCGTCCACCGGAGCGGTGATCGCCGAGGTGTACGGCGGCGGCGGCAACTCCGGCGCGACGCTGAAGAACGACTTCATCGAGCTCGGCAACCCGACCGGCGCCGCCTTCGGCCTGTCCGGCTACAGCGTGCAGTACCTGCCCGGCAGCCCCGGCGCCTCCACCCAGTGGGGCGTCACCCCGCTGAACGGCTCGATCCCGGCCGGCGGCCGCTACCTGATCGCCGAGGCGCCCGGCGCCGGCGGCACCGTGGACCTCCCGGCCGCCGACGCGAGCGGCAGCCTGGCGCTGTCCGGCACCTCCGGCACCGTCGCGCTGGTCAACGGCACCACCGCGCTGAGCTGCAAGACCGCCGCCGACTGCGCCGCCGACCCGCGGATCGTCGACCTGGTCGGCTTCGGCTCCGCCGTGGTCCGCGAGGGCAGCGGCCCGGCCGCGGGCGCGTCCAACACCGCCTCGGTCGCCCGCGCATCGGCGCTCACCGACACCGACGACAACGCCAAGGACTTCACCGCGGGCGACCCGACCCCGGTCAACTCCAAGGGCCAGACCCCCGGCGGCGGCACCCCCGGCGGCGGCGGTGGCACGCCCGTCCCCGGTGACACCCGCATCCACGACATCCAGGGCACCAGCCGGATATCGCCGCTGAACACCAAGACCGTCACCAACGTCCCCGGCATCGTCACCGGCGTGCGCGGCTACGGCACCAAGGGCTTCTGGATCCAGGACCCCAACCCGGACAACAACGCCGCCACCAGCGAGGCCGTCTTCGTCTTCACCGGCTCCGCCGGCCCGGCCGTCAAGGTCGGCGACTCGGTGCTGGTCACCGCCAAGGTGAGCGAGTACTACCCGAACAGCGCCGGCGGCTCGCAGTCCGTCACCGAGCTGACCGGTCCGAAGGTCACCGTGCTGTCCTCCGGCAACGCCGTGCCCGCCCCCGTGGTGCTGGACGCCGCCGCCATCCCGGCCGGGTACGCCCCGGACGCCGCCGGCGGCTCGATCGACAACCTGCCGCTGGACCCGTCGAAGTACGCCCTCGACCTGTACGAGTCGCTGGAGGGCATGAACGTCGAGGTCCGCGACGTGCCGGTGGTGCAGGCCACGGACAAGTACCACGAGCTCTGGGTGGACGCCGGCTCCACCGACCCGCGGACCGGCCGCGGCGGCGTGGTCTACCTCGGCTACGACAAGCCCAACAACGGCCGGATCATGATCCAGTCGCTGCCGCCGCTGACCGAGCAGCCCTTCCCGGTCGCCAACGTCGGTGACAAGCTGACCGGTTCCACCGCCGGCCCGCTCGACTACAACCAGTTCGGCGGCTACACCATCGCCGCGAACACCCTCGGCACCGTCCAGGACAACGGCCTGCAGCGCGAGGTCGCCGACCGGGCCCTGCCCAGCGAACTCTCCATCGCCACCTACAACGTGGAGAACCTCGCCCCCGGCGACGCCGACACCAAGTACACCGAGCTCGCCCAGGCCGTCGTCACCAACCTGCGCTCGCCCGACATCGTCGCCCTGGAGGAGATCCAGGACAACAGCGGCGCCATCGACGACGGCACCGTGGACGCCTCGGTCACCGTGCAGAAGTTCATCGACGCCGTCAAGGCCGCCGGCGGCCCCGCCTACGACTGGCGCTCCATCGACCCGGTGAACGACAAGGACGGCGGCCAGCCCGGCGGCAACATCCGCCAGGTCTTCCTGTTCAACCCCGACCGGGTCTCCTTCACCGACATCGCCGGCGGCGACTCCACCACCGCCGTTGACGTCACCGGCACCGGCAAGCGCACCTCGCTGACCGCCTCGCCCGGCCGCATCGACCCGAACAACGAGGCCTGGAACAGCAGCCGCAAGCCGCTGGTCGGCCAGTTCAGCTTCCACAACAAGCCGGTCTTCGTGATCGCCAACCACTTCAACAGCAAGGGCGGCGACCAGGGCATCGACAGCCGCTTCCAGGCCCCCACCCGCAGCTCCGAGGTGCAGCGCGGCAAGCAGGCCGAGATCGAACAGGCCTTCGTCGCCAAGCTGCTGGCCGCCGACCCCGGCGCCCGGGTGGTCTCGCTCGGCGACTTCAACGACTACCAGTTCTCGCCCGCGCTGAAGACCCTCACCAAGGACGGCGTGCTCCGCGACCTGGTGAACGAACTGCCCGCGAGCGAGCGCTACTCGTACGTCTACCAGGGCAACTCGCAGGTGCTCGACCACATCCTGGTCAGCCCCGCGTTCAAGCAGCAGCACGTCCGCTACGACGTGGTGCACATCAACAGCGAGTTCGCCACGCAGGCCTCCGACCACGACCCGCAGGTGGTCCGGGTCAAGCCCTGACGGCCCGTCACCGGCCCCCGTCCTGCCGCTGCCGCGGCGGGGCGGGGGCCTTTTGTTACCGGCGGGTTGACCGGGCGGCGGGTTGGCCGCAGGATCGGGGCTCACTGTCTTTGGGAAGGATCTCGGATGGCCCTCGACGCCGACGTCATCGTGATCGGAGCCGGCCTGGCGGGCCTGGCCGCCACCGCCGAACTCGCCGACGCCGGACGGCGCGTCATCCTGCTCGACCAGGAACCCGCCGGGTCGCTCGGCGGGCAGGCGCACTGGTCCTTCGGCGGACTCTTCCTGGTCGACTCGCCCGAACAGCGCCGGATGCGGATCAAGGACTCCCGCGAACTCGCCTGGCAGGACTGGCTCGGCACCGCCGGCTTCGACCGCCCCGAGGACGCGTGGGCGCGCCGCTGGGCCGAGGCGTACGTCGACTTCGCGGCCGGTGAGAAACGGGCCTGGCTGCACGCGATGGGCGTACGCCTGTTCCCGGTGGTCGGCTGGGCCGAACGCGGCGGGCTGCTCGCCAGCGGACCCGGCAACTCCGTCCCGCGCTTCCACATCACCTGGGGCACCGGGCCCGGCCTGGTCGAACCCTTCGCCCGCCGGGTCCGCGACGCGGTCCGGGCCGGACGGGTCACGCTGCGCTTCCGGCACCGCGTCACCGGCCTTGCCGCGAACGGGGGTTCACTGGACACCGTCACCGGCGAGATCCTCGCGCCGTCCGCCGTACCGCGCGGCGAAGCCAGCTCCCGGTCCGTCGCCGGACAGTTCGAACTGCGCGCCCAGGCCGTGATCGTCGCCTCCGGCGGCATCGGCGGCAACCACGACAAGGTCCGCGCCGCCTGGCCCGAACGGCTCGGCACCCCGCCGGCCCGGATGCTCTCCGGGGTCCCCGCGCACGTCGACGGCCTGATGCTGGACGTCGCCGCCGCGGCCGGCGCCGGACTCGTCAACGGCGACCGGATGTGGCACTACACCGAAGGCATCGAGAACTGGAACCCGATCTGGGCTCGGCACGGCATCCGCATCCTGCCCGGCCCGTCCTCACTCTGGCTCGACGCCACCGGCACCCGCCTGCCCGTCCCACTGTTCCCCGGCTTCGACACCCTCGGCACCCTCGACCACATCATGCGTACCGGGCACCAGCACACCTGGTTCGTGCTCACCCAGAAGATCATCGAGAAGGAGTTCGCGCTCTCCGGCTCCGAACAGAACCCCGACCTGACGGGCCGCTCGGTGCGGCGCGTGCTCGGCCGGGCGCTGCCCGGCGCACCCGGCCCCGTCGAGGCCTTCAAACAACACGGCGCGGACTTCGTGGTCGCCCCCACGGTCGAGGAACTGGTCCGGGGCATGAACGAGCGCCAGGACGGGGCCCCTTTGATCGACGCCGTCGCGCTGCGCCGCGAGATCGAGGCCCGCGACCGCGAGATCGCCAACCCCTTCGGCAAGGACCTCCAGGTCACCGCGATCCACGGCGCCCGCCGCTACCTCGGCGACAAACTGATCCGCACCGCCGCCCCGCACCGCCTGCTCGACCCCGCCGCCGGACCACTCATCGCCGTCCGGCTGCACATCCTCACCCGCAAGTCCCTCGGCGGCCTCCACACCGACCTCGACTCCCGCGTCCTGCGCCCCGACGGCTCGGTGCTGGACGGCCTCTACGCGGCCGGCGAGGCGGCCGGCTTCGGCGGCGGCGGCATCCACGGCTACCGCTCCCTCGAAGGTACCTTCCTCGGCGGCTGCCTCTTCACCGGCCGCACCGCCGGCCGCGCGGCGGCCGCTGCCACCGCCTGATTGGCCCCTACCGGCCGGTCGCGCCGTCGATCTGCTCCCGCAGGATGTCGGCGTGACCGGCGTGCCGGACCGTCTCACTGGTCATGTGAGCGACCACCCACCGCACCGAGAGCAACTCCTCGCGGACCGGCACCGCCACCGGACGCGACAGATCGGCGGACGCGCCGATCACCGCGTCACTGGCCGCGACGGCCTCCGCGTAGGCGGCCAACACCTGCTCGGCGCTCACCTCCGCCGGAACCGCCATGCCGAAGTCGACCTCCGCGTACGCCTTGTCGCCCGCCACATGATGGCCGAACCAGTACCGCTCGGCCGCCGTCAGATGCCGCACCAGACCCAGCAGATTCGTCCCCGTCCCGACCAGGACACGGCGCAACTGCTCCTCCGTCAGGCCCTCGGTCTTCTTCACCACGCACTCCCTGGCGAAGGCCAGGAAGGCGAGCGCGGTGTCGAGTTCGCCACTGTCGTTGAACGGTACGGGGCGGCGCTGAGCCTCGGTCGCAGTCATCCCCCGAACCTATCCGGCCCGCCACGCGGGTCGCAGCACGATTTCCCGTGGGCCGATCAGCTCTGCCCGGTCAGCCGAGCCAGCACGATCTTGGCCATGGTCTCGGCGCCGAGGGTGGACTCCGGGTCGAGGGCCAGCTCGCCGAGAACGGCGACCGCCGCGCCGAGGTCGCTGTGCTGGAGCAGCAGGGCCTTGTTGACCAGCAGCATGCCCCGGGTCTCCCCGTCCGGGTCCCCCGCCAGCCCGCGCTCCAGCGCGGCCAACTGCTCGTCCGGATCGGTCAGCAGCGCGGCCAGTTCCTTCCAGGCCGGCGGGAAACCCGGGAAACGCTGCACGATGCCCTGGAGCAGCCCGCGCCGCTGCTCCGGATCCTCCAGCCACTCCAGTTGCAGGAACGCCTGGCTGAAACCGTCGAACAGCTCGCCGCGGAGCTCACGGCGCAGCATGTCCAGCGTGGTCTTGCAGGTGAAGAACCCGCGCGGCGCGAGCCGGTCCACCTCCGCGTACAACTCCTCGGCCCGCACGGCATCGCCCTGCAGCAGCACCGTGAACGCCGCGTCGTACGACGGATGCGGCCAGCCCGGCGCGAGCACCTGGGCCTGCTCCAGCAGCGCGAGCGCCGCCGCGTAGTCGCCGCGCTCACCGGCCTCCCGGCCCTCCTGGTGCAACAGCCGTGCCTGCGACGGTACTTCGCCACTCCCGACGAGCTCCCACCCCACCTGCCCGGTCACCCCGGCCAGCTCCTCCTCGGTGAGCTCCCGCCCTTCGGCATCCCTGAACACGACCCGTCCGGTCATCGGTAAACCCCCACCCATCGCTACGAATCCATCGCGCGAGGCTACCGGGCCCAGCGGGCAGCCGGCATCACGGCAGGACGTGGTCTCCGCGCAGTTGGTGCTGATCGCTTCGACCAACAGTGAGAGCGACAAGTCGGAGCTGGACCGGCTGTGGGCGCGGGCGGCCGGGGACGTGCTCGGGGTGGTGGAGGGGCCGGGGCGGGTCTCGCTGAGTGCGCGGTTCTCCTTGGAGCGGGCGCCGGGGATCCTCGGTGAGGTGTTCGGGGCGGAGGGGGTGTTCCGGATCGGGTGTCTCGGTGGGGTGCTGGTGTGTCGCCGCTGAGGAGAATGGGGGCGTGAACGAGGCGAGTGTGGTGGCGGAGTTGGATGGGCGGCCGGTGGCGGTCGGGGAGTTGCAGGGGTTGGCGCTGACGAACTATGGGCACTTCACCACGATGCTGGTGGAGGACGGCCGGGTGCGGGGGCTGGGGTTGCATCTGGGGCGGTTGGAGCGGGACTGCGAGGTGGTGTTCGGGGTGCGGCCGGACCGGGAGCGGGTGCGGGAGTTGGCCCGGCGGCAGGCTCCGGCGCGGGGGGCGGTGGTGTTGCGGGTGACGCTGTTCGATCCGGCGATGGATCTGGGGAGTGTCGGGGGGACGGCCAGTCCGAGGGTGCTGGTGACGGCCCGTCCGGCGGGCAGCGGGGTGCCGGGGCCGGTGCGGGTGCGGACGGTGCCGTACCGGCGGGATCTGCCGCAGGTGAAGAGCGTGGCGCTGTTCGGGGTGTTGCGGCAGCGCCGGCTCGCCCAGCAGGCCGGGTTCGACGACGCGCTGTTCGTGGACGCGGCGGGCGCCTTGACGGAGGGCGCGACGTGGAACGTCGGGTTCCTGCGCGGCGGTGAGGTGGTGTGGCCGCAGGGCGAGTACCTGACGGGCACGGCGATGACGCTGCTGCGCGAGGCGTGCGGCGGGGAATTCTCCAGGGTGGGGAAGGAACTGGCGGGCGTGGACGCGGTGTTCGCGACCAATGCGACGACCGGCGTGCGGGTGGTCTCGGCGGTGGACGGGCGGGAGTTCGACGTCCGGGAGGCCGAGGCGGCGGGGCTGGCGCGGTTGCGGGCGGCGTACCTGGAGCTGCCGGGCGACCCGCTGTGAGCAGCGACGACGCGCCATGATCGGGTCGGCGGGCACGCCCTGTCGGCGGCTTTGCCAACACATGGTCCGATCATGTGCTCGGCCAGACCGACACGATGACGCTCGTTCACCGAGCATCCGGATGGCGGCCACCGGCCACTGACAGTCTCCCGCGCATGGATATCCCCAACATGGGCGTGCCCGCCCGTCTGGCCGCTCGCATGAACATGGCCGAGCAGCACGAGTACCTGCGCAGCAAGCTCTCCCGCCGCACCCTGCTGCGCTCCAGCGCGGTGACGGTCGGCGCGCTGGCCGTCGGCGGGGCGCTGGGCTCCGGCACGGCGTTCGCCGACCCGGCCGCGAAGCAGGGCAGCGCGACGGACACGGTGTCCGGTTCGCTGGTGGCCCCGGTCGGCCGTCACCTGCAGTTCGGTGCCGAGGCCGACACCCAGATGCGGGTGTCCTGGCAGGTGCCGGCACCGGTGAAGAAGCCGTTCCTGCGCTTCGGCCGGCACCCGTGGGAGCTCAGCCACAAGATCGAGGCCGAGGTCCGGGCGCTGCACACCCCCGCGCTGGTCGACGGCGCCACTCCGGTCGACCAGTACTACCTGCATGTGGAGCTGAACCACCTTCAGCCCGGTACCACGTACTACTACGGCGTGGGCCACGAGGGTTTCGACCCGGCCTCGCAGCAGGCGATATCCACCCTGCAGACCTTCACCACCGCGCCCTCCCGCCACGGCCGCCGGGGCCGCCCGTTCGAGCCGTTCACCTTCACCGCCTTCGGCGACCAGGGCGTCTCCTCGCACGCGGCCGGCAACGACCACGTCATCCTGGCCCAGAAGCCGGTCTTCCACCTGCACGCCGGCGACATCTGCTACGCCGACCCGATGGGCCAGGGCAAGGACAGCGACAAGGTCGCGTTCAACGCGCTGACCTGGGACGCGTTCCTGGCGCAGACCGAGACGGTGGCGGCGAGGATCCCGTGGATGGTCTCCTACGGCAACCACGACATGGAGGCCTGGTACTCGCACAACGGGTACGGCGGCGACGACGCCCGCTTCACCCTGCCGAGCAACGGCCCGGACCCGCGAAAGGCGCCCGGCGTCTACGCGTTCAGCTACGGCAACGTGGGTGTCATCTCGCTGGACGCCAACGACGTGTCCTACGAGATCCCGGCCAACCTGGGCATCACCGCGGGCCGCCAGACCGAGTGGCTGGAGCGCAAGCTGCGCGAGCTGCGGGCGGACGACGGGATCGACTTCGTGGTGGTGTTCTTCCACCACTGCGCGTTCTCCACCACCCACCAGCACGCCTCCGACGGCGGTGTCCGGGACGCCTGGGTGCCGCTGTTCGAGAAGTACCGGGTGGACCTGGTCATCAATGGCCACAACCACGTGTACGAGCGCACCGACGCGATCCTCGGCAACAAGGTCAACAAGGCGGTGCCGAGCGGCGCGAGCATCGACCCGGCCAAGGACGGCGTGGTGTACGTGACCGCCGGCGCGGCCGGTCGCAGCCTGTACTCGTTCGACGCCCCCGACACCTACGAGGGCCACGAGAACCACCAGGACGAGGTGGTCACCTACCACTTCGACAAGGGCAGCGTGAAGGTCGCGGAGACCGTGCAGTGGTCGCGGGTCCGCTACACCGGCTACTCCTTCATCAAGGTGGACGTCACCCCGGCGCACCGCGGCGCGACCAGCACCATGAAGGTCACCGCGCTGGCCGAGAACGGCACCCAGATCGACCACTACTCGATCACCCGCCGCGCGGGCCGCAGCGAGCACGGCCACTGACGCCCCCGTGCGTCGCGTCGCCCCCGGGCCCGGTGCTGTCGGGTCCGGGGGCGCGGCCCTAGGGTGGCTCGGTGAGTACCGCCCGTTCGATCGTGTTGTTCGCCGTGGCCGCGTTGCTGGAGATCGGCGGCTGCTGGCTGGTCTGGCAGTCCGTCCGCGAGTCCCGCCCCTGGTGGCTGGCCGGTCTCGGCGTCCTCGCCCTCGGGCTCTACGGCTTCACCGCCGCCCTCCAGCCCGACGCCAACTTCGGCCGGGTGCTGGCCGCGTACGGCGGCGTCTTCGTGGCGGGCTCCCTGCTGTGGGGCGTCGTGGTGGACGGCTTCCGCCCCACCCGCTGGGACGTGTTCGGCGCGCTGATCTGCCTGGCGGGCGTCGGCGTGATCATGTATGGCCCGCGCCGCTGAGCGGGCCTCAGCCCGCCACCCACCGCCAGCCGTTCTTGTCCTCGCACCGGATGGTCCGCCCCGAGGCGTCCGTGCCCGACACCCCGTGATCCGAGGCCCGGCAGTACTGACCGGCCTTGTAGCAGTTCCCCGCCCAGAGGCTTGGCGCTGGTCGTCCCGGCGCGGGCGACGGGGTCGTGGGCGCGCTGCTGCTGGTGCCCAGACCCCGTTCCGGCCGTTCGGCGGGCGCTGAGCCGGGCTGGGGGTGGGACTTCGCCGGGGGGCGGGCCGCTGCTACTGGCGGTAGGTGGCCAGGAAGCGGCCGATCCGGTTGATGGCCGTCTCCAGGTCGTCGGCGCGGGGGAGGGTGACGAAGCGGAAGTGGTCGGGGCGGGGCCAGTTGAAGCCGGTGCCCTGGACGATGTGGATCTTCTCGCGGAGCAGCAGGTCGAGGACGAAGCGCTCGTCGTCGACGATCCGGTGCACGGCGGGGTCGAGTTTGGCGAAGGCGTAGAGCGCGCCGCGGGGCTTGACGCAGGAGACGCCGGGGATCTCGTTGAGCGCCCGCCAGGTGACGTCCCGCTGTTCGGTGAGGCGGCCGTTGGGGAGCACGAGGTCGTTGATGGACTGCCGGCCGCCGAGCGCGGCCTGGACGGCGTACTGGGCGGGCACGTTGGGGCACAGGCGCATGCCGGCCAGCATGGTGAGGCCTTCGAGGTAGTCCTTGGCCTGCCGCTTGGGGCCGGAGACGAGCAGCCAGCCGCTGCGGAAGCCGGCCACCCGGTAGGCCTTGGACAGGCCGTTGAAGGTGAGGGTGAGGACGTCGTCGGCGAGGGCGGCCAGGCAGTGGTGCTCGGCGCCGTCGTAGAGGATCTTGTCGTAGATCTCGTCGGCGAAGACCAGCAGCTTGTGGCGGCGCGCCAGGTCGAGCAGGCCTTCGAGGAGTTCCTTCGGGTAGACCGCGCCGGTCGGGTTGTTCGGGTTGATCACCACGATGGCCTTGGTGCGGTCGGTGATCTTCGCGGCGATGTCGTCCAGGTCCGGGTACCAGTCGGACTCCTCGTCGCACAGGTAGTGCACCGCCTTGCCGCCGGCGAAGGTCACCACGGCCGTCCAGAGCGGGTAGTCCGGCATCGGGACGAGCACCTCGTCGCCGTCGTCGACCAGCGCCTGCACGCTCATCTGGATCAGCTCGGAGACGCCGTTGCCGAGGTACACGTCGTCCACGGTGACGTTCGGGACGCCGCGCTGCTGGTAGTACTGCACCACGGCGCGGCGGGCCGGCAGGATGCCGCGGGAGTCGCTGTAGCCGTGCGCGTTGGTGAGGTTGCGGATGATGTCCTGGACGATCTCCTCGGGCGCCTCGAAGCCGAACGGCGCCGGGTTGCCGGTGTTCAGCCGGAGCACACTGTGGCCGGCTTCTTCCAGGGCGTTGGCGGTGTCGACGACCGGGCCACGGATCTCGTAGCACACGTCTTTCAGCTTGCTGGACTGGCGAAACTCCATCAGCGGCCTCCCGACCCGTCACCGAGCCCCTGCGGCCGGCTTGCTTCGTTCTACCAAGTGAGGACTTGGAAAGTCCAACCTCTTGGCTATGCTGACGGCATGCCACGCCGAAGCTACGACCAGTACTGCGCCGTCGCCCGCGCCCTGGACGCGGTCGGGGAGCGCTGGAGCCTCCTGATCGTCCGTGAACTCCTCGGCGGACCGCGCCGCTACACCGACCTGCACGCCGACCTGCCGGGCGTCTCCACCGACATCCTGGCCACCCGCCTCAAGCAGCTGGAGGCCGAAGGGCTGGTCGAGCGCCGCCGCCTGGAGCGCCCCGCCAACGCCACCGTCTACGAACTCACCGGCCGCGGCACCGAACTGCGCCCCGTCATCGAGGCGCTCGCCCACTGGGGCACCCCCGAACTCGGCGACCCGCGCCCGACCGATGCCGTCCGCGGTCACTGGTACGCCGCCAAGTAGGTGCGGCGGCAGTGGAGTCGGGCGCGCCCGGGCGCGCCCACAGCTGGACGGGCGGCGGATCGGCCCAATAGCCGCACACTGTCGGGGAGTTGTGCTTGGCTGCGGTCATGGACGACTCCTCGCGCATGTGGATCACCGCCGTACCGCCGTTCGGCCCGGACGAGATCGGAGTGCTGCTCGCACTGGACGGCGAGTCCGCCGATTCCGGCGAACAGGCCGCCCTCCGTCTGCTCGACCGGGGCCATGAGGGCGAGGAGGGTGTCTTCTACCTGCTGCCCTTCGACCTCTCCGCCCGCTACACCCGCACCGGCGACCGGCTGGCCGTCGCGCTGGTCGCCCCGCGCGCCGTGCTCGACGAGGAACTCGTCGGAGCCGGCGGGCAGTTGGGCGAGGGCGCGGACGAGTGGGTGACGCTGCTGCGCCGCGAACTGGTCACCGACTTCGAGCCCGCCGAGCAGGACGGCGAGAAGCAGGCCGTCCTGCTGATCGACCACCTCGGGCCGGTGCGTACGCTGGACGAACTGTTCGCCCGGTTCGAGGTCGGGGACTCGGGCATCGCGGTGCTCAACGCCCAGTAGCAGGAGGGGACATGCCGGAGACCGACCGTTCACGCGCGCTGGGCGGACTGGTGGCGGCGACGGTCGGGACGGGCCTGGGGCTGACCCTGATCCTGCTGGCCTGGGGCGGCGCGGCACTGTTCGGCGACGGCGGCTTCCCGTCCGGCCTGCAGGCCCTGGTGCTCCTCCCGGCGGGCGGCCAGCTGAGGTTGCTGTGGGACCGCCGGTCCGTGAACCGGCGGCCCGCCGCGCTGGTCGCACTGCTTCTGCTCCTGCTGATCGTGGTGCTGGCGACCGCCGTCGGCGATCTCTGGGCCGAGGACGCGGACGACGGGGTGGACTTCGCGCGACTGCTGCTCGGCTACGTCCCGGGAATGCTGCTGACCGGCGCGGTCTTCGGGGCGCTGGCCGGCGAGTACGTCGACGAACCGGGCCGCCACTGGCTGCGGTTCACCGGCCGCGGCCGCCGCTTCCATCTCGCCGTGTACGGCGGCCTGTTCGCGCTGCTGGTGCTGACCGCGGCCGCGATCGGGGCGTCCGGCTGACACCGGCCGACAGCGGAGGGGACACGCCCGATCGGGGCGTTATCGCGGGTTCTCGCACCTTTTGCCCGGTATGGTCGGCGGGCGTCCGAACGTCCCCATGGGAGCATCCGCCATGCCGCAGCCCCAACCGGTTCTCGCCGATCTGACCGGGGCCGCCGTGTTCCTGGTGCTCGCGATCGAGGAGGGCGGCGAGCAGACCGTCCGCGACCTGCTGCCCGACCTCGGCGGACTGACCCGCTCGGTCGGCAGCCGCGCCCCGCACGACGGACTGGCGCTGGTCGTCGGCATCGGCTCGGACGCCTGGGACCGCCTGTTCGCCGGCCCCCGCCCCGCCCGGCTGCACCCCTTCGAGGAACTGGCCGGCTCCCGGCACCTCGCCCCCGCCACCCCCGGTGACCTGCTGCTGCACGTCCGCGCCGAACGCATGGACCTGTGCTTCGAGTTGACCACCCGGATCACCGGACGGCTCGGCGCCGCGGTGAGCGTCCTCGACGAGACCCAGGGCTTCCGGTACTTCGACTGCCGCGACCTGATCGGCTTCGTCGACGGCACCGAGAACCCGGTCGGCCAGGGCGCCGCCGAGGCCGTACTGATCGGCGAGGAGGACCCGGGATTCGCCGGCGGCTCGTACGTCATCGTGCAGAAGTACCTGCACGACATGGACGGTTGGAACGCGCTCAGCACCGAACGGCAGGAACTGATCATCGGGCGCACCAAGCTCGACAACCTCGAACTGGACGACGCCACCAAACCCGCCGACTCGCACGTCGCACTGAACACCGTCACCGGGCCGGACGGCGAGGGGCTGGACATCTGGCGGCTGAACATGCCGTTCGGCTCGTTCGGCGAAGGCGGCGAGTGCGGCACCTACTTCATCGGCTACGCCCGCGACCCGTGGGTGACCGAGGAGATGCTCCGCAACATGTTCCTCGGCCGCGGGCCCGCCACCCACGACCGGCTGCTGGACTTCTCGACCCCCGTCACCGGGACCCTCTTCCACGTCCCGAGCATGGAATTCCTGAGCGACCCGCCGCCCGCGCCCGGTACCCCCGAAGCCACCCGCGCATGGGCCGGCGCCCCGTCGGCACCGCAGTCACCGGCACCGCCCGCACCCCCGGCGGACCGGGACGGCAGTCTCCACATCGGCAGCCTGAAGAGGAGTCCCGCACCGTGAACAACCTGCACCGCGAGCTGGCGCCCGTCTCCGCCGCCGCCTGGGCCGAGATCGAGGAGGAGGCCCGGCGCACCTTCACCCTGCACCTGGCCGGCCGCCGGGTGATCGACCTGCTCGGCCCCGACGGCCCGGAACTCGCCGCGATCGGCACCGGCCACCTCGCCGACATCGCCGCCCCCTCCAACGGCGTCCAGGCCCGCGCCCGGGAATGCCGGGCACTGGTCGAACTGCGCGTCCCGTTCACCGTCACCCGGGCCGCCGTGGACGACGTCGAACGCGGCTCCAAGGACTCCGACTGGGACCCGGTCAAGGACGCCGCCCGCGCCATCGCCCTCGCCGAGGACCGTGCCGTCTTCGACGGCTACCCCGCCGCCGGCATCACCGGCATCCGGGACGGCTCCAGCAACCACCCCGTCGCCCTGCCCGCCGACGTCCGCGAGTACCCCAACGCCGTCAGCCGCGGCCTCACCGCGCTGCGCCTGGCCGGCGTCGGCGGCCCCTACTCGCTGCTGCTCGGCGCCGACACCTTCACCGCCGTCAACGAGACCTCCGACCACGGCTACCCCGTCCACAACCACCTCGCCCGCCTGCTCGACGGCGACATCATCTGGGCCCCCGCCGTCGAGGGCGCCATCCTGCTCTCCGCGCGCGGCGGCGACTTCGAACTCCACCTCGGCGAGGATCTCTCGATCGGCTACCTCTCCCATGACGACAGCACCGTCCACCTCTACCTCCAGGAGTCCCTCACCTTCCGGCTGCACACCCCCGAGGCCTCGGTGTCCCTCCTCTCCTCCTGATCAAGTGGCCTCTGCGGAACGGGAGTTGGCGAGAGGAGGGGTGGAATCAGGCCAATGGTGAAGGGAGGCTTCCGGGTGCCGGGCGGGGGTTGCACGATATGAGGCACGCAAGGGCGTTCGGTGATGAGGGGAGCACGCCGTGTCCGATCCTTCCGTTCCCAGGTGTCCGTTTCTCGACGCCACCGCAGGCGCGCCGCACGCGGAGGCCGCCGAACTGCGGGCCCAGGGTCCGGCGGTGCTGGTCGAGCTGCCGGGGCGGATCCGTGCCTGGTCGGTGACCAGGCACAGCGTGATCCAGGCGCTGACCACCGACCCGCGGGTCTCGCGGGACTTCCGCCGGCACTGGCCGGGCGTGGGGGAGGTGCCGGCCGGCTGGGTGCTGGGGTCGGTGGCCTTCCAGGACAGCCTGGTCAACCGGTACGGGGAGGAGCACCGCCGGGCCCGGGGCCGGATCGCCCCGAGCTTCCTGCCGCGCCGGGTGAAGCTGATGCGCCCGCAGGTGCAGGAGACCGCCGACCGGCTGGTGGCGGCGCTCGGCGCACTCGCGCCGGGCGAGCACGCCGACCTGCGGGCGGCGCTGGCGAGGCCGCTGACGATGACGGTGATCTGCGACCTGTTCGGCGTGCCCGAGCCGATGCGCGAGACGCTGGGCGGGCTGATCGACCGGGTGCTGGACTCCTCGGTGGCCGAGGACGTCGCACTGGCCGTGCAGACCGAACTCTACGAGCGCCTCGGCGAGTTGGCGGTGTACAAGCGGGCCAACCCGGGCGCCGACCTGACCAGCGACCTGCTGCTCTCCGACCGCCCGGGCGAACAGCCGCTGGCGGAACACGAGTTGGTCGGCACGCTGTTCACGATGATCGCCGCCGGCTTCGAGACGGCCGTCAACCTGATCGCCAGCGCCGCGCTGGAACTGCTCACCCACCCCGGGCAACTGGCCCGGCTGCGGGCGGGCGGGATCGACTGGACGGACGTGATCGAGGAGACGCTGCGGGTGGAAGGCCCCATCATGTACGTCCCGCTGCGGTACGCGCTGGAGGACATCGACCTCGGCGAGGGCGTGCTGATCGCCAAGGGCGACCCGATCATGGTCGGATTCGCCGCCGCGGGCCGGGACCCGCAGGTGCACCCGGACCGCCCGGACGAGTTCGACCCGGCCCGGGCGGACAAGAGCCACCTGGCGTTCGGCCACGGCCCGCACTTCTGCGTCGGCGCGCCACTGGCCCGGCTGGAGGCGGAGGTGGCACTGAGCACCCTGTTCGAGCGGCTGCCCGAGCTGGCCCTGGCCGAACCGGGTCAGCGGCCCGCCCGCGTCCCGTCGCTGATCGTCAACGGACCGGAGGCCGTGGACGTGGTGCCCCGGCCCCGGACCGCCCCGGTGACGCCTGGGTAGGGTGAGGTCGCAGGAGCGAACCCAGGAGGCGGTGTGCGGCAGTACCGGGCGATGGTGGCGGTGGGGGACTCGTTCACCGAGGGGATGTGCGACGACGTCCTGCCGGACGGGGAGTTCCGGGGCTGGGCGGACCGGGTGGCCGCGGTGCTGGCGGCGGAGCAGGAGGGCTTCCGGTACGCGAACCTCGCCGTGCGCGGGAAGCTGATCGGCCAGATCCGCGACGAGCAGGTGGGCCTGGCGGCGGCGACCGACGCCGACCTGGTCACGCTGGCGGGCGGGCTGAACGACGTGCTGCGCCCGGGCTGCGACGTCGCCGAGGTGGAGCGGCGGCTCGGCCAGTGCGCGGCGGAACTGGTCACCGAGGGCCGCACCGTGGTGCTGTTCACCTCGACCGACCCGACCCGGCGGATGGCGGGCAGTGCGCGGCTGCTCCCGGCGATCCTGCGGATGAAGGCGTTCGCGGAGCGGACGGTGCGGCAGTACCCGGGCCGGATGGTGCTGGTCGACCTGTTCTCGGCACCCGCGTTCGACGACCGCCGGCTGTGGGCGGAGGACCGGCTGCACCTGTCGCCGGAGGGCCACCGCCGGGTCGCGCTGGCGGTGCTGGAGGCGCTCGGCCGCCCGTCCGAGGAGGACTGGCGGGCGCCGCTCGCCGAGCCCGACACCCGCACCCGGGGCCAGAAGGTGCGCGAGGACGCCCGCTGGCTGCGCACCCACGTCGGCCCCTGGATCGGTCGGCGGCTGCGCGGCCGCTCCTCCGGCGACGGGCGGCCCGCCAAGCGTCCCGAGCTGCTGCCGTACTGACCGGGGCCTGTCGGGCCGATCTTGCCGGGCGCCCGGCCGGACCGGCCCGGGGCGTGCGGCGGGGTCAGGAGAGCCGGATGGTGAGCCCGACGGTGCCGGACCTGCCGCGGCGCAGCCGGCTGCCGAGCCAGGTGAGCCAGAAGAGCAGCCGGTACTTGCGGGCGAGCAGCTTCCGGTAGCGCTCGGCGGTGGCCGGGTCGGCGATCGTCGCGGTGGCCGGCACGCTCTCGCCGGTGGGGTTGCCGCGCAGGTCGCACGGCCCGACCAGGACGTCCGCGCGCCGGCGGATCCGCTTGACCTTCCACGAGTCGGCGGCGGTCCACACCCCGAGGGTGTCGCCGTCGCGCACCATCCACACCGGGGTCGGCACGGCAGTGCCGTCCTTGCGGTAACTGGTGATCAGCAGGTAGCTGCCGGCGGCGAGCCGGTCCAATTCGGTGTCGGCCATGGCCGCGAGTGTACGGCCGGGGCGGGTGGGGTCAGGAGGTGCTGACCGGATCGGCGTCCGGCCGGGGCCCGGCGGGCGCGTCCGCAGTGCGGCGGCGGACCCGGGACGGGACGGTGGCCCGCCACAGCCGTCCGGCCGACCAGAGGCCCGCCGCCAGCAGCATCCCGTTGCGGGCCACGATCACCACGGTGGGCCGCCAGCCGCCGATCACCGCCGCGTCGAAGAACAGCGGGTAGTCGACGGTGGTCAGGCCGACCACCGGGATCAGCAGCAGCGCCACCGGCCGCTGGCAGGTGCCCTCGACGGACAGGCAGACGGCGGCCAGCCCGATCAGCCAGATCAGGTACTGCGGGGAGATCACCCGGCTGGTCAGGGTGAACAGCAGCACCGCGCTGAGCGCCGCGTCGTACGGGGTGGCGGCCGTCCAGTGGCGGGCGCGCAGCCGCCACAGCAGCAGCCAGCCGAACGCGGCGACGGTCAGCAGCAGGGACACCCGGGACGCCAGGTTCACGTACGGGCCCATGAACTCCATCGAGCCGTAGTGGAGCTCGACCCGGCCCGGCCAGCCGAACATCCGGGCCACCTGGAAGCCCGTGCCGCCCAGCGACTCGATCTCGACGCCGCGGGCGCGCTGCGCGTGCAGGAAGTCCAGGGCGTGGTCGAACAGCGCGGCCAGCACCAGCAGCAGGGCGAGCGCGGCGGCCGCCATCGCCGTCCAGGCCTGCCGGGTGGTGCGGCCGCGCGGGGTGCCGAGCACCGTCAGCGCCGGCCACACCTTGACCAGCGCGCCGATCCCGGCCAGCGCCCCCGCCAGCCGGGGCCGGGCGGGCAACAGCAGCAGCGCGACCATCGCCAGCGCGGTGACCGCCAGGTCGTAGCGGCCGTACGGCAGGCCGAGCAGCAGCGGCAGCGTCAGCGCCCACAGCCAGGCGCCGGAGGTGGAGCGGCCGGGCCGGCCCAGCGAGACCCGCAGCAGCGCGCACTGGGCCAGCGCGTCGGTGAGCAGCATCAGCAGCCAGAACGCCTGAAGGTACGTCAGGAACGGCAGCAGGTCGGGTGCGAGCATCGGCAGCGCCGCGCCCGGCGGGTACTGCCAGGTGACGTCGTTCACCGGGAAGCTGCCGGTGCGCAGCACCTCGGACCAGCCCTGGTACAGCCCCTCCACCTCGACGGGGGGCTCGGTCTTGCCCGAGCGGGCCAGACCGAGCATCAGCATCCGGCTGGCGATCCAGTACCCGGCCAGCGCGACGACCTCGCGGGGCCAGGTCGTGGGGCGGGTCCAGCGGATCGGCCGGGTGGGAACCTGCGCCACCGTGTCCTCCAGTGCGGTCGTACGACGGGGTCGGGCCTCCGTGCGAACTCCGACATATCAGACAAATCAGGCGCGGCTTGATCGGCGCCGGTGCGTGTCCGCGGACGTCCCCGGAACGCGGCACGCCCCGTGCGGCCACCCGGACGCCCGATAAACGTCCGCCGGACCTGCCAGAATGCACGGGCGAGAAGCGAAACCACCAGAAAGGGTGACCGGCATCGTGACCATGCCCGTCGAACGCAAGATCGCCGAGGAACTGGGCGTCCGCGAGAACCAGGTGCAGGCCGCCGTCGGCCTGCTCGACGGCGGAGCGACCGTCCCCTTCATCGCGCGCTACCGCAAGGAAGCCACCGGCGCCCTCGACGACACGCAGCTGCGCACCCTGGAGGAGCGGCTGCGCTACCTGCGCGAACTGGAGGAGCGCCGCACCGCCGTCCTGGAGTCCATCGACTCCCAGGGCAAGCTGGACGACAAACTGCGCGCCCAGATCCTCGCCGCCGACTCCAAGGCCCGCCTGGAGGACATCTACCTCCCGTACAAGCCCAAGCGGCGCACCAAGGCGCAGATCGCCCGCGAGGCCGGCCTCGAACCGCTGGCCGACACGCTGCTCGCCGACCCGACGCAGGACCCGGCCCTCCTCGCGGCCGGCTACGCGAACGAGCAGGTCGCCGACGCCGCCGCCGCGCTGGAGGGCGCCCGCGCGATCCTGGTCGAACGCTTCGGCGAGGACGCCGACCTGGTCGGCTCGCTGCGCACCCGGATGTGGACCCGCGGCCGGCTGGTCGCCAAGGTCCGCGACGGCAAGGAGCAGGACGGCGCCAAGTTCGCCGACTACTTCGACTTCGCCGAGCCGTACACCAAGCTGCCCTCGCACCGGATCCTGGCCATGCTGCGCGGCGAGAAGGAAGAGGTCCTCGACCTCGAACTCTCCCCGTACGACGGCGCGGAAGAGGCCGACCTGCCCGGCGCGAGCGACTACGAGCAGCGGATCGCCGCCCGGTTCGGCATCGCCGACCGCGGCCGGCCCGCCGACAAGTGGCTCACCGACACCGTCCGCTGGGCCTGGCGCACCCGCATCCTGGTCCGCCTCGGCATCGACCAGCGCACCCGGCTGCGCGCCGAGGCCGAGGACGAAGCCGTGCGGGTCTTCGCCGCCAACCTGCGCGACCTGCTGCTCGCCGCCCCCGCCGGCACCCGCGCCACCATGGGCCTCGACCCGGGCTTCCGCACCGGCGTCAAGGTCGCCGTCGTCGACGCCACCGGCAAGGTCGTCGCGCACGAGACGATCTACCCGCACCAGCCCGCCAACAAGTGGGACGCGGCGCTCGGTGTGCTGGCCCGGCTGGCCGCCGAGCACAAGGTGGACCTGGTGGCGATCGGCAACGGCACCGCCTCCCGGGAGACCGACCGCCTCGCCGCCGACCTGATCAAGCGTCACCCCGAGCTCGGGCTGACCAAGGTGATGGTCAGCGAGGCCGGCGCCTCCGTGTACTCCGCCTCCGCGTTCGCCGCCCAGGAACTGCCCGGCCTCGACGTCTCCATCCGCGGCGCCGTCTCCATCGCCCGCCGCCTGCAGGACCCGCTGGCCGAACTCGTCAAGATCGACCCCAAGTCGATCGGCGTCGGCCAGTACCAGCACGACCTGAGCGAACTCAAGCTCTCCCGCTCGCTGGACGCCGTCGTCGAGGACTGCGTCAACGCCGTCGGCGTGGACGTCAACACCGCCTCCGCGCCGCTGCTCACCCGGGTCTCCGGCATCACCGGCACGCTGGCCGACAACATCGTCGCCCACCGCGACGCGAACGGGCCGTTCCGGACCCGGCGGGCGCTCAAGGACGTCTCCCGGCTCGGCCCCAAGGCGTTCGAACAGTGCGCGGGCTTCCTGCGCATCGCCGACGGCGACGACCCGCTGGACGCCTCCGCGGTGCACCCCGAGGCCTACCCCGTGGTCCGCCGCATCCTCGCCGCGACGGGCGGCGAGCTCAGCTCGCTGATCGGCAACGGAGCGGTGCTGCGCGCGCTGCGGCCCGGCGACTTCGCCGATGACACCTTCGGCGTGCCGACCGTCACCGACATCCTCGGCGAACTCGACAAGCCCGGCCGCGACCCGCGGCCCGCGTTCCAGACCGCCAGCTTCAAGGACGGCGTGGAGAAGATCTCCGACCTGGAGATCGGCATGATCCTGGAAGGCGTGGTCACCAACGTCGCCGCGTTCGGCGCCTTCGTCGACATCGGCGTCCACCAGGACGGCCTGGTGCACGTCTCCGCGCTCTCCAGGAACTTCGTCAAGGACCCGCGCGAGGTGGTCAAGCCCGGCGACATCGTCCGCGCCAAGGTCACCGCCGTGGACGTCCAGCGCAAGCGCATCGGCCTCACGCTGCGCCTCGACGAGGAGACCCGGCCTGCCGCCGGCCCCCGCGAGACCGGCAACCGCCGCGACTCCCGCCCACCGCGCCAGGACCGCCGCCAGTCCGACCGCACCCCGCCCCCGCCCGCCAACTCCGCCATGGCCGACGCCCTCCGCCGCGCGGGCCTGGGCAAGTAGCAGCACAGCCGGTGCACGAAGCATGCAGGTTTCGGGCACCGGCTGCCTCTCGCAGGCTCAAAATTCGAGCCTCCCGGGCTCACACAGCAAGCCCTTGGGGCTCACAACGCAAGCTTTCCGGGCTCACCGTTTACGCTTTCCAGGCCATACTGGAGGCCCGGCCGGGCAAACCGTCGAGGAGGTTCGCGTGAGCGCTCAACCGCACCACCACGCCGGTGCGAGCCCCGAGATCCCCCGTACCCCGGACAGCATCGCGGCCGCGCTCTCGCCGAGCAGGCGTATGCAGTTCCGCGTAGAGCTGGGGCGCACCGCCACCGGCGAGGCGTTCGAGCGCCTGCTGGAGGTCTGGTGGTGTCGGGCCACCCTGGACCGGCGCGGCGGGCGCGAGGCCCGAACTGCCGCCGTCCGCGCCGGTACACTCCCGCTGGGCTCCTGGGATTCCCTCCGGAGCCGGAGGGAGAACCGGGAGGGTTAGAGGTGGAGGAGGAGTTCGACGCCGCAGACCTGTGGCCCGTCGAGCCCTCGCTGGAGGTCGAGGACCTCCTGCTGGCCGCGCCGGACTCGCTCTACCACGCCCTGCTGGCCGTGCAACTGCGTCTCATGCGAGACCCGTGGGACGGGGCCAGTTCGTCGATTGGGGACGACCCTCACACCCGTGACATTCCGCTCGACGGGCATGCTGCCTTGGTCGAGTACGAGATCGTCAATGGCCCCCATCGCCATGTGGTCATCACTGCCGTTCAGTGGTGGCACACCGACTTCCGGGACGGGAACCCCTTCTGAATCAGCTCGTGGCGCGGGATTCCGTTGCCAGGGCGACCAGTTCGGGCCACCAGGGGTCGCGGTGGTGGGTGAGGAGGCGTTGGGCCTCTTCGGGGGTGGTGAGGCGGACTTCGAGGACCTGTTCGCCGTCGGCGGGGTTGGTGGGGGCGGAGTCGACGAGGACTTCGGCCCAGCCCCAGAGCCAGGCCTTGACGGGGTGGGGCTGCCAGGGGCGGTAGGGGGTGGGGCCCTCGGAGACGGCGAGGTGGTGGCCGATCCAGGTCGGGGGGCCGGTGAGGCGGGCGCCGGCCTCCTCGCGCAGTTCGCGGGCCAGGCAGGATTCGATGCTCTCGGCGGCCTCGCGGGTGCCGCCGGGCAGGAACCAGTGGCCGCGTACGTCGCGGCAGAGGACCACGCGGCCCTCGCTGAAACCCACCAGGTGGATGTTGGTGACCAGTTCGTCCGGCGGCAGCTCCGTGGTGAACTGCGCGTCGATGCCGCCCCACTCCCAGCGCTGCGGCGCGTGGAGGGCCGGGAACCTGGCCGCGACCGCGGCTCTGTCGTCTGCTCTGGGTGTGGTGTCCGTCATCGATCGATCGTAGTCCCGAGTGGGCGGAACCGGACCCGGGCGGTCAACAAATCGGACGGAACGTCACCCTCCAGTGGACTGACGTCAATTCGCCGCACCGGGAGGTCACTCGGTGGTGGCCTCCCGGTCGCTCCGACGGTTCAGCTCGTGGCGAGATCCGCCCGCCGCGACCACTCCAGCGGGCCGCGCCACAGCAGCAGGAGACCCACCAGCAGCAGCACCAGCACCTCCAGCGCGGCGGGCACCGAACCGGCGGGCAGGAACGGCCACGCCCAGACCCGCGGGACGCCGGCCCGGATCCCCAACGAGGCGCAGACGAACGGGAACACGGAGATCACCAGGCCCGCCGTCAGCACCCCCGCGCACCAGCGGACGATCAGCGCCAGCCCCAGGTAGCCGGCGAAGTCCCGGGCCACCATCACCCCGGTCGCCGAGTGGAACCCGGCGGCGCCCGCCACCGCCGTCGCCCCGAGCACCGCGGCCACGTCCAGCAGCGGGACGCGGCGCACCGCCGTCCGTTCGACGGCCGCGTCGGCCCGCCCGTAGCCGTACAGGAACAGGCAGACCGGGATCAGCGGCAGCAGGAAGGCCATCGGCAGGGGGAAGGAGATCCCGCCCACCACGATCGGGACCGGCACCACGATCGACCGGGCCTGCGAGCCCAGCAGCACCGCCAGCACGGTGCCGGCCAGCACCGCCGGGAGCGCCCGTACGCGCAACCACCAGAGCACGGCTACCCCCGTCCCGGCGCGTCGGCGAGGTAGTGGCCCGGGTCCAGGTCCGGAGTCCGGTCGCAGGACGTCAGGGTCTCCGCATTGCGCTGGAACCAGGCGAGTTGGGCCTCGGCCGGGGCCGCGACGACCCGGCTGACCAACTGGGCGTCGTCCGGGCGGAGCTTGCCCTTCAGGTCCTTGAGCGCGCCGCCCGCGCTGACCGTCAGCCAGGCGTTGACCGGCCCGACGGCGCGGGAGCCCGGCCATGCGCCGCCGCGGGCGCAGTCCGGCACGGTGTGGGTGACGGCGGAGCGGGCGACCGCGTTGACCACCTCGCCCCGCGAGGGGCGCGCGGAGAGCAGGGTCAGCCGGCCGGAGCCCTGCACGCCCGCGGCGGCGAGTTGCGCGTGCGCCTGGTCCGCCCAGGCCCGGATGTCGGCCCCGGCCTCGCGCTGCTCCGGCCACAGGCACAGCTGCGGACGTCCGGAGTCGCACCGCAGCAGGCTCTCGTCCCGGGCCACCGACGCCTGGTACCCGAGCGGCATCGCGACCAGCGATCCGGCGGTCAGCGCGGCCGCGACGGCGAGCGCCGAGGCCGCCCGCAGCAGCCAGGCCGTCCCGGCGAGCCACAGCAGGGCGCCCGCGATCACGCCGAGGGCGACCAGGCCGGCCGCGGCGAGAGCCCGGTACGACACCTGCTGGTCGAGCGCGCAGCACTCGGAGAAGTTGTGACCGTTCAACTGCCGGACCCAGAGCGTGTTCAGCGAGGCCGGGTAGGCCATCCACACGAAGCTCGTCACGGTGACCAGCGGCACCGCCAGCAGAGTCGGCAGCGAGTGGCCGGCGGCGTACCCGAGGGCGGTGTGGGCCGCCACCACGAGCAGTTCGGAGCCCAGGATCGACAGCGTCGGCCCGCCCGGCGACCCGGCGGCCTCCGGCGCCAGCAGCGCGAGCGGCAGCAGCACGGCGATCAGGCCCATCGCGAGGACGGGCAGCATCCGCCAGGCCGCGATCGCCGCCGCCGACCTGACGGGCGCCCCGTCCAGCACCCGGGAGGCCCGCACCCGGGCGCCCTCCCAGGCGGCGCACGCGGCGCAGGCCGGGGCGGTGAAGCCCAGCAGGAACGAGCTCTGGGCTGTGACGGACTCCCAATAGCCCTGCACCACCCAGGCGTTGACGTTGCCGATGTACGCCACCACCCAGATCAGCAGCGCCGGGGCGACCCGCAGCGCGATCGAGGTACGCAGCAGGGTGGACCAGCGCATCACGCCTCCTCGACGACGAGTTCGGAGTACGCGGCCTCGGCCCGGCGCTCCTCGGACACCGTGGCCGGCACCCGGCCGAGGAACTCCGCGATGGAGCCCTGGTACCTGACCTGTCCCTGGTCGAGGACGACCACGCTGCGGTAACTCGCGGCCAAGTCCTCGGTCTGATGGGTCGACACGATGAAGCTCACGGTGTCCTGGAGTTCGGCGAGCAGCTTGCGGAAGGCCGAGCGCTGCGCCGGGTCGAGACCGGCGGTGGGCTCGTCGAGCAGCACCACCTCCGCGTCGTGCACCAGCGCCTGCGCGATGCCGAGGCGGCGGAGCTGCCCGCCGGAGAGTTCGGTGCTGCGGCGGTCGGCGAGCTGGGTCAGCCGGACCTTCGCGAGGGCGGCGGCCGAGGCGTCCCAGGCCGCGCCGCGGTCCATGCCCTTGAGCCAGCCGCCGTACGCGACCTGCTCGCGGACCTTGAGCCCGGCCACCGGGCGGACCTGCTGCGGGAGCCAGCCGACCTTGCGCCGGTACGCCCGGACGGCCGACCGGCCGTTGACGGTGACGTCTCCCAGGCTGATTTCGCCGGCCTTCGGTTTCAGCGCCGTGGCGGCAATTCCCATCAGCGTCGATTTTCCGGCGCCGTTGGGCCCGAGCAGCACGGTTGCCCCGGGTTCGAAGGAGATGCTCAACTGCTCGATGACCGGCATCCCGCGGCGATAACTGAACGAGCAGTTCGAAATCTTGATCGGCATGGCATTCCGTTTTCAGAGCGGATGTATTCGCCCGGTCGGCGCCGGGGAATTCCGGCGCCGACCGGGCAATTGACGTCAGTATGCCGTGTAGACGCTGCTCACGTCGATCGGGCCGTCGTGGTAGTCGATGAAGTAGAAGTTGCCCTTGTCGGTCATCGTGCCCCAGCTGCTGGTGTCGCAGTAGTTGTTGCGGGT
This sequence comes from Kitasatospora sp. NPDC048662, assembly GCF_055587065.1. Lineage (NCBI taxonomy): Bacteria > Bacillati > Actinomycetota > Actinomycetes > Kitasatosporales > Streptomycetaceae > Kitasatospora > Kitasatospora sp. NPDC048662. The sequence continues at coordinate 183,046 of NZ_JBVJHA010000012.1, read as the reverse complement.
GCCGTAGGTGGCGTCCGGCCAGTACGAGATGTCGCGGTCCAGCTCCAGCTGGATGGCGTTGGAACCGGAGTGGATGTTGCAGCCGGAGAAGCTGACCATGGTGGCGTCGCCGTCGGTGTGGTTGTCGGTCCAGCGGCGCGATTCGTTGCCGGAGTTCCAGCTCGTGATGTAGGAGCTCCAGCTTCCCTCGGCCTGGGCGGGTATGGCGGTCATGGCGGTGGCGGCGAGAAGCGCGGCGCCGATGATGCCGGCCCTGCGACGCAGGAAGTTGTTCATGCCTGTCCTTTCGGCTGGAAACGAACGACCCGGCGGACGCCGAGGCGCGGGCCGGATCTGTTGATCACGGCCCGCGGATAAGCATGATTTTGCTGCGTGCTCATGTCAAGCGAAATCTTTGAGTGCAAATCGGCCACCCCTGGCCGGTTTACCTCGACTATTGCTCGAATGGTTCCGGAATATGGCGAGCACGGCCTATGTCTTGATCATCCGGGATGATGGAATAGTGGGGGAAAGGTGATTGGTGATCGATTTGTCCCGAGTGCGCGTCATTCCCGTGCGCCCGCCGACCCCGGGCCGCCGCGCGGACGTCGGGGCCGGCGGGCGCGGAACGCGGCGGGCGCCGGAAGGGTCAATTCCCTTCCGGCGCCCGGTCGTTGGTGGTGGCGCGTCAGGCGCGGACCAGCTTCTTGCCGGCGTCGCGAGCGGCGTCCAGCGCGTGGGTGTGGTACTCGGCGGCCAGGTCGCGCAGGCTCTCCATCGCCGGGTTGGCGGCGGCGAGGGTCAGCTCGCGGCGGACCACCGTCAGGTCGGCGCCCCAGACGTCGCGCAGGACGCGCTCCAGGTATGGGGTGGAGTGGTCCCAGCCCTCGCGCGGGGTGCCGGGGGCGAAGCCGCCGCCCGCCGAGGTGACCAGCAGGACCGGCTTGTCCTTGAGCAGCTGGGCGGTCGGGCCGGCGCCGGCGATCACCACGTCGACCCAGGTCTTGAAGTGCTGCGAGACGCCCCAGTTGTACAGCGGGACGGCGATGATCGCGGCGTCCGCGGCGCGCAGCTCCTCGGCGAGCTCGGCGCCGAGCGCGGCGGCGGCGCGCTGCTCCTCGGTGCGCTGGTCCTCGGGGGTGAAGCTCGCGAGGGTGGCGTGGGTCCAGATGTCGCCGGGCAGCGGGTCGGTGCCCAGGTGGCGGCGGGTGACGGTGCCCTCCGGGTGGGCGGCGTCCCACTCGGCGTGGGCGGTGTCGGCCAGCTCGGAGCTGGTCGAGGTGGCGGGCAGGATGCTGGCGTCCAGGCGGAACAGGTGCATGACAGTTCTCCTCGGAATCCGGCCCGCCGGGGGTGGCGGACGTGGACGGGCGGGGCGGGGCGATGCGGCCGGGGATGCCGCACCCGCCGAAGCGGACTTTACCCCGCTTCGATGAACCGGACTTTACCCCGTTTCTCTCGGAAGGTAAATTGGCTGCCATGGACGTCCCCTTCGGCAAGCCCCCGGTCGAGCGAGCGGACGCGGCCCGCAACCGCGAGGCCCTGCTGTGCACGGCCCGCGCGATGATCGCCGAGCTCGGCGCCGAGAAAGTCACCATGGACGGGCTCGCCGAACGCGCCGGCCTGGGCAAAGGCACGGTCTTCCGCCGCTTCGGCACCCGGGCGGGCATCTTCCGCGCCCTGCTGGACGCCGAGGAACAGTGCTTCCAGAACGAGGTGCTGTCCGGCGCGCCGCCGCTCGGCCCCGGCGCCGACCCGATCGACCGGCTGATCGCCTACGGCCGCGAGCGGACCAGGTTCCTGCTGGCGCGGCACGACATCGCGCGCGCCGCGATCGAACGCAAGGGCACCGTCCCGGCCGGCGGGCCGGTGTTCACCCAGCCGCACATCCGGATGCTGCTCGGGCAGGCGTCGCTCGGCCTGTCCGACCTGGACACTCTCGCCTTCCAGCTGACCAGCGCCCTCGAAGGCCCGCCGCTGCTCTTCCTGGCGATGGACCGGGCCGACGCCGCGCAGCGCGCCGAGCGCTGCCCCGGCGACCTCGGCACCGCGCTCGCCGACGGCTGGCAGGTGCTGATCGAACGGCTCGCGGGCCGCTGAGGCACGGCTGCCGGGGAACGTCCTCCGGCGGCCGGAAAACACGAACGGGGACGGCCGCCGTCCGTCCCCGTCAGTACTGCCGCGTGGGCGTCAGGAGCCCGTCACCCAGATCATCTTGCGGCCGGTCTCCGCCGGGGCGGTCGGCGTCACCGAGTCGATCCGGTCCAGCGTGTAGCCGAGCTTGCGCGGCACGGCGGCGCTCGCGGCGTTCGACTCGTCGCAGTGGATCTCCGCCCGGGTGATGCCCGGCAGGGCCAGCGCGGCCTCGGTGAGCGCGCGGGCGGCGGCGGTGGCCAGGCCGCGGCCGGTGTGCTCGCGGTGCACCCAGTAGCCGATCTCCAGCGCGCCCGGGCCGATCCGGCCGTGCAGGCCGAAACCGCCGATCACCACGGCCGGGTCGGCGTCCAGGCCGAGCAGGTACATGAAGTCGGTGCCCTCGTCCCAGACCTGCTCGCCGCGCACCGAGAGCTGCTCGCTCTCCGGCAGCGTCGGCGCCGTGGCGGCCCACGGCATGTACGGGCGCAGGTGGTCGAGGTTGGCGATCACCGCGGCGTTCAGCCCGGCGGCGTCGGCCGGCCGGCGGCGGCGCAGGTGGGCGCCGCCGCCGATCGGCAGCAGCTCGGGCGGGCGGCCCGCGGTCAGCGGGCTCACCGCGGTGCCGGAGGTGCCGGTGGCGGGCGCGGCGGTGTCGGGTACGGCGGTGTCAGGTACGGCGGTGTCAGGTGCGTCGGTGGAATGGCTCATGATCGGGAGTATGGGTCATCCGCGACCCCTCCGACCAGCACTATTCCGTACCCTCACGGCTCTTTCACGGCCTGGGCCGGGGCGGGGTCGCGCACGCCCGGAGCGCCGCCCCGGCCGTACGCTGCCCCGGGCCGTCAGAGCCGGACCAGCACCTCGTCCAGCGGCTTGCGCTCCAGATCCGGCACCCGGGCGTCGTCCGCCGGGTAGCCGACCGGGATCACGTACGCGGCGCGCTCCTCCTGCGGGCGCTCGCAGATCTCGTTCAGGAAGCGCATCGGGCTCGGCGTGTGCGTCAGGGTGGCCAGGCCCGCCTGGTGCAGCGAGGCCAGCAGCAGGCCGACGGCGATGCCCACGCTCTCCTTCGTGTAGTACGGGCGGGGCGAGTTGGGGCCCTTGTGCACCTCGAACACCACGATCACCGCGGGCGCGTCCTCCAGGAACGGCTTGCGCCAGTCGGTGCCGATCGGGGCCAGCGCCGCCAGCCACTCCTCGGACGCCCGGTGCCCGTAGAACTCGCGCTCCTCCGCCTCGGCGGCCTCCCGCAGCCGCCGCTTGCGCTCCGGATCGGTCACCACCACGAACCGCCACGGCTGCACGTGCGCCCCGCTGGGCGCCGTCGCCGCCGTGCGGATCGCCCACTCCAGCACGCCCTCGGGCAGCGGGCGGGTCGAGTAGTCGCGGACGGTGCGGCGCTGCGCCATCACCTGGTGGAAGTCCCGGCAGCGGTCCGCCGCCTCTTCGACGGGCACCCTCATCGGGCGCAGCGGCACCGTCGGGAAGGACGGCGCTTCGGTGGTGGATGCACTGTCAACCATGGGCGACAGCACAGCACATGGCGGCGACCGGGTGGAAGACCCGGCCTTGCCAGTACTTGCCGGTCAGGCCTCGGAGACCCTGCCGTCCGCGACCACCAGCCGCCGGTTCACCTTCACCGTGTCCAGCATCCGGCGGTCGTGGGTGACCAGCAGCAGCGTGCCGGTGTAGGAGGCCAGCGCCGACTCCAACTGCTCGATCGCGGGCAGGTCCAGGTGGTTCGTCGGCTCGTCCAGCACCAGCAGGTTCACTCCGCGGGCCTGCAGCAGCGCCAGCGCCGCCCGGGTCCGCTCGCCCGGGGAGAGGGTCGCGGCCGGGCGCAGCACGTGCACCGCCTTCAGGCCGAACTTGGCCAGCAGGGTGCGCACGTCCTCCGGGTTCAGGTCCGGCACGGCGGCGGAGAACGCCTCCAGCAGCGGACGCCCGGTGTCGCCGCCGAACAGGTGGCCGCGGGCCTGCTCCACCTCGCCGATCTGCACACCCGAACCGAGCGCCGCACTGCCCGAGTCCAGCTCCAGCCGGCCCAGCAGCGCCGCCAGCAGCGTCGACTTGCCCGCGCCGTTCGCGCCGGTGATCGCCACCCGATCCGCCCAGTCGATCTGCAGGTCCACCGGGCCGAACACGAACTCGCCGCGCTTGACGGACGCCTGACGGAGCGTCGCCACCACCGAGCCGGAGCGCGGCGCGGCGGCGATCTCCATCCGCAGCTCCCACTCCTTGCGGGGCTCCTCCACCACGTCCAGCCGCTCGATCATCCGCTGGGTCTGCCGGGCCTTCGCGGCCTGCTTCTCGGTGGACTCGGCGCGCTGCGCGCGGGCCTTCTTGTCGTTGTCACCGCCCTTGCGCCGGGCGTTGCGCACCCCGTGCTCCAGCCAGTTGCGCTGCATCTGCGCGCGCGCCTCCAGGCCGGCCTTGGTGTCCGCGTACTCCTCGTACTGCTCCCGGGCGTGCCGGCGGGAGATCGCCCGCTCCTCCAGGTACGACTCGTAGCCGCCGCCGTACAGGTTCACCTGGTGCTGGTGCAGGTCCAGTTCGAGCACCCGGGTGACGGTGCGGGCCAGGAACTCGCGGTCGTGGCTGATCAGCACGGTGCCGGCGCGCAGGCCCTTGACGAAGGACTCCAGGCGCTCCAGGCCGTCCAGGTCCAAGTCGTTGGTGGGCTCGTCCAGCAGGAACACGTCGTAGCGGGACAGCAGCAGCGAAGCCAGGCCCGCCCGGGCCGCCTGGCCGCCGGACAGCGCCGTCATCGGCAGGTCCAGCGAGACCTTCAGGCCCAGCTGGTCGGCGACCTCCTCGGCCCGCTCCTCCAAGTCCGCGCCGCCCAGGTCCAGCCAGCGGTCCAGGCTCGCCGCGTACGCGTCGTCCGCGCCCGGGCGGCCCTCCACCAGGCCCTCGGTCGCCTCGTCCAGCGCGGCCTGCGCCGCCGCGACGCCCGTCCGGCGGGCCAGGAAGTCACGCACCGACTCGCCCTCCCGCCGCTCCGGCTCCTGCGGCAGGTGGCCGACATTCGCCGTCGGCGGGCTCAGCTTCAGGCTGCCGCCCTCCGGCACGTCCAGGCCGGCCAGCAGCCGCAGCAGGGTGGACTTGCCCGCGCCGTTCACCCCGACCAGCCCGATCACGTCCCCCGGAGCGACGACCAGGTCGAGCCCGGAGAACAGCGTGCGCTCACCGTGACCGGCGGCGAGGTCCTTGACGACGAGAGTGGCAGTCATGATGAGTCGATTTTAGACGGCGGGCGAAGCGCTCCCGGCCGGGCCGGCCTGCGCTCCTGCCGGACGAAGGGAGGGGACTTAATTCCGTTGCGCGCGGTGGCGGGGGTTCCGTACGCTCGGAGGCGTCACATTCCCGCATGTCTGGAGAAGGCCGTTGCTTGTCTGAGGTCATGAGACACCGCGCCACGCCACACCCGTGCTGTATCCGGGTTTCTCGGCGTGCGGGCGCGAGTGCGACCTCGGCAGGGCAGCGATCCATGGCTCCCGTGCGGGTTCTTTCTTTGATCCCGTGACGGCCCTTCTCGTACCCGCGTCCTCGGTGTCTCCCCGTGTTGTCCCCACTTTCCACGGCAACTGACGGAGGCCCTCCATGGCGCAACCCACCACCTCGATCCTCTGCACCGACCTCGGCTTCGAATGGCCCGACGGCCGTCCCGTGCTGAGCGGTTTCCATCTCGCGGTCGGCCCGGGCCGGACGGGGCTGGTCGGCCTGAACGGCGCCGGCAAGTCCACCCTGCTGCGGCTGATCGCCGGCGAGCTCACCCCGGCCTCCGGCACCGTCCGAATCGCCGGTGAACTCGCCTACCTGCCACAGGACCTGACGGTCGCCGCCGACCAGCGGGTGGACGAGACGCTCGGCATCCGCGCCAAGCGTGAGGCCCTGCACGCCATCGAGTCGGGAGACGCCGACGAACGGCACTTCACCACCATCGGCGACGACTGGGACGTCGAGGAGCGCGCCCGCGCCACCCTCGACCGTCTCGGCCTGACGGGGCTGCACCTCGACCGCACCACCGGCGAACTCTCCGGCGGCCAGGCCGTTCTGCTGCACCTCGCCGCACTGCTGCTGCGCCGTCCCGACGTGCTGCTGCTCGACGAGCCGACCAACAACCTGGACGCCCAGGCCCGGGCCCGGCTGTACGACGCGGTGGCCGCCTTCCCGGGCGTGCTGCTGCTGGTCAGCCACGACCGGGAGCTGCTGGAGCGGGTCGACCAGATCGCCGACCTGCGGGACGGCGAAGTCACCTGGTACGGCGGCAACTTCAGCGCCTACCAGCAGACCCTCGCGGCCGAGCAGGAGACCGCCGAGCGCCTGGTCCGCAACGCCGAGGCCGATGTGAAGCGGCAGAAGCGGGATCTGGTCGAGGCCACCCAGCGGCTCGCCAAGTCCGCGGCCTACGGCAAGCAGCGCTCGATCCGGCGCAACGACCCCAAGGCCCTCGCCGACAAGCTCCAGGGCAAGGGAGAGGAGACCGCCGGCCGGCTGCGCGGCATGCACACCGAACGCCTCAACGAGGCCAAGGAGCGGCTCGCCGTCGCCGAGGAGGCGGTGCGGGACGACGCGGAGATCCGCATCGACCTGCCCCGCACCGCCGTCCCCGCCGGGCGCAGCGTGCTGCTGCTCGAACGGGTCCGGCTGGCGTACGGCGGCATGGTCGACCTGGAGCTGCGCGGCCCCGAGCGGGTCGCCCTGATCGGCCGCAACGGCTCCGGCAAGACCACGCTGCTGCGCACCGTCGCGGGCGAACTCGCCCCCGCCGAGGGCATGATCACCACGCCGGTGCCGATGCGGTACCTGCCGCAGCGCCTCGACGTGCTGGACGACGAAGCCACCGTCTTCCGGAACGTCAAGGCGCACGCCCCGGCCGCCACGGACAACGACGTCCGGGCCCGGCTGGCCCGGTTCCTGTTCCGCGGCGCCCGGGCCGACCAACCGGCCGGCACGCTCTCCGGCGGCGAGCGCTTCCGGGCGACGCTGGCGGCGCTGCTGCTGGCCGACCCGCCGCCGCAGCTGCTGCTGCTCGACGAGCCGACCAACAACCTGGATCTGGCCAGCGTCCGCCAGCTCACCCAGGCCCTCGCGGGCTACCGGGGCGCGCTGATCGTCGCCAGCCACGACTATCCGTTCCTGCGGGAGATCGGCATCACCCGCTGGTTGGAGTGGGACGGGGGTGAGCTTCACGCGGTGGACCCGCGCTGAGCCCGGCCTTCCTCGTGGCGGCTGCTCGGGCCTTGGTGACGGTCACGTCGTCGCACCAGCCACAGCCACAGCCACAGCCGCTGCCGCTGCGCGCACAGCAGGAGACGCGCGCGGTGGTGGCGGGCGGGCCGGTGGTGAAGCCCGCAGCACAGCGGGCGGTACCGGTACCGTAGCCCGCCAGGATGATCGGCGCGCCGGCCGTTCCGGAGCCCAGCGGCATGTGATCGAGTCAATACATTCAGACCTTTCGATCGAATGGCGATCGAATGATAAAAATTGATCGAGTGGTTGTCGTGGTACCGGTCGCGGCAACCGCCCTCGCGGTCCGCCCGGGCCGCGGCCCGAACCAGGAGGGGACGCCATGACCGTCACGGCAGAGGAACGCCGGGCACGGATCCTGCAGGTCGTGCGCGACCTCGGCACCGTCCGGGTGGTCGACCTGGCCGCCCGCCTCGGCATCCCCGCGGTCACCGTCCGCAGGGACGTCGCCGCCCTCGCCGACGCGGGCGAACTCGCCCGCTCGCACGGCTCCGTCGCCCTCCCCGACAGCGGCCCGAACGCCCGCCCCGGCCACCACGACCGGGTCATCGGCATGCTCGTCCCCACCGTCGGCTCCTACTTCGACGAAGTGATCGCCGGCGCCCGCGCCGCCGCCACCACCGCCGGCGCCCGCCTCGTCCTCGGCATCGCCGCCTACGAGGCCCGCGACGACCGCGCCCAGGTCGAGCGCCTCCTCGACTCCGGCGTCGACGGCCTGCTGCTCACCCCCAACTGGCAACCCGGCGACCCGCCGCACCACCCCGGCGACCACCACTGGCTCGCCGAACTCCCCGTCCCCGCCGTCCTGGTGGAACGCAAGGCCGACCCGGGCAGCGCCGCCGCCGAACTCGACGCGGTCGGCTCCGACCACCGCCACGGCGTCCTGCTCGCCCTGCGCCACCTCGCCGCCCTCGGCCACGACACCGTGCTGCTCGCCGCCCGCGCCGACACCTGGACGGCCCACCAGGTCCGCACCGGCTACGCCGAAGCCGTCCCCCTGCTCGGCCTGCGCACCCGCCCCGTCATCGACATGCACCGCCCCGGCAGCCCCACCAGCGTCCCCGACCCCGAATGGGTCGCCGAGCAGATCGCCGAAGCCGTCGCCGACGGCGTCCGCGCCGTCCTCGTCCACAACGACCAGGACGCCATCCAACTCCCGCCCCTGCTGCGCATCCGCGGCCTGCGCGTCCCCGAGGACGTCGCCCTGATCTCCTACGACGACGTCTTCGCCGCCCTCGCCGCACCCCCGCTCACCGCCGTCGCCCCGCCCAAGAAGTCCGTCGGCGCCACCGCCCTCGAACTCCTGCTCCGCCGCCTCGACGACCCGACCGGCCTCCCCGCGTACCACGTCGAGCTGCTCCCCACCCTGAAGGTCCGCACCTCCTGCGGGGGCGACGGCGAGGCATAGGCCTGTTCGGCGCAGCGAAGAGCGGGAGACGGGGGCGACGGTGGGGCGTGGGCCTGTTCGGCGCAGTGAAGGGCGGGAGACGGGGGCGACGGTGGGGCGTGGGCCTGTTCGGCGCAGTGAAGGGCGGGAGACGGGGGCGACGGTGGGGTGTAGGCCTGTTCGGCGCAGTGAAGGGCGGGAGACGGGGGCGACGGTGGGGTGTAGGCCTGTCCGGCGCAGCGAAGAGCGGAGACGGGGGGCGACGGCGGGGCACAGGCCTGTCCGGCGCAGTGGTGAAGGGCGGGAGGCGGGGGGCGACGGTGGGGCGTAGGCCTGTTCGGCGCAGTGAAGGGCGGGGGGCGGGGGGGCGACGGCGGGGTTCAGGGCTGGGGTCGGGCAGGCCGAAGAGGGGGAGGCAGGGCGCCAGGCCGTCGATCGTGACGGGGGTGGTGCGGCGGGCCTCCCAGTCGGCGCGGGGCAGTCGGAACCGGTGGGACGTCACCCGGCGGCCGCGCACCACGACGCGCTCGACGCCGTCCGGCCGGTAGCCGTGCTTGCGGGAGACGGCGGAGGAGGCGGCGTTGTCCGCGAACGCGGCCGAGACCGCCTCGTCGGCGCCCAGCCCCGCGAAGGCCAGGTGCAGGACGGCCGCGCGCATCTCCGTGCCGATGCCCCGCCCCTGGTGCGCCGCGCCCAGCCACGACCCGGTGCTCACCTGCCGCAGCACGCCGAAGTTCCGCGCGGTGAGGGTCTGCAGGCCCACCACCTGCCCATCCGCGAACACGGTGAGGTTGAGCGCCCAGTCGTCCGGCGACCAGGTCCCGAGCCGCCGCCAGTGGTGCTGCACCACCGCGCGGGCCCGCTCGGCGGGCGGCAGGTCCGTCCACGGGACCATGAAGGGCATCCGGCCGGGTTCGTGGACACCCTCCGCCGCGAGCGCGGCCAGCGCGGCCAACTCCCCGTCCCCGGGCAGCCGGAGCTCCAACCGGGGCGTCCTCAGACGCAGGCCCAGCACGGGCCAGTGATCGATCAGCATGCGACATTGTGGGGTGCGGCGGCGGCCCCGGGCATGCGGTTTTGGGGCCGGTGGTGTGGGCGCGACCTGCTTGGATGGCGGGATGACTGTTGAACGCGTTGCTGCGGCGCTGCCCGGGATCGCCGAACTCCGGGACCACTGCCGGGCCTTGGCGGTGCTGGACGCGATCCTGCTGCCCGCATGGGGCGACCGGTACTTCAGCTACGACGCGCGGTGGGGCGTGGCGTCCGGTGAGGAGATGGCCTCGATGCGGGACGGCTGCGGCGACGAGTACGCGATCGTGTTCGGTCCGGGCGGGGCGTACGTGCGCGGGTTCGCCCACGAGGCGGAGATGAGCCCGTACGGCAACGACGGCGAGGTGTGGCCCGGTGTGCTGGACGAGGTGCCCGCCGCCTTCGCCGCGCAGGTCGCCGAACCGGCGTTCAGCGACGAGAACGATACCCCTGTGGTGACAGCCTGTCTGTGGCGCGAGACCGCCGACCCGGCGTGGAAGCACGGCACGATCGACTTCCCGCCCGTGCCTGATCCCGACGGCGCGGACGGCCTGTTCGCGCTGCTGACGGACCGCCGGCCGGAGGCGTACCACGCGCACGCCGAGGAGTACCTGGAAACCGAGATCGACCTGGCAGCCGTCCGCGCCGTCTTCGCCGGCGAGCCGCTGACGGACGGCCTGGTGGCCGCCCTCAACCCCGAACTGACCTTGGCGGACCTGGCGGAAGACCTGGCCGGGATCGGTGCGGGGCCGTTCCGGTAGGTCGTTCGGCTGCACGCCGGAGGGCGAACGGCGGCGGACAGGCCTAGCCGAGCTGTTGGCGGGCGAAGAGTTCCAGGTGGCCGCAGTGCGGGCAGCGGAAGGCGTCGATCTGGAAGTGGGGCCGGCCCCACTGCTTTGCTCCGCCGAACAGGCCGCGCTCCAGCGGACCCGCGACCCAGCGGGCGTCGCCCGAGCTGTGCTGGGCGTCGTTCTCGACGAAGCCCTGGTCGAGTCCGGCATTCCCGCAGTGAGTGCACCTCAAGTCCTTGGTCACGGTGGGAGTTTAGGACCGGCCGGTGAACGAAAGTCGGGTGACCCCACCCGGTCGCACCGGCGGCACTGACGCCGTGACCGGTTCCGCAACCGGCGGTGGGGACGCACGCGCTCAGCACCGCCCGATCGTGAAGGCAGGGCGTTCGGGGCACTGGTCTCAGTCGGCCAGGCGTCGGCGGCGGGCCCGTTGGCGGCAGGTGGCTCCGCAGTAGCGCAGCGGGCGGCCGGTGGGCCGGGGTGCGAGCGCGGCCCCGCACTCCTCGCAGCCGGCGCCGATCGTCCGGTGGACGCCGTCACGAAAGGATGCTTGTTCCGTGACGGAAGTGGACGGCCGCAGCCCGTCCAGGGCGAGCCGGACGAGCGCGAGGCCGGCCTGACGGTCGCGGCGCGCGGCAAGCATCGCGGTGCACCCGACGGCGAACGCGGCCACGTCCTCGGGGCCCAGGCCGGGACGGACGCCGCCCGCCCGCTGCGCCGCGTGGAGCAGGGCGGTCAGGACCTGGCGGAACCGCTGCACGGCCGCCGTGAGCACCGGGCGCGGCCAGCTCGGGTCGGCGGTCACCAGGTCGCAGACCGGTCCGCGCCGCTGGGACGTCTCGACGACCTCCAGAAGGAACCCGAAGAACGCCTCGGTGGGCGCGGACCGGGCCATCCGCCGCTCCCCGGAGGCGATCAGGTCGTTCAGGTGCTGGGCGTGCACCGCTTCCAGGAGGGCCTGCTTGCTCGGGAAATGCCGGTACACGGTGCCCGCGCCGACACCGGCCCGGCGGGCGATGTCGCCGAGCGGGACGTCGAGTCCGTGCTCGGCGAACGCCGCTCCGGCGGCGGACAGCACCTTCGCCCGGTTGCGGCGGGCGTCGGCCCGGTCGCCGCCGTCGATCACTGCGGTCATGTCACGAAACCCCTTGTGCCCTCGGAGCCAACCGGGTTGGAGTGTCTCAGATAGCTCGGGTCGAGCACACCCCGTCCGCAACCAGGCCCGGGCGAAGAAGGAGGACCACATGACCGCCGAATCCGTCCGCTCCGACGCCGACACCGGCGCGGCCCAGGGCATCGTCGTCGTGACCGGCGCCACCGGGAAGCAGGGCGGTGCGACGGCACGCCGGCTGCTGGCCGCCGGCCGGCCGGTGCGCGCGCTGGTACGGGACAGCACCGCACCCGCCGCCGTGGCGCTCGCCGACGCCGGGGCCGAGCTGGCCCTCGCGGACTTCGACGAGCCGGCCGGCCTGGAACCGGCGCTGGCCGGCGCCACCGCACTGTTCGCCGTGCCGCCGGTCGCCTACGGGCCGTCCGGCAGCGACAACGAGCTGGAGTTCACCCGCGGCCGGGCCCTGGCCGACGCGGCGGCCGCCACGGGGATCCGCCAGGTGGTGTTCACCGGCGTCGCCTCGACCACCGGCGCCGCGTTCGCCGCACCGGGGAAGCGACGCATCGAGGAGTACCTGCACCAGCGGATCCCGCTGGTGACGGTACTGCGCCCGGTGCGGTTCATGACGAACTACCTCGGGATGAACGGCCTCGGCCTCGACGGCATCGTCAACGGCGTTCACCGGCACCTCTTCACGCCGCACCAGCCGCTCCAACTCATCGCACTGGAGGACGTCGCCGAGTTCGCGGCGCTGGCCTTCGAGCAGCCGGACCGGTTCGCCGGACGCACCCTGGAACTCGCCGGTGACGACCCCACGCCGGTCGAAGCCGCCGCCACGATCGCCGCCGCGACCGGAATCGCGGTGCGCTACGAGCAGCTCACCCACGACGAATCGGCCGCGTTGAACCCGGAGTTCGCCGTGGCCCGTCAGCAGTGGGACGCCGGACATCGCTGGCACGCCGACATCGAGGCCCTGCGGGTCATCCACCCCGGACTGCGCACGCTGGCGGACTGGCTCGCCGAGACCGGCGCCGCCGCACTGCGCACCCAGCTGCTCGGCGCCCCGTAACGGAGCAAGGTCGGGCCACGGGGCTTGTGCGCCAACCTGATTGGCGGACCACGCCCGACCACTGCTACGTTGCCGGAGGCCGTGCGAGAGAACGAGGAGGTGGTACCCGTGAACGCAGTATCGACATGGGTGCTCCCCTCCGGGGTCACGGTCGGGCGATAGGTCGTCGTCCGGGAGCGCCGTTTCCACAGCACTCCCGAAGGACATGACCATGCATTTCACTGCTGAGCGGCGCCTCGACGACGCCGTCCTCGAGCGCGAGTTCACCCTCGGCGGGATTCCCGGCATCCTGTGGACGCCGGTGCCCGGGTCCGCACCGGCGCCGCTGATCCTGATCAGCCCCCCGCCGCTCGGGCTGCGCAAGATGTACCCCCGGCTGGCGGGGCGAGCCCGGTACTACGCGGCGGAGTACGGCTTCGCCTCGGCCACCATCGAACTCCCCGGGAGCGGTGAACGGCCCGGTTGGCCCGCAGCCGAGCAGGCCCGCGTCGAGCTGCGCCGGGCGATGGAGGCGGGCGAGCCGGTGGGCGAGGAGATCGTCAACGCCCTGATCCTCCCGCTGGTGGAGAGGGCGGTCCCGGAATGGCGGGCCGCCCTGGACGCCCTGCTCGAGCTGCCCGGGATCGGTGGCCCGGTCGGGTACGAGGGGGGAATCATCTCCATCGGCGTCCGGCTGGCGGCGGTCGAGCCGCGCATCGCGGCCGCCGGTCTCTTCGCCGGGAGCCGCGTGCCCGCCGCCATCGTCGAAGAGGCCCGCCAGGTCACCATCCCGCTGCAGGTCCTGTTGCAGTGGGACGACGAGGGGAACCCCCGGCAGGCGGCCCTGGACCTGTTCGACGCCTTCGGCTCCAAGGAGAAGACGCTGCACGCCAACATGGGCGGGCACACCGGCGTCCCGCAGTTCGAACTCGACGCCGGCGCCCGGTTCTTCGCCCGGCACCTGAGGTGAGGCCGGGCCGCCCGGCCACAGGCGGACGACAAGCCCGGCCGGCCAGGACGCTGTTCGCCGAGGGCAGCTCCTGACGCTCCTCGGCCATCTGCCGCAGGCCCCTGCCAACCCGGCAGGGGCCTGCCACGGGCGTAACCGGGCCAAAGGCAGGTCAGGCCGCGAGGAGGGCCTTCAGGTAGGCGTGGCCGGCGGCGAGTCGGGGCGCGAAGGGGGCGGCGGTGGGGTGCCAGGGGGCCTCGTACTCCCAGGAGACCCAGGTACTGGTGGGGAGTTGGGCCAGGCAGGCGGGGAGCGGGAGGACGCCGGCACCGAGGGGGAGCGGGGTGAGGTCTTCGGCGGAGGCGACGTCCTTGACCTGGACGTAGCCGAGGCGCGGGGCGAGCAGGCGGTAGGAGTCGGCCGGGGTCTCGCCGGACAGCCAGGTGTGCAGGACGTCCCAGAGGGCGCCGACGGCCGGGTGCGGGGTGGCGGTCAGGAGAGTGGAGAGGGCGGCTGCGGAGCGGTGGGAGTCGTGCGTCTCGACCAGGATCGTGACGCCCAAGTCGGCAGCGGCGTCGGCGAGTTGGAGCAGACGGTGGGCGGCGGTGCGGGTTCCCTCGGTGGGGTCGGTGCCGCCACGGGGGAAGACGCGGACGTACGGGGCGCCCAGGTCGGCGGCGAGGTGCAGGTGGGCGAGCAGGTCGGCGAGGACGGGGGCGTCCGGGCCGGGCTCGGCGATGCCGACGTACGAGGCGACGGTGAGCGGGGTGACGGCCGCGGCGGCGAACTGCCGGGCGACGGCTCGACGTTCGGCGGAGGTCAGGCCGGTGTGGACGGGTTCGCCCGGGGCGGCGCGGAGTTCGAGGCCCTGGTAGCCGTGGTCGGCGGCGAGAGCGAGGACGGCGTCCAGGGGGTGGGCGGGGAGACCGAGCGTGGAGAAGGCGAGAGGCATGGGGGTCCTTGCTGTTCCGGGCCACCCGCGAAGGGGGGAAGCAGCGATGCGTCAGGAGGTGGGCGGGAAGGTGAAGTTGGTGGTCGTCATGTCCGGCCAGGTGATGGTGAGGTCGTGGCCGGTCGGGGTGGGGGTGGCCGCGAAAGTGAGGGCCGTGAGCGGGGCGAGGGCGGCCGGGGCAGCCGTGAGGCGGGTGGCGGTGGCGAACAGCCCGGTGGTGAGGGTGCCGTGCAGGTGCGGAACCGCGGCGCTGTCGCCGAACGCGGTGCCGCCGGGGGCGGGGGCGGTGGTGGCGGTGGTCCAGCCGTGGAGGGCGAGGAGTTCGGTGCGGAGGTGGTCGTCGCCGGTGATCCGCGCGTGGCAGTCGGTGACGGAGGAGCGGGCTCCGGTGACCGCCCAACCCCCCTCGCGGACGGCCGTGCCGGGCGTCGCGCCGCGGACGAGGTGGACCCGGACCTCGTCGGGCCCGTGGGCGAGGGTCAGCGAGGTGACGGTGACGCCGGGCAGTTCGACGCCCTGGTGCCGGGGCCGGTGCGAGGACGCGGCCCAGCCGCAGCTGCCGAGAAGGCCGGCGCCGAGTGGGGTGATGGGCCCGCGTTCGGTGGGTTCGCCGTCGAGCAGGAGGGCGAAGTGGTTGTCGCCGGCGGCGGCGTTCGGCCCGGTGCGGGTGGAGTGGGCGAGGCGGGAGTAGAGCGGGTTGTCGGCGACGGGGGCGTCCGCGGGCTGGTCGTCGCTGCCGTGGTTGTGCAGGCGGACGAGGCCGTCGGCGGCGGTGCACTGGATCAGCCAGCCGGGGGCGGGCAGGGGGGTGACGGCGTCGGTGGTCTCGGCGGGGGAGGGGGTTTCGGGAGCGGTCCAGACGGGATGGTCGGGCGGCAGCAGCAGGCCGAGGAAGCCGCCGGAGGCCCAGTAGGGGGAGGCGGGGCCGGAGTAGGGCTGGACGATCGGCGGGTAGGGGCCGTGCCAGCCGAGGGTGAGCAGGCCGTGTTCGTCGAGGGCGTCGCGGTCGAGGAAGTAGCGCAGCGCGCCGGAGGCGAGCCGGCGGGTGGTGCCGGGGTCGAGCGGGGTGGTGCCGAGCAGGGCGCCGGCCCACAGCGGGGCGGCGGCGGCGAACCGGTAGCTGAGGGAGCGTCCCTGGTGGATGGGTGCGCCGTTGCCGTCGAACAGCCGGGAGTAGTCGGCGAGGTAGGCGTGCAGACGGCTCCCGTAGCGGGCGGTGAGCGCGGGGTCGGCGGCGAGGTGGGCGTGCAGGGCGGGGTAGAGGTGCAGCGCCCAGCCGTTGTAGTGGTCGATGGCGCGGGGGCGGCCGTCGGTGTACCAGCCGTCGCCGAGGTACCAGCGGTCGATGCGTTCCAGGCCGCGGTCGATGGCGGCGTTCGCGGCGTCGGTGTCGATGCCGGCCTCGGCGAGGAAGCCGCCGACGGTGAACGGGAACAGCCACCAGTTGTTGTCCACGGGCTGATGGTGCAGGGCCTGGGCGAGCCAGGCGCCGGCGCGTTCCTGGACGGCGGGGTCGAGGCGGTCCCAGAGCCAGCGGCGGGTCAGGCGCAGGCCGATGGCGACGGAGGCGGCTTCCACCATGGGCTGGCCGCGGTCGGTGATGGCGCCCCAGGAGGTGAGGTCGCCGTCGGAGAGCCGGAGTTCGGTGGTGGGGCTGCGGGTGCCGGCGGCGAGACCTTCGGCGTAGCGCTCCAGCAGGCCGGTGGGGTCGTCGCCGTCGGCGCCGGCCACCCGGATCGCGGCGAGCAGGAAGGTGCGGGCGTAGCCCTCCAGGCCGTCCGAGCGGGGGCCGGACCAGCTGGGCCGGGTGCCGGGCAGATTGATCAGGGCATTGGCCGGTCCGGCGTAGCGGCGGACGGCGGCCAGCAGGTGGTCGGCGACGCCTTCCCAGTGGGCCCTGGTCCAGCCGGTGTACGGGCTGAGTGCGCGGTCTTCCGGCGGGAGGGCGAGCGGGTGCGGCATGGCGGCCTCGGTTCCTGTGGGCGCGAAGTGGGCACGGGTGGGCGCTGGGGATACCCGGCCGACCCTAGGAAGAGGCGATCACGCCGTCAAGGATTGCTGATCGAATGATCTCCTTGATCCGATTGTGACCTCGGCGAAAGCGCTGAAGAGTCAAGCTGAGCGCCGCTTGAAGGGTCAAGAGTGATTGATCATTGCAGATCATTTGATCCCGATCTCTTGACGTCTGATCGGAGGCCGTCCCAAGATAGCGGTCAACCCGGCCCGACCTGCTCAAATCGGGCGATCGGGTACCTACCCGGCGTTTCAAGGACCCCCACAGGAGCCGTGCCATGCCCTCTCCCGCTCTCCACCGCCGCAGAGCCCTCCGTCTCGCCGCCGCCACCACCGCCACCGTCCTGGGCGTGACCCTGCTCGCCGCGTGCGGCAGCGACGGCGACAGGTCGGCCTCGGCCTCCGACGCGGGCAGCGACGGCAAGCCGGTCTCGCTCACCTTCTGGGGCTGGGCCAAGGGCACCAAGGACGTGGTGCAGGCCTTCAACGCCTCCCACCCGAACATCCAGGTCACCTTCGAGGAGATCCCGTCCGGCAACGCCGGCGGCTACGCCAAGATCTCCAACGCGGTGAAGGCCGGCAACGCCCCCGACCTGTTCAACGTCGAATACCTGCAACTGCCGGACTTCGTCAGCCAGGGCGCGGTGCAGGACATCAGCAAGCTGGTCTCCGCCGACCTGAAGGGCAAGTACCTGCCGCAGTCGATGGAGCTGACCACGCTGGGCGGCTCCACCTGGGCGCTGCCGCTGGACGCCTCCCCGCAGGCCCTGTACTACCGCAAGGACCTCTTCGAGAAGGCCGGGGTCGCCGTCCCGAAGACCTGGGACGAGTTCAAGGACGCCGCGGCGAAGCTGAAGGCCGCCGACGCCAACACCCGCATCGCCACCTTCTTCCCGGACGACCCGAGCACCTTCGAGGCGATGGTCTGGCAGTCCGGCGCCAAGTGGTT
Source organism: Kitasatospora sp. NPDC048662 (assembly GCF_055587065.1). Lineage (NCBI taxonomy): Bacteria > Bacillati > Actinomycetota > Actinomycetes > Kitasatosporales > Streptomycetaceae > Kitasatospora > Kitasatospora sp. NPDC048662. The sequence goes on along the minus strand of NZ_JBVJHA010000012.1, from coordinate 165,449 downwards.
CGGCACCAGCGGCGACAGCTGGAAGGTCGACATGGCCGGCGCCGAGACCAAGAAGGTCGCCGACTACTGGCAGGGCCTGATCGCCGACGACCTGGTCCGCGTCCAGCCCTCGTTCAGCCAGCAGTGGACGGCTTCGCTGCAGAAGGGCGAGACCGCCGCGTACCTCGGCGCCGCGTGGGGCGGCGGCGTGCTGAAGTCCACCCTGGGCACCGACCCGGCCGCCAACGGCAAGTGGGCCGTCGCCCCGGTGCCGAGCTGGGACGGCCAGGCCGCCTCCGGCATGCTCGGCGGCACCACCTTCGCGGTCTCCAAGGACAGCAAGAAGGCCAAGGCCGCGGTCGAGTTCGCCACCTGGGCGACCACCACCCCCGAGGGCATCCAGGCCCGCATCGCCTCCGGCTCCTCCTCCGCCTACCCGGCCGACCCGGAGCTGGTCCCGGTCGCCAAGGCCGCGTTCAAGACCGAGTTCTACGGCGGCCAGGACATCTACGCGATCTACCAGGACGCCGCGAAGTCCATCAAGCCGAACTGGGCCTGGGGCCCGTCCATGGGCGCCACCAACAGCTCGATGAAGGACGCCTTCGGCAAGCTCGGCCAGGGCACCACCGTGCCGTCCGCGGTCGAGGCCGCCCAGCAGGCCACCCTTGCCGAGCTGAAGAACCGCGGTCTGAAGGTGGCCGGCTGATGTCCGGCCGCACCTCCGTCCCGGGCGGCGGCACCCCCGCCGCCCGGGGTGGTTCCGCCGTGACCCGGGGCGGTTCCGTCGTGGCCCGGCCGGCCCGCAGGCGCCGGGCACCGCTCGGCGCCCCGGCCGTCCTGCTCGCCCCGTTCATGGTGCTGTTCACCGCGTGCACGCTGATCCCGATCGGCTACGCGGTTTACCTCAGCCTGTTCAGCGAGCGCCGCTCCGGCCTCGGCTTCGGCGGCACCACCAAGCAGGTGTTCACCGGCCTCGGCAACTACACCCGGGCGCTCGGCGACGCCGCGTTCCGCGACGGCTTCTGGAACACCGCCCAGTACTGCCTGCTGTACATCCCGCTGATGCTCGGCCTGTCGCTGGCCGTCGCACTCCTGCTGGACTCCGCGCTGGCCCGCGCCAAGCGGTTCTTCCAGCTCGCGCTGTTCCTGCCGCACGCCGTCCCCGGCATCATCGCCGCCCTGGTGTGGACCTACCTCTACACCCCCGGCATCAGCCCGGTGATCGACGTGCTCAGCTCGGCCGGCACCCAGGTCGACGTGCTCGGCCACCCGCTGCCCGCGGTCGTCAACATCGCGATCTGGGAGTGGACCGGCTACAACATGGTGATCTTCTACGCCGCGCTGCAGGCCATCCCGCGCGAGGTGCTGGAAGCCGCCGTGGTCGACGGCGCCGGACCGCTGCGCACCGCGTTCAGTGTGAAGATCCCGCTGATCCGCGCGTCCGTGGTGATGGTCGGACTGTTCACCGTGATCGGCTCGCTCCAGCTGTTCACCGAACCGGTGATCCTGCACGACGTCGCCCCCGGCGTGGTCTCCACCTGGACCCCCAACATGTACGCCTACTCCGCCGCGTTCGAACGCAACGACTACGGCCTGGCCGCCGCGTCCTCGGTGATCCTCGCCCTGGTCGCCGCCGCGCTGTCCTTCGTGGTCACCCGCTTCACCCGCGGCCGCGACGAGAGGCGGACCGAGCAGCGGACCGCGAACCGGACCGAGCAGCGGACGGAGACCGCCCGATGAGCAGCACCCTCACCCCCGTCCGCCCCGCCACCGACACCGCCGTGAAGCCGCGCCGCCGCCCCTGGACGCTGTCGAAGACCGCCGTCAACGGGGCGCTGGTCCTCGCCACCCTCTACACCCTGCTCCCGCTCGGCTGGCTGCTCACCGCCTCCGCGAAGAACACCGCCGACCTGATCGGCGGCCGCTCGCTCGGCGCCGGCAACTTCCACCTAGGCCAGAACCTGCACGACCTGGCCACCACCGGCGACGGCATCTACTTCCGCTGGTACCTCAACTCCCTGCTGTACGCCGGGATCGGGGCTGCGCTGTGCGCGCTGATCTGCGTCTGCGCCGGCTACGCGTTCCACGTCTACAGCTTCCGCGGCAAGGAGAAGCTGTTCGGCGTGGTGCTGCTCGGCGTGCTGGTGCCCACCACCGCGCTCGCCCTGCCGATGTACCTGCTGGCCTCCCAGCTGCACATCGTCAACACCTACTGGGCGGTGCTGCTGCCCTCCCTGGTCAACCCCTTCGGGGTGTACCTGGCCCGGGTGTTCTGCGCCGGCTACCTGCCCGGCGAGACGCTGGAGGCCGCCCGGATGGACGGCGCGAGCGAACTGCGGACCTTCTGGTCGATCGGCCTGAAGATGGTCATGCCCGGCTTCGTCACCATCTTCCTGTTCCAGTTCACCGCGATCTGGAACAACTTCTTCCTGCCGCTGGTCATGCTCTCCGACAACCGGCTCTTCCCGGTCAGCCTCGGCCTGTACTCCTGGAACGCCCAGACCCACGCCTTCCCCGAGTACTACCCGCTGGTGGTCACCGGATCGCTGCTCGCCGTCCTGCCGCTGGTCATCGCCTTCGTGCTGCTCCAGCGCCACTGGAAGGCCGGACTCACCGCCGGCAGCGTCAAGTAACCCCCTCCTTTTCCACTGCGCCTTCTGGGGAGCCCTGCCATGCCCAACTCCGCGCCCGCCGAGGCACCGCTCGCCGAGGCACCGCCCTCCGCCGCCACCGTCCGGACCCGCCCGCGCGCCCTGCTCGCCATGCACGGCGACCTCGCCGCCCGGTTGATCTCCCCCGACACCATGGCCCGGATCGCCGAACTCGCCGACCTCGACCCGGAGTTGGTCATCGACGACTTCTCCTCCCCGGAGGGCGCGGCCGCCCTCGCGGAGGCCGAGGTGATCATCAGCAGCTGGGGCTGCCCCCCGCTCACGGACTCCGTCCTGGCCGCCGCCCCCAAGCTCCGCGCCGTCCTGCACGCGGCCGGCTCGGTCAAGCACCACGTCACCGACGCCTGCTGGGACCGCGGCCTCGGCATCACCTCCGCCGCCTGGGCGAACGCCCTGCCGGTCGCCGAATTCACCGTCGCCGCAATCCTGTTCAGCAACAAGCCGGTACTCCGCCTGGCCGCCGACTACCGCTCCCGGCGGGCCCCGCACGACTGGCAGGCCGGGTACGCCACCGTCGGCAACTACCGGCGCACCGTCGGCATCGTCGGCGCCTCCCGGATCGGGCGGCGAGTACTGGAGCTGCTGGCGCCGTACGAGTTCGAACTCCTGCTCCACGACCCCTATGTGACGGAGACCCAGTCTGTGTCCCTGGGCGCCGAGTTGGTCTCCATGGACGAACTCTGCACCCGCTCCGAGGTGTTGAGCGTGCACGCCCCCGAACTCCCGGAAACCAGGCACCTGCTGGACGCCCGCCGCCTCGCCCTGATGCCCGACGGCGCGACCCTGATCAACACCTCCCGCGGCTCCCTGATCGACCAGGACGCCCTCACCGCCGAGCTGCTCACCGGCCGCATCAACGCCGTCCTCGACGTCACCGTCCCCGAGACCCTCCCCGCCGACTCCCCCCTCTACGACCTCCCCAACGTCCTCCTCACCCCCCACATCGCCGGCTCCCTCGGCGGCGAACTCCACCGCATGGCCGCCGCCGCCGCCGACGAACTCGCCCGCTACGTCCAGGGGTTGCCCTTCGCGCACCCGGTCACCCGCGAGGAGATCGCCCGCACCGCGTAGCCGGACCGCACATGCGTGAGGCCCCGCCGCCCCGGGAAAGGGCCGGCGGGGCCTGACTGCTGCGGCGCAGCAGGCTCGGGCGCTCTGGTCGAGTTGACGCTCCTGCTGGGAGGCCAATACTGGTTTGTGTGCGACATCCCCCTCCAGGGAGAGCGTAGATCCGTATTCCATGCTCCCGATGGGGGAAGATCCATCGGCGCTGCGGAGGCGCAACCGCTGTCCACTCGGTTGCCGTATGTGCCAATTTCGTGCCCCGTGCAGCGCTTCCGCGTACCGCAATGACGGCTTGCGCATCCGCGAGGGACTGAGACAATGACGGGCCAGCAGGAAAACGTGCCGCAAGAACCGCTGCCGCTCTCGGAGATGGTTGCTGCGCTGCGCCAGGAACTCAAATCGGCGCAGGAGAAAGCCGCCGGTGACAAGCTTCAATTCGGAGTCTCCGGGGTCGAGGTCGAAGCCACTGTCCAAGTTTCCAACAAGGGGACAGGTAAAGGTGGCGTACAGTTTTGGGTCCTTCAGGCGGGCGGCGAATATGAACACGGCAACGTAGCCACCCACCGGATCAAGCTCAGCCTCACCGTGCCCGATGACATGCGCATCGCCTCGGAGGATCAAGCGCAATGACAGGCCTGGATCCCGAACTCCTGGTGAGTATTTCCGCAGGTGGGAAGCGCGGATCGGGCTACCTGTTGACGCCGAATCTTGTACTGACCGCCGGTCACTGCGTGCAATCGGCAGGCACGACAGCGACGGTGCGCAGGCTCTGCAGGTACGCCGAAGACCGGTATGCGTTGATGCCGGACGAAGGGGTTGCGTTCCGGGTCGAGATCAAGAATGACTTGGACTTTGCGCTGCTTACTCGCGCGGAGGATACCGACCCGTTCGCCGTCCGGAACAACGGGTGGCCCGGCGACGTGAGGCTCGGCCGTCTGTTCGGCAAAGACCGGGTCCCGGCCCAGGCGCTTGGCTTTCCCGAGTCGCAAGTGGACAAGGTCGGGCCGAAGAACCTGATGAACGTCGAGGATGCCCGGGGCTCAATATTTCCCATGAGCGGTTCCAGGGAATTTATCCAGTCCTTGAACTTCCAGATCGAGACTGGGACCTCTCCTACCCGCTCGGGTACGTCCTTGTGGAGTGGCATGTCGGGGGCGGCTCTGTTCAGCGGAGACCACCTGGTGGGCGTGATCGTAAGAGACCGCGCGACGATCGAGGGGCGGTTGCTGGCGGTTCCGATCAACCTCATCTTCGGGGCGGACGGCGACAGTGCTGCAAATGAATGCCTGCTCCGGGCCAGAGGTGAAGAGCCGACGGAGCAGGTGAAGTTGGACCCGGTGTGGAGTGGGGACGAGCTGCTCAGACCGGCCTATCTTCCGCTGCCGCCCCCCGACCAGTGGTCAGAGGCAGACCTGCTGCAGGCCCGTTACAGCGTCGTGCCCTTCCAAGGCCGGGTGGAGGAGCTTGCCGGGCTGGCCGATTGGTGCCGGCTGCCGGGCGGGTGTCGGCTGCGGCTGCTCACGGGGGGCGGCGCCGTGGGCAAGACCCGTCTCTCCAGGGAACTGTGCCGGCAGATGGCCGCCGAGAGCTGGGTCACCGGAATCGCTGATCCATTGGAGGTCAACTTCTCCAAATTCTGCGATTTCGAGGAGAAGCGGTTGATCGTCGTTGATGACGCCGACACCCATGCCGGCCAACTGGAGGCTCTTCTCGCTACGGCCGCGGAGACAGGAAATCGACTCCCGTTGCGCATCCTGGCCGTGGCCCAGAGCGGCGGAATGTGGTGGAAGGCGCTCAAGCGGCGCTACGAGGCGCTGGTCGACGAACAGGATCCTGCGCCTCTCGACCCACCGGAGAAGGCCGACCGCGAGGAGGTCTACAACGTCGCCTTCGATGCCTTCAAAAGCTGGTACCAGCAAAGGGAAACCACGCACGCACAGCCCGAGCAACAGCCCTATGCGGTGCCTGGCAGCGAAGTCGTGGCCAGGGCTGCAGCGGATGCCGGTGCCGGCGCGCCGAATCTGGAGAGCCCCGACTTCGCCAGCTACCTGCTGATCTTGATCCAAGCATTGGTGGATGCGCGGGCGAGCCTGGGCAAGACACCCTCGGCCACCGCGGGCCCGCCGTCACGCTCGCGGTCGGATGCGCTGCTGGACTACGCCATCGACGTCCAGCGCCAGAGATGGCAGGAGTCCGCCAGAAACGTCTGCCTTCCTGACGATCCTGTCCTCCTTGAACGGGTTGTCGCCATCTCCAGTTTGGCGGTGGCCACCGGCCGGACCGAGGGAGAGGGGGAGACGGAGGCCGCGCGCCGGCTCCGACTCGTCCCCGACCTCGCGGACGAGCCGGAGTGGCGAAGACGGGGGTTCGCTCGCTGGCAACACGCGGAGTTCATCGGGGAAGGCTATCTGCGTTCGCTGCAGCCGCTCCGGCTTGCCGAGCGGCTCGGGGCCAGAGTGATCGCGACGTTTCCCGATCTTGCGCGTCAACTGCTCGACGTCGATGGAAAGGGACCTGGCATTCCGCGATCGACTTCCGACCGATCCCGTCAGGTGCTCAAGGTGCTTCGCGTCCTCCAGCTCACCACCGAAAGCGACGCCTCTTCTCCGGACGGCACAGCTCCCACCGGGGAGGCCATGAAGGATGCACCGGCTCAGAAAGTGGCCCGAAAGGTGATGGAGCAGGCACTACGGGATCATGCGGCTCCTATCATCCGGCTGGTCAAGCAGGTCGCGATGACAGAGCACGACGAGTCTGCGGCCGCCATTGGTGCTTCGCTGGTGGCAGCACTGAACACGACGCTACGGAAGAAGTCCGCGCAGGAGGTTGCTGCGCAGGTCCTCAAGGAACTCGACGTACCCTCTCCTGACGTGCTACTGGAGCTGGCCGTGGCCGTTGCGGAGCATGCGGTGCAGCACTTCCAGCGCATCAATGCGCCGCACACCGAGGAGAACCGGGACATGCTGGCCACTGCCTTGCAGCGCTTGTCACATTACTTGGCGAGTTCTGGGCAGCGACGCCGTGCGTGCGAGGTCGCTTGGGAGGCGGTGGACACCTATCGTGCACTTCAGCCACTGCAGCGGTCGGAGGAGCACCAGTTCGGCTTGGCCGAGGCGCTGAGTGATCTCGCAGACCGCCTCGATGACGCCGGTCAGTTCGAGGAGGCTCACGAGCGTGCCCGAGAGTCTGTACAGCTCCTGGAGCAAATGCGCCAGGACAGTCTCACTCGCAGGCAGGCGTTCGGCCTGGCGAAAGCCTTGTGCACGCAAGCCACCACGGCTTGCCATATCGGTCGGCCACGCGAAGCTCTGCACGTGGCCAACGAAGCCTACGATGTGATTGAGCGGCTTTCGGAGGTTCGTGAGACCGACGAGTACCAGCCCGATGACATCAAGGGGAAAAGGGCATTCGTCCTACGCGGGTTTGCCTGGCAGCTCGGCGAGAGTGGGCGATGGGCGGAAGCCCTGGCCAAGGCGCAGGAGTCCTGCGAATTGTACGAGGAGCTTCGTCAGCACTGCAGCACACGCTGGCACCGCGACCACGCACAGGCTCTCTCCGAAATCGGCCAGATGTATGCAGCCACTGAGCAGTGGGACAAGAGCATCAGGCAGCATGCCCGGGCTCTTGAAAACTACAACATCTTGGAACGGCAATACAGCGAAGCTGTTCGGCCCCAACATGCCATGGCATTGTTCCGCATGGCGACCGGATATCTGGGAAGGGCCGTTTCGTGGCAGGACGGAAATGCAGGCGAAGCCCTGAGGGAGGCGGAGGGCCGGGAGGATCTTGAGGAGGCCCTGGAAGAATTCCGACAGAATGACTCGGCGGAAACGCTGCTGGCCGAACTTGTACGGAAGGACCTCAAGAGCGCGCAGGACAAAGTGGAAGAGGCTCTGGCACAGTATGACAACCTGCACCCCGAGGACTCGTGGGCAAACCGTCTCCACAAGGCAAAAACGCACTGTCTGAAGGCGAATGTCCTCGTAGCAACGGGCCGATATCTCCGCTCACAGGCCGCGGCTGACTCAAAAGGGTATTTCAGTCACGCAAAGTCGGCAGCGCAAACAGCACTGTCCCTGTACGACGAGGTGGGCGGTCACACCTGGAGCAGCCGACGTGACAGGGCACATACCCAAGCAGTCCTCGCCGCAGCCTACGAAGGCCTGGGCCGCCCCAAGGCCGCGATCCTTCAGGAGTACCAGCGCGCCTTGAACGCGTTCGACGAACTCGACGCGGAAGAACCGGGCCTCGTTGACGAAGACCGGCAAGAAATCAGAACAATCATTGAGGAGGTGCGACACCGGCCAGGATCCCACCACCATCGCCCACGGTCAGGATCTCGCTCCCGCCCCCGCCGTCCCCGGCACTGACAGAACAAGAAGATGCTCGCCACCGGGTGCAACTGGGACACCGGCGCTCAGCGCGCCACCTGCGGCTTGTCCGAGGCGTAAGACGATCCGTCTCGCGCGAGCCGCGGCAGGGCAGGATCGCGTGCGGACGAGCGGGGTGCGGGGCGGGGAGGTGACGCTGGACGCCGGGCTGTCCTCGCAGTACCTGACGGCGCTGCTGCTGCTCGGCCCGCTGACCGAGGACGGGCTGCGGATCCGGGTCACCGACCTGGTCTCCGCGCCGTACGTCGAGATCACGCTCGCGATGATGCGCAGCTTCGGCGTCGAGGTCGAGCGCGAGGGTGAGATTTTCAGCGTCCCGCCCGGCGGCTACACGGCGACCCGGTACGCGATCGAGCCGGACGCGTCCACGGCGTCGTACTTCTTCGCGGCGGTGCTGGAGCAGTTGGGCGCGGAGGTGGAGGTGACGGCGGACGCCACCACCGTCACCGGCCGGACGCTCACCGGAGGGACCGTCAACATGCGGGACATCTCCGACACCATGCCGACCCTCGCCGCGATCGCGCCGTTCGCGTCGGGGCCGGTGCGGATCGAGGACGTGTACAACACCCAGGTCAAGGAGTGCGACCGGCTGGACGCCTGCGCGGAGAACCTGCGGCGGCTGGGGATCGACGTGGCGACCGGGCGGGACTGGATCGAGATCCGGCCCGGTGCGCCGAGGACGGCGGAGATCGCCACCCACGGCGACCACCGGATCGTCATGTCGTTCGCCGTCACGGGGCTGCGCACGCCCGGGATCACGTTCGACGACCCCGGGTGCGTGCGCAAGACCTTCCCGGGCTTTCACGAGGCGTTCGCCGCCTGGGCCCGGCACCAGTAGGGGGGTCGGCATCCCGTCGGAGGCCTGCGACTGGCCGAGCCTGAGCACCGACAGCAGGCCCAACTGGTACAGCGGACAGCCGATGGGCTCCACCCGCTGACGGCTACACGGGAACCAGCCGCACCCGGCCGCCGCAGAGCTTGGTGAGATCATCGACGTCCGACGTCAGTACCACTACGGGCCGCTGCTGTCGCAGAGCGAGTTCGGCCACGACGGAGTCGATCGCGTACTTGTGGCCATGCAGGCCGGCCGCCAGCAGGAGGGCCGACGCCGCCTTGGCCTCCTCGTCGCCGACCGGAGCGATGCGAAGGCCGGAGAGCAGCCAGTTCAGCCGGGTCCGGTCGGTCCGGTCGTGCACCGCCTCGGTGATCGTCAGCGCGCTGATCACCACCTCCATGCCCCTGGCGCGCGCTTCCGCGACCAGAGCGACCACCGGTTCGTTGTCCGCGAGCAGTTTGGAGAATCCCTCGGAGTCGAGGACCAACGTTCCTTCGTGGTTCAGCTTGCGGCGGGCCATTCGCTCTCCCCGGCGAACACCTCGTCGAACACCCGGCGGGCACGATCCTGTTCAGCTGTGGGGATCGGTCCATTGCGGCGCTCGTAGTCGGCCAGGTATTCGTCCAGTATCCGGCCGCGGAGCTCACGCTCGACGGCGGCGGTGATGAACGCGGAGAACTCGCGCTTGCCGACCCGCTCCCGGATCGCGGCCGCGGTGCCTTCGGGCAAGGACAGGCTGACTCTGGTCGCCGGTCCGTCGCCGATGCTGTAGGTGCGCTCGGTCATGCAGCCAGATTATCAAAGGAGTGGGAATTGGCTGGGCCGGCCTGCCGTCAGGCCTCCTGAGTGACGGGTTGGGTACGGCGGAGCTTCGTGCCGAGGCGGTCGAGGGCGACGACCAGGGCGGCGAGGACGATGAACTCCAGGGTGAGCTGGACCATTTGGAGGCCGACCCAGGCGTAGCCCTTCTCGGTGGGGTCGAGGAAGAAGTAGGGGTAGCGGAGGGGGAAGTTCGGGAAGGCGGCGGCGCGGGCCTCGGTGAGGAAGGCGTAGCCGAGGGGGTAGGAGAGCCAGAGCGGCAGGTCGCGCCAGCGGGACGCGTTGCGGGGGGAGAGCAGCAGCCAGTCGGCGAGCACCATCAGCGGGGTGGTGTAGTGCAGGAAGAAGCTGGACCAGTGCTGGAGGCGGTCGGGGCCGGAGACCAGGCCGGGCAGCGGGTTCTCGCCGTGGTTGAGCAGCACGTGCGCGACGATGCCGGTGATGGTGATGTACAGGACGGCGGCGCCGCGCAGCCGCGGCGCGGGGGCGTCCACCGTCCCCCGCTTGACCATCCAGTAGGCCGCGCCGAGGAAGTAACCGAGCACGAGCACGTTGCTCTGGAGGGTGAAGTACACCAGCGAGCTGTTGCTGAGGTAGATCCCCAGGAACGCGGACAGGGCGATGGCGCAGCGCCACCACAGGGCGGGGCGGGTCCAGACGGTCATGCGGTCACCGGTGATTCGTCTCGCTGGTGCCCCCCGTGGGCACGACTGATCGCCGCACTCTACCTGCCGGTTCGATGGTCCGAAAAGATCACCGACCGGTGGACGGGCCCGCCCCGCACGGGAGTTCGGCGCCGCTCAGAGACTCAGAGGCTTGGTTGGTTCGGATCTCGGAGTGTTCAGAGCGGGAGGTGCGCCGGGCTGTGGGTGTGGCTCTCGATTCCGGTTTCCGCCTGGCCGGCCAGCTTGTGGGCGAGGTCGTGGCAGGCGCGGGCCGCGGCCAGTTCCTCACCGATGACGGTGTCGGCGTCGTCGGTGGGATTGCGTCGGGCCATGCCGGTGCCCTGAGCGCCGGGCGCGCTGAAGCCGCTGAGCGAGGCGGTGCAGGTGGTGCGGGACTCGTCCTCTTCGAAGGACAGATCGACGATCCAGTGGTTCTGCATGACGTGTCACCTTCCCGTGCGCACCGGCGACGGGCGGCCGGTGCGCCTTCCTCCCAGCGTCCGCCCGCCCCCGGCAGGCGGCAAGGGGCGGCGGCCCGGCCGGGGTGGGCAGCCCGTGAGGACAGTCAGGCCGGGGCGGTCAGGTCGGGGCGGTCAGGAGAAGTGCAGCTCGGGGTCGGTGACCGGCCCGGCGCCGAACGTCCGCTCGTCGTCGCGGTAGCTGGTGGAGGTCTGCCACGGCCCCCGGTCGCCCTGCCGGGGCAGCCCGTCCACGGCGCGCAGGATGTAGCCGGCCGCGAAGTCCAGGAACGGCCGGGTGGGCATCGCCGGGTCGGCGACCTCGGGGCGGCAGATCCGGTGCCCGCGCCGGTCCATGTGGGCCAGCAGGCGGCAGAAGTGCTCGCACAGCAGGCCGACCTTCAGCGTCCAGGAGGAGTTGGTGTAGCCGATCGCGTACGCGAAGTTGGGGACGCCGGAGAGCATCATGCCCTTGAACGCGACGGTCTCGGCGAGCCGCACCGGCACACCGTCCACGCTCATCGGGATGCCGCCGAAGGCCTGCACGTTCAGCCCGGTCGCGGTGACCACCAGGTCCGCCTCCAGCTCTCGGCCGGATTCGAGCAGCACCCCGCGCTCGGTGAAGGTGCGGATCCGGTCGGTGACCACGGACGCCCGGCCGGCGCGGATCGCCTTGAACAGGTCGCCGTTGGGGACGGCGCACAGCCGCTGGTCCCACGGGTCGTACGGCGGGCTGAAGTGCTTGTCCACCGGGTAACCCTTGGGCAGCTGGCGGGCGTTCACCCAGCGGATGATCCGCCGGGCGGTCTTCGGGTGCCGCTGGCAGAACGACCAGACCGCGTACTGCTGGGCGATGTTCTTGCGCCGGGCCAGCGCGTAGCCGCGCTCGTCGCCGAGCAGCCGCCGCAGCAGGTTGGCGAGGTGGTCGCGGCGCGGCACGGGCATGATGTACGTCGGCGTGCGCTGGAGCATCGTCACCTGCCGGGCCCGCTTCGCCATCGCGGGCACCAGGGTGACGGCGGTCGCGCCGCTGCCGATCACCAGCACGCGCTTGCCGGTGTGGTCGAGGTCCTCGGGCCAGTGCTGCGGGTGGACGACGGTGCCGGTGAAACGTTCCAGCCCCTCGAACTCGGGCGTGAATCCCTGGTCGTAGCGGTAGTAGCCCATCGCGCAGAACAGCCAGTCGCAGGTCAGGGTCAGCCGCTCGCCGGTGTCGGTGCGCTCCACCCGGACGCTCCAGCGGGCGTCCGCCGTGGACCAGCTCGCGTCCAGCACCCGGTGGTGGTAGCGGATCCGGTCCTGCAAACCGTTCTCCCGGACGGTTTCGCGCAGGTAGGACAGGATCTGCGGGGCGTCGGCTATCGACTCCTTCTCCCGCCACGGCTTGAACGCGTAGCCGAAGGTGTGCAGGTCCGAGTCGGACCGGATGCCCGGGTAGCGGAACAGGTCCCAGGTGCCACCGAGGTCGGCCCGGGCCTCCAGGATCGCGAACCCCTTGCCGGGCAGTTCGGCGGACAGGTAACGGCCCGCGCCGATACCCGAGATCCCGGCGCCGACGATCAGCACATCCAGATGCTCGACGGGCGCGGCGGTCCGGTCGTGGCGGTGCGCGGCGGCGGTGGACACGGGCGACTCCTGACGGTCCTCGGACGAGACCCCGTCATCGTCCACAAATCCTGCGGCAGTTGCCCAGGTTCAACCTGCACCGAGCTGCCCCTTTCCCGGTGCACTCTGCACTACTACGGTGGCGGGCATGCCGCTGCCCCCAGCCCGGATCCGCAAACTGATCCGCCAGGGCGCCGAGTTCGCCCTCAACCCGCAGCCCGAATGGCTCGCCGAACTCGACGCCGCGACCCTCGCCGGCGAGACCCGGCGGCCGATCGCCGACGACCCCGTCCTCTCCGCCGGCCTGCGCCGCGTCAACCGGGCCAACCTGCTGCGCTGGGCCGCCGCCAACGTCACCGCCCCCGGCGCGCCCGTCCCCGCCCCCGAGGGCGAGGAACAGCGACTGATCGCCCGCGACATCGTCCGCCGCGGCCTGGACGAACCCGCCCTCGACTCCTACCGCGCCGGCGAGAGCGTCGCCCTCCGCCTGTGGACCCGGATCGCCTGCTCGCTCACCACCGACCCCGAGGAACTGCGCGAACTCCTCGACGTCTCACTCCGCTCCATCTCCGCGTTCGTGGACGCCTGCGTCGGCGGGATGTCCGCCCTGCTCCGGGCCGAACGCGCCGCGCTCACCGGCTCCAACCACGCGGAACGGCTGCACGCCGTCGCCCTGCTGCTGGACGGCGCGCCCATCGCCCGCGCCCGCGCCGAAGCCCGGCTCGGGTACCCCCTCGCCGGCACCCACACCGCCGCCGTCCTGTGGGTCGACGACCTCGACCAGGACTTCGCCCAACTCGACCGCGCCGCCGACCTGTTGGCCGCGACGGCGGGCCGGCCGCCGGTCCTCGACGTCACCGCGAGCGCGGCCACCCGCTGGGTCTGGACCGCCGCCCGCCCCGACCAGCACCGCCTGCGCACCGGCCTGGACCGACTCCCCGCCGTCCGCATCGCCCTCGGCCCCGCCGCCGGCGGCGTCAACGGCTTCCGCCGCAGCCACCTCGACGCCCTCACCACCCAGCGCATGCTTGCCCGCCTCGCCTCCGTCCAACGCCTCGCCTCCCACGAGGAGATCGAACTCGTCGCCCTCCTCACCCAGGACCTCGAAGGCGCCGACCGCTTCGTCCGTCGCGTCCTCGGCGCACTCGACGGCCCCCCGGCCGAAGCCGTCCGCGCCTACCTCGCCGAACAGTGCAACGCCACCCGCGCCGCGGCCCGCCTCTTCACCCACCGCAACACCCTGCTCCGCCGCCTCGCCCGCGCCGACACCCTCCTCCCGCGCCCCCTCGCCGACCACCCCCTCGACGTGGCCGCCGCCCTCGAAATCCGCCACTGGCGCGGCCGAACACCTGGCTGACGCCCGGCCCGCGAGCTACCGGCCCGCCAGGTCGCGCCGAAACCAGGTGCCCGTCCCGCCACTGAGGTCGGCCGGGCCCGCCGGGCCGACCGGGACGAACCCGGCCTTGACCAGCACCTTCCGGGACGCGACATTGGCGCGGTTCGCCAGCTCAAAGGCCAGGATCGCCGGGCCGTGGCAGGCATCCAACTGCTTCAACTCAGGCACGGCGCAACCCTATTCAGACAGCGCCCCGGGATCATTTGACTATCCGCCCACGAGGAGGCGACCCCGTCGCCGTGTGTCCGGCTTCGCCGTGTCTTCTCCTGTCTGCCGGCCGAAGGCCTGCTCCGCGGGGCGCGGTGTCTCAGGGGGTGCGGTAGCCGCGGATGGTGACCTTGGTGCGGATGGTGAAGCCCAGGCGTTGGTAGAGGGCGAAGGCGGTGGTGTCGGCGGCGGAGTGGAGGAAGGGGCGGTCGCCGCGGGCGGTGATTTGGTGGATGAGGGTGGTGATGAGGGTGGTGGCGTGGCCGCGGCCGCGGGCTTCGGGGGCGGTGCAGACGGCGCTGATCTCGGTCCAGCCCGGCGGCTTGAGCCTTTCTCCGGCCATGGCGACCAGCGCGCCGTTCTCCCGGATGCCGAGGTAGGTGCCGAGTTCGTGGGTGCGGGCGTGGAACGGGCCGGGGCGGGTGCGTTCGGCCAGGGCGAGCATCTCGGGGACGTCCGGGGGACCGAGTTCGACCACGTGAGCGGCGGCGGTGCGGGGGAGTGCGGAGAGTGCGCCGGGGTGGGTCATCTGGTAGCCCTCGAAGGTGAATTCGGGTGCCAGGTGGTCGGGCGGGAGAACGGGGCAGTTGACGAGGAGGGCGAAGGCGTCGACGCCGAGGAGTGCGATCAGGTCGTCCCAGGAGCCGGGTTGGGCGGTGATGGCGGAGAAGCTCGCCACCTCGGGGAGGAAGCTGGAGGCCCGGCCGTGGTGGCGGGCGAGGTGGGCGTGCGGGCCGGCGAGCGAGGCGGCGACGGGGTTGTCGAGGACGGTGGTGTCACGGTCGGGCATGGTGGGTTCCCTCCGGAAGGTCGGACGCGCGGTCGGACGCGGTTCCATCATCGGGGATCGCGTGTCGCGGACCGTCCGGTTGACTCTTGTTACCGGCGAGTCGCATCCCTATCATCGCCACTGTGACAGCTTTACTGTCAAACCTGGGAGGCGCTCGCCGATGACCCCCGCAACACCCCCCGCCGCGGCTGCCGGGCCGCTCGCGGGTGTCCGGGTCCTGGAGCTGGCGGGCATCGGGCCCGGCCCGTTCGCCGCGATGCTGCTCGCCGATCTGGGGGCGGACGTGGTGCGGGTGGACCGCCCGGGCGGGCAGGTGCTCGGGCCGGCCCCGGAGCAGGACCTGACCAACCGCAACAAGCGTTCCGTCGTGGTGGACCTGAAATCCCCGGGCGGACAGGGCCTCGTGCTCGACCTGGCCGCCCGCGCCGACCTGCTGATCGAGGGCTACCGCCCGGGCGTCGCCGAACGCCTCGGCATCGGCCCGGAGCAGTGCCTGGCCCGCAACCCGGCGCTGGTCTACGGCCGGATGACCGGCTGGGGCCAGGACGGTCCGCTCGCCGACCGTGCGGGCCACGACATCACCTACCTCGCCACCTCCGGCGTCCTCGGCCTGATCGGCGACCCGGACGGCCCCCCGGCGATCCCGGCCAACCTGCTGGGCGACTACGCAGGTGGCTCGCTGTATCTGGTGGTCGGCCTGCTGGCCGCCCTGCACCACGCCCGGGCCACCGGCACCGGCCAGGTCGTGGACGCCGCGATCATCGACGGAGCCGCTCATCTCTCCACCATGCTGTGGGGCCTGCTCGGCGCCGGCCTGTGGCAGGACCGCAGAGGCGTCAACCTGCTGGACGGCGGCGCCCCTTGGTACGGCACCTTTGCCACCGCCGACGGTCGTTGGATGGCCGTAGGCCCGCTGGAGCCGCAGTTCTACGCCGAGTTCACCCGGCTGCTGGAGCTCGGCGAGGACGCCCCCGCGCAGTACGACCTGCCCCGCTGGCCCGAGCTGCGCGAACGGATCGCGCAGCGTTTCGCCACCCGCAGCCAGGCCGAGTGGACGGAGCTCTTCGAGGGCCACGACGCCTGCGTGGCACCGGTGCTGACGCTTCGTCAGGCCGCCGCGCATCCTCACCTGGCCGCCCGTGGCAGCTATACCGAGCAGCACGGCACCGTCCAGCCCGGCGTCGCCCCGCGCTTCTCCGCCACCCCGGCCGCGCTGCGCACCCCGCCCGCGCGCCCCGGCGAGCACACCGCCGAGGTGGCCCGCGACTGGGCCGTCCCGGCACTCGACCCGCAAGCCCCCTGACCCGCAAGCCCCCTGACCCGCAAGCCTCCTGACCCGCAAGCCTCCGGAAGGAGACACCCCGTTGCAGCGCGAGCTCTACACCGAGGAACACGAGGACTTCCGCGAGAGCGTCCGGGCCTTCCTCGCCAAAGAGGTCGTCCCGCACCACGCCCGCTGGGAGCAGCAGGGCATCGTCGACCGTGAGGCCTGGCTGGCCGCCGGAAAGGCCGGTCTGCTCGGCATCGCGGTGGACGAGCAGTACGGCGGCGGTGGCAGCCCGGACTTCCGGTTCGCGGCGGTGCTGGCCGAGGAGTTCACCCGGGTCGGCGCCAGCGGCCTGGCGATCGGGCTGCACAACGACATCATCGGCCCGTATCTGACGGGGCTGGCCAGCGAGGAGCAGAAGCAGCGCTGGCTGCCGGGGTTCTGCTCGGGTGAGTTGATCAGCGCGATCGCGATGACCGAGCCGGACACCGGTTCCGACCTTCAGGCGATCCGCACCACGGCCGTGGACGCGGGTGACCACTATGTGCTGAACGGCGCGAAGACCTTCATTTCCAACGGGATCCTGGCCGATCTGGTCGTGGTGGTGGCGAGGACCACCGCGGAGGGTGGCGCGCACGGCCTGAGCCTGCTGGTGGTGGAGCGCGGCATGCCGGGCTTCGAGCGCGGCCGCAACCTCGACAAGATCGGCCAGAAGGCGCAGGACACCGCCGAGTTGTTCTTCCAGGACGTGCGGGTGCCGAAGGCGAACCTGCTGGGCGAGGAGAACCAGGGCTTCCTGTACCTGATGCGCAACCTCGCCCAGGAACGCCTGGCGATCGCGGTCGCGGCGATCGCGGGCGCGGAGTACGTGCTGGAGGAGACCACGGCGTACGTGAAGCAGCGCACGGCGTTCGGCCGTCCGCTGGCCAAGCTCCAGCACGTGCGTTTCGAGATCGCCGAGCTGGCCACCGAGTGCGCCGTCACCCGGACCTTCGTGGACCGTTGCGTGCTGGAGCACAACAAGTACAACCTGACGCCGGTGGACGCCTCGATGGCCAAGTGGTGGGCCACCGAGCTGCAGAAGCGCACCGCCGACCGCTGTCTGCAACTGCACGGCGGTTCCGGCTACATGAGTGACAGCGCGGTCGCCCGGGCGTTCACCGACGGGCGCGTCCAGACCATCTACGGCGGCACCACCGAGATCATGAAAGAGATCGTCGGCCGCTCCCTGCTCGGCTGACCCGGCCGACCCACACGTCTGAAAGGCATTCGACACCGTGACCACCGAAGCGTACGTCTACGACGCGATCCGCACCCCGCGCGGACGCGGCAAGCAGACCGGCTCCCTGCACGGCACCAAGCCGATCGACCTGGTGGTCGGTCTGATCCACGAACTGCGCCGCCGTTTCCCGACCCTGGACCCGGCCGCGATCGACGACATCGTGCTCGGCGTGGTCAGCCCGATCGGTGACCAGGGCTCCGACATCGCCCGGGTCGCGGCGATCGCCGCCGGCCTGCCGGACACCGTCGCCGGCGTGCAGGAGAACCGCTTCTGCGCGTCCGGCCTGGAGGCCGTCAACCTGGCCGCGGCGAAGGTCCGTTCGGGCTGGGAGGACCTGATCCTGGCCGGCGGCGTGGAGTCGATGTCCCGGGTGAAGATGGGCTCCGACGGCGGCGCCTGGTTCGCCGATCCGATGACCGCCTACGAGACCGGTTTCGTTCCGCAGGGCATCGGCGCCGACCTGATCGCCACCATCGAGGGACTGTCCCGCACCGACGTGGACGCGTTCGCCGCCGAGTCGCAGGCCCGCGCCGCCAAGGCGCAGGCGGACGGCCTGTTCGACCGCTCGGTCGTCCCGGTGCGCGACCGCAACGGCCTGGTGGTGCTCGGCCGCGACGAGTTCATCCGCCCCGGCACCACCGTGGAGACGCTGGCCGGCCTCAAGCCGTCCTTCGCCGACATCGGCGACCTCGGCGGTTTCGACGCGGTCGCGCTGCAGAAGTACCACTGGGTGGAGTCCATCGACCACGTGCACCACGCGGGCAACTCCTCCGGCATCGTGGACGGCGCGGCGCTGGTCGCGATCGGTTCGAAGGAGATCGGCGAGCGCTACGGCCTCACCCCGCGCGCCCGGATCGTCTCCGCCGCGGTCTCCGGCTCCGAGCCGACCATCATGCTCACCGGCCCTGCGCCCGCCACCCGCAAGGCCCTCGCCAAGGCCGGGCTGACCGCCGCCGACATCGATCTGGTGGAGATCAACGAGGCGTTCGCCGCCGTCGCGCTCCGTTTCATGCGCGAACTCGGCTTCCGCCACGACCAGGTGAACGTCAACGGCGGCGCGATCGCGCTCGGCCACCCGCTCGGCGCCACCGGCGCGATGCTGATCGGCACCCTGATCGACGAGCTGGAGCGCCGCGACCTGCGCTACGGCCTGGCCACCCTGTGCGTGGGCGGCGGCATGGGCATCGCCACCGTCATCGAGCGCATCTGACCACCCGTCCACTCACGTATCCGAACAAGGAATTCGACACAATGACCGACGTGAGCCCCATCCGCTGGGAGCAGGACCAGGACGGCGTGGTCACCCTCGTCCTCGACGACCCCGCGCAGTCCGCCAACACCATGAACGCCGCGTTCACCGACGCGCTCGAAGCCACCGTCGAACGCCTCGCCGCCACCGAGGAGTTGACCGGCGTCATCGTCACCTCCGCGAAGAAGACCTTCTTCGCCGGCGGCGACCTCAAGCTGCTGTCCTCGGTCGGGCCGGACGACGCCGAGCAGGTGTTCGCCAACTCGATGCGGATCAAGCGCGCGCTGCGCAAGCTGGAGACCCTCGGCAAGCCGGTGGTCGCCGCGATCAACGGCGCCGCGCTCGGCGGTGGCCTGGAGATCGCCCTCGCCTGCCACCACCGGATCGCGCTGGACGCCCCCGGCAGCAAGATCGGCCTGCCCGAGGTCACCCTCGGCCTGCTGCCCGGCGGCGGCGGAGTGGTCCGCACCGTGCGGATGCTCGGGATCACCGATGCCCTGCTCAAGGTCCTGCTGCAGGGCCGCCAGTACCGTCCCGCGCAGGCGCTCCAGCACGGCCTGGTGCACGAACTCGCCTCCAGCGCCGAGGAGATGCTCGCGCAGGCGCGCGCCTTCATCGCCGCCAACCCGGTCAGCGCGCAGCCCTGGGACGCCAAGGGCTACAAGATCCCCGGCGGCACCCCCAGCACCCCCGCGCTCGCCGCCAACCTGCCCGCCTTCCCCGCCAACCTGCGCAAGCAGCTGAACGGCGCGCCCTACCCGGCGCCGCGCAACATCCTGGCGGCGGCGGTGGAGAGCTCGCAGGTGGACGTGGACACCGCGTTCGTCATCGAGGCCAGGTACTTCGCCGAGCTGGCCTGCGGGGCCACCTCCAAGAACATGATCCAGGCCTTCTTCTTCGACATGCAGGCCGTCAACTCCGGTGCCTCCCGCCCGAGTTCGGTTCCGGCGCGGAAGGCGTCGAAGGTCGCGGTGCTGGGCGCCGGCATGATGGGCGCGGGCATCGCGTACTCGTGCGCGCAGGCCGGTCTGACGGTGCTGCTCAAGGACGTCACGCTGGAGGCCGCCGAACGCGGAAAGGCCTACTCCGCGGGCCTGTTGGACAAGCAGGTGCAGCGCGGACGGCTGTCCGCCGAGGAGCGCGACGAGTTCCTCGCCCGGATCACCCCCACCGCGGACGCGGCCGACCTGGCCGGCTGCGACACCGTCATCGAGGCGGTCTTCGAGAACCCCGAGCTCAAGCACAAGGTGTTCCAGGAGATCCAGCACGTGGTCGCCCCCGACGCGCTGCTCTGCTCCAACACCTCCACCCTGCCGATCGGCCTGCTCGCCGAGGGTGTCGAGCGGAGCGCCGACTTCATCGGCCTGCACTTCTTCTCGCCGGTCGACAAGATGCCGCTGGTGGAGATCATCCGCGGCCCGCAGACCGGCGACGAGGCGCTCGGCCGCGCCTTCGACCTGGTCCGGCAGATCCGCAAGACCCCGATCGTGGTCAACGACTCGCGCGGCTTCTTCACCTCCCGGGTGATCGGCCAGTTCATCAACGAGGGCGTCGCGATGATCGGCGAGGGCCTCGACCCGTCCTCCGTCGAGCAGGCCGCCGCCCAGGCCGGGTACCCCGCGAAGGTGCTGTCGCTGCTGGACGAGCTGACCCTCACCCTGCCGCGCAAGATCCGCAACGAGTCCCGCCGCGCCGTCGAGGAGGCCGGCGGCACCTGGACCGAGCACCCCGGCGAGATCGTCATGGACCGGATGCTCGACGAGTTCCAGCGCCCCGGCCGCAGCGGCGGCGCCGGCTTCTACGAGTACGTCGACGGCAAGCGCACCCGGTTGTGGCCCGGCCTTCGTGAACACTTCGCGCGGCCCGGCGCGGAGATCCCGTTCGAGGACATGAAGGAACGGCTGCTCTTCTCCGAGGCCCTCGACTCGGTCCGCTGCCTGGACGAGAACGTGCTGACCTCGGTCGCCGACGCCAACATCGGTTCCATCCTCGGCATCGGCTTCCCCGCCTGGACCGGCGGCGTCCTGCAGTACATCAACGGCTACCCGGGCGGCCCGGCGGGCTTCACCGCCCGCGCCCGCGAACTCGCCGCCGCGTACGGCGAGCGCTTCACCCCGCCGGCCTCGCTGGTCGCCCTCGCCGAGAGCGGCGGCCACTACCGCGACTGACCCTGCTCCTCCTGGCCCGCCCGCTCCGCCGGGCGGGCCAGCTCCTCCGCGAGCGAGCGCTGGAAGGCCGTCACCAGCGCCTGCACCACCATCGGCTGGATCCGGTCCGTCAACTCCCGCATCCGCTCCAGCTCTTCGGGATCCGGGCCGCTCTCCCGGTACGGGCGCCACACGGTGTCCCGGAACAGCCGGTGCAGATCGTGCGCCGTCGCCTGGCTGTGCAGCCGCACCACCGCCCGGGCCGCCACCAGCGTCTCCAGCGGGATCGGCACGTCCAGCACCCGCACGCCCAGCGGCAGCAGCCCCGGCTCCACCTTGAACACGTCCGGGTCCCCGGTGCGGTGCAGCGCGCCCATCGCCGCGAGCGAATCCAGATCCGCGTCCGACAGCGCCCGCCCCGTCCGGCGCTCCAACTGCGCCCGGCTGGCCTCCTCGGCCGACTCCGGCGTCCACGACGCCACCAGCGCCCGGTGGATCGCTAGGTCCAACTCGCCGATGTCCGAGGGCAGTTGCGCGAGATAGCGGTCGATCGCGGCCAGCGTCAGACCCTGCCGCTGCAACTCCTCGATCAACTCCAGCCGCCCCAGGTGCTCAGCCCCGTACAGGCCCACCCGCCGCGGCCCCAGCTCCGGCGGCGGCAGCAGCCCCTTCGCCCCGTAGAACCGCAGCGTCCGGACCGTCACCCCCGCCCGGGCAGCCAGCTCGTCCACCGTGAACCGCGGCTCCCCGCCACCCATCGCAACCCAGCCCTCGCACCAGTACCACTGTGACACCAGCAGTGTGACACCGGTCTCGCCCGGCGGTCCATGGCCCCGCCGGGCGGACGGGCCGGTGCCCCGGTCAGCCCAGGGGGAGGAGTTCGGCGTGGTGGCGGCGGGTGACCTCCGGGTGGGCGCGGCTGAATCCCTTCAATTCGTTCTCGCCGAAGTCTGCATGCAGGGGATTCGACGGGTCCTGGGTGATGCCCGGGGCGTGGTGGGCGTGCGGGAAGTCGAGTGGCGCGATGTGGGCGTCCAGGCGGGGGTTGTAGAAGAACGGGACGGAGAAGCGCTCACGGGCGCCCGCGGGAGACAGGACGCGGTGGCTGGTGGCCTTGAGGTAGCCGTCGGTGGCGACTTCGAGGAGTTCGCCGAGGTTGACCACGAAGGCGCCGTCCAGCGGGGGGACGTCGAGGAAGGTGCCGTCGGCGCGTTCGACCTGGAGGCCGCCGACGGTGTCCTGCAGGAGCAGGGTGATGAAGCCGTAGTCCTTGTGCGTGCCGACGCCCTGTGCGGCGCCGTCGGGGGCGGTGCCCGGGTAGCGGACCAGCTTCAGGTGCAGGTGGGGATGCGGGGCGAAGGCGTCGTCGTAGAAGTCCGGGCGGGCGCCGATCGAGGCGAGGAGCTCGTGCAGCAGCCGGCGGGCGACGCCGTCGAGGCGGGCGATCCAGTGCAGGGCGGCGGTGCGCAGCTCCGGGAGCGCGGCGGGCCACTGGTTGGGCCCCTCCAGCCACCAGTACGCGGGCTCGCCGGGCGCCGGTACGTGCGGCGGCAGTTCGGGGCCGATGTCGAGCTGGTCGCGCCAGTCGCGGCTGCCGCCGGTGCGTTCGTCCCCGGTGCGGGTGTAGCCGCGGAAATGCGGGGAGTTGAGGTTGCTGACGGCCAGCCGGTCGGCCTCGGGGAGGGCGAAGAAGGCGCGCATCGCGGAGCCGAGGCCGGCGGTCTCGGCGGCGGTCACGCCGTGGCCGACGAGCTGGAAGAAGCCGACTCCGGTCGCGGCCTCCCGCAGCTCCCGGTGGAGCCGGGCCCGCGCGGTGGCGTCGCCGTCGGCGAGCGAGAGGTCGATGACCGGGAGGGTTGTTGTGGGGTGCTGCCTGGGGTGCTGCATCGTCATGGGTGCGCGTCCACGGGGAACGGCCCGGCCGCTGCGGCGGGTCGCGCCGGGACGTGCCGGGGTGGCGGTGCCCGGCGCAGTCGGTGGGCCGCTACGGGCAGGGGATGCGGAGGGGGCTGATCAGCCGGAGCGTCGACAGGACATGCTCGTGACGCGGACCAGGTCCACGTGGCGACGGCTGACAAGAAGAAGCACCCCACCAGGCTACAACCCCTGCCCGGACGGTTCCGGGAATATGACAGGATCCGGCCAACCCCGGGTCCGGTCGCTCAGCGGCCGGTCGAGCCGGGGGGCGCCGACGCCGTCAGTGGTGGCGGGCCTCGCCCCGGTAGGTGCCGAACGACCAGCGGTTGCCCTCCGGGTCGCGCACCGTGAAGTCCCGTGAACCGTAGTCGGTGTCGTGCAGGGGGGCGGTCACCTCGGCACCCGCGCCGACCGCCCGCCGGTACAGGCCGTCCGGATCGTCGGTGACCACGTACGCGCCGAAGGTGCCGGGCCGCAGCGGCCAGGGGTCCTCCCCGCCGTCGGTGGGCTCCTTCGCCGAGCCGAGCATGATGCCGCCGCCGAGCGGCCATGCCAGTTCGGCGTGCTCCACCAGGTCGCCGTCCGCGTACACCGTGGTCGCCTCGAAACCGAACGCCTCGACCAGGAACGCGATCAGCGCCCGGGCATCACGCGCCCGCAGCGTCGGCCACACCTGCGGCGGCGGGGGAACGGCGGCTTCGGGCATCTCCGGCCTCCTGGGCTCTCCGGCTGCGACGGTGCGCCCACCCTAGGTGGTATCCGCAGGTCGGAGGGGTTGCCGCGCCGGAGAAGCGGCGTCAGGGCGGCGGGGCGGACGGGCCGGTCCGGCTCGCCGATCGGGAGCCGGACCGAACCGCACGAGCGGGTACCGGAGACCGGTACCGGCAGTCGGCCGGATCAACCGGCCGGACGGGCCGGGGTGCTCAGTCGCACCGGGCCGGACAGGTGCTCAGTGGCACCAGGACGGACCCTTGGTCCACCAGCCGTTGGAGTTGTAGTCCTGGCCGCCGTAGGAGACGCACTGCCCGGGGGCGTACAGGTAGGTCGCGGCGTAGTACTTGTAATTGCCCGAGTCCACCTTCCAGTTGGGGCTGGTGCCGATGGTCAGGAAGGCGCCGGTCAGGGTCGCGGTGCCCACGTAGGTGTTCTTGATGGTGGCGACGCAGTTGTTGCCGGTCGCGCTGCTGTACGTCAGGTACACCGTCGACGTGCCGCCCGGCAGATTGAAGCTGTCCAGCGTGGCATAGCTGGAACCGCACACCGACTGCGGGGTGTAGCCGGCGGCGTGGGCGTTGGCGGGGACCATCAGTAGTGCCGCACCGGCCGCGGCAGAGAGGGTGAGTGCCTTGAGAGTCCTGCTGAGGGACATGGGTTCCTCCTGGGACGGAAGGTTCACGGGTCCCGACCCGCTCGAACGGTCCACGGCGGATCGAGGGGATCAGCCTCCCGCTCCGCTCCGTCCGCTGTCTTTGGCGCACAGTCCACTGAGTTTTCTGGAGCGTCCGGACCGGCGCACATCCTTGGAGCGTCCTTTGTTGACGGTCGATAGGGTCACGGACAGGCTTGTCGTGTACGCCCAAATTCGGCTTCCGCAGGAGGGTACGTGCTCTTACGACCATGCGTCGCCGCTGCTGTGCGGCCGCAGGGAACCGAAGCGGGGACCTTCGAGGAGACACACCGGATCGTCCGGCTGGACGGGCTCGTCGTGCGGTTCATGGCCTTCACCTCGGGGCGGCGCCGTCACACCCCTGGCCTCCTCCGCACCGCGAACCCGGAAGCCGTGCGGATCTTCCTGCCACTGTCGGGATCCGTGGACGTCAGCCATGCCGGCTCCGAGACGACCTGCCCCGCGAACAGCCTGTACGTGCTGAGCACATCGCACCCGGTCGGCGTGCGGGCGGCCGGCCGCGACAGCGAACTCCACGCCTGCGTCGCCCTGGAGATCCCCAGAGCCCGCCTGCCCCTGCCGCGCGGTGGCGTCGCCAGGCCGGCGGTCCGCCTGCTGCCCGCCGATCGCGGCTACGGGGCCCTGCTCGCCCAGATACTGCGTCAACTGGCGCACGAGGCGGACACCTACCGGCCCGCGGACGGCCCCCGCCTCTCGGCCATCATCACCGGGGTGGCCTCCGCCCTGTTCTGCGCGGCCTTCGAGAACGACCCGGAGGCCGGCAGCGGACCGGAGATCCTGCTGCTGAGGATCAAGGACTTCATCACCCGCAACCTGCACGACGTCGACCTGGCCCCGGCAGCGGTCGCCTCCGCACACCACATCTCGCTCAGCTACCTGCACCGGCTCTTCCAGCAGGACGGCACCAGCGTGGCCGGCTGGATCCGAAGCCGTCGGCTGGAACACGCCCGGCGGGATCTCGCCGAGCGGGTCAGCGCCGCACTGTCGATCCGCGACATCGCCACGCGCTGGGGATTCCGGCACCAGGCCCACTTCAGCCGGGCCTTCCGGGAAGCCTACGGGTGTGCGCCGCGCGAGTTCCGGCACGAGGAGCGCCGCCGGTCCGAGTTCGAGCAGGTCCTCCGGACGACGTGAACGCAGTGAGAGTCCCGACCCGGGTGGCGGATCGTCAGTGGGAGACGGCGAGTTGGGCGGCGTGGTGCTTCGGGGTGTCGATCTCGTCCAGCAGGGCCAGGGCCAGGTCGGCGTGCGAGATGCGGCCGGTGCCGGTGACGGTGCCGACGGCGGTGACGTACTGGCCGGTGGTGGGGGCGTCGGCGGCGAGGTCCATGGGCGGGACGACCATCAGCCAGTCGAGGGCGCCGGCCTCGGCGGTGAGGAGGTCGAACTCGGCGACGTGGCCCTGCGAGAACGTCCGGTACTGCTCGGGGAATTGAGGGTCGTCCATGACGCGCACCCCGGGCGCGGTCTCCAAGGTGGTGGCGATGCCCAGCACCAGCAGTCGGCCGACGCCCGCCCGCCTCAGACCTGCCGTCAGAGCCCGTGCGGCGGCGGTGAAGTAGCTCTCGGAGGGGACGTCCAGCCGCACCGAGGCGTTGATCGCCGCGTCGTGGCCGGCGGCCACCCGGGCGACGGCGTCCGCGTCCGTCGCGTCGCCGCGCACCAGCATCACACCCGAACTCCCTTCCAGTTCCGGGTACTTGGCCGGGTCGCGGACCACCGCCGTCACGGCGTGACCGCGTCGGACGGCCTCCGCGACCGCCGCCCGGCCGACCCGTCCGCCCGCGCCGAAAATCACGATCCTGCTCATGGCTGCTCCTCGGTGCCCTGCTGCGTTCGGTGTCGTCGCCGACGGTAGGACGGGCACCCCCGGTTACCGCAACGGAACCGGGTCCGAGGTGCGGCTATGGTCGTACGCATGACCATCCCTGACGAGGCAGGCGTGTTCGACCTCCGGGAGTGCGCGCACCGCTCGCCGATCCAGGTCGGCGACAAGTGGTCCGGCGCGGTGCTGCGTTGCCTTCAAGGCGGGCCGCACCGCTTCACCGAACTCAAGGCCCGACTGCGCGGCGTCAACCCGAAGGTGCTCACCGAGACGCTGCGCGCGATGGAACGCGACCACTGGCTGACCCGCACCGACCACGGCGGCAACCCGCCGCACGTCGAGTACGCCCTGACCGAGGTGGGCCGCTCGCTGATCGGCGTCCTGGACACAGCCTGCGCCTGGGCCCGCGAACACCAGGTGGATTGATCGGAGCGGGCGCCGTGTCGTGCGGATATCGCGCTGCTACGCGCCGACGCCGACGTACTCCGCGAGGTGCCGGCCGGTGAGGGTGGTGCGGTCGGCGATCAGGGCGGCGGGGGTGCCCTGGAAGACGATGCGGCCGCCGTCGTGGCCGGCGCCGGGGCCGAGGTCGATGATCCAGTCGGCGTGGGCCATCACGGCCTGGTGGTGCTCGACCACGATGACGGACTTGCCGGAGTCGACCAACCGGTCGAGCAGGCCGAGGAGTTGCTCCACGTCGGCGAGGTGCAGGCCGGCGGTGGGTTCGTCCAGGACGTAGATGCCGCCCTTCTCGGCCATCTGCGCGGCCAGCTTCAGGCGCTGGCGTTCGCCGCCGGAGAGGGTGGTGAGCGGCTGGCCGAGCGTCAGGTAGCCGAGGCCGACGTCGAAGAGGCGCTTCAGGACGGCGTGTGCGGCGGGGGTGCGGGCCTCGCCGGTGGAGAAGAAGGACTCCGCCTCGTCGACGGACATGGCCAGTACCTCGGCGATGTCGCGGCCGCCGAGGTGGTACTTCAGCACCGCGGCCTGGAAGCGCTTGCCCTCGCACTCCTCGCAGACCGTCGCCACCGTGGCCATCATCGCCAGGTCGGTGTACACCACCCCGGCGCCGTTGCACGTCGGGCAGGCGCCTTCGGAGTTGGCGCTGAACAGGGCCGGCTTCACCCCGTTCGCCTTGGCGAAGGCCTTGCGGATCGGCTCCAGCAGGCCGGAGTAGGTCGCCGGGTTCGATCGCCGCGACCCGCGGATCGGGCTCTGGTCGATCGCCACCACGCCCTCCGGTACGCCGCCCTTCAGCGCCGCGCCGCTGACCAGCGAGCCGTGCACCAGCGAGCTCTTTCCGGAGCCCGCCACGCCGGTGACCACCGTCAGCACGCCCAGCGGTACGTCCACGTCCACCTCGCGCAGGTTGTGCGCGCTCGCCCCGCGGATCTCCAACACGCCGGTGGGGGTGCGGACTTCGGGCTTGAGCGCGGCCCGGTCGTCGAAGTGCCGACCGGTGATGGTGTCGCTGGTGCGCAGCCCGTCCACGCTGCCCTCGAAGCAGACCGTGCCGCCCGCCGAACCCGCGCCCGGGCCGAGGTCCACCACGTGGTCGGCGATCGCGATGGTCTCCGGCTTGTGCTCCACCACCAGCACCGTGTTGCCCTTGTCGCGCAGCCGCAGCAGCAGGTCGTTCATCCGCCGGATGTCGTGCGGGTGCAGGCCGGTGGTCGGCTCGTCGAAGACGTACGTGACGTCGGTCAGCGAGGATCCCAGGTGCCGGATCATCTTCACCCGCTGCGCCTCGCCGCCCGAGAGCGTGCCGGCCGGGCGGTCGAGCGAGAGGTAGCCGAGGCCGATCTCGGTGAACGAGTCCAGCACCTGCCGCAGCGAGGCCAGCAGCGGCCCCACCGACGGCTCGTCCAACTCCCGTACCCAGCCGGCGAGATCACTGATCTGAAGTGCGCACGCGTCGGCGATCGAGAGGCCCTTGATCTTCGAGGACCGGGCGGCGGCGCTCAGCCGGGTGCCCTCGCAGTCCGGGCAGGTGGTGAAGGTGACGGCCCGGTCCACGAACTCCCGGATGTGCGGCTGGAGGGCGGCCCGGTCCTTGCTGAGCATCGACTTCTGGATCCGCAGCACCAGACCCTCGTAGGTCATGTTGATGCCCGCGATCTTCATCCTGGTCGGCTCCAGGTACAGGAAGTCGTGCAGCTCCTTCTCGGTGTACGTGCGGATCGGCTTGTCCGGATCGATCAGCCCGGACTCGGTGTACAGCCGGTAGTTCCAGCCGCCCGGCTTGTACCCGGGGATGGTCAGCGCGCCCTCGTTCAGCGACAACCCGTCGTCGTACAGCTGCCCCAGGTCGATGTCCGAGACGCTGCCCCGCCCCTCGCAGCGCGGGCACATCCCGCCCGCCCGCGAGTACGTCCGCTTCTCGGCCTTCGCGCCCTTGCCGCGCTCCACCGTGATCGCCCCGGAGCCGTGCACCGTCGGCACGTTGAAGGAGAACGCGGGCGGCGGCCCGATGAACGGGTCGCCGAGCCGGCTGAACAGAATGCGCAGCATCGCGTTGGCGTCCGTCGCGGTGCCGACGGTCGAGCGCGGGGCGGCGCCCATCCGCTGCTGGTCCACGATGATCGCCGTGGTCAGGCCGTCCAGCACATCCACCTCGGGACGGGACAGCGTCGGCATGAACCCCTGCACGAACGCGCTGTACGTCTCGTTGATCAGCCGCTGCGACTCCGCCGCGACAGTGCCGAACACCAGCGAACTCTTTCCCGAACCGGACACCCCGGTGAACACCGTCAGCCTGCGCTTGGGCAGTTCGACGCTGACGTCCTTCAGATTGTTCACCCGCGCCCCGTGCACCCGGATCAGATCGTGACTGTCCGCCAGGTGCCGCCCCTCCGCCTGCTTGCCCGCCCGCTCGGTGCCGCTCATCGTCCTCGTCCCTCCGTCCGGCGGCGCCCGTGGCGACACCGCCGCCTTGATCCAACCATCCGGCCGGCCCTGCGCCGGGGGATTGCCGACAACGGCTCGCTGCCCTCAGGCCCCGCCGCCACCCTGACCGCCCGGGTCGCCGCCATTCGTCCCAAGAGGTGAGCCCCGCAGGGGAGTTGGCGCCCCCGCGACCGGACCTGGACCCATCACCGCCTGCCCGACGTCCTGCCGCGCCTCGGCCCCGCACTCGCACCCCGCCGCGACTGTCGCACCCCGCCCGGCCATTGCGCCCCCCTTCTCGATCAACAGTCCTATTCTTCCTTCAGTACTGGGAAGTGGACGAAGGGTCAGCTCATGGATCTCACCGGCCGCACCGTGGTCATCACCGGCGCGGGCCGCGGCACCGGCCGGGCACTCGCCATCCGGGCCGGGCGACTGGGGGCGCGGGTCCTGGTGTCGGCACGCGGGCTGGACGCGGCCGAGCGGACGGCCGAGGAGATCGCCGCCGACAGCGGGGCGAAGGCGGAGGGCCTGGCCTGCGACATCTCCGACCCCGCCTCGGTGCGGGCCTTCGCCGCCGAGGTCGCGTCCCGCACCGACCGGGTCGACGTCCTGGTCAACAACGGGGCCCGCTACCTGCACGGCGCCGACCTGCTGGACGCCGACGACGACGCGATCGCCGACACCATCGCCTCCGGCGCCACCGGCACCGTCCTGATCACCCGTCATCTGCTGCCCCTGCTGCGCGCCTCGTCCGCCGCCGACGTGGTCAACCTGGTCTCCTCGGTCGGCGAACTGCGCAACCACCGTTCTGCCTCGCACCCCGCCTACTACGCCGCCAAGGCCGCCCAGTCCGGTTTCTCCGACGTCCTCTCCGCCCGCCTGCGCCCCGAGGGCATCCGGGTGATCGCCCTCTACCCTCCGGACTTCGACGACGCCGACCCCCTCGCCCCCGCCTGGGACACCGCCTCCCGCACCGCCGACGACGTACTCACCGCCCAGTCCGTCACCGACTGCGTGCTGTTCGCGATCGGCCAGCCCCGGGACTGCTTCATCCGCAGCTTCTACTTCGAACAGCTCTGACGCCGGGGCCAGGCCTGCTGACGGCCGATCAACTGCCGGTGCGCGTCCTGTTGGACCGGCGGCTCACGCCTCGACGTAGTGGACGGTCTGCATCATGCCGAGGTCCTCGTGGTGGAGCTGGTGGCAGTGGGCGACGGCGTGGCCGGTGAAGTCGGCGTACTTGACCAGGAAGGTGACGGAGTCGCCGGGGGTGCCGCCGGCCAGGGCGACGGTGTCGTGCCAGACCGGGGGGTCGAGTTGTTCGCCGTTGCGGTGGGTGACGAGGATCTGGTTGGTGTGCAGGTGGAAGGGGTGGGCGTGAGCGGGCAGGGTTTCGTCGGTGCGGACGGTCCAGCGTTCGACGGTGCCCAGGCGCAGGGTGTGGTTGACGTAGTGGGGGTCGAAGCGGCCGTAGGCGGGGTCGCGGCGGAGGTCGCCGTCGGGGTCGGCCGGGGGTGTGGGGTTGCTGCCCAGCATGCGGTAGGCGTTGGGGAAGGCGCCGGGGAGGACCCGCGGGTCCACGTGGAAGATCACCTCGCGGTCGGCGTCGGGGTCGGTGATGTCGTTCTCGTCGAGGAACGGCCTGCCGAGGGGTAGGGAGGTCGGCAGTTCCATCGGCGGTTCGACGGGCTCATCCGCGACCTCGACCGTCATCAGCGGCTCGGGCACTCCGTCGGCCAGCAGCCGGTACTGGCCGGGCCTGTCGCCGCGGACCAGGACGTCGGCGCGGTTGCCCATGGCCAGGTGCACCACGTCGTGGGCGACCGGCGCGGCGAAGCTGATGCCGTCCTGGGCGATCTGGTGCATCGTCAGGTCTTCGCACTCCCCGGAGATCCGCAGGTGCAGGCCGGTGAAGGCGGTCGCGGCGACCAGCCGCCAGCGCTGGACCTCGCCCTGGCGCAGCGTGATGGTCGGGTTGACGGCGCCGTTGACGGCGAAGGTGGACGGAATGTCGGTCACCCAGTTGCCCGAGGTGAAGGCGGGGACTTCGCCGTCGTCGAACTTGAGCTCGCTGATGCAGACGACGATGTCCTCGGCCGCCTCGATCTCCGGCACCTCGTCGATGTCGCCCTCGACGATGATCACCCCGGCCATTCCTCCGACGATCTGTTCGGCGGTGGCTCCGTGCAGGTGCGGGTGGTACCAGTAGGTGCCGGCGGGGTGGTCGGCCGGGATGTGGATGGTGCTCGTGTACCGCGGTTCCGCTGCGCCGAGGGCCACTTCGGTGGCGGTGCGCGGCGCGAACACCCGCTGGATGTTGTCGGCGGGCCCGGACGGGGAGACGTGCATCCCGTGGGTGTGCAGGTTGAAGCTGTTGGCGTGGTGCGGCGTGTTGTGGTCGCCGTGGAAGGGCCGGTTGGGCGGCAGGCCGTTGATGTGTGTGAGCCGCAGGGTGTCCCCGCCGCGCACGCGCAGGGTCGGGCCCGGGATCGTCCCGTTGTAGGTGCGGGTGGTGACCTGGCCGTAGCCCGGTACGGAGAGCTCCGTGAAGCGGACGTCCAGGGTCTGTTCGACGATCTGCGGCGCCGGGTCGGCCGCCCGGGCCGACACCTCCGGCTGCGGAAAGCACGTCGAGGCCGCAGCCGTGGCGCGCTGGGCGGTCAGGATCCCGTGGGACGCCGCCGCGAGACCGGCGACAGTTTTGAGGATCAGACGACGACTGATCCCGCGATTCTCTCTCATAAACGGGCAATTTAGGTCAAACGGTCAAAATCGCTCCGACGGCGCACCGAACCGGTCAGCGGCCTCGCCTTCTCCGACTATCGTACGAACGTTCGAACGGAGCGTACGCTGGACGGCATGACGTACCAGCTGCAGGGTTCGCTGTTCGACACCGGCGGCCCGGAGGCGGAACCCGCCCTCGGCCCACTCGCCGGGATCGAACGGACGGTGCTGAGCCACGGGGCGTGGATCGACGTACTGCCCGGCTGGCTGAGCGGCGCCGACGCGCTGTTCGAACGCCTGGTGGACGGGGTGCCGTGGCGGGCGGAACGACGCGAGATGTACGAGCGGGTGGTGGACGTGCCCCGGCTGCTGGCCTTCTACCGTGAGGGCGCCACGCTGCCCGACCCCGTCCTCGCCGAGGCCCGGGACGCGCTCGGCGCCCACTACCGGACGGAGCTCGGCGAACCGTTCGCCACCGCCGGGCTCTGCCTCTACCGCGACGGCCGGGACAGCGTCGCCTGGCACGGCGACCGGATCGGCCGCGGCGACCGCGAGGACACCATGGTCGCCATCCTCTCGGTCGGCCAGGCCCGCCCCCTGCTGCTGCGCCCCCTGGCCGGCGGCGGCCCGACGGTGCGCCGCTCGCTCGGACACGGCGACCTGCTGGTGATGGGCGGCTCCTGCCAGCGCACCTGGGAGCACGCCATCCCGAAGAGCACCGGCGCGGTCGGCCCGCGGATCAGCATCCAGTTCCGCCCGAGCGGCGTCCGCTGAACCCCGGCCGGACCTTGGCGTGGGTGGTCACCGAGGGTTGCCGGGCGGGTGTTTCTGCAGCTCAGTCAGATTCCCGGACTTGAATATTTACGAACGAGTGTTCGATGCTGGAGTCGTGCACACGTTCGAACCAGAATCGATCGACCCGTCCGGGACGGGCGATTTCGCCCACTTTGCCCCCGCTCGGGCGGCCGACCGTGCTCGAACGCTCGAACGCGATCGAACGGTCGTCGTCCCGCTGCGGCCCGGCATTCCGGCCCCCGCCCTGCCGACGCCGACCATCGCCGAACCCGAACTGCTGCCCGTCCTCCCCGCCCTCGCCCCACTGCTCCCCGGCGGCGGACTGCGCCCCGGCACCGCCGTCTCCGTCACCGGCGACACCGGACTGCTGCTCGCCCTCGGCGCCGGCGCCTTCACCGAACAGACCGGCGACGCCGCCTGGGCCGCCGCCGTCGGACTCCCCGAACTCGGACTGGCCGCCGCCGTCGGCTACGGCTACGACCTGCGCCGCCTGCTGCTCGCCGACCACCCCGGACCGCACTGGCCCGACGTGGTCGCCGCCCTCGCCGGCGCCGTCGGCCTGATCCTGCTGCGCCCCACCGGCCCGGTCGCCCCCACCCTCGCCGCCCGCCTCACCGCCGTCCTGCGCCGCACCCGCTGCGCCCTGCTGGTCGCCGGCCCCTGGCCCGGCGCCACCCAACGCCTCAGCATCCGCACCGGCCGCTGGTTCGGCCTCGGCGACGGCCACGGCCAACTCACCGGCCGCCAGGTCGAAGCCGTCGCCGAAGGCCGCGGCACCGCCACCCGCCCCCGCACCGCCCACCTCTGGCTCCCCGACGCCACCGGCACCGCCCGCCCCCTCGCCCCCGCCGAACCCGCACTCACCCGGCCCGCCCTGGAGGCGGTCTGAGATGCGCCTCCCTTCGGCTCCGCTCCCTCCACCGACACCCAGCCGGTCCGGCCCGCACCCTCCCGGCCTGCCGTGGCTGTTCGGTTTCGGCAACGACGGCCCACGGTGTCAACGGTTTCACCCGGCGCCGACCTGTCTTTTCCGTCGCTGCCGTTCGGCCCCGGTTCGCCGACCCGGTGGTCACGCGGGCGGCTCCGCCGGGTGCCACGGGCGAGCGGGTTCGCGGCGAACGAGCCTGGGTGGTCACCACGTCGCCGACGGCGCTTCGCCGCCGCAGGCATGCGCTTTCGGCCCGGCTGCGACGCCCCGTCTCTTGCCTGCCGGTCCGGCGGTCGTCGTGCGGCGAGTTGGGCGGTGCCGGGGGCTGGGTGGGTTGTGGTGGTTGGTCGCCGGGCGGTCCGGGCGGGTCGCCGATGGCGCTTCGCCGTCCCGGCCCGCCGTCGCGGGCACGCGCTTTCGGCTCCGGCCTGCGGTGCCTGTTGCGTCCCCCTGGCCTTTGCCTGTCGGCCTGGCGATCGTCGTACGGCGAGCTGGGTGGGTTGTGGTGGTCGGTCACCCGACGGTCCGGGCGCTTCGCCGTTTCGGCCCGCCGCCGCGCGCACGCGCTTGCAGCCCCGGCCTGCGGTCCTCGTTGCGTCGCCCTGTCCCTTGCCTGCGGGCCCGGCGGTCGCCGTGCGGTGGGCTGGGTGGGGTGCCGGCGGCGTTTTCGCCGTCTTGGGCCGCCGTCTCCGCCGTTGCGGTCCCTCGGGTCCGGACTGTGGTGCAGGCGGGTGCCCCCGGCTTTGGGGGTGTTCCTGACCGTTCGCTGATCCCGTTCTCCGTTCCGCCGATTCTCTCCGAGTGACCAGCCATGAAGCACCCCAATCCGATTCGTAAGCCGGCGTCGTCCGTGAGCCGTGGTGGCGGCGGGCCGTTGTGGGGTACCGCGCGGGAGGGGGGTGCGGGGTGGGGGCCGGCGGCGCAGCGGGTGCTGGTGGTGTGGTGTCCGGACTGGCCGTTGGTCGCGACCGCGCCGGTGGGCGGGGATGCGGGGGCGGTGGCGGTGGTGGAGGGCGGCCGGGTGCTGGCGTCCTCGGAGACGGCCCGGGCGGCGGGGGTTCGCCGTGGGCAGTCGTTGCGGTTGGCGCAGCGGTTCTGCCCGGAGTTGCGGCTGCGTGAGCGGGACGAGGAGGCGGAGGCGCGCCGGTTCGAGCCGGTGGTCGCGGCGGTGGAGGCGTTCACGCCGCGGGTGGAGGTGCTCCGGCCGGGGCTGTGTGCGATCCCGGTGAAGGGCCCGGCCCGGTACTTCGGCGGCGAGGAGGCGCTCACGGTCGGGATCCGGGACGCGGTTGCCGCCGTCCTGGCCCTGACCTGGCCGGTCACCGTGCCGGAGGAGCCCACCGACGAGCTGACCGACGAGACCGAACCCGCTTGGGTGAACGAGGTGTTCACCGAGCAGGAGGCTTCGCGTCCCCCGCTCACGGTGATCGATGGCGGCTCCGCCGAGCCCACCCCGCCGCACGCCCCCGCCCCGCTCGCCCTGGTCACCCCCGCCGCCCCGAAGCCCGCCCCGAAGCCCGCCCCGAAGCCCGCGCCGGAACCACCATCGCAGCCACAGCCGCAGCCGCAGCCACAACCGCAGCCGGAACCCCCTCGCGGCCTTCTCGGTGTCGCCGACGGCCTGTTCGCCGCCGTGCTGGCGGCCCGCGCGGAGCTGCTGGTGCCGGCCGGGCGGACGCCGGAGTTCCTCGCGCCGTACCCGGTGTCGACGCTGGGCGAGCCGGAGTTGGCGGAGCTGTTGCACCGGCTGGGCGTGGAGACGGTGGGGGCGTTCGCGGAGTTGGCCGCGGACGTGGTGGCGAACCGGTTCGGCCCGACCGGGAGCGCCGCGCACCGGCAGGCCCGTGGGCTGGACCCGCGCCCGCTGGCCCCCAAGGACCAGGGCCTGGACCTCGCGGTCGAGCAACTCTTCGACCCGCCCGAGGAGTTGGCGGAGCCCCTGGTGTTCGTCGGCCGCACCCTCGCGGAGCGTCTGCATGCCCGGCTGGCCGAGGTCGGCCTGGCCTGCCAGCGCGTGGCGGTCGAGGTGTCCTGCGAGGGCGGCCGTACCGTCGCCCGGCTGTGGCAGCACGAGGGACGGCTGACGGCGGCAGCTCTCGCCGAGCGGATCCGCTGGCAGTTGAACGCCTGGCAGTCCACCGGCACCTTCACCGATGCGGACGGCGCGTTCACCGCGCTGCGTCTCGTCCCGGACGGCCTGTTCCCGGACCGGGGACGGCAGTTGGCGCTGTGGGGCGAGGCGGTCGCGGAGGACCGGGTGGAGCGGGCGGTGGCCCGGGTGCAGTCGCTGCTGGGCTACGCCGGGCTGCGGCGCGGCGCCCCCGAGGGCGGCCGGGCCCCCGGCGAGCAGCAGGCGCGACTGCCGTGGGACGAGGCGGAACTCCGCGAGAGCGCCGAACTCCGCGAGAGCACAAAAGCGGACGCGCCCTGGCCGGGCCGGCTCGCCGACCCGTCGCCGTCCGTGGTGCCGCCCGACCCGGTGCCGGTGCTGGTGCTGGACCGCGACGGGCAGCCCGTCGCGGTGGACGGCCGCGCCGAGGTGTCCGCCCCGCCGGACCGGGTCGAGCTGCACGGACGCACCCTCGAAGTGCTCGGCTGGACCGGCCCGTGGCCGGCCGTCGAACGCTGGTGGGACCCGCGCACCGCCCGCCGCCGGGCCAGGTTCCAGGTCGCGGTGGAGGGCGGCCGCGCCCTGCTGCTCACCGTGGAGGGCGGCCGCTGGTACGTCGAAGGAGCATACGACTGAACGAAGTTGACGAGGCATCAGATCATGCGCGCTCGGGGGGAGCGCCCGCACCGACCACCCCGAGACCGGAGCACCACCCGCGATGGGATTCACCAGCCACCCCTCGCTCCCCTGGACGGAGCTGCAGCGCCGGATGTCCGGCGCGGGCACCCCCGTCCCGCACGCCCCCGAGGAGCCCGAACGCCTCCGGCCCGCGCCGCCGAAGGGCACCGTCCCGTGGGCCGAGCTGCACGTCCATTCGGCGTTCAGCTTCCTCGACGGCGCCAGCGACCCGGAGCAACTGCTCGACGAGGCAGTCGCGTTGGGAATCGAGACGGTGGCGATCACCGACCACGACGGGTTCTACGGGGCGGTCCGGCTGGCCGAGGCCGCCAAGGGCACCGGCATCCGCACCGTGTTCGGCGCCGAACTCACCCTCGGCCCGGAGGACCACCTGCTGGTGCTGGCCCGCGACCCGGAGGGCTACCGGCGGCTGTCCGCCGCGATCAGCGCTGCCCAACTGCGCGGCGGCGCCAAGAACAACCCGCGCTACGCGTTCGAGGAGCTCGCCGACGCCCACCACGGCCACTGGGCGGTGCTCTCCGGCTGCCGTCGCGGCCGGGTCCGGCACGCCCTGGAGACCGCCGGCGAGGACGCCGCCGAACAGCAACTCCGCACCCTCACCGAGGCGTTCGGGCCGCAGAACGTGTACGTCGAACTGACCGACCACCGGCTGCCCGGCGACGACCTGCGCAACGACCGCCTCGCCGCCCTCGCCGCCCGCACCGCGCTGCCGCTGGTCGCCACCAACAACGTCCACCACGCCGCGCCCGCGCAGGGCCGGCTCGCCCAGACCCTGGCCGCCCTGCACGAACGCCGCACCCTGGAGCAGGCCGCCCCGTACACCATGGCCGCCGGCACCGCGCACCTGCGCTCCGGGCGGGAGATGGCGAACCGGCTGCGCAGGTTCCCCGGCGTCCAGCAGGCCACCGTCGACCTCGCCCGGGCCTGCGCCTTCGACTTCTCCACCCTCGACCCGCGACTGCCCGGCTACCCCGTCCCCGACGGCCGCACCGAGAGCAGCCATCTGCGCGCCCTGGTCGCCGAGGCCGGACCGCGGCGCTTCGGCCCCGGCAACGACAAGGCCCGCCGCCAACTCGCCCGCGAACTCGACGTGATCGAGACCCGCGACCTCGCCGGGTACTTCCTGATCGTCCACGACATCGTCGACTTCTGCCGCCGCGAGAACATCTGGTGCCAGGGCCGCGGCTCCGCCGCCAACTCCGCCGTCTGCTACGCCCTCGGCATCACCGCCGTCGATCCCGTCCACTACGGCCTGCTGTTCGAACGCTTCCTCAGCGTGGCCCGCGACGGGCCGCCCGACATCGACCTCGACATCGAGAACCGTCGCCGCGAGGAGGTCATCCAGTACGTGTACGGGCGCTACGGCCGCGCCCACGCCGCCCAGGTCGCCAACGTCATCACCTACCGGCCCCGGCTCGCGCTGCGCGACGCCGCGCGGGCGCTCGGCTACCCGTCCGAGCAGGTGGACGCCTTCACCCGGCAGGTCGAGTTCCACGGCACCGTCCAGGACGACGCCGTGATCCCCGCCGACGTCCTCGACCTCGGCAGCCAACTCCACGGCCTGCCACGCCACTTGGGCATCCACTCCGGCGGCATGGTGCTCACCCGGGAACCCGTCGGCGAGATCTGCCCCACCGAATGGGCCCGGATGCCCGGCCGCTCCGTCCTCCAGTGGGACAAGGACTCCACCGCCGGCGCCGGACTCGTCAAGATCGACCTGCTCGGCCTCGGCATGCTCGCCGCCCTGCACGACGCCTGCGACCTGATCGAACAGCACTACAGCGAGCGGCTCGACCTCGCCACCATCCCCAAACACGACCCCAAGGTCTACGAGATGCTCTGCCGGGCCGACACCGTCGGCGTGTTCCAGGTCGAGTCGCGCGCCCAGATGGCCACCCTGCCCCGGCTCAAACCCCAGCACTTCTACGACCTGGTGGTCGAGGTCGCACTGATCCGCCCCGGCCCGATCCAGGGCGGCTCCGTCCACCCCTACCTGCGCCGCCGCGACGGCGTCGAACCCGTCGAGATCCCGCACCCCAGCATGGAACGCGCCCTCGCCAAGACCCTCGGCGTCCCGCTGTTCCAGGAACAGATGATGCAACTCGCCATCGACTGCGCCGGATTCAGCCCCGACGAGGCCGACCGGCTCCGGCAGGCGATGGGCGCCAAACGCTCCCTGGAACGCGTCGCCGTGCTGCGCGGCCGCCTGCTGGAAGGCATGGCCGCACGCGGCATCCCGCCGGAGACCGCCGAGGACGTCTACACCAAGATCGAGGCCTTCTCCAGCTACGGCTTCCCCGAGTCGCACGCGATCAGCTTCGCCTACCTGGTGTGGGCCAGCGCCTGGCTCAAGTACCACCACCCGGCGGCGTTCACCTGCGCGCTGCTCGCCAACCAGCCGATGGGCTTCTACTCCCCGCTCAGCCTGATCACCGACGTCCGCCGGCACGGCGTACGGGTGCGCGCGGTGGACGTCGCGGTCAGCGCCCCCGGCCCCACCCTGGAACCCGGGCGGCACCCGTCCTACCCGCATCCCCTCACGGCCGGGACCCCGCAGGCCGCGATCCGGCTCGGCCTCACCTCGGTCCGCGGCCTCGGCCAGGCCCAGGCCGAGACCATCGCCGCCGGGCGCCCCTACACCGACCTGGAGGACTTCGCCCGCCGCACCGCCCTGCCCAGGCCGATCATGGAGGCCCTCGCCACCGCCGGCGCGTTCTCCTGCTTCGGACTGAGCCGCCGCCAGGCCCTCTGGTCGGCCGGCCTGTACGCCGCCACCGACCCCGACTCACTGCCCGGCACCCTCCCCGGCGCCGACGCCCCGCCACTGCCCGCGATGACCCCCGTCGAGGAGACCATCGCCGACCTGTGGGCCACCGGCAGCTCCGCCACCAGCCACCCCGTCCAACACCTGCGCGAGGCCCTGCACCGCTCCGGCGCCGTCACCGCCGCCCAGCTCCAGCACGTCCCGCCCGGCACCCCCGTGGTGATCGGCGCCCTGGTCACCCACCGCCAACGCCCACCCACCGCCGGCGGCGTCCTCTTCCTCAGCCTGGAGGACGAGACCGGCCTGATCAACGTCATCTGCAACCGCCCCGTGTGGGAGGCCCACCGCCGCACCGTCCTGGAACGCGCCGGCCTGCTCATCCACGGCACCGTCGAACGCACCCAGGGCGCGACGAATCTGGTCGCGACGCGCATCTCGCCACTGCGGCTTGGCATTTGACGCCACGTCAGGTCTTCTCGACCTGCTGTGCGCGCTCATCGACGCCGGTACGGTGTGTACCCCGACTGAGGAGGAGAGGCCATGTCCGGGCGTCTCGCCGTCACCCTCGCCGCAGCCGCTCTCGCCGTCACCGGCTGCACCGCCGACAAGCAGCAGGCCGCCCCCGTCGGCACTGCCGCTCCCGGGCCCGCCTGCGGCGCCGAACCCAGCCCCACCATGAGCGCGGAGGGCGGCTGGTCGGGCCCGCTCCCGGACGAGATCCGCTGCCTGCCGCACGTGCTCGGGGGCATCTACTCCTACCTGCCGACCGGCATCTCCTCAACCCGCCCAGGCGCGACCACCCTGACGGTCGACGTCACGGACGGCACCACCCGCGACCAGACCCGGGCCCTGTGCCTGCGCATCACCGCACTCGGGTACACCCCCGGCGGCGAGCACCACATCGACGTGCTCACCGTCAGAGGACCCGCCACCTACAGGTCGCTGCCCGGCCTGCCCGCCTGCCGGCCCTGACCGGTTGCCGCGTCGGGCCCCGGCGGTGTCTGACGGTCCGGCAGCGATCTCCGGACCGGCTTCGGAAAGCGTTTGCCGGCACCGGTACGGTGTGTGCCCGATCGGGCCCGGGCCCGCCTGCAGCGTGGCGCCCAGCCCCACCGAGAGCTGGATGGGCGGCTGGTCGGGCCCGCTCCCGGACGAGATTCGTTGCCTGCCGCACGTTGCCGACGGCACCTACTCCTCCATGCCGGCCGAGACGTCCGTCACCGGCCGCGCTTCGTACACCGTCCAGGTCCACGTCGCGGACGACACCACCCGGGACCAGGCTCGGGCCCTGTGCCGGCGCATCACCGAGCTCGGTTACGGCCCCGGCGGCTCGCACAACATCGATCTGCTCACGGTCAGCGGTTCGGGCAGTTACACATCGACGCCCGGTGGGCCGGCCTGCCTCGAAGGGAACTGACCAGCCGTCGAGTCGGCCTCACCGCAGCGGTTCGCGCCCCTCGCCGGGCGGCCCCGCGAACGCCTGGGCGTACGGCAGCCAGGCACGGGCGATGTCGCCCTCGACGGTCAGGGCGAGGTCGTCGCGGTGACGGCGTTGGGTGACCAGCAGGCAGAAGTCCAGCGCCGGGCCGGACACCCGGTCGTCGGCGTCCTCCTCGCCCCACGTCCACAACTGGCCCCCGGGGGAGCGGAGTTCGAAGCGGATCGGGTCGGTGGGGGCGGGCAGGCCGTGCGCGGCGAACGCGAAGCCGACGGTGCGGACGCCCAGATGGGCGATGTGCCGCAGACGGTCGGTGGGGGTGCGGTCCACGCCGAGCGCGTCCGCGACGTCCTGCCCGTGCGCCCAGGTCTCCATCAACCGGGCCGTCAGCATCGACCGGGCCTTCATCGGCGGCCCGAACCACGGCAACCGCACGTCCTCCGGCACCTTCGCCAGCACCCGGGCCACCTCGGCCCGGCCCGCGCGCCAGCGCTCCAGCAACGCGGCCGGCTCCTCGCCGACCCCCTCCGCCGCCCCCTGGTCCACCGCCGCCATCCCGTCCGCGAACTCCCGCTCCAGCGCGGCCGCGAACCCCTCCGGGTCCCGCGCCGCGAGCAGCGTCCACCGGTCCGTCCACGCCAGATGCGACACCTGGTGCGCCACCGTCCACCCCGCCGCCGGTGTCCCCACTTCCCACCCTGCCGCCCCCAACTCCGCCACCAGGGAGTCCAGTTCCGCCCCCTCGGCCACCAGATCCGCCACCAGCCCGTCCACCCGCCACCCCTCTCGCCGTCCGGTGCCCACACTCCTACCCCGCCACCCCCGACCGCACCGGCCCGCGCAGCGAGTGGGCTTCGGCGCCGACAGCCGGGCGCAGGCGGGGCGGCTCCTCGGCGGGGCCCGCGTGCAACTCGGCGCGCCATCCCCCATGCGCGCCGCCCGTGGCCCCGCGGGCCCTGCGGGCGCGACGGATTCCCGCTGCTGCCCGGCGGAGCGGTCGGCACCCCCGCTCCCGCCCCGGTTTCCGGCCCGGGGCAGCGGTTTGCGTCCCCGCTCCCGCCCCCGTTTCCGGCCCCGGGCAGCGGTTTGCGTCCCCACTCCCGCTCCCGCCCCCGCTGCTGCCCCTGCTCCCGTTCCCAGCCCCGGGCAGCGGTTTGCGCCCCCGCCCCGCCCCGCTCCCGGCCCCGCTCCTGCCCCCGCTCCCGGCCCCGCGCAGCGGTTTGCGCAGCGGTTTGCGCAGCGGGTTTCGTTGCCGGTCGGGTGGCCGGCGTCGTGGTCTGATGGGGGGTCGGGCTGGTGGAGCGGGAGGCTGGTCGGGTATGCGGGTGGTGGTGGTCGGGGCCAACGGGGAGATCGGTCGGTGCGTGGTGACCGAGGCGCTGGCGCGGGGGCATCAGGTGACGGCGGTGGTGCGGCGGCCGGAGGAGTACCAGGGGCTGGCGATCAGCGTGGAGCGCGGGGACGTGCTGGACCCGGCGGATGTGGCGCGGGTCGCGGCGGCGGCCGAGGTACTGGTGAGCGCGGTCGGCGGCGGGGACGGTCCGGGCCGGGGGCGGCTGATCGAACCGGCCGCGCACGCGCTGGTCGCGGGGCTGCGTCAACTCGCCGATCGGGCACCGAGGTTGCTGGTTGTCGGCAGCGCCGGCAGCCTGACCACCCCGGCCGGCACCCGGCTGTGGGACGATCCGTCGGTGACGCCGCGCCAGCTGGAGGTGATGCGGGCGCACGGTCGCGCGCTGGAGTACCTGCGCACCGTCAGCGACCTGGACTGGACGGTGCTCAGCCCGCCGCAGAGCCTGCTGCCGGGCGAGCGCACCGGCGCCTACCGCACCGCCACCGACGAACTGGTCGCCACCCCGGACGGCCTGTCCACCATCTCCCTGCCGGACTTCGCGACCGCCCTGGTGGACGAACTGGAGACGCCCCGCCACCACGGCGAGCGCTTCACCTGCGGCTACTGAGCGCCGGGCAGCAGCGGGGCGGAGCCGAAGCAGGGGCTCGGGTGCGGTCCCAGCCCGTCGTGGACGGCAGCCAGTACCAGCAGTTGCAGCACCACGGCCAGCAGCGACAGCGGCAGCACCACCGCCAGTACGGCGTGCCCGGTGCTGACCCGCCGGTGCTCGCGGCGCAGCACCACGACGAGTTGTGCGGCCGCCCAGCCGATCGTGGCGATGTTCAGCGCGATCCCGGCGACCGCGAGCACCATCGCCCACATCGGCACGCCCGGGCTGTCCAGGCAGCGGGCGAGCCGGCGCTCGGCCGCGTCGGCGGGGACGAGGGCCAGTGCGCTTGCCGTCCAGGACAGGACGGTGAGCAGCAGGCAGTACCGCGCCCGGAACCACCGCGGCGCCCGGTTCTCGATCACAGTGCACCCCCCTCCGGCGGGTCATCCTGCCAGAGGGGGGCGACGGGTGGATGTTCCTGTGGGTATGTCAGCCGAGTTGGATCGAGCGCTTGGCCAGGCCCATCCAGAAGCCGTCGATGACGCTGCGCTGTTCGCCGAGGTCGGCCTCGCCCGCGCCGAGGGTGACGAAGAGCGGGGCGAAGTGTTCGGTGCGGGGGTGGGCGAGGCGTCCGGCGGGGGCCTTGTGTTCGAAGTCGAGCAGGGCGTCGAGGTCGCGGGCCTCCAGGGCGCGGCGGCCCCAGTCGTCGAACTCGGCCATCACGGAGCTGATCCGGCCCTCGGGGGAGAGGGCGCGCAGGTTGTGGGTGAAGAAGCCGGAGCCGACGATCAGGACGCCCTCGTCGCGCAGCGGGGCGAGCTTGCGGCCGATCGCCAGCAGTTCCTGCGGGTCGAGGGTGGGCAGCGAGATCTGCAGGACGGGGATGTCGGCGCCGGGGTACATCTCGACCAGTGGGACGTACGCGCCGTGGTCGAGGCCCCGGTCCGGCACGTCCTGCACGGGGGT
Source organism: Kitasatospora sp. NPDC048662 (assembly GCF_055587065.1). Lineage (NCBI taxonomy): Bacteria > Bacillati > Actinomycetota > Actinomycetes > Kitasatosporales > Streptomycetaceae > Kitasatospora > Kitasatospora sp. NPDC048662. The sequence continues at coordinate 122,219 of NZ_JBVJHA010000012.1, read as the reverse complement.
GCCGGCGGTGCGCAGCAACTTGCGGACGGAGTCGGCGAGTTCGGGCGCGCCGGGGGCGGCGTACCGGACCTGGTAGTAGTGCTCGGGGAAGCCCCAGAAGTCGTACACCAGGGGGATGGTCCGCACCGCGCCGATCGCCAGCGGTGCCTCCTCCCAGTGCGCGGAGACCATCAGGATCGCCTTGGGTCGGGGCAGGTCGGCGGACCAGGCGGCGAGCTGGCCGGGCCAGATCGGGTCGTCGGCGAGCGGGGGCGCGCCGTGCGAGAGGTAGAGAGCGGGCATGCGCTCGGTGGTGGCGGTGCTCATGGGTCCGTCCTCCTGGCTTGGTGCGTGCCGTCCGGGCGTGGTTCAAATTTGAACCACGATTTCGACAGTACACCTGAGTTCAAATTTGAACAACCGGAGTAGGATGCGAGGCATGGACGAACCCCGCTGGCTCGACGAGACCGAGATGGCCGCCTGGCGCGGATTCGTCGAGGCCACCAACCTGGTCGCCCGCCGGCTGGAGCGTCAGCTCAAGGACGACGCGGGGCTGTCGCACACCCAGTACGAGATCCTGGTGCAGCTGTCCGCCGCCCCCGGCGGCTCGTTGCGGATGACCGACCTGGCCGACCGGCTGGTCACCTCCAAGAGCGGCCTGACCTATCAGGTCACCCAGCTGGAGAAGGCCGGACTGGTCGGCCGCCGCTCCTGCCCCAGCGACGTGCGCGGCGTGTTCGCCGAACTCACCGAGCAGGGCTGGCGGACGCTCCGGGCCGCCGCGCCGGGGCATGTCGCGGCTGTCCGCGACACGCTGATCGACGTGCTCACCCCGCAGCAGCTGGCCGCACTGGCCGACAGCCTCGGCACCGTCGCCGACCGCCTGCGCGCCGCCGACGCCTGATCGATCGGTCAGATGGTCGCGGCGCGCACGCAGAGCACGTCCGGCAGGTGCGCGGTGAGCAGCGACCAGCTCTCGCCGCCGTCCGCCGAGCCGTACACCTCGCCGTTGCGGTTGCCGAAGTAGACGCCCGCCGGCTCGGCGTCGTCGGTGCACAGGGCGTCGCGCAGGACGACGCCGTAGTGGTTCTCGTGCGGCAGGCCGGTCTCCAGCGGCTGCCAGGTCTCGCCCGCGTCGGTGGTGCGGAAGACCCGGCAGCGGCGCTCCACCGGCAGGCGGGCGTAGTCGGCGTCCAGCGGGAACAGGTACGCGGTGCCCGGGGTGTGCGGGTGGGCGGCCACGCTGAAACCGAAGTCGGCGGGCAGGCCGCCGGAGATCGACTCCCAGGTCCGGCCGGTGTCGTCGCTGCGGTACACCCCGCCGTGGTTCTGCAGGTACAGCCGGTCGGGATCGCCCGCGTCCCGGGCCATCTTGTGCACGCACTGGCCGTACTCGGGGAAGCGGTCCGGCAGGAAGTCCGCCCGGATCCCGGTGTTGGACGGCTCCCAGCTGCGCCCGCCGTCGGTGGTGCGGTAGACGCCGCCGGAGGAGACCGCGACCGCCAGCACGTCCGCGTCGCGGGGATCGGTGACCACGGTGTGCATGCCCTGGCCGCCGAAACCGGCGCCCCAGTGCTCGCGCTGGGGGTGGTCCCACAGCGCGTCGACCAGGGAGAAGGACTCGCCGCCGTCGGTGGAGCGGAACAGCGCGGCCGGCTCGGTGCCCGCGTACACCACCCCCGGCGCCTCCTCGCCGGCCGGCTGCAACTGCCACACCCGCTCCAGCGAGGCGCCCGTCCGCTCGGGGAAGCGCACCGCCGGCTTGGACGGCTCCTGCCAGGTGACGCCGAGATCGTCCGACCACCACACCGACGGGCCCCAGTGGCTGCTGTCCGCCCCCACCAGCAGCCGGGTGCGCCCGCCCCGGCGGTCGATGCCCACCGAGTAGATCGCGTTCATCTGGAAGTGCGGGCCGCTGAACTCCCACTTCTCGCGGCCCGAACTGCGGCCCAGGAAAAGGCCCTTCTGCGTGCCGACGGCCAGCAGGACATCCCGTACGTCGCTCATCGTGAACCATCCGGAACTCGGTTGTGCACGGTCCCGCAGCAGTCTCCTCCGGGGGTCCGACAGTCGCACGGCAGCGCGCCGCGACCGGCGGCCGGGGCGTGGCGGAATGCACCGAGCCGGAGAATGGTTTACGATTCAACAACACCCCGACGGAGGAGGACCCGATGGCATCCACGATCGACCTGCGCCGCGCCGACCAGCGCTTCCACACCCGCGCCGGCTGGCTGGACTCCAAGCACTCCTTCTCGTTCTCCCGCCACTGGGACCCGGCCAACACCCACTTCGGCCTGCTGCTGGTCTCCAACGACGACATCGTCGCCCCCGGCACCGGCTTCGACACCCACCCGCACCGGGACATGGAGATCATCACCTGGGTGCTCGACGGCGGCCTGGTCCACCAGGACTCCGAAGGCCACAACGGCGTCATCTACCCGGGCCTCGCCCAGCGGATGAGCGCCGGCACCGGCATCCTGCACAGCGAGAAGAACGACTCCTGGACGATCACCGGCGAGCCGCAGCACCAGAACCCGGTCCGCTTCATCCAGATGTGGACCATCCCGGACACCGCCGGAATCGTCCCCGGCTACGAGCAGCTCGACATCAACGACCAGCTCGCCCAGGGCGGTTGGACCACCCTCGCGTCCGGCATGGGCAAGCACGCCAACCAGCGGGCGATCGGCATCCGGCAGAAGCATGCCGCGCTGCACGTCGCCCGGGTCCGCCCGAACGAGACGCTGGAACTCGCCACCGCCCCGTTCGTCCACCTCTACGTGGCACGCGGCGAGGCCGCCGTCGAAGGCGCCGGACTGCTGCACGAGGGCGACGCCCTGCGCATCACCGGCGCCGAGGGCCAGCGGGTCACCGCCGGGCCGGACGGGGCCGAGCTGCTCCAGTGGGAGATGAACGCCACGCTCGACTGAGCCCACGCTCAACTGAGCCCACCCTCGGCTGAGCCCACCCGCACGGCCCGCCGAGCGGCTTCCGAGCCGCCCGGCGGGCCTTTGCGCTGCCCACGCGAAGCACGCCACGCGAAGCACACCACGCGAAGCACACCACGCGAAACGCGGCGGATACGGCGGAAGCGCGACGGATGCGGGCACGACGAAGGGGCGCCGGGAGATTCCCGGCGCCCCTTCCGTGGCGTCAAGCCGTCAACCGGCCTGCGGTGCGCGTCAGTTCTTCGCGGCGTTCTGCGCCGCCACGCCCGCGTGCACCTCGGCCATGTCGAGCTTGCGGGCCTGGCCGATCAGATCTTCCAGGGCCGCCTCGGGGAGCGCGCCCGGCTGGGCGAAGACCAGGACACCCTCGCGGATGATCGCCAGCGTCGGGATCGACCGGATCTCGAACGCCGCCGCGAGCTCCTGCTGCGCCTCGGTGTCCACCTTCGCGAAGGTGATGTCCGTGTGCTTCTCGGCGGCCCGCTCGAAGACCGGCGCGAACTGGCGGCAGGGACCGCACCAGGCCGCCCAGAAGTCGATCAGGACGAACCCCTTGCCGTCCTCACCCTGGACCACCTCGTCGAAGTTGTCCTTGGTCAGTTCCACCGTGCTCATCGCCGCCACCTGCCTTCCACAGCCGGGTCTCTCCGAAGCGGGCCCGGTCTCGGACCCACGCCCGCCACAACCCCGCCACCTGCGGAACTATTCCGGGCGCCCGACTTCTGCTGAACGTTCAGGACCTGCCGTACGTACCCCCGGGCGAACCGGTCGAACCCCGGGCCCGGCAATCCGGCGGCCCGGCCGACCGCCCCCTCCCGGACGGGAGAAAGCCCATGACCACCACCGGCCGAACGGCCCCCAGCGCCCGCCGCGTCACCATGCTCGCCGCCGGTGCCCTGGCCGCCGCCGCACTGATCGCCGGCTGCGGCAGCAGTGGCGGCAGCAGCTCCTCCTCCACCATGCACAGCGGCAGCCAGGCCCAGACCACGCTGATGACCGAGCACAACAGCACCCTCGGCACCCTGGTCACCGACGGGCAGGGATTCACCCTGTACCGCTTCGACCAGGACACCAACAACCCGTCGGCCTCGCACTGCACCGGCGACTGTGCCACCCTCTGGCCGCCCGAACTCACCACCGGCAGCGGCGCGCCCGCGCTCAAGGGCATCGACGCCAAGCTGGTCTCCACCGTCACCCGCCCCGACGGCACCCATCAAGTCACCCTGAACGGCTGGCCGTTGTACCGCTACACCCCCGACACCAAGCCCGGCCAGACCAACGGCCAGGGCGTTGGCGGCACCTGGTGGGCGACCACCCCGACCGGCGACAAGGCGATGCCGATGTCCGGCTCCGGGCCGAGCATGCCGTCCGGCGGCGGGTACTGATCGGGCCCGGGAATGGCGGCCGGAGCCGAGGGAGTGCGGCGCGGGCGCCCGCGCCGCACCCCTGGCACGGTTATCGACACCGGCCGGGCCGGACTTGAGAACCCCGGCCCGCCGCGCGCCCCGCACCGGCAGCCGCGCGCCCCGCACCCGCCGTCCCGGATCGACCCGCACCGGCACCCGCGCGAGGATGGCGCCGTGGCCGAGCACCCCCGCACCACCGGTCACGACGGCGCCGCGACCGGCCGGACCCGTCCCGCGGGCCCCACCGGTCCCGCCGCCGAGGACCGGCTGATGCGCCTCCTGTACCGCGAGCACGCGCGCCCGCTGTACGGGATGGTGCTGCACCTGGTCGGCGGCGACCGCCAACGCGCCGAGGACGTCGTCCAGGAGACCCTGGTCCGCGCCTGGCGGCACCTGGACCGGCTCGACACCGACCGCCGCAGCCTGCGGCCCTGGCTGGCCACCGTCGCCCGGCGGATCGTCATCGACAGCCGGCGCGGCCAGAGCGCCCGGCCCCGCGAAGTCCCCGACGGCGAACTGGAACGGATCCCCGCCGAGGACGAACTCGACCGCGTGCTGCGGCTGATGACCCTCACCGACGCGCTCGACTCGCTGTCCGAGGCGCACCGCAGCGCGATCACCGAGACGTATCTGCGCGGACGCACCGCCACCGAGGCCGCCGCCGTCCTGGGCGTCCCGCCCGGCACCGTCCGGTCCCGGCTCTACTACGCCCTGCGAGCCCTCCGGCTCGCCCTGGAGGAACGGGGAGTGACACCATGACCACCCCCCACGAGCACCTCGGTCCGGCCGGGGATCCGCATCAGGACCTCGCCGCCCACCTGCTCGGCGTGCTCGAACCCGAACAGGAGGCCCGGTTCGCCGCCCACCTCGCGCACTGCCCGCGCTGCATCGCCGAGGCCGCCCGGCTCGGCCCCGTCACCGAGCTGCTGGCCGAACTCGCGCCCGCCGCAAGCCCGGAGAACGCCCCGGCCGTCGCGGAGCCGGACGGGCCGCCGCCCGAGCTGCTGGACCGGCTGGTCGGGCAGGTGGTGACCGAGCGGCGGCGCGCCAAGGTACGGCGGCTGGTGCTGGCCGCGGTGGCGGCGATCCTCGCGCTGGGCGGGCCCGCGGTCACCTGGGCGCTCACCGAAGGGCCCCAAGTCGCCGTCGCGGCCCAGCAGTTCAGTGCCACCGACGCGAACACCGGAGTGTCCGCCACGGTCGGCGTCGACCCGGCCGCCTGGGGCAGCCGGATCAGCCTCGACCTCGGCCACGTGTCGGGCCCGCAGAGTTGCAGCCTGGTCGCCGTCGGTACGGACGGATCGCGGCAGACCGTCACCAGCTGGGCCGTCCCCGCCACCGGCTACGGCGGCCGCACCGAACTGCGCACCGGCGGCGGCACCGGACTGGCCCCGTCGGCGATCGCCCGCTTCGAGGTGCACTCCGGCTCGGCCGTCCTGGTCGCCGTTCCCGTGCACCCCGCACCGCCCGCCCAGCGCTGAGCACCCGGGCGCGGCACACTGGTGGATGAGGAGGCCACGCGGGCCCGGGAGCCGCCCGCCGCGGGGCGCGTGGACGGCCGAGATGCACCCGATCCCCCTGCTCTGCCCGCGCTGCGGCCAGCCCCAGCAGGTCATCCACATCGACGACCCGCACCACCCCATCCGGGTGGTGCACACGGAGACCGGCCGCGAGGACTGCGAACCGGCCTCCGAGGAGCCCAGCACGGCGAACCAGCCGGAAAGCTGAACACCCTGTACCCACCCGGGAGGTGGCGGCCATGCGGACGCTGGTCGGATGGCACATCGAAATGGAGTTCGAGGAGGACGGCAACCGCACCAAGGCTGCCGCGATGGTCCGCCTCGCCGACGGAACGGAGGTCCGCGCACACGGCTACTCCACCCGTCACCACGCCGACCGCCCACAGCTGCGGGTCGGCGAGGAGGTCGCCGGGGCCCGCGCCCTGAACGACCTCGCCATGCAGCTGCTCACCAAGGCCCACGAGGAAGTCAGACAGCCCAACTGACCCGACAGGCCCGTCAGACACCGGTCAGTGGCACGTCCGGGTCCGCCAACCGCTCCGGGTCCACGCCGCGCCCGGAGCGGACCAGTTCACGGATCGGGTCGGTCACGTCCCACACATTGACGTTCATGCCGGCCAGCACCCTGCCGCCGGACAGCCAGAACGCGATGAACTCCCGCCCGGCGACATCGCCGCGGAACACCACCCGGTCGTAGCCGCCGGGCTCCGCGAACCCCGTGTACTCCATGCCCAGGTCGTACTGGTCGGTGAAGAAGTACGGCACCCGGTCGTACACGGCGTCCTTGCCGAGCATCGCCGCCGCGGCGACGGCCGGCTGGTTGAGCGCGTTCGCCCAGTGCTCGACCCGGATCGGCTTGCCGAACAGCGGATGGAAAGCGTTTGCCACGTCGCCCGCCGCATAGATGTCGGGGTGCGAGGCGGCCAGGTGCTGGTCGGTGCGGACGCCGTTGTCGACGGTCAGCCCGGCCCGCTCGGCGAGCGCCGTGTTGGGGCTGACACCGACGCCGACCAGCAGGACGTCCGCCGGCACCGTGCTGCCGTCGCCCAGCCGCACACCGTCCGCCCGCAACTCCTCGACCTTGACACCGAACCGCAGGTCCACGCCGTGCGCGCGGTGCAGGTCGGCGAAGACCTGGGCGACCTCCCGGCCGAGGACGCGCAGCAGCGGCAGTTCGGCGGCCTCCAGCACGGTGACCTCCGACCCCGCGGCGCGGGCCGCGGCCGCTGTCTCCAGGCCGATCCAGCCCGCGCCGACGATCACCACCCGGGCGCCGGGCCGGAACGCCGCCTTCAACCGCTCGCTGTCACCGACCCGCCGCAGCGTCTGCACGAACTCCCCGTCGCCGCCCGGCACGGGCAGCCGGCGCGGCGACGAACCGGTGGTCAGCAGCAGCTTGGAGTACGGCAGCCGGTCGCCGCCCTCGACGGTGACGGTGTGCGCGGCCGGGTCGATCGCGGTCGCCGCGACGCCCAGCCGCAGAGTGACGTCGTGCTGCCGGTACCAGTCGGCGGGGTGCACGTAGATCTTCTCCCGCTCCTCCTTGCCGAGCAGGTACCCCTTGGAGAGCGGCGGCCGCTCGTACGGCCGCTCGTTCTCGTCGCCGACCAGCGTGATCGGCCCCCCGTAGCCCTCCGTGCGCAGCGCCTCGGCCGCCTTCGCCCCGGCCAGGCTCGCCCCGACGATCACGATTCCGGTGTCCATGCCCAATCTCCTTCCCGCCATCCGACTTCCCCGACCATGGCACCGCCACGCCCCCGGCCGGGGGACCCGCGCCGGGTGGGGGGTGGGGATCTGCCTTCGGCTGTCGGGTGGTTCGGGCGGTGGGCCTGCGGTGTTCGGAGTGGTCGGGGGAGGCCGGGCGGCGGGCGTGGAGGAGGGGTTGAGGGGGTCTGCCGTCCGGCTTGCACTGCCGTGCCCCCGGCCGGGGGACCCGCGCCGGGTGGGGGTGGGGATCTGCCTTCGGCTGTCGGACGGTTCGGCGGATGGGCCTGCTGTGTTCGGAGTGGTCGGGGGAGGCCGGGCGGCGGGCGTGGAGGAGGGGTTGAGGGGGTCGGCTATCTGGCGTGCACCGCCACGCCCCCGGCCCGGGGGACCCGCGCCGGGTGGGGGTGGGGATCTGCCTTCGGCTGTCGGATGGTTCGGGCGGTGGGTGTGGGGGATGGGTTGAGGAGGGGGGTCTGCCGTCCGGCTTGCACTGCCGTGCCGGGTGGGGACACGGGGCGGATTCGCCCGCGAGGCGGAGCGCGATCGGGCCGGGGCGGCGGCCTAGGCTGGGTCGCGGGTCCGGCCGGGCGGCCGGGGTGGCGGCGAAGGGAGCCCGAGGGATGGTGGCGGAGCGAACGGCCACGGTGCGCTGTGTACCCGCGGTGCCGTGCTGGGCGGGCCTGACGGTCCATGACATGGACGCCGCGCAGCGGTTCTACGGGCCGCTGCTGGGTTGGGAGTTCGTCCCCGGCCCGGACCGCTGGGGCCCGTACGTGCGTGCCACCGTGGACGGCGTCGAGGTCGCCGGGCTCAGCCAGTTGGACGCCGCGTGGGAGCGCCCGGTCGCCTGGACCACCTACTTCGGCATCGAGAGCGCCGACCGCGCCGCCGACGGCGTCCGCGAACGCGGCGGCACGCTCGCCGTCGGCCCGCTGGCGTTCGACGCGGGCCGGGTGGCGCTGGCCGCCGACCCGTTCGGTGCGACCTTCGGCATCTGGGAGGGCGAGCCCGGCGAGGACACCTGGATGGCCGCCCCCGGCGCACCCGCCTGGATCGAACTGCGCACCGCCGACCCGTTCGCCGCCGCGCTCTTCTACGGCGAGGTGTTCCGCTGGGACGGCCGCGACCCGGCCCAGTTCGAGGTCCGCTACGAGGACGAGCGCGTCGTGCTGCGCTCCGAGGGCCGCAGCGTGGCCGCACTCCGCCTCGCCCACGACCTCGCCCCGCACTGGGAGGTCTTCTTCTCGGTCTCCGACACCGACGCCACGGCCCACCGCGCCACCACCCTCGGCGGCCGTGTCCTCGACGGCCCCGCCGACTCCCGCTACGGCCGCGTCGCCCGCCTCGCCGACCCCGAGGGCGGCCGCTTCTCCATTCTGGCCGCGCCCCGCTGACGCTCAGTCGGGTCGCACCGCGGTGGTGGTGTGGGCGAACAGGCGGTGCATGGCCTCCGGGAGGTCGTCGGGGTGCGTCACCGGGTGGGGGAAGTCGAAGCGGGCGTCCAGCGTGGTGGCCGGGTCGGTGGTGAGGAGGCGGACGCGCAGGCCGTGGCGGTCGAGGGCGACGGGGCGGACTTCGTGGAGGTGCTCGGCCCGGAGCGGCGGGGTGTCGGGGCGGGTCAGGGCCCGGGTGCCGAGCAGCAGGAGCTGGTCGGCGTGGGCGGCGGCCAGGTGTTGGAGCAGGCGGGCCTCCTCGGCGGCGACCGGGTCGGGGGCGGCGGCGGCCAGGTCGGCGGGGTCGAGGCAGCATTCGTCGCCCCACAGGTCGTTCAGCGCCAGGTGGTCGATGTCCAGGCGCAGCAGGACGCCCCCGCCGACGGGCGACGTTTCGCCGGCGGGCGGCGTCTCGCCGGCGGGCGGCGTCTCGCCGGGGGAGCGGGTGAGCAGGCCCTGCGCGTGGAGCCGGCCGCGGATGCGGTGCGGCAGGGCGACGGGAGCGACATCCACGCATTCGAGTTCGGCGGTGAGGGGGCCGCGGGCGAGGGCGGTGATCCGGTGCAGGGCGGACTCACGGCCGACCAGGACGGCCACCGCGCCGTCCGGCCGCAGGGTGCAGCGCACCTGCGGGGGCAGGCCGGGGCGGGCGGCCAGGTCGGCGCCGCGGATGTCCAGGACGGCGGAGGAGGCGAACTCCAGCAGGGTGCGGGCGCGTTCGGCGGCCGAAGGCTTGCGGCGGGCGGGCTGGGGCAGCACAGGGAGCCTCCTGTTGATTAGGTGAGGCTAACCTAAGTCAACGGGAGCCGGGGCGTCCAGCGGAGCGCGCGGCGATGGTGGCTCGGCCGTCGTCAGCCGTCGATCTCCGCAGCCGGTGCACCCAGCATGCGCAGCACCAACTGCCCGTAGCGGCGGCCCAGTTCCTCCGGCGACTCGCTGCTGCGCTCGGTGTACCAGCGGGAGACGTCGATGCCCAGCGAGGTGACGGCGCGGGCCGCCGTCCGCTGGTCGGGCACCTGGAAGACGCCGTCCGCCACGCCGCGCGCGATGATCCGCAGCACCGTCTCCTCGATCCGGATGCGCAGTTCGGCGACGGCCGCGAAGTCCTCCTCGGGCAGCGCGTGCAGTTCGTGGTTGACGATCCGTCCGACCGTGTGGCCGCGGGCGTGCCAGGTGGTGAAGGACTCGGCGAGGGTGCGCATCTGTGCGACGGGCTCGGCGGCGGAGGCCTCGGCCTGCTCCACCAGGTCCAGCGTCGCCCGGTGGCCGGTGCGGGAGATCTCGGCGAGCAGGGCCGCCTTGGAGGGGTAGTGGATGTACAGCGCGGCGGGGCTCATGCCGGCGGCGGTGGCGATGTCCCGGGTGGTGGTGGCGTGGTAGCCGCGGCGGGCGAAGGAGTCCACGGCGGCCAGCAGCAGCCGCCGTGCCGCCTCGGTGCGCTCCCCGGGCCACAGTGCGGCGGTCGCTGGGTCGTTCATGGGGGCAATCCTCGCAGATGGGTTCGGCCGGTCCGGGCGGCGCCGGGCGGGGTGGGCTGTTGACAGTGTCGCCCGCCGCCAAGATGCTAAGCAAGCGCTTAGTCAAGCCGTCGCCGAGACAGGGCGTCGGCGCGAGGCGGAACCATCCCTGGCAGCAGATCCGAGAGGTACGGCGATGACAGTGTCGTTCAAGGGCAAGGTGGCGGTGGTCACCGGAGCGAGCCGTGGCATCGGCCTCGGCATCGCGCGCGAACTGGTGCAGCGCGGCGCCAAGGTCTGCATCACCGCCCGCACCCAGCAGACCCTGGACGAGGCGGTGCGCGAACTCGGCGGCCCCGACAACGCGTTGGCGGTGGCCGGCAAGTCCGACGACGCCGCGCACCAGGAGGAGACCGTCACCCGGGTGATGGAGACCTTCGGCCGGTTCGACCTGCTGGTCAACAACACCGGCATCAACCCGGTCTACGGCCCGATCCTGGACACCGACCCGGTCGCCGCCGCCAAGATCCTCGCCGTCAACGTGCTCTCCCCGCTGGCCTGGACCCGCCGCGCGCACGCCGCCTGGATGGCCGAGCACGGCGGCGCGGTGGTCAACGTCGCCTCGATCGCGGGCATCCGCGCCTCCAACGGCATCGGCATGTACGGCGTCTCCAAGGCCGCGCTGATCCGCCTCACCATGGAACTCGCCTCCGAACTCGGCCCCGGCATCCGGGTCAACGCGGTCGCGCCCGGCGTGGTCAAGACCCGCTTCGCCGAAGCCCTGTTCGAGGGCCGCGAGGAGAAGGTCGCCCGCGCCTACCCGCTCGGCCGCCTCGGCCTGCCCGAGGACGTGTCCGGCGCGGTCGCCTTCCTGCTCTCCGAGGACGCCGGCTGGATCACCGGCCAGACCCTGGTGGTGGACGGCGGCGTCACCCTCGGCGGCGGGCTGTGACAGGCGGCCGACCCGCCTTCGACGCCACCGGGATCGGCGCCGTCGTCACCGGCGCCGGCCACGGCATCGGCGCGGCCCTCGCCCGCGCGCTGACCGAGGCCGGCGCCAGGGTGGTGGTCAACGACCTCGACGCGGACGCCGCCCACGCCGTCGCCGCCGAACTCGGCGCCCACGCCGCCCCCGGCGACGCCGCGAGCGCCGAGGGCGTCGCCGCACTGATCGGCGCCGCCCGCGCCCACCTCGGCGCCATCGACCTGTACTGCGCCAACGCCGGCGTCGCCACCACCGGCGGCCCCGACGCCCCGCCCGAAGCCTGGGAACAGGCCTGGCAGGTCAACGTGCTCAGCCACGTCCGCGCCAGCCAACTGCTGCTCCCCGACTGGCTGGAGCGCGGCCGCGGCCGCTTCCTGGCCACCGTCTCTGCCGCCGGGCTGCTCACCATGCTCGGCTCCGCCCCGTACGCCGTCACCAAGCACGGCGCCCTCGCCTTCGCCGAGTGGCTGTCCGCGACGTACCGGCACCGCGGCGTCCAGGTGCACGCGCTGTGCCCGCAGGGGGTGCGGACCAGGATGCTGGACGGCACCGGTGAGCACGGGCAGGTGCTGCTCGCGCCCACCGCGATCGAGCCCGCCGAGGTGGCCGGGGCCGCCCTGCGGGGCATGGCGGCGGGCGAGTTCCTGATCCTGCCGCATCCCGAGGTCGCCGACTACTACGCGGCCCGCGCCACCACTCCCGACCGCTGGCTGCACGGCATGAACCGGCTCCAGCAGCAGATCGAGAACCGAGGGGAGACCCGATGAGAGCCTGGCAGATCGCCGAACTCGGCGCCCCGCTGGACGTGATGAAGCTCGCGGAGGACGCCGACCGCCCCGTTCCGGGCGAGGGGCAGCTGCTGGTCCGGGTCCGGGCCGCGGCCGTCAACTTCCCGGACGCGCTGATGGCGGCCGGGCGGTACCAGGTGCGCCCGCCGCTGCCCTACACCCCCGGGGTGGAGCTCTGCGGCGAGCTGATCGAGGGCCCGCGCGCGGGTGAACGCCTCATCGGCACCGCCGAGTTGCCCGCCGGGGCCTTCGCCGAGTACGCGCTGATGGACGCCGCCACCGCGCTGCCCGCGCCCGACAGCCTGGACGACGCCGAGGCGGCCGCCCTGCTGATCGCCTACCAGACCGCCTGGTTCGCGCTGCACCGCCGGGCCCGCCTCGCGCCCGGCGAGACGCTGCTGGTGCACGCGGCGGCCGGTGGCGTCGGCAGCGCCGCCGTGCAACTCGGCAAGGCCGCCGGGGCGTTCGTCATCGCTGTCGTCGGCGGGGCCGAAAAGGCGGACGTGGCCAGGGAGTTGGGCGCTGACTTGGTGATCGACCGGAAGTCCGAGGACTTCGTCGGAGCCGTCCGGGCCGCAACCTCGGGCCGGGGCGCCGACGTGGTCTTCGACCCGGTCGGCGGCAGCGCCTACACCGGCTCCACCAAGTGCGTGGCCTTCGAGGGCCGGATCGTGGTGGTCGGCTTCGCCTCCGGCGAGATCCCTGCCCCGCCGCTCGGCCATGCCCTGGTGAAGAACTACTCGGTGCTGGGCCTGCATTGGGGCCTGTACGTGGCGAAGGACCGGCAGGCCGTCCGGGACTGCCATGACGCCCTGACCGCCCTTGCCGCCACCGGGGTGGTCCGCCCGCTGATCTCCGAGCGCGTCCCGCTGGCCGGCGTCGCCGAGGCCGTCCACCGGGTCGCCACCGGCGCCAGCACCGGCCGGATCGTCGTCCTGCCGTAACTGCCAAGAGGGGGCGGCCCGTTCGGGCCGCCCCCTGGCGCGTGCTCAGCGGTACTTCTTCAGCTCCCGCCGCGCCAGCGAGCGCCGGTGGACCTCGTCCGGGCCGTCGGCCAGGCGCAAGGTGCGGTTGCCGGACCAGAGTTGGGCGAGGACGGTGTCCTGGCTGACGCCGGCCGCGCCGTGCGCCTGGACGGCCTTGTCGAGGATCCACTCCACGGTGGACGGCACGACGATCTTGATGGCCTGGATCTCGGTGTGGGCGCCCCGGTTGCCGACGGTGTCCATCAGCCAGGCGGTCTTCAGGACCAGCAGCCGGGCCTGCTCGATCCGCACCCGGGCCTCGGCGATCCAGTCCTGCACCACGCCCTGCTCGGCCAGCGGACGGCCGAACGCCACCCGGGAGTTGACCCGGTGGCAGGTCAGTTCCAGGGCCCGCTCGGCGATGCCGATGGCCCGCATGCAGTGGTGGATCCGGCCCGGCCCGAGTCGGGCCTGGGCGATCGCGAAGCCGGAGCCCTCCTCGCCGAGCAGGTTCGAGGCCGGGACCCGGACGTGGTCGAAGACGATCTCGGCGTGCCCACCGTGGTCGGCGTCCTCGTAGCCGAACACCCGCATGCCGCGCAGGACTTGGACACCCGGGGCGTCGCGCGGCACCAGGATCATCGACTGCTGGCGGTGCACCTCGGCGTCCGGGTCGGTCTTGCCCATCACGATGAGGAGTTGGCAGTTCGGGTTCATCGCCCCGGTGATGTACCACTTGCGGCCGGTGACGACGTACTCCTCGCCGTCCCGCTCGATCCGGGTGGTGATGTTGGTGGCGTCCGAGGAGGCGACGTCCGGCTCGGTCATCGCGAACGCCGAGCGGATCTCGCCGTCCAGCAGTGGGCGCAGCCAGCGTTCGCGCTGCTCGGCGGAGCCGAACTGGGCGAGCAGCTCCATGTTGCCGGTGTCGGGGGCCGCGCAGTTGACCGCCGCCGGGGCCAACAGGACGGAGCGGCCGGTGAGTTCGGCGAGCGGCGCGTACTGGAGGTTGGTCAGCCCGGCGCCCAGCTCACCCGGCAAGAAGAGGTTCCACAGGCCGCGGGCCTTCGCCGCCGCCCGGAGTTCGCCGATCACCGGCGGGATCGCCCAGGGCTCGCGCTTCGGGTCCTCCAGCTGCCCGGCCAGCACCGGCTCGGCCGGGTACACGAACTCGTCCATGAACGCGCCGAGTTCACCCAGCAGGTGGACCGTCCTGGCGTCGTACGCGAAATCCATCTTCTCAGCCCTCCACCGACGTGCGTCCGAACTCCACGAACAGGGGCACCAGTTCGCCGACCCGGTCGAACCCGGCGCCGACCGTGCCGCCCTGGGTGAACCGGTAGTGGATGCCCTCCAGCACCACCGCCAGCTTGAACGAGGCGAAGCCCACGTACCAGCCGAGTCCGGAGACGTCCCTACCGGACAACTCGGCGTAGCGGCGCACCAGTTCGTCGGTGTCGGGGAAGCCGGGGGCGAGCGCCGCGCCGGGCAGGACGCCGTCGAAGCGGCGGGCCAGTTCGGTGTACATCACCAGCAGGCCCAGGTCGGTGAGCGGGTCGCCGATCGTGGACATCTCCCAGTCCAGCACCGCGGTGATCCGGTCGTCCGGGCCGACCAGCACGTTGTCGAGCCGGTAGTCGCCGTGCACCAGCGCCGGGGCGGGGGAGCCGGGCAGGGTGTCGGCGAGGCGCTGGTGCAACTCGTCGATGCCCGGCACCTCGCGGCTCCGGGAGGCGTCCAACTGCTTGCCCCAGCGGCGCAGTTGGCGCTCCAGGAAGCCCTCCGGGCGGCCGAACCCGGCCAGGCCGACCGCGGTCGGATCCACTGCGTGCAGGGCGACCAGGGTGTCCACCAGCCGCTCGCCGAGGTCGTGCACCCGCTGTTCGCCGAGTGCGGCCAGCGCCTTGGCGTCCCGGTGCGCGGTGCCCTCGACGTACTCCATCAGGTAGAACGGCGCGCCGAGCACCGTGTCGTCCTCGACCAGCAGCACCGGGTTCGGCACCGGCACGGCGGTCGGCGCCAGTGCGCCCAGTACCCGGTACTCGCGGGCCATGTCGTGCGCGGTGGCCAGCACGTGTCCGAGCGGGGGCCGGCGCAGCACCCAGCGGGAGACACCGTCCTCGACCAGGTAGGTCAGGTTCGACCGGCCGCCCTCGAACCGGCGGGCCGTCAGCGGTCCGGCGGTGGGTGCGGGCAGGGCGACGTCCAGGTGGGCGCGCAGCCTCTCCAGGTCGAGTCCGGGCGGAGCGGCGGTGGTCATCGGGGGCACCTCGCAGAGAAACGTGGGCTGACTAAGCGCTTGCTTAGGATTGCCCCGGGGGCCCGAGTTGTCAACGAGCACCGCCCGCCAGGAAGCGCGATCCGGGCGGGCGGCGAGAGCGGGATTCAGCGGGCGACGGCGGCGACGACCCGGTCCCCGAGCGCCTGATCGACATTGCGCCAGTACTGGAAAGCGCGTTCCAGCACCGGCGCGGACACGCCGTCCTGCAGGTGCCCGGCGATGTTCGCGACCAGCCGGTCCCGGGCCGCGTCGTCCAGCACCTCGCGCACCAGCGTGCCGGCCTGCCCCCAGTCGTCGTCCTCCCGGTGCGGCGGGTACCCCTCGCGGACCATCTGCCCGGCGACGTCCCACCCCAGCGGTGCACCCCACAGCTCCGGCTCGGCGGCCGGCCCGCCGTACGAGTTCGGCGCGTACGGGCGGGCGGTGCGGGCCGCGTCGAAACGCATCGGGCCGTCCTTGGCGTACGAGTGCACCGGCACGTGCGAGCGGTTCGGCGGCAGCTGCGCGTAGTTCGGGCCGATCCGGTGCCGATGGGTGTCCGGGTAGGAGAACATCCGGCCGAGCAGCATCTTGTCCGGAGAGACCCCGATGCCCGGCACCAGGTTGGACGGCTCGAACGCGGCCTGCTCGATGTGGACGAAGTGGTCCTCCGGGTTGCGGTTCAGGGTGAACCGGCCGACCTCGATCAGCGGATAGTCGCCGTGCGGCCACACCTTGGTCAGGTCGAACGGGTTGAACCGGTAGTTCCACGCCTCGTCGAACGGCATCACCTGGACGTGCAGCGTCCACGACGGAAAGTCGCCGCCCTCGATCGCCTCGAACAGGTCGCGCCGGTGGCAGTCGCCGTCCGCGCCCGCCAGCCGGTCCGCCTCCGCCTGGGTCAGGAAGTCGTTGCCCTGGTCGGTCCTGAAGTGGTACTTCACCCAGAACCGCTCGCCGACCGCGTTCACCCAGCTGTAGGCGTGCGAGGAGAAGCCGTCCATGTGCCGCCAGTTCTTCGGGATGCCCCGGTCGCCCATCAGCCAGGTCACCTGGTGCGCGGACTCCGGGGAGAGCGTCCAGAAGTCCCACTGCATGTCGTGGTCGCGCAGGCCGTTGTCCGGGCGGCGCTTCTGCGAGCGGATGAAATCCTGGAACTTCATCGGGTCGCGGACGAAGAACACCGGCGTGTTGTTGCCGACCAGGTCGTAATTGCCCTGCTCGGTGTAGAACTTCAGCGCGAAACCGCGCGGGTCGCGCCAGGTGTCCGGCGACCCCAACTCGCCCGCCACCGTGGAGAACCGGGCCAGCATGTCGCACTGCTTGCCCGGCTGGAACAGGTCCGCCCTGGTGAACCGGCTGACGTCCTGCGTCACCTCGAAGGTGCCGTACGCACCGCTGCCCTTCGCGTGCACCACCCGCTCCGGCACCCGCTCCCGGTTGAACTGGGCCATCTTCTCGATCAGGTAGTGGTCGTGCAGCAGGACCGGGCCGACCGGGCCCGCCGTCAGCGAATGCTCGTCGCTCTCGACCGGGACACCCGCGTTGTTCGTGGTGAACGGGACGTGCTGGGACATCGGGGCAACTCCTCCTCGGGCACCCCGCCGGGCGCCGTGACCGCGCGGCGGCGAGGGTCGTCCACCGCGACTGCCTACCACTCGAACACCGGCCCGGGCCGCCCACAACCGCAGACCGTTATCTGACGCACCGTCAGAATCCGGGCGTGGCGTACCCGTTCAGGAACCACAGCGCCGCCGTCCACCACAGCAGCCCGATCGCGCAGAACAGCGCGCCGCCCGCCACCGGCAGCGCCCAGCCCGGCAACTTCCCATGCTGCACCAGCAGCACCTTCGCCGCGAACGCCCCGTACAGGAAGCAGCCCGTCACCGAGTGCACCCCCACCCGCGCGTCGGTGAACCGCACCCCGTACGCCAGCAGACAGTGCTGGGCGATCGGCAACGACAGCGCGAACGCCGCCACCCCGCCCGCCCGGTGCCAGATCCGCACCCGTGGGGCCCGGGCGCCGCCCCGGTACATCCACAGCGCCAGCAGCACCTGCACCAGTGCCAGACCGAGCAGCGCCGAACCGAGCTGCGACTTCAGCCGCAGCGCGTCCACCCCGGACTGGCCGAACAGGCTCCGGCCCGGGTCCGACGTGTGCGCGCGGCCGAACCACACCAGCCCCGCAGTGACGGCTAGCGGCGCCAGCACCGCGAGTGCGGTGAGGGCGGTCTGCCGGGACATGGTCGGGCGCTGCACCTCAGTTGTCCGGGGTGCCGTTGTCGAGGCCGTTGTCGGTGTTCGCGCCGGTGCCTGCGCTGGTGTCCGGGGGCGTGTCGGTGCTGGTGCTGGTGTCGGTGCTCGCGTCCGCGTCCGAGCTGGTACCCGCGTTCGTGTCCGTGCTGGTGCTGGTGCCCGCGCCTGCGTCCGGTCCGGTGCTCGCGTCCGCGTCCGAGCTGGTACCCGCGTCCGCGTCCGTGCTGGTGCCCGCGCCTGTGTTGGTGCCCGGGTCCGCGTCCGTGCTGGTGCCCGCGCCTGTGCTGGTACCCGCGTCCGCGCCCGCGCCCAGGCTGGTGCTGGTGCTGGTACCCGCGCCCGAGTCGGTACCCGCGTCCGTGCCCGGATCCGTTCCGGAGGTGTCGGGCGGCTGCACCACGGCGGGCGCGGAGGGCGCCACCGGCACGTACGGGTCCGCCGGGTTGGCGGGCGCCACCGGGGTGTCGGCCCCAGCCGTCGTGCCCGTGGTGGCACCTGCCGTGGCCCCAGCAGTTGGACCGGCGGTGGCGGTGGCGGTGGCGGTGGCGGTGGCAGCGGCAGTAGCCGTGGCGGTGGCACTGGCGGTAGCCGTGGCGGTGGCGGTGGCCCCCGGGCTCGCCGTAGCCGCCCCCGACGGCACGCCCCCGGCCCCGTGCAGCGTCGAGACGTCCACGCCCACCGGGTCGCCCAGCGAGGTCACCGCGTAGAACGTGCCGTGCGGGTCCGCCACCGTGTGCCCGGTGGCCTCGCCCGGTCCGTGGTCGCCCGTGTACCGGTACAGCGGGTGGCCCTTGTACAGCACCTGCGCCGTCCCGTCCGGGAGCGCCGCCGCGCCCAGCAGCCCGTCGTCCACGCCCGGATCGGCCAGCGGGAAGCCCGGCGTGGTCACCGGCGGCCAGGACTTCGCGCACTCGCCCACGCAGGTGCCGTGCACCGAGGTGTCCGCGCCGTACAGGTACAGCGTGCGGCCCTGCGCGTCCACCAGGACCGGGCCGAGGTTGCCCACGCTCTTCAGCGCAACCCGGGTGCCCGCCGAGGTCGCGAACGCCGACCCGGCCGACGGACTCGCCTCGGCGGCCGGCGCCGGCGACCCGGACCCGGTGGCCGGTGGGGCGCTCGGAGCGAGGTCCGCGCCGCAGCCCGCGGCCGCGAGGACGGACAGGGACAGCACCGCGGCGGCGGTCAGACAACGGGAACGGGGCATCACGACTCCAGGAGACGGAGCGGAGGGGGCTGGTCACCAGCTTCGGGCTGGTCACCATCCACCCCCGCCGCCCGCCGCCCGGCCACTCCAGAGCGGGCCCGGTCCGCACCAGGAGGTACCCCATTGCCCTGGACGGCCCACCGCCCCACCTGGCAACCCATCAGCCCCGGCCGCCGGACGGCCGTCCTGCGCGCCCCACCCGGACGGGCGGACACTGGAGGGGAACCACCTCGCCCGAGGGGGCGCCCATGACCACCCAGCACAGCACCACACCCGCGATCCGGGTCCAAGGGCTCGGCAAACGCTTCAAGGACCTCGTCGCACTCGACGACGTCGACTTCGAGGTGCCACCCGGCAGCGTGTTCGGACTGCTCGGGCCGAACGGGGCGGGCAAGACCACCGCCATCCGCATCCTCACCACCATCATCCAGCCCACCAGCGGCCGCGCCGAAGTGCTCGGCACCGACGTGGTCGCCCACCCGGGCGCCGTGCGCCGAATGATCGGCCTGGCCGGCCAGTACGCCGCCGTCGATCCCAACCTGACGGCCCGTGAGAACCTCCGCCTGATCGGAAAACTCACCCAACTGCCCCGCCACCGAAGGTCCCCGCGCGCCGCCGACCTGCTCGCCCGGTTCGACCTCACCCCGGCCGCCGACCGGCCCGTGCGCACCTTCTCCGGCGGCATGCGCCGCCGACTCGACGTGGCCGCCGCGCTGGTCCCCGAACCACCCGTGCTGTTCCTCGACGAGCCCACCACCGGACTCGACCCGCAGAGCCGCACAGCACTCTGGGAGCTGATCCGGGAACTCGTCGCCGACGGCACCACCGTCCTGCTCACCACCCAGTACCTGGAGGAGGCCGACCGCCTCGCCCAGCGCATCGCCGTCCTCGCCGAGGGCCGGGTGGTCGCCGACGACAGCCCGCACGCCCTCAAGGCCCGCCTCGGTATGACCGTGCTGGAACTCGGCATGGGCGAGGACCCGCGCGCCGTCCGCGCCGCCGCCCTGCTCACCGACCGTCTCGAACGCACCCCCGAGCGCGAGGGTGCCTTGCTGCGCCTGCCCAGTCCGGACGGGTCACTGCTGCTGATGGACGTCCTGCACGCGCTGGAGGCCGAACGGCTCACCCCGCACACCATCGCCGTCCGCGAATCCAGCCTGGACGACGTCTACCTCGCCCTCACCGGCCACCGCACCTCCGGAGGCCCGTCATGACCGCCACCGCCCCAGCCATCGACCTCGCCCCCACGCCCGGCCTGTCCGGACGCCTGCTGGCCCCCGTCCGGGACGGCCTGGCGGTCTGCGGGCGTAACCTGATCGCGCTGCGCCGGGTGCCCCGGCTGCTGATCTTCTCCACGGTGCAGCCGATCGTGTTCGTGCTGATGTTCCGCTACGTGTTCGGCGGGGTGGTCGGCGCGGCCCTGCACGGGGTGAGTTACGTCGACTACCTGATGCCCGGCGTGTTCGTGCAGGTGGTCACCTTCGGCGCGGTCAACACCGCGATCGGCCTGGCCACCGACCTGCAGACCGGCCTGATGGAACGGTTCCGGTCGCTGCCGATGGCCCGCTCCGCCGTGCTCTCCGGGCGGACCACCGCCGACCTGACCCGGAACGTGTTCGTGGTGGCACTGATCAGCGGCGTTGGCTTCCTGGTCGGCTTCCGGGTGCACAGCAACGTCTGGGGGTTCCTGGCCGGGGCGCTGCTGGTGCTGGCGTTCGGCTTCGCGATGTCCTGGGTGTTCGCCGTGGTCGGACTCGCGGTCGGCGACCCGGAGACCGCGACCGCCGCCGCCTTCCCGGTGCTGGCCCCGCTGGTGTTCGCGTCCTCCGCGTTCGTCCCGACCGTGACCATGCCCGGGTGGCTCCAGGTGTTCGCCAACCACCAGCCCGTGACCATCACGGCCGGCGCGGTGCGGGCCCTGATGCTGGGCACACCGGTCGGCTCGCAGGTCTGGCAGGCCCTCGCCTGGGACGTCGGCATCGTCGCGGCTTTCGCGCCGCTGGGGGTCTGGCTCTACCGCAAGGCCGTGTGAACTCCCGGCCTAGGACGAGGCGTCCTCGGGCTGTTCCGGCCGTTCCGGCTGCTCGGGTTGCTTGGGCGGCTGGGGCGGCTGGGGCTGTTGTGGCCGCTCCGGCTGTTCGGGCTGTTGGGGCTGTTGGGGCTGTTCGGGCTGGGACCAGACGGTGCGGTCGCCGCCGCGCCAGGCGACCAGCTCGGCGTCGTCCAGGTCCGGCTCGTCCACGCCCGCGCGGCGGATGAACTCCGCCACGTCCTCCGCCGAGGTGGCCCGCCCCACCGTCCGCCCGTAGATCTCCACCCGCCGGTACGGTCGGGCCCCGCGGGTCGGTGGGCGGACCACGACCGGCGGGTGGAATATGTCTCCGGACTCGCTCATACCCCCAGTGTCGCGCGCCCCGGACGGTCCGGCATCGGTGCAGGTCGGCGAGTGGACGCGGGGCGTGTGCGGCCGGTCGCGGAGCGCGCCCGCCGAGGGCGTTCAGGCGGCGTTCAGGCGGCGCAGGACGCGCAACCCGTCCGGCACCAGCGGGAGGCGGCGGCCGGCCAGCAACTCGGCGGGCGGGACGAAGCCGCACCAGTCGACCTCGCCCGCTCCCGGGCCCGGCAGCGGCACCGGCGGGCGGTCGGTCAGCACCCGGCGCACCACCAGGAAGCCGGACGCCAACTGCCCATCCGGCGGCCTTCGTTGCGCCAGCAGGTCGTAGTGCCCCGGGTAGGATGCCGCCCCGGCCGCGCGCCGGTACAGCAGCACCCGCCCGGCCGGGTCCACGTGCACCGTGGCGACCAGGCGCCGCAGCAACGGCGGCTGGGGGCCGGGCAGTTCGGCGGTGCGGGCATCCGTCGGTGCGGGAGTGGAAGGCACGGTCGTCCCGTCTGTCGCTGGACCGGGGCCGCGCCGGCCGCCGGGCCGGGGAGGCGACGGCCGCGCCTGACGCATCATCACCACCCGAATGCGGCACGATTGTTGCACACTGTGTACGCGTCGTAACGCATCGTGGCGTTCGCGTGTGCCACCCGCGTCCCGTCATCGAATCGAGGGCCCGTGCACCCCGCCACCGTCCCCGGCGGCCTCCCGCTGCTGGGCCACCTGCCCGCCATGATCACCCGCCCGCTCGCCTTCCTCGACACCCTGCCCGCGTACGGCGACGTGGTCCGCATCCGGGTCGGTCCGCGCGAGCTGTACCTGGTCGGTGCACCGGAGTTGATCCGGCGGGTGCTCACCGACCGGGCCGATTTCGACCGCACCGGCCCGCTCTACGCGAAGATCCGCACCTTCCTCGGCAACGGCCTCGCCTCCTGCCCGCACGCCGACCACCAGCGGCTCCGCCGCATCGTTCAACCCGCCTTCCAGCGTGCCCTGTTGCCGCGCTACGCCGAGGCGATGACGGCCGAAACGGCCGCTCTCACCGCGAGTTGGCGGGCCGGACAGACCATTGACGTCACCCGCGAGGCGTTCACCCTCACCACCGCCGTCGCCGTCCGCACCCTGTTCTCGGCCGGCCTGACCGCCGAAGCCGCCGAACAGCTGCGCCACGCCCTGGACGTGCTGCTGCGCGGCCTCTACCTGCGCGTCGTGCTGCCCGCCGCCGACCTGCTGCCCACGCCCGCCCGCCGCGAGTACCGCCGCGCGCTGCGCACCTGGCACGCCGGGGTGGCCGCCATCATCGCCGACTACCGGGCGCGCGGCCGCGACCACGGCGACGTGCTGTCGCTGCTGCTGGCCGCCCGCGACGAGGACGGACGGCCGCTGGGCGAGCGCGAACTCGCCGACCAGGTCGCGACCTTGGTGCTCGCCGGGGCCGAGACCACCTCCTCCGCGCTGGCCTGGTCACTCCGCCTGGTCGCCGAACACCCCGAGGTGGAACGGAAGTTGCACACCGAGCTGGACGCCGGACCGGCCGGCGACCCCGCCCGCTGGCAGCATCTCGCCCAACTCCCGTACACCGCACAGGTGGTGAGCGAGGCGCTGCGGCTCTACCCGCCCGCCTGGGCGATCAGCCGCAGCACCACCCGCCCGCTCGAACTCGGCGGCGTCCAACTGCCCGCCGGCGCGCCGGTGATCTGCTGCCTCTACCTGCTCCAGCGCCGCCCAGAGCTGTTCCCCGACCCCACCCGCTTCGACCCCGACCGCTTCGCCCCCGGCGCCGTCCACCGGGACGCCTACCTGCCGTTCGGACTCGGCGCCACCCGCTGTCCGGGCGACCGCTTCGGCACCGTCGAAGCCACCCTCGCCCTGGCCACCGTCGCGGGCCGCTGGCGGCTGCGCCCGGCGGTCGCCGAACCGGTGCGGCCACTGCCCAGGCTGGTGCTCTCGCCCGGCCCGCAGCCGATGCGTCTGACGGAGCGGACCGGCGGGGTGGCAGGTTGACCAGACCGGCGGGGTGGCAGGTTGAGCGGACCGGCGGGGTGGCAGGTTGAGCGGATCAGCGGGCCAGCAGGTTGACGGCCGCGCGGAACAGCGGCGGGGCCGCGGCGGCCAGCGGGACGATCCGGGGGCCGATCAGCGGGTGGTGCCGGGCGGCCAACAGCGTGCTGGTGAGCAGGCGGTAGGGCCGGGTGGCGCGGCGCCAGGCGCGTTCGTACGCGGCGGGGCGGCCGGCGGTCAGGCAGTGGACGGCGGCCTCGGCGGAGGCCAGAGCGATCGCGATGCCCTCGCCGGTCAGGGCGTCCAGGTACCCGGCGGCGTCCCCGACCAGCAGCACCCGCCCGCACACCCGCGCTGCCGCGCGTTGTCGCAGCGGCCCCGCGCCCCGGACCGGTCCGGCCTCCGCCTCGCCCATTCGCTCCAACAGGGCGGGAAACGCCGCGAGTTGGCGATCGAAAGGCAGGCGCTGCGAGCCGAGCACCGCCACCCCGACCGCCTCGTCCGACACCGGCGTGACGTACGCCTCCGCGTGCCGCGACCAGTACACCTCCACCAGGTCGCTCCACGGCCGCACCGCGAAGTGGCGCCGCTGCCCGTAGCGTGCCGACCGGCGGGCGCCGGGCGGCCGGTGGAGTCCGAGCGCGCGGCGGACGGGGGAGTGCAGCCCGTCCGCAGCGACCACGCTCTGTGCGGTCAAGTCGCCCACCACCACCGCTCGTTCACTGACGTGCAGGCTCTCCGCACGGCCGGTGGCGCGCTGGACCCCCAGCTGGTCCGCGCGGGCCGCGAGGGCGGCGTGCAGCACGGTGCGGCGCACGCCCAGGCCGTGGCCGGTGCGGAAGCGGGCCTCGGCGGCGCACGGGCCGTCGGCCTCCAGGTAGCGGATGCCGTGGAACGGGCGCCCCTCGACGGTGACGCCGAGTCGCGCCAGCGCCCGTACCGCGCCGGGCATCAGGCCCTCGCCGCAGGCCTTGTCGACCGGCGTCGGACGCGGTTCCAGCACGGTGGTGGACAGCCCGGCGCGGGCGGCGTGGATCGCGGTGGCCAGCCCGGCCGGGCCGCCGCCGATCACCAGCAGGTCGATCACGCGGCGGCCCGGCACAGCGTCAGCGCGGCGTCCTCGCAGCGCAAACGGGTGGCCAGCAGAAGGGAGTTGAGCACGGTGAAGGCCAGCGCCGTCACCCACGCCGTGTGCACCAGCGGCAGCGCGAACCCTTCCACCACCACCGCCAGGTAGTTGGGATGCCGCAGCCACCGGTACGGCCCGCCGGTGACCAGCGGCAGGCCCGGCACCACGATCACCCGGGTGTTCCAGCGCGGCCCGAGCGTCGCGATGCACCACCAGCGCAGCCCCTGCGCGGCGAGTGCCAGCGCCGCCATCGGCCAGCCCAGCAGCGGCAGGAACGGGCGGCCCGCCCACCAGGTCTCCAACAGGCAGCCCGCCAGTAGCCCGGTGTGCAGGGCGACCATCGGCGGATAGTGCCGCCGACCGTACTCCACCCCGCCCCGGGCCAGGCTCCAGGTGGCGTTCCGGCGGGCGACCTGCAGCTCCGCAAGCCGTTCCACGGCGACCAGCGCGACCAGCACGGTCCAGGCGATCATCTGTCCCACCACTCAATCACCAGCGCAGCAGCACGAGTTCGGAGGAGAATCCCGGGCCGAGCGCGAGCATCAGCCCGAACGAGCCCGGTGGCGGCGGACCTTGGTCGATCACCGCGCGCAGAATGTGCAGCACCGACGCCGAGGACAGGTTGCCGCAGCGCGCCAGCGACTGCCGGCTCGGCCCCAACGCGGCTTCCGGCAGGCCGAGTTCCTCACCCAGCACGTCCAACACCTTGGGGCCGCCCGGATGGCACACCCAACTGCCCACGTCCCCCGGCTTCAGGTCGTGCGCGGCCAGGAACGACGCCACCTCCTCGCCGACGTGCAGTCGGACCAGCTCGGGCAGGTCGGGCCCCAGCAGGATGCTGAAGCCGAACTCGCCGACCTGCCAGCCGAGCAGCCGCTCCGTCCCCGGATACAGCCGGCTCCGGGTCGCCACCACCACCGGCCCGCCGCCTGCTGCCGGATGCTTGTCACCGACCGCCAGCAGCGCACCCGCGCCGTCCCCGAACAGTGAGGTGGCCAGCAGGTTCGGCGGCGAGGTGTCCGTCCGCTGCAAGGTCAGCGAACACAACTCGGTGGCCAGCAACAGCGCCACCCCGTCCGGACGCCCCGCCAGCACCTCGTCCACCACCGCCAACCCGCCCGCCCCGCCGGCGCACCCCAGGCCGAACAGCGGTACCCGCCGCACGTCCTGACGCAGGCCGAGCCGGGCCGCGACCCGCGCCTCCAGCGAGGGCACGGCGATGCCGGTGACGGTGGTGGAGACGACCACATCGATCTGCTCGGCATCCATCCCGGCCGCACCCAGCGCCGACTCGGCTGCCTGAAAGGCGAGTTCGGACGCGGCCTCCAACCAGGCGTCGTTGGCCTCCCCGAAACCGTCGAACTCGCCGTACCGCTCCAACGGGAACGCCAGATGCCGGAACTCCACCCCCGCCCCCGTGAAGAACCGCTCCGCCAGCGCCCGTTCGTCCCCCGCCCCACCGCGCAGCGCCGCCAGCCCAGCGGCCAACTCGCCCTGCCGGTACCGATGGGGCGGAAGAACCCCGGACACTCCAGCGATCCGCGTCACCGGCCCAGGATAGGGACCGAACCCACCCGAACCAGGCAATCCGCCCGCGTCGGGCGCGTCCGACGCCTGGCGGCGGTGCGTCAGTCCGCGGCGGGCGACACGGGGCGCCCAGTACGGCTGTGGCGCGCCGAGGTTCCCGACGATCCCACTGTCCGGGGAAAGGCTCGGCGAACGGACCAGCCGCCCGTCCTCCTGCACTACGAAGATCCGATCTTCCTGCCATCGGACCCCACTTCGGGCCGGACCATACGCGCGCACTCCGACAGCCGGGCCCGGCGCCGGAGGCGGATGGTCAGAGGCGGAGGGTGCTCCAGCCGCGCGTGATCTCCTCGCGGACGTCCGTGGTGCCGTCGGGTTGCGCGGACGTCAGCAGCGCGAGCAGCGCGGTGCCGTCGGCCGGGCGGGCGGCCGGGTCGGGGGTGAGGGCGCGGGCGACCACGTCGGCGAGCGCCGGGTCCAGGGAACGGACGGTGGCGAGGGCGGTCTGGTCCGGGCCGGTGTCGATGATGCGGCGGATCACCCCGCCGGTGCTGGTGGCCGCGAACGGGCTGGCCCCGTGGGCGGCGCACACCACACAGCACGCCCACGCCCAGATGTCGGCGGCCGTGCCCACCCGCTCCTCGCCGAACTGCTCCGGAGCCATGTAGGTGAGCGTGCCCGGCCCCGCGCCCGTCATGGTCAGCCGGGTGCCGTCCACCAGAGCGGCGATGCCGAAGTCGAGCAGCCGGGGCCCGGCCGAAGTCAGCATGATGTTCGCCGGCTTGAGGTCGCGGTGCACCAGACCGAGCCGGTGAACACCCGAGAGCGCCACCGCCAACGCCAGGCCGAGCGCCCGCAGCGCCTCCGGGGACCGGACCGGCCCGTTCTCCCGCAGGTGGGTGTCGAGCGGGCGCCCGTCCAGCAACTCCATCGCGAGGAACGGCCGGCCCGCGTCCACGCCGGTGTCCAGCACCCGCGCGGTGTACGCCCCCGGCACCATCGCGAGGACCTCGGACTCGCGCTGGAAGCGTCGCAACAGGTCAGGATCGTCCAGCAGTTCGAGGTTGATCGTCTTCAACGCGACCTGGGTGGCCGCCCCCTCGCGCCGCGCCAGGTACACCGTCCCCATGCCACCCGACCCGATCCGGCCGAGCAACTGGTACCCGCCGATACTGCGCGGCTCGTGCCCGCTCAACGGCTGATGCGGCACCTGGGCGGCCGCCCGAACGGGCACGGGGGGAGCGGCGGGCGGGGGCGGGGCGGGGAGAGCGGTCGCCGGGGCGGTGACCGCGGTGGCGGGCGGCGCGAACGGCTGTGCGGCGGGCTGGGCATGCGGCTGTACATACGGCTGGCCCCAGGGTTGGCCCTGGGGCTGCGCGTAGGCCTGGCCGTACGGTTGGCCGTAGGGCTGCGCGTAGGGCTGGCCGATCGGTGCGGCGGGCAGCGGTGCGGGGTGACGGCGGGCGGTGATCAGCGCCACCGTCTGAAACACCAGCGCACCGATCACCACACCCAGCGGCAGCACCAGCACCGCCAGGACCGCGAGCACCCCGAGCACGATCCGGCCGCGCCGGCGAAACCGCCCGTCCGACGCCACCTCGGGCGGCATACCGACCGTCAACAGCGCCCGCCCCACCCGATGAGTGAGCAGCAGCAACGCGCCCACCAGCAGCGCCGAGACGAGCCACAGCCAGATCCGCAGGCTGGCGGTGTGCAGCCGGATTGCGACCCCGAGCGGGTGCTCGTCGGCGAACGCCGCCGGGCTGCGCAGCACGTCGAAGCCGGCGTTCAGGAAGACGTTCATCAGGACTTCGAGCGCAGTCGCGACCACCACGCACACCGCCAAGTCGCCCACCACCGGCCCGACACCGGGCGGCGCGGCCCCGGCCGCGGTGGCCACGGCCCGGGCCCGGAGCGTGCGCTGGGAGCGCCACAGCAGCGGCAGCGACAGCAGGCGCGTGACCAGTGCAAGCAGCAGCACGAGCGACAGGTCAACGGTGAGATCGGTGTTCAGCACCGTCGGACTCCCCCTGGTCGGCCGGTGAACGGGCACCGGGAGTATATGTGCGGCGCGTTGCTCGCGGCGCGACAACTCCGGTACCCCACAGCATTCTTGACATCCCACCTCATTGTGCTGCGCCGAACGGTCGGCGCGGTGATCCCGCCCCGCCGGCGCGCGGACGGCTAGCGTGGCGGACATGAGCGGCGCAGCGGTGGTGCCCCGGGCCCGGGTCGGGAGCCTGATGCGAGCCTGCCACCCCGTGCCCGCCGCGGCCGTGACCGGACTGGCCGGGGCGATGGCCGTCGGTGCCGGGCGCGGACTGGTCGGGACGCTGCTCACCGGCGGCGCGGTCGCGGCCGGGCAGCTCTCGATCGGTTGGAGCAACGACCTGATCGACCGGCAGCGGGACGGGGCCGCCCGGCGTCCCGACAAGCCGCTCGCCTCGGGCGAAGTGACTGTCCGCCGGATCACCGCCGCCATCGGCTGGGCGATCGCCTGCTGTGTGCTGCTGTCGGCGGCGTGCGGGTTCGCGGCAGCCACGGTGCACCTGGTGGCAGTGGCCGCCGGGTGGGCCTACAACCTGCGACTGAAGGCCACCTGGTGGTCCTGGCTGCCGTACGCGGTCGCGTTCGCCCTTCTCCCCGCCTTCGCGACCCTCGCGCTGCCGGGCCGGCCATGGCCCGCCGCCCCCGTCCTCGGCGCCGGCGCGCTGCTCGGCGTCGCCGCCCACTTCACCAACGTCCTACCGGACTTGGCCGCCGACCGCGCCGCCGGAATCCGCGGCCTCCCCCAACGCGCCGGCGCCCGCACCTCGGCCCTGGCCGCCGTCCTCGCCGCAACCGCCGCCGCCCTCCTCCTCGCCCCGGGCTGGCCCGTCCTCGCCATCGCCGCCCTACCCGTGCTCGCCACCCTCCTCGCCCCGCACGGCCGCCTCCCGTTCCTGTCCGTCATCGCAGCGGCCGCCCTCGCACTGGCCCTCCTCCTGCTCAACGGCGGCCTGCGTACCGGCCCTTAGCCCTGGCGATCTGTGCGCGCGCAGCAAGGCTCAGGCCGTGCGGACGGCCTGAGCCGAGTGCTCATGACGGGATCAGGGAGTGACTCCGGCATGCTGAATGACGGTGGACGTCGGAGACGGACTGGTGGTACCGGCGTTGTCGCCGCCGCCGGAGGTGATGCCGACCAGGAACAGCAGGGCCAGCAGCAGCCCACCACCCCCAGCGGCCGCCTTTCCACCGCCGGACCCGCCGCGGTAGCCGGTGTAGGTGGAGCTGCGGGCGGCGTTGTTCGCGCCCTTGATCGTCCGGATGTGGGGCCTGACATAGGTTCCGTCGTTTCGGTAGTGGCCGCGAACCGGGACGGTCTTGGTCATCGACACTCCAGAGAGGGTTGTGGACATGCTCCCCCGCACGCGGCGATTCCACCACCCGGCACTGACAATTCTGGGCGCCACCAACGGAGTTGGCCGATGACCTGCGAAATCCGGAGAGCTTCCCCAGCCGCTCGGCTCAGATCGGGCGATCAGGGCCGTCCAGCCAGGCGTGCCAACCGGTCGGGGTGACGGCAAGTCCGAGCCGCTCGACGCCGGGCTCGCCCGCCCGCTGCCACCAGGCGACGGTCCGCTCGAAGTCGTCCCACAGGCGGCGGTCGCCGCACTGGCGGACGTGGTGGACGTCCTCGCCGTCGCGGAAGGTCGCGGCAGCCCACGCCGGGGCGGTGAGGGAGTACAGCCACAGGGTGTGGGCGCCGTCGTCGTGGACCTGGACGGCGTGGGTCACGTCCCGCAGATCCCGCTTGCTCTCTGCCCGGTGCGGGTGGCATGCTGCCAAGACGTCCCGCATTCTGAGCGCCAAGGCCGCCCCGTCCGACTCGGACATTCGGGCGTGGTGCTCAGCATCCGGGGCGGAAGACCAAGCAGAGGACCTGATCGCCACCGCACGCTCAGTGGACTCGATGTACCTGGAGTGGCGCAGACTCCATCGAATGGGGATGCGCAAGGTGCAGGAGGACTTCTACGCGCTCCATGAGCGGACGATCCTCTGCCGCGTGTATGCCTCGAACGTGCCTCCCGGGTTCTTCCGAACACCGGCCTTCGCCACCGCTCTCATGACTGCCATCACCGAGTTCCAAGGCACCCCGGACGACGTTGCTGAGGCCGTTGTCGCACGTGTCGCCCGAAGCCGATTCCTGTACGAGGGGAACCATCGGTTCGTCGTTCTGATGGAGGAGTGGGTCCTTCGGTCCTGGGTCGGCAACCGCAGCGCGACGGTCGGCCAACTGTCCCACCTCTTGGACGTGATGCGGCTGCCGTCGGCCTCCTTGGGCATCATTCCAATGGGTGCCGCCCGCACGATCTGGCCGCTTGAGGCCTTTTACCTCTACGACGACCGCCAAGCCCTCGTGGAAACGCTCACTGCTGAGGTCAATGTCACGCAGCCCCGCGAGCTTGCCGACTACATGCGAGCCTTCTCCGGATTGGCTTCCAGCGCGGTGTACGGCGACGCCGCGCGGGCCTTGATTGTGGCCGCGCGCAACGCACTCGGGTGATTCGGCACATCAGTGGCCACCGGTACGGTCTGGGCGGAGTGGGACTGCTGGTCGGCGACGCCACGGACCGTCGGACGGCAGCCGAACTGAGGGGTGGCCGCAGGGCGGCCGTGACCGGACGTCACGACCGCCCCACGGCCCGCGCGGGTCGGATCAGTTGTGGCGGGCCTTGCGGCGGCTGAGTACGACGGTGAGACCGCCGACCAGCAGCAGGGCGCCGCCGGCCGCGGCCGTGCCGAGTACGGTGGCGCCGGTGCTGGCGAGGACGCCCGAGGTCTGCGGGGTCGCGGAGGCCGACGGGGTCTGCGTGTCGGGCGAGCTCGGCGTGGTGGAGGAGGCCGACGCGCTGGGGCTGTGGGTGCCGGGCGTCTGGCTGCCGCCGGTGGACGACGGCGACGGCGACGGGGTGACGGCGTCCTTGACCGTGAGGTCGGTCGCGCAGCCCTTCTGGGTCTCGCAGTCGCCGCGCGCGTCGTCCGGCGCGGTGACGGAGGTGGACAGCCGGCGGTCGCCCTTGCCGTTGACGGTCACGGAGTACGTGATCGTCGCGCGGCCGCCGACCGAGAGGTCGCCGGTCCAGAGCATCCTTCCGTTCCTGACCTCGGCGGTGCCGGAGTCGGCCTTGACGTCGCCGTTGTAGTCGGCGTCGTCCAGCACCTGCGACAGGTCGTCGAGGATCCCGAGTTCCTTGACCGCGCGGTTGCCGTGCTGGACGACGGTCACGGTGTAGGTCACCTTGTCGCCCGGGTGAACGACAGAGCCGGACTTCGGGTCGGAGGTCTCCGTGAAGGTGTACATCATGGCCGGGGGTGCGTCGTAGGTGAACTGGCCGGTGCTGCTGGTGCCGCCAGGGGTGGTGACGGCCACGGCGACGGCACCGGGGGCGGTGCCGGCGGGGGCGGTGGCGGTGATGCTGGTGTCGCTGTCAACGGTGAAGCCGGTGGCCGGGACGGAGCCGAAGGACACTCCGGTCGCCCCGGTGAGGTGGGTGCCGGAGATGGTGACGGTGGCGCCGCCCGCGAGGGGGCCGTGGCCGGGTTCGATGCCGGTCACCGTGGGGGCCGGGGCCAGGGTGTCGAGGGTGACGCTTCCCAGCTGCCGGTCGAGGATGTCGCGCGCGGAGGCGAGAGTGGTGACGGTTCCGCCCGCGGCCGGGGAGTCGGCGTGCGCGGGTGCGGCCAGGGTCAGCAGGCCGAACGTGGTGGTCGCCGTGGCGAGCAGCGCCGCGGTGCGGCGGGCCGGTGTCGCGGCGAGTACGGAACGAGACATGAACACCCTTCATGAGGTGTCGGGCCGCGCCATGCCGGGCGAGGCCGGTCCGGCGCGGTCGAGCGGGGGCGCGTGAGCGCGGCCGCCCGCTGGACGGTAGTTGTCGGTGGGAACGCGCCGCACTCGGCCGCCGATGGTCACACCAGGGCGTCGGCGATGTGGGCGCAGTACCGGCGGTGATCCTTTCACACCATCCACAAGTGGGCTCCACATTCCTCAAATTCCGGTATGACAAACTGATCTGTTGACGCGTCAGCGACACCTACGGCATGGCGAAGCGGCGTCCGGACTGCGGGGGCGATCCGCTCGACAGGCGCGGCAGCGGGGCCCGGTGATGGCCCCGACCGCCCGCCGTACGTCGCGGGCCGGGCCGGCCGGGAGTTGATCGCGGTGGGCGCGGAGTTCCGGCCGGTGATCGGCGGCGCGCCCGCCTGATCGCCAGGCTGGGGCGGGGAGTTGGCCGTCCGGCTGCCCCGGCGCCCGGATACGGTCGGGCAGGCCGCGAAGGAACTGGTGAGGCGACCTGGACCAAGGGTCGCGGCTGGGCGTTGACCGCCGGCCTGAACGCCTGCACCCACTGCGCCGCCACGAATCCGCGCGTCGCCGCCCAGGCCACCCCGCGGATCGCCGAGGCACTGTGCGGCTGACAAAAGCCGACAAGAGCCGACAGAAGCCCGACCGAGGCAGGCCGGAGGCAGAGTCAGCGGGCGGCGGCAGCCGCCTCGCACAGCGCGCCGTCGACCAGGTCGTCGAGGTGCTGCCGCCTCGCGGAGTCGGTGACCTGCTCCGTCACGGCGACGCTCGCGGCGCGGCCGTCCTCGGTGGCGCCGCCGCGCGTCTCGTAGCCGGGGAAGCTGCCGCCGTGGCCCCAGTACCGGCCGCCGCAGGAGAGGGGGCGGCTGACCAGGCCGAGGCCGTAGCGGGCGCCGGGGCCGAAGGTGGCGTCGGCGGGGGCGGTGGCGGCCTGCATCTGGGCGAGTTGGGCGGCGGGGAGCAGCCGGCCGGGGGTGAGCAGGGCGGTGAAGAAGGTGTCCAAGTCGGCGTTGGTGGAGACCAGTTGGCCCGCTGCCCAGGCCCAGGACGGGTCGAACTCGGTGACGTCGAGCAGGTGGCCCGCGTCCCGGTAGTAGCCGTGCGGGTGCGGCCCCCGGAGGGCGGTCTCGCCGGGGGCGGGGAAGTAGGTGTGGCGCAGGCCGAGGCGCTGGACGATGCGCGTGTCCAGCTCCTGGGCGAGGGTGTGGCCGGTGACCCGTTCGACCAGCAGGCCCGCCAACAGGTAGTTGGTGTTGCTGTACTGCCAGGACGTGCCGGGGCGGAACGCGGCGGGGTGCCGCAGCGCGAGGTCGAGGAGTTCACGGGGCTCGAAGTGCCGGACGTCCTCGCCGAGGTAGTCGCTGTAGTTGGGCAGGCCGCTGGTCTGTTGGAGCAGTTGACGGACGGTGATGTGCCGTCCGTCGATGCCCTTTCCACGGACCAGCCCGGGCAGGTAGTGCTCGATGTTGCTGTTCAGGCGCACCCGGCCCTCGGCGACCAGTTGGAGCACCACGACGGCCACGAAGGTCTTGGTGTTGCTGCCCGCCCTGACCTCCCCGTCGAGCGGCACCGGCGCCCCGGTCGCCACGTCGCCGACGCCGGCGGCGCCGCTCACCGTCCGGCCGCCCGGCTCCCGGACGGTGACCAGCGCGCCGGGAACCCCGAGCTCCGACACCAGGGCTTCCAGCGACTGTTGGACACCCGGCGGCGCGGGCGCAGAGGCTGAGGCGACGGCGGGCGACGCGACGGCGAGCAGCGCCAGGACGGCCGCCGCGGCACCGGCGGTGACGGTCCTGCGACGACAACGGCCGGGCACAGAAGGCGAGTTCACGAGCGGAAATCCTCCGGTCAAGGGCAGCGGTTACGGTGCGACCCACACCATCACGCGCCCCGCCGCCCGGTCGTCGCCGCACCGGACGAACCCGGCCCCTGCTGCGGTCGCAGCGCGGAGCCGGGCGACTGATTCCACCGGGGTACACCGACCCTGATGGCCCGTCAGGGGCGACGTACCTCCCCGGGCGGAGAAGGCGTCGGCGTACCCCCTCAGGCGGAGAAGCCGCCGTCTACGGAGATCACCGCGCCGGTGACGTACCGGGCGTCGGGGCTGGCCACGTGGGCGACGGTGGCGGCGATCTCCACCGGGTCGGCGTACCGGCCGAGCGCGGTCAGTCCGGCGATGGCCGCGGCGTTCGGGCCGTCGGCGGGGTTGGCGTCGGTGTCGGTGGGGCCGGGGTGGATGAGGTTGACGGTGATGCCGCGCGGGCCGAGTTCGCGGGTCAGGCCCTTGGTGAGGCCGATCAGGGCGGTCTTGCTCATCGAGTACAGCGCGAGACCGGGGAACGGGGCCCGTTCGGCGACGTTGCTGCCGATGCTGATGATCCGCCCGCCGTCGGCCAGGTGCCGGGACGCTGCGGCCTTCCGGTCCAGGTCGCCGTCCTCGAGGATCACCCGGTGGCGGATCACCAGTGCGGGAAAGCGCTCCCGGACCGGCGCGAGGAACTCCCGGACCTGGGCCCGCGCCAGCCGGGCGCGCCGGTCAGCAGCGCGCAGACGGCGAAGGCGAGCGCATCCCGAGGCGCCGGTTCAGAGGCCGAACACGCCGTACGCGAAGCCGTCCGCGTGCAGCGCCGAGTGCGTCAACGACACGCCCCGCCCGAACAGCAGCCTGCCCGGCAGGTCCCGCTCCACCGGCAGGTGCGCGGGCGTGCGGCGCGGATTGACCACCACCAGGTAGCGGCCGCCGCGCACGTACGCCAACGGGTAGCCGCTGTGCAGCAGTTCGACCGACCCGTCCGGTCCGAGGGCCGGGTGCGCGCGGCGCAGCGCGATCAACTGCCGTACCTGGTGCAGCAGCGACGCCTGGTCGGCGCGCTGGGAGGCCACGTCCGGACGGTCCGGTGCCGGGTCCAGCGGCAGGTAGAACCGCTCGGCGGGCGCGGAGGAGAACCCGGCGTCCGGCGTCGCGTCCCACTGCATCGGCGTCCGGCAGCCGGCCCGGTTGTAGCGCGGGCCCAGCACGCTGCCCTCGGTGTCCGGCAGGCCCGGCACGAACCGCATGCCGATCTCGTCGCCGTAGTAGATCGCCGGGACGGTCGGCCAGGTCAGCTGGAAGGTGAACGCGGCCGCCAGTTGCTCGCGGGTGCGCGGGCCGCACGCCAGCCGGGAGTAGTCGTGGTTCGCGGTCGGCAGCGAGGCGAAGCCCCCGCCGTCCATGGCCTGCGCGGTGCGCTCCCACTCGGCGACGAACGGCCGCATCGAGCCCTGGCCCTCGGCGTCGAAGTAGCAGGCCTGCTGCGGCCAGTGTTCGTGCACCGTGCCCGTGCCGTTGTCCCACAGCGAACGCAGCGCGGCGCCGTCGTCCGGGCCGCCGAACTGGAGGAAGAAGTCGCCGTGGAAGCCCATCGGCACCGACCGCGCCGGGTCGCCCCACTCGGCGAGGATCACCTGGTCGGGGTGGTGGGTGTCCATCCAGGCCCGGGTTTCCCGCCACAGCTTGCCGGTCTCCACGAACCCCGGGTCGTCCTTCACCAGCGAGGACGCCATGTCCACCCGGAAGCCCGAGACGCCCAGGCCGAACCAGTGCGCCATGATCTCCCGCAGCGCCGCCCGGTTCGCCCGCGGGCCCTGCGCGTCCACCGGCTGCCGCCACGGCTCGGCCGAATCCCGTTGCGCGTAGCCGAAGTTGAGGGCGGGCTGGAAGTCGAAGAAGTTCGGCCGGTACCAGCCCGACCGGCTCCCCGGCGAGGCCACGTACCCGGGCGCGGGCTGGTCCGCCCAGATGTACCGGTGATCGTCCGGGTCGCCCGCCGAGCGGACGAACCACGGGTGCTGGTCCGAGGTGTGGCCCGCCACCAGGTCCAGCAGCACCCGGATCCCCGCCCGGCGGGCCGCGTCCGTGAACTTTGCCAGGTCCTCCGGCGCGCCGTAACGCGGCGCGGTGGTCAGGAAGTCCGCGACGTCGTACCCCGCGTCCCCGAACGGCGAGGCGAAGCACGGGTTGAGCCACACCGCGTCCACCCCCAGCCACTGCAAGTACTCCAGCCGCTCCGTCAGCCCTGCGAAGTCCCCGATCCCGTCCCCGTTCCCGTCCGCGAAACTCTGCGGATAGATCTGGTACAGCACCGCGCCCCGCACCCAGTCGGTCCCCACACCCGTCCCCTCTCGCCCCGAACACCACAGCGGTATCCCTCAGCCATGCCCGGCCCGACCCCCCGGGAACCGGACGACCCCCGGGAACCGGACGACCCCCCGGGAACCGGACGACCTCGCGGGAACCGGACGACCCCGCTACCGGCTCGTGGTGGCGAAGCGCTGAGGGCGTGCGGGCCGGCCGGGCCGGCGGTGACGGCCTCGACGAGGGCCCGCAGGGTGGGGCGGCGCACCGGCGGCGTGGCGAGCGCGGTGGAGAACTGCGACTGGCCGCCGGGGCGTTGCATGAAGACGACGAGTTCACGGGCGATCGCGCGGGCCGCGTCGGGGCCGTGGCCCAGCTCGGCGGCGATCGTACGGACGCCCGCGCCTTCGCGCAGCCGGTCGGCCATGTGGACCCGGTCTTCCTCGCGCGACCACCAGAAGGCAAGGGTCCCGGGGCCCTCGTCCGTACGTCCGGAAATTCCCCCGTGGCCGGGAAACCGTCCCTACCTGGCGGGAAGGCCGGCTTCCTAGGTTTCTCGGTGCACGACAACCGGCCCTGGAGAGACCCGAGTTCACGAGGGGGACGTATGGCTGACCTAGAGGTGGGCGTACTGGCGATCGGCGCCGGCCCGGCGAATCTGGCCCTCGCGGCCGCGATCGAGGAGAGCGGCTCGGCCGAACTGGCCGAAGGCACGCTGCTGTTGGAGCAGGCCCCGGACATCAAGTGGCAGCGCGACCTGCTGATGCCCTGGGCCCGCAGCCAGGTTTCCTTCCTCAAGGACCTGGTGACGCTGCGCGACCCGCGCAGCCGGTTCTCATTCCTCAACTTCCTGCACCAGCACGACCGGCTGGACCAGTTCATCAACCTGGGCACCTTCCACCCGCACCGCTGGGAGTTCTCCGACTACCTGCAGTGGGTGGCCCGCTCGCTGGAGAAGGTGCGAATCCGCTACGACGCCAAGGCCACCGCCACCGAGCCGCGCTACGACGCGGACGGCCGGCTGATCGGCTGGCAGGTCACCCTCGCCGACGGCGACACCATCCGCTGCCGCGACCTGGTGGTCGGCGCCGGCCGCGACATGCACATCCCGCCGGTCTTCGCCGACCTGCCCGCCGAGAAGGTCATCCACAGCGCCCGGTTCCGCAGCCGGATCACCGCCGTCGACAAGGACGCGCCGCTGCGCGCCGTGGTGATCGGCGGGGCGCAGAGCGCCGCCGAGATGTTCATGGCGCTGTACGAGAGCCTGCCGAACTCCACCGTCACCATGCTGGTCCGCTCGATCGGCCTGCAGAACTACCAGAGCAGCAAGTTCGTCAACGAGCTGTTCTACCCGTCCTTCGTGGACGAGTTCTACGACGCCCCGGCCGAGGTGCGCGCCCAGGTGCTCGACCAGATGCGGCTGACCAACTACGCGGGCCTCGCCCCGCCGTTCCTCGACGAGCTGTACATGCTGCTGTACCGGGAGAAGATGATCGGCACCGGCCGCGCCGAGGTCCGGGCGATGACCGAGGTGATCGCCGCCCGTGAGGAGGACGGCGAGGTGGTGCTCGACCTGCGCGACCTGCGCACCGGCAAGGTCACCGAGCACCGCTGCGACCTGGTGCTGCTCGGCACCGGCTACGACAGCCGGATGCCCGCCCTGGTACGGGAGTTGACAGAGAAGGCCGGACTGCCCGAGGTCACCGTCAGTCGCGACTACCGGGTCGACCTGGGGGCCGGCACCGACGCCGCGCTGTACCTCCAGGGCGTCAACGAGGCCACCCATGGCATCGCCGACTCGCTGATCAGCGTGCTCGCCCACCGCGCCCGCGACATCACCGACGACCTGCTGGAGCGCCACGGCCTCGCCCCGGCGGGTGCCCACTGATGGCCGCGCTGCTGGTGATCGCACCCGGCCCCACCGCCAACGGCGACCTGCACCTGGGCCACCTCGCCGGGCCGTTCCTCTCCGCCGACGTGTGCACCCGCTACGCCCGCGCCACCGCCCGGGACACCCTGTTCGGCACCGGCGTGCACTTCACCCAGAACTACATCGTCACCACCGCCCGCCGCCTCGGCGAACAGCCCGAGGAACTCCGGCTGCGCGCCGCCGAACAGGTCGAGGCCACCCTCGCCGCCGCCGGCATCGTCCCCGACGGCTTCGTCCGGTTCGACGAGCGGTACCTGAAGACCGTCCGCACCTTCTTCGAACGACTGCACGGCGAAGGCCACTTGAGGCTCCGCAAGGTCACGTTCCCGTACCTCCCGGAGACCGGCGAGTACCTCACCGACGCGTACGTCCGCGGCGGCTGCCCGGTCTGCCTGGCCGAGGGCTGCGCCGGACTCTGCGAGAACTGCGGCCACTGGATCGCCTCCGGCGACCTGCTCGACCCGCGCTCCACCCGGTACCCCGAACTCCCCGTCGAACTGCGCGAACGGGAAGTCCTGGTGCTGCCGCTGGAGGAGCACCGGGCCGCCCTGGCCTCCTACTTCGCCCGGCTCGCCCCCACCATGCGGCCCCGACTCGCCCAGCTGGTCGAGGAGTTGATGGCCCGCCGACTGCCCGACTACCCGATCACCCTGCCGATCGACTGGGGCATCCCCGCCCCGTTCCCGGAGACCCCCGGGCAGGTGCTGTACTCCGACACCGAGACCGTCGCCTGGAGCCTGCACGCCATCGCGCTCGCCGCCGAGGCCAGGGGAGAGGTGCCCGGCGACGAGGAACGGCACTGGGCCGTCGAGTCCGGGCCCGAAGTGGTCTACTTCTTCGGCTCCGACGCCAGCTTCGCGTTCGCGCTGGCCGGCACCGCCATGCTGCTCGCCCTCGGCGGACTCGCGCTGCCCGCGCACTTCGTCACCAACGAGTTCTACGAACTCGACAGCGACAAGTTCTCCACCAGCCGCGGCCACGTGGTAACCGGCCGTCAGCTCACCGCCGAAGTCCCGCGCGACCTGGTCCGCTACTACCTGGCCGCCACCGGCCCCGACTTCCAGCGCTCCAACTTCACCCGCGCCGCCATGGACCGGGTCTGCGGACAGCGCCTGGTCGAACCGTGGAACCGGGTCGCCGCCAAGGCCGAGGCCCACCTCGACCGCGGCCCGCTGCCCGTCAGCGCCCGCTCCCACCGCGCCGCCGCGCTGATCGCCGAACGCTTCGCCGCCGCCCTGCGACCGCGCCGCTTCAGCCTCGGCGCCGCCGCCTTCACCCTCACCGAACAACTCGGCCGGCTCGACCGCTGGGAGGTCACCGACGACGACGCGGGCGACTTCTGGCACGAACTCGACCTGTTCCTGCGCTGCGCCGCCCCCCTGCTGGTCGACCTGGCCGCCGAGGCGCTGCCCGACACCGCCATCCCCGCCGAACCGTCCGCCACCACCATCAGCCCCCGCCCGCTGCCCAGACTCGCCACCCGCGTGCACGGCGGCGGACGGTGAACAGCAGCACCGCCGCGCACGTGGTGGTGGTGGGCGCCGGCGTCACCGGGCTGCTCACCGCCGTCGCCTGCGCCCGGGCCGGGTACCTGGTCACCGTGCTGGAACGCGGCCCGGTGCCCAACCCGGACGCCACCTCCCACGACCAGCACCGCGCGATCCGCACCCTGCTCCCCGGCGACCCCGACGGCACTGCCCGCCGGCTCGCCGCCCACCGCCACTGGGCCGAGCTGGAAACCCTGTTCGGCACCGAGCTGTACCGCCGCGTCGGGGCGCTCACCGCCTGGCCCGCTCACCGCCTCGACGGCCTGCTCGCCGAGGCCGACAAGGCCGGCATCCCGGTCGACCTGCCGGCGGACGGTCAACTCCCGCCCCTGGGACTGCCGTCCGGCACCGTCGCGGTGCGCGAACGCACCGGCGGCGTGCTGCTCGCCGACCGGGTGCTGCACGCCGCCGCCCGCTGGCTGACCGCCCGACCCGGCGTGACACTGCGCCCGCACAGCACCGTGCGGACGGTGTTCGCCGGGTCGGGACGGATCGTGCTGACCGGCGGCGAGGTGGTCCGCGGCGACCTGGCACTGCTGGCCGGCGGCCCGTGGACGCGCAGACTGACCGACGCCCAGGTCGTGCTGTACCGGCAGACCATGCTCTACCTGGGCCGGCCCGCCGGCGGCGACCGCTGGGACGGCGCACCCGCCGCGGGCGGCCTCGGCCGCGAGGGCCGCGGCTGGGTGCTGCCGCCGGGCGCCGGCACCCTGCTCAAACTCAGCTCCGACACGGTGTGCCGCCCCGTCGCGAACACCGACACCGCGGGCGAGGACCAGCAGCCGTACCTGGACCGGCTCGCCGCCGAGGGCATCCTGCCCGACCTGGAGCGCTACCCCGTGGCCGGCGTGCGGGTCTGCCACTACACCGCGGACGCCGCCACCGGCGGCCCGCTGCTGGCCCGGGTCTCCCCGGGCCTGTGGACCCGCGCCGCCTGCGGCGGCAGCGGGTTCTCCACCGCTCCGCTGGTCGCGGAACGCATCGCTGAAGCAGTGAAGGAGGCGATATGACCGACGACGACAGGCCACCGATCGGCGTCCTCGACACGCTCAGGGCCACCCCGGCCACCGTCCGGTACCTGCTCGGCGGCGTGCTGGTCAACCAGCTCGGCGCGTTCGTCCAGACCTTCCTGGTGCTCTACCTGACGCACAAGGAGATGTCGGACGGCGCCGCGGGCCTGGCGCTCGGCGCGTACAGCCTGGGCACCGCCGTCGGCACCGTGCTCGGCGGCGAGGCCACCCACCGGCTCGGCGCCCGCACCACCATCGTGACCGCGATGGCCGGCTCCGCGCCGCTGGTCGCCCTGCTTCCGCTGCTGGCCCGGCCCGGGCTGCTGGTGCCGCTGCTGCTCGCCGTCGCCGGGGCCGGACTCTTCGCCCAGGCGTACCGGCCTGCCGCGTCGGTGCTGCTCAGCGACCTGATGCCGGACCGCTACCACGTGATGGCGTTCTCGATGATGCGGATCGCCCTCAACGTCGGCGCCGCGCTCGCCCCCCTGATCGCCGCCGGGGTGATCCTGCTCGACTGGGACCTGCTGTTCTGGATCGACGGCGCCACCACCGTGGTCTACGCGGCCCTCGCCTACCGGCTGCTGCCCCGGCACGTGGTGCCCGAGCCGGCGGCCGTGTCCGTCAACGAGCGCCGGGCGACCGGCCGAGCCGCGTACGCGGCGATGCTGCGCGACCGGGCCTACCTGGCGTACCTGGTGGCGATCACCCTCGGCACGCTCACCTACGTGCAGTCCTCGGTCTCGCTGCCGCTGGAGATCGTCCACGACGGCTACCCGACCTGGCTGTACAGCGTGGTGCTGGCCACCTCCTCGGTCGTCCTGATCAGCTGCGAGCTGAAGATCACCGCGTACATCACCCGGATCCCCACCTACCTGGCGGTCGGTGCGGGCCACGCGCTGAACGCGCTCGGGCTGGCGCTGTACGGGCTGGCGGCGCACGCCGGGGCGTTCGTGATCCTCGGCATGCTGGTCTACGTCGCCGGGCTGATGACCGCCGCGCCCAGCATGTTCGCCCACCCGGCGACCTTCCCGGCCGCGCTGAAGGCCCGCTACCTGGCGGCCATGCACGCCGTCACCGGTCTGGCCGGGGCCGTCGCCCCGCTGTTCGGCGTCTACCTGTGGAGCCGGTTCGGCCAGGGCTTCTGGGCGCTGGCCGGCCTGACGGCCGCACTGGCGGGCGCGTTCGCGGTGTACGGCATCAAGCGCGACGCGGACCGGCGGGCCGCCGAGGCCGCGCTGCCCGAGGCCGCCGAGCCGGTCGGGGGCACGGCATGAGCGCCCGCCCCGTGCTGGTCGTCGGCTACGTGGCCTTCGCGGTGCCCGCGCTCGCCGCCTTTCAGGGCGCCGACTCGGTGGTCTACGTCGAGGAGCCGGACGTCGCCCGTAAGCGGCACCTCGCCGAGGCGGTCGAACGCATCGACTACGCCCGCGAGTTGATCGAGTGCGAGTACCACCTGCCGGGCCGGGCGGACGCCTTCCACGCCGCGCACCCCGGGCTCGACCCGGTCGCGGTGATCCCCGCAGTCGAGTACGCGGTGCCGTTCGCGGCCCGGCTCGCCGAGCGCTACGGACTGCCCGGAGCGAGCCTTGGCGCGGCCCAACTGCTGCGCGACAAGCACCAGTTGCGGGTGGTCGCGGCTGCCGCCGGAATCGCCAACCCGGCCTCCGAGCCGGTCGCGAGCGCGGCCGAACTGGCCGGCTTCATGGCCCGGCACCCCGGCCCGGTGGTGCTCAAGCCCGCCAACCGGCAGGCTTCGGTCGGCACCCTGGTGGTCCGCGCGCCCGCCGAGGCCGAGGCGGCCTGGGCGTTCGGGCAGGCCCAGGACGAGGGGGTGTTCGTTCCCGACCGGCCGATCACGCCCGCCATGCTGGCCGAACAGTACGTCGGCGGGCCGGAGTTCAGCGTCGAGATGCTGGTCGTCGACGGCCGCCCGGTGTTCGCCAACACCACCGGCAAACTGCTCTACCCCGGCCCGTACCCGATCGAGTACGGGCACACCATCCCGGCCGAACTGCCCTCCGAAACCCACGAGTTGCTGGCGGAGGAGACCGAACGGCTGGCCGCCGCCGTCGGCTTCGGCACCGGCGTGCTGCACTGCGAGTGGATCCTCGCCGACGGCGTCCCGGTGCTGGTCGAGTGCGCCGGACGGCTGCCCGGCGACTCGATCACCGACCTGATCGAGGCCGCCTACCCCGTCGACCTCACCCGCGCCTACTACGCGGTGATGCGCGGCGAGGACCCCGGCCCGCTGCCCGCGAAGGCCGAACGCGCCACCGCCGCCGCCTTCCTTGCCCCCGACCGGCCCGGCACCGTCACCGCCGTGCACGGCCTGGACGCCGCCCGGGCCGCCGAGGGCGTGCAGCTCGCGGTGGTCGGTATCGCCCCCGGCCACCGCGCCGCCGGGCTGCGCAGCTCCTGGGACCGGGTCGGCATCGTCACCACCCTCGCCGACACCCCCGCCGAGGCCCGCCGGCTCGCCGACCAGGCCGCCGCGCTGGTCCGCTTCGACATCGACTCCCGTGCACAGGAGGACTCATGACGGAACATCAGAAGACCGGGGCCGGTCCCGGCACGCTGCTGGTGATCGGCAGCGGACTGAAGGAGTACCGCGAGTACCTGGTCGGCCCGATGAGTCGCCGCGCCCGCGCCGCCGGCCTCGAACTGCTGCTGGTCAACAACCTGCGGCCGACCTGGCAGCGCGAGTACTTCGACGAGATCGTGGTCGCCGACGTCTTCGACACCGCCACCATGAACGCCACCGTCCGGGAGATCGCCGCCCGCAAGCGCGTCGTCGGCCTGCTCTGCTGGGACGAGCCGCTGGTGCTCGACGCCGGCCTGCTGGCCGCCGAACTCGGCGTGCCCGGCCTGTCCGAGCGCGGCGTGCGCGGCGTCCGCGACAAGGAGCGCACCCGCACCGTGCTCACCGCCGCCGGTCAGCGCCAGCCCGGCTTCGCGCTCACCACCGACCTTGCCGAGGCCCGCGCCGCCGCCGCCCGAATCGGCTACCCGGTGGTACTCAAGCCGCGCGCCATGGGTGCCAGCATCGGCGTGGTCTTCGCCGCCGACGAGGCCGAGCTCGACGCGGCCTTCGACACCGCGCTGTCCGCCAGCCGGGTCGACCCCGGGCCGTACCGGGCCAGCGTGATCGTCGAGGAGTACGCGGGCGGCCCCGAGATCAGCGTCGACGGCGCCGTCCACCGGGGCGAGTACCTGCCGCTGTTCCTGGCCCGCAAGTACAGCAGCGACGAGCCGTACTTCGAGGAGGTCGGCCACATCGTCGACGCCGCCGACCCGTTGCTCGCCGACCCCGCCCTGCTCGCCGTCCTGGCCGACGCGCACCGGGCGCTCGGCGTCGAGGACGGCATCACCCACACCGAGCTGCGGCTCACCCCGCGCGGCCCGCTGATCGTCGAGGTCAACGGCCGGCTCGGCGGCGACCTGATCCCGCTGCTCGGCCGGATCGCCACCGGCCTGGAGCCCGGCGAGGTGCTGTTCGACATCGCGGTCGGCCGCCGCCCGGAGATCGCCCCGACCCGTTCCGCAGTGGCCGGCATCCGCTTCGGGTGCCCCGAACGGGACTGCCGGCTGGAGGAGTTGACGCTCCCCAAGCCCGGCGACGCGCCCGGCCTGCTGCACGCCGCGCCGATGGCCCCGCCCGGCACCGTGCTGCGGCTGCCCCCCGGCGGCTACCTGGCCCGGCACTCCTTCGTGGTCTGCGAGGCCGGCAGCGTCGCCGCCTGCGAACAGCGGCTGGACGCCGCCGCCGCCCTGGTCGAGACCGTCACCACCGAGGTCGGACCCGCCGATCCGCACGCCCCTTTCACGATGCCCGCCGGACTCCTGGATGTGGACCGATGACCACCGACACCCCGTCCGACGCCCCGCTCGACGCCGCCGAAATCCTGCGCCGCGCCCGCGAGTTGGCGCCCGTCCTGCGCAAGAAGGCCCCGGAGATCGAGGCCAACCGCACCCTGCCCGCCGAGGTGGTCGAACTGCTGCGCGCCACCGGGGTGTTCCGGATCGGTCACGCCCCCGAGTGGGGCGGCCCCGGCCTCACCTCGATGGAGCAGACCGAGGTGATCGAGGCCCTCGCCCACGGCGACGCCTCCGCCGCCTGGTGCGCCGGGATCGGCTCGATGGGCGGCGCGATCACCAACTTCCTCACCCCGGACGCGGTCCGCGCCCTCTACCCGAGCCCCGACCTGATCACCGTGGGCTCGCTGGCCCCGTCCGGCCGGGCC
This sequence comes from Kitasatospora sp. NPDC048662, assembly GCF_055587065.1. NCBI lineage: Bacteria > Bacillati > Actinomycetota > Actinomycetes > Kitasatosporales > Streptomycetaceae > Kitasatospora > Kitasatospora sp. NPDC048662. The sequence goes on along the minus strand of NZ_JBVJHA010000012.1, from coordinate 77,584 downwards.
GAGCGCGTCCCCGGCGGCTACCGGATCAGCGGCCACTGGTCGTTCGGCTCCGGCGTCAGGCACGCCGACCTGTTGACCTCCGGCGCGTTCGTCTACCAGGACGGCGAGCCCTGGGCCGCCCCCGGCAGCGCGCACCGGCACGACTCGATGCAGTTCCTCGTCCCGGCCTCCGCCGCCGAGCCGATCGACAACTGGGACACCACCGGCCTGTGCGGCACCGGCAGCAGCGACTACACCCTCACCGACGTGTTCGTCCCCGAGGGCCACACTTTCACCTTCTTCGAACCGTGCGTCGCGCCCAACCCGATGGCCTACTCCGACTCCTTCATGCGCGCCATGTCCGGCGTCCCGCTCGGCGTGGCCCGGGCCGCGCTCGACCACGCCCGTGAGATCGCGACCACCCGCTATGACGGGATGGCCGGCCGCAGTTGGGCCGACAGCTGGCGGGTGCAGACCGAACTCGCCCGCTGCGAGGCCGAGTTCAACGCCACCCGGGAGGGCGTGTACGGCGCGATGCGGCGCCAGTGGGAGGTGCTGTCGGCCGGCGGCACGCTGGACGACCTCACCCCGACCGAGCGCGCCGCCTCCCCGCTGTCCTGGCTGCACGCCTTCCGCAACTCCCGCGACCTGGTGGCCCGGCTCTACGACCTGCTGCAGACCTGGTCGATCAACCGCACCTCGCCGATGGACCGCTGGCTGCGCGACACCGCCGTACTCGCCCAGCACCTGGTCGCCCAGGACCGCATCCTGCAGTCCGCCGGCGCGTACCTGCTGGGCTCCGAGCCCGAGTTCGGCATCAGCCTCGGCCTGGCCTGAGACCACCCGGCCCGAACCCCCAAGGGAGGCAACCCCGATGAGCAGACCCGTCCTGCTGGTCAACCCGAACAAGGTGCATCCACCGATCGCGCCCTACGCCCTCGACGTGCTCACCACCGCACTGGAGGACGCCGGCTTCGAAGTGGAGGTCCTCGACCTGACCTTCCGTCGCGACGACTGGAAGATCTGCCTCCACGAGTACTTCGCGGAGCGCTCCCCGATGCTGGTCGGAGTGACCGTCCGCAACACCGACACCGTGTACGCCTTCGAGCAGCGCCCGTTCGTCGGCGAGCACCGGGAGATCATCACCGAGATCCGCCGGCTCACCGACGCGCCCATCGTCGGCGGCGGCATCGGCTTCTCCACCATGCCGTTCGCCCTGGTCGAGTACTTCGGCATCGACTACGGCGTGAAGGGCCCCGGCGAGAAGATCCTCTGCGAACTCGCCCGGGCCGTCGCCGAGGGCCGCGACACCACCGGCATCCCCGGCCTGATCCGCAACACCGAACACGGTGCCGTCCGGGTCCCGCCCGCGGTGCTGACGATCCGCCACGGCGAGACCCAACAGGCCGACGCCACCGGACAGTTCGAGCCCCGGGTGTGGCAGGTCGACCGGCTCTCGGTGTACCGGCGGCGCTCCGGCGTCCCGCGCCGGGTGGACAACCTGGAGTACTACCGGCGCGGCGGCCTCGGCTCCATCCTGACCAAGAACGGCTGCGCCTACCGCTGTGCGCACTGCGTCGAACCCGACGCCAAGGGCACCCGCTACGGGCAGCGCGAACTCGCCTCCGTGGTCGACGAGATGGAGTCGCTGGCCGCGCAGGGCATCCTCGACCAGCACACCACCGACAGCGAGTTCAACCTCTCCGTCGCGCACGCCAAGAACCTGCTGCGGGAGATCGTCCGCCGCCGGCACGCCGACCCCGACAATCCGCTGAACCGGCTGCGGCTCTGGGTCTACTGCCAACCCAGCCCGTTCGACGAGGAGTTCGCCGACCTGCTGGCCGCGGCCGGCTGCCGGGGCGTCAACGTCGGCAGCGACCACATCCGCCCCGAGGTGCTCAGCGGCTGGAAGGTCACCGAGAAGGGCGGCACCTACTACACCTTCGCCGACACCGAGCGCCTGGTGCGGCTGTGCCACGAACGCGGCATCCTCACCATGGTCGAGGCGCTGTTCGGCATGCCGGGGGAGACCCCCGAGACGGTACGCGCCTGCGTGGACGCCTTCATGGCGCTGGACGCCACCGTCACCGGCTTCTCGCTCGGCCTGCGGCTGTTCCCGTACACCCCGATGGGCATCGACCTCGCCGAGCAGTGCGCGGGCGTGCGCACCGCCCCCGGCCTGCAGTCCAACACCGCCGACGGCCCGATCGTGCTCAAGCCGCTGCGGATGTGCGCCTCCCCGGCCGAGTACGAGCGGCAGTTCATGTTCGACGAGCACGGCAACTTCCGGCTGGTCTGCTACTTCTCGCCCGGCCTGCTGCCCGACCCGGCCCGCGCCGCCGACCCCGAGGAGCGCTGGCACGGCGCGGTCGCCGACCTGTGGGCGCTGGTCGACCCCGCCGACCACCACCGGGTCATGCTGCCCACCGTCGAGGGCATGAGCGAGCACGACAACAACTACGCCGACAACCCGTTCCTCACCAGCCTCGGCGGGCTCGGCTACACCGGCGCGTTCTGGTCGCACTGGCGCGAGCGCGAGGAGATCGCCCGCAAGGCCCGGGAGGCGACCGACCGACCGTCATATCTGTCAACTCCTATGTGACATAGAACACTTGAGGTGTTGAGTTGATCAGATCATGATGAGGTAACGGAACCGTCACTGCCGGTCGTCTCGCCGCCGGCGCGCCGCACCACCGCCGCACCACCACACGCCGCGAGGGGACGATGAACCAGCACGGGAGTTCCGGGCCGCTGACCGTGCTGCTCGCCGACATGCAACCCGCCGTCCGGCAGGGCGTCCGTTCCATGGTGGAGGCCTGCGACGGCGCGGCGGTGGTCGGCGAGGCCGGCACCACCGGCGAGGTGCTCGCCGCCACCGCCCGGCACCGGCCCGACGTCCTGGTCCTCGACCCGCAGATGGACGACAGCGCCGGCATGCGGATGATCAACCAGGTGGTGCGCCTCACCCCCGCCACCGGCGTCCTGGTGTTCAGCACCCTCGACGACGACAAGGCCGTCGCCGCCGCTTTCCACGCCGGCGCCCGCGGCTACCTCGTCAAACGCGCCACCGCCGACCAGATCGTCCGCGCCGTCCTCGCCGTCGGCGCCGGCGAGGCCATTTTCGACCGCGCCATCGCGGCCCGCCTCGGCACCCTGATCGGCACCGGCCAGCGCCCGCGCAGCTACCCGTTCCCCCAACTCAGCGACCGCGAACGAGACGTGCTCGAACACCTCGCCGCCGGCCGCTCCAACACCGCCATCGCCCGGGAACTCGCCCTCGCCTCCAAAACCGTCAGCAACCGGGTCTCCGGCATCCTCGGCAAACTCGGCGTCGCCGACCGCGCCCAGGCCCTGGTCCTCGCCCGCGACGCCGGACTCGGCCACGCCGCCGCCCGCTGACCACCACCGCGTCCCGAACGGAGCCCGCCATGCCCGAAACCGGCCTGCCACCCGGCCTGGTGATCCGCCGCCAGGAACCCCGACAGCTCGAACGCGCCCACGGCCTCGACCTCAAACTCCTCCACCCCTGGGGCGAGTTGACCACCCCCTTCCACGGCGCCTGGTGCGTCCTGCGCCCCGGCGACCTCACCGAGACCCACCAGCACACCGAACGCGAACTCTTCATCTGCATGAGCGGCCGCGGCGAAGTCCGCACCGCCCACAGCAGCCACCCCATCGCCGCCGGCGACCTCGTCCTGCTGCCCGCCGACACCGACCACGCCGTCGCCAACCCGCACAGCGAGGACTTCGCCTACTACGCCATCTGGTGGCAGGCATGAACCCCCGCCACCTCGACTACGACGGCCGCCGCTTCCACGCACCCGACGGCGACCACCGCACCGTCGCCGTCTACCACCAGCAGGGCGACCTGGTCTGGGGCGAGATCGCCGGCGGCGCGATCCGACGCGGCTGGACCGCCGGCACCCGCCGGCCCGACGGCACCCTCGCCATGGGCTACACCTTCGTCCTCACCGACGGCGAAATCATCTGCGGCCGCACCCACAACACCCCCTCCCTCACCCCCGACGGCCGCATCCGCCTCCACGAAACCTGGGAACGCTACGGCCCCCACCCCACCACCGGCACCTCCACCATCGAGGAGCTCACCTGATGCCCCCCGCCGCACCCCACCGCGACGGCCCGCCCCCCACCACCCTCCACCCACCCACCGACCCCCTCCGGGCGGGGGAGCGCGGCGTCCTTCGCTCCGTTGCCCTGCGCTGCGGCGGCATCGCCCCCCGGGCGGAGGGGTGCGGTTCCCCGGGCCTCGTCGGTGGCCGCGTGCCGCCGGCCCCGCGCAGCGGTGATGTCACGGTGGAGGCCGCCCGATGACCCCCGACTGGGTGCTGCTCGACAAGCACACCACCGGCCCCCTGCTGCACCCCGGCGACGCCGCGTTCCACGACTCGTCCGCCGCGTTCAACGAGCGCTGGGCCCACCGCAGCCCCGCCGCCGTGCTGCGGGCGGCCGACCGCGCCGACGTGCTGCGCGCCATTGACTGGGCCCGCGACCACGGTGTTCCGATCGTCCCGCGCGGTGGCGGGCACTCGTACGCCGGGCACTCCGTCAACTCCGGCCTGGTGGTCGACCTGCGGGCGCTGGACGTCATCACCGTCGACCCGGGGAGCGGCCAGGTCACCGTCGGCGGCGGCGTCCTCACCGGCGCGCTCTACGCCGCGCTGCGCCCGCACGGGCTGGCCCTGCCACTCGGCAACGGCGCGGGTGTCGGCATCGCCGGGCTCGCTCTCGGCGGCGGTTCGGCCGCCACCTCACGCCGGCTCGGCCTGACCGCCGACACGCTGCGCGCCACCACTCTCGCCACCGCCGCCGGCACCGTCCTGACCTGCGACGACCAGCAGAACGAGGACCTGTACTGGGCCTGCCGGGGCGGCGGCGGAGGCAACTTCGGCATCAACCTCGACCTCACCTTCCAGGCCGTCGAGGCCCCGGCCGCGGCCACCTGCCTGCTGCTCTGGGACGTCGCCCACGCCCCGGCCGTCCTCGTGGCCGTCCAGCACCTGATGCGCACCGCCCCGGAGGAGACCTCGCTGCGCCTGGGCGTCGCCACCTCCGGAGGCCGCACCCTGGTCTCCACCGTCGGTCTGCACCTCGGCCCGGCCGCCGACCTGCGCGACCTGCTCGCCCCCGCCCTCGCCGCCGGGCAGCCGCTGCGCGCCGAGATCGCCGACCGGGACTTCTGGGACGCGATGGACTACCTCAAGCACGAGACCAGCGGAGGGGCGTTCGCCGTCCGCACTCACTTCGCCGCCGACCCGCTGCCGGCCGAGGCGGTCGACGCCGCGCTGGCGCGGATCGCCGAGGCTCCCCGCAGCGGCAACGCCGACGGCTGCGGCCTGGCCCTGTTCGGCTGGGGCGGCGCGATCAACCGGGTCGACCCGCAGGCCACCGCCTTCGTCCACCGCGACGCCCAGTACCTGGTCAGCCTGGACACCTCCTGGCTCCCCGGCGAGGACCCGGCCCCCCACCTGGACTGGCTGGCCGGACTCGACCACTTGATCGCCGCGCACACGACCGGCGGCGCCTACCTGAACTTCACCGACCCGGACCTGCGGGACTGGCGAACCGCCTACTACGGTGCGAACTATCCGCGGCTGGTGGCCACCAAGCGCCGCCACGACCCGGACGGACTGTTCGCCTTCCCGCAGTCCATCGGCAGTTGAAACCATCGAACTCCCGCCCGACGCAACGGAACTGATCGACCATCACGTCCCGCTGCCCTGCCCGGAAGCCCGGAAGGAGACACCACCGTGTCGCCGCGAATCGCCCGCCCGCGCCACTACCTGATGTGCCGGCCCGCGCACTTCACCGTCGACTACTCCATCAACCCGTGGATGGATCCGGCCAAACCCACCGACACCGGCACCGCCCTCGCCCAGTGGGACGAGCTCTTCTCGCTGTTCCAACGCCTCGGCCACACCGTGGAGTTGATCGACCCACTACCGGGCCTGCCCGACATGGTGTTCGCCGCCAACGGCGCCACCGCGGTCGACGGCAAGGTGCTCGGCGCCCGCTTCCGGTACCCGGAGCGCGCCGCCGAGGGCCCGGCCTACGCGGACTGGTTCCGCGACCGGGGCTGGCAGGTCAGGGACGCCGAGTACGTCAACGAGGGCGAAGGCGACCTGCTGGTCGTCGGCGACCGGATCCTGGCCGGCACCGGCTTCCGCACCGAGACCGCCGCCCACGCCGAGGCCGCGGCCTTCCTCGACCGCGAGGTGGTCACCCTGCGGCTGGTCGACCCGCGCTACTACCACCTGGACACCGCGCTCGCCGTCCTCGACGACAACGAGATCATGTACCACCCGCCGGCCTTCGACGCCGACTCCCGGGCCGTCCTGGAACGCCTCTATCCGGACGCGATCCTGGCCGACGCCGACGCCGCCCGGGTGTTCGGCCTCAACGCGGTCTCCGACGGCGCCCGCGTCGTTCTCCCCGAAGCCGCCACCGGCCTCGCCGAGCAGCTGCGCGAGCGCGGCTTCACCCCGATCGGCGTCGAGCTCACCGAACTGCTCCGGGCCGGCGGCGCCGTCAAGTGCTGCACCCTGGAACTGCGCCACTGACCCGCGCCACTGACCCGCGCACCGCGAAGGCCCGGCTCCGCTCGCGCGGAACCGGGCCTTCGTCAGTGCGTCGGCGTCAGACCAGGTCGTAGCGGTCCAGGTCCATCACCTTCGTCCACGCGGCGGCGAAGTCCTCGACGAACTTCCGCTCGGCGTCGTCCGAGGCGTACACCTCGGCCACCGCCCGAAGCTCCGAGTTGGAGCCGAACACCAGGTCGGCCCGGGTGCCGGTCCACTTGACCGCACCGGAGGCGTCCCGGCCCTCGAAGAGGGTGTTGTCGGAGGCGACCGGCGCCCAGGTGGTGCCCATGTCGAGCAGGTTGACGAAGAAGTCGTTGCTCAGGGTGCCCGGACGGTCGGTGAACACGCCGTGCTGCGAGCCGCCGTGGTTGGCGCCCAGCACCCGCAGGCCGCCGACCAGCACCGTCAGCTCGGGGGCGGACAGGTTCAGCAGGTTCGCCTTGTCCACCAGCAGGTACTCGGCGGGGAGCCGGGTGCCCTTGCCCAGGTAGTTGCGGAAGCCGTCGGACTTCGGCTCCAGCGCCGAGAACGACTCCACGTCGGTCTTCTCCTGGGTGGCGTCCACCCGGCCCGGGTGGAAGGCGACCTCGACGTCCACGCCGCCCGCCCGCGCGGCCCGCTCGACCGCGGCGGTGCCGGCCAGCACGATCAGGTCGGCCAGCGAGACCTGGTGGCCGCCCTGCGCGTTGAACGCCGACCGGATGCTCTCCAGCACCCGCAGCACCTGCGCCAGCTGCTCCGGGTCGTTGACCTCCCAGCCGCGCTGCGGCTCCAGGCGCAGCCGGGCGCCGTTCGCGCCACCGCGCTTGTCGCTGCCGCGGAACGAGGCCGCCGCCGCCCAGGCGGTGGACACCAGCTGGGCGGTGGTCAGCTCGGAGGCCAGCACCCGCTCCTTCAGCGCGGCGATGTCCGCCGCGTCGATCGGCGCGCCCTGCGCCTTCGGCAGCGGGTCCTGCCAGATCAGCTCCTCGGTGGGCACCTCGGGGCCGAGGTAGCGGACCACCGGGCCCATGTCGCGGTGCGTCAGCTTGAACCAGGCGCGGGCGAAGGCGTCCGCGAACGCCTTCGGGTCGTTCAGGAAGCGGCGGGCGATCGGTTCGTACACCGGGTCGAAGCGCAGCGACAGGTCGGTGGTGAGCATCTGCGGGGCGTGCTTCTTCGCCGGGTCGAACGGGTCCGGCACGGTGCCCTCGCCGGCGCCGCCCTTCGGCTTCCACTGGTGCGCGCCGGCCGGGGACTTCGTCAGCTCCCACTCGTGGCCGAACAGGATCTCGAAGAAGGAGTTGTCCCAGGTGGTCGGCGTGTTCGTCCAGATCACCTCGATGCCGGAGGTGATCGCGTCGCCAGCCTTGCCGGAGCCGTAGGTGCTCTTCCAGCCGAGGCCCATCTCCTCCAGCCCCGCGCCCTCGGGGGCCTCGCCGACGTTCTCCGCCGGGCCGGCGCCGTGGGTCTTGCCGAAGGTGTGGCCGCCGGCGATCAGCGCGACGGTCTCCTCGTCGTCCATCGCCATCCGGCGGAAGGTCTCGCGGATGTCGCGGGCCGCCGCGATCGGGTCCGGGTTGCCGTTGGGGCCCTCCGGGTTGACGTAGATCAGGCCCATCTGGACGGCGCCCAGCGGGTCCTCCAGGTCACGGTCCCCGGTGTAGCGCTCGTCGCCCAGCCAGGTGGTCTCGGGGCCCCAGTAGACGTCCTCGTCGGCCTCCCAGACGTCCGGCCGGCCACCGCCGAAGCCGAAGGTCTGGAAGCCCATCGACTCCAGCGCCACGTTGCCCGACAGGATCAGCAGGTCGGCCCAGGACAGGCTCTTGCCGTACTTCTTCTTCACCGGCCACAGCACCCGGCGGGCCTTGTCCAGGTTGGCGTTGTCCGGCCACGAGTTCAGCGGGGCGAAGCGCTGCTGGCCGGCGCCCGCGCCGCCGCGGCCGTCGGAGATCCGGTAGGTGCCGGCGCTGTGCCAGGCCATCCGGATGATCAGCGGGCCGTAGTGGCCGAAGTCGGCCGGCCACCACTCCTGCGAGGTGGTGAGCGCCTGCTCGATGTCCCGCTTCACGGCGGGCAGGTCGAGGCTGTTGAACGCCTCGGCGTAGTCGAAGTCCGCGCCCAGCGGGTTCGCCACCGCCGGGTTCTTCGCGAGGATCTTCAGGTTCAGCCGGTTCGGCCACCACTGCTGGTTGCCGCCCCCCTGGGTGGGATGGGGCGCGCGGCCGTGCGCGACCGGGCAGCCGCCCGCACCCTCGGACTTGGGGTCGGTGACGATGGCGTCGTCGTTCTCGGGCATGGGAGTCCCTCCGGGTCGGGCAGATCGCACTCTTCTGACGGGCGCCTTGGCTCTGGCGGGCACCTTGGCTGTTCGCCGGAGTCGATCCTAAGATAGACACAGTCTAAGTCAAGAACTCCCTCAATCGGGTGGTGGTTTCCGCTCGAATCGGCGCCAGGCCGCGCCCCCTGTACAGTTCGGGCGTCTGTTGAGCTGAATGGATGAACACATGAGTGACCTGCTCGAACGTCTGCGTGACCGGGGCTGGCGGCTGACCTCCCAGCGCCGGGTGGTGGCCGAGGTCCTCGACGGCGACCACGTCCACCTGACCGCGGACGAGGTCCACGCGCGCGCCGCCGAACGCCTCCCCGAGATCTCCCGCGCCACCGTGTACAACACCCTCGGCGAACTCGTCACCCTCGGCGAGATCCTCGAAGTCGCCACCGACGGCCGGGCCAAGCGCTACGACCCCAACGCGCACCAGCCGCACCAGCACCTGGTCTGCTTCGCCTGCGGCACCATCCGCGACGTCCACCCCACCGGCGACCCGCTGGCCGCCCTCCCCGCCGCCGAGCGCTTCGGCTTCACCATCACCACCGCCGAGGTCACCTACCGCGGACTCTGCGCCGACTGCGCCCGCGCCTCCGCCTGACGTCCGCCCCCGGGCCCACTCGACCGGCGGCCCGGCCCCGCCCCGCCGAGCAGTGCGATCAGCACACCCGCCGCCACCAGCAGCCACCACACCCCGTGCGCCGCCGAGGTGAACGCCGCGCCGCTCGCCGCCGCACTGCCCGCCGCCGCGCCGCCCGCCGCCACCCCGCCCGCGAGCATCGTGCCCGCCACCGCCACCCCCACCGTCGAACCCGTCTGCCGGGCCGCCGAGGCCAACGCGGATGCCAGCGCCGCCATCGACACCGGCAGCCCCGCCACCGCCGTCGTGGTGACCGGCGGATTCACCGTCCCCTGGAACACCCCCACCAGCGCGAACGACGCCAACAGCACCGGCACCGGCGTCCCCGGGCCGATCAGCAGCAACAGGCCGCCCGCCGCCGCCAGCGCCGCCCCGGACACCAGCAGCGGCAGCCGCGTCCCCCGCCGCCCCACCACCCGGCCCGTCCACGGCGACAGCAGCACGATCAGCACCCCCACCGGCGCCAGGCACAACCCCGCCCGCAGCGCCGGCATCCCGCGCACCCCCTGCAGGTAGAGCGTCACCGCGAACAGGAACGCCCCGAACGCGCACAGCGCCGCGAACGCCATCACCAGCGCCGACACCACCGGGACGCTGCGCAGCAGGCCCAGCTCCAGCAGCGGATCCGCCCGCCGCGACTCCCACCGTCCGAGCACCGGCACCACCACCGCCGCCGCCGCGAGCGGCCCCCACACCACCGGCGCCGACCAGCCGTCCCGGCCCGCCCCGATCAGCCCGAACACCACCCCGCCCAGCAGCACCACCACCAGCAACTGGCCCACCGGATCGAAGCGCCGCACCCGCGCCGCCCGCGACTCGGGCACCCAGCGCGCCGCCCCCGCCAGGCCCGCCGCCACCACCGGCAGGTTCACCCAGAACACCGCCCGCCAGCCCAGCGCGTCCACCAGCGCCCCGCCCAGCACCGGGCCCAGCGCCAACGACAACCCCGACACCGACCCGAACACCCCGACCGCGCGGGCCCGCTCCTCCCGCCCCGGGAACGTCGTCGCCACGATCGCCATCGCCACCGGGTTCAGCATCGTCCCGCCCGCCGCCTGCACCGCCCGCGCCCCCACCAGCGCACCCGCCCCCGGCGCCAGCGCGCACAGCGCCGACCCCAGCCCGAACAGCGCCAGCCCCACCATGAACACCCGCCGCCGCCCCCACCGGTCCGCCGCGGCCCCCGCCGGCAGCAGAAACGCCGCCAGCACCAGCGTGTACGCGTCCACCGTCCACTGCAGCGCCGACACCGACGCCCCCAACTCCCTTCGCACGGACGGCAATGCCACGTTCACCACGGTGATGTCCAGCACCACCATCACCATGCTCACGCAGCACACCGCGAGCACCAACTGCTTCCGCCGACCGCCAAGTTCGGACACCAGATCCCCTCCGCCCGTTCCCGGACCGGCAGTTGACGCCCAGCCCGGCCTGTCGCGCCGACGCTACGATTTCGAGCGTGCTCGAAATCAAGCCCCAACCCGCGCTTCCCGCCCAGGGGTTGACGATCGCCGAAGCCGCCGAACGGACCGGCGTCAGCGTCCACACCCTGCGCTACTACGAGCGCGCCGGCCTGGTCGTCACCCCCATCGACCGCACCCCCGGCGGCCGCCGCCGCTACCATCGCCGCGACCTCGAATGGATCGACCTCTGCACCCGCCTGCGCGCCACCGGCATGCCGATCCGCACCATCCGCCACTACGCCGAACTCGTCACCGCGGGCCCCGGAAACGAACCCGACCGCCTCGCCCTCCTCGAATCCCACCGCGCCGAGGTGGCCGCCCGGTTGGCCGAGCTCCAGTCCCACCTGACCCGCATCGACCACAAGGTCCACACCTACCGCACCCGCCTCGCCACGGGCCGCGCCGAAGGCTTCTGGGCGCCGGGCGAGTAGCCCGTGGCCGCCTCCGACTACCCGGCCGAGGCCGCCAAAGCGCTGCCGCCGACCCCGCGCGGCAGGCCGCGAAAAACCAGAAGAGGCCCCAGATAACTGGAGCCTCTTCGTTGGTGTCCGAGGGGGGACTTGAACCCCCACGCCCGATAAAGGGCACTAGCACCTCAAGCTAGCGCGTCTGCCATTCCGCCACCCGGACCGGGTGTCTCGCCTTCGGGCTTCCTTTCGGCTGCCCCCTGGCGACAAAGAGAACATTACCAGGCTTCCGGAGTGCTTCTCACCTGCGTTTTCGAGGCGCAGGGGCGAAGCGCCGGGGCAAATCGGTCAGAGGGGGGCAAGGTGGGCGAAGAAAGGGGTGAAACTGCTGGTGGTGGGGGTTCGGGCGGGTGTTCTGGCGGCAGACCCGGTGGTGCGGGCGGCCAGGACAGGGCACATCGTGCGCGGATTCGGTCGGGAAGCTTCACGACACGCGTGATTCCTGTCCGGGTGCGGGTCGGCGGGGGCTGCTCTCCTAGCCTCGGGTGACCAGGGAGCCCTGAGCGGAACGCCCGATGCCCGACAGCTGCCGCCGAGCTCCCGTCACCGCGTGAAGGGCGGCGTGCAGTGGAAGAGACGGAGATGGTGGCGGCGGACGCGGCCACCTGGTGGGAGCCCCGGCCGGGGCCGCAGCCGGGCGTGTGGAGGTTCACCGCCGCCCCGCACGAGTCCTCGGTGCCGCGCACCAGACACGCGGTGCGGGACCGGCTGCTGGCCCAGGGCATGGCGGGGGAGCGCTACCAGGAACTGGTGGACGACCTGCTGCTGATCGTCTCGGAGCTGGTGTCGAACGCGGTCACGCACGCCGCGGCGCTCTCCCCGCAGGTGCACTGCGAACTGGTGATCGGCCCGGACCGGGTGCGGATCTCGGTGGTCGACGGGCACCCGTACCGCCCCAGGGCGCAGGAGAACGACCCGGCCCGTCCGGGCGGACGCGGTTTGCTGCTGGTCAAGAGCATCACCCTGCAGGCGGGCGGCGAGTGCGACGTGGAGCGCACCGCGGACGGCGGCAAGGTGATCTGGGCCGGCCTGCCGCTGCCCGTACCGGGGCCCGCCGGGACGGAGGACGGTCCCGACGGGGACCCGGACTACTGAGCTGTCACCAGTCGTTGCCGGCGATCTCGCGGATCCCGGGCAGCGCGGCCTCGAAGACCGTCTCGAACCACACCGAGAAGGGCTTCTCGGCCCGCAGCGCGCGCAGCTCGCCGGCGGTGACGAAACGGGTGTCCTCGACCTCCTCCGGGTCCGGGTCCGGCTCGGCGGTGATCAGCCCGACGAACAGGTGGTTCCACTCCCGCTCGATCAGCCCGGTCGCCTCGTCCGGCAGGTCGTAGCGGACGGTGCCGGCCTCGCAGAGCAGCGCGGGGGCCGCGCCCAGCTCCTCGGTGGTGCGGCGGGCGGCCGCCACGAACGGCTGCTCGCCGGGGTACGGGTGGCCGCAGCAGGTGTTCGACCAGACACCCGGCGAGTGGTACTTGCTGAGCGCGCGACGCTGCAGCAGCATCCGGCCCTGCCGGTCGAACAGGAACACCGAGAAGGCGCGGTGGAGCCGGCCCGGCTGCTGGTGGGCCCAGAGCTTCTCCCCGGTCCCGATGGTCACGCCGTGGTCGTCGACCAGCTCCAGCATGATCTCGCCGGGCGCGGCCGCGGACGGGACGGCGAGCTCGGGGGAGAGGTCGTCGGTCGGGCTGACAGCAGGGCTCATGGGCACAATGCCCCTTTCGGCACGTGGACCGGGGGCGGCCGCCGGGCCGCCCACCCCGGTTCTTGAGGTCGGCTGCGCGCGCGGCGGACTGGACCGGACCGGCCCGGTCCGCCGACGGCGTCGGGGCCCAAGTCTGCCGCATGCCCAGGCGGGCCCGGGGCCGCGACGCACACCGCCGGGGCGGTGGATCGGTTGTTCGGCAGAACTGTTCGATCCGCGACCGCAGACCGTCATCGAAGGTTCACGTCGTACCCTCAGCTGATCACCTGACCTGCCCGGGCCGCGTTCTGGCAGGTGGTCGGGGTCGCCTACCATCAGTGAGACCGGGCGGACCGCAAGGCGCGCCCGTACGGCGCGCCGCAGCCGCGGCCGCGCCCCGGCGCCCGGCCCGCACCGGTGCACCGGACGGCACCCGAGACCCTGGAGTCCCGCATGATCGGCCTCGTCCTGGCCGCCGGCGCAGGCCGCCGGCTTCGTCCGTACACCGACACCCTGCCCAAGGCGCTGGTGCCGGTCGACGGGGAGCGGACGGTGCTCGACCTGACCCTGGGGAACTTCGCCGAGGTCGGCCTGCGGGAGGCCGCGATCGTCGTGGGCTACCGCAAGGAGGCGGTCTACGACCGCAAGCAGGCGCTGGAGCAGAAGTACGGCGTGAAGCTCACCCTGGTCGAGAACGACAAGGCCGAGGAGTGGAACAACGCCTACTCGCTGTGGTGCGCCCGCGACCTGTTCGGCGAGGGCCTGCTGCTCGCCAACGGCGACACCGTCCACCCGGCGTCGGTGCAGCGGACCATGCTGGACGGCAACGACCGGCGGATCAAGGAGGGCAAGGCCCCCGGGATCCTGCTGGCGCTGGACACCGTGAAGAAGCTCGCCGACGAGGAGATGAAGGTCGTCGTCGACCCGGAGCTCGGGATGCGCCGGATCACCAAGCTGATGGACCCGCTGGACGCCACCGGCGAGTACATCGGCGTCACGGTGATCAACCCGTCGGCCGGCCCGGCCCTGGCCGACGCCCTCAAGGCGGTCTTCGAGCGCGACCCGCAGCTGTACTACGAGGACGGCTACCAGGAGATGGTCGACCGCGGCCTGATCGTCGACGTCCAGCCGATCGGCGAGGTCTCCTGGGTCGAGGTCGACAACCACGACGACCTGGCCAAGGCTCGGGAGATCGCGTGCCGGTACTGACCCGACTGGTGCCGTCGCCGGTCTTCGTCGAGGTGCGGGCCGGCGCACTGGATTCGCTCGGCGGCATCCTCGCCGACCAGCGGCTGTCCGCGTCCGGCCGGATCGCGGTGGCGATCAGCGGCGGCTCGGGCATCCTGCTGCGCGAGCGCCTGGAGCCGGCGCTGCCCGGCGCCGACTGGTACCAGGTCGACGACGGCACCCTGGACAGCGCGGTCCGGCTGACCGACGAGATCCGCCGCGGCCACTACGACGCCCTGGTGGGCCTCGGCGGCGGCAAGATCATCGACGTGGCCAAGTACGCCGCGGCCCGGGTCGGCCTGCCGGTGGTCGCGGTCGCCACCAACCTCGCCCACGACGGCATCTGCTCCCCGGTCTCCACCCTCGACAACGACGCCGGCCGCGGCTCCTACGGGGTGCCCAGCCCGATCGGCATCGTGGTCGACCTGGACGTCATCACCAAGGCGCCGAAACGCTTCGTGGCGGCCGGGATCGGCGACGCGGTCTCCAACATCTCGGCCTGCGCGGACTGGGAGCTCTCGCACACCGTCACCGGAGAGCCGGTCGACGGCCTCGCCGTGGCGATGGCCCGGGCGGCCGGTGAGAACCTGCTGCGGCACCCGGGCACCCTGGAGGACCCGGACCTGCTGACAACGCTCGCGGAAGCCCTGGTACTGTCCGGCATCGCGATGAACATCGCCGGCAGCACCCGACCCAGCTCGGGCGCCTGCCACGAGATCTCGCACGCCCTGGACGTGCTGTACCCCAAGCGGTCCGCCCAGCATGGCGAGCAGGTCGGCCTCGGCGCGGCCTTCGCCTGCTTCCTGCGGGGCGAGCGGGACCTGTCCGGACTGATCGTGGAGCGCCTGCGTTTCCACGGCCTGCCGGTGACGGCCGATCAGCTCGGCTTCACCGAGGCGGAGTTCACCGAAGCGGTGCACTACGCTCCGAACACCAGACCGGGGCGCTTCACCATCCTCGAACACCTCGACCTCTCCGCCACAGACATCAGGGACGCGTACGCCGACTATGTCCAAGCCGTCAACAGCTGAACGCCCGCCGGTTGACCTCACCCGCCGCCCGTCGATCGAGGAGCTCCGGGCGGTCATCCACCCGGAGGGCATGCTCCAGCGACGCAGCGCCGAGCACTGGGCCGGCCGCCTCTACATGCGGAAGATCTCGCTGCGGATCACCCGCATCCTGTCGACCGCCACCGTGATCACGCCCAACGGCCTGACCTACCTGATGATGCTCACCGGCATCCTGGCGGGCATCGCCCTGGTGGTCCCCGGCCTGGGCGGCGCGATCCTCGGCGCCCTGCTGATCCAGATCTACCTGCTGCTGGACTGCGTGGACGGCGAGGTCGCCCGCTGGCGCCGGCAGACCTCGCTCACCGGTGTCTACCTGGACCGGGTGGGCCACTACATGTCCGAGGCCGCGCTGCTCACCGGCCTCGGCCTGCGGGCCACCGACCTGCTGCACCGCGAGGGCTCGCACGCCGCCTGGCAGTGGGCCTTCCTCGGCACGCTGGCCGCGCTCGGCGCGATCCTGATCAAGTCCGAGACCGACCTGGTCGACGTCGCCCGGGCCCGCTCCGGGATGACCGCCGTCGAGGACGAGGCCTCGGTGCCGCGTTCCAGCGCCGTCGCCAAGGCCCGCCGGGCCGCCGCGCTGCTGAAGTTCCACCGCCTGGTCGGCGCCGTCGAGGCCTCGCTGTTCATCCTGGCCGCCGGCATCGCCGACCAGGTCCACGGCGGCCTGTACTTCACCCGCCTCGCCGTGGTGGTGCTCGCCGCCATCGCGATGCTCCAGACCGTCCTGCACCTGCTGTCCATCGTGCTCTCCAGCAGGCTGCGATGAGCGACGACTTCCGCCTCGGCGCGGTCATCATCACCATGGGCAACCGGCCCGCCGAACTGAACGCGCTGATCGAGTCGGTGCGCGCCCAGCAGGGCCCGCCGGTCGAACTCGCCGTGGTCGGCAACGGCGCCCCGCTGCCCCCGCTCCCGGCGGGCGTGCGCACCGTCGAACTGCCCGAGAACCTGGGCATCCCCGGCGGCCGCAACGTCGGCATCGAACTGTTCGGCCCGGACGGCCGGGACGTCGACGCGGTGCTGTTCCTGGACGACGACGGCTCGCTGCCGAGGACCGACTCCGCCGAACTGCTCCGGAAGGCGTTCACCGCCGACCCCTCGCTGGGCATCGTCTCGTTCCGGATCGCCGACCCGGAGACCGGCACCACCCAGCGCCGGCACGTGCCCCGGCTGCGCGCCAGCGACCCGATGCGCGGCTCCCGGGTCACCACCTTCCTGGGCGGCGCCAGCGCCGTGCGCAGCGCCGTCTTCCCGCAGGCCGGGCAGCTGCCGGCGGAGTTCTTCTACGCCCACGAGGAGACCGACCTGGCCTGGCGGGCGCTGGACGCCGGCTGGTCGATCGACTACCTCCCGGACGTGGTGCTCCACCACCCGGCGACCTCCCCGGCCCGGCACGCGGCCTACTTCCACAACGTCGCCCGCAACCGGGTGTGGCTGGCCCGACGGAACCTCCCGGCCCTTCTGGTGCCTCTCTACCTGGGGACCTGGTTCCTGCTGACGGTCGCCCGGCGGCCCTCCGGCTCGGCGCTCAAGGCGTGGCTCGGCGGGTTCCGGGCCGGCTGGAGCGAGCCCTGCGGCCCGCGTCGGCCGATGAAGTGGTCCACCGTCTGGCGCTTGACCAGGCTCGGCAGACCGCCAATCATCTGATCGCAACCGGTCGGCGTTACCCCCGCCGGCCGGACGCAAACCTGAGCTCCTCGTGGTACGCCCCGGTTCCGCGCCCCGTCCCCCCGGGGCCGCGGAATTTCGACCCCCTGAAGGACGAATGTGTCGACACTGAGTGACCCGGTCAACCTCTCCGCACCGAGGGGCGCCGACGCGGGTCTGACCCCGAAGCAACTGGCGGACAAGTACGGGCTGTCCGTCAGCGGCAAGCGGCCGAGTCTGCCGAAGTACATCCGCCAGCTGTGGGCCCGTCGCGCTTTCATCAGCGCGTTCGCGACCGCCCGCCTGGTCGCGCAGTACACCACCGCGAAGCTCGGCCAGCTCTGGCAGGTGCTCACCCCGCTGCTCAACTGCGCGGTGTTCTACCTGGTCTTCGGTGTGATCATGCAGAGCCGGGACGGCGTCCCGGTCTACATCGCCTGGCTGTGCGTCGGCGTCTTCGTCTTCCAGTTCTCGCAGAGCGCGATCCAGTCCGGCACCCGGTCGATTTCCGACAACCTCGGCCTGATCCGGGCGCTGCACTTCCCGCGCGCCGCACTGCCGATCGCCTTCACCGTGATCCAGCTCCAGCAGCTGCTGATCTCGATGGTGGTGCTGGTCGCCATCGTGCTGGCCAACGGCATCAAGCCGGGCATGACCTGGCTGCTGATCATCCCCGCCCTGCTGCTGCAGTCGCTGTTCAACACCGGCCTGGCCATGGTGATGGCCCGGATCGGTGCCAAGACCTCGGACATCTCGCAGCTGATGCCCTTCCTGCTGCGCACCTGGATGTACGTCTCCGGCGTCATGTACAGCGTCTCCGGCTACATCAAGAGCTGGCCGACGATCTGGCAGACCGTCTACTCCTGGAACCCGGCGACGGTCTACATGGACCTGATGCGCTACGCGTTCATGCCGGACAGCTTCGACAAGACCAAGTACCCGGGCGGCTTCGACGCGGCGGGCCACAAGCTCCCCGAGGCGCTGAACCTCCCGCACCACATCTGGATCATGGCCGGCACCTGGGCGGTCGTCGCCTTCGTCATCGGCTTCGTGTTCTTCTGGAAGTCCGAGGAGGAGTACGGCCGTGGCTGACGCAGCGATCGACACCATGAAGGAGACCACCGCGGTGGACAACCAGGCCCGGGTCCCCACCGTGGTGGTGGACGACGTGCACATCATCTACAAGGTGCACGGCGCGGGTGCCGGCAAGGGCAGCGCCACCTCGGCGCTGAGCCGGATGATCACCCGCAAGAAGTCGCCCGCGATCCGCGAGGTGCACGCGGTGCGCGGCATCAGCTTCACCGCGTACAAGGGCGAGGCGGTCGGCCTGATCGGCTCGAACGGCTCCGGCAAGTCGACCATGCTGGCGGCCATCGCCGGTCTGCTGCCGACCGCCAAGGGCGCCATCTACACCAACGGCCAGCCCTCGCTGCTGGGCGTGAACGCGGCGCTGATGAACGACCTGACCGGCGAGCGCAACGTGGTGCTGGGCTGCCTGGCGATGGGCATGTCCCCGGCCCAGGTGCGCGAGCGCTACCAGAGCATCGTCGACTTCTCGGGCATCAACGAGAAGGGCGACTTCATCTCGCTCCCGATGCGCACCTACTCCTCCGGCATGGGCGCCCGCCTGCGGTTCTCCATCGCCGCGGCGAAGACCCACGACGTGCTGCTGATCGACGAGGCCCTCGCCACCGGCGACCAGGGCTTCCAGCAGCGCTCCAAGGCCCGGATCAACGAGCTGCGCAAGGAGGCCGGCACGGTCTTCCTGGTCAGCCACGACAACAACGCGATCCGCGAGACCTGTGAGCGCACCATCTGGATCGAGCACGGCGAGCTGATCATGGACGGGCACACCGACGAGGTGGTCCGGCGGTACGAGAAGGGCGAGCGCCCCTGACCGGGGCGCGGCCGACGGTCGCAGGGCCGGTGCGCGGGGAGCATTCCCCGGCACCGGCCCTGTGCCGTGCGGCGGGTGAAGGCGTGACGACGGAAGCGTGTCCGAGGCGCGATGGCGGCCGGGCCCGGTGTAGAACGGGGGAGTGACGGCAGTGTCGGCTTCAATCAAATCTGATAACCAGACAGCGGCGGTGACGCTGGACAAGGCGGACCTGGAGAACTTCCCGGTCGCCCCCGCCTTCCTGCCCGCCGCCTGGCGCGACGACCTGATGGCGGTCTACGGCTTCGCCCGGCTGATCGACGACGCCGGCGACGGCGACCTCGCCGACCCGGCCTCCGTCGCCCACCTGCTGGACGTCCCCGGCGCACCCGGGGACGAAGGCTTCCGGCTCGCCCTGCTGGACGGCCTGGAGCGCGACCTCGACCGGGCCTTCGCCACCGCCCTCGGCGACGACCGGGCGCAGGGCGGCACCGTGCTCGGCACCGCCGCCGACGAGCCCCGGCACCCGCTGGTCCGCCGCCTGGTCCCGCTGATCGAACAGCACGCCGTCACCCCGGAGCCCTTCCGCCGGCTGATCGAGGCCAACCGGGCCGACCAGACCGTCACCCGCTACCCGGCCTGGGACGACCTGCGGCACTACTGCACGCTCTCCGCCGACCCGGTCGGCCGCCTGGTGCTCGCCCTGGCCGGCCGCGCCACCCCCGAGCGGATCGAACTCTCCGACGCGATCTGCACCGCGCTGCAGATCGTCGAACACCTGCAGGACGTCGCCGAGGACCTCGACCGCGGCCGGATCTACCTCCCGCAGGAGGACCTCGCCACCTTCGGCGTCACCGAACAGGACCTCGCCGCCCCCGCCGCCTCGCGCGAGGTGCGGCAGCTGATCGCCTGGGAGGCGAGCCGGGCCCGGACCCTGCTCGATCACGGCGCGCCGCTGGTAGGTACGGTTCACGGGAGGCTTCGACTGCTGCTGGCGGGATTCACCGCCGGCGGGTACGCGGCCCTGGACGCCATCGCGGCGGCCGGGTACGACGTGCTCGCGCACCGGGCGAAGCCGGACAAGCGCCGCCTGGCCGGCCGGGCGGCGGCACTTTTCGCGAAGGGAAGGTGAGCGCCCGCGTGGGGGCATCACCACTGGCGTCCGCGCCGGTCATGGCGGCCTACCGGTACTGCGAGGCGGTCACCGCCCTGCAGGCCCGCAACTTCAGCTACGGCATCCGGCTGCTGCCCGAGGCCAAGCGGCTGGCGATGTCCGCGCTGTACGCGCTGGCCCGCCGGGTCGACGACATCGGCGACGGCGAACTGCCGGTCGAGCAGAAGACCGAGGCGCTGGCCCGCACCCGCGTCCTGCTGGACGAGATCCGGGCGGGCGCGGTCGGCGAGGACGACACCGACCCGATCAAGGTCGCGCTGGCCGACGCCGCCCGCCGCTTCCCGATCCCGCTCGGCGGCTTCGACGAGCTGATCGACGGCGTCGAGATGGACCTCAAGGGCGTCGAGTACCAGACCTTCGACGAGCTCAAGGTGTACTGCCGTTGCGTGGCCGGCTCGATCGGCCGGCTCTCGCTCGGCGTGTACGGCTGCGAGGACTGGGAGCGCGGCGCCGCCTACGCCGACACATTGGGGCTGGCCCTGCAGCTCACCAACATCCTGCGCGACCTGCGCGAGGACGCCCTGAACGGCCGCACCTACCTGCCCGCCGAGGACCTCGCCAGGTTCGGCTGCCAGCAGGGCTTCGCCCTGCCGAAGCTCCCGGTCGGCGCCGACTTCACCGGGCTGGTCGCCTTCGAGGCCGACCGCGCCCAGCAGGCCTTCACCGAGGGCCTGCAACTGCTGCCGATGCTCGACCGCCGCAGCCGCGCCGCCACCGCCGCGATGGCCGGCATCTACCACCGCCTGCTCGGCCGGATCGCCGCCGACCCGCACTCGGTGCTCCGCGGCCGCGTCTCGCTGCCCGGCTGGGAGAAGGCGTACGTGGCACTGTCCGGGCTCGCCGGAGGGCGTTCTTGATTCTCACGCCAGTTCTGTCACGCTGTGTCAACAGGGAATCACGACGCATGCGCACGTTGTTGTGTCCTCAGTCCACTGCTGCCAGGGAGGACCGATGAGCACGCCGACGCCGCAGCGGCAGCGCACCGCCGTGGTGATCGGCGGCGGCCTGGCCGGCATCACCGCCGCGCTCCGACTGGCCGACGCAGGCGTGCGCACCACCCTGGTCGAGGCCCGCCCCCGGCTCGGCGGCCTGGCCTTCTCCTTCAAGCGCGGAGACCTGACGGTCGACAACGGCCAGCATGTCTACCTGCGCTGCTGCACCGCCTACCGCGGCCTGATCGACCGCCTCGGCGCAGACGCCCTGGTCGACCTCCAGGACCGGCTGGACGTCCCGGTGCTCGGCCTGGCCGCCGACGGCACCCGCAGCCTCGGCCGGCTGCGCCGCGCCGCCCTGCCCGTCCCGCTGCACCTGGCCGGCAGTCTCGCCACCTACCGCCACCTCGGCCCGGCCGACCGGCTGCGGGTGGTGCGCGGCGCCCTCGCCCTCAAGGGGCTGCGCCTGGACGACCCGGCGCTCGACGAGATCTCCTTCGGCGAGTGGCTGCGCCGTCACGGCCAGACCCCGGCCACCGTCGAGGCGGTGTGGGACTTGGTGGGCGTCGCCACCCTGAACGCCACCGCCGACCGCACCTCGCTGGCGCTGGCCGCCAAGGTGTTCCAGACCGGCCTGCTGTCCGACCCGGGCGCCGCCGACATCGGCATCGCCCGCGTCCCGCTCGGCGAGATCCACCACGACCGGGCCCGCGCCGAACTCGAACGCGCGGGCGTCCGGGTGCTGCTGCGCAGCAAGGCCGCCGAGGTCAAGGCCGCCGAGCCGAACGCCGTCCGGCTGGAGAGCGGCGAACTGCTCACCGCCGACACCGTGGTGCTGGCCGGCGCCCAGGACGCCGCGGCCGCGCTGCTGCCGCCGGGCGCGATCCCCGGGCAGGAGCGGCTGGCCGGGTTCGGCACCGCGCCGATCCTCAACGTGCACGTGATCTACGACCGGCCGCTGATCCGCCGTCCGTTCTTCGCCGCGATCGGCTCCCCGGTGCAGTTCGTCTTCGACCGCACCCCGCACTCCGGCCTGGCCGTACCCGGCGCCCAGTACCTGGCGGTGTCGCAGTCCGCCGCCGAGGACGAGATCGACCTGCCGGTCGCCGAGCTGCGCGAGCGCTACCTGCCCGAGCTGGCCCGCCTGCTGCCCGCCGCCCGCGACGCCCGGGTGCTGGACTTCTTCGTCACCCGGGAGCGCACCGCCACCTTCGACCCGGCGCCCGGCACCGCCCGGCTGCGCCCCGGCGCGCGCACCGAACTGCCGGGCATCCTGCTGGCCGGCGCCTGGACGGCCACCGGCTGGCCCGCGACCATGGAGGGCGCGGTGCGCAGCGGGCACGCCGCGGCCGATGCCGCGCTGGCCGGCTCCGGCCGGATCCCGGTCGATCGCGCGGACGGGCGGTGGCCCCGATGACGCCGACCCGGCAGTCCGCGACCACTGACATCGCACCCGGCCGGCCGCTGTTCGCGGCCGACCAGACGTACCGAGAGGGAACGCACGTGGAGGCACGCACCGGCTCGACGGTCGGGGACACCCTGACGGTCCTGGACCTGCTGGCGCGCGGGCGCACGCTCTGCACGCCGCCGATGCGCGAGGCCGTCGCCCGTCTGGCCGCGCCGATGGACACCGTCGCGGCGTACCACTTCGGCTGGATCGACCGCGAGGGCAAGCCCGCCGCGGGCGACGGCGGCAAGGCGGTGCGTCCGGCGCTGGCGCTGCTGTCGGCCGAGGCGGTCGACGCGGACGCGCAGGTGGGCGTACCGGGCGGCGTGTCGGTCGAGCTGGTGCACAATTTCTCCCTTCTTCATGATGATCTGATGGACGGTGACGAGACACGTCGGCACCGGGCCACCGCCTGGACGGTGTTCGGCCCGGCGCAGGCCGTGCTGGTCGGCGACGCGCTGTCCACCCTCGGCACCGAGGTCCTGCTGGACGCCGCGGTGACCGGCGGGGCCACCCCGACCGACGCCGCCCGCGCCGTCCGTCTGATCACCACCGCGACCCGGCGGCTGATCGACGGTCAGGCGCTGGACGTCTCGTTCGAACAGCGGGACGTGGTGACGGTCGAGGAGTGCCTGACCATGGAGGGCGGCAAGACCGGCGCCCTGCTGGCGGCCTCCGCGGCGATCGGCGCGGTACTGGCCGGCGCCGACGACCGGATCTCCGACGCGCTCCAGCGGTACGGCTACCACCTGGGCCTGGCGTTCCAGGCGGTGGACGACCTGCTGGGCATCTGGGGTGCCACCGAAGTGACGGGCAAGCCGCACTGGAGCGACCTCCAGTCGCGCAAGAAGTCGCTGCCGGTGTGCGCCGCGCTGGCCGAGGGGGGCGCCGCCTCCCGCGAGCTGGCCGCACAGCTGGCCGACCCGACCGGCCGCGGCGAGGAGAGCGAGCAGCAGCTCGCCGCCCGCGCCGCGCTGATCGAGAAGGCCGGCGGCCGGGCCTGGACGCAGGAAGAGGCCCGCCGCCAGTACGACACCGCCCTCGCCGCGCTCGGCGAGGTGCCCATGGCCGACGAGGTGCGCGAGCACTTCGTCGCACTCGCCGAATTCGTGGTGGTCAGAGAGAGGTGACGTAAGAGTGACAGCAACCGCGGGTGGAAGGCTCGGACCCCAAACCTCAGTTGCAGTAACACGATCTGACGATTCCTCACCCGCGGCGGCGCTCAGCCGAGCCACCGCACACCTGCTGTCACTCCAGCACGCCGACGGCTGGTGGAAGGGCGACCTGGAGACCAACGTCACCATGGACGCCGAAGACCTGCTGCTCCGCCAGTTCCTCGGCATCCGCACCGAGGAGCAGACCCGGGCCACCGCGGCCTGGATCCGTTCCAGGCAGCGGGAGGACGGCACCTGGGCCACCTTCCACGGCGGCCCGCCCGAACTGTCCACCACCGTCGAGGCGTACGTCGCCCTCCGACTCGCCGGGGACCCCCCGGACGCCCCGCACCTGCGGGCCGCCGCCGCCTTCGTCCGGGAGAACGGCGGCATCGCCGCCACCCGGGTGTTCACCCGGATCTGGCTCGCCCTGTTCGGCTGGTGGCCCTGGGCGAAGCTCCCCGAACTGCCCCCCGAAGTGCTGTTCCTGCCCAGCTGGGCGCCGCTGAACATCTACTCCTTCGGCCAGTGGGCCCGGCAGACCATCGTCCCGCTGACCGTGGTCTCCGCCCACCGCCCGGTCCGCCCGGCCCCGTTCGACCTCACCGAACTGCACACCGACCCGGCGAACCCGTACCCGAAGCGGCCGCTGGCCCCCGCGCACACCTGGGACGGCCTCTTCCAGCGCCTCGACCAGCTGATGCACCGCTACCACCGGCACGCCATCAAACCGGTGCGCCGCCTGGCGCTGCGACAGGCCGCCGCCTGGATCGTCGAGCGGCAGGAGGCCGACGGCTGCTGGGGCGGCATCCAGCCGCCCGCCGTGTACTCGCTGATCGCCCTGCGGCTGCTCGGCTACCGCCTCGACCACCCCGTGATGAAGGCCGGCCTGGCCGCCTTCGACAGCTTCACCGTGCACACCGCGGACGGCAAGCGCTGGCTGGAGGCCTGCCAGTCCCCGGTCTGGGACACCTGCCTGGCCGCCATCGCGCTGCGCGACGCCGGACTGCCCGGCGACCACCCCGCCCTGGTGCGGGCCGGTGACTGGATGCTCGGCGAGGAAGTCACCACCCGCGGCGACTGGGCCGTCAAACGCCCCCGGCTCGCCCCCGGCGGCTGGGCGTTCGAATTTCAGAACGACACCTACCCCGACGTCGACGACACCGCCGAAGTGGTGCTCGCGCTGCGCCGGATCGACCACCCCGACCGGGCCCGGCTGGACGGCGCCGTCGAACGCGCCGTCGGCTGGAACCTCGGCATGCAGTCCAAGGACGGCGCCTGGGGCGCCTTCGACGCCGACAACACCAGCAAACTCCCCAACAAACTGCCGTTCTGCGACTTCGGTGAAGTCATCGACCCGCCCTCCGCCGACGTCACCGCGCACGTGGTGGAGATGCTCGCCGAGACCGGCCGCACCCGGGACCCTCGCACCCGGCGCGGCGTCGCCTGGCTGCTGAGCCACCAGGAGGCCGACGGCTCCTGGTTCGGCCGCTGGGGCACCAACTACATCTACGGCACCGGCTCCGTGGTGCCCGCCCTGATCGCCGCCGGACTCACCCCCGGCCACCCCTCCGTCCGCCGCGCCGTCGGCTGGCTGACCGGCCGGCAGAACACCGACGGCGGCTGGGGCGAGGACATGCGCTCCTACGAGGACCCGGCCACCTGGGCCGGACGCGGCGACTCCACCGCCTCGCAGACCGCCTGGGCCCTGATGGCGCTGCTCGCCGCCGGCGAACGCGACTCGGAGACGGTCGAACGCGGCATCGCCTGGCTGACCCGCACCCAGCGCCCCGACGGCAGCTGGGACGAACCGCAGTTCACCGGCACCGGGTTCCCCTGGGACTTCTCCATCAACTACCACCTGTACCGCCTGGTCTTCCCGGTCACCGCCCTCGGCCGGTACGTGCACGACGCCTCGCTCGGCCGGGGCGGCCGACGATGAGCGAACGAAGTGAGGCCGTCATCAAGAGGTGCGCGTGCGCGAAGCGCCTGCCGAGCGCCGGCGAGGTGGGGGCATGAGCGCGCCCTTGCTGGTGCTCTGCGCGCTGCGCCCCGAGGCCTGGGCGCTGCGCGGCGGCGACTGGTCCGGCGCGGTCGGCGGCCCCCCGGTGCTGGCCCGCACCGGCATGGGCCGCCGGACGGCCGGGCGGCGGGCCGGCGCGCTGCTGGACGTCGGCGGCTACGGGGCGCTGCTGGTCGCCGGGTTCGGCGCCGCGGTCGGCCCCGGGGTGCGCCCCGGCGAGGTGATCGTCGCCGACCGGGTCACCGACGCCGAGGGCCGCGTCCATCCGCTGGCCACCGCGCCCGCGCTGGCCACCGCCCTGGAGGAGGCCGGGCTCCGCGCCCACCTGGGCACCCACCGCACCGCCGACCACGTGGTGCGCGGCGCCGAACGGGCCCGGCTGCACGCCGAGGGCGCGCTCGCCGTCGACATGGAGGCCGCCGCGGTGCTCGCCGCCCGTGCCGAGCATGCTTCCGAGCTGCCCGCCGCCGTGCTGCGGGTGGTGGTCGACACCCCCGAGCGGGAGCTCATCCGCCCCGGCACCCTGCCCGCCGGCTTCCGCGCCTGGCGGGCGCTGCGTGCCGCCGTCCCCGCCCTCACCGCGTGGCACCGGCAGCTGGCCGCCGCGCCCCGTCCGCCGACGACCACCGAGCCCTCGACACCGCCCTCGACGCTCCCTCAGGAGGCGAGCTAAGCCATGGCCATGCCGCTGCGTCAGACCCTCCGCGTGTCCACCTACCTCATGCAGCAGAAGCTGAAGCGCCGGGACAAGTTCCCGCTGATCGTGGAGCTGGAGCCGCTGTTCGCCTGCAACCTGAAGTGCGAGGGCTGCGGCAAGATCCAGCACCCGGCCGGGGTGCTCAAGCAGCGGATGCCGGTCGCGCAGGCGGTCGGCGCGGTCCTGGAATGCGGCGCCCCGATGGTCTCCATCGCCGGCGGCGAACCGCTGATGCACCCACAGATCGACGAGATCGTCCGGCAGTTGGTGGCCCGCCGCAAGTACGTCTTCCTGTGCACCAACGCGCTGCTGATGCGCAAGAAGCTCGACCTGTT
Organism: Kitasatospora sp. NPDC048662; assembly: GCF_055587065.1. NCBI lineage: Bacteria > Bacillati > Actinomycetota > Actinomycetes > Kitasatosporales > Streptomycetaceae > Kitasatospora > Kitasatospora sp. NPDC048662. The sequence continues at coordinate 50,859 of NZ_JBVJHA010000012.1, read as the reverse complement.
CACCCCGTCCCCGTACTTCACCTTCGCCGTGCACATCGACGGCCTGCAGGAGCGGCACGACGCCTCGGTGGCCAAGGAGGGCACCTTCGCGGAGGCCGTCGAGGCGATCAAGGAGGCCAAGCGGCGGGGCTTCCGGGTCACCACCAACTCGACGTTCTTCAACACCGACACCCCGCAGACCGTGGTCGAGGTGCTGGATTTCCTGAACGACGAACTCAAGGTCGACGAGATGATGATCTCCCCGGCCTATGCGTACGAGAAGGCCCCCGACCAGGAGCACTTCCTCGGCGTCGAACAGACCCGCGAACTGTTCCGCAGGGCCTTCGCCGACGGCAACCGGCGGCGCTGGCGACTCAACCACAGCCCGCTGTTTCTGGACTTCCTCGAAGGCAAGGTCGACTTCGAGTGCACCGCCTGGGGCATCCCCAACTACTCGCTGTTCGGCTGGCAGCGCCCCTGCTACCTGATGGCCGACGGCTACGTCCCCACCTACCGGGAACTCATCGAGAAGACCGACTGGGACAAGTACGGCCGCGGCCGCGACCCGCGCTGCGACAACTGCATGGCCCACTGCGGGTACGAGCCCACCGCCGTGCTCGCCACCATGGGCTCGCTCAAGGAGTCGATCCGCGCCGCCCGGGAGACCCTTGCCGCGCCCAAGGCCGGCTGAGCGGCCGTCACACGGGCCGCCCGCGCGAACGGCGCGGGCGGCCCACGCCGACAGGCGACCGCGACAGCGGGGCCGCAGGCTGGACACCGACCGTCCACCCACCCGCACCAGCCGTGAGGGGTACGCCATGCCACTGCTGAGCCGGATCACCGGGCCCGCCGACCTCCGCCGGCTGCACCCCGAACAGCTCACGCCGCTCGCCGCCGAGATCCGCCACTTCCTGATCGACGCCGTCACCCGCACCGGCGGCCACCTCGGACCCAACCTCGGCGTGGTCGAACTCAGCATCGCCCTGCACCGCGTCTTCGACTCCCCGCACGACCGCATCCTGTGGGACACCGGCCACCAGGCCTACGTGCACAAACTGCTCACCGGCCGGCAGGACTTCAGCCGGCTGCGCGCCAAGGACGGACTGTCCGGCTACCCCTCGCGCGCCGAATCCCCGCACGACCTGATCGAGAACTCGCACGCCTCCACCGCACTCGGCCACGCCGACGGCATCGCCAAGGCCAACCAACTGCTGGGCGTCGACCGCTGCACCGTCGCCGTGATCGGCGACGGCGCGCTCACCGGCGGCATGGCCTGGGAAGCCCTCAACAACATTGCCGAGGCCGAGGATCGCCCGCTGATCATCGTCGTCAACGACAACGAACGCTCCTACGCGCCCACCATCGGCGGCCTCGCCCACCACCTCGCCACGCTGCGCACCACCAAGGGCTACGAGCGCTTCCTCGCCTGGGGCAAGGACGCCCTGCAGCGCACCCCCGTGGTCGGGCCGCCGCTGTTCGACGCCCTGCACGGCGCCAAGAAAGGCTTCAAGGACGCCTTCGCCCCGCAGGGCATGTTCGAGGACCTCGGCCTGAAGTACCTCGGCCCGATCGACGGCCACGACATCGCCGCCGTCGAACAGGCGCTGCGTCAGGCCCGCAACTTCGGCGGCCCCGTCATCGTGCACTGCCTCACCGTCAAGGGCCGCGGCTACCGGCCCGCCGAACAGGACGAGGCCGACCGGTTCCACGCCGTGAACCCGATCGACCCGTACACCTGCCTGCCGATCTCGCCGACCGCCGGCACCTCCTGGACCTCCGTGTTCGGGGCGGAGATGCTCGCGCTCGGCGCCGAGCGACCCGACCTGGTGGCCGTCACCGCCGCCATGCTGCACCCCGTCGGACTCGGCCCGTTCGCCAAGGCCTACCCCGGGCGCACCTTCGACGTCGGCATCGCCGAACAGCACGCCGTCGCCTCCGCCGCCGGGCTGGCCACCGGCGGGCTGCACCCCGTGGTGGCGGTGTACGCGACCTTCCTGAACCGGGCCTTCGACCAGGTACTGATGGACGTCGCGCTGCACCGGCTCGGCGTCACCTTCGTGCTCGACCGGGCCGGGGTCACCGGCAACGACGGGGCCTCGCACAACGGGGTGTGGGACCTGTCGGTGCTGCAGGTCGTCCCCGGGCTGCGGATCGCCGCCCCGCGCGACGCCGCCCGGCTGCGCGAACAGCTGCGCGAAGCCGTCGCAGTCGAGGACGCGCCCACCGTGGTGCGCTTCCCCAAGGGCGAACTCGGCCCCGAGGTGCCCGCGATCGAACGCACCGGCGGCATCGACGTGCTCGCCCGCACCGGTCCCACGCCCGACGTGCTGCTGGTCGCCGTCGGCCCGATGGCCCCCGCCTGCCTGGACGCCGCCGCGCTGCTCGCCGCCGACGGCATCACCGCCACCGTCGTCGACCCGCGCTGGGTCAAACCCGTCGATCCCGCGCTGGTCACGATGGCCGCCGCGCACCGGATGGTGGTGACCGTCGAGGACAACGGCCGCACTGGCGGCGTCGGCGCCGCCCTCGCCCAGGCCATGCGGGACGCCGAGGTCGACATCCCGCTGCGCGACCTCGGCGTCCCGCAGGAGTTCCTGGCGCACGCCTCGCGCGGTGAGCTCCTCGAGGAGATCGGGCTCACCGGCACCGGCGTCGCCGCCCAGACCGCCGCCCACGCCCGCCGGGTGCTGCCCGGGACCCGCACCGGCGCCCAGGAGTACCGGCACCGGATGCCGCTGACCGATTGGAGCGAACCAGCGTGACCCAGGCCGAACCGCTCGACCTCGCCGCCCTGCTCGACGCCCGCGGCGGCGAACGCTACGAGCTGCACGCCCGCTACCTCAACCCGCAACTGCCGCGGATGCTGCACACCATCGGCTTCGACCGGTACTACGAGCGTGCGAAAGGCCCGTACTTCTACGACGCCGAGGGCAACGAATATCTCGACATGCTCGCCGGATTCGGCATCTTCGCGCTCGGCCGGCACCACCCCGCCGTGCGGGCCGCCGTCCAGCAGGTGATGGACCTGGAGAGCGCCGACCTCACCCGCTTCGACTGCTCCCCGCTGCCCGGCCTGCTCGCCGAACAGCTGATCGCCCGGGCACCCGGCCTGGACCGGGTGTTCTTCGGCAACAGCGGCACCGAGGCGGTCGAGACGGCGCTCAAGTTCGCCCGGTACGCCACCGGCAGGCGCCGCGTCCTGTACTGCGAGCACGCCTTCCACGGCCTCACCGCCGGCTCGCTGTCCGTCAACGGCGAGGGCGGCTTCCGCAAGGGCTTCGACCCGCTGCTGCCGGACACCGCGATCCCGCTCGGAGACCTCGACGCGCTGCGGCGGGAATTGAAGAAGGGCGACGTCGCCGCGCTGATCGTGGAGCCGATCCAGGGCAAGGGCGTGCTCGCCCCGCCGCCCGGCTGGCTGGCCGCCGCCCAGCAACTGCTGCACGAGCACAAGGCGCTGCTGATCTGCGACGAGGTGCAGACCGGCATCGGCCGCACCGGCACCTTCTTCGCCCACCAGGCCGAGGACGGCGTCCGGCCCGACCTGGTGTGCGCCGCCAAGGCACTGTCCGGCGGCTACGTGCCGATCGGGGCCACCCTCGGCAAGTCGTGGATCTTCGAGAAGGTGTACTCCTCGATGGACCGCGTCCTGGTGCACTCCGCCAGCTTCGGCTCCAACGCCCAGGCGATGGCCGCCGGACTGGCCACCCTGCACGTGATGTGGCAGGAAAAGGTGGTGGAGAACGCCGCCCGGGTCGGCGAGCTGCTGCGGGCCCGGCTGGCCGCGCTGGTCGAACGCTACGAACTGCTCGCCGAGGTGCGCGGACGCGGGCTGATGATCGGCATCGAGTTCGGCCGGCCCAAGTCGCTCAAGCTGCGCACCGGCTGGACGGCGCTGCAGGCCGCCCGCAAGGGCCTGTTCGCGCAGATGGTGGTCGTCCCGCTGCTGCAACGGCACCGGATCCTCACCCAGGTCTCCGGCGACCACCTGGAAGTGATCAAGCTGATCCCGCCGCTGATCATCACCGAGCAGGACGTCGACCGCTTCCTGGACGCCTTCACCGAGGTGATGGACGACGCCCACCGCGGCAGCGGCCTGATGTGGGACTTCGGCCGCACCCTGGTCAAGCAGGCCGTCGGCTCACGTTAGAGCTCGGTGCGGCGGCGGCGCACCACGACCCATAGGTCCGCCGCCGCCACCAGCGTCAGCAGCCCGCAGCCCACCGCGAACACGGTCAGCGTCCCGCTGCTGGGCGCGCCGTGCGGCGAGGCGAAGGCCGCCCAGACCGCGAAGCCCGCCGTGCACAGGGCGAAGAACGGCAGGAACAGCATCGACAGCAGGAAGCGCAGCTTCAGATCGGTGCGTGCGGTGGCCGGCTCCGTCCCGCTGCGCCAGACCTTCGGGGTCTTCGCCCGCCGCATACGCAACCGCCTCCCTCGTACCCTTCCAGCGTAGGACTGTCGGGTGCGGGGAGGCGGGGCGATGGACGACCGGCTGGACGACTATCTGGGGCTGCCGGTGGAGCCCGCGCGGGCGCTGGCCGCCGAGCGCGGCTGGCGCACCGTGCGAGTGCTGGAGCCGGAGGCGCTGCTGACCATGGAGTACCGCTCGGAGCGGCTCAACCTGACCGTCCGGGACGGCGTGGTGGAGCGTGCCTGGGCGGGCTGAGGGCGCACCGGCAGCGGGCGGCCCGCCCAGTGCGCGGTGGCCGGCTGCGGGCGGGGCACCGGGGCCGGCCGGGCGAACCGGCCCTCCCGGTGCCAGACCGCCAGCACCCGCTCGTCCAGCGCGGCGATGGCCGGCTCGGCCAGCGGCAGCGACAGCAGCACCAGTGCCCCCGCCGCCCAGCCGGCGAACACGTCGGAGATCCAGTGGGTGCCCAGGTAGACGGTGGTCAGGCCGATCGAGGCCGCGGTGAGCGCGGCCAGCACCGCGCCGGTGCGCCGCCAGCGCGCCGCCAGGTAGGCCAGCACGCCCCAGGTGACCACGGCGTTGGCGGTGTGCCCGGACGGGAAGATGGTGCCGCCGGAGAACAGCTCGGGCGAGCCCACGTAGTGCGCGTAGTGCGGACCCAGCCGGCCGGTCAGGATCTTCACCCCGCCCACCGTGGCGTTCAGCAGCAGCAGCGCCATGCCCATCACCAGCAGCGGCCGGGACGAGTGTGTGCGGTAGCAGCGCCAGCCCAGCCACAGACAGGCCGCGATCGCGGTCGGGCCGCGCTGGCCGGCGATCACCCAGATGTCCAGGTACGGCAGTGCTTGCGGCCACAGCTTGTACGGGCGCAGCTGCTGCAGCGACCAGTCCAGGTCGACCAGCGGCGAGTCGCACACGATGGCCAGCACCACCGCCAGGTAGAGCACGGCGGTGATGCCGAAGAGCAGAAGGTGCCGCCGGCTGATCGACGGAGGTGCGGATTCGGTCGGCTCGGTGACGGAATCGCGCTCGGACTGGACCGGAAACGTGCGCGGTGCGGTCGATATCCGCGGCACGGGGGATTCGGGCTTGGCTGGCACCCTTCGACATTACCGGCTGGCCCCGGGCGCTTTGGGCTGTACGACCGATCTGTCACCCGCCGGTGATCGGTTGTCCGCACTTTCCCCATACGGGCAGTTCAGTACGCGCGGGGTGGGGCGGTAAAACGGAGCGGAGTGTGCGAAATCACCCTCCCCGCGGCTCCCCAGTGCCGTTTCCGCCGGGTTTCTCCAATTGCCGGGCGGGTAGTGCGAGAACGAAAGAAGCGGCCGATTTCCCGTGACGCAGGTCACTTCCGGGAAATCGGCCGCCTCGTCGAGCGGCGGTGCGACTCAGGGCAGCAGCCGTTCGACCGCTGCCGCGCCCTGTTCCTCCAGGTCCTTCTTCGCCTTCGCGATCCGCTTCGCCGTGAGGTCGCGCCCCGAGGCCATCACCAGGTCCTCGGGGTCGACCGGCTTCTCCGCCCCGGTGTGCAGCTGATTGTCCGGGGTCGGCTTGGAGTCGCTGTCCGTGGTGTCGGTCATCAAGATCCTCCGTGGGTGCGCCCGCCGCGCGGAGGGGCGGCGGGAGGTCTGCACGTCGAGTCTGGACCCGCGCCGGGGACGGCGCACCACGAGACCCGAACTAGTCGAGCGGGCCGCCCGCCACGTAGATGACCTGGCCGGAGACGAAGCCGGCGCCCTCGGAGGCGAGGAAGGAGATGGTGTGCGCGATGTCGTCCGGCACGCCGACCCGCTGCACCGGGATCGCCGAGGCGGCGGCCTGCTTGAACGCCTCGAACTCCATGCCGACCCGGGCCGCGGTGGCCGCCGTCATGTCGGTGGCGATGAAGCCGGGGGCGACCGCGTTGGCGGTGATGCCGAACTTGCCGAGCTCGATCGCCAGGGTCTTGGTGAAGCCCTGCAGGCCGGCCTTGGCCGCCGAGTAGTTGGCCTGGCCGCGGTTGCCCTGCGCGGAGGAGGAGGACAGGTTGACGATCCGTCCGAAGCCGGCGGCGACCATGTGCTTCTGCACCGCGCGGGTCATCAGGAAGGCGCCCTTGAGGTGCACGTTCATCACGGTGTCCCAGTCGGACTCGGACATCTTGAACAGCAGGTTGTCGCGCAGCACGCCCGCGTTGTTCACCAGCACCACGGGAGTGCCCAGTTCGGCGGCGATCCGGTCGACCGCCGCCTCGACCTGCTCGGCGTTCGAGACGTCGGCGCCGACGGCCAGCGCCCGGCCGCCCGCGGCGACGATGGCCTCGGCGGTGCCCTTCGCGTTGGACTCCTCCAGGTCGACCACCGCGACCGCGTAACCGTCGGCGGCCAGGCGGAGCGCGGTGGCCGCGCCGATCCCACGGGCCGCGCCCGTCACCACGGCCACCCGCACCGGAGCTTCGGCGGTCACGGAGGTGCTCTGCTCGGTCATCTTCGTACTCGTCTCTCTCGAAGTCGGACGACGGGACCGGCCCGGGCCGGTGACCCGCGGATGAGATTTGAATGAGGTGCGCAGCGCGCAGCGCGGCAACCCTACCGGCGAGTAGGAATTCCGGCCAGGGGCAGCGCCGCAGGTGACGGAGGGTGAGGGTGCGCGGCGGCCGAGTGGGTGAACCGGATTGGTCGTGACCCCGACATAGGGGGGAAATATGCCAACTTTGCCGAACCTGCGACTACTCTGCGCCCCTACCTGCCGGTCCAGGCCGACCGTTTGTATAGTGTGCGCCAGCAGCCACCGGCTGCACGGCCGGCGCGTCCTTACTCACAGCGGGATGCTCACTCGCCGTTACTGCCCCGCTCGGGTGTCCCACACACACCGCGAGCGTGACACCGGGACGGATTTCATGGTGCTGGGGGAGATCCCGACAACCCGCGTGCCCGGTCGACTGCAGCAGTCGCCCGGTCACCTCATCCGCGTGGCCCAGCAGGTGCACACCCGCTTGTGGTCCGAATACGTCGGTACCGAGCTGACGGCTCCGCAGTTCGCGGTGCTGCTGGTACTGGCACTGGAGCCCGGAGCCGACCAGCGAACGGTCGGCGAACGGGCCTCGCTCGACAAGGCGACGATGGCCGAAATGGTCGCCCGGCTGGTCCGGCGGGGCCTGGTGCTCCGCCGCAGGGACCCGGCCGACGGCCGTCGCAAGCTGCTGGCCCTCTCGCAGAGCGGCGCTCAGGCCGTGCGCGAGGCGACCGGTGGCGTGGTCAGGGTCCAGCGGACCCTGTTCGAGCCGCTCAGCCCGGACGAGCAGCTGGAACTCGTCCGGACCATGGCACGGATCGCCCGGCTGGAGCCGGCCGCCGTCGCCGTGATGGCCGACGCCCGGCCCACGCTGGACGCCCAGCGGGCCGTCGGCTACCTGATCCGGGTCGCCCAGCAGGTGCACACCAAGCTCTGGTCGGAGAAGGTCGGCACCGAGCTGACGGCTCCTCAGTACGCCGTGCTGGACGCCCTGGAGACCGAACCGGGCGCCGACCAGCGCACGGTCGGCGAGCTCGCCTCGCTGGACAAGGCGACGATGGCCGAGATGGTCAGCCGGCTGGTGCGACGCGGCCTGGTGCTGCGCCGCCGCGACCCCTCGGACGGTCGCCGCAACCTGCTCTCGCTCTCCCCGACCGGCCAGGAGCTGCTGCACCGCTCCACCGCCGGGGTCCGCGAGGTCCAGGAGGCGCTGCTCGCTCCGCTGGAGCCGCACGAGCACGCGTCGGCGCTGGCGCTGCTCGCCAAGGCGGCTCGGCTGTAACGATTCTGCAAAGCGTCGTCCAATTTTTGGGCGGCGATCGCGCTCCGGCGGGCATGCGGCACCGCTCGGGACGCTCCGGAAGGGGCCGACACCACGTCAGGTGTCGGCCCCTTCCGGGTTGTTCCGGTCGTCACTCTCCGTGCTGACGGAGCGTCAGCCGAAGCTGATTCGACGTCAGCTCAACGAGCGAACGACGGGGCGTCAGTTCCAGTCGAAGCCGGCCGGGTCGGGGCCGATCCGCTTGCCGGTGGCGACGGCGGCGATCGCCGCGAGGTCCTCGGCGTCCAGCTCGAAGCCCGTCACGTCCAGGTTCTCCCGGATGCGGGCCGGGGTGACCGACTTCGGGATGGCGATCACGCCGTTCTGCAGGTGCCAGCGCAGCACCACCTGGGCCGTCGAACGGCCGTGCTTCTCGGCGGTCTTCAGCAGCGCGGGCTCGGCCAGCAGGTCGCCGCCCTGGCCCAGCGGGCTCCACGCCTCGGTGGCGATGCCGTGCTCGGCGTGGAAGGCGCGCAGCTCGGCCTGCGGGAAGTACGGGTGCAGCTCGACCTGGTTCAGCGCCGGGACCACCGAGGTCTCCTTGAGCAGCAGCTCCAAGTCCGGGATGCGGAAGTTGGAGACGCCGATCGCGCGGACCCGGCCGTCGGCGAGCAGCTGCTCGAAGGCGCGCCAGATGTTCAGGAACGAGGTGCCGTGCATCGGCCGCGGCCAGTGGATCAGGTACAGGTCCAGCTGCTCCAGGCCGAGCTTGGCCATCGACTCGTCGAAGGCGCGCAGCACCCGGTCGTGGCCCTGCTCGCCGGACCAGTCGAGGGTGCCGGAGTTCCACAGCTTGGTGGTGACGAACAGCTCGTCACGGGCCACGCCGGACTCGGCGATCGCCTGGCCGGTGCCCGCCTCGTTCTCGTAGATCGCGGCGGTGTCGATCGAGCGGTAGCCCGATTCGATCGCGGTGCGCACCGCCGGGACGGCCTCCGCGTCCGGCACCTGCCAGACGCCGAAACCGAGCTGCGGGATCCGCACGCCGTTGTTCAGCGTGATCGAGGGGATCGGAGGTACTGCGGGAGTGCTGGTCACGAGAAGGGGTGCCCTTCGGTTGTGCGGAGTCTGTGGGGTGTTTCCAAGAGGGCGGCAACCGGGGTGAACAGCGGAGTATTCCCGATGGGCGAGAGTTCCCCTCAATGAGGGAAACGCTTCGGGGGTGGCATTCGGATCGGGTGGATCCGCGAAAATGCGTGTGGCGTGCATCACAGGTGATTCCGCCGGGCCCGGAGAGGGTGGCCCGGACGGGTGAATGGGCGGGCCCGGCGGTGGTGGTGCGGCGGTCGGCGGGTGGGCCGGGCGCAGACTGCCGGGGTGACAAAGACTTCAGGTGGTTCTCCGTCCGGCCAGCGCAGTGAGATCGGTGGTGTCCCGACCCGGTACATCGGTATCGGCGTCATTGTGGTGCTGGCGATCTGGTTCCTGTTCGCCAACCTGGACAAGGTGAAGATCCAGTTCTGGGTCTTCACCGTCACCTGCCCGCTCTGGATCGCGCTGCTGGCGACACTGCTCGCGGGGACGGCGCTCGGCTGGTTGCTGAAGGGCCGGCGCACCAGGTGACGGCCCCGCAGGAGATCGTGGGGCGGCCGGCCGGAGAGCCGCTGATCGAGCTGCGCCGGGTGAACAAGCACTACGGGCAACTGCACGTGCTGCAGGACATCGACCTGACGGTGGGCCGCGGCGAGGTCGTGGTGGTGATCGGCCCGTCCGGATCGGGGAAGTCCACGCTGTGCCGGGCGATCAACCGGCTGGAGCCGGTGGAGAGCGGCGACATCCTGATCGAAGGTCAGCCGCTGCCCGCCGAGGGCAAGGGCCTGGCGAAGCTGCGTGCCGAGGTCGGGATGGTGTTCCAGTCCTTCAACCTGTTCGCGCACCGGACGGTGCTGCAGAACATCACGCTGGCCCAGATCAAGGTGCGCAAGCGCGGAAAGCCGGAGGCCGAGTCCAAGGGGCGGGCGCTGCTGGAGCGGGTCGGGCTGGCCTCGCAGGCCGACAAGTACCCGTCGCAGCTCTCGGGCGGGCAGCAGCAGCGGGTGGCGATCGCCCGGGCGCTGGCGATGGACCCGAAGGCGCTGCTGTTCGACGAGCCGACCTCGGCGCTCGACCCCGAGATGATCAACGAGGTGCTGGAGGTGATGCGCTCGCTGGCCGCCGAGGGGATGACCATGGTGGTGGTCACCCACGAGATGGGGTTCGCGCGCTCCGCCGCCAACCGGGTGGTCTTCATGGCGGACGGGAGGATCGTCGAGGACCGCGTCCCCGAGGAGTTCTTCGCGAACCCGCGCAGCGAGCGTGCCCGGGACTTCCTGTCCAAGATCCTGAAGCACTGAGGCGGCGCGGTGAACCAGCGGTACAGACTGCGGGCGCTCGTGCTGCTCGCCGCGCTGCCCGGCCTGGCCGGGCTGGCCGTCCTGTCCGGCTGCGGCAAGGAGGGCACCCCGCCGCCGAAGGGCCCGCAGCCGAGCGCGCTGCCCAGCTACCAGGTGCGCAGCAACCCCGTCACCGGTTCGCCGACCTTGGACGCGGCCCGGGCGCGCGGCCACCTGGTGATCGGCGCCAAGGAGGACCAGCCGTATTTGGGCCAGAAGAACCCGGCCACCGGCGAGTACTCCGGCTTCGACATCGAGATCGCCAAGATGGTCGCCGCCGACCTGGGCTTCGCGCCGAACCAGATCGAGTTCCGCACCATCGCCTCCGCAAACCGGGAGACCGCGCTGCAGAACGGTCAGGTCGATTACTACGTGGGCACCTACACCATCAACGCCAACCGCAAGAAGCTGGTCGGCTTCGCCGGCCCGTACTTCATCGCCGGGCAGGCGCTGATGGTCCGCAAGAGCGAGACGAAGATCAACGGCCCGCAGGACCTGGCGGGCCGGAAGGTCTGCTCGGCCGCCGGGTCCACCCCGTACCAGCGGATCCAGACCGACTATCCGCAGGCCAAGCTGGTCGGCTACGACACCTACTCGGCCTGCGTGGACAACCTGATCAGCAATCAGGTCGACGCCGTCACCACCGACAACGCGATCCTGCAGGGCTATGTGGCCAAGGTCCCCGACGAGCTGAAGATGGTCGGGGAGCCGTTCTCCACCGAGCCGTACGGCATCGGCGTTCCCAAGAACGACACCGTGCTGCGGATGGCGATCAACGACGCGCTGCAGCTGAACATGGACAACGGCAACTGGAAGAAGGCGTACGACGCGACGCTCGGCCTCTCCGGGGTGCCCGCGCCGCAGCCCCCGGCCATCGACCGGTACAAGTGAGCAGGGGGCGCGGATGAACGTGCTGACCAGCAACTGGTCCACCTACTGGCACGGCTTCCTCGGCACCCTGTGGCTGACCCTGGCCAGTGCCGCGCTGGCGCTGGTGCTCGGGGTGGTCATGGCGGGCTTCCGGGTCTCGCCGGTGAAGCCGCTGCGGGCCGTCGGCACCGGGTGGGTGACGGTGCTCCGGAACACCCCGCTGACCCTGCTGTTCTTCATCGTGGTGCTGGGCCTGCCCCGGTTCCACATCACGCTGCCGTTCTTCACCTTCGCCGTGCTGGCACTGGGCTGCTACACCTCGGCGTTCGTCTGCGAGGCGCTGCGTTCCGGGGTGAACACGGTGCCGGTCGGGCAGGGCGAGGCGGCCCGCAGCCTGGGCATGACGTTCGGTCAGACGCTGAACCTGGTGGTGCTGCCGCAGGCGTACCGCTCGGTGGTCGCCCCGCTGGGCAGTGTGATGATCGCGCTGGCGAAGAACACGGCGATCGCCGGTTCGTTCAGCGTGGTCGAACTGCTCGGTACCTACCGGACGATCAACGAGCTGGGCTACAGCATCGTCTGGACCTTCATCTGGATCGCGGTCGGCTATCTGATCATCACGCTGGCGATCAGCGCCCTGTTCAACCTACTGGAGCGACGGGTGGCGGTGTCCCGATGACGATGGAGTCCTCCGCGCTGTACGACGTGCCCGGGCCGAAGGCGCTGGCCCGGCACCGGCTGTACGGCCTCCTGGCGCTGCTGGTGATCGCCGCAGTGGTCGGCTGGGTGATCTGGATGCTGTTCCACACCGACCAGTTCACCTACCAGAAGTGGACGGCCTTCCAGTACAAGGGCGTGCAGGAGCTGCTGCTGCGCGGCCTCGGCAACACCCTGAAGGCGTTCGGCTGGACGGTGCTGTTCGCGCTCCCGTTCGGCGCGCTGTTCGCCGCCGGACGGCTCTCCGACCACCGGCCGGTGCGCCTGGCATCCACCGTGGTGGTGGAGTTCTTCCGGGCCATGCCGCTGCTGGTGATGATCTTCTTCATCTTCGTCGCCCTCAAGGTCGAACCGCTGTGGGCCCTGGTGGCCGGCCTCACGCTGTACAACGGCTCGGTGCTGGCCGAGGTGTTCCGGGCCGGCGTGCTCGCCGTTCCCAAGGGGCAGCAGGAGGCCGCGTTCGCGCTCGGCCTGCGGAAGACCCAGGTGATGACGTACGTGCTGGTGCCGCAGGCCACCCGGGCGATGGCGCCGACCATCGTCAGCCAGCTGGTGGTGGCGCTGAAGGACACCTCGCTGGGCTTCCTGATCACCTACGAGGAGTTCCTGCACGCCGGGAAGCTGATCGCCACCAACCTGGACTACGACCTGCCGTTCATCCCCGTGGTGATGGTGATCACCCCGATCTACATCGGCATGTGTCTGCTGCTGTCCTGGCTGGCCAAGTGGCTGGAGCGGCGCGGCCGGCGCAGCCCGCGCGAGGGGGAGACGCCGGTCGCCGTGGCCGGGCCGGTGCTGGACGGGCAGGGGTAGGAAATGCGATGGGTCCGGGCGGTGCGATCGGCTAGGGTCGGATGGTCTGTGACCGAGCGCACACCAGGAGTTGCCGGATGTCCGTGCTGCCCAGCCGGCGGGGCCTGCCCGACGCCGAAGTGATCGACCGGCGGGACGGGCCGTACGGCGAGGTGGTGCTGCGGCGGCGCGGCGGGCATTACGAGATCATCGCGAACGGGTGCTTCCTGATGGACACCGCCGACGGGCGTTCCGAACGGCTGCTGATCCAGGCGGCGCTGGACTCGCTGGGGGCGGCCGCCGGGCCGAGTGTGCTGATCGGCGGGCTGGGGGTCGGCTTCTCGCTGGCGTACGCCGCTGCCGAGCCCCGGTGGGGGCGGATCGCCGTGGTCGAGCGCGAGGGGGCGATCATCGACTGGCACCGGGGCGGTCCGCTCGGTGCGTTCTCCGCCGGCGCGCTGGACGATCCCCGGGTCGAGGTGGTGCACGCCGATCTGGTGGCGTATCTCGGCTCGGCCGTGGAACGCTACGACGCGCTCTGTCTCGACATCGACAACGGGCCCGACTGGACGGTCGGCGAGGAGAACGACGCGCTGTACGGCCCCGTCGGCCTGGCCAATGCCGCGGCCCGGCTCCGGCCCGGCGGCGTCCTCGCGGTGTGGAGCGCCCAGCCGTCCGCCGCCTTCGAACAGGCGCTGCGGGACGCCGGGTTCATCGATGTCCGCACCGAGGAGATCGCCGTCGAGCGCGGGGTTCCCGACGTGGTGCACCTGGCTCGCCGGGCCGGCTGAGGGTTTCGGGCGGCCCACGGAAGTCGTGCCCGTGACGCGTTCACAGCAGGGCTCGCGTGCGGCATGATCACCACATGGCGGACGAGAAGACCGACCTGCTGGCGTGCCTCTGGGCCGAGTTCAACGCCATGCGGTTCCCCAGCGGCTGGTACGACCAGAACCCCGAAGGCACCTGCCTGGTAACCCTGGACACCGTCCTCGCCGGCTTCGCCGCCAACGTCCTCGACGGCCCGCCGCTCGGCGCCCGGCACCGCGAGCACCTGCGCAGTCGAATAGTTCTGCTCGACCAGCTGCTGCCGACCTTCGCCGCTGACGGCTACGCCTCGCGGTACTTCGTCGCGCTGTACCGGATGGCGGTGCTGGCCGAGGAGATCGACACCGAGCGAGGAGGGGCCTGAGACGGCGTCAGGCCCCGGACAGAACGGCCCGGAGTTGCTCCACCACGGCGCGCCAGGCCGGGCCCTCGTCCGATTCGTCCCAGAGTTCGGCGAGTTCGGAGCCCTCGCCGAGGACGCCGGCCAGCGCGTCCAGGGCGAGCCGGCGTATGGCGGGGTCGAAGCTTGGCAGCGGGTGGGCCGGGCCGTATGCGGTGGTGATCGGGGTGCCGCCCGGGCATTGGGCGGCGACCAGGGCGGCCGCGGCCACGATCTGGCTGCCGCTGTCGGCGTCCAGGTCGTCGAGCTCGCCGGCACCGCCGCCGACACCGCCGCCGGCACCGCCGCCGAGGACGGCGCGGATCAGGTCTTCGCGCTGCTCCGGGGTGGCGTCGTCGAGGTCGCCCGCGAAGTCGGCGGCGGTGTCGTTGTCGAACGGTCCGATGTCCCAGGCGCCCATGGTGATCTCCTTCGGTTCGGGATGCGGAGATCGTTGCAGGGTGTACTGACAGGTCGGGTGTCAGGGTGTGGGAGGGAGGGGGTGTACTGACTGGGCGGGTGTCAGGTGGTGGTCAGGGTGCGGGAGAGGATGGGGAGGAGGCGGGCCAGTGGAGTTGGAGAGCGGCTGGGTCGAAGGCGCCGGTGTCGGACATGGTGGAGCCGTGGACGGCGCCGGGTCAGATCTCGGCGGTGAGTTCGGCGAAGAGCTCGGGCCCGTCGGCGGCCGCCGGGGCGTGGAACGCGGCGAGGCAGGCGATCGGTCCGGGTGGGCGGCGGCGGTGCGGAGGGCCTGGAGGCCGCCGATGCAGTAGCCCGTCGAGGCGGTCGGTCCGGCGGCGACCTCGGGGCGGGCGGGGAGGAATCGGAGGTGGGCGGCGGCGTCGCGCAGAGCGTGCCGGCGCGGGTGCGCCGTGATCAGCGGCATCAGTCGGCCGAAGAGCTCGGCGCGGGCGTCCTCCCCGATGTACGGGGGGAGTTCGAGCACCGGCGCAACAGGTTGGGGACGAGCACGTAGGACCCGTGATCGGTCGGCTCGCGGGCCGGTTCGCGCTGGACGGGGCGGATGCTGAAGCCGTCCGGGTACATCAGTACCGCCGGGTGTGGGCCGCCTTCCGTGGGCATGGCGACGAGGGCGTCGGCGTGGCCGTCCGGGATGGGGATGTGCAGCAGTTCGGTGCGGGCGTAGGTGGGCATCAAGTCTTCGGTCGTGGTTGACGGTTGGGTGCGGTGGGCGGAGGAGGGTCCGGGCGGCGGTCATTGGAGCACCGGGTCGCCGATTCGTGTGTGGCGAGGGGCCGTTCCGGTCGTCCGGAGGGGGCGAGGCCAGCGATGCAGGTCGGCGGGCTTGGTGGCGCGGCGGGCCCGGCGGGGCTGGCGGCCGGGAATGCGGAACGGCGAGCCCGGGGTGGGCTCGCCGTTCGTCAGGTGCGGATCAGCCGAAAGGGCTGTAGGCCGGCGGGGGCGGCGGGGACTGCGGGGCCGCCGCCGGGGCCGGGGGTGCGGAGAGGCCACCGAACGGGTTGTAGTCGGCCGGGGGGACCTTGACGAGGCGGCCCTTGGTGGGGTCGGCCTCCTCCGTCTCCTCGGCGGCGTCGGTGTTCTGTGCGGCCGGGGCCGGGGCCCCGAAGGGGTTGAAGTCCGCCGGGGGGATCTTGACCAGGCGGCCCTTGGTCGGGTCGGCCTCCTCCGGCGGGTCGGCCGGGGCGGGGACCGCCGGCGGGGCGGTGGGCCGGGGCGGGATGTTGGTCGGCGGTCCGGTGACGGTGCCGAACGGGTCGGAGGGCTCGGAGGACAGGACCGTGCCGAACGGGTCGGCGGAGGCCGCGCGGGCAGGCGCGGGCGCAGGTGCGGCGGCCGGGGCGGGTGCCGGAGCGGCGGGGGCTGCCGGGGCGGGGGCGCCGAAGGGGTTGTAGTCGGCCGGGGGGATCTTGACCAGGCGGCCCTTGGTGGGGTCGGCCTCCTCCGGTTCCTCGGCGGCGTCGGTACTCTGCGCGGCCGGGGCCGGGGCGCCGAAGGGGTTGAAGTCCGCCGGGGGGATCTTGACCAGGCGGCCCTTGGTGGGGTCGGCGGCTTCCGGTTCGGGCTCGGGTACCGGTGCGGGGGGTGCGGCGGGGGCGCCGAACGGGTCGGGTGCGGCGAAGGGGTCGGCCGCTGCGAAGGGGTCGGGTGCGCCGAAGGGGTCGGCGGTCGGGGTGGCGGGTTCCGGGGCGGCGGCGGGGGCTGCCGGGGCGGGGGCGCCGAACGGGTTGAAGTCGGCCGGGGGGATTTTGACCAGGCGGCCCTTGGTGGGGTCGGCGGCTTCCGGTTCGGGCTCCGT
>NZ_JBVJHA010000012.1:0-34319 GCF_055587065.1 Kitasatospora sp. NPDC048662 | reverse complement strand
GCTGCCGGGGCGGGGGCGCCGAACGGGTTGAAGTCGGCCGGGGGGATTTTGACCAGGCGGCCCTTGGTGGGGTCGGCGGCTTCCGGTTCGGGCTCTGGCGCGGAGGGTTCAGGTGCGGCGAAGGGGTCGGCCGCTGCGAAGGGGTCGGGTGCGCCGAAGGGGTCGGCGGTCGGGGTGGCGGGTTCCGGGGCGGCGGCGGCGGAGGCCGGGGCGGGGGCGCCGAACGGGTTGAAGTCCGCTGGGGGGATCTTGACGAGCCGCCCCTTGGTGGGGTCGGCGGCTTCCGGCTCGGGCTCCGATACGGAGGGCTCGGGCGCGGCGCCGAACGGGTCGGCAGCCGGGGCGGGTTGGGCCGGGGCGGCGGAGGCCGGGGCGGGGGCGCCGAAGGGGTTGAAGTCCTCCGGGGGGACCCGGACGGTGGTGCCCTTGGCGGGCTCTTCCGGGGCCACCGGGGCCTGGGCCGGGGCGCCGAACGGGTCGGCGGAGGCCAGTACCGGGGACGGTTGCTGGGCCGGCTGATCGGTGGGGGCCGGGGCCGCGAAGGGGTTGAACTCCGAGGGCGGGACCCGCACCGAGGTGCCGGCCGGCGAGTCGGGCTGCTCGGGCGCCACGACCGGAACCGGCGGGGCGACGGGCACCGACGGCGCGGCGGACTGCGCCGCAGCGGCCGGGCTGTGGGCGGGAACGGCCCGGCCGACCGGCACCGGGGCGGGGGCCACGGCCACGCCGTCCCAAGCGAGTTGGACCGAGCAGAGCAGGTCGGCGAAGACCGAGGTGTAGACGTCCCAGTCCTCGGTGTCGGAGGTGGTCAGCTGGACCGTCAGGACCGTCGCCCCGTCCGGCATCGGCACGAACGCCTCGACCACCGAACTGTGCACCACGCCGCCGGGGCGCTCGTCGCGCAACTCCTTCAGGGCGGGCATCGCGCGGTTCTCCACCAGCACCGCGGCCGGGCCGGCCGGGAGCAGCACCGTCCATACCTCGGAGAACGGGCGCTCGGTGGACAGTTCCACCGCCAGCTCCTGGATCGGCTGCGCGCACGGGACGGTCGACACCACCAGCGAGACCCGCGAGCGGCGGCCGTTCACCAGCAGCGTCGCGACACCCGCGTAGGCGACGTTCGCGGCGGCGAACTGCTCGGCGAGCAGCGCCGCCACCACGGCGAAGTCGTTGCGCTCGGCCGGGGACGCACCGGAGAACAACTCCTCGGCGGTCTCGGTGAGATGGGCGGACAGGGCGTTGCCCGAACCACGGACCGTCAGGGTGTGGAACGCCGGCGGGACCACCAGGCGCGCCTCGACGCCCGAACCGGTCGACAGCTCGTCAGGGGCGACCGTGACGCGAGGTTCGGCCAGGGCCGCGAGGGACTGGGTGAACCCGGCCAGCGGCTCGCTGTCCACCGGGGTCGGCTCGGCGTGCAACCGCAGCGCGGAGACCGACGGGGCGTCGGTCAGGCCCAGGGCGGAGGCGGCGAAACGCTGCGTCAGGACCGGGACGGCCTCGCGGCCGGCGCTCGCGTTCGGGCGGCGGTTGGCGGAGACCTCGATCACCGTGCCGAGCTTCGGGACGGAGAGCAGGCCTGGGCCGATCTGGCTGATCCGCAGACCGAAAAGGGCCTTGGCGGCCGGGTGTTGGGGCCGGCGGAACGCGGTGAACGCGTCGATGGGGTAGTGGGTGGCGCGGCTGCCGAGAAGTGCGGCGGACGCCGCGTCCAGTGTGGCCGTGATCCGGTCTGCGGCGGCGAAGCCTTCCTGCGTCATTCGCCGAGCCCCCTCGTTCTCGGGTGTGGACAGTTCAGCCACTTTTTATCAGACGCTGACGACGTGGGATGCGGGGTCGTCGGGGGTGGGGTGGGTGGTGCGGGTGGGGGAGGGGAGGGGCTGCCTGTGGTGTGGGGTGAAAGGGCGTTGGGGGGTGGGTGGTTGGGGCGTCAGGTGGCGGAGAGGGCGTCTGTGGGGTGGAGGGTGGTGAGTGCGGGCGACGTGGGATGCGGGGTCGTCGGGGGTGGGGTGGGTGGTGTGGGTGGGGGAGGGGAGGGGGTGCCTGTGGTGCGGGGTGAAAGGGCGTTGGGGGGTGGGTGGTTGGGGCGTCAGGTGGCGGAGTGGGCGTCTGTGGGGTGGAGGGTGGTGAGTGCGGGCGACGTGGGATGCGGGGCTGTCGGGGGTGGGTGATTGGTGGGGCGGAGCGGGCGCGCGGCGCGGGGGATGTTGAGCGACGTGAGGTGACGGGGCGTCGGGGGAGTGGGCGTGGGGGTGGCGTCAGGGGGTGGGTGGGGTGGCCAGGTGGAGGAGGGTGGGGGTGAGGGGGGCGAGGGTGGTGGTGAGGTCGCGGACGAGGTGGGCGGTGGGGCCGTGGGGGTGCTCGGCGGCGAGGAACTCGGCGAAGAGGGCGGCGAGTTCGGGGTCGCGGGTGGCGGCGACGGCGAGGGCGGCGACGAGTTCCTGGACCAGGTGGAGTTGCAGGGTCTCGGCGGGGACGGGCTTGTCGGCGAGCCAGTCGAGGGAGCTGATCTCGGCGTTGGCGATCCAGGCGCGGACGGTGCGGCGCAGGGTGGGGCTGGGGTCGGGGAGGCCGAGGTGGCGGAGGATCTGTTCCTGGGCGGCGCGCCGGACCTGGTCGATGACGGCGTCGGCGTCGGGGCTGGCGGCGACCGAGCCGCCGCGCAGCAGGGCGGTGAAGCCGGCCTCGTGGGACTGGACGAAGTCCAGGTAGCGGCCCATGACGCGGTAGAGGCGTTCGGAGAGCGGGCCGTCGGCGGTTTCCTCGAAGCGTCCGGCGAGTTCCCGGCCGGCCCGGCGCAGGGCCTCCTCGTAGAGGGCCTGCTTGCCGGGGAAGTAGTGGTAGACGAGCGGGCGGGAGGCGCCGGCGGCGGCCGCGATGTCGTCGATGGAGACGTCCTCGGGGGCCCGGTCCGAGAACAATTCGAGGGCGACCGCGATGAGTTGTTCGCGGCGTTCGTCGACGGTGAGCCGCCGCCGGGGGGTGCGGGCGGGCTGCTGTTCCTCGGCGAGGGGGGCCACGGACGGCGTACGGGAAGCCATGCGGCCCACCCTAGTTCGTCGGGGTGGTGCGGGACAGCGTGGACGGGCGTCAACAAGGGAGGTCAGCGGCCGGGGCGCTGTTCCAGGTAGCGGCGCCAGGCCTCCCGGCCGTCGGGGACGAATTCCCAGGCGGCGAGGCGGTCGGTGAGTTCGTCCTCGGTGAGCCAGGTGTACCAGGCGATTTCCTCGGCCTGCGGGTGGACCGGGCCGTCCCACTCGGCCTCGTGGACGTCGGACCACCAGCTGAACCGGTCGCCGTCGGTGTAGCGGAAGCGGAACAAGGGGCGGGTGCGGATGCCGGTGACGCCGAGTTCCTCCTCGGCCTCCCGGACGGCGGCGTCCGCGTAGCTTTCGCCGGCGCCGACCACGCCGCCGACGAAGCAGTCGTGGGCGCCGAGGGCGAACGCCTTGGTGTCGGTGCGGCGGTGGGTGAAGATCCGGCCCTGCGGGTCGCGGACCAGCACGAAGACGCAGCGGTGCAGCAGGTTGTCGCGGTAGACCTCGGAGCGGGGCGCGATGCGCAGGACCCGGTCGTATTCGTCGACCACGTCGACGAGTTCGTCCAGCGGGTCGGAGTCGGGGGTGGTCATGCCTGCCATTCTGGCCCCCGGGCGGCCGGTGTCACCCTAAAGAGTTGGTATACGGAGCGGCGGAGTTGGGAAAGTCAGCTGTCGGATCGTCAGTTGCCGTTCTTTGGAGGAGCGTTGAAGAACCGCGTCGTTGTTCTGTCCGTCGCCGCCGCCCTGGTCGCGCTCGGCACCGCGCTGCCCGCCGCGGCCGCGTCGGCGCCCGGCGCCGTCCGCTCGGGGCTGGACTGCACCACCTGGGTGCACGAGAACGACCCACTGACCGGAGGAGTGCTCTGTACCAACAACACCGGCGACCCGATCACCTTCCACGCCGACATCGTGTGCGGCCTCGCGCCGGACGTCTCGGGCACCTCGGTGACGGCCCAGCCGGGCGAGACCCAGGAGTCGGCCGGCCACTGCGCCATCTATTCCTCCGGCATCGGGCACATCGGTTGGACGGTGGAGTAGCCCATGGAGAAGGAGCCGGCCGGCCGCCGAAGGGCCCCGCCGCAGGTCGCGAGGGGTGGTGTCTAAGGTGGGCGGGTGGAGATCCAGGGGTTCACGGCGGACGGGTTCGAGCCGGTCAGGGCGGCCTTCGAGGGCAACTTCCGGCAGTACGGGGAGTTGGGTGCGGCGTTCGCGCTGTATTTGGACGGCCGGAAGGTGGTCGACCTGTGGGGCGGTGACGCCTGTCCCGAGGTGGGTGCCGGGCCGGTGCCGGCGGTGCGGTGGGAGGCCGGGACGGCACAGGTGCTGCGGTCGGTCACCAAGGGGCTGACGGCTGCCGCCGCGCTGCTGCTGGTGCAGCGCGGGCTGCTCGACCTGGACGCCCCGGTGTCCGCGTACTGGCCGGAGTTCGCGCAGGCCGGCAAGGAGCGGATCCCGGTGCGCTGGCTGTTGGCGCACCAGGCCGGCCTTCCCGCGCTGGACGTGCCGCTGCGGATCGAGGACGTGCTGGCGTGGGATCCGGCCGCGGCGGCCGTCGCCGCGCAGGCCCCGGCGTGGGAGCCGGGCACCGCGCACGGGTACCACCCGCTGACCTTCGGCTGGCTGGTCGGTGAGGTGGTGCGGCGGGCCACCGGCCGCAGCGTCGGGCGGTACTTCGCGGAGGAGATCGCCGCCCCGCTCGACCTGGACCTGTGGATCGGCCTGCCCGCCGCCGAGTCCGGCCGGGTCGGGCGGCTGGTCGAGCTGCCCGCGCCGGAGGTGGCCAAGGCGGGGCCGGGTGGGATGCGGATACGTCCCAAGCAGTCGGTGGTGGACGCCTATCGGGACCCGCGCTCGCTGACGGCCCGCTCGTTCGGCTCGGTGTGCAGCAGCGTGGACCTGAACGACCCGGTGGTGCAGGCCGTCGAGGTGCCGGGTGCGGGCGGCATCGGCACCGCCCGGTCGCTGGCCCGGTTCTACGCGTCGCTGATCGGAGCCACCGACCGGGCGGACGGGGCCGGGCAGCGGGTGCCCGCGCTGTTCGAGCCGGCCACCCTGGCCGAGGCGATCGGTCCCTCGGTGCACGGGCCGGACCGGGTGCTGATCGTCAACACCACCTTCGGCCAGGGCTTCTTCCGGCACAGCGGCACCTCGCCGATGGCATCCCCGGCGAGCTTCGGCCACCCGGGCCGCGGCGGTTCGCTGGGCTTCGCCGATCCGGAGCTGGGCATCGGCTTCGGCTACGTCACCAACGGCATGCAGCCGGGCGTCACCGGGGACATCCGCTCGCGGGCGCTGATCACGGCCGTCCGGCAGTGCCTGCCGGTCCGGGTCTGAGCGTTGGCCGGGCGGTCAGGCCTGGCCGGTTTCGAAGCGGCTGACCCGGCCGTCCGGGGCGACGGTGAAGCGCCAGGCGGTGCGCATCTCGCCCCAGGTGTCGTTGCGGTAGTCGGCGACCAGGGTGCGGCCGCCGGACTTCTCGGTCTGCACCTCGATGTGGCCGTGCGAGGAGAAGATCTCCCGGTCCGCCCAGTCCGCCAGGTCGCGGTCGGCGCCGTCGTCGGACATCGTGGCGTCGTCGGTGAGGGCGGCGAAGAAGGCATCCCGGTTGCCGGAGTTGACGGCGCCGAGCAGGCGGCGTACCGCCGGGTCGGAGAGCTTGTCGACGGCGATGGTCATGAGGGTTCACTCCTTGACGGTGGATCGGATCGGACCCGACGGGTCGGACATTGACCCGACGTGACCACGCCGGGCCGCCGTTCGCCAGCCTTTCTGGGCCGGTCGGAGCCGGTACGCCACCGCTGCAGGCACGCTTCGGCCCCGGGCGCGTGGCGCGGGCCGGGGCCGTGGGAGGGGTGTGATGTGATGTCCGGATGGGCGGGTTCGCACCGCGGCCGGGGAAGCGTGGGGCGGCTGTTGGCCGATCAGGTCGCCGGCAGGCAGCGGGCAGGGAGCCCTCGGCAGACCGTCACGACTGTCACGGCTGTCAGGGCAGTCAGGGTCGTCAGGAGGCTGTCACCACAGCTGTTCCCACCACCAGGCGATCTCGGGGTAGGGCGGCGGGGTGAGCCGGCCGTCGGCAGGGCGAATGGCGCGTTCGGCGACCGGGACGACGCCGGGCACGCGCGTGGTGTAGCGGGCGGAGGTGAATCCCCACTCCAGGTTTCCGCTCACCAGGTTGGACAACTGAGCGATGTAGCGCCGCAGTTCGGGTCCGGCGCGGCGGGAGGCGCGGTCCGACAGGCGGAGGAACAGGCACATGGTGCGGTCGTGCAGGGCGGCGGCCTCCAGCAGGGCCTGGTCCCGTTTGCAGCCCAGATGTCGCTCCAGGGCATCGACGATGTTGCTCTCCAGCGCGCCGTGGCTGTCCTCGCGGCTGTACGAGTAGATGTCGGAGGAGATCAGCACCAGGAACTTGGCGGCCTCGGTGAGTGCGTGCACCCGCGGCGAGTCCAGCTGGGACTGCGGGACGGCGGTGCGCTCGCAGACCTCGATGATCTCGATGCAGGAGCGGCTGCCGCGGTCCAGCGGGCCGATCGTCAGGTACTCGGACAGTGACATCGACCGCCCCTGGGAACGGTAGGCCGTGACGGCGGCGGCGCCCATGAAGGACTCCAACTGGCTGTCCGCCCAACGTTTCACGGCGACCGCGGGGGCCCAGTCCCGGGCCCGGCGGAACACGTCGCGCACCGAAGCGACGTAGATGTCCGATTCCTCCCGGTGGGAGGGGGTGGAGTTGATAACGGCCAGTAGTGTGGCTGCTATCGTGAGTACACGGGAGGGGTCCCGACTCAGTCCGCCGGTGTCCCACTCGTCGTCGAGCGTGAGCATGCTGCACAACCATTGCGAGACCAGTTCCAGCCCCGTGATGCCCTCGGCGTCCTTGGCGATTCGGCAGACGAACTCGTGTGCGCCGATGGCCAGGAGGCGGTGGCGGCGTTCCGAGTCTCCGGTGAATCCCATTGCGTCGAGCCAGACTTCGGTGCTCTTGCCGACCTCCTCGTGCGCGGGGTGCAGGGCGGAGGGGATGGGGCAGAAGAGCGGGGGTATGGCAGCCAACGTGTCTCCAGTGCGGCCTGATGTGCTGGTGTGTCAAGTTGGTTCGGGCTCGCGCCCGGCGTCGGTCTTCCCCGGCAAAGATCGACTACACCTGGAAAACCGGAAAGAGTTAACCCTGACTGATCGTCAGAGGTGGCTCTGCGTAAGCGGGTTGCCCCTGACCAGGCGTTCCGGCTCCCCTCCAGGTCCGCCGCCTGCGGGAACGCCACCCGAGCGGCCCTTGACGGCGCTAGGGTCGGAAACGGAGTGCCGGGAAGGCGAGTCGGAAGGACGGACGTGGCCGAAGGACAGAGCAGGCCGCAGGAATCGGCGGCCGGGGAGGGAACAGCCGGCCAGCGGCTGTGGGAGCGCGAAAAGGAACTCCACTCCGCCGAACAGGCCGTGGACAAACTGTGCCGGGAGTTCGCCGCGGGCGGCACCAAGATCGGTGAACTGCTGCTGTTCTCCGGGCCACCCGGCATGGGCAAGACCACGATGCTCGAACAGGTCCGCCGGATCGCCGGGGCCCGCAAGGACCCCACCGTGCTGTTCGCCCGCGGCAGCGAACGGCAGAAGCACGAGCCGTTCCGTGTCCTGCGGCAACTACTGCTGCCCGTCCTCGGCACTCTGGACCCGGACGAGCGCACCGAGGTGTTCGGCAACTGGTACAACATCGTCGCGCCGGCCGTCGGCCTGGCCCCGCCGCCCGACACGCGCGAGCGGATCGACCCGCAGGGCGTGCACGACGGCCTGGACTTCGTCATCACCCAACTCGCGCCCCGGCGGGCCCCGCTGGTCGTGGTGATCGACGACCTGCATGTGGTCGACCAGGAGTCACTGACCTGGCTGGCCTCGTTCGCGGTTCGCGCCCGCGAGCTTCCGGTGCTGCTGGTCTTCGCCTACCGCCAGGAGTTCGACGACGCGGGCCGCCCGCTCGTCCTGCAGATCCAGGAACGCGCCGAGCGGCGGCACGACCTGCTGCCGCTCAACCCGCTGTCGATCGCCGAGATCGTGCACGCCGAATTCGCCGAGGCCGACGACGCGTTCTGCCGCCAGGTGTGGGCCGTCACCGCCGGCGCCCCGTTCGACACCGTCGCCCTGCTGCGCGAGGTGCGCGACCAGAACCTCGAACCCATCGAGGAGAACTCGCCCCGGCTGCGCGACCTCGCCGCGGCCGCCCGGGGCCAGGGCCGCGACTACTGGCTCGACAAACTCGGCCCGACCGTCCTCCAGTTCGCCTGGGCCGCTGCGCTGCTCGGCACCGACATCAACGAGGACCTGGCCGCCGCGATCTGCGCCCAGGGCCCCTCGCAGACCATCCAGTCGGTCCGCGAACTGCGCCGGATGCGGGTGCTGACCACCCAGCCCAACGGCAGGCTGGAGTTCGTCCACCCGCTGATCGCCACCTCGATCTACCAGTCGATCCCGGAGGCCACCCGCGCCGGAATGCACGGTGTCGCCGCCACCGCGATCGAGGACCGGGGCGGCTCGCTGCTCGCCGCCTCCCGCCACCTGCTGGAGACCCACCCCGGCGAGGGCGACGACGCGATGGTCCGCAAGCTGCGCCGGGCCGCCGCCGAGAACCTCGCCATCGGCGCCCCCGAAGCCGCCCGCCGCTGTCTGGAACGCGCCCTCGCCGAGCCGCCGGACGTGGACGACCGCGCCGAGGTGCTGTACGAACTCGGCAGCGCCGCGCTGCTCACCGACCCCGAGGCGACCGCCAACCAGTTGCGCCGCGCGCTCGACATCGAGGACGGCCTGAGCGCCGACCTGCGGGTCGAGGCGGTGTTCCGGCTGTCCGAGGTGACCGCCCACGGCGGCGACCTGAACGGCGCCGCCCGGCTCTGCCTGGCCGAGGCCGAGAACACTCCCGACGGCCTCGGCCGGGTCCGGCTGTTGACCGCCCACCTGCTGTACACCGCCCTGCGGCGCGACGAGGACAACGGCCCCGAACGGGCCCGCAAGGTCGCCGAACTCGCCGCGCAGGTCGAGGAGGAGAGCGAGGCCTCCCGGCCGGTGCGCGCCCTGCACGCCTGGGACCTCACCCTCAAGGGCGGCCCCAGCACCGAGGCACTGCGGGCCGCCGAGGACGCGCTGGTCAACGGCCGGCTGTCCCGCAGCCTCGGCTGGACCAACACCACCTGGAACTTCGAACTGCCCGCGCTGCTCGGCCTCTGCTTCGCCTACAACGACGAACTCGCCCGCGCCGAGAAGCTGTTCAGCTCCGCCATCCTGGAGTTCGAGATCGCCGGGTGGAGCGGCGCGCACCGCGGCTTCGCCTACTTCCTGATGGGCTTCGCCCGGCTGCGCCGTGGCTTCCTCCCGGAGGCCGAGGACTTCCTGCGCCGGGGCCTGCGGATCGCCGACCGGATGGGCACCGGACTGCCGCTCCAGTGGAACCTGGTCGGCTCACTGATCGACACCCTGCTGGCCCGCGGCCGCGACCGGGAGGCCTGGGAGGTGGCGCAGAAGTACCGGTTCTCGCCGCCGTACCACCAGACCGCGCTGGTGCTGCCCGACGTCGCCACCATCTACGGCAAGCTGCTGATCTCCCGCGGCGACTACGACATGGCCGTCGAGGTGCTCGCCGAGACCGGCATGCGGCTGGACAAGCGCGGCTGGCGTTCCACCGTGCACGCGCCGTGGGCCGGTCACCTGGCCGTGGCGATGGCGCACCGGGACCTGCCCTCCGCCCGGAAGAACGGCGACGACGCGGTGGCCCGGGCCCGGGAGTCCGGTTCGCCGTCGGCGATCGGCAGCGCGCTGCGGCTGGCCGCCAGCGTGTGGGAGGGCCCGCACGCCGTCGAACTGCTCCAGGAGGCGGTCGGCTGGCTCGGCCGCTCCCCGGCCAGTTACGAGCACGCGCACGCGCTGGTCGATCTCGGCGCCGCTCTGGTGCAGGTCGGCCGCAGCCTGGAGGCCGCCGAACACCTCTACCAGGGAATGGAGTTGGCCAAGCACTGCGGGGCGGACGGCCTGGAGGTGCGGGCCCGCAACGTGCTGGCCGCGTCCGGCCTGCAGCCCAGCCGGGCGCTGGTACCGAACAAGGTCACCCTCAACCCGGAGGAGCTGGCGGTCGCCGAGTTGGCGGTGCGGGCGCTGCCGCCGCAGCGGATCGCCGACCAGTTGAAGCTGCCGGTGGCGGTGGTCAGGCAGCGGCTGGCCGCCGTCCACCGCAAGCTCGGCACCGGACCGGAGGGTCTCGCCGACGCGCTCGGCCTGCCCACCGACGGCCCCGGGCAGGACGGCTGACGGACCGACAGGCGCCCCGGCGCGCGGGAGCGGGGTCACGGGCCCGCCCGCCGGGCCCCGCTAGGCTGGCCAAAAAAGGGTGATCACGAACCAAGGAGCAGCCCATGACCGCGCCGGACCGGCTCACCGAGGTGCACCGGGCGCCGTACGACCTGTCGGGGGCCGGTATGGGGCTGGAGCGGTGGACGCTGCGCTCCGACCGGATCGAGGCCACCGTGATCACGCTGGGCGCGGCGCTGCACACCCTGACCGCGCCCGACCGGGACGGCACGCCCGCCCAGGTGCTGCTGACCACCGAGGACGTGGGCACCCTGCTCGGCCCGGCCAAGCACTACGGCGTCACCGTCGGCCGGTACGCCAACCGGATCGCCGACAGCCGGATCACCCTGGACGGCGAGGACCACCCGCTGCTGCCCACCGGACACGGCGTCACCCTGCACGGCGGCCCGGACTCGTTCTCGCACCGGGTGTGGGAGGCGGAGGAGATCCCCGGCGGGGTGCGGATGCACCTGCACTCCCCGGACGGCGACCAGGGCTTCCCCGGCGCGCTGGACGTGTGGGTGGACTTCACGCTGAGCGGTGCCGAACTGACCATCTCCTACCGGGCCGTCACCACCAAGCCCACGGTGGTCAACCTGACCAACCACGCCTACTTCAACCTGGCCGGTGAGGGCCGCGGCGACGTGCTCGGCCACCTGCTGACCATCGACGCGGACGCCATCACGCCGGCCGACGAGCGGCAGATCCCGTACGGCCCGCACGAGCCGGTGGCGGGTACCGCGTTCGACTTCACCACCGCCCGGCCGATCGGCGAGGGCCTTGCCGAGGGGCATCCGCAGCTGAAGCTCTCGCACGGGTACGACCACAACTGGGTGCTGCGCGAGCGCCCCGCGGACGGGCCGCCGGTGCGGGCGGCGGTGCTGGCCGACCCGGGCAGCGGGCGCGTTCTGGAGGTGCTGACCACCGAGCCCGGGTTGCAGGTGTACACCGCGAACGGTTTCGACGGCAGCGTCACCGGCCCGTCCGGGACGGCGTACGGCCCGTTCGCCGGCGTCGCGCTGGAGACCCAGCACCACCCCGATTCGCCGCACCAGCCCTCGTACCCGTCGACCGAGCTGCGTCCGGGGCGGGAGTTCCGCTCCAGCACGGTGCTGCGGCTGGGCGTCACCGGCTGAGCACGAGGGCGGTGTCGAGAAGGGCCCCGGGAGCTGTCCCGGGGCCCTTTTCCGCTGGTCAGCGGGGGTGGGGCTGCAAGGAGTTTCCGCAAGGCCACGGATGGTCAAGACGCGCGGCGGCAACTCTAAGGACACGTCGATGTAACGATCGCCGGTAACTTGCAGAAACTTGCTGCAAGACCTTTCAGGCGTGCTCACCGCGCTGTTACGTTCCTGCTCAAGCCCGACGGCCTGCGAGGGCGCAGTCGGCCCGGACAGCCATTATGCGCGGTCCCCCACCATCTCGGGCACCCTCACCTTTCTAGGAGTTTCCATGCGGCGTGGCATCGCGGCCTCCGCTCTCGTTGCGGCTCTTGCGGTCACTCTTGCAGCCTGCGGCAGCAGCGGCTCCGGTTCGGACGCCAAGGGCGACGGCGGACCGGTCACCATCACCTACTGGGACACCTCGAACGCCACCAACGAGGCGCCGAACTACCAGGAGCTGGTCAAGAAGTTCGAGGCCGCGAACCCGAACATCAAGGTCAAGTTCGAGAACGTGCCGTTCGACCAGGCGCAGAACAAGCTCCAGACCGCGATGGGTGCCAAGGGTGCGCCGGATGCCTTCCGCTCCGAGGTCGGCTGGACCTCCGCCTTCGCCAAGGCCGGCTACCTGGAGCCGCTGGACGGCACCCCGGCGCTGACCGACGCCGCCGCCTTCCAGCCCTCGCTGATCCAGCAGGCCAAGTACGCGGGCAAGACCTACGGTGTGCCGCTGGTCACCGACACCCTCGCCCTGATGTACAACAAGGAGCTGTTCGCCAAGGCCGGCATCACCGCCGCGCCGACCACCTGGGACGAGCTGAAGGCCGACGCCGCCCAGCTGAAGGAGAAGGCGGGCGTGGACGGCTTCTGGCTGAAGGCCGGTGACGGCTACTACGCCATGCCGTTCCTGTACGGCGAGGGCACCAACATGGTGGACGCCGCGGGCAAGAAGGTCACCGTCAACTCGCCCGAGGCGGTGAAGGCGATCGAGACCTACAAGTCGATGTTCACCTCGCCCGGCACCGCGAAGGCCGACGTCACCACCGACGCCTACGCGCACATGATGGACGCCTTCAACAACGGCAAGGTCGCGGCGATCATCCAGGGTCCGTGGGAGGTCACCAACATCTACAAGGGCGCCTCCTTCGCCGACAAGAAGAACCTCGGCATCGCCGCCGTCCCGGCCGGCTCCACCAAGGGCGGCGCCCCGACCGGTGGCCACAACGTCGCCGTCTACGCCGGCTCCGACGCCGCCCACAAGGCCGCCGCCGAGAAGCTCGCCGCGTTCCTGACCTCCGCCGAGAGCCAGACCTTCCTCGCGCTGAAGAACGGCACCCTGCCCACCCGCAGCGACGCCTACACCGCCGAGGTCAAGGCCAACCCGGCCACCGCCGACTTCCAGGCGATCCTCCCCTCCGCCCAGCCGCGCCCCGAACTGCCCGAGTACGCCTCGCTGTTCGCCTCCTTCGGCACCAACCTCGGCAAGATCGTCCAGGGCCAGTCCGACACCAAGGCCGGCCTGGACGCCACCGCCACCGACTACGCGAAGCTCCTGCCGGACTTCAAGAAGTAAGTCGGAACCAGGCTCGCCCGGCCCACACCTGACGGTGGGCCGGGCGCACGCCGTCAGACCACAGCAGTAGTCGCCGAGGCAGGCGGCGGACCTCCCGGAGAAGGTGTCAACCCATGGCAGTTGCGGTCGTTCAGCGCATCAGGCTGTCGTACTCGAAGTACTGGTACGCGTACGCGATGGTCGCGCCGGTCGTGATCGTCCTCGGGGTGCTGGTCGGCTACCCCCTGGTCCGCGGCTTCTACCTGACCCTGACCAACGCCACCAGCCTCAACGTGGGCCGCCAGATCGGCGTCAACCACATACCCGACAGCTTCGACTTCGTCGGCCTCGACAACTACGCGGACGTGTTGTGGGGGCCGACCGCCTACGACCGGTTCTGGTCGCACTTCATCTGGACCGTCATCTGGACCGCGGTCTGCGTGTTCCTGCACTACAGCATCGGCCTGGGCCTGGCGATGCTGCTCAACCGCAAGATCCGCGGCCGCAGCCTGTACCGGCTGGTCCTGATCCTGCCCTGGGCGGTGCCGACCTTCGTCACCGTCTTCTCCTGGCGGCTGATGCTCGCCGACGGCGGCGCCGTCAACGGCCTGCTGTCGATGCTGCACCTGCCCGAACCCGGTTGGCTGTCCGACCCGTTGGCGCAGAAGTTCGCCGCGATCCTGGTCAACACCTGGGTCGGCGTGCCGTTCATGATGATCTCGCTGCTCGGCGGACTCCAGTCGATCCCGGCCGAGCTGTACGAGGCCGCCGAGATGGACGGCGCCAACGCCTGGCAGCGGTTCCGCTACGTCACCCTGCCCGGGCTGCGGACCGTCTCCTCCACCGTCGTGCTGCTGGGCGTGATCTGGACCTTCAACCAGTTCGCCATCATCTTCCTGCTGTTCGGCTCCGGCGCCCCCGACGCCCAGATCCTGGTCACCTGGGCCTTCCGCCTCGGCTTCGGCCAGCAGCCCGCGGACTACGCGCAGTCGGCGACCTACGGAATCCTGCTGCTCTCCATCCTGATCGTCTTCACCAGCTTCTACCGCCGCTGGACGGCCCGGGTCGAGAAGGCCAACGGATGAGCGCCGACGCCCGTACCGGAACCGATCCCCAGCCCAAGGACCAGGACCAGGCAGGTAGCCCGATGACCCTCACCGCCGACCGCCCCGCCACCGACCACCCGAAGCCGGCCGGACGACCCGGCAAGGTCCGGCTGCGCGGCCAGTCCACGCCGCTGGCCACCGTGCTCACGCACGGCACCCTGATCGTCGCCAGCCTGGTCGCCCTGTTCCCGGTGCTGTACATCGCGTACATCTCGCTGGGCCCGGACGACATGGACTACCTGCACCCGGCGAAGATCATGGACAAGGCCACCCTGGCCAACTACAGCCGGGTACTGGGCGACACCGACTTCCTCAGCTGGTTCGGCAACTCGGCGATCGTGGCCGGCGGCACCACCGTGATCGGCGTGCTGATCGCCGCCACCACCGGCTACGCGGTCTCCCGGATGCGCTTCCCCGGCTACCGCCCGCTGATGTGGGCCCTGCTGGTCACCCAGATGTTCCCGATCGCCGTGCTGATCGTGCCGATGTACTACATCCTGTCCAACCTGCAGATGCTGGACAGCTACACCGGCCTGATCCTGGTCTACTCCACCACCACCGTGCCGTACTGCGCCTGGCTGCTGAAGGGCTACTTCGACACCATCCCGGTGGAGATCGACGAGGCCGGCCGGGTCGACGGGCTGTCGCCGTTCGGCGCCTTCTGGCGGCTGATCCTCCCGCTGGCCCGGCCGGGCCTGGCGGTGGCCGCGTTCTACTCCTTCCTCACCGCGTGGGGCGAGGTCGCCTTCGCCTCCACCTTCATGCTCTCGTCCAGCAAGTACACGCTGGCGGTCGGCCTGGCCTCGTTCGTCAGCGAGCACGACCACC
This sequence comes from Kitasatospora sp. NPDC048662, assembly GCF_055587065.1. Classification (NCBI taxonomy): domain Bacteria; kingdom Bacillati; phylum Actinomycetota; class Actinomycetes; order Kitasatosporales; family Streptomycetaceae; genus Kitasatospora; species Kitasatospora sp. NPDC048662. The sequence goes on along the minus strand of NZ_JBVJHA010000012.1, from coordinate 19,310 downwards.
AGTGGCAGCTGATGGCCGCCACCTCGGTGCTCATCGCCATCCCCGCCGCGATCGTCTTCTACCTGGTGCAGCGTCACCTGGTGACCGGTCTGACGGCCGGCGCGGCGAAGTCCTGACCCTCCGTTTCCACAGCACCCAAGGGATGACTGTCCAATGACCCAGAACCTGGCCGACGCCTCCCGGCCCGCCGCCGTTCCCGCCGCTCGGACGACTGCTGCGACCAATGGGGCCTCCAGAGGCGGCTGGTGGCGGGACGCGGTCATCTACCAGGTGTACCCGCGCAGTTTCGCCGACGGCAACGGGGACGGCATGGGCGACCTGCCCGGCATCCGCAGCCGCCTGCCCTACCTGCGCGACCTCGGCGTGGACGCGGTGTGGCTCTCGCCGTTCTACGCCTCCCCGCAGGCCGACGCCGGCTACGACGTCGCCGACTACCGCGCCGTCGATCCGATGTTCGGCACCCTGCTGGACGCCGACGGGCTGATCCGCGACGCCCACGACCTGGGCCTGCGGATCATTGTGGACCTGGTCCCCAACCACTCCTCCGACCAGCACGAGTGGTTCCAGCGCGCGCTGCGCGAGGGCCCCGGCTCCCCGCTGCGCGAGCGCTACCACTTCCGCCCCGGCAAGGGCGAGAGCGGTGAACTCCCGCCCAACGACTGGGAGTCCATCTTCGGCGGCCCCGCCTGGACCCGCAGCGACAACCCCGACGGCACCCCTGGCGAGTGGTACCTGCACCTGTTCGCCCCCGAGCAGCCCGACTTCAACTGGGACAGCCCCGCCGTCGCCGACGAGTTCCGCTCCATCCTGCGGTTCTGGCTCGACATGGGCGTGGACGGCTTCCGGATCGACGTCGCCCACGGCCTGGTCAAGGCCCCCGGCCTGCCCGACCTCGGCAGCCGCGACCAGCTGAAGCTGCTCGGCAACGACGTCATGCCGTTCTTCGACCAGGACGGCGTGCACGCCATCTACCGCAGCTGGCGCACGATCCTCGACGAGTACCCCGGCGACCGGATCGGCGTCGCCGAGGCCTGGACCCCGACCGTCCAGCGCACCGCCAACTACGTCCGCCCCGACGAGCTGCACCAGGCGTTCAACTTCCAGTACCTGGGCACCGACTGGGACGCGGCGAAGCTGCGCGAGGTGATCGACCTCTCGCTCGACTCGATGCGCCCCGTCCAGGCCCCCACCACCTGGGTGCTGTCCAACCACGACGTCACCCGGCACGCCACCCGGTTCGCCAACGAGCCCGGCCTGGGCACCCAGATCCGCACCGCCGGCGACCGCGAGCTCGGCCTGCGCCGGGCCCGCGCGGCCACCCTGCTGATGCTCGCGCTGCCCGGCTCCGCGTACATCTACCAGGGCGAGGAGCTCGGCCTGCCGGACGTCACCGACCTGCCCGACGAGGTCCGCCAGGACCCGTCGTTCTTCCGGCAGGCCGGCCAGGACGGCTACCGCGACGGCTGCCGGGTCCCGATCCCGTGGTCCGGCAGCGAGGCGCCGTACGGCTTCGGCCCGGTGGCCGGCGGCCCGAGCTGGCTGCCGCAGCCCGCCGAGTGGGCCGAGCTCTCGGTAGAGGTCCAGACCGGTGACCCGACCTCGACGCTGGAGCTGTACCGCTCCGCGCTGACCGTGCGCCACCAGCAGCCCGCGCTCGGCGCCGGCACCGAGGTCGAGTGGCTGGCCGCCCCCGAGGGCGTGCTGATGTTCCGTCGCGAGGCGGCCGAAGGGTCGTTCGTGTGCACCGTGAACGTCACCGGGGAGAGCGTCAGCATCCCGGCGCCCGGCCGGCTGCTGCTGTCCTCGGCCGCCGTGGTGGCGGCCGAGCACACCGAACTCCCGGCCGACAGCACCGCATGGTGGGCGGTCTGAGGTGGTTGCAATAGGCTCTGGGCTCGTGACTACAGCGCGACTCTCCGACATCGCGGCGCAGGCGGGGGTCAGCGAAGCCACCGTCAGCCGCGTACTCAACGGTAAGGCGGGCGTCTCCGCGACCACCCGGCAGACGGTACTGGCCGCGCTGGACGTGCTCGGCTACGAGCGGCCCACCCGGCTGCGCCAGCGCAGCGCCGGGCTGATCGGCCTGATCACCCCCGAGCTCAGCAACCCGATCTTCCCCGCACTCGCCCAGGTCATCGAACAGGTGCTCAGCCGGCACGGCTTCACGCCGGTGCTGTGCACCCAGACCCCGGGCGGCTCCACCGAGGACGAACTCGTGGAGATGCTGGTCGAACGCGGCGTGGCGGGCATCGTGTTCGTCTCCGGACTGCACGCCGACACCACCGCCGACCACGACCGGTACGCCAAACTCTCCGGCCGTCAGGTCCCGTTCGTGCTGATCAACGGCTACAGCGAGAAGATCGCCGCGCCGTTCATCTCCCCGGACGACCGGGCGGCGATGTGGATGGCCGTCCAGCACCTGGTCGAACTCGGCCACGACCGGATCGGGCTGGCGGTCGGTCAGAAGCGGTTCGTCCCCGTGCTGCGCAAGATCGAAGGCTTCACCGCCGCGCTCCAGCAGCTCACCGGGCGCACCGCCGAAGAGGCCGGGGAGCTGATCCACCACACCCTGTTCAGCGTGGAGGGCGGGCACGCCGCCGCCCAGGCGCTGCTCGACAAGGGCTGCACGGCGATCGTCTGCGGCTCGGACATGATGGCGCTCGGCGCGATCCGCGCGGTGCGCCGGCGGGGACTGTCGGTGCCGCAGGACGTCTCGGTGGTCGGGTTCGACGACTCGCCGCTGATAGCGTTCACCGAACCGCCGCTGACCACCGTGCGGCAGCCGGTCGAGGCGATGGCCACCGCCGCCGTCGACGCCCTGCTGGAGGAGGTCGGCGGAAACCCGGCGCAGCGCTCGGAGTTCATGTTCCAGCCGGAGCTGGTGATGCGTGGCTCCACCGGCTCCGGTCCGCGCAACTGAGCTTGTTGGTGCGGTAGTTGCGGCCCTCGTTCGTTCGTCGGACGGGGGCCGCAGCGGTGTTCGGCCGGAGAGCTGCCCTGTCGCGGCGGTAGGCGGTGCCGAGGGCCTCTCGGCGTAACGGGTGTTGGCTCTGCGCCGGGCGTTGCCGGGTCAGTCTTCGACGGACGGGGCCGGGCCGGCGAAGCGTTCGCCGTCCCGGCTGCCGCCGGTGCGCGCCTGGGTGCGGCGGCCGGTGGACAGGTAGTCGCGCACCAGCAGCTCCACCGCGTCCTGCGGGCTGCTCACCCCGAGGCGCATCATCGCCTCCAGCGCGAGGTCCGCGTCCAGCGTGGTCGTCACCTTCGCCATCGCACACCGCTCCAGGGTCTCGGGACCGCTTCCGGCCTTTGGCCTTCGGCCGAGAATAGGCCGCTGCCCCCGGAGCCGACCAGGGTCCCCGAGGGCAGCGGTGTCCGCGGTGCGGTCACCTCATGCGCGTGTGCGCGGTGTCAGGCGTTTCAGACCCGACCGGCGAAGTCCGGCGCCCAGTTGGCGATGGTCTCGGTCTTCACGCCGGACTTCGGGTTGGCGGCCTCGACGTACTTGCCGTCGCCGATGTAGATCGCCACGTGGTAGACGCCCGAGTTGGCGCCGTTGTTCGACCAGAACAGCAGGTCGCCCGGCTGCAGGCTGTTCAGCGAGACCCGGGTCGAGTAGTCGGCCTGGTCCGCGGCCACGCGCGGCAGGCTGATGCCGGCCTGGCGGAACGCGGCCTGGGTCAGGCCCGAGCAGTCCCAGCCGCCGTTGCCGGTGCCGCCGTAGATGTACGGCTGGCCGACCTTCGACAGCGCGAAGTCGACCGCCGCGGCCTTGGAGCCGGTCGCCTTGAGGGCGGTGGTGGCGGTCGTGGCGGTGGTGGCGGTCGTGGTGGTGGCGGGCTTGGCGGGGGTGCTCGGCTGCGCCGGGGCGGGGGTGCTCGGCGCCGGGGTCGAACCGGAGGACTTGCGGGCCGGGGCGGACTGCTTGGCCGGGGTCTCGGCGACCGAGACGTTGCCGAGCGCCAGCTTCTGACCCGGGTAGATCATGTCCGGGCCCTCGGTGAGGACGGAGCGGTTCAGCTCGTAGAGCTTCTCCCAGCCACCCTCGACGTTCTGGTGCTGGGCGATGGCGGACAGCCAGTCGCCCGCCACCACGGTGTAGCTGCCGGCGGCCTGGGCGCCCTGGTCGGCCTGCGGCTGGGCCGGGGCCTGCGGGCGGCTCTGGGCCTGGCCCTGACGCTGCTGCGGGGCCGCCTGCTGGGTCTGCTTCGGAGCCTGCGGCTGGGCGGCCGGCTTCGGGGCCTGGGTCTGGGCGGTGGTGGAGCCCGTGGAGGTGTTGACCTGCGGGGCGGCGCCGCCCTTGGTCAGACCGGCCTGGACGGAGCACACCGGCCAGGCGCCGGGGCCCTGGGAGGCGAGCACCTTCTCGGCGACGGCGATCTGCTGGTCCTTGGTGGCCAGGTCGGCGCGCGGGGCGTAGGCGGTACCGCCGAAGGCGGCCCAGGTGGAGGCGGTGAACTGCAGGCCGCCGTAGAAGCCGTTACCGGTGTTGATCGACCAGTTGCCGCTGGACTCGCACTGCGCGACCTTGTCCCAGGTGGCCACCGACGCGGCGGAGGCGGTACCCGCGGCCAGGCCGGGAACCGTGAGGCCGATGCCCACCACACCAGTGGTGGCGATCAGACGGCGGGCGCGCTTGGCGCTGATGGGCAGCATGAAGATGCGTTCCTCTCCCACGCCTGCGAGGTGAGCTGTCGGATTCGGGCTGGAGTTGCCCGGCCGCGCGCACCTCTCGGCGCGCCCGGCTTCACCCCAAGCCCCGGACCGGTCCGTCAGGACCGCCCCAGGGCGACTTACCTGGTTCCCCCGCCCCTGCCGCGGTGCGTTTCGCATGAGCCGGCCCACCCGGCGGCAGGATTCGGCGTTCCGGGCGAGCTGGGTCCGTGTGTCCACGAACGTGGGCAGGAGATTAAGCGGATTTAAGGATGATTCGCAAATTCCTGTGACGGCCGTCACCGGGCCCGGAAAATGCGATCAAGGAATTCCGGACGAACTCCGCTGTGCGTGGCCGGAACTGGGCTGCCGTCAGGAAGTTGTCGATCTTGTGCCCGTTTTGGGTGGTTATGGCACTTGTCGGACGAAAGTTCACCTCTGTGGTTGTTTGGGAGTCAGTCGATGGGTGATTTGTGAGCTTCTGTCCACTCTGCTCCGGCGTCCAGGGCCCATTGCTGACGGGTCATGGAATTGCCCCCGTCACCCATTTCTGCCGAACTGGTGGATGACGGTACGTCAGAATGCTTAGTCGCCTCGGAAGTCGCCGATTTCCACCGAACCCGCCACCTATGCTGCCCCCGACGATTCGGAGTCCCTGCGCGTTTCGGGAGGCGGCCATCGTGGAGCAGTGGGAGAACGGGCGGCACCGGCGGCCGTTGCTGGGCCGGCGGCGAATGCTGACCTGGCTGGCGGTCGGGACGGTGACGGCCGTCGGTGGGGGAGTGGTGCTGCGGCAGTCGCTGGCCGGGGCGGAGCCGGTGGCGGGGGCGGTGGACCAGGGCGGGCGCAGGTGGTCGGACGCCAAGGGGTGGGGCGGGAAGGTGCCCGGGGCGGGGAGTGCCGTGCGGATCACCGACAAGGTGGTGCTGGACGGGGACGCCAAGGTCGGCTCGCTGCTGATCGACACCGGCGGGTCGCTGGTGTTCGCCACCGACCGGTCGCTGACGCTGGAGAGTACCGGCAACGTCGAGGTCCGCGGCACGCTCGCGCTCGCGCCCGAGGCGGCGCACACCCATACGTTGCGCTTTCCCGACATCGACGAGCGCCGTTTCCAGGGCGGCGGCATGAGCGTCGTCGACACCGACACCGGCCTGTGGGTCACCGGCCGCGGCTACCTGCGGCTGGACGGCGCGCCCCGCACGGCGTGGGTACGGGCCGCCACCGAGCTGAAGGCAGGGGACGCCGTGCTGAAGCTGGCGGCCGCACCCGAGGGCTGGCAGGTGGGTGACGAACTCGCCGTCACGCCGACCACGCCGCCCGACGCCGAGGGCTTCTCCGATTCCTACGACCTGGTGACGGTCCAGCGGGTGGACGGCCCGAACGTCACCCTCACCGCCCCGCTCCAGCACGCCCACCCGCGGGTGAGCCTCGGCGGCGGGGCGGTGTTCGGCGCGGAGGTGCTCAACCTGACCCGCAACGTCCGGGTCGAGGGCACCGAGCAGGGGCGGGCGCACGTCCATCTGACGTCCAGCCGGCCGGCCGACGTCCGGCATGCGGAGCTGCGCCGGGTCGGGCCGCGGGCGGTGGGGAAGGAGAAGTGGAACGGGCAGCCCGTGAGCGAACCGGTGCTCGGACGGTACGGGCTGCACTTCCACATGCTGCTGGACACCTCGCGCGGCACGGTGGTCGAGGGCGTGGTGGTCCGCGATGCCGGCAGTCACGCGTTCGTGCCGCACAACAGTCACGGGATCACCTTCCGCGGCTGCATCTCCCACAACACCTTGGAGGACGCGTACTGGTGGGACGGCCCGATCGACACCCGCACCCCGCAGGGGCCGTCCGACGACATCGCCTACGTGGGGTGCGTCGCCTCCCGGACGGTGTTCGAGCCCAACCCGCGCGGCTACCGGCTGACCGGGTTCAGTCTCGGCGCGGGCACCGGCTCCTCGGCGAGGGACTGCGTGGCCGTCGGCGTGCAGGGCGCCACCGGTGCCTCCGGGTACGAGTGGCCGGAGACCAGCGAGGGAGTGTGGACGTTCGAGAACTGCCTGGCGCACAACAACCTGGAGAACGGCATCTTCGTCTGGCAGAACTCCGAACACCCGCACACCGTCACCCGGTTCGCCGCCTACCACAACGGCGGCTGGGGCATCGAGCACGGCGCCTACCTGAACGACTTCGCGTACACCGCGTCGGTGCTGTACGGCAACGCCGCCGGCGGGATCGCCGTCCATGCGCTCGGCCGCGACAAGGGCACCGTGTTCGACGGGCTGCTGATCGACGCCGCCGGGCAGTCCGACTACGCGGTGGCCACCCTCAAGCACCAACTCGACGGCGAACTGGTCACCTTGAGCCGCAGCCGGCTGACCGGCCACCGCAAGGCCGGGGTGGCGTTCCGGGCCACGGGGGACGGCAAGCCCGACGACATCGCGGTGCTGGACTGCGAGTTCGGCGACGGCCCCGAGCTGTGGCTCGACCCGGACGCGCCCGCGCCCAAGCAGATCCTGTTCCGCAGGGCCGGGCAGTCGGAGACCCTCGCGCTCGGCAAACCCCGCCCCGGCCTCGCCGCCGGACCGTGGAACGCCGCCACCAGCCCCGCGACCGCGCCCACACCGCCCCGTCAGGTGGAGCTGCCCACGCTGAAGTTCACCGACGGCGCGCCGCGCACCGGGCGCGTCACCGGCTGAGCGCCCGCACGCGTCACCGGCCGGGCGCGTTACCGTCCGGGCGCCCGCACGCGTCACCGGCTCGGCGCCCGCCCGGACGTGTCCAGAGCCTGGGCCGGAACGAAAGCACGACGGGCGGGAACGCGTCGATGCGCTGCTCCCGCCCGTCGCGGTCCTCGGGTGACGCGTCAGCGCGCCGCGTGCGCTCCCGGCGTGGTGCGCTGCTCGGCGGCGGCCTCGGCGGCCTCCAACTGCTCCTGGGTGGGCTCGGGGAGCGCCGCCAGGTAGCTGGAGGCGATCAGCTGAGCCACCGTCGGGTAGGCGCCGATCGGGGCGGCGCTCGGGCAGCCGGTCTCCTCGGCGGCCGCGGCCAGCAGCTCCGGGTCGGCCTCGGGGCCGATCACCAGCGGGGCCAGCGCGGGGCGCTCGCAGCCGGTCGACTTCAGGTGCGCGACGGCCGCGGCGACCGAGCCGGGCACGTCCAGCGCGGCGGGGACCACCGGCACGGCGAGCCGGGCGGCCAGCAGCACACCGGTGATGCCGGCCGCGGCCGCGGCCTCCTCACCACCGGTGGTGGTCAGCACCACGCCGTCGGCGGCGGTGGCGATCGCGAACAGGCGGGCGCGGTCGGCGCGGGCCAGGTCCGCCTCGGACAGGCGCACGTGCACCGCCTCGGCCAGCAGCGGGTGCGGGCCCAGCGGGTCCAGCACCTGGGCGCCGGTCTCGGCGGCCGACTTGTGCAGCTCCGGCAGGAACTCGTGCGGCCCCGGAACCAGCGGCAGCACCACCGGCGCGCTCCGGCCGGCCTCCGCGGCCGCGTTCAGCAGATCGGCCACCGTCGAGGCGTCCTCGCCGCCCAGGTAAGCGGCCGTCACCTCGATGCCCGGCTGGTCGCCGCGCACGACGGACAGCAGCTCGTCGACGACCGGACGGGTCTCCGGCCCGGCGACGGCCGGAACCGCCAGCACCAGGGCAGGCGAACCGGCCATGATCTCGGGGCGCTCGGGACGGCGGTGGCGCCCCCGCGCACGGGAGCCTGGCGTACGGACGGGCAGTGGCGCGCCCGGGATGGCTGCGGTGCTCATGCGCCAGATCGTAGGTCATTGCCCAGCGTGCCTTGCAGCCGGATGCCGACAGTGGGCGGCTTTCCGTCAGGAAGTGACGGTCATCACAGCGCGAGTTGTGACTGGCTGTGAGGCGTGGGACGGGCGGTGATGATCGACAACGCGCTGACGGCTGTGTGCGGACGGTCATGGAGTGGATTCCGATTCGCCCGGCTGTGTCCGCTTACGCACCGTCAATTGCGGTCTCGTGAAGGCTTGGTGACGGCATCGGCACGTTCTTCTGCACGGGAAATATCCCATGCTGATGCACGTGCAGCCGAGCTATCATCACGTCAAGTGAGGCATTCACCAGGGTCTGGGGAGAAAACGATGGGTGAGGCGTACAACGGCATGGCGGCGACGGACCTCGAGGGCGTGGTCTGGCAGAAGAGCGGCTACAGCAACTCGAAGGGCAACTGCGTCGAGTTCGCCGCGCTGCCGAACGGCGACGTCGCGATGCGCAACTCGCGCTTCCCCGACGGGCCGGCGCTGGTCTACACCCGGGCGGAGATCGACGCGATGCTGCTCGGCGTGAAGGACGGGGAGTTCGACCACCTGGGCAGCGCGCTCTGACGGCATGTCAACGGCCGTACAGTCGGGCCGTCGTGGGAGATCCCGCGACGGCCTTCTTGCTTTCCTGGGCTCCGCCGCGGAGGAGAGAAGAAGGGGAGCGGTGCGTCAGGCGGAGCGGCGGTGCCGGCCGAGGTTCGGCAGCGGGGGCTCGATGGCGGCCTGCGACGCGGGGGCGTCGAACAGTGCCCACACCACCTTGCCCGCGCCCGCCAGCGGGTGCCAGCCCCAGGAGCGGGAGAAGGAGTCCACCAGGTGCAGGCCGCGGCCGGACTCCGCCACGAAATCGGCCTCGCGGGCGATCGGGCCGGCGCTGGACGGGTCGCTCACCGCGCACACCACCTGTGGGGCCCGGTGCACCAGGCTGATCCGGATCGGCAGTGAGCCGACGGCCGGTTGCGGAGTGATCTGGGCCGGGACGCGGGACGGCTCGTGCTGGCCGAGTGCGTGCCGCAGCGCGTTGGTCACCAACTCCGAAGCCACCAGGGCCACATCGTCGAAGAGATCGCCGAGGCCCCAGGTGTCGAGGGTGATCCGGGCGAACTCCCGCGCGGTGCGCACGGCTTCGAACCGGGGAGCGAGGGTGCAGCTGACCACATGCGGGTCGGTCGCCACGGCGGTACCGGTGCTCATGAAGAGCTCCTCCCATAAGGGGGCGGACACGGCGGGACCCACCGGGGTCATGCCGGTCACCTCCGACTCGCTCGGCCGCTCTGCCGCCGCGCCCGACCGCTGCGCGCACACGCAAGTACCCAGCGACGCACGGGCGTTGCCGGGACGGGTGTGCGGAATCGCGCAAGCTGTCGACGCGGAGCCCGCGGGGTTGCCAAGGGCGTGCAAGTGCACGTGCACCATGGTCCTCTGCGCTCACGGCAGATGCAAGAGTCGATTCACGTGCAGTCGTGCGATTGGCATATGCATGCACCGGATGCACGTGCAAGATGGTGTCCGTGTGTCAGAAGCGGTAGCCCCGCGCACCACTACCGGCACTCAGTGCGTCCAAGTGATGGCAGACTGTGCAACTGGTCTTTCCGAGTGGAGGTTTGGTCAGATGACCACAGTGCAGCCCGGTGGGGGCTCGATGGTGCGCCGCATCCTCCTCGGCTCCCAGCTCCGCCGGCTTCGGGAGGGCTGCGCGATCAGCAGGGAGGACGCGGGCTACGCGATCCGCGCCTCGGAGTCCAAGATCAGCCGGATGGAACTCGGCCGGGTCTCCTTCAAGGAACGTGACGTCGCCGACCTGCTCAGCCTCTACGGCCTGGCCGGCGGCGCCGAGCGGGAGACCCTGCTCGCCCTGGTCCGCGAGGCCAACAAGTCCGGCTGGTGGCACAGTTACAACGACGTGCTGCCCAACTGGTTCCAGACCTACATGGGATTGGAGGAGGCCGCCGCACTGATCCGCACCTACGAGGTGCAGTTCGTTCCCGGCCTGCTCCAGTGCGAGGAGTACGCCCGGGCGATCTTCGCGCAGACCCGGCCCGTGCTCGCCGACGACGAGATAGAACGCCGGGTCGCGCTGCGCGCCCGGCGGCAGAAGCTGCTCACCGAGGGCCGCGGCCCCAAGCTGTGGGCCGTCATCGACGAGGCCGCGCTGCGCCGCCCGGTCGGTGGCCCCGAGGTGATGCGCGCCCAGCTGGAGCACCTGGTGGAGCTCGCCCAACTCCCCAGCGTGGTGCTCCAGGTGATGCCCTTCCGGTTCGGCGCGCACGCCGGTGAGAGCGGCGCGTTCTCGGTGCTGCGCTTCCCCGAGCAGGACCTGCCGGACGTGGTCTACCTGGAGCAGCTCACCAGCGCGCTGTACCTGGACAAGCGCGACGATGTGGACGAGTACGTGCAGGTGATGGAGCGGCTCTGCGTGGACAGCCTGACCCCGCAGCAGACCCTCGACCTGCTCCAGGGCATCCTCAAGAGCCAGTGACGGCAGGGGCCTCCGGTGCTCGGCGGGCCGTCTGTGACTGACGGCACATCAGGGCAGGGCCCGCGCCGCGGCGGCCCGGCCGCAGTTCGGTATCGGCGGGGCCGAGTGGATTGACCGGGGCCCGGCAAGCTGCCATGGTGACTGCGCCGCAGTCCGCCCGGCCCAGCGGGCCAGGTACGGGTGGCGTTCCGGCTCCACCAACACGGGGGTTTGGTGGAGCCGGCTCCGACATCCTGGTGGACGGTGCTCAGCGCTCCGACAGCACCTCCTCCCCCAGCGGCCGGTAGCGGTAGTCCGGCACGGAGGCGGGTGCGGCGACGGCCTTGCGGCGGCTGCCGCGCAGTGCGCCGGTGAGCGCGATCAGCAGGCCGAGCGTGGTAGTGCCCGTCACCAGCAGCAGGGCGGGCCGGTATCCGGCGAGTTGGGCGTGCGCGTCGGTGCCGCTGCCGGTGCCGGCGGTGAGCACCGCGGTGGTGACAGCCAGGACTATCGCGCCGCCCACCTGGAGCGCGGTGTTCACCAGGCCCGAGGCGAGGCCCTGTTCGTCGTCCGTCACGCCGCTGGTGGCGGCCACATTGATGGAGGGGAAGGCGAGCGCGAAGCCCGCGCCGATCAGCAGCATGCTGGGCAGCACCAGGCCGAGGAAGGAGCTGTGCTCGTCCAGCCGCAGGAAGAGCGCGTAGCCGAGGACCATCGAGACGACGCCGACCGGGAGCACCCGCTCCGGGCCGAACCTGTCCAGCAGGCGGCTGACCGAGCCGGCCGAGAAGGCGACGATCGCGCCACCGGGCAGCAGGCCGAGCGCCGTCTCCAGCGCCGACCAGTCGAGCAGCCGCTGCAGGTACAGCGTGGCCACGAACTGGAAGCCCGCGTAGGAGCCCATCAGCGTCAGCGCCGTCAGATTGGCCCGGCGGACGCCCGCGTTGCGGAAGATGCCGAGCCGCACCAGCGGGTGCGCGGTGCGCGCCTCGATCAGCAGGAAGGCCGCGGCCAGCGCGGCCACCAGCAGCAGCGAGCCGAGCGTGCGCAGCGACAGCCAGCCCGCGCCCTGCGCCTCCGTGACCGTGAAGACCAGCAGCAGCACGGCGGCGGTGCCGGTGATCGCGCCCGCGATGTCGTAGCCGCCGGAGCTGCGCTGCTCGCCGTGCTGGCGGGGCAGCAGCTTGACGCCGGCGAGCAGGGCGATCAGCGCGATCGGGACGGGCATCAGGAACGTCAGCCGCCAGCCGGCCGACGTCAGCAGCCCGCTGATCACCAGGCCGAGCGAGAAGCCGGCGGCGGAGCAGGTGGTGTAGATGGACAGCGCGCGGTTGCGGGCCGGGCCCTCGGCGAACGTGGTGGTGATGATGGAGAGGCCGGCCGGGGCGGTGAACGCGGCACTGACGCCCTTCAGGAAGCGGGCGCCGATCAGCAGCGGGCCGCTGTCGACCAGGCCGCCGAGCAGCGAGGCGCCGGCGAACACGGCGAGGGCTATCAGGAACACCCGGCGACGGCCGAGCAGATCGGCGGCGCGACCGCCGAGCAGCAGCAGACCGCCGTAGCCCAGGACGTAGCCGCTCACCACCCACTGCAGGGCGGAGTCGGAGAGATGCAGGTCGGCGCCGATCGAGGGCAGGGCGACGCCCACCATCGAGACGTCGAGGGCGTCCAGGAACATGGCGGCGCAGAGCACCACCAGGGCGCCCCAGAGGCGTGGGGTCCATCGCGTGTCGGTCATGGCACCGTACGCTACATGCATATGCATGGGATGCAAGTGCATTTAATGTAGCTGCAACAGATGCGTACGCATGTGCTAACCTGGCCGCGTGACCGACCTAGATCCGGATCGTGACCCAGAGGCGGAGACGGCGCTGGCCGAGAAGTGGCGCGCCGTGCTGGCCAGCCATGCGACCACGTCCTGTGCGATAGACCGCGAGCTCGGCGAGACCTTCGGACTCGGCGTCAGCGAGTTCGAACTGCTGGAGCGCCTCTGGGAGTACGAGCAGGAGGAGCACCTGACGGGCTCGCGCGCCCAGGTGCTCTCCGAGAGCGTGCACCTCAGCCAGAGCGCCTTCTCCCGGCTGGTCGCCCGGATGGAGAAGGCCGGCCTGGTGCAGCGATCGATGTGCGCGGACGACCGCCGGGGCATCTTCATCACGCTCACCGACGAGGGCCGCGAGCGCTACCGCAAGGCCCGCCCCGTGCACCGCCGGATCCTCGCCGAGAAGCTCGGCGGGCAGGGCTGAGGGCGCGGCCGCAGGGTCTGTCCGGTCGATCCTGTCGGATCGGTGGGCGGCGGCGCGCGCCCCGCAGGATCGGCCGGGCCGGCCCCGGTTCAGAGCAGGGTCGAAAGCCCCGGTGCGGCCGCGATCAGAGCCGCCGTCACGGGTGCGGCCAGCGCCGCCAGCGTCCAGCCCAGCCGGGCCCGGCGCGGCAGCCGGGGCTCGCCCAGCAGCAGCCGGTCCACCCGGGCCGGCGACTGCGCCAGCTGCCGCGGCGGGCAGGACGCGAACACCTCGCTGTTCAGCTCCGCCAGCGCCAGCGCGGTGGTCACCCGCCCGTGCCGCCGGGCGGCCCGGTCGTCCGCCGCCAGCTCCGCCAGCACCGCCACCTGGTCGCGGAACTCGGAGAACACCCCCACCCCCGGAAAGCCCGTCGCCAGCGCCTGCGCACACTGCGTCAACCAGTGGTGCCGGGCCCGGACATGGCCCCGCTCGTGGCTCAGCACCGCCGCCAGCTCCCGGTCCGACAGCTGCTGCAGCGCCCCCGTGGTCACCACCAGCCGGGCCCGCGGCCCGGGCAGCGACCAGGCCTGCGGCCGGACGTTCTCCAGCACCACCAGCGGCTCCTTGGCCGGCCGCCGACGCGGCAGCAGCGAGGGGGGCAACTCGGGGGCCCGCCGCGCCAGTTGGGTATGACGGTGGCCGCGCTCCGCGCGCGCCGAACGGATCTCCCGGGCCAGCGACAGCGCCGTCCACAGCCCGCCCGCCGCCAGTACCGCCGCCGACAGCCGGCCCCAACCCTCCCGGCCGGCCAGGCCGTACGCCTCCACCACCCCGTCCGGGGCGCCCGAGAACACCACGTCCCGCCAGGCCGGCAGAGCTGCCGCACTCGCCAGCAACAGGCTCAGCACGCAGCACAACAGCACCGCGACCACCAGCATCTGCCACACCAGCAGGGCCAGCACCGGTTCTCGCTCGGGCCAACGGGCCCGGGCCAGGCGGCTCGGCGCCACGGTGGCGAGCAGCAGTCCGAGCAGCAGCAGGCTCAGCAGTGCCGTCATGGCAGAAGCCCCCCGAGGCGGGTTTTCGAGGCGCGGCAGTGCGCCTCCCCCCAACCTATGCCGCCTCACGCCGACGGGGAACGGCCGGGTGCCTCCAGTGACCAACACCACGTCCCCGCAGGGTTTCGGACGCCCCGTCAGCCCACCGCGACGGGGCTCGGAAAAGGGGTCACATGGTCAGCAGCATCGCGAACATCCCGATCCCCATCGCCGCCCGGCAGGCCCGCGGCAGCGGCGCCGCCACCGTCGCGCCGCCCGCCGCGATCACCCGGCTGCCCGCCCACAGCGCATAGCCGCCGAAGTACACCAGCAGCAGCCCCGTCACCACCGGCAGCCCGGCCGGCTCCCCGTGATGACCGGCGTGCCCGCCCGGCGCGCCGCCGGCCATCGCCAGCGCCATGTACGCCATCGCCAGCGCGCCGATCCCGTGGTGCAGGCGGTGCGCCCGCAGCCCGGCCCCGCTGCGTCCGGCCAGCGCGCCGACCAGCAGCGCCGCCGCCAGCAGCGCGTACGGCCAGCCCCAGGCGACCCCCGGCAGCAGCGCCATCCCGGCCATGCCCAGTCCCATCGCCGCCTCCAGCAGGTCCGACTCGCGGCGGGCCGGTCGCTCGCCCCCGCAGGCCGCGCCCTGCCGACCCCGCCGTAGCCGCCACCCGCAGTAGCCGCCGCTGCCCGTGGCCAGCGCCGCCAGCAGCCAGTTCACCAGCGCCGGACCGTGCATCGCCTCCCCCTCCGGCCGGATGTGCGCGCCCACCCCACGATCACCGACCCCGACCGGGCGCAGCAGGGCGTGAACGGGGGCGCACCGAGGCTCGGGCGGTCCCGCGGCGGGCGTGCGCGCGGCACCCGGCGCGGCCGGCGGTGACGCTCCGGTGGTCCCCGGTGGCGGTGAGTTCGGGGGCGGGGCAGGGTCGGCCGTACCGGAAGCAACGCCGGATCTGTCCGTTTCATCCAACTCGTCAGGGAGCGGAGTCGATCGCGCTACGAACTGGAGCGTCCGCCGTCAACTTGCTCTTGAGCCGGAAGACCTTTCGCATTTAACGTGGTCTTGTCGAAATAACTCCTGTCGAAGTGAGCCTGAGATGCAGAATCTTTCGCCGACTCTCGCGGCTGCGGGTGACGCCCCCACCGCCGACCTCGCCGTGCACCCGGCCTGGCTGCGCCTCAAGGACGCCGTCGAGGCCCTCCGGCCCCTGCAGTCCAAGGACGGCTCGATCGACCTCGCCGCCGTGCCGCGCGCCACCGTCGATCCGCTGGTCGAGACCGTGCAGGCCGCCGTCGCCGAGCTCGCCCCGTACTTCCCGCACGACGCCGAGTACCTCGCCGCCGTCCGGACCGACCTCGGCAAGTGGGCCGACACCGGCTACCGGGAGCCCGACTTCCTGGACTCGCTGATGGCCTTCCGCCCCGACGAGCAGCGCGTCGACGGCATCGGCCACCTGGTCGTCTTCCCGATGTACACCCAGAACGGCAACCCGAACCGGAACCTGGAAGCCGTCCTGCTGAAGGTCGTCTGGCCCGAGTGGATCGCCGAGCTGGAGAAGACCCGCTTCGACAACCCGGGCTACCTCGGCATCACCTTCGACGACTTCACCGCCGGCTACGACACCAACTCCGCGGTGCTGTTCCCCGAGACGGTGGCCGTCCGCGAAGCGCCGGAACGTTTCACCTGGGGCGGCATCTTCTGCGACCGCGAGGCCGCCCGCTTCCGCACCGTCTCCACCAGCGCCGTCCGCCAGCTCGGCCTGGACATCCCCGCCGACGCGGCGAGCCTGCTCCAGGACCAGGACCGCGTCCAGCAGACCTTCGTCCTGTGGGACCTGGTCCACGACCGCACCCACAGCCACGGCGACCTGCCCTTCGACCCGTTCATGATCAAGCAGCGCAGCCCGTTCTGGATGTACGGCCTCGAAGAGCTCCGCTGCGACCTGAACACCTTCAAGGAGTCGGTCAAGCTGGAGGCCGAGGGCTACACCCAGGGCCGCGACGTCCAGTACGCCGTCCTGTTCGACCGGATGTTCCGCTTCCCGGTCACCGGCGACCGCGTCCGCAACTACGACGGCATGGGCGGCCAGCTGCTCTTCGCCTACCTGCACAAGCACGACGCGCTGCGCTGGCGCGACAACCGCCTCACCATCGACTGGTCGCGCGTCGCCGAGGTCACCAACCAGCTCTGCGCCGAGATCGAGACCCTCTACCGCGAGGGCATCGACCGGCCCAAGACCGCCCACTGGATCGCCGCCTACCAGCTGGTCTCCAAGTACCTCACCCCGCACCCCGCCTCCACCTGGGCCAAGGGCCCCGAGGCACTCCCGCTCGACCTCGGCGACGACAAGGCACTGCGCAAGGCGCTGTGCGACGCCGTCCACCCCGACGAGTTCCCGCTCAGCATGTTCTACGAGGCCCTGGCCAAGAAGCTCAGCCGGGTCATCGCCGACACCAAGGGCATCACCAGCGCCGACGTCGAGGAGATCGCCGCGTGACCACCGCACCCGCCACCGACAACGGCCGCCCGCTGGCCGGCAAGGTCATCGCCGTCGCCGGAGCCAGCGGCCCCGCCGGCCAGGCCACCCTGCGCCGCCTCGCCGCCGACGGTGCCACCGTGATCGGCGCCGACATCGACCAGCAGCGCCTCGACAAGGCCATCGACGGCATCCGCACCGCCGTCCCCGGCGCACAGATCACCGGGCAGGTCATCGACCTGCTCGACCCGCAGGAAGTCCACGACTGGGCCGACCACCTCGAAGCCGAACACGGCCACGTCGACGGCCTGATCCACCTGGTCGGCGGCTGGCGCGGCAGCAAGACCTTCTTCGAGACCCGGATAGACGACTGGGACTTCCTGCACGACACCGTCGTGCGCACCCTCCAGCACACCTCGCTGGCCTTCCAGCCCGCCCTGCTGCGCAGCCCCGCCGGCCGCTACGCCATGGTCTCGGCCGCCGCCGCGCACAAGCCCACCGGCGGTGGCGCCGCCTACGCCGCCGCCAAGGCCGCCACCGAGGCCTGGACCCTCGCCATGGCGCACTCCTTCACGAAGGAGACCACCGCCGAGGACGGAACCCCCACCGCCGCAGCTGCCATCCTGGTCATCAAGGCCCTGGTCAGCCCCGAGATGCGTGCCGAGAAGCCGGACGCCAAGTTCCCCGGCTTCACCGACACCGCCGACCTGGCCACCACCATGGCGGGCCTCTGGGACCGCCCCGCAGCAGAACTGAACGGACAGCACCTGTGGCTGACAGCCCGATGACCACCCCCTTCGGCCCGACCGACGCGGTGCGGCACCACGACCCCGCCGTGCGCGGCTTCGCCAGCGACAACTACGCCGGCGTCCACCCCGAGATCCTCGCCGCGATAGCCCTGGCCAACGACGGTCACCAGATCGCCTACGGCGAGGACCAGTACACCGAGCACCTGCAGACCGTCTTCCGCCGCCACTTCGGCGACCGGGCCGAGGCGTTCCCCGTCTTCAACGGCACCGGCGCCAACGTGGTCGCGCTGCAGGCCCTGCTGCCGCGCTGGGGTGCGGTGATCGCCGCCGCCACCGCGCACATCAACGTGGACGAGTGCGGCGCGCCCGAGAAGCTCGCCGGCATCAAGATCCACACCGTCCCCACCCCCGACGGCAAGCTCACCCCCGAGCTGATCGACCAGCAGGCCTGGGGCTGGGGCGACGAGCACCGGGCCCAGCCGCTCGCCGTCTCCATCACCCAGTCCACCGAACTCGGCACCCTCTACACGGCCGACGAGGTCCGCGCGATCTGCGAGCACGCCCACGAACGCGGCATGCTCGTCCACATGGACGGCTCCCGGCTCGCCAACGCCGCCGCCTCCCTCGGCGTCCCGTTCCGCGAGTTCACCACCGACGCCGGCGTCGACGTGCTCTCCTTCGGTGGCACCAAGAACGGCCTGCTGCTCGGCGAGGTCGTGGTCGTCCTCAACCCCGAGAAGGTCCGCGACCTCAAGTACCTGCGCAAGATGTCGATGCAGCTCGCCTCGAAGATGCGCTTCGTCTCCGTCCAGTTCGAGGCCCTGCTCACCGGCGACCTCTGGCTCCGCAACGCCGGCCACGCCAACGCGATGGCGCTCCGCCTGGAGGCCGCCGTCCGTGAGATCCCCGGCGTCACGGTCGTCCGCCCCGTCCAGGCCAACGCCGTCTTCGCGATCCTCCCGCGCGAGGTCAGCGAGCGCCTCCAGAAGAGCTACCGCTTCTACTTCTGGGACGAGCACACCGGCGAGGTCCGCTGGATGGCCGCCTTCGACACCACCGAGGCCGACATCGACGCCTTCGCCGCCGCGATCGCGGAGGAGATGGGGCGCCAGGGCTGACGGGCCGCTTTCTGGTGGCTCAAGCGTGCGACGGCCGGTTCGGAAGAGAACTTCCGGGCCGGCCGTCGCGCGTGTTCGCGGCGGGGGGTGCCTGGTGTCGGCGCGGGTGGTGCCTGGTGCCTGATGCCTGGTGTCGGTGGGGCTGGGGACGGTGCGCGGCCATGGACGCCGCGCGTGGGGCACCTGCTGGCCCGTCATGGCCGGGCCGACGAGGCGTTCGTCCTGCTGAGCACAGGAATTGACGACCACTTTCTTGTCCAGGCCCTGGTCGACATCGCGGGACTCGCCGGTCGCGACGAGGACACAGCCGAGCTGCTGCTCGCCCGAACCCCGGCTGGACAGCACGGCGACGGCGCACGACACTGCCGCGGCCTCGACCCCGACACTGCGTCGGTGACGGCCGCGACCTCGGCCGGTCGCGGATGCTGTGGCCGCACTTCAGCTGCCCACACCTGAACCGGTGCCACCCCGGTGGGCCGAAGACCTTGCCGTCTCCGACGAGCCTCCGTTCTGAGCTTGGGCGCCTGGGTGGGGAGCGTTCCGGGTCGGCTCGTGCGGGTGTTTGCACCCGAGGTGAATCCGGCGTAGTGTTCACTGGTCGCTCGGCAGGGAGCACCGGACACGCATCTGTGTGGACGGTCCCGGGGCGGCCAATCCTTGAGAACCACCCAGTTGATCCGTGACGGGTCGCGTCCTTTTCGCGTCTCCGTTCGTATGTGCTGTGCGCGTTTTCGGAGATTGCGGCGGATTCGCTTTTCGGAGCGGGGATCGGCTAGAGTTTGAAACGTCGGACGGGCCGTCAGGTCGGGAAG
>NZ_JBVJHA010000011.1:0-226568 GCF_055587065.1 Kitasatospora sp. NPDC048662 | reverse complement strand
GCCACCACACCACCCAACGCACCACCCGCCCCCGTCACCAACACCGTCCCCCCACCGAACGACAACCCGGCCCCGGACGACGAACCACCAACCGACAACCCACCACCACCCGACGAGCTACCACCCGCCACCGCAGGCACCCGCACCAACCGCGGCACCACCACACCCCCAGCACCCACCGCCACCTGCGCCTCACCCGACGCCAACACCCCCGGCAACCACCCACTCACCCCACCCGCACCAACCCCCACATCCACCAACACCAACCGCCCCGGATGCTCCGACTGCACACTCCGCACCAACCCCCACACACCCGCACCACCCAAACCACCCACACCCGAACCACCCCACGGCCCCACCGCACCCGCCGTCACCACCACCAACCGCACACCCGCCAACCGCTCCACCGCCAACCACCCCTGCACCAAACCCAACACACCCTCCACCACACCCCGCGCACCCACCGCCACACCCAACCCCTCATCCACCAACCCCACCTGACACACCACCACTTCAGGCGGAGTGCTGTCGGGGCCGAGCGAGTCGAGCAGGGCGGCGAGGTCGGAGTACCGGGTGACGGGCAGACCG
This sequence comes from Kitasatospora sp. NPDC048662, assembly GCF_055587065.1. Lineage (NCBI taxonomy): Bacteria > Bacillati > Actinomycetota > Actinomycetes > Kitasatosporales > Streptomycetaceae > Kitasatospora > Kitasatospora sp. NPDC048662. The sequence continues at coordinate 225,980 of NZ_JBVJHA010000011.1, read as the reverse complement.
GTGGTGTCCAGCGTGTGGGGACCGACGAAGGCCCAGGCGCCGGGCGCGGGCGCCGCCACGGTCGCGGTGTCGGTCGGCATCGGGAGCCAGGCGACTTCGAGCACCGGGTGCGACGCGGGTCGGCCGACGGTGGTGTTCAGTTCACGGAGCGTCAGTTCGTCCACGGAGACGACCGGCGCGCCGGTCGGGTCGGCGGCCTCGATCGAGGCGGTGCCGTCGGCGCGCCTGGTCAGCCGGACCCGCAGGTCGGTGGCCGCGACCGCGTGCAGGCTGACGCCCGACCAGGAGAACGGCAGCCTGGGGGCGGCGGCCGCAGGGTCGAGGACCAGCAGGTGCAGGGCCGCGTCCAGCAGCGCCGGGTGCAGGCCGTACGCCTCGGCCGCCGACCGCTGGTCCGCGGGCAGGCTGATCTCGGCGTAGGTGGTCTCGCCGTCCGACCAGGCCCGGGTGACGCCCTGGAACAGCGGCCCGTAGTGGTAGTCCTGGTCGGCGAGCCGCGGGTAGAGGTCGGTGAGGTCGAGCGGGTGCGCGCCGGCCGGCGGCCACTGCTGCGGCAGCGCCGAGGGCGCCGCGGCGCTGCGGCGCAGGGTGCCGGTGGCGTGCCGGGTCCACTCCTCCTGGGGGGTGTCGGCGTCCTCGGGCCGGGAGGAGACGGTGAGCGAGCGCCGTCCGCTCCCGTCGGGCGCGGTGAGCGAGACCTGCAGGCGCACGGCGCCCGCCTCGGGGAGGATCAGTGGCGCTTCGAGGGTGAGTTCCTCCAGGTGTCCGTGGCCGGTCCGCTGCCCGGCGTGCAGGGCGAGTTCGACGAAGGCGGTGCCGGGCAGCAGCACGGTGTCGCCGACCCGGTGGTCGACGAGCCACGGGTGGGTGCGCCGGGAGAGCCGTCCGGTGAAGACCAGTTGCTCGTTGTCGGCGAGAGTGGTGGTCGCGCCGAGCAGCGGGTGGTCGTCGGCCTGCAGGCCGAAGTCGGCGGCGGCGCCGCCGGTGCCGGGCGGTTCGGCAAGCCAGTAGCTGTCCCGCTGGAACGGGTAGGTGGGCAGCTCGACGGCGGGCCCGGCGCCGGGGAACAGCGCGGCGGGGTCCAGCGGCGCGCCGGCGGCGATCGCGCGGGCCAGCGAGTCGAGGAAGCGCGGGTAGCCACCCTGCCGGCGGCGCAGCGAGCCGACGGCGGTGCCGTGGACGCCCGTGCTGTCGAGGGTCTCCTCGATGCCGACGGTGAGCACCGGGTGCGGGCTGGCCTCCACGAACAGGACGTGGCCCTGTTCCACGAGACCGCGGACCGTCTGTTCGAACCGGACGGGGTTGCGCAGGTTGCGGTACCAGTAGCCGGCGTCCAGTTGGGTGGTGTCCTCGATCAGCGCGCCGGTCAGCGTGGAGTGGAACGGCACCTCGGCAGTCGTCGGCCGGATCGGCGCCAGCAGCTCGGCGAGCTCCGCCTCCAGTGCTTCGACGTGCGCGGAGTGCGAGGCGTAGTCGACCGGGATCCGGCGGGCCCGTTCGCCGTCCTGCTCGCAGCGGGCGAGCAGTTCGTCGAGGGCGCCGGGGTCACCGGAGACCACCGTGGACCGGGGGCCGTTGGCCGCCGCCACGAACAGCCGGCCGGGCCAGTCGGCGAGCCACTGCTCGACCTCGGCGGCGGGAAGGGCCACCGAAACCATGCCACCGGTGCCCGCCAACCGCAGCAACGCCTTGCTGCGCAACGCCACCACCCGCGCCGCATCCCGCAACGACAACGCACCCGCCACACACGCCGCCGCAATCTCACCCTGCGAATGCCCCACCACCGCCGCCGGCACCACCCCCGACGACCGCCACAACTCCGCCAACGACACCATCACCGCAAACAACACCGGCTGCACCACATCCACCCGCTCCAACGACGGCGCACCCGGCACACCCGCCAACACCTCCCCCAACGACCAGTCCACGAACTCACCCAACGCCACCCCGCACTCCGCCAACCGCCCAGCGAACACCGGCGACGACGCCGCCAACTCCACCGCCATCCCCACCCACTGCGACCCCTGACCGGGGAACACCAGGACCGGCCGGATGTCGTGCTCGGCGAGGCCGCGCACCAGCGCGTCGTCGGCGGCGCCGGCCGAGAGCGCGCGCAGCGCCCGCAGGGCGTCGTCGCGGCCGGTCGCGGTGATCACGGCGCGGTGCGCGAAGCGGGCCCGCGCGGTGGCCAGGGTGCGGCCGACGGCCGCCACGTCGAGCGGGCCCTGCTCGGTGGCGAGCATCGCGGCGAGCCGCTCGGCGAGTTCCCGCAGCGCGGTGTCGTCGCGGGCGGTCAGCAGCCACGGCACGGCGGTGCCCTCGCAGGCCGGGGCGTCCTCGGAGGCGGGTGCGTCGTCGCAGGCCGGGGCGCTGTCGGAGGTGGCCGCGCCGTCGGAGGCGGCGGGGGCCTCCTCCAGGATCAGGTGGGCGTTGGTGCCGCTGATGCCGAACGAGGAGACGGCGGCCCGGCGCACCCGCTCGCCGCGCTCCCACGGCACGGGCTCCTGCAGCAGGCTGACGGCGCCGCTGCTCCAGTCCACGTGCGAGCTCGGCGCGTCCGCGTGCAGGGTCCGCGGCAGCAGGCCGTGCTGGAGGGCCATCACCATCTTGACGACGCCGCCGACGCCGGCTGCGGCCTGCGCGTGGCCGATGTTGGACTTCAGCGAGCCCAGCAGCAGCGGGCGGGCCTGGTCGTGGTGCCGACCGTAGGTGGCCAGCAGCGCCCGGGCTTCGATCGGGTCGCCGAGCTTGGTGCCGGTGCCGTGCGCCTCCACCGCGTCGACGTCCCCGCCGGTCAGACCGGCCGCGGCCAGGGCGGCGGCGATCACCCGTTCCTGGGCCGGCCCGCTGGGCGCGGAGAGGCCGTTGCTCGCCCCGTCCTGGTTGACCGCCGAGCCGCGGATCAGCGCGAGCACCCGCAGGCCCCGGCGCTCGGCCTCGGAGCGGCGCATCAGCAGCAGCATGCCGACGCCCTCGGCCCAGGCGGTGCCGTCGGCGGCCTCGGCGAAGGCCTTGACCCGGCCGTCGGGCGCCAGTCCGCGCTGACGGCTGAACTCGACGAACATGCCGGGCGAGCTCATGACCGCAGCGCCACCGGCCAGCGCGAGCTCGCACTCGCCGCGCAGCAGGGACTGGGCCGCCAGGTGCAGCGCGACCAGCGAGGACGAGCAGGCGGTGTCCACGGTGATGGCCGGCCCGTGCAGGCCGAGGGTGTACGCGACGCGGCCGGAGGCGACGCTGGAGGTGTTGCCGGTCAGCAGGTATCCGTCGTAGCCCTGGGCGCCCTGGTGCAGGCGCGGGCCGTACTCGGGGGCGACGGCGCCGACGAACACGCCGGTACGGCTGCCGCGCAGGCCGGACGGATCGACGCCGGCCCGTTCCAGCGCTTCCCAGGAGGTCTCCAGCAGCAGCCGCTGCTGGGGGTCCATCGCGGTCGCCTCGCGGGGGCTGATCCCGAAGAAGCCGGGGTCGAACCGGTCGGCCTCCGCGAGGAAGCCGCCGGCATCGACGTAGGAGCGGCCGGGGCGCTCGGGGTCCGGGTCGAAGAGCGAGTCGAGGTCCCAGCCGCGGTTGTCGGGGAAGGCGCCGATCGCGTCGGTGCCGTCGGCGACCAGCCGCCACAGGTCCTCCGGCGAGACCACCCCGCCCGGGAACCGGCACGCCATCCCGACGATCGCCACCGGCTCGTCGGCGGCGGGCGCCGCCCCGGCGGCCGGCTCCGTGCCGTGCGCGGCGGTGTCGCCGGCCAGCCGCTCGGCCAGGTGCCGGCCGAGGGCGAGCGGGCTGGGGCAGTCGTACAGCAAGGTGGTGGGCAGTTCGAGGCCGGTGGCGAGGGAGAGCCGCTCGCACAGGTCGACCGACATCATCGAGTCCAGGCCGAGGTCGCGGAAGACCGCCTCGGTGTCAACGTCGGCGGCGGAGGCGTGGCCGAGGACGGCGGCGACCTCGCCGCGCACCAGGGCGAGCAGCGCGCCCGACCGGTCCGCTGCGGGCGCGACCGGTGCGGCGGGGGCGATGGGCGCGGCGGGGGCGATGGGCGCGGCGGGCGCGGCCGGGGCTGCCGCGGTGCCGGGCGCCGGTGCCGGGCGGGCCGGGTCGCCGAGCTCGGGCCAGTAGCTCTGCCGCTGGAAGGCGTAGGTCGGCAGGGGGACGGTACGGGCGGCGCTCGGCGCGAAGAAGGCGGACCAGTCGAGTTCGGTGCCCGTGAGGTGGAGCTGCGCCAGCGAGCGGACGAGGGTCTCCTCCTGCGGCCGGTCATGGCGCTGTGCGGCCACCACGATCGGGGCGGGGACGGTGTCCGCGGGCAGGTTCTGCCGGATCATGTGCAGCAGCGCCGCGTCGGGGCCGATCTCCAGGAAGCGGGTGACGCCGAGTCCGTGCAGGGTCCGCACGCCGTCGCCGAACCGGACGGCCGCGCGGACGTGCTCGGCCCAGTAGTCGGCGGAGGCGAGCTGCTCGGCGGTGGCCTGCCTGCCGGTGAGGTTGGAGATGACGGGCACGGCGGGCGGGGCGAAGTCCAGTTCGGCGGCCAGGGCGCGCAGGCCGTCCAGTGCGGGTTCCATCAGCCGGGAGTGGAAGGCGTGGCTGACCTGGAGCCGGCGGGTGCGCCGGCCGCGCTCCGCGAAGGCGGCGGCGAGGGCGTCCACCGCGGCCTCGGGGCCGGAGACGACGGTGGAGCCGGGGGCGTTGAGGGCGGCGATGCCCGCGTCGAAGCCGTGCTCGGCGAGGGCGGCCAGCACCTCGTCCTCGGTGGCCTCGACGGCGGCCATCGCGCCGCCCGCGGGCAGCGCCTGCATCAGCGCGCCCCGGCCGGCCACCAGCCGGCAGGCGGCGGGTGCGGACAGCACGCCGGCCACGTGGGCGGCGGCGAGTTCGCCGACCGAGTGGCCGATCAGGTAGTCGGGCCGGATGCCGAGCGAGTGGAGCAGCCGGTACAGCGACACCTCGAAGGTGAACAGCGCGGGCTGGGTGCAGGCGGTCCGGTCGAGCAGCGCGGCGGCGTCGCTGCCCGCTTCGGCGAACATCACCTCCCGCAGCGGGTGCTCCAGCAGGCCGTCGAACTCCGCGCACAGTTCGTCCACGGAGCGCCGGAACACCTCGAACGCCCCGTACAACTCGCGGCCCATGCCGGCCCGTTGCGCGCCCTGGCCGGAGAACACCAGGGCCAGGCCACCGTGCGGCGCGGCGCTCCCGGTCAGCACGTGGCCGGCGGGGCGGCCGTCGGCGAGCGCGGCGAGGCCGTCCAGCAGGGTCGCGCGGTCCCCGCCGAGCACGGCGGCGCGCTGCCCGAAGGCGGTCCTGGTCGTGGCGAGCGAGCGGCCGAGCTCGGCGTCGGTGCCCTCCGCCCCGTCCGCGAGCCGGTCGAGCAGCCGCCGCGCCTGCCCGCGCAGGGCGTCCTGGGTGCGGCCGGACAACAGCCAGGGGACGGTGCGGTCGGACGCGGGCCCGGCAGGGGCGGGGGTGTCCGCGCGGTGTTCGGCGAGCACCAGGTGGCAGTTGGTGCCGCCCATGCCGAACGAGCTGACGCCCGCCACCAGCCGCTCCGCGGGGCGCGGCCAGGGCTCGTTCCGGGTCTGCACCTGAAGCCGGAGTTCGTCGAGCGGGATCTCGGGGTTGGGGGCACCGAAGTGCAGGCTGGCGGGGAGTTCGCGGTGCCCGATGCTGAGCGCGGTCTTGAGCAGCCCGGCGATGCCGGCGGCGGCCTCCAGGTGGCCGATGTTGGTCTTGACGGAGCCGACCCGCAGCCGGGCGTCGGCGGCCCGGTCGGCGGCGAACACCGAGCCGAGCGCGGCGGCCTCGACGGGGTCGCCGACCCGGGTGCCGGTGCCGTGCAGTTCGACGTACTGCACCTCGGCGGGCCGGACGCCGGCCGCCGCCTGGGCGCGGCGCACCGCCTCGGCCTGGTGGTCGGCGCTCGGCACGGTGAGGCCGCTGGTGCCGCCGTCGTTGGTGACGGCGCTGCCGAGGATGACGCAGTGGATCCGGTTGCCGTCGCGCACCGCCTGGGCGAGGGGCTTGAGCAGCACCAGTCCGGCGCCCTCGCCGCGCACGTAGCCGTCGGCGGCGGCGTCGAAGGTGCGGCAGCGCCCGGTCGGCGAGAACGCGCCGAACTTGGCCGAGACCTCGGTGGTGTCGGCCAGCAGGTCGAGGTTGACGCCGCCGGCCACGGCGAGTTCGGATTCACCGGCCCGCAGGCTCTCGCAGGCGAGGTGGACGGCCACCAGGGAGGAGGACTGGCCGCTGTCCACGGCGAGGCTGGGCCCGTGCAGGCCGAGCACGTACGACAGCCGGTTGGGGATGATGCTCCGGTGGGTGCCGGTGACGGTGTGGCCGGTGGCGGCGTCGGGGCCGCGGCGGCCGAGCAGGTGGGCCCAGTCGTCCCAGATCGCGCCGACGAAGACGCCGGTGCGGGAGCCGCGGAGCTGCGCGGGGAGCAGGCCGGCGTCTTCCAGGAGTTCCCAGCCGAGTTCGAGGACCAGGCGCTGCTGCGGGTCCATCTCGACCGCCTCGCGCGGCGAGATCCCGAAGAACGCGGCGTCGAAGCCGTCGACCCGGTCGAGCAGGGCGGCGTGCCGGGGCCGTCCGTCGCCGGCCGGCCCCCAGCGGTGCGCGGGGACCGGCGCCACCGCGTCCCGGCCTTCGTGCAGGAGCTGCCAGAACGCCTGCGGGCTGTCGGCGTGCGGCAGTCGGCAGGACATGCCGATGACGGCCACCGCGTCCTGGTCGGGCCCGGCGGACCGGTCGGCGTCGATGTTCGCGTTTCCTGCAACCACCCTGCTCACTCCTCCGTCGAAAAACCGGGGCCGGGGCCCCGCCGTGGCCGGCTGCCGGTCCGTGGCCGGCTGTCGGTAGCGGTCAGTTCTTGCGGGCGACGCCCGCCCAGATGACCATTTCGCTGACCCTGCGCGGGGCGTCCGCCCCCGAACGCCACTCGGTGGTCTGGACCAGGCCGGGGGGCAGTAGTTCGAGGCCGTCCAGGAAGCGGCCGATCTGGGCCTTGGTGCGGTTGGCGTTGAGCTGGATGTCCCGCTTCTCGAAGGCCCGGTCGGTGGTCTCGGCGAGGTCGTCGAGCTCGTCCAGCGACACGTGCGAGAGCACCAGGTGGCTGCCGGCGGGCAGCGCGTCGAGCAGCAGCCGGACCGCCGCCCACGGGTCCCGGTGGTCCGGGACGAAGTGCAGGACGGCGACCAGCAGCAGCGCCACCGGCTGGTCGAAGTCGATGAGTTCGCGCACCCGTGGGTGGTCGAGGACGGCCTGCGGGCTGCCGAGGTCGCCGAGGATCACCGCGATGCCGTCCTGGCCCGCCACCAGCGACTCGGCGTGCGCGGCCACCGTCGGGTCGTTGTCCACGTACACCACGCGCGCCGCCGGGTCGATCGCCCGGGCGACGGCGTGCACGTTGTCCTGGGTGGGCAGACCGGAGCCGATGTCGAGGAACTGGCGGATGCCCACCTCCTCGGTCAGGTAGGTGACGGCGCGGATCAGGAAGTCCCGGTTCGCGCGCGCGGCGGCGAACACTCCCGGGTCGGTCACCGCGATCTCGTCGACCAGCGCGCGGTCGACCGGATGGTTCTCGGTACCGCCGAGCAGGTAGTCGTACATCCGGGCCAGGCCCGGGCGGGTGGTGTCGATCCGGGTGGAGGTGTCGCTCACGGAATCGTCCTTTCTGCGGAGGGGGTTGACGGGGCGCCGGGGACGGCGGCACGGGTTCGGCGGGTGCGCAGGCCGAGGACCAGCCGGCGCAGCCGGAGCAGTGCGGCCGCGGTGGACAGCAGCACCGGGAGCGGCCCGCGGACGCCGCGCATCCGCAGCAGGGAGCGGAAGATCCACACCCGGGTCTCGGTGGCGTTGCCGGGGCCGGCGTGCGCGTCGCGGTACTCCAGCACCTCGGTGCGCCGGGTCCGGCTGCGCAGCCGGGCCACGTCCGCGCCGGGGATGATCGCGTCCTCGTGGGTCGCCAGGTAGTGGATCGGGATGTCCAGCGCGGCGAGTTCCTCGTCGGTGAGCGCCCAGGGGGACAGGTCGCCGGTGATCCGCTCCGGATCGGTGCGGGTGAGCCGGGCCAGTGTGTCGAGGGTGAGCGCGGGCAGGCCGCGGCGCCAGTCGGGGTCGGTGAAGAAGGCGCTGACGGGTGCGGCGATGGTGATGACGCCCCTGATCCGCGGATCGTGGACGGCGCTGCGCAGCGCCGCGTGTCCGCTGAAGCTGAGGGTGAGTCCGTAGGTCTGCTGGACGTCGGCGGAGTCGGCGACGGCGTCCAGCAGCCGGGGGATCATCCGCCAGCTGTCGGCGCCGTAGGTCAGCGGGTTCTCCCCCACGCCGGGGAGTTCGGCGACGAGGACCGCCATGCCGAGCCGGGCGGCCCGGCCGAGCAGCGGCATCCACTGCTCCTTGATGCTGATGATGCCGCCCATCACCAGCAGCAGGGGCCGCTTCGCGGTGCTGTCCAGGCCGCTGGCCCAGCACGGCACCGTCTCGCCGAGGACGGGGAGTTCGAGCCGGACCACGCCGTTCCCGGCGGCCCAGTCGGCGCACACCCGCACGCATGCGCGCAGCGCCTCCGCCCGGGCCGGGCCGTCGACCGCCGGGAACCGCGCGAGGTTGTAGTAGCCGCAGGCCTCCAGCAGCCGGCCTTCGGCCTCCAGCCGGGCCGCGGCCCGGCTCCACTCGCCGGTCCAGGAGCCGGGGGCGTCCCGGTCGTCGGAGTCGATGCGCCCGCACACCTCCCGGTAGGCGGCCTCCGTGATGTTCTGGGCCCTGGCGTGCGCCAGCCCGTACGACTTGAGTTCGGCGACGTCGTTCACGCGGGGCCTCCGGCGGGGCGCGGTCCGTCGGGGGCCTTGAACTCCTCCAGTGCGGACTTGATGTCGGCGAGCAGGTCGGCGGCCTCGGCGCCGTCCACCACCCGGTGGTCGAAGGCGAGGTTGAGGCGCATCACGGGCGCGATCTCCACCCGGCCGTCGCGGACCACGGGCCGCTCGGTGATCCGGCCGAGGCCGAGGGTGATGGTGGTGCCGCCGACCGAGTGGAAGCCGTCGACCGGCCGGTGGCCGAGCGAGGAGACGGCGAGCGTGCCCATGATCCGCCGCCGGCCGGCCGGGCTGCTCAGCGCCCGTCCGAACAGCAGCGCGCCGAGCGGCACGGGGAGCCGCTGCAGCCGCTTGACGGGGGCGAACTCCGGCATGAGGTCGGGGTCGCCGTCGCGGTAGTGGGCGAGCCGGTCCTGGATCTCGGCGAGGTCGGCCAGGTCGGCGCCGGGCAGCACGGCGGAGAGCACGACCCGCTCGCCGTCCAGGTGCTTGTCCATGACGACCTTCACGTCGACCCGGTCGTGGCTGTCGATCCGGGGCCGCAGCACGCCGTGCAGCGTGGCGTTGGCCCGTGGGTGGGCGGCGAGCGCGCGGGCGGCGGTGTGCACCACGGCGGCGACCGCCGAGTACCGCAGGCCGCCGGCGCGGGCCTCGGCGCGGGCCTGCTGCACCCGGGTCATGTCGACCTCGGTGTCCAGGAAGACCGGCGAGAAGCGCCTGATCGAGCGCAGGAAGTAGTAGGTGTGGCGGCGCTGCCGCACCAGTGGCCGGAGGGTCATTCGCCCACCGCCAGCCGGTACACGTGGGCGAGGGTGGGGGCCTCGATCACCTGCGGGAGGGGGAGTTGGTTCCCGGTCTCCCGTTCCAGCACGGTCAGCAGCCACATCACGTGCAGCGAGTCCCATCCGGGCACCTCGTCGATGTTGCGGTGCAGGTCCTCGACGGTGACGCGGACGCCGATCTGATCGCCGATCAGCTCGGCGAAGTCCTCCAGGCTGTTCACTGCTTCTCCTCCTCGGCGGTCCGGGCGGGCCCGGTGCGGTCGACCAGCCGGATGTGGCCGGGCACGGCGGGCAGTTCCTCCAACAGGTGGCGGTAGGCCGTGGCGGTGCTGTCGCCGCCGGTCTCCCGGAAGCCGTGGCCGGGGTAGAGGCCGCGCACCTTGGCGTTCTTCGAGGTGGCCCGGTACTCGGCCTCGACGGCGCGCAGGCCGAGCGCCGAGGCGTGCCGCAGCACCGCGGCGAGGCAGGCGTCCTCGACACCGCGGGCCAGGACCCGGCAGCTCAGCAGGAAGTTCTCGACGGTCAGCACCTCGCCGGTCCGCCGCAGGAACAGCGCGCCGGTCAGTCCGCTGCTGCCGAACCGGTCGCCGACCTGCACGGCCAGCACGGTGCGCGCCGGGTCGTCGATCCGCTGCTGCACCTCGGCCGGCTGGAGCCGCTGCGTGGTCAGGTTGAACTGGTTCGTACGCAGCGTCAGTTGGGAGATCCGGGGGACCTCGGCGGGCGTCGCCGGGGCGAGTGTGACGGTGATGCCGAGATCGTGCAGGTAGTCGTCGAGGCCGGTGTGTGCCGCCCGCAGTTCGCCGCGGGCCGCGTCGGCCCGGTACATGGCGGTGCGTTCGGCGTCCTCGGCGGTGACCGAGCGGACGGTGAACCAGCCGTCGGCGAGCAGCTTCTCGATGTGCAGGGCGGGCTCGGCGTCGAGTGCGACCACGTCCACCTCGGGGCAGCGGTCCCGGACCAGCCCGCACTCGTGCGGGCTGTCGTCGACGAAGACGAAGCTGTCCAGGCCGATGCCGATCACCTCGGCAAGGTCCCGCAGGTGGCCGGGCTTGGCCTGCCAGTCGGCCCGGACCTGGACGAAGTCGTCCTCGCGCAGGGTCATGCCGGGGTGCGAGCGGAGCACCTCGCGGACCGGCCCGATGTCGTTCTTGCTGACCGCGGCGAGCAGCACGCCCTGCGCGGCGAGCTGCCGCAGGACCTTCTGGAAGGCGCTGAACGCCTTGCCGCGCAGGCCCTCGCCGATCTCTATGCCGTCCTGGCCGTCCTCGCCGAGCACGCCGCCCCACAGGGTCTCGTCGAGGTCGACGACCAGGCACTTCTTGGTCCGGCCCTGCAGGTGCCGGGCCAGGTGGGCGGCCTCCCTGGCGTAGGCGGCGAGCAGCGGGGCGGACAGGTGGGTGCCGGTGTAGGCGCTGAGCCGCGGGTCGGTGGCGGGCACGCCGTCGGCGAGCAGCGGGTCGAGGTCGAGCACCACGATCTGCGGGCTGCGCTCGCCGAGCCGCAGCAGCCGGGCGGCGGCCTCCCGCCAGAGCACGCCGAGCCGGGCGCGCGAGCGGTGGTCGACCAGTTGCGCGGCGAACCGGCGCGGCAGCGGCAGGGTGTTGAGCACCAGGGTGGCGGCGCTGTCGGCCACGAAGCGCTCGGCGAGGCCCTCGATCAGGCCGATCCGGTGGTCGAGGGCGGTGTGGACGGCGTCCAGGTCCCACGGGGTGGGCAGGTCGTCGAACACCATCGTCGGGTCGAGCACGCAGAGCACCAGGTCGGGCCGGGCGGTGTGCAGGTCGCCTGCGGGGTCGGACAGTTCGGTGACGTAGCTGTCGAAGTCGGTGACGGTCGGGCGCAGCAGGAGGCCGTGCCGGGCGAGTTCGGCGGTCAGCGGCGGCACCAGCATGGCGAGGTTGCCGTGCCCGGTGACGGCCACCCGTACCTGCGGCACTCCTTCGTGGGCGCGCAGTACCGGGTCGGGGCCGAGCCGGGCGAGCAGTTGTCCGGCGCGTTCGAGCTCGGCTCCGGCGGCGCCCGCGAGGCGGGCGCGGACCTGCGGGTACTCGGCGGCGAGCCGGCCGGCCCGGTGCAGGTCGAGCAGGGAGCCCGCGCCTGGGGTGGTGGCGGTCATCGTGTTCACACCCGCTCGATCGCGAAGCCGGCCCGGATCCACTTGCTGGACTCGACCGAGATGCCCAGGGCGCGGTCGCCGGGGCCCATCAGCTCCAGCGCCCGTTCGAGCTGGAAGAACGGTGTCGCGTTTCCGGTGTTGCCGGTCCGGGCGACGCAGCTGATCTCGGTGGCGCCGGGCAGTGCGAGGGCGTCGACCACCTTGCGGGTCATCCGGCCGGAGAGCTGGGGCGGCAGCAGGTAGTGGACGTCCTGTTCGGTCCAGCCGAGGTCGGCGAGCAGCCGGTCGCGGATCTCGCGGCTCATCTGCGGCACCGCGGCCTCGATCTCCTTGTAGTCCTCGACGGCGGGGGTCCGGTCGGACATCCGGTCGGCGGGGCCGAACCATTCGAGGACCTGCCCGGCGGGCCGGCCGAGCCCGGTCAGCCGGACCGAGCTGTGCCGGATCACGGCCTGTGCCCCGGCGGGTTCGACGGCGAGCAGCGCGGCGCCCGCGCCGTCGCCGAACAGCACGTAGTTGATGAGTTGTTCGGGGCGCATCGCGCCGAAGTCCTGGCCGAGGTCGAAGTACTTCTCGTTGAGTTCGCCGCCGATCACCAGCGCGCGCCGGTACGCACCGGTGCCGAGCAGCTGGTGGGCGGTGGTGAGGGCCTGGAACGCGCCGGTGCAGCCGGACTGCAGCTGGTAGACCGGGACGCCGTCGATGCCGAGCCGTTCGGCGACCACCGAGGCGGTGGTCGGCAGCAGCCGGTCCGGGGTGGCGGTGCCCATCACCAGCAGGTCGATGTCGGCGGGCCCGGCGGACGCGGCTTCGAGGGCGCGCCGGCCGGCCAGTTCGGCGAGGTCGGCGAGGGTGTTGCGGCGTTCGCCGGTGTCCAGGTCGACCGAGAGGTGCCGGGTGTCGGTTCCGATGAAGAGCTGGATCCACTCCTCCCACTGGCCGCTCATGCCGAAGCGCCGGGCGAGGGCGGCATTGTCGACCGGCGGACCGGGAAGGGCGGTGCCCGTTGACACGATATGGATTCCCTCGGGCCTCATCAGATCCCTCCGCGTGGTCGGCGTGCTGCCCGTCCGGGCCGCTTCCGTCGGAGATCCTCAGGCCGAATGCTTAAGCGGCTTTAAGGGCGTTCTTGGCCCGGCGGCGCCGGGCGCGGCGCTCCGGCAGATGCTCTCCCCGGGGGGCCGGGCGTCGCAGGGTGCTCAACAGCACCATGGCCAACCCACTTAAGAGTGGCTTTAGTTGGCACCACGAGTATCAATACGGAGGCAATCCAGTCACACTGCGCCCGGAAGTGAGAATTCCGTGAATGATGTGTCGCTCGGGACTGAAATTCCTCAGTTCCCGATTGTCCGTAGTTGCCCTTTCATCCCGCCCGCGGAGTACACCGCACTGCGCGCCGAGCGGCCGATCAGCAAGGTGGCCCTCCCCGGCGACCGGGCGGCCTGGCTGGTGACCAGGTACGAGTTCGTGCGGCAGCTGCTGGGCGACCCGCGGGTCAGCTCCGACCCGATGAAGCCCGGCTTCCCCTCGCTGGTCGAGGGCCAGCAGGACGTGGACAGGAAGGGCGTGCTGCCCTGGATGGACCCGCCGGAGCACAACCTCTACCGGCGCACCGTGGTCAACGAGTTCACCTTCCGCCGGGTCAAGGCGATGCGCCCCTACATCCAGGGGATCGTCGACGACTGCCTCAGCACGATGCTGGCCAAGCCCGGCGAGGCCGACCTGGTCCAGGACCTCGGCCTGGTCGTGCCGTCGCTGGTGATCTGCGAGCTGCTCGGCGTTCCGTACAGCGACCGGGCGATGTTCCAGCAGCGCGCCCGGACCGTGGTCAACCGCACCGTCACCGCCGAGGAGTGGGCGGCCAACCTCGGCGACATGCGGGCGTACCTGGCCGATCTCGTCGAGCGGAAGAGCGCCGACCCGTCCGAGGACGACCTGCTGACCCGGCTGATCGTCAAGTTCGACGAGAACGGGCTGGACGACCGTGACCAGCTGATCGGCCTGGCGGTACTGCTGCTGATCGCCGGGTTCGAGACCACGGCCAGCCTGATCTCACTGAGCGCCGTCGTCCTGCTCAGCCACCCCGACCAGCTGGCGCTGCTGCAGGCCGACCCGGCCACCGCCCCGGCGGCGACCGAGGAGCTGCTGCGCTTCATCAGCCACGCCGACCACGTCACCCACCGGGTCGCCACCGAGGACATCGAGATCGGCGGGATGGTGATCCGGGCCGGCGAGGGCATCCTGCTGTCCACCGCGGCGGGCAACCACGACCCGGAGGTCTTCGAGGACCCCGGCACCCTGAACCTCGCCCGGGACAGCCGTCACCACCTCGCGTTCGGCTACGGCATCCACCAGTGCATCGGCCAGAACCTGGCCCGGCTGGAACTGGAGGTGGTGCTGTCCACGCTGTTCTCCCGGATCCCCACCCTCAAGCTGGCGGTGCCGGTCGAGGAACTGCCGTTCCGCCGCGAGACCCTGATCTACGGCTACGACTCCGTTCCCGTCAGCTGGTGAACGGCTCCTTCCACGAGCACCGCGCGACCCGGGTCAGCGTAGACCCCGGCCGCTGCATCGCCGCCGGCCAGTGTGCCCGGGTGGCCCCCGAGGTCTTCGACCAGGACCCGGACGAGGGCACCGCGTTCGTCCTGCAGGCGGAGCCCGGCCCCCAGGACCTGGGCCTGGCCCGCCTCGCCGCCGGTCTCTGCCCGGCCACCGCGATCAAGCTTGCCGGTTCCTGAGTGCGAGCGTCCCGCCGATCGGCCCCTGGCCGGTCGGCGGACCTCACCTGTCCGAATTGCCCGCCGCGCATCCGCGCCTGGGGCTATCGTCACAGGAGGCAATCAACCGGCTACGGGAAGAGAGGACAAATTGTACAATAACCTGCAGCTCACGGGCTCGAACAACAGAATCGGGCTCCTCGAGTCGAATTCCCGTCCGGCTGTCGTCGCGACCCCCCACAGAGCGATCTTCGAAGTACTCGGCCCGGTGTGCGTGAACAATCACGAGCAGCGGCGGTCGGTGAGCGCCCGCAAGGTGGAAATCCTGTTCGCCGCGCTGCTGGCCAGGGCCGGACAGAGCGTGGGAATCAACGAGCTGATCACCGAGCTCTGGGGCGAAAGTCCACCGGCACGCGCGACGGCGGCACTCTACGTCTACGTTTCCCAGCTCCGGAAGTTCCTCATCGAGGCCGGTTGCACGGGCAGCAGAATAGAGACCCAGCATTCCGGTTACACACTGCACCTGGGCCCGCACGAGTTGGACGTCGAGGTTTTCCTGTGGCTGGTGCGCAACGGCCGCAAGCTCGTCGACCGGAACGAACACGAGCGGGCCGTCGCGGAATTCAAGCGGGCCCTCGGCCTGTGGCACGGGCCGGCCCTCGGAAACCTGCGGGACGGGCCGATCGTCAACGGCTTCGCCACCTGGGTGCAGGAGCACCGGCTCGAATGCATCGAGATCATGATGGAGTCCAACCTGGTGCTGGGCCGGCACCGGGAGATCATCGGGCAGCTCTACTCCCTCACCGTCGACCAGCCGTTCCGCGAGGCCTTCTACCGGCAGCTGATGCTCGCCCTCTACCGCTCCGAGCGCCGGGCCGACGCGCTGCGCGTCTACCGGACCGCCCGCGAGACGCTCCGCCGCGACCTCGGGATCGACCCCGGAACCGCGCTGCGCAATCTGCACCAGGAAATCCTCACCGCCGACGACCGGTCGGTGGTCGTCGGCTGACCGGCGCGCCCGTCTGCGGGCCAAGGCCGGACAAGGCCGAACAAGACCGAACAAGGCCGGGCTTTAGGAGCGGGACCGACCATAGCGGCAGGAATGTCCCATCGAGGCACCAGGGAGCGACATGACGAACATCGTCATCGACAACGTGACGGAAAAGACGGTCCGCTACCACTACATCGGGCAGAACGAGCCGCTGCCCATCCAGAAGGTCGGGGACGGAATCGTCTACTTCGACGAGATCTACGACGCCGAAGGCGCCACGATCGGACACACCATCGGAATGGTGACGGCCACTCACGTCGCGGCCAACGGGCACCTCATGACGCATTACGAGGAGGCCATCGAACTTCCCGACGGGACTTTGCGCTCCGCCGGCACCATCGACCGCCAGGACATGCTGGCCGGCGGCTGGGCCCGGTTCCCCGCCGTCGGCACCGGGGGCAAGTTCCTCGGACTCACCGGAATCCGGGAGTGGGGCCTGATCCTCCCGGTGTCCACGATGACGGTCAACCTCCGCATCACGCTCAACGGCTGATCCTGCTCGGCGCCGGCCGAGATCCGCGCCCGTCCCGGTAGGCGTCCCCTACCGGGACGGGCGCGTTCCGGTCCGCCCCGCCGGCTGCGCCGCCGCACGGACCAGGGCGCCGAGCCGCTCCGCGAACGGCGCCGCGGATTCCCGCAGGAAGAAGAAGTGCCCGCCGGCGAAGCGGTGCAACGCGCCGCCGGCGGCCCCCGACCCGACCCAGGCGCGCGCGTCCGGCTCGCTCACCAGCGGGTCCGCGGCGCCGTGGAAGACGTCGACCGGGCACTCCAGCGGCGGCGGCGGTGCGGTGCTCCGGCTCGCGCACAGCCGCAGGTCGGCCCGGGTGAGGTCGAGCGCCGGCCGGTACCAGTCCGGGTAGGCGAGCAGCTCCGGGGACATCCCCCCGCAGTCGACGATCTTCCGGATCAGCTCCTCGTCGGGGTCCGCGTACGCGGCGGCGAAGGCCGGCGGCAGCTGCGGGGCCCTGGCCGCTCCGGCCACCAGCCGCTCCGGGATCCGCGCCCCCCTGGCCTGCCGGCGGACCGTCAGGTCGTGCGCCACCAGGGCGCCCATGCTGTGGCCGTAGAAGAAGTGCGGAGCGTCCAGGTGGGGATCGAGCTGCCGGTCGAGGACCGCCACCAGCTCCGCCATCGAGCCCGGCCCCGGCTCCCGCAACCGGTTCTCCCGGCCGGGCAGTTGGACCGGCAGGACATCGACGGCGGGCCGGAGCGCGGTGCGCAGCGCGTTGAACACCGAGGCGCTGCCGCCGGCATGGTGGAAGCAGAACAGCGACGGCCGCCCGTCCCCCGCCGGCCCGGCCGTCAGGTAGGACGTGCGTGCCGCCGCCGCGGTTCGGTCCTGTTCGCGCATCGGAGTGCCTCCCATCGGGTTTTCCGCCATGGTCGGTGCAGCACATTGGCTGCCGCTGAACCCGACCCAAAGGGGCCCGTTCGCCCGGCGGCCGCCGCGCTCCCGGCGCCGCACGGGCCCGAGGACGGCACCGGGCGCCCTGCTCCGGCCGGGGAGACGGAGCAGGGCGCCCGGCAGTTCGGGATCAGCCGGCCTTGGCGGCGGGCTTCGGCGTGCGGATCAGCACCATGGCGATCACCAGGGCGCAGCCGACGAAGGCGATGCTGGCGGTGAAGGCGCTCTGCACACCGTGGGTCAGCACCCGGTGCGCCTCCTGCACGGCGTCACCGGCGCCGGGGTGCTTGGCGGCGTCGTCGCTGGCGGTGCCGTACACGGTGACCAGGATGGAGAGTCCGAGCGCGCCGCCGAGCTGCATCATGGTCTGCAGCACGCCGGAGGCGGCGCCGGCCAGCTGCGGCGGGACTCCGCTGAGCACGGTCACGTTGGTCGGCATCAGGCAGCAGCCCGCGCCGACGCCGAACAGCAGCATCGGGCCGAGCACGCCGACCGCGTAGCTGTCGGACACCTCGATCCGGCTGAGCCAGACGGCGGTGACCGTCATCAGCAGCGCGCCGGCGACCATGAAGCGCTTGGCGCCGTACTTGGGGAGCATCTTGGGGACGACCCGGGCGACCGCGAACATGCCGAGCGTCATCGGCAGGAAGGCGAGCCCGGCCCGGATCGGCGAGAACTCCAGCACGTTCTGGATGAACTGGCTGAGGAAGTAGAACAGGCTGAGGATCGTCGCGGTGAACATCAGCATGTTCAGGTAGGCGGCGGTGCGGGTGCGGTCCTTGAACAGCGCGAGCGGCACCATCGGGTGGCCGACCTTGCGTTCGACGAGGACGAAGGCGACCAGCAGGGCCACCGCGACGGCGAAGCAGCCGACCGTCAGCCCGTCGCCCCAGCCCTTGGCCGGGACGCGGATGAAGGCGTACACCAGCAGACCGACGCCGGCCGTGCCGGTGAGGGTGCCCAGGAAGTCGAAGCGCCCGCTCTGGCGGGCGGTCTCCCGGATGCACAGCGGAGCCAGCACGGCGACCGCCACGCCGATCGGCACGTTGACGAACTGCACCCAGCGCCAGGACACCCAGGAGGTGAGGATGCCGCCGAGGATCAGGCCGATCGAGGTGCCGGTGGCCGCGGTCGCCGAGTAGATGCTGAGTGCCCGGTTGCGCGGGGTGCCCTCGGCGAAGTTGCTGGCGATCAGCGCCAGGGTGCCGGGGGCGGCCATCGCCGCACCAACGCCCTGCAGCGCACGCGCCAGGATCAGCAGCCAGGGCTCATTGGCCAGGCCGCCGAGCAAGGAGGCCAGGGTGAACAGCACGGTGCCGATCACCAGGACCCGGCGCCGGCCGAAGATGTCGCCCGCCCGGCCACCGAGCAGCAGCAGGCCGCCGAAGGCCAGCAGATAGGCGTTGATCACCCAGGACAGCCCGACCGGAGAGAAGTTCAGGGCGGCCTGGATCTTGGGCAGGGCGATGTTCACGATGGTCGAGTCGATGCCGACCATCAGGTAGCAGGTCGCGATGACCGCCAGGGTCAGGCCCGGACGGCGCGCGCCCGGCGGCGTCTCGGCCGGTGCGGAACGGTCCGGCGCCCCCTTCGGGGCACTGGTGTCCACGGCGTTCCGATTGCTCATGTCGCTCCTTGTCGAGCCCGGTCCGGACCCGCCTGAGCGGTTGCCGGACGGCAGGGGGCAGGGCGGAGCACCCGGCGGCCGACCCAGGACTCCGATTTACTCAACAACCGTAGAGCCAAGGCTCGAGCTGAGTCAACGCACGTTGAGTGGGCTTGGGTAATATCGATACGTGGATACCAACGGACCTGCCCGCTCCCGGGCCGAACGACGTCGCAACTCGGAGCGCCGCATCCTTGAGGCGGCCCGCCGGATCTTCGGTGAACTCGGCTACGAACGGACCACCATGCGGACCGTGGCCAAAGCCGCCGAGGTCGATCCCGCCCTGATCATGCAGTACTTCGGCAGCAAGGAAGGCCTGTTCCGGCAGGTCGTCCGCATCGACACCGAGTCGATGGAGGCGGACGCCACCGAACCGCTCAGCGAACTCCTGCTGGCCGGGCTAGGAGTGAAGCTGGCCGGCATGCCCGCCACCTCACTGACCATGCTCCGCTCGATGCTCACCCACCCCGAGGCCGCTGCCGAGATGCGGGCGATCTTCGGCCAGCAGATCAAGCAGATCGCCACCGCCCTCCCCGAGGACGAGGACGCCGATCTGCGGGCCGCCCTGCTGATCACCGCGCACCTCGGCGTGGTGATCGGCCGCCACCTGCTGGAACTCGACCCGCTCAAGGACGCCGCCCCCGAGAAGATCGTCGAGCTGCTCCAGCCCGGCTTCCGCACGCTGGCGGCCGACCCCGACGCCGACTGACCGCCACACCCGGACGCGGCATCCGGGGAACGTGACACAGTTCGGCCGGGGGCACCCCGGGAACGCGAACGGCCGGGGGCACCCCGGGAACGCGAACGGCCGGGGGCACCCCGGGAACGCGAACGGCCGGGGGCACCCGGGGAACGCCAATGGCCGGGGAGGGCGCTCGCCCTCCCCGGCCGAACTGTGTCGCGTCTGCCGGCGGCGCTACCGCGCCCCGGCCGGTCGGTGCCCGACCGCCAGCACGTGCCCGGCCGTGCCGAACGGCGCGGTGCCGACATCGACGAACCCGGCGTCCGCAAGGTAGTCGCGGCACTCCGACTCCAGGTACTCCGAGCCCCCACCCTGGGTGGCCAGGTACATGCTCAGGCTGGCGATCAGCTTGGCCCGGTCCGAGCGCCGGTCGTCCATCATCCGGTCGAACACCAGCACCGCGCCCCCGGGCCGGACGGCCTGCGCGGCCTTGCCGATCAGCATCCGCCGGGTCTCCGGCGACCAGTTGTGCAGCACGTCACCGAAGATCACCACATCGGCCACCGGCAGCGGGTCGGCGAAGAAGTCCCCGCCGTGGAACCGGGCGCGCTCCGCCAGCCCCGCCCCCGCCATCAGCCGGTCGAAGAACGGGCCGAGCTGCGGCAGATCGAACACCCCGACCCGCAGGTGCGGCGCGGCCTGCGCGATGTGCGCGACGTGGTTGCCCCGGGCGCCGCCGACGTCCAGCACCGTCCGGTACCGCGACCAGTCCAGCGCGTCGGCGAGCAGGTCGCCCGGCACCGAGTTGTAGGAGTCCAGGCCGTCCAGGAAGTCGGAGAGGGTCTCCTCGTCGTCGGCGACGGAGGAGTAGAACCCACTGGTCCACCCGTCACCGCGGGGCTTCCCGTCCACCCCGGCCGCCCCGCCCGCCCCACCCCGGAGCGAGGCGGCGACTCCCGACCAGGACGGGTACATCAGCCTGCTGTAGTAGCCGAGCGAGCTCCCCAGGTAGCCGGCCTGCCCGGCCACCAGGAACCGCTCCGCCGCCCCGCTGTTGACGAACCGCCCGTCCTCGACCTCGAGCAGCCCGAGGGTGACGAGCAGGTGCAGAAAATCGGTGGCGGGCCGGGGAACCAACCCCAGCCGCTCACACAACTCCGCCGCATCGGCGGGACGTTCGTGCAGTTCGGTGAAGACACCGAGTTCCATGGCGGCCAGAAGCCCCTGCGCCTCGGCAAAGCGATTGGCGAGGTCGATGAGCTCCTGCGGACTGTCGGAGGCGAGTCGCTGGGGGGTCATGCCCTCATCCTCGGAGCTGCCGCTTAAGCCGCCATAAATCCCGCCCAGTTTCCCGCCCGCCCCACCGGTGACCGCCGGGGCAACCGGAATCGACGGGCGAGCGACGAACAGCAGCCACGCGGCCCGCCATCGGACCGCCCCTCCGCACGCGCCTGCGCCCGCCCCGGAGGGCTTCTGCCGCCGTCAGCCGGTCGACGCCGTGCGCTACTTGGTCGCGGGCGGCGTCACTTGCGGGCGGTGCCGGAGGACTTCCCCGCGTGGGACCGCGCCTGCGCCTTCTTCCGGCGGTGCCGGGACCGCGGGTCTGGCCGCCGAGTTCCACGACCGGCTGCGGGCGCGGGTCCGCGCACGGCGCCGGACGGCGAGTACGCCGATGGAGTCTTCAGGCATCTGTCCGCTTTTGTCGCAATCCGCCCCGGGAACGATCGCATGCGCACTCAGCGGCGCACGGATTCGCACGGAACAGTCGCGATCGGCCGGATCTTCTTCTCGAACTCCGGCCACGTCGACCGTGTCTGCCCGCCGCTTCCATCGAAAGAACGGGAACCGCCGTGACCACTTTCGCCACCAAGCCGGTGCCGATCGCCGAACTCATGAAGATCCCAGCGGTCGATCACGACCTGAGGTGGATCAAGGAGAGTCTGCAGTCCGCCATCGCCCTGGAGTTGTCGACCCTGCCGCCCTACCTGTGCGGCATGTGGTCCATCAAGACCGCGGGCTCCGAAGCCGAGGCCGTGATCAAGAGCGTCGTCCACGACGAGATGTACCACATGGGGATGGCGTGCAACATGCTGTCGGCGATCGGTGGGACGCCGCGCATCCTCGCCGCGGCCCCGACGTATCCGGGCAAGCTGCCGGGCAATGTGCGGCCGACGATCGATGTGTACCTCCAGGGGCTGACCCAGACGTACGTCCGGGAGGTCTTCATGGAGATCGAGATGCCCGAGAACCCGCTCGCGCGCCTGCAGGAGGAGTGGGTCACGATCGGCGAGTTCTACGACGCGGTGCGGGACGCGTTCAAGAACGTCGAACCGTCCATCGGGTCGGGCCATCAGATGGAGGCGCGGATCGGCAGGAACACGCTGGAGAAGTTCACCTCGGTCGACCAGATCACGGAGTCGATCGATGTGATCAAGGAGCAGGGAGAGGGCACCAGCCACCTGCCCGACGACCCCACCGCCGACGGACAGCTGGCCCACTACTACGGCTTCGGTGAGATCTGGAAGGGACACCGGCTGGTGCCCACGTCCTCCGGCCCCACAGCGTACGACTGGGTCGGAGATCCGGTTCCCTTCCCCGAGACGTACCCCATGGGCAGGCTCACGGAGGGGTCCTGGCCCAACCCCCCGGACGACGTGCCGGACCTTCTCGCCGCCTTCAACGACAAGTACACCGAGATGCTCGACCTCCTGGAGACGGCATGGCGGGACGGAGACACCTCCGCGCTGAGCCAGTCGATCAATGTGATGTTCGCGCTGAAAGGGGCCGCGCAGGCGTTGATGGCCAAGCCCCTACCGCATGACAACACACACGTGTACGGGCCCGAGTTCCTCATCAACCGCAGCCACCCCAACCACGGCTGACTCAACCGCCCCGCGCAATGATCTGACGATACGTCGGACAAGTCGGCAACAGGGCAGCACCGATCCGACCAGACGCTGTCACGCCTACCCGCACATGGGAATCCTGCGCCTTCAGCGGGGTGTCGGGAAGTACCGGAGCCCGCAATCGGGCCCCGTCGAAACCGTGCACCTCGCCGAAGCGCGAACCCTTCTCCCAGTCGTCCCGCGCCTGCGCGATCTCCTCGCCGGTCCGGCCGATGAAGTTCCACCACATACCACGGCTTTGACGTTTCTTCCCAGCTCAGGGGCTTGGCGGACCATCCGGGGTCAGCAAAAGGTCAGCAAGGCACCTGGGAGTCGACAACCATGGCCACCATCAACCTCGTCCGCGGCATGGGCAGCTTCTTCAAGGAGTGCGAGCACCCCGAGAGTCGGTGGCTGCGGTGCCCGCACGAGTACAAGATCCGCTACCGCAACGCAGCCGGACGGCAGAGCCAGCGCAAAGCCGAGCGGATCCAGAAGTACGGCCCGATGCAGTTCGAGCCGTACGTCGAGGAGTGGAAGGCCGGCCAGCGCCACCTCGGTGCCGCCTCCCTCCGCCACCTCAACTCGTTGCTGGAACACCACCTCTACCCCGCGTTCCGCAGCCGCCGGATGGGCACCTTCGACCACAAGGTCGTTGAGGCCTTCATCCAGACCATGGAGCGCAACGGCGTCGGCCTCGCCACCCAGTCCAACGCCCCCGCCAACAGCCAGGGCTGGGACGGCGGCAAACGCGTGAAGGGCCGCAAGCGACACATCGCCACCGACACCCTCGGCCTGCTCCTGGTGTTGATCGTCACCGCCGCCGGCGTCCAGGACTCCGCGGGCGGGAAGCAAGTCCTCGACGTCCTTGCCGACCGATGGCCGAGCGTGACCAAGGCCTGGGTCGACGCCGGGTACAACAACGCCGTCGTCAGGCACGGCACCGCCCTGGGCATCGATGTCGAGGTCGTCGCCCGCGACAAGGAGCAGAAAGGCTTCGTCGTGCAGCCGATCCGCTGGCGGGTGGAGCAGACGTTCGGGATCACGGCCCGGTACCGGCGGCTCCACCGCGACTACGAGGAGCTGCCGGACCGGTCACGCTCGATGATCCAGTGGGCCGTGGTCAACTCGATGACCATCCGGCTGACCGCCAGCCCGGACAGAACCGGGCAATACCTCCGCCCGAAACCGCCTGCGGCAGCCTAAATCGGTATCGAACACCCTTTCAGAGGCGAGGATGCCGACGTTGCAGGCGAGGGTGGCAGGTTCGGCCCAGGCCCGAACGGGCATCCGCGCCCTGTTGCGGTGGACGACCCCACCATGAGGATTCGCGACGGCAGGTTGGCGGCGCTCGTGTGGGTGAGGCCGTGGCCGGCGGCGGCCATGGCGGCGGGTTGGTGTAGTCGGCGGTTTCGCCCGGCGGGCGGTGAAGTGCTTCGTGGAGGACGCCTACGCTGCGGTGGGCAGGGTTTCGTTGGCGAGGGCGTCCAGAAGTGCGGTCTTGATCTCGGGCGGCATCAGGTTCAGCGCGTTGATGGCGTCGGCGGTGAGAGGGACTTCTTCGAGCAGGTACTCGCCGCGGTCGTCGCGGGAGAACTCGGGCCCGGTGCGGTCGTCGAAGTTCCAGGTGCTGATGTGGGCGGTGTAGAAGTGCTCGATCTCGCCCTTGTCGTTCGTCAGCCGGTGGAAGGGGCGCAGGTCGGTGGCGGTGCCGGCGATCTCCTCGCGAATCTCGCGAAGCAGGGCGGTCTTCAGGTCGGTGTCCTCGTCTTCGACGCCGCCGCCGACGAGAACCTGGTACGGGGGGATGCCGGGGCGGATGCGGTTGATGACGAGCATCGTGCCGTGGTCGGTGAGCAGGACGGCGCGGACGCGTTCCTTCATGGTGTTCTCCGTGGTGGTGGTCGGTCGTGGATCAGTGGGGCAGCCAGCCGCCGTCGATGTGCAACGCCTGGGCGGTTATGAAGGATGCGGCCGGGCTGGTGAGGAAGGCGATGGCGGCGGCAATGTCGTCGGGCTGGCCCCGGCGGGGGACGCTCTGCCGGGCGATCTGGTCTTCGGGACGGGCGCGGTGACGGGCGGGGAGGGCGTTCTCGGCGTCGACCTGGATCGCCCCGGAAGGACAGTGTTCACCGTGATCCCATGTGGGCCAAGTTCCCTGGCCAGGGAGGCGGTGAGGCCGAGGAGTCCGGCCTTGGCGGCGCTGCAGGCGGTCAGTCCGGCTCGTCCGGTGCGGGCGTTGACGGGGGAGACGTTGACGATCCACCCCCAGCCCTGGGTGGTCATGGACGGGGTGACGGCCCGGCAGGTGCGGTAGTGGGCGGTGAGGTTGATCTCCAGCGCCGCCGCCCAGGCGGCTTCGTCCGTCTGCGCCCACGGGGTCCTCGGGTAGGCGCCGGCGTTGTTGACGAGGATGTCCACCGGGCCGAGTTCGTTGCGGATCTGGCCGGCCATCATGGCGGCGGCGTCGGGTTCGGTGAGGTCGGCGCTGATCTCGATGCCGTCGGTGCCGGCTCGGCGCACGGTGTCCAGGACGATGCGGGCCTGGTCGATCTGGCCGAAGTGGGCGATGGCGACGGCCGCACCGGCCGCGGCAAGGGCGCGGGCGGTGGCGGCCCCGATGCCGGTGGCCGCGCCGGTGACCAGGGCGGTGCGGCCCTGCAACCACAGCAGGTTGGCGATCTCTCCGGCGAGGGTGTTGCGGCCGGCGTACTCGAAGTCCAGCCAGCACGCCCCGCCAGCAGTGGAGTTGGCGATGTTGGGTTCGGTGGGGTCGCCCTGGGTGAGGGCCGTGCTCCACCGGCCGGACGGGTCGAGAGCGGTTCGGGCGGAGCGGATCGCGGCGGGGACGTCCAGGGGCAGGCGGGTGCCGTTGGCAGTGATGGTGTACCCGGCCATGTCGCGCACGGCGAGCAGGTCCGGACCGCCTGTGGGGGCGAGGGTGAGGTCGCCGTTCAGCCACCAGGTGTCGATACGGCCGCCGGGGCGGATGCGCTCGGTGTACAGGGTGGGGACGCACTCGGCGAGGGCGGCGGTGCGCCCGCTGGTGGCCACCGCGGCGATCAGGTCGTCGCAGACGGCGTCGACAAGGCCGGTGACCGCGCCGACCGTGGTCGGGTCGTCGTCTGCGGCGGAGATGAGGTCGCCCAGCAGGTGCCCGGCCCGGCCGGGAGCGAACACGTCCTCGTACGCCAACTGGTCGTACGCCTCGCCGGCAGGGACGCGCGCGTGCAGGACCGGTGCCTGGAGTCGGCCGGCGAGCTGCCGCCAGCCGAACTCCTCCGCCGTCGCCGCGCCACGGCGCATCCGCTTGCGGAACACGTGCTGCTCGCTCACGCCGCCTCCCGGAGAGCGGTCGGCATGGTCGCCGTCCACTGGCCGAGGACCAGTTGCGCGAGTTCGCACGCGGCTCCCTGGTCGTCGCGGGCCTTCGCGGCCAAGGTGGGCCGGGTGCCGGTGAGGGCGGCGAGGTCAGCGAGGGCCTCGTCGTCACCGGCACGCTCCACCCCTTACACCGGGCTGTCCGAACGACCAACGCCAGCAAGGTCACCCGCCCCCGTGGCCACCCACCCAGCCCAGGCCCGCCACGCGATCAGCAGCTCGCGGCCAGCGGCCCGTGGCCGCCGTCACCGTCCGCCCCGGACAGCCACCACCAGCAAGGCCCCGGCCCCCACTGCTACCGCCCCCGCCCCCGGCCCCCGGCCCGGACAGCCAGCGTCGGCAGGCCCACCCAGCCGCCGTCACCGTCCGCCCCGAACGACCACCACCAAAACGGGCCCCCGCCCCCGTAGCCACCCATCCCCGGCCCGCCACGCGACCAGCGACTCGCGACTCAGCAGCTCGCGGCCAGCGACTCGCGGTCGGCGATCAGTGCCGGCACCCCCACCCCGCCGCCGCCGTCGCCGTCTCCGCCTGGGCCCGCAGGGCCCTGATCGCTTCGGCGGGGTCCGCCGCACCGTACACCGCCGAGCCCGCGACGAAGACGTCCGCGCCGGCCTCCGCGCAGGCCTCGATCGTGGCGGGGGCGACGCCGCCGTCCACCTGGAGCCAGAGGTCAAGGCCGTGCTTGTCGATCAGCTGCCGGGTGCGGCGGATCTTGGGCAGCATGATGTCGAGGAAGGCCTGGCCGCCGAAGCCGGGTTCCACGGTCATGATCAGCAGCATGTCGAGTTCGGGGAGCAGGTCCTCGTAGGGCTCGATCGGGGTGGCGGGCTTGAGTGCCATCGAGGCCCGGGCGCCCTTGGCGCGAATCTCGCGGGCGAGGCGGACGGGCGCGGCGGCGGCCTCCACGTGGAAGGTGACCGAGCCGGCGCCGGCCTCCACGTACTGCGGGGCCCAGCGGTCGGGTTGTTCGATCATCAGGTGGCAGTCGAGCGGGGTGCTGGTGGCCCGGGCCAGGGATTCGACGATCGGCACGCCCAGCGTGAGGTTGGGGACGAAGTGGTTGTCCATCACATCGACGTGCAGCCAGTCCGCGCCGCGCACCGCCTCGGCTTCCTCGGCAAGGCGGGCGAAGTCCGCGGACAGGATGCTGGGGCTGATCTGGGCCATGATCGACCACCTTCGTGCAGGGAGGCTGGGACGCCGCGGGAAACGGGCAACTCCGTCCCATCATCCCGCGCCCCGTCACCGACAACCGCACCCCGCAACCCCCGGGTGACCGTCATCACACCCGGTCGAGGTTACCGGGGCCGCCGCCGTGGCCATCAGCCCCTGTATCGACCGCCCTCAAGTCGATCACCCCTCAAACCGACCACCCCTCAAGCCAACCACTCACCAATCCGACTACTGCCCACCAATCCGACCGCCCGCCAATCCGACTGGCCCTCAATCCGACAAGGCCCCTCCGAGGAAGGTCTCCCGATGTCCGCTACCGTCCACCCCGCCCGCGCACTGTGGCGACTCTTCGAACCGGTGTACGCCGTCACCTTCCTCCAGCCCGAGAGCCGGGCGGCCTTCGAGGCGGCGGGGCTGGACGGCAGTTGGCGCGGCTACTTCGCCGGCCGCGCGGCTCCATTGGGCGCGGTGGACGCGCAACAGGTGGTCGCCGCGTTCTTCAGCTTCTCCCCGACGCTGGTCGCGCAGGCCGTGCCGGACGTCTGGACGCACGCCAGCCCCGAACAGGCGCTGGCCGCCCGCCTCCGGAGCTCGGAAGCAGTGCTGGCCCGACTGCTGGAACCGGTCGCGACCGAACAGGTCGCCGCGGCGGCCACCGCGCTGGAGGAGGCGGTCGCCCGACTCGACTTCACGGGCCGGGTCCTGGCAGCCGCCAACTCCGTGCTCCCCCACCCCGTGAACGTGTACGGACGACTGTGGCAGGCCGCCACCGTCCTGCGCGAGCACCGCGGCGACGGCCATGTGGCGGCGCTGGTCACGGCCGGGCTGGACGGCTGCGAGGCGCCGGTGCTCCACTGCGCGCTGGACGCCGACCGCGAGGTGCTCCAACCACTGCGCGGGTGGACGGACACCGAGTGGGAGGCCGCCGCGACCCGACTGGTCGAGCGGGGCTGGCTGACGGCCCGGGGGACGGTCACCGAACTCGGCCGCATCCGGCACCGGTCCATCGAGACCGCCACCGACCTGGCCGCCGGACGCGTCTGGGAGAGCACACCACAGGACCAACTCGACCACCTGGCTGCCCTCTTGAAGCCGATCGCCGCACTCTGTCGCACCCACATGCCGGTCAACCCGCTCGCGATGCCACCGGTGGACCAGTAGCCGGCCGAACTCCTCCCACCATCCAACTCCCCTGCGCCGCAGCCACCCTGACCACCGGCAGCAGCCGGCCGATCCCGATCCCGTACGCCCGACCCGCACCACCGGCACCGACCCGGAGCAGCAGGGCACGGAAGTTCACACGGCCGAAACAAGAACCCTTCCCGCCGCCGAAACGCTCTGGCAGGCTCACGAAGCAGTTGAACCGCACAGCTCGACCCTCACCGAAAGGCGTCCGATGACCCAGGTCGTCCACCCCGCACGTGCCCTGTGGTGGCTGTTCGAACCCGTTCACGCGCTCACGTACTTCTCGCCGGAGGCCCGGGCCGCGTACGAGGCGGCGGGGCTGCGGGGGTACTGGCGCGGCTACTTCGGCGGGCGGTCGGCCCCGCTGGGGGCGGTTGAGGCCGCGCCGGTGGTGGCGGCGTTCTTCAACTTCGCGCCGCAGATGGTGGAGCGGGCGCTGCCGGAGATCTGGGGGCGCGCGACACCCGAACGGGCGCTGCAGGCCCGGGTGGAGGGCGCGACCGGCGCGCTCGGGCGGGTGCTCGTGGAGGTGAAGCCGGATCTGATCGACCGTTCGGTGGAGTTGCTGGAGCGCGCCGTCGAGGGCCTGGACTGCGCGGGCCGGGTGCTGGCCGCCGCCAACGCCGCGCTTCCGGCGCAGGACGGGCGGCTGGCCCGGCTGTGGCAGGCCACTACGGTGCTGCGCGAGCACCGTGGCGACGGGCACGTGGCGGCACTGGTCGCCGAGGGGCTCGACGGCTGCGAGGCACTGGTGGTGCGCTGCGCGCTGGACACCCGCCGGGAGACCATGCAGCCGCACCGCGGTTGGACGGACGCCGAGTGGGACGAGGCGACGGAGCGCCTGATCGAGCGTCAGTGGCTGGCCGCGGACGGTTCGCTGACCACCGAGGGCCGCCGCCGTCACCTCGCCCTGGAGGCCGCCACCGACCTGGCCGCGTCCCGGGTCTGGACGCACTTCCACCGCACGGAGCTCGACGAACTCGCCGACGCGCTCCGCCCGATCTCCACCGCTTGTCGCGCCGACCTGCCGCCCACCACCCCGATCGGCCTGCCGAACGCCTCCTGATCACCCACGAGCCTGCCGACCAAAGCCCCGCCGACTCCCCCGACAGCCGACCTCCCACAAGCCGACCGCCGTACAAGTGTCAGTACGGCGGCGGCCCGAGCAGAATGCCGCGGCCGGCGTAGAACCGGTCGAGGTCGGCCCAGGGGACGCGGGCGGCGCGCTGGGAGTCGTCGGGGTAGCCGGACGGGTTGTGGATGTACAGCGCGTCGTCGTCGGCGCCGACGGCCAGCACCAGGTGGCCGCCGGGGCGGGGGACCTCGGGGGCGAGGGTCCGGATGGCGGGGTGGACGGAGATCATCGGGAGGACGCCCCGGGCGAGTTCCTCCGGCAGCCGGTCGACGGGCAGCGGGCTGATCGCCTGGGCGTCCAGGCCCCAGCGGGCGCGGACGTACGAGGCGAACGGTGAGTGGAACAGCCCGTCGAGCCGTCCGTCGGGGTGCCGAATGTACGCGCCGGCCAGCTCGCACTCCTCGGCGAGCCGTACGGACCCGGGGGCGATGCCCCACCAGTGGTCGAGGACCATCCGCAGGCAGGCCATCCCGCACAGCCGCCAGGACCAGTACTCGTACTCGGCTTCGTCGGCCGCGCCCGAACGCTCCCAGAGCGGGTCGTCGGCGGCCCGCAGCGTGCCGTCCAGGATGTCGGGCACGAGTTCGGGCGACTCCCACTGGGAGTAGTAGGGCACCGCATGGCTGATCGGCTTCACCCGGTCATCCTGACGTACTTTCATCCCGATCCCGCGCACCCTCGCCCGCGACACCGCCGACCGCCCTCCCACCTGCGACGATGCCCCTCCCCGGCGACCACCTCGGCGCCCACCGCCCACCGCCGGCGCTTCCACGTCCAGCGCGAGCAGCGCCGGCTGCCACTGTTCGTCTTCGTCGGCGATCCGGACATCGGCGACCCGTGCCTGCTCACCCACGCCCCGGCCGAGCAGTCACCCTCCCAACTCCCGGCCGCGCACTGATCGTTGGCCCCCGGGAGCGCAGCCGGCCCCCGGGGGTGGCGGCTCACCAGGCGTAGTGCTCGGGGGCGGTGCGGTAGCCGGGGAAGATCTCGTCCAGCCGCTCCAGCGTCTTGGCGTCCAGCTCGACGTCCAACGACCGGACGGCGGCCTCCAGTTGCTCCTCGGTGCGGGGGCCGACGATCGGCGCCGTGACGGCCGGGCGGCTGTGCAGCCAGGCGAGCGCGACGTCGCCGGGCTGGTGGCCGAGTTCCTCGCACAGGTCCTCGTACGCCTGGATCTGCTCGCGCCGCTCGTTGAGGGTGTCAACGGCCCGGCCCTGGGTGCGGCGCACGCCCTCGCGTTCCTTGCGCAGCACGCCACCGAGCAGGCCGCCGTGCAGCGGCGACCAGGCGATCAGGCCGAGACCGTAGTGCTGGGCGGCGGGGACGACCTCCAGCTCGACGCTGCGTTCGATCAGGTTGTAGAGCGACTGTTCGCTGGTCAGGCCGAGGAAGTGGCGGGCCCGGGCGGCCTCCTGGGCCTGGGCGAGGTGCCAGCCGGCGAAGTTGGACGAACCGACGTAGATGATCTTGCCCTGCTGGGTGAGCACCTCCATCGCCTGCCAGATCTCGTCCCAGGGGGTGGCCCGGTCGATGTGGTGCATCTGGTACAGGTCGATGTGGTCGGTCTGCAGGCGACGCAGGCTGGCGTCCACGGCGCGGCGGATGTTGAGCGCGGAGAGCCGGCCCTCGTTGGGCCAGTCGCCCATGTCGCCGTAGAGCTTGGTGGCGATCACGGTCTTCTCCCGCCGGCCGCCGCCCTTGGCGAACCAGTTGCCGATGATCGTCTCGGTGAGGCCCTTGTTCTCGCCCCAGCCGTAGACGTTGGCGGTGTCGAAGAAGTTGATGCCGTGCCCGTGCGCGGCGTCCATGATCCGGTGCGCGTCGGTCTCTTCGGTGTGCACGCCGAAGTTCATGGTGCCCAGGCACAGCGGGGAGACGGACAGGCCGGTGCGGCCGAGGTGGGTGTACTCCATGACCCCAACCCTCTGCCGCACCGGCGGAATTGTCCAGCACCCGACGTCTTCATCGGGATTGACGCTACGTCAGCGCCCGGCGCGCGCGAAGTTCCGCACGGCGAGCGGCACCGCGAGCGCCAGCAGCAGCGCGCACCAGCAGAGCGCGGCGGCCACCGGGTGCTGCGCGGGCCAGGCGCCGCCGGGCGCGGACGGGTTGCCGAACAGCTGCCGGCCGGCCTCCACCACGGCGCTGACCGGGTTCCACTCGGCGACCGCGGCCAGCCATCCGGGCATCCCGCCGGTGGGGACGAACGCGCTGGTCAGCATCGAGAACGGGATGGTGAGGACGGCGAGTTGACCGGCCGTCTCCTCCTTGCCGACGGCCAGTCCCAGCGCGGTGCCCAGCCAGCCGCAGGCGAACCGGAACAGCAGCAGCAGGCCGAACGCGCCGAGCGCCGGGCCGAGTCCGTGCCGGATCCGCCAGCCCGCCGCCAGGCCGACCAGCGCGGTCGGCACCAGGACGACGACGGCCACCAGCAGGTCGGCCAGCGCCTGCCCGGTGAGCAGGCCGAGCCGGGACACCGACATCGACCGCAGCCGGTCGGTGACGCCCCGCCCGGCGTCCCGCGCGCCGCCGACCATGGCGGGCATCACGGCGTTCACCGCGACCATCGCGAACAGGCCGGGCATCAGGTACTCGCGGTAACCGCCGCCGGGCACGTTCATCGCGCTGCCGAACACGTACCCGAACACCCCGACCATGGCGACCGGCACCATCAGCGAGGAGAGCAGCAGGCCGGGCGAGTGCCGGTAGATCAGCAGGATCCGCCGCGCCGAGGCGGCGGCGTCCACGGGCATCGTCATCGCGCTCATGCGGCAACCTCCGTCCGGTCCGCGCCGGTCAGCGCCAGGAACGCGTCGTCCAGCGAGGGAGTGCGCACCGCCACGTCCACGGCGACCACCCCGGCGGCGTCCAACTCCCGCACCAGGTACGGCAGAACAAGCGATCGGTTCGGGTCGGAGACGGCGCTGACCCGATACTGCGCGGCGTCCACGGCGGGCACGCCGCCGGTCAGCACGGCCAGCACGGCGCGGGCCCGTTCCAGATCGGCGTCCTCGGGCAGGGTGGCTTCGACCAGCGTGCCGATCGCGGCCTTGAGCCGCTGCGGGGTGTCGTCGGCGACGGCCCGGCCACGGTCCAGGACGGTGACCCGATCGGCCAGCCGGTCCGCCTCGTCCAGGTACTGCGTGGTCAGCAGGACGGTGGAGCCCTGCGCGGTCAACTCCCGTACGGCCGACCAGATTTCGCGCCGACTGCGCGGGTCGAGCCCGGTGGTCGGCTCGTCCAGGAACAGCACCCGCGGCCGGGTGATCAGGCTCGCCGCCAGATCCAGCCGACGGCGCATCCCGCCCGAGTACCCGCGCACCAGGCGGCCGGCGGCCTCCTCCAGCCCGAACTCCGTGAGCAGCTCCGCCGCCCGGCTCCGGGCCTTCGCCGCGCCCAAGTGGTGCAGCCTGCCGAGCAGTTCGAGGTTCTCCCGGCCGGTGATCCCCTCCTCCACCGCCGCATACTGCCCGGCCAGACCGATCGCCCGCCGCACCGCCACGGCCTCCCGCCGCACCTCGTGCCCGCACACCCGGGCCTCCCCCCGATCCGGCCGCACCAGCGTCGCCAGGATCCGCACCAAGGTGGTCTTCCCCGCCCCATTGGGCCCGAGCAGAGCACACACCGCCCCTTCCGGGACGTCGAGTTCGAGTCCGTCCAGCGCGCGCGTGGCGCCGAAGGTCTTGCACAGGCCGCGAACGGCAATGACCGGGTCGCTCATGGCAGGCCCTTTCTCGGTACATCGTACGTAGTAGCGCTGCGCATCACACTACTGGGTACACCGTACGGAGCAAAGGTCCATGGACATGCGGAGGGGGATCCACCGGAAAACGGCGGATCCCCCATGCCCCAACAGGGCGTCAGTCCAGGATGCGGTCCGAGGTGTCGCCCGGGCCCGACGGGCGGGCCGGGTCGCCGTGCACCAGCAGGTCGCCGCCGTTCGCGGCACGCGGGGTGAGCGTGAAGGAGACCCGATGGGTACGGCCGCGGGAGGCGCCCGCCTCGACCTCCGCGCCGACCGCGAAGATCTTGAAACCGCCCTTCGCCTTGGTGTCGGCCCGCAGTTCCACCTCGAACTCCATCTCCACCGGCCCCACCGCGAACACCAGATCCGGGTGCTCACCCCCGGCGCGGGCCGCCGCCAGCAACTCGTCCCGCACCGCCGCCACCGCATCCACCAGCGGAATGTCCATGCCCAGCCCCTCTTCTGACGTTCTGCCATTCGGCGGGCCCCACGGTAGGACGCCGCCCCTGCTGCCCGCAGGGGAATGCGTTCGTCACTTGCGTAGACTGACCGCCGAGGTGATCCAACCATGCCGTCCGACGAGGAACCCGAGCTGATCTGGCTGCGCCCGGAGCACTCCGGCCGCGGGCCGCGTCCGGCACACAGCCGGACCTCGATCGCCCGGGCGGCGGTGGGCATCGCCGACCGCGAGGGCCTGGACGCGGTGACCATGCGCCGGATCGCGGCCGAACTCGGCGCCGGCACCATGTCGTTGTACAACTACGTGCCGAAGAAGGAGCATCTGTTCGACCTGATGCTGGACCTGCTGGCCGGCGAGTACGACCTCCCCGAGCCCACCGGCGACTGGCGGGCCGATCTCACCCTGCTCGCCCACCAGTTGCGGACGATCCTGGCCCGGCACACCTGGGCCACCACCCTGATCGCCCACCGCCCCGGCCTCGGCCCGAACGGCCTGCGAGTCACCGAATACCACCTCGCCGCACTCGCCGACACCCCGCTCAACGGCACCGCGAAGATGGAGGCGTTCTCCCAACTGACGGGCTACGTCTGCCAGTTCACCGACTGGCAACAGCGCTCCACGGCCTCCGACCACCGCTGGCTCGCCGACCTGGTCCGCTACCTCCAGGCCGCCACCGCCACCGGCCAGTACCCGCACCTCGCCGCCACCCTCGCCCAGAGCGCCGCCCCGCCCGCCCCGGACACCACCTTCGAACGCGGCCTCCAACGCCTCCTCACGGCCCTCGTCGAGGCCTGACGCGAAACGCAGGCAGGTGCACCACCAGGGGCGCGGGGGTTCTCCCCCAGCCCTGGCGGGCCGGGAGGTACCCCCACGCGCCCCTGGTGGTGCGCGCCGTCAGGCGGTACGCCGCAGCAGCGCCAGGTACATCGCGTCCGTCCCGTGCAGGTGCGGCCACAACTGGACGTCCGGCCCGTCCCCCAGGGCCGGCACTCCCGGCAGCAGCGGCCGGGCGTCGACCCACTCCGCGTCCTCCCGGCCGCGCAGCACGTCGTCCACCACGGCGCGCGTCTCGGCCAGGTGCGGCGAGCACGTCGCGTAGCCGACCACGCCGCCGACCCGCACCGCGTCCAGCGCGCTCCGCAGCAACTCCCGCTGCAGCGGCCCGAATCCGGCAATGTCCTCGGGGCGCCGGCGCCACCGCGCCTCGGGGCGGCGGCGCAGCGCGCCCAGGCCCGAGCACGGCACGTCGACCAGCACGCGGTCGAACGCGCCCTGCTGCCAAGCCCCTTGGGTCCCGTCAGCGGTGATGACCGCGTACGGCCCCGGGTTGCCGTTCAGTGCACGCGCGACCAGCCGGGCGCGGTGCGGCTGCTTCTCGGAGGCGACCAGCGCAGCGCCCCGCGCAGCGGCCAGCGCGCCGAGCAGCGCGGCCTTGCCGCCGGGGCCCGCGCAGCCGTCCAGCCAGAGCCGGTCGGGGCCGTCCACGGGCGCGTTGGCGAGCGCGAGGGCGACCAGCTGGCTGCCTTCGTCCTGGACGCCGGCCCGGTTCTCGCGGACCGCGTCCAGCCCGGCGGGGTCGCCGCCCTCGGCGAGCCGCAGTGCGTACGGGGACCAGCGGCCGTCCTCGGCCTCCGGCAGCGCCTCGCGCAGTTCGGCGACGTCGGAGCGGCCGGGGCGGGCGACCAACGTCACCTCGGGGCGGGCGTTGTCGGCCTCCAGCAGGCGTTCCATCGCGGAGCGGCCGGAGTCCTCGGGCTGCCAGCGGCCGAGCGCGTCCCACAGTGAGGAGACCACCCAGCGCGGGTGCGAGTGCACGACGGCGAGGTGGTCCTCGGCGTCGTCCTCGTACGGCGGGGCGACCTGGGCGACCCAGCCGTCCAGGTCCTGGGCGCTGATCTTGCGCAGCACGGCGTTGACGAACTTGGCGCGGCCGTCGCCCAGCACCACGCGGGCGAGTTCGACGGTCGCGGAGACGGCGGCGTGGCTGGGGATGCGGGTGCCGAGCAGCTGGTGCGCGCCGAGCGAGAGGACGTCCAGCACCGGCGGGTCGACCTCACGCAGCGGGCGGTCCACGCAGGCGGCGATGATCGCGTCGTAGGTGCCCTGGCCGCGGAGCGTGCCGTAGACCAGTTCGGTGGCGAGCGCGGCGTCGCGGCGCTCCATGCCCTTGCGTTCGGCCTCGCGCAGCAGCGACGGCAGGATCAGGTTGGCGTACGCGTCGCGCTCGTCAACGGCGCGCAGGGCGCGAAACGCGACGATCCGGGCCGGGTCCTTCTTGGGGCGGCGGTGCGGACGGGGGGCGCGCTTGGCGCCGGCGGGGGTGCTCAACGGGTGCCTCGAAACAAAGTGCTGCGGATCAGGTCCGGCCCGGCAGCGCGGCCGGGCCTCACCCCGAAGTCTAGGGCGAGACCCGGCCAACCCGGGCATCCGCCGGGCCTCAGCCCTCGAAGCGCTCGCCGGACTCGATCCGCGCGCCGCGCGCCCAGTCGGCGGCCGGCATCGCCTTCTTGCCCTGCGGGCGGACCTCGCCGAGCTCCACCTCGTGGCTGCCGGTGCCGACCCGGACACTGTTCTTGCTGACGGCCAACTCGCCGGGGGCGAGGGCGACTTCACCGGGCAGCAGGCGCACGGGGCCGGTCACCTTGAGCCGCTCGCCGCGGAACGTGGTCCACGCGCCGGGCGCGGGCGCGCAGCCGCGCACCACCCGGTCCACCCGCAGCGCGGGGTGGGTCCACTCGATCCGGGCGTCCTCGACGGTGATCTTCGGCGCCAGCGACACCCCGTCCACGGGCTGCGGCTCGGGGCGGGCCTGGCCGTCCTCGATGGCGTCCATGGTGCGCACCAGCAGTTCGGCGCCCGCGTAGGCGAGCCGACCGAGCAGGTCGCCGCTGGTGTCGGTGGGCTTCACCGTCTCGGTCAGGACGCCGAACACGGGGCCGTCGTCCAGGCCCTCCTGGATCCGGAAGGTGGACGCGCCGGTCACCTCGTCGCCCGCCATGATCGAGTGCTGGACGGGGGCCGCGCCACGCCACGCGGGCAGCAGCGAGAAGTGCAGGTTCACCCAGCCGTGCACCGGGATCTCCAGCGCACCGGGGCGGATCAGCGCGCCGTACGCCACCACGGGGCAGCAGTCGGGGGCGATCTCGGCCAGCCGGGCCATGAACTCCGGCTCACTCGGGCGGGCCGGCTTGAGCACCTCGATGCCCGCCTCCTCGGCGCGCTGCGCGACCGGGCTGGCCACCAGCTTGCGCCCGCGCCCGGACGGCGCGTCGGGGCGGGTCACCACGGCGACCACCTCGTGCCGGGAGGCCAGCAGGGCGTCCAGGGCGGGAACGGCTACCTCGGGGGTGCCGGCGAAGACGAGACGCACGGGCATGGGCCTTTCTTGAAGTCCAACTGATCAGCAGAAAACCGGCTGCTCAGAACATCGGATTGCCGGAAAACGATCGTCGTTCGACCGGGCCTTCACCGGCCCCTCCGACAATCCCACCGAAACTCAGGTCGGGAACGGGCGGTTCGTGGACGCCGAGCTCAGGCGCGGCGCCAAACTCGTCAGCGAATGACACCGAACGTGGAATGCGGCGAGATCTTCACCGTCGGCGCCGGAGCCCCGCCCCAGTCCGCCTCCCGGATCGCCTTCATCGCCGCCTTCCGGGTCTCCCGGTCCAGCCGGTCGATGAAGATGATCCCGTCCAGGTGGTCCGTCTCGTGCTGGATGCACCGCGCCAGCAACTCGGTGCCCTCCACCGTCACCTGGTCCCCGTACATGTTGAAGCCCTTCGCCACCACGCCGAACGCCCGCTTGGTGTCGAACCGCAGCCCGGGCAGCGAGAGGCAGCCCTCGGGGCCGTCCTGCTCCTCCTCGGTCAACGACAGGTCCGGATTGATCAGATGCCCCACCACACCGTCCACGTTGTACGTGAACACCCGCAACGAGACGCCCAGTTGCGGCGCCGCGAGGCCCGCGCCGGGGGCCTCCAGCATGGTGTCCGTGAGGTCCTTCACCAGCCTCCGCAGCTCCTTGTCGAAGGTGACCACCGGCTTCGCGGTGGACCGCAGCACGGGGTCACCGAAGATCCGGATCGGCTGAACTGCCAAGACTGCGACTCCCTCTGCACCCGGAACGGGGAAGTGAACAACGACCTACGGGGAAGTCTATGCAATCCCCGTCACCAGTTCGGAGCGGTCACCGGCAAATGCCGACTCGCACTCCGGGCGTGACCCAACGACCCGACGTGCGTTGGTCAATGCGAATTGACCGGGACGCGCGAGCGCCCCGAGCACGCGACCCGACCGAGAGGTGGCAACCAGGCCATGGCCGAGCAGATCAACCACGACGCCCGGGCCAGGGCGTCCCTGCACCTGCTGGTGCGGGACATCGAACGGGTCCGACGCCAGGTCGACGCCCTGCGCACGCTCACCGCCCAACTGGGCAACGTCTACCGCCCCCGCCGCCCCAGCACCTCCGCCGGCTTCGTGGTCTACGGCCGGGCCCCCGCCCCCACCGTCCGCCTCGCCCAGGAACTGCGCGAAAGCGTCGAAACCCTGGTCGCCGCCGCCGTCGAGTTCGACCGCGCCCTCGGCTTCTCCTGGGACTCCGTCGGCTCCGCGCTCGGCGTCACCAAGCAGGCCGTCCACCGCCGCTACGGCGTCCGCCGCCCCACCACCGAACTCCTCCCCACCCCCCGCGAAACCGAGACGGCGCCTCCGGCACCCCCCACCCCCCGCCCCCCGATCCCCCAGGCCCGCCAGGCCAGCCCCTTGATGCCCCAGCGCACCCGATAGGGGCTCGCGCGAGCGGTTGGGTGCGAAATCAGGGGCGCGGGGAGATTCGCGCGAGCGGTTGGGCGCGAAAACAGGGGCGCGGGGAACTGCGCGCAGGGGAACGCACCCGACCGCAAGATCGCGACGCAGGACAATGACCTGCACTTGATCGCGACCTCCGCGACCTTACGGACAGGCCTTGCGCTTGTCGCGCAGTTCCCCGCGCCCCTGAACCCGCACCCCTCCGCTCGCGTCAGCCGATATCTGTCGGATCCACCCGAATCCGCACCGTCTCCGCCCCCCTCAGCGCCAGCCGAGCAATCTGCGCCGCCTTCAACGCCGAAGCCAGCGCAGCGCCTTGCCCGGGCGCCACCCGAACCAGCGCCCGCTCCGCCGTCTCCCCCTTCGGCCCCCCGTAGACTGGCACCGGCCCGAGCACGTCCGCGCCGTCCGGAAGCCGCACCAGCCCCAACAGGTCCTCGACCGCCTGCGCAGGCCCCGTCACCGAGGCCATCCGCGACACCGGCGGAAACCGCAGCTCCTCCCGCTCGTCGAGCTCCATCCCGGCGTGCCCGGCGGGATCCCATCGCACCAGCGCCTGCACCGCCCGCGCCGCCGCCTCCGCGACCACCACGACCGTCCCGCCCTCCCCCACGGGGCGGACCAGGGACGCCGCCGTCAGCCACCGCCGCACCGTCTCCTCCCCGGCCCGCAGGTCCGGACGGTTCAGCAGCGCCCAGCCGTCCAGCAGCAGCGCCGCCGCGTACCCGGGCCCCTCCGCCACCGGCTCCGCGCCCGGCGTCGAGATCACCAGCGCAGGCGACGAAGGCACCGAAGCCAGCACGGCGTCCCGCCCGGACGTGCGCACCGGCACCCGCGGGAAGGCTTTCCCGAGCTCCTCCGCCGTCCGCCGCACGCCCACCACCTGCGCCCGCAGCCGGAACGACCCGCATTCCAGGCAGTGCCAGTCGCTCTCCTCCGTCCCGCACCACGCGCACACCAGCGCGGCGTCCGCCGCCGGAGACTCCAGCGGGCCCCCGCACGCGCGACACCGCACCGGCTCGCGGCAGCGCCCGCACGCCAGCCGGGGCGCGTAACCCCGTCGCGGGACCTGAATCAGCACCGGCCCGCGCGACAGCGCCTCCCGCGCCGTCTCCCACGCCACCGAGGGCAGCCGGGCGGCCTGCGCGGCCGCATCGCGCGCCTGGTCCTGCTCGGTCACCGTCCGCACCCGGGGCGCGACCTGCCGAACCACCTCACGGGGCGCGGCCAGCGGCCGGGCCCACCCGCTGCGCACCAACTGCGCGGCCTCGACCGTCATCGAGACGCCGCCGAGCAGCATCGCCGCGCCCTCCTCCGCGGCGCGCAGCAACGCCACCTCCCGCACGTGCGGATACGGCGCGTTGGGATCGCTGTGGCTGCTGTCGCCGTCCGACCACACCACCACCAGGCCCAGATCGCGCACGGGCGCGAACACCGCCGCCCGGGTCCCGATCGCGGCGTGCACCGAGCCCCGGCTGACCGACAGCCACCGCCGGTAACGTTCCTGCGGCCCCGCCTCGGCGGCCAGCACCGCATGCCGGCCCTCCCCCAGCACCCCCCGCAGCGCGGCGTCCACCCGCGCCACCGAACGCCCGTCCGGCAGCACCACCAGCGCGCCGCGCCCGGAGGACAGCGTGGCGGCCACCGCCCGCGCGATCTCGAACGGCCACTCCGGCCCGGGCAGCGCCGTCCACACCGCACGCGGCGCATGCCCACCCGCCAGCGAGGCCAGGAAGTCCGCCCCGTGCGCGTACCGCTCCCAACTCCCCACCGCCGCAGCCCCGGGCGGCGGCAGCGGCCGCGGCGAGGGCTCGCCCTCCGCCCCGGCGTGCCGCGGCGGGATCGCCAGCTGCAGCACGTCCGCCAGCGTCCCCGCGTAGCGGTCGGCGACGGCCCGGCACAGCCGCAGCAGCCGGGGCGTCAGCACCACCTCCGGCGAGAGCACCCGTGCCAGCGGCGCCAGCGGGCCCGCATAGTCGGAGTCGTCCCGCCGCTCGACGATGAACCCGTCGTGCAGCGCGCCGCCCTCGCGCCGCCCGTGCGCACCGACCCGCCCGCCGAAGCGGACCCGGACCCGGACGCCGGGCCGCGCGTCCTCGGACATCGCCTCGGGCACCGCGTAGTCGAAGTACTGGTCGAGGCTCAGCACGCCCTTGTCGACCAGCACCCGGGCCACCGGCTTCCGCTCCGCCAGGACGACCCCGCGCGCAGCCCGGGGCTTCGCCCGGCGCACCGTCTCCCGGATGAACGCCAACTGCTCCCCGGCCCCGTCCGCGCTGCTCACGCCCCCAAACCTAGCGGACACCCCCGACACAACGACGACGCCGCCCGCCGAGGGAAGACCCCTCGACGGGCGGCGCAATCAGGCAAGATCGGGCATTCACGCGTGATCAGGCGTGATCAAGAAAGCGTTCAGCCGGCGACAGCGGCCTTCAGCGCGTCCACCCGGTCCGCCCGCTCCCAGGTGAAGTCCGGCAGCTCACGGCCGAAGTGGCCGTACGCGGCGGTCTGGGCGTAGATCGGGCGCAGCAGGTCCAGGTCGCGGATGATCGCGGCCGGGCGGAGGTCGAAGACCTTGCTGACGGCTTCCTGGATCTTCTGCACCGGAACGGCCTCGGTGCCGAAGGTCTCCACGAACAGGCCGACCGGCTCCGCCTTGCCGATCGCGTACGCGACCTGCACCTCGGCGCGGCGGGCGAGGCCGGCGGCCACGATGTTCTTCGCCACCCAGCGCATCGCGTACGCGGCGGAGCGGTCGACCTTGGACGGGTCCTTGCCGGAGAACGCGCCGCCACCGTGGCGGGCCATGCCGCCGTAGGTGTCGATGATGATCTTGCGACCGGTGAGGCCGGCGTCGCCCATCGGGCCGCCGATCTCGAAGCGGCCGGTCGGGTTGACCAGCAGGCGGTAGCCCTCGGTGTTCAGCTTGATGCCCTCGTCGGCGAGCGCCTTGAGCTCCGGCTCGACCACGAACTCGCGGATGTCCGGGGTGAGCAGCGACTCCAGGTCGATGTCCGAGGCGTGCTGCGAGGAGACCACGACGGTGTCCAGGCTCACGGCGCGGTCGCCGTCGTACTCGATGGTGACCTGGGTCTTGCCGTCGGGGCGCAGGTACGGGATGGTCCCGTTCTTGCGGACCTCGGTCAGGCGGCGGGAGAGCCGGTGCGCGAGGGTGATCGGCAGCGGCATCAGCTCGGGGGTGTCGTCGCAGGCGTAGCCGAACATCAGGCCCTGGTCGCCGGCGCCCTGCCGGTCCAGCTCGTCCTCGACATCGCCCTCGACCCGGTGCTCGTGGGCGGTGTCGACGCCCTGCGCAATGTCCGGGGACTGCGAGCCGATGGACACCGAAACGCCGCAGGAGGCGCCGTCGAAGCCCTTCTTCGACGAGTCGTAGCCGATCTCCAGGATCTTCTCGCGGACGAGCTGGGCGATCGGCGCGTACGCCTTGGTGGTGACCTCACCGGCGATGTGCACCAGGCCGGTGGTGATCAGGGTCTCCACGGCGACGCGGGAGGTCGGGTCGTCCTTGAGGAGGGCGTCCAGAATGGTGTCGCTGATCTGGTCAGCGATCTTGTCGGGGTGGCCCTCGGTGACGGACTCCGAGGTGAACAGGCGGCGAGACACAGCGCTCCCTGGGGTTGCAGCGGCTGCTGACTGAATGCGCTCGGAAGTCCCGAGGCATCCGGAAAGACTTGATTCCTGCTGTGGAGTGTAACGGTCGGCTACCGATCACGGACACTCTCTGTGCGGCTCGAACATGTCCGCGATGTGGATCACATGCGGGTGAAACCGGCGGAAACACTCCCGGAACAACCCGAATCAAGTCCCAACTGCCGGGACGATTCGGGGCGTTGTGGACCTCAACCGGCGGATCGGGCGGCCCCGTCGGCGAGTCGGGCGGCGACCTGGTCCCAGATCGCGTCGGCCAGCATCTCCTTCGGGCCGTCCGCGATGTGGACCTCCGAGCCGTCCGCGCCGAGCAGCACCGCGCTGTTGGTGTCCTGGCCGAACGCCTTGCCGTCGCCGACCTCGTTGACCACCAGCAGGTCGCAGCCCTTGCGGGCGAGCTTGGCGCGGCCGTGGGCGAGCACCTCGTCGGTCTCGGCGGCGAAGCCGACCACCAGCTGTCCGGGGCGGGCCCGGTCGGCGGAGATCTCCGCCAGGATGTCGGGGTTGCGGACCAGCACGATCGGCGCGGGCTCGACCCCCTCCACCTTCTTGATCTTGCCGGTGGCGTACTCGGCGGGCCGGAAGTCGGCGACCGCGGCGGCCATCACCACCACGTCCGCCCCGGTCGCGGCCTTCAGCACCGCGTCGCGCAGCTGGAGCGCGGTGCCGGCCCGGACCACGTCCACCCCGGCCGGGTCGGGCAGCGCGGTGTTCGCGGCGATCAGGGTGACCTTGGCGCCGCGGGCGGCGGCGGTGGCGGCCAGCGCGTAACCCTGCTTGCCGGACGAGCGGTTGCCGAGGAAGCGCACCGGGTCCAGCGGCTCCCGGGTGCCGCCCGCGGAGACCACCACGTGCCGGCCCGTCAGGTCCTGCTCCAGCGGGCCGCGGGCCAGCACGCGCCGGCAGGCGGCGAAGATCTCACCCGGGTCGGGCAGCCGGCCCTTGCCGGTGTCCACGCCGGTCAGCCGGCCCACGGCGGGCTCGATGACGATCGCGCCGCGCCGGCGCAGCGTGGCCACGTTCTCCTGGGTGGCGGGGTGCTCCCACATCTCGGTGTGCATCGCGGGCGCGAACACCACCGGGCAGCGGGCGGTCAGCAGGGTGTTGGTGAGCAGGTCGTCGGCGAGGCCGTGCGCGGCCTTGGCGAGCAGGTCGGCGGTGGCGGGGGCGACCACCACCAGGTCGGCCTGCTGCCCGATCCGCACGTGCGGGACTTCGTGCACCCGCTCCCAGGTCTCGGTGGCGGCGGGCCGCCCGGACAGCGCCGCCCAGGTCGCCTCACCGACGAAGTGCAGCGCGGCGGCGGTCGGCACCACCTGCACCTGGTGCCCGGACTCGGTGAACCGGCGCAGCAGTTCGCAGGCCTTGTACGCGGCGATCCCGCCGCTGACACCGAGGACGACACGGGGCGCGGTCATGGCGGTCGATTCTCCTAACGACGGGTCAACCCGCCCACCTTACGACCCGCCGCCGGGCCGCTGCGACGTGTCACCGCGCACACCTCCCCGCGCGCACGCGCCCACATGCCGAGGGCCCGCCCGATGCGCATGGCATCGGACGGGCCCTCGAACGGACAGCTGGGGGCTCAGGCGCCCTCGACCGCCTCGGCGGTGAGCAGGCCGGCGTTGATCTCGCGGAGCGCGATCGACAGCGGCTTCTCGTGCACGTGGGTGTCGACCAGCGGGCCGACGTACTCGAGCAGGCCCTCGCCGAGCTGGGAGTAGTACGCGTTGATCTGGCGGGCACGCTTGGCCGCGTAGATCACCAGGCTGTACTTGGAGTCGGTGGCCTCGAGCAGCTCGTCGATCGGCGGGTTGATGATGCCCTCGGGCGCGGTCATCGAAGAGGACACGCTGAACCTTCCGAAGTGGTTTTCATGGATTGGCTGGATGCAGCCGATCCGGTCAGGCTACACCGAGCAAGGCTAGCAGTTCGGCCGCTACCTGCTCGACGGAGGTGTTGACAAGCGTCGTGTCGAACTCCGCCTCGGCGGCGAGCTCGACCCGGGCCGCTGCCAGCCGCTCGTCGATGACGTCCTGCGACTCGGTGCCGCGGCCGGTGAGCCGGCGCACCAGCTCGTCCCAGCTCGGCGGGGCCAGGAAGACCAACTGGGCCTCGGGCATCGACTCCTTGACCTGCCGGGCGCCCTGGAGGTCGATCTCCAGCAGCACCGGCTCGCCCTTGTCGAGCTTGTCGGTGACCGCCTGGCGAGGGGTCCCGTACCGGTTGCCGGCGAACACCGCCCACTCCAGCAGTTCGCCGTTGGCGACCAGCTTGTCGAACTGCTCGTTGTCGACGAAGTGGTACTGCACTCCGTCGCGCTCACCCGGGCGCGGGTGGCGGGTCGTTGCCGACACCGACAGCCAGACCTCGGGGAACTGCTTCCTCATATGAGCGACGACCGTGCTCTTGCCGACCCCGGAGGGGCCGGAGAGCACGGTCAGCCGCGGACGCTCACTCATGTACCGATTATCCCGGATCGCGGAGGTTCCGCCGACACC
The DNA here is from genome assembly GCF_055587065.1 of Kitasatospora sp. NPDC048662. NCBI lineage: Bacteria > Bacillati > Actinomycetota > Actinomycetes > Kitasatosporales > Streptomycetaceae > Kitasatospora > Kitasatospora sp. NPDC048662. The sequence goes on along the minus strand of NZ_JBVJHA010000011.1, from coordinate 181,805 downwards.
GGCCTCTGTTCAGGAGGCGGCGCCGCCGAACTCCCGCTCCAGGGAAGCGATCTGGTTCGTACCGAGACCCCGCACACGACGGCTCTCGGAGATGCCGAGGCGCTCCATGATCTGCTTGGCGCGGACCTTGCCGACACCCGGCAGGGACTCCAGCAGCGCGGAGACCTTCATCTTGCCGATGACCTCGTCGTCGGACTTGCCGGCCTTGATGACGTCGTGCAGCGAGGCGCCCGAGTGCTTCAGCCGGTTCTTGACGTCGGCACGCTTCCGGCGAGCCTCGGCGGCCTTGGCGAGCGCGGCGGTGCGCTGTTCGGGAGTAAGGGGCGGAAGAGCCACGCCGTTCACCTCAGGTGTGGATGGAAGGGATGAGCCATGACTGGGTTGTGCCCGGACGCCACAGGCTCTGACCTGCGACGGTGGCCGGAACCACCGCCAACTGGCGTCCTACCGCCGGACACTACCCAACTTGGGCCGCCGCGTCAGGAAAAGAACACGAAAAGTCCAGGTCAGCAGGGGCCGACCCGGGACTTTTCCGGGCAAATCAGCCGAGTTGGCCACCCCTGGGTCAGGCGTTTGTGACGGCCCTCACATCATCGACGAACACCTGCGCGGCCTGTCGCAGTGCCGCCACCGACGGTCCGTGCTTCAGCACATCGCGGCTCACGCTGGGCACCACGTTGCGCACCTGGTCGCCGAACACCCGCGGCAGGTCCTGCGCGGTGGCGCCCTGCGCGCCCACGCCGGGGGCCAGCAGCGGGCCGTTGATCGCCAGGTCCACGCCCGCGTCGGCGAGCGTCGCGCCGACCACCGCGCCGAACGAACCCAGCGGCGCCGCACCGGAGTTCTCCGCCGCGAGCCGCCGCAGCACGGCCTGCGCGACGCTCTCGCCGTCCGCGCCGATGGCACGCTGCACCTCGTGGCCCTCCGGGTTGGAGGTCAGTGCCAGCGCGAACAGGCCGCAGCCGTTCCGGTGCGCCAGCTCGACCGCCGGCTGGAGCGAGCCGAAGCCCAGGTACGGGCTGACGGTGAGCGCGTCGGAGAACAGCGGGCTGTCCGGCGACAGGAAGGTCTCCGCGTAGGCGGCCATGGTGGAGCCGATGTCGCCCCGCTTGGCGTCCATCAGCACCAGCGCGCCGGCCTCCCGGGCCTCCGCGACGGTGCGCTCCAGCACCGCGATGCCGCGGCTGCCGAAGCGCTCGAAGAACGCCGACTGCGGCTTCAGCACGGCGACCCGGTCGGCCAGCGCCTCAACCACCGTGCGGGAGAAGCTCTCCAAACCCGCGAGGTCGTCGTTCAGCCCCCAGGCGGTGAGCAGCGAGCCGTGCGGGTCGATGCCGACGCAGAGCTGGCCGCGGGTGTCGAGGGCGGTCCGCAGGCGGGTGCCGAACGGCGTGGTGTCAGTCATCGGTGTCTTTCCTCGTCCTGAGAATGTGGTCGCCGGGCGGACAGGCCCTAGCGGATGCCCTTGCCGACCGCTTCGCCGATCGATGCGTAGCCGGCGGCGCGCAGGCGCGCGGACAGGCCCTTGTGGACCTTGCGCATCCAGAACGGGCCCTCGTAGATGAACGCGGAGTAGCCCTGGACCAGGTCGGCGCCGGCCAGGATGCGCTGCCAGGCGTCCTCGGCGGTCTCGATGCCGCCGACCGAGACGATCGCCAGGCGGCCCTCGGTGCGTCGCCGCAGCCGCTCCAGCACCTCCAGCGAGCGGGCCTTGAGCGGGGCGCCGGACAGGCCGCCCATGCCGATCTCCTCGATCCGCGCGGCGGGGGTCTTCAGGCCCTCGCGGCCGATGGTGGTGTTGGTGGCGATGATGCCGTCCAGGCCGAGGTGCAGCGCCATGTCGGCGATCTCGTCGATGTCCTCGTCGGCGAGGTCGGGGGCGATCTTCACCAGCAGCGGCACGTGGTGGGTGGTGACCTCGTCGGCGGCCTTGCGGACGTCCCACAGCAGCGGGCCGAGCACCTGCACGGCCTGCAGGTTGCGCAGCCCGGGGGTGTTCGGGGAGGAGACGTTGACGACCAGGTAGTCGGCGTACGGGGCAAGCGCCTTGGCGCTCTTCAGGTAGTCAGCGGTCGCCTCGTCCTCGGGGACGACCTTGGTCTTGCCGATGTTGATGCCGATCACCGGGGTGTTGCTGGTGTGCGGGCGGCCGGCCAGGCGGGCGGCGACCCGGGCGGAGCCCTGGTTGTTGAAGCCCATCCGGTTGATCAGCGCCCGGTCCTCGACCAGGCGGAACAGGCGCGGCGCCGGGTTGCCGGGCTGGGGCTCGCCGGTGACGGTGCCGATCTCGACGTAGTCGAAGCCGAGCATCGACAGGCCGTCGATGCCGATGCCGTTCTTGTCGAAGCCGGCGCCGAGGCCGAACGGGCCGGGCAGGTCCAGGCCGAGCGCGGTGGTGCGCAGCCTGGGGTCGCGCGGGGCGAGCACGGCCCGCACCAACGAGCGCAGGCCGGGCACCGAGTGCGCGAGCCGGATCCAGAAGAACGCCAGGTGGTGGGCCTTTTCCGGGTCCATCTTCTTGAACAGCAGGTTGAACAGCAGCTTGTACACGTGAGTCCTCCGACGGCAGGGGGCGGCTGGCTGGGCTCGGGCATGGACGTGGGGGGCACCCGGCGTGCGGTGTGCCCCCCACGGTTGTCGGCCTAGTTGCGGCCGGAGTTGATCAGCGCCGCGTGCTCCTGCAGCGACATCACGCCGACCTCGCCGCGGTGCAGCGCGTCGATGCCCTGCACGGCCGCGCCCATCGCCTGCACGGTGGTCAGGCAGGGGACGGCGCGGGAGACCGCGGCGGTGCGGATCTCGTAGCCGTCCATGCGGCCGCCGGTGCCGTACGGGGTGTTGATGATGAGGTCGATGCCGCCCTCGTGGATCAGCTGGACGATGGTCTTCTCGCCGTTCGGGCCCTCGCCCTCGGAGTGCTTGCGCACCACGGTGGCGGGGATGCCGGCCCGCTGCAGGACCTCGGCGGTGCCGGTGGTGGCGAGCAGTTCGAAGCCGAGTCCGACCAGCGCGCGGGCCGGGAAGACCAGGTTGCGCTTGTCGCGGTTGGCCACCGAGACGAACACCTTGCCGCTGGTGGGCAGGGCGCCGTACCCGCCGGTCTGGGACTTCGCGTAGGCGGTGCCGAAGACCCGGTCGATGCCCATGACCTCGCCGGTGGAGCGCATCTCGGGGCCGAGCACGGTGTCCACGCCGCGGCCGTGCACGTCGCGGAAGCGCGACCACGGCATCACGGCCTCCTTGACGGAGATCGGCGCGTCGGCGGGCAGCGTGCCGCCGTCGCCCTCCTTGGGCAGCAGGCCCTCGGCGCGCAGCTCGGCGATGGTGGCGCCGAGCGAGATCCGGGCGGCGGCCTTGGCCAGCGGCACGGCGGTGGCCTTGGAGGTGAACGGCACGGTGCGGGAGGCGCGCGGGTTGGCCTCCAGCACGTACAGGATGTCGCCGGACAGCGCGAACTGGATGTTGATCAGTCCGCGGACGCCAACTCCCTTGGCGATGCCCTCGGTTGCGGAGCGCAGCCGCTTGATGTCGAAGCCGCCGAGGGTGATCGGCGGCAGCGCGCACGCCGAGTCGCCGGAGTGGATGCCGGCCTCCTCGATGTGCTCCATGACGCCGCCGAGGTACAGCTCCTCGCCGTCGTACAGCGCGTCCACGTCGATCTCGACCGCGTCGTCCAGGAAACGGTCGATCAGCACGGGGTGCTCGGAGATCAGACCGGCGTGCCGCTCCAGGTAGGAGGCGAGCGAGGCCTCGTCGTAGACGATCTCCATGCCGCGGCCGCCGAGCACGTAGGACGGGCGGGCCAGCACGGGGTAGCCGATCTCGTCGGCGATGGCCTTGGCCTCGTCGAAGGAGAAGGCGGTGCCGTGCTTGGGCGCGGGCAGGCCCGCGTCCTTCAGCACCCGGCCGAACGCGCCGCGCTCCTCGGCGAGGTGGATCGCCTCGGGCGAGGTGCCGACCACCGGCACGCCGTTGTCCTTGAGCGCCTGCGCCAGGCCCAGCGGGGTCTGGCCGCCGAGCTGCACGATGACGCCGGCCAGCGGTCCGGCCTGCTGCTCGGCGTGGACGATCTCCAGCACGTCCTCCAGGGTGAGCGGCTCGAAGTACAGCCGGTCGGAGGTGTCGTAGTCGGTGGAGACGGTTTCCGGGTTGCAGTTGACCATCACGGTCTCGTACCCGGCGTCGGCGAGCGCGAAGGAGGCGTGCACGCAGGAGTAGTCGAACTCGATGCCCTGGCCGATCCGGTTCGGGCCGGAGCCCAGGATGATCACGGCGGGCTTGGTGCGCGGCGCGACCTCGTTCTCCTCGTCGTAGGACGAGTAGAAGTACGGGGTCCTGGCGGCGAATTCGGCGGCGCAGGTGTCGACGGTCTTGAACACCGGGCGGATGCCGAGCGCGTGCCGCACCTCGCGGACCACGTCGGCCTTCAGGCCGCGGATCTCGCCGATCTGCTGGTCGGAGAAGCCGTGCCGCTTGGCGTGGCGCAGCAGCTCGGGGTCGAGCTTGTCGCCCTCGGCGAGTTCGACGGCGATCTCGTTGATCAGGAAGAGCTGGTCGACGAACCACGGGTCGATCTTGGTGGCGGCGAACACCTCCTCGGGGGTGGCGCCGGCCCGGATCGCCTCCATGACGGTGTTGATCCGGCCGTCGGTGGGGATCTGGGCCTTCGCCAGCAGCTCGTCCTTGCTCTTGCCGCCCCCCACCTCCCCGACCCAGGTGAACTGGGAGCCCTTCTTCTCCAGCGAGCGCAGCGCCTTGTTCAGCGCCTCGGGGAAGTTGCGGCCCATCGCCATGGCCTCGCCGACCGACTTCATGGTGGTGGTCAGCGTGGCGTCGGCGGACGGGAACTTCTCGAACGCGAACCGCGGGACCTTGACGACCACGTAGTCGAGCGTCGGCTCGAAGGAGGCCGGGGTCTGCTCGGTGATGTCGTTGGGGATCTCGTCCAGCGTGTAGCCGACGGCCAGCTTGGCGGCGATCTTGGCGATCGGGAAGCCGGTGGCCTTCGACGCCAGCGCGGAGGACCGCGACACGCGCGGGTTCATCTCGATGACGATGACCCGGCCGTCGACGGGGTTGACGGCGAACTGGATGTTGCAGCCGCCGGTGTCCACGCCGACCTCGCGGATCACGGCGATGCCGATGTCGCGCAGGATCTGGTACTCGCGGTCGGTGAGCGTCATCGCCGGGGCGACGGTGATCGAGTCACCGGTGTGCACGCCCATCGGGTCGAAGTTCTCGATCGAGCAGACCACCACGACGTTGTCGTGCTTGTCGCGCATCAGCTCCAGCTCGTACTCCTTCCAGCCGAGGATGGACTCCTCCAGGAGCACCTCGGTGGTCGGCGAGAGGGCCAGGCCCTGGCCGGCGATGCGGCGCAGGTCCTCCTCGTCGTGCGCGAAGCCGGAGCCGGCGCCGCCCATGGTGAAGGACGGGCGGACCACGACCGGGTAGCCGCCGAGGGTCTCGACGCCGGCGAGCACGTCCTCCATGGAGTGGCAGATCACCGAGCGGGCGGACTCGCCGTGGCCGATCTTGGCGTTGACGGCCTCGACCACGCCCTTGAACAGCTCGCGGTCCTCGCCCTTGTTGATCGCCTCGACGTCGGCGCCGATCAGCTCGACGTCGTACTTTTCGAGGGTGCCGGCCTTGTGCAGGGAGATCGCGGTGTTCAGCGCGGTCTGGCCGCCGAGGGTGGGCAGCAGCGCGTCGGGGCGCTCCTTGGCGATGATCTTCTCGACGAACTCCGGGGTGATCGGCTCGACGTAGGTGGCGTCGGCGATCTCCGGGTCGGTCATGATGGTCGCCGGGTTGGAGTTGACCAGGATGACCCGCAGCCCCTCGGCCTTGAGCACCCGGCAGGCCTGCGTACCCGAGTAGTCGAACTCCGCCGCCTGGCCGATGACGATGGGGCCGGAGCCGATCACCAGGACGGACTTGATGTCGGTGCGCTTAGGCACGCTGGGCCTCCATAATGCTCACGCTGTGCTTGATGTCGTCTCGCATGAGCTCGACGAAACGGTCGAAGAGGTAGGCGGCGTCGTGCGGGCCGGCTGCCGCTTCGGGGTGGTACTGCACGCTGAAGGCGGGAATGTCGAGTGCCTGCAGGCCCTCGACCACGTCGTCGTTGAGGCAGACGTGGGAGACCTCGACCCGCCCGAAGGGGGTGTCGCTCACCTTGTCCAGCGGCGCGTTCACGGCGAAGCCGTGGTTGTGGGCGGTCACCTCGACCTTGCCGGTGGTGCGGTCCTGCACCGGCTGGTTGATGCCGCGGTGGCCGTACTTGAGCTTGTAGGTGCCGAACCCGAGGGCCCGGCCGAGGATCTGGTTGCCGAAGCAGATGCCGAAGAACGGGGTCTTCTTGGCCAGCACCTCGCGCAGCACCTCGACCTGCCGGTCGGCGGTGGCCGGGTCGCCCGGGCCGTTGGAGAAGAACACGCCGTCGGGCTGCACCGCGTAGATGTCCTCGGCGGTGGAGTTGGCCGGCAGCACGTGCACCTCGATGCCGCGCTCGGCCATCCGCTGCGGGGTCATGCCCTTGATGCCGAGGTCGAGGGCGGCGACGGTGAACTTCTTCTCACCGATCGCGGGGACGACGTAGGTCTCCTTGGTGGCGACCTCGGCGCACAGGTCGGCGCCCTTCATCTCGGGGGCCTGCTGCACCTTGGCCAGCAGCGTGGCCTGGTCCTGCACGGCCGGGCCGGAGAAGATGCCGACCCGCATCGCGCCGCGCTCGCGCAGGTGGCGGGTGAGCGCGCGGGTGTCGATCCCGCTGATGCCGACGACGCCCTGGCGCTCCAGCTCCTCGTCCAGCGAGCGCTTGGCGCGCCAGTTGGAGGCGACCCGGGAGGGGTCGCGGACCACGTAGCCGGCCACCCAGATCTGCTGCGACTCGTCGTCCTCGTCGTTCCAGCCGGTGTTGCCGATCTGCGGGGCCGTCATCACGACCACCTGGCGGTGGTACGACGGGTCGGTCAGGGTCTCCTGGTAGCCGGACATGCCGGTGTTGAAGACCGCCTCGCCGAAGGTCTCGCCGACCGCGCCGTAGGCCTGGCCGCGGAAGGTCCGGCCGTCCTCCAGGACGAGCACGGCGGGCACTCGCTCCCGCCTGGTGCGCTGCGTGGTGGGGGCAGGTGCGGTCATGTCGCGGCCTCTTCCGTCTTCTTCGTGCTCGTACGTGTTACCAGTGCCTCGACGGCCTCGACCCAGGCGTCGTGCTCGGCGGCGGCGTCCAACCGGAAACCGCTTTCCAACTCCCGCTCCCCGACGGTCCAGCCGATCACCAGCAGGCCCGAGGGGACCACCTTGCCGGCGATGCCGGAGTCGGTGCGGGCGCCGGTGAGCGCCTCGGCGGGGATCCACAGGTCGTCCGCGCCGGGGCGGCGGGCCAGCAGGCCCTGCTCGGTGAGGGTGAGCTCGGCCAGGCTGCGGGTGCCCAGGCCGTGCGCGACGACCCGGTCCAGCCAGTTCCCGGCGGTGGTGGAGCCGTGGTACCGGCCGGGGCCGGCCAGTAGGGCCTCACCCGGCTGCGCGGGCACCGCAGGCAGTTCCGGCAGGTCGGACTGTGTGGTCCGGCGCCAGTTCCAGCCCTGGCGCATCAGCCAGTACACCAGCGCGATCAGGATCAGCAGGCCGACCGTCGCACCGATGTATCCGGGCCAGTCGGTCACGTGGCCCTTCTCGGTGGCGAGCAGCATCAGCGCTCGACCAGTTCGCCCGCGAGGACGGTGGCCTCGCCGCGCAGGAAGGTGGCGTGCACCCGTCCGGGCAGGTCCATGCCCTTGTAGGGGCTGTTGCGGGAACGGGTGGCGAAGGTGTCGGGGTTCACGACACCACGGTACGCGGGATCGAAGAGCACCAGGTTGGCGGGCTCACCCACCGAGACCGGACGTCCGTGGCCAGTCAGCCGCCCGATCCGGGCCGGGCGGTGCGACATCCGGTCCGCGACGCCCTCCCAGTTCAGCAGGCCGGTCTCGACCATGGTCTGCTGCACGACCGACAGCGCGGTCTCCAGGCCGACCATGCCCATCGCGGCGACCGCCCACTCGCAGTCCTTGTCCTCCGCCGGGTGCGGGGCGTGGTCGGTGGCGACGGCGTCGATGGTGCCGTCGGCCAGCGCCTCGCGCAGCGCCTCGACGTCCGCGGCGGTGCGCAGCGGCGGGTTGACCTTGTACACCGGGTCGTAGCTGCGGACGAGTTCGTCGGTGAGCAGCAGGTGGTGCGGGGTGACCTCGGCGGTGACGTTCCAGCCCTTGCCCTTGGCCCAGCGGACGATCTCCACCGAGCCGGCCGTGGACAGGTGGCAGATGTGCACCCGGGAGCCGACGTGCGCGGCCAGCAGCACGTCCCGGGCGATGATCGACTCCTCGGCGACGGCGGGCCAGCCGCCCAGGCCCAGCTCGCCGGAGACCAGGCCCTCGTTCATCTGGGCGCCGGCGGTCAGCCGCGGTTCCTGGGCGTGCTGGGCGACCACGCCGTCGAAGGCCTTCACGTACTCCAGCGCGCGGCGCATGATCACCGCGTCGTCCACGCACTTGCCGTCGTCGGAGAACACCCGCACCCCGGCGGCGGAGTCGTGCATCGCGCCGAGCTCGGCGAGCTGCTTGCCCTCCAGGCCGACGGTGACGGCGCCGACCGGCTGCACGTCGCAGTAGCCGTACTCCTGGCCGAGCCGCCAGACCTGCTCGACCACGCCGGCGGTGTCGGCGACCGGGAAGGTGTTGGCCATCGCGTGCACCGCGGTGTACCCGCCCATGGCGGCGGCCTGGGTGCCGGTCAGCACCGTCTCGGCGTCCTCGCGGCCGGGCTCGCGCAGGTGGGTGTGCAGGTCGACCAGGCCGGGCAGGGCGATCAGGCCGGTGGCATCGATCTCGATGTCGGCCTGCACGTCGAGGTTCTCGCCGATCGCGGCGAACACGCCGTCCACGAGGTGGATGTCCTGGGGGGCGCCGCCGAGGATCTGGGCGTTGCGGATCAGGTAGGTGGTCACTGGGCGGCCTCCGGGGTTTCGGTGGTGCGGGCTGCATCGGCTGAGCCATCGGCGAAGACCGCTCCGCCGAGCAGCAGGTAAAGGACGGCCATCCGGACCGAGACGCCGTTGGCGACCTGCTCGACCACGGTGCAGCGCGGCGAGTCGGCGACGTCGGCGGTGATCTCCATGCCGCGGACCATCGGGCCGGGGTGCATCACGATGGCGTGCTCCGGCATGGTGGCGAGGCGCAGCCCGTCCAGGCCGTAGCGGCGCGAGTACTCGCGCTCGGTGGGGAAGAACGCGGCGTTCATCCGCTCGCGCTGCACCCGCAGCATCATCACGGCGTCGACCTTCGGCAGCACCGCGTCCAGGTCGTAGGAGACCTGGCAGGGCCAGGTTTCGATGCCGATCGGCAGCAGCGTCGGCGGGGCGACGAAGGTGACCTCGGCGCCGAGCGTGGTCAGCAGGTGCACGTTGGAGCGGGCGACCCGGCTGTGCAGGATGTCGCCGACGATGGCGATCTTCCGGCCGGCCAGGTCGCGGCCGGGGCCGGGGTTGAGGTGGCGGCGCATGGTGAACGCGTCGAGCAGCGCCTGGGTGGGGTGCTCGTGGGTGCCGTCGCCGGCGTTGATCACGCTGCCGTGCAGCCAGTCGGAGCCGGCCAGGCGGGCGGCGGCGCCGGAGGCGTGGTGGCGGATCACGACGGCGTCGGCGCCCATCGCCTGCAGGGTCAGCGCGGTGTCCTTGAGGCTCTCGCCCTTGGAGACCGAGGAGCCCTTGGCGGAGAAGTTGATGACGTCCGCGGACAGCCGCTTCTCGGCGACCTCGAAGGAGGTCTTGGTGCGGGTGGAGTCCTCGAAGAACAGGTTGACGACGGTGCGGCCGCGCAGCGTGGGGAGCTTCTTGACGGCCCGGCCGGAGAGCTGGGCGAGCTCCTCGGCGGTGTCCAGGATCAGCAGCGCGTCGTCGCGGCTGAGGTCGGCGGCGGAGACGAGGTGGCGCTTCACGCGGGTTTACTCCGGGAGCTGGGGATCGGCGGCAAGAGCCTGGGAGGAGCGGGCGGCGTAGTCGCGGTCGCCGAGCAGGACGGCGTCGCGGCCGTCGGTCTCGGAGAGCTGGACCTGCACGGCCTCGCGCAGGGAGGTGGGCAGGTTCTTGCCCACGTAGTCGGCGCGGATCGGGAGTTCGCGGTGCCCGCGGTCGACCAGGACAGCCAGCTGCACGGCGCGCGGGCGGCCGATGTCGCCGAGCGCGTCGAGTGCGGCCCGGATGGTGCGGCCGGAGAACAGCACGTCGTCGACCAGGATCACCAGCTTGCCGTCGATGCCCTCGGCGGGGATCTCGGTGTGCTCCAGGGCCCGGGCGGGCTTCAGCCGCAGGTCGTCCCGGTACATGGTGATGTCCAGGGTGCCGAACGGGATCTCCCGGCCGGTGATCTGGGTCAGCTTGGCGCGCAGCCGGCGGGCCAGGTGGACGCCGCGGGTGTGGATGCCCAGGAGTACGACGTCCTCGGCGCCCTTGGCGCGTTCCACGATCTCGTGGGCGATCCGGGTGACGACCCGGGCGACGTCGGTGGCGTCCAGCACCTGGTGCGGGGCGCGGGGGGCGGAACTGGGTGTGGTCATGCCGAAGCGGACCTCCTTCCCCGCCTCACGGGACGGGTCTTAAAGGATGTCGGGAAGGGTTTCCGGCCGCAGCCAGAACCTTGCTCATCGTAGCAGTGCGCTGATCTCGGCCCGCTCGGCACACGTTCGCACGAGTGCCCCATTCGGCTTGACGCGCCACCCTCACTCTACGTAACCTCACAGTGAGTTACGAACGTGCTCCGCAGCGAGCCTCGTCGCTCCCATTCAGTGCACGCGAAGCAATCTCGTCCGGGGAGATCCATGTCCAGCGACTATGCAAAGCAGCTCGGGGCCAAGCTCCGGGCGATCCGCACTCAGCAGAATCTCTCCCTGCACGGCGTGGAGGAGAAGTCCACGGGCCGCTGGAAGGCCGTCGTGGTCGGCTCCTACGAGCGCGGCGACCGCGCGGTCACGGTGCAGCGCCTCGCCGAGCTGGCCGATTTCTACGGCGTCCCGGTGCAGGAGCTGCTGCCCGGCGGCACCCCGGGCGGCGCGGCCGAGCCGCCGCCGCGCCTGGTGCTGGACCTGGAGCGGCTGACTCAGGTTCCGTCCGAGAAGGCCGGCCCGCTGCAGCGCTACGCCGCGACCATCCAGTCGCAGCGCGGCGACTACAACGGCAAGATCCTCTCGATCCGCCAGGACGACCTGCGCACCCTCGCCGTCATCTACGACCAGTCCCCCTCGATCCTCACCGAGCAGCTGATCAGCTGGGGCGTGCTGAACCCGGACGCGCGCCGCGCCGTCCGCGAGGACGACGCGAGCTGATCCCGGCGCTCGGGGCGTTCGCTCTGAAGAAACGTCACAGCGGGGCGGGTGGCCGATTCTCCGGCCGCCCGCCCCGCTGTCGCATGCTCAGACCACGGTGCCGAGGCTGAAGCCCGGGCCGGCCGGGACGCCGTGCACCGCGAGCTCGGCCGGCGTCCAGTCGAAGCCGGTGCTGCGCCAGGCCCAGGCGACCTGCCGGTACTCGCCGCACAGCGCGCCGGAGCCCTGCGTCCCGTGCAGCACCGCGGCGCCGGGCAGTTCGCCGTACAGGCCCGCGCAGAGCACCGCCGTGATCAGGTCGAGGTCCTCGTCGTTGATCCGGACCGCGCCGTCCTCCCAGTGCAGCACCCGGGCGTGCGCCTCCAGCGGCCCGCCGGGGGCGTCCACCGCGACCCGGAACTCGTACGCCCCGCAGCCGGCGCCGACCAGCACCCGGCGGAACACCTCGGAGGCCTGCTGGTACGTCCAGCGCACCCGCGGATCGGCGGCCGCCTTCCCCCAGCCCTGGCGGCCGGCCGGTACCCCCATCGCCGCGCACAGCGCGCCGTCCATCACCAGGTCGGCGTGGCGCAGCGTCAGGCCGCCCTCGCGGGCCCGGACCAGGCGGGGCACGAAGTCGGCGAGCTCCTCGCCGCGGTAGGTGACCAGCTGGGTCTGCAGCGGCGGGTTGACCAGGTAGCCGTCCCGGGCGGCCTGTTCGGCCGGGTCGAGGCCGTGCAGCAGGCAGTAGTCCGCGAAGTCGTCCGGGTGGAACATCCGGGCCCGGACCGTCGCGTACCCCTCCACCGCCTCGGCCAGCAGTCCGGCGGTCTCGCGCAGGTAGGTGCCGTAGTCCGGCGCGTCGGTGAGCTGCCACTCCCGCGCCCGGGCGAAGTCGGCCTCGTCGGTCAGGATCCCGGTGACGAACGCCTCGTCGCTGCGGCGCGAGGACTCGGCACCGCAACGGCGCGGCCGGCGGCTGTTCCTGGACATCGGTGGCTCCCGGGGATCTCGGTCGAGCAACTGCTGACCGACTTCTCCCCTCCCACACCCGTCCCACACACACGGGCTGTCACAACTCTGCAACCGACCGTCAAGTCCGTGGTGTGGCCCGCCGAGATGGGGCCGGAGGGCGCCGGGCGGCCCGGGAGGCCGATCCGGGCCCGGTGGCGCAAGGTTTTGACTATTGACCGCACGGGGCCGCGCTGCGACGGGCCCCGGCTCACGACGGGGCGCGACGCCGCGGCCGTGAGCCGAAACCAGCCGAAGGAGCGGTTTCCAGTGAAGGCTGCACGCTACTACGACCGCGGCGACATCCGGATCGAAGACATCGCGGAGCCCGCCGTCCGGCCGGGCACAGTGGGCATCGACGTCGCCTACTGCGGGATCTGCGGCACCGACCTGCACGAATACCTCGACGGACCGATCTTCGTCCCGCCCGCCGGCCACCCGCACCCGGTCTCGGGCGAGAGTGCCCCCGTGACGCTCGGACATGAGATGTCCGGCGTCGTGTACACGGTGGGCGAGGGCGTCGACGACCTGAAGCCGGGCGACCGCGTCGTCGTCGAGCCCTACATCCTGCGCCCCGACGTCGACACCGGCGAGAGCAACCCGGTCTACCACCTGTCGCCCGACATGAACTTCATCGGCCTGGCCGGGCGCGGTGGCGGACTCGCCGAGAAGATCGTCGTCGAGCGCCGGTGGGTGCACCCGGTCGGCGACCTCCCACTGGACCAGGCGGCCCTGATCGAGCCGCTGTCGGTCGGGTACCACGCGTTCCAGCGCTCGGGCGCGAAGGCCGGCGACTTCGCCCTGGTCGGCGGCGCCGGACCGATCGGGCTGCTCACCTGCGCGGTGCTCAAGGCGATGGGCGTCGAGGTCGCGGTCTCCGAACTCAGCTCGCTGCGCCGGCAGAAGGCGCTGGACTCCAAGGCCGCCGACCACGTCATCGACCCGGCCGCCACCGATGTCGTCGAGGAGGTCCGCCGCCTCACCGCGGGCCGGGGCGCGGACGTCGCGTTCGAGGCGACGTCCGTGAGCGCTGTCCTCGACACGCTGTTCGACGCGATCAAGCCGGGTGGGGTGATCACCGTCATCTCGATCTGGGGCAAGCCGGCGTCGCTCGACATGCAGAAGCTCGTCCTCAAGGAGGTCGATCTGCGCGGCACCATCGCCTACGTCAACTCCCACCCGCAGACCATCAAGCTGGTGCAGGAGGGACGGATCGACCTGGCGCCGTTCATCACCAAGACGATCGGGCTGGACCACCTCGTCACCGAAGGCTTCGAGACCCTCATCCACCACAACGAGACGGCCGTCAAGATCCTGGTCGACCCCCGCCGCTGACCTGCCCCGAGCCGGCCCCCGGTCAGCGCGGGGTCTTGGCGAGCTGGCGGGACTGGGCGACCAGGCGGCCGTCCTCGTCCCAGATCTCGCAGTCCTCCTCGAAGTAGCCGCCGGCCAGGTTACGGGTGGCGTGCGAGACCCGCAGCCAGCCGGCGGCGGGCAACGCCCGCAGGTGGACGGTCAGTTCGATGGTGGGGGCCCAGCCGGGGCGGCCCAGGTCGAAGGTGACCGGGGGCAGCGCGTCGGCGGTGAGCAGCAGCGAGAGCGGGTCGGCGGCGCGGCCGTCGGCGAGCCGGAACCAGCCCTGGATGCGGCCCTCCTTGGTCGGCCGGCCGAGCGCCCAGCCGACGGTGGCCGGGTCCAGGCGCAGGTCGAGGCGCTCCAGCAGGGCGGCCTGGGCGATGAGTTCCCTGGGCGCGAGCTCGATCCCTATGCACTGCTCGGGGGCGGGCATCACGGGCGGCAGGGCGGTGGTGGCGACCTCGCCGTCGAGGGTGGCGAGGTCGGTGAAGGCGGCGGTGACCCGCAGCCGCTCCTCGCCGTCCTGGGAGAGGATCGCGCTGCCGGTGGCCAGGGTGCGGCCGCGGCGCATGATCTCGGTGCGGACGGTGGCCGGGCCGGGGCGGGACGGCGAGACGTAGGTGCCGCTGACGGTCAGCGGGTGCGGGTGGCCGGGCCCGGCCTCCAGGGCGAGGGCGTGCGCGGCGAAGGCGAGCAGCAGTCCGCCGTTGACGCCGCCGCCGATCTGCCAGCCGTCGCCGAGTTCGCCGTCGTAGCGGCCGGGCTCGTCGGGGTGCGGGGTGAGCGCGATGCCCCGGTCGAACTCGCTGGTGGTCTCCGGCATGGCTGAGGCCGCCCTTTCGTGCAGACGCCAAAACACATTACTTGCCGGTAGCTTACGCGCGAAGGCCGCCGGACCAACAGGTCCGACGGCCTTCGAACAGGCAGTACGGGGCTCAGCGACGAATGGTCGGCTTGAGCTCCAGGAAGCGGGCGAGCAGGCCGTTCACGAAGGCCGGCGACTCGTCCGTGGAGTACTCCTTGGCGATCTCGACGGCCTCGTCCAGGACGACCGCGTCGGGGGTGCCGTCCTCCCAGATCAGCTCGTAGGTGCCGAGCCGGAGCACGTTGCGGTCGGCGATCGGCATCCGGTCGAGCGTCCAGCCCACCGCGTAGGTGGAGATCAGGTCGTCGATGGTGCGCGCGTGCTGCGCGTAGCCCTCGACCAGCTGCATGGTGTACTCCGCGACCTGCGGAATGCCCTCGTCCGGACGGGGGTCGCGCGCCCGCGCGATCCAGTCGGCGAGCACCCGCTCGGGGGCCACGCCGCGGTGGTCCGCCTCGAACAGGATCTGGAAGGCCCGGGTGCGGGCCTTGCTGCGAGCAGCGGCCACGATTACTTGACCCGGCCGAGGTAGCTGCCGTCGCGGGTGTCGACCTTGACCTTCTCGCCGGTGGTGACGAACAGCGGCACCTGGATCTCGGCGCCGGTCTCCAGGGTGGCGGGCTTGGTGCCACCGGTGGAGCGGTCGCCCTGCAGGCCCGGCTCGGTCTCGGAGATGACCAGCTCGACCGCGGCGGGGAGCTCGATGTACAGCGGGACGCCCTCGTTCTGCGCGACCAGGGCCTCGAAGCCCTCCAGCAGGTACTTGGCGGCGTCGCCGACGGTGGCGGAGTCGACCGGAACCTGGTCGTAGGTGTCCATGTCCATGAAGATGAACGCGTCGCCGTCGCGGTAGGAGTACTGCATGGTCCGCTTGTCGACGTTGGCGGTCTCGACCTTGATGCCCGCGTTGAAGGTCTTCTCGACGACCTTGCCGGTGAGGACCTCCTTCAGCTTGGTGCGCACGAAGGCCGGGCCCTTGCCGGGCTTGACGTGCTGGAACTCGACGACGGACCAGAGCTTGCCGCCGTCCAGCTTGAGGACCATGCCGTTCTTGAGATCGTTCGTGGTAGCCACGGGCGCACTTACTCCTGATATGTCCGCTGTCAAAGAACACCAAGCAGAGCGCCGCCGCGGCCCGTCGGGCTACAGCGCGAGGAGCTCCTTGGTGGTGATGGTGAGCAGCTCGGGCCCGCCCTCCTCGGGAGGCCGCACCACGAGCGTGTCCTCGATCCGGACACCGCCGCGACCCGGGAGATGCACTCCTGGACCGACGGTGACCGGCACGCGATTGTCCAGTTTACCCATGTCGGCGGGCCCGAGGCGCGGAGCCTCCCTGATCTCCAGGCCGATGCCGTGCCCGAGCGGGTGGACGGCGTGCTCGCCGTGGCCCGCGGCCTGCAGGATCGACCGGGCCGCATCGTCCGGGACGTGCTGCTCGACGCCCGGCCCGAGCGCCTCCCGGCCGGCCCGCTGGGCCCGGAAGACCAGGCGGTGCAACTCGACCTGCCAGGACGCGGGGGCGGCCCCGATCACGAAGGTGCGGGCGGTCGAGATGCCGTAGCCGCGGTACTGCGCGCCCAGGGCGACGGTGAGGAAATCGCCCTCCTCGACCCGGCGGTCGGTGGGCTGGTGGCGCTCCAGGCCGGAGTGGCTGCCGGTGCCGACCGAGACCGGGAAGGCGGCCCGGTCGGCGCCGTGGTCGATCATCCGGCGCTCCAGTTCCATCGCCAGGTGGCGTTCGGTGCGGCCGACCAGGATCGATTCGAGCAGCTCGCCGAGCGCCTGGTCGGCGATCTCGGCGGCGATCCGCAGGTCGGCGAGCTCGTGCTCGTCCTTGACCACCCGCAGCCGCTCCACCGCCCGGTCCAGGTCGAGCAGCCGGGCGGGCTCGACCTCGCGGGCGACCGCGCGGTGCCGGGCGACCGTCAGGTCGTGCTCCTCGACGGCGAGGTCCCGCACCCGCAGCCGGGCGGCGGCCTCGGCGGCGGCGACCGCGGCGTCCGTCTCGGCGGGCGCCGACAGCCGCGTCACCTCCTCGTCCACCTCGCGCTCGACCGACTCCTCGGGCGGCACGTCCTGCGGCAGCGCCAGCACCGCGCGTTCCCGGGTGAGCAGCAGCGCGGCACCGCACGGCGGACAGCCCGCGAGGTAGCGGACGTTGGCGGCGCGCGTGATCAGCGCGGCATCGGCTCCGGAGGCGCTGCAGTACTCGCGGAGGCGTTCGCGTCGGGCGGCGTGCGCGTCGGACATGTCTCCGAGCCTACGAACCGCTCCGGGGGGCCGCCCGTCGGGACGGGCCCGATCGTGGGCGGGAATGCGACGGGCCGGGGAAGCGTTGTGGCCACCTGAAAACGGCAATCGTTGCCGGGATTGGGAGGTTCGAGATGGCGCGCAGCGAGCTGCGACCGGTGATCACGCTCCGGTCCACGGCGGGGACGGGCTTCAGCTACGTGACTCGCAAGAACCGGCGGAACAACCCCGACCGGATCGCCCTGCGGAAGTTCGACCCGGTGGCGGGGCGGCACGTGGAGTTCCGCGAGACCCGCTGAGCACCGGCGTGCGAGGGCCCCGGGAGTCGGCGAACTCCCGGGGCCCTTCGCCGTGCTCAACCGCCGCCGGGCGCCACCTGCCGGGTGTCGCCTGCCCGGCGCCGCTGGGCCGGTGGCACTTGCCCGGTGTCACTTGCCGGCCGGCGCCGGGACGGAGACCACCAGGGTGAGGCGGCAGTCGGTGGTGCCCTCGTTGCGATAGCTGTGGGCGGTGCCGGCCTCGTAGGAGGCGGTGGAGCCGGCCGGGATGAGGTGGGCGCGGCCGTCGAGGACCAGGGTGAGTTCGCCCTCGTCGATCCGGGCGATCTCGACGGTGCCGGCCGGGTGCGGGTCGGAGGCGTGGGTCTCGCCGGGCCGCAGGTGCCAGGTCCACAGCTCCAGCGGGCCGGGGGCCTCGATGCCGTTCAGCAGGATGCCGCTGCCGCCCTCCGGGCCGCTCCACAGCCGCACGGCCTCCTCGGCGGGGATGATCCGCACCACCGAGGTCTCGTCGTAGTCGAGCAGTCGGGCGATCGAGACGCCGAGGGCGTCGGCGAGCCGGACCACGGTGCCGACACTGGGGTTGGTGCGGGCCTGCTCGATCTGGACCACCATGCCGCGACTGACGCCGGAGCGGGCCGCGAGGGCGTCCAGGGTGTGGCCGCGCTCGGTGCGCAGCCGCTTGAGGTTGCGGGCGAGGGCCTGGGTGACGAGATCGGGTTCCGGCACGCTTGAGTCCAATATTTTAGTTGGGTCGGTTCAGTTGGCTGAACTATGCTGCGGCGGCAGGACAGATCCACCGACTGTACTGCGGAGTCCATCATGCTGCCCCCCGCTCCCCGCCCGACGCCCTCATGAGCGCCGCCTTCGCGCTGCTCGCCAGCCTGCTCTGGGGCGTCGCCGACTACGGCGGCGGCGCGATCACCCGCCGCCTGCCCGCGCTCGGCGTGGTGGTGCTCTCGCAGACCGCGGCGGCCCTGGTCCTCGTACTGGCCGTCACCGCCACCGGCGGCTGGACGGACGCCGGGCCCGCGCTCTGGTACGCCGTCGCGGCCGGGGTGATCGGGCCCATCGCGCTGCTCGCCTTCTACCGGGCGCTGGCGCTCGGGCCGATGGGCGTGGTGTCGCCGCTGGCCACCGTCGGCGTGCTGGTGCCGATCGGGGTGGGCCTGTTCCTCGGTGAACGGCCGGGCGCCGTCCAGGGGTTGGGGATCCTGGTGGCGATCTCCGGGGTCGCGCTGGCCGGCGGCCCGCAGCGCGGCGGACCGGCCGTGAGCCGCCGGGTCCTGGTCCTCACCCTCTCCGCCGCGTTCGCGTTCGGCGCGGCGCTCGCCCTGATCGGGCACGCCGGCGCCGACGGCGGCCTGCTGCTGACGCTGTGCGTGCAACGACTGACCAACGCGGTGGTCGGCATCGGCATGCTGGCCGCCGCCGCCGGCCGGGAGCCGCTCGAACTGCGCGGCGCGGCCCGTTCGTTGCCCTCGCTGACCGCCGTCGGCGTCGCCGACGTGGCCGCGAACGGCCTGTACACCGCCGCCACCCAGCTGGGCTCGGTCGCGGTGGCGGCGGTGCTGGCCTCGCTCTACCCGGTGGTGACGGCGCTGATGGCGCGCGGCCTGCTCAAGGAACGCCTGCTGCGGGTCCAGGTGGTCGGCGCCGGGCTGGCCGTCGCCGGAACGCTGATCCTGGCCGCCGGTTGACGTTCCGTCAGAACGTGCCCGCTCCGGAGAACGCCTTGGAACGGCGGGCGATCCGCCAGTAGCCGATCGCCGCCGCCCACACCACCACGAACAGGCCGACGATCACGAAACCCACGTTGTCCAGGCTCAGTCCGGCGATCCAGCCGGACACCGGATCGTCCAGCCCGAACTTGTCGTGCAGCACCGTGACCAGCTCGATGGTGCCGATCACGAAGGCCACTGCGATCGACAGCCCCGTGATGGTCAGGTTGTAGTACACCTTGCGGACGGGGTTGGAGAACGCCCACTGGTAGGCGAAGTTCATGAACGTGCCGTCCAGGGTGTCGAACAGGCTCATCCCGGCCGCGAACAGCAGCGGCATGCAGGCGATCGCGTACCAGGGCACGCCGGACGCCGCGCCCGAACCCGCCATCACCATCAGAGTGACCTCGGTGGCGGTGTCGAAGCCCAGGCCCAGCACCATGCCCACCGGGAACATCTGGCCGGGCCGGGTGATCGACCGGGTCGCCCGGTTCAGCACCCGGGCCAGGAAGCCCCGGGAGTTCAGGTGCTTCTCCAGCTCGGCCTCGTCGTACACGCCGGCCCGCATCGCCCGGAACACCCGCAGAATGCCCAGCAGGGCCACCAGGTTGAGCGCCGCGATCAGGTACAGGAACGCCCCCGAGGCGGTGGTGCCGATGGTGCCCAGCACCTGATGGGTCGTCGAGTCCTTGTCCATCAGCGTGCCCGCCAGCGCGGCCCCGCCGGCCACCAGCGCGGCCATCAGCACCACCATCGAGGAGTGCCCGAGGGCGAACCAGAAGCCCACCGAGACCGGCCGGCGGCCGTCCGCCATCAGCTTGCGGGTGGTGTTGTCGATCACCGCGATGTGGTCGGCGTCGAAGGCGTGCCGCATGCCCAGGGTGTAGGCGGTGATGCCCAGGCCCACCCCGAACACCTGGGTACCCACCTGGTACTTCTCCGGCACCACCAGGAACAGCAGCGTCCCGAACGCCGCCACGTGCAGGGCCAGGATCACCGCCATCAGGCCGGCCGTGCGCCAGGTGTCCTCGCGACGCCAGCGGAAAGCAGGAAGAGGGGAGCCCGGGACGTTTCCGGGCATGGTCGAATCGGACGCGGTCATCCGCGCATCACGCTCCAGCACCTCGTGGATCACTTCGTGAGATGCCGTGGCCGGTCTCCTGGCTGACGGGGTGTTCGGCGTCGGCGCCCGGCCTTCCCGGCCGCGAACGGCCAGTGGCACGAGGTGGGAGCCGACGACTCCCCGATCACAGTGGCGAGGGCCGCTCCGGACTCCTGTGACGGGCACAGTGCACCGGCTTCCCGAACACCACGGCCCGACCACCGTAGAACCGCCCCGGGCGCAGCGGCAAGACCGGACCCGTCCGCGGGTGTCGCAGATCACTCCCACCCGGCCGGTTGACGGCGCGTCACGCCATCCAGAAGAACACGCAGGTCATCCGCTTCTCGTCCAGCGTGGCGCCGTAGTACTCGGTGGCGGTGTGCATCAGGTTGGCGGTGTACAGCAGCAGCCGGTTGTAGCGGTGCGGGACGGCCAGGTCCTCGGTGAACGAGTCCGGCGGGACGAAACGGGTGCCGAGCGCGTCCACCAGGTTGTTGTGCGGGGCGACCACGGTGTTCCCGCCGAGCCGGCCCCCGGGCAGGCTCTGCCGGTAGAAACTCGTCCCGCACCGCTTCGGCACGTTCGGGTTGAGGTACAGCACGGCGGCGTAGCGGCACAGCGAACGCGAATCGGTGTGCGGGCGCGGCTCGCACTCCCCCGCCCCCACCACCTGCACGCAGTTGTGGTTGAACGTGCCGCCCTCGGCCTCGCTCAGCGCCCAGATCCGCGGCACCTGCACGGTCTCCCGCACCAGCTTCTCGACGTGTGCCAACTCGTCCGGCTCCAGGCCGGGCATCGCCCGCAGCCCCGGCCAGGACTCCGGCTTGTGCGGGTACCCCTCGTCCCAGTCGGTGCGGGCCAGGTGCCGGGCGCGCACCGCGTCCGGGTCCGGGAGGACGTCGTCCAGCACCCAGTAGTCGCGGCCCTTGGTGGGCTTGCGGTACGGCAGGACCGGAAGGGCCGGGGTCGGGCGCGGGCCCCGGAACGGTTGCACGGGCATGGACCCGACAATAGGTAGCGCGCTCCGGGGCCCTCGCCCAAGGGCCGGTCAACCTTGCGTCAAGGCTTTGTCATTACCCTCCGTGATGACGGCCCGTCAGGACTGCTGGCAGCGCGGGCACCAGAACAGGTTCCGGGCCGCCAACTCCTCGGTCCGCACCGGGGTTTCACAGACCAGGCAGGGCTGGTCCTGCCGCCGGTACACATACACCTCACCACCGTGGTCGTCCACCCGCGGCGGACGCCCCATCGCCTCCGGCGTGTGCTCCGGCCGGACGGTGTCGATCCGCCCCGCCGCGACCCCCTCACGCATCAGCGCCACCAGATCCGCCCAGATCGCGTCCCACTCGGCGCGACGCAGATCACGGCCCGCCCGGTGCGGACTGATACCCAGCCGGAACAGCACCTCCGCCCGGTACACATTGCCGACACCCGCCAGCACCTTCTGGTCCATCAGCAGCGCCGCGATCGTCGTCCCGCTCCGCGAGATCCGCTGCCACGCGGCGTCCCCCACCTCGCCCGGCCGCAACGGATCCGGCCCGAGCCGCCGGTGCAACGCCGCCTTCTCCCCCGGCGTGATCACCTCGCACGCCGTCGGGCCCCGCAGATCCGCGAACCCGCTCTCGTTCTCCATCCGCAACCGCACCTGCCCGACCGGCTCCGGGGCCTCCCCCACCCCGAACTCGTACTTCCCGTACAACCCCAGATGCACATGCAGCCAGTCGTCCCCGAACCCCAGGAACAGATGCTTCCCGTGCGCCTCCGCCACGTCCAGCACCCGCCCGTCCAGCAGCCCGGCCCCCTCCCCGAACCGCCCCTGCGGCGAAGAAACCCGCACCGCCCGCCCCCCGAACAGCTCCCCGTTCAACCCGGCCAACCGATGCACCACATGCCCCTCGGGCACCCGCGTCAACTCCTCGATCGATCCCGTCCAACCCCCCTATTCTCCCCGCCCCCACCGACACCCCTTCACCCCAGAGGCCCACCGCCCACCCGCGACGCAACCACCCCACCCAGCACAAGCGCGCGGCGGACGCCCGCACGAGGAGAACCTGCACAGCAGAGACCCATGCGGCAGAGACCCACACAACCAAGGCCCCGGCCGCCGAACCTCCGCGCAGCGGAAACCCCGCACCACAGCCCCCGCACAGCCGGTTTGCCCCGGGCGGCCTCGCGCTGTGCTCGTCTCGGGTCGTGTGGTCGGGTGGAGGGAGCTCCCCGCAGGGGGTCAGCGTTGGTGCAGCCGGCTCAGGATCGCCTGGTCGAGCGCCGCGGCCGTCTCGGGGACGGTGAGGTTGGAGTTGTCGATGATGGGGAGGCCGGAGGTGCGCCAGCCGGCCATGCGGCCGTGGATGCGGGCGACTTCGTCGTCGGAGAGGCGGCGGTTGCCGGAGCGTTGGGCGTTGCGGGCGAGGACGCGGTCGAGGCCGGGGAGCAGGACGACGGGGATCATGCCGGGGCCGATGTGGCGTTTCCAGCCGCCGAGGCCGATCGCGGGGCGGTCGGGGAAGACGGCGTCGTCGATGATGCAGGAGATGCCGTTGGCAAGGTAGTTGCGGCAGGCGAAGCCGCAGGTGCGGCGGGCGAGGCGGTACTGGGCCTCGGAGGCGGTGTTCCAGCCGGACTGCGGGTTGGCGAACCCGGCCTGGACCCATTCGCGGACGTCGTCGAGGCTGATGTGCGCGGTGGGGGTGGGGCGGCGCTCGGCCCAGTAGCGGGCGACGGTGGTCTTGCCGGCGCCGGCCGCGCCGATCAGCAGGACGGCGATCGGTCCGACGGGCAGCGGGGCTGCCGGTGCGGGCATCGGCGGTGGCGCGGCGGGGAGTTGGACGGTGCCGCCGCTGGGGAGCAGGAAGTGCCCGGTACCGCCGGGCGCGACGGCCTTGAGCGGGACGGTCGGCCGGTCGGGGCGGGTGGCGATCGGTCCGAGGGTGGGGATGGCCTGGGTGGCGGGCAGTGCCGGTGCGGGGTACGGCTGTTGAGGGGCCGTCGGATACGGGGGCGTCCCCGGGCGGGGTGGCACCTGGCCCCCCGGATGGTGGCTCTGCGCGTACTGGCTCACCGTCACCTCCCTGCGCCGAATGTACACGTCGGCCCGGTGGCGGGCACAAGTCCGCCACCGGGCCGCGCAGCGCTCAGCGGGTGGTCAACTGTTCGGCCAGCGCCCGCAGGGCGAGTTCGTACGAGCCGAGGCCGAAGCCCGCGATGGTGCCGGAGGCGACCGCGGCGATGACCGAGGTGTGCCGGAAGGTCTCGCGGCTGTACGGGTTGGAGATGTGCACCTCGATCAGCGGGGCGGTGCGCTGCGCCGCGGCGTCCCGCATCGCGTACGAGTAGTGGGTGAACGCACCGGGGTTGATCACCACGGGTGTCTTGGCGTCCGCCGCCTGGTGCAGCCAACCGACCATCTCCGCCTCGGAGTTGGTCTCCCTGACCTCCACAGCGAGACCGAGCTGCGCACCCAGTGCGGCACAGCGTGCGACCAGCCCCGTGTACGAGGTGGAGCCGTACACGTCGGGTTCGCGGGAGCCCAGCCGGCCCAGGTTGGGGCCGTTCAGCACCAGCACCGGGACGGGGGCGGTCATCCGGAGACCTCCGCGTACGCGGCGACCAGCAGCGACGGGTCGGGGCCTTCCAGCACGGAGGTCTTGGCGAGACCGTCCAGGACGATGAAGCGCAGCAGGTCGCCGCGGGACTTCTTGTCGATCTTCATGGCGTCCAGCAGCTTCGGCCAGGCGTCCGCCCGGTAGCTGAGCGGCAGGCCGACCGAGGCCAGCACGGTGCGGTGCCGGTCGGCGGTGGCGTCGTCCAACCGCCCGGCCAGGCGGCCGAGTTCGGCGGCGAACACCATGCCGATGGAGATCGCCGCGCCGTGCCGCCATTTGTAGCGCTCGTTGCGTTCGATGGCGTGGCCGAGGGTGTGGCCGTAGTTGAGGATCTCCCGGCGGCCGGACTCCTTGAGGTCGCCGGAGACCACGTCGGCCTTGACCTGGATGGCCCGCCGGATGAGCTCCAGGGTGTGCGGGCCCGCGGGGGTGGTGGCGGCCGCCGGATCCTGCTCGATCAGGTCGAGGATCACCGGGTCGGCGATGAAGCCGGCCTTGATCACCTCGGCCAGGCCGGAGACGTAGTCGTGCTTGCCGAGGGTCTCCAGGGTGCCGAGGTCGGCCAGCACGCCCGCGGGCGGGTGGAAGGCGCCGACCATGTTCTTGCCCTCGGCGATGTTGATGCCGGTCTTGCCGCCGACCGCGGCGTCCACCATGCCGAGCAGCGTGGTGGGCACCGAGATCCAGCGCACCCCGCGCAGCCAGGTGGCGGCGACGAAGCCCGCCAGGTCGGTGGTCGAGCCGCCACCCAGGCCGACGATCACATCGCTGCGGGTGAAGCCGGTCTGGCCGAGCACCGACCAGCAGTACGCGGCGACCTCGGCGCTCTTGGCGTCCTCGGCGTTCGGGACCTGCAGGACGATCGCCTCGTAGCCCTGGTCGACCAGGTCCTCGCGGATCGCCTCGCCGGTGGCCTCCAGCGCCTCCGGGTGGATGATCGCGACGCGCTTGGCCTTCGGGCCGATCAGCGGGGCGAGTTCGCCGAGCAGCTGGTGCCCGATCAGCACCTCGTACGGGGCGTGGCCGTCACTGCCCGCGACAGCAATCCGAACGATGTCACTCATTGCTCCCACCTTCGCTTCGCTCGGCGGTCACTTCGTGACAACAGCCGGTCCAATTGGCTCGTTCGCTTCGCTCACTCACAGGGGTTCTTCAGCTCCAGTGCTTCGAGTACGGCGTCGGCGACCTGCTCGGGGGTGCGCCCCTCGGTGTCGACCACGGCGGTGGCGACCTCCAGGTACAGCGGGCGGCGGGCCTCCATCAGCTCGCGCCAGCGGGCCCGGGGGTTGACCGCGAGCAGCGGACGGGGGGCGTCCAGGCCGACCCGCTTGACCGCGTCGGCCAGCGCGACCTCCAGGAACACCACGGGCAGCGGGGCGAGCAGTTCACGCGTGGCGGGGGCCATCACGGCGCCGCCGCCGAGCGCGAGCACGCCGGGGTGGTCCGCGGCGGCGGCTGCGACGGCCTCGCGTTCCAGTCGCCGGAAGTGCGGCTCGCCCTCGTCCACGAAGATCTCCGGGATGGGCTTGCCGGCCGTCCGTTCGATGTCCTCGTCGGTGTCGCGGAACGGCAGGCCGAGCCGCTCCGCGAGGACCCGCCCGACGGTGGACTTGCCACTGCCGGGCGGGCCGACCAGCACAACAGCCGGGGTGCTCATCGGACGATCAGGTTGTCGAGGTACGACTGCACGTTGCGACGGGTCTCGGAGACGTTGTCGCCGCCGAACTTCTCCGCCACCGCGTCGGCCAGCACCAGCGCCACCATCGCCTCCGCGACGATGCCGGCCGCCGGGACGGCGCACACGTCGGAACGCTGGTGGTGCGCCTTCGCGGGCTCGCCGGTACGCACGTCCAGCGTCTGCAGGGCGCGCGGGACGGTCGCGATCGGCTTCATCGCGGCCCGGACGCGCAGCAGCTCGCCGGTGGACAGGCCGCCCTCGGTGCCGCCGGAGCGGCCGCTGGCGCGCTTGACGCCCTCGGGGGTCGGCAGGATCTCGTCGTGCGCCTGGGAACCGGGGATCCGGGCCAGCTCGAAGCCGTCACCGACCTCGACGCCCTTGATCGCCTGAATGCCCATCAGTGCGGCGGCGAGGCGGGCGTCCAGGCGGCGATCCCAGTGCACGTGCGAACCGAGGCCGACCGGCACCCCGTACGCCAGCACCTCGACCACGCCGCCCAGGGTGTCGCCGTCCTTGTGGGCCTGGTCGATCTCGGCCACCATCGCCTTCGACGCGTCGGCGTCCAGGCAGCGCACCGGGTCCTCGTCCAGCCGGGCCTCGTCGGCGGGCAGCGGCAGCACCCCGGCCGGGGCCTTGGCGGCGGCCAGCTCCACCACGTGGCTGACGATCTCGATGCCGCAGGTCTCCTTCAGGTAGGAGCGGGCGACCGCGCCGAGCGCGACCCGGGCCGCGGTCTCCCGGGCGCTGGCGCGCTCCAGGATCGGCCGGGCCTCGTCGATCGAGTACTTCTGCATGCCGGCCAGGTCCGCGTGGCCCGGGCGGGGGCGGGTCAGCGGCTCGTTGCGGGCCAGGCCCGCGAGCACCTCGGGATCGACCGGGTCGGCCGACATGACCTGCTCCCACTTCGGCCACTCGGTGTTGCCGACCATGATCGCCACCGGCGAGCCCATGGTCTCGCCGTGCCGGACACCGCCGAGGAAGGTCACCTCGTCCTGCTCGAACTTCATCCGGGCGCCGCGACCATAGCCGAGCCGCCGGCGGGCCAGCGCGTCGGCCACCATGGCGGTGGTGACCGGCACTCCGGCCGGCAGGCCCTCCAGCGTCGCGACCAGAGCGGGGCCGTGCGACTCCCCCGCCGTCAGCCAGCGCAAGCTACCCACCGAAAAGCTCCTTCGTCAGCGGCCCGCACGCCGTGAACGGCGGCCGGTCCGGCGTCTCGTCCTGCCCGGCCGCGGAGCGCGACGGGGCAAGCACCGATCCTTTCACGTCCGCGGGTCCTCCGGGCGCCCGGTCCGCGTGGCGGACAGCGAACGTCCGCAATCGCCGTGCCGAAGCCGCAGCTCAGGACGCCAGCGCCGCCTCGCCCGCGGCTCGCATCTCAGCAAGCGGGCCTCGCTCGACGCCGGTGAACCGCTCGAACTGCAGCACCGCCTGATGCACCAGCAGGTCCAGCCCGCCCAGCACCGTGCCGCCGCGCTCCAGGCAGGCGGCGGCCAGCGCGGTCGGCCACGGGTGGTACAGCACGTCGAACAGCACCCCGGGGGTACCGGTCAGCTGCGCCGCGAAACCGTCGGTGGCACCGACCGGCGTGGTGGAGACAGTCAGCGGCCCGGCCAGCGCCCGCGCCGAGTCCGCCCAGTCGGCGGTGCGCACCGCCACCCCGAGCCTCTCCCCCAACTCCCGCATCTCGGCAGCCCGTTCGGCACTGCGCAGGTACACCGTGACCTCACCGTCGCAGATCTGCCCGAGCGCCGCCAGCGCCGACGAGGCAGTGGCCCCGGCCCCCAGCACCGCCGCCGACCCGACCCGCTCGACGCCGCGCTCCCGCAGCGCGTTGACCAGCCCGGGCACATCCGTGTTGTCACCGTGCCGCCGCCCGTCCGGCCCGAACACCACGGTGTTGACGGCGTCCACGGCCCGCGCGGTGTCGCTGACGATGTCCAGCAGCGGCAGGATCGCCCGCTTCAGCGGCATGGTCAGCGACAGGCCCGCCCACGTGGCGTCCAGCCCGGTGACGAACGCCTCCAGCCCGGCCTCGTCAACCTCGTACCGGTCATAGCGCCACCCGCTCAGGCCGAGCGCGGCATAACCGGCCCGGTGCAGAGCGGGCGAGAGCGAGTGGGCGATCGGCGAGCCGAGCACGGCGGCCCGGTGCGGACTGGTCACGAAACAGCCTTTCGGGGAGTGGGGGGGGACGATGCAGGTTGACGTCGATCGGGCCCTCGGACGCGCACTCGAAGCCGCGCCGCCCGTACAGCCGCCGGACGGGGCCGCCCCGCCGCACAGCCGGCCGGACGGCCGGCCCTGCGGCGTCCAAAGCGGAGCACAGCACGACGGCGCCAAGGCTGCGGCCACGCGGCACCGGCGTGCCGGGCCGCTGCCCGCCCGGGCGGCGCGGCAGACACCCGGCCGGCGCCGGAACGCCGGGCACCTCCAGCGCCGAGGTACGCACGGGCCGGTACCCGTCGCACATCCGGCGCCGGACCCGGTGCTCGCCGTCGCGGGCGAGGCGTTCCGGGCCGGGGCGCATCGCCGCCGCCCTCGGCTCGACCATGCCTCCAGGTCCGCATCCGTCGCGGGGCGCAGCGCCCGAGCCGCGGCCCGGACGGTCACACGGCGCCCCGGCGAGTGCGGGCCGTCCACCGGCCCTCGCTGTGGCCGATCCGGATCGGGTGCCGGAAGCACTCGGAGACCAACTCGGTGGTGAGCACCTCGGCGGCCGGTCCGGCGGCGGTGGCCAGGCCGTCGCGCAGCAGCAGCGCGTGGCTGGTGGTCTCCGGCAGCTCCTCCAGGTGATGGGTGACCAGCACGGACGCCACCTCCGGGAAGCGCCGGCGCAGCTCGTCCAGGCTCTCCAGCAACTGCTCGCGCGCGGTCAGATCCAGCCCGGTCGCGGGCTCGTCCAGCAACAGCAGCCGCGGCGCGGGCATCAGTGCACGGGCGATCAGCACCCGCCCGCGCTCCCCCTGCGAGAGCGTCGTCCAGGCACTGTCGGCCCGGTGCCCGACGCCCAGCGTGTGGATCAACTCCTCGGCGTGGTCGAGCTGTTCGGCCGTGGGCTTGCGAAACGGATCCGGCTCGATCGACTGCGTGACACCGGTCAGCACCACCTGCCGCACCGTCAACGGCGAGCGCAGCGGATGCCGCGGATTCACATGCCCGAGGTGCGCCCGCAACTCCCGCACATCCACCCGCCCGAGCTGCCGCCCGAGCACCTTCACACGGCCCGCCGTCGGATGCTGAACCGCCCCCAGCAGCGAGAGCAAGGTGCTCTTGCCCGCCCCGTTGGCCCCGAGCACCGCCCAGTGCTCCCCCGCCCGCACCGTCAGCGACACGTCCTTCAGCAGGTACCGCCCGTCGCGGACCACATCCACACGTTCGGCCTCCAGCAACGGTGCCCCGGCCGGGTGCTCCACGCTCTGCGACGTCTCCATGCGCCTCACGCTACCGGCTGCACCCGACCCACCCGCAAAGCCGTATCGCCTGCCGGACCGGTCGGCGGTGTTCTGCGGTCAGGACGTGCAGGTGACGCTCTTGGCGTCGTACTTCTTGCCCCTGCCGATGCACCACGCCTCGGTGTTCTTGGCGTGCTCCGCGCCGGTCACCGCGAACTTGGTCTCCTGCGGCGAGACGGCCAGCCAGAACACCCAGTCGCCCGGCGTCGGGTTGAGGACGGCGTCGAGCGCCTCCTGGCCGGGGTTGCTGATCGGGGTCGGCGGCAGTCCCGGGTTAATGTACGAGTTGTACTTGTTCGAGCCGTCCTTGATCTCCTGATCGGTCAGCTTGGTGCGGCCCAGCGAGTACTGGAGAGTGGTGTCCACGGCCAGCTTGTGCTGGGTGACGTTGGTGGTCAGCCGGTTGGAGATGGCGCGGGCCATCTTGCCGAAGTCCTCGGAGTTGTTGCCCTCGGCCTGCAGAATGCTGGCCTCGGTCACCACCTCGTACGCGTTCTTCAGGCCGATCCTCTGCGCCGCCTCGTCCAGCTTGAGGTCGTTGTACTTCTGGACGGCGTTCGTCACCATCTGCTTCAGCAGTTCCTCGGGCTTCATGCCGTCGGCGACCGAGTAGCGGGTCGGCCAGAGGAAGCCTTCCAGGTTGTTGTTGGCGTACGCGGGCAGACCCAGACTGCCGGCCTGCTCCTTGGCGATCTTGGCGGTGGTGCCCTTGTCGAGCTTCAGCTTCTCGTCGATCTTGGCGTAGATCTCCACGGCCTTCAGGCCCTCGGGAATGACCAGCGCGTTGCCGCCGTTCGACTCCAGCAGTACCTTGAACGCCGCGGCGGCGGACATCTGGTGCTTCATCGTGTAGACGCCGGGCTGGATGCCTCGCCCCTTGGGGTCCTTCTCGTACGCGACGCTGAACGCCTTGATGCTCTTGACCACGCCGGCGTCCTTCAGGGTCTTGCCGATCGCGTCGCCACCCGCGCCGGAGGCGACGGTGATGTTGACCGAGCCCGTGCCCTCGCCCTCGAAGTCCGGCGGCGGGCCGAACCGCTCCTGGTACATGCCGTAGCCCCACCAGCCGGCGCCGCCGGTCGCACCGAGCAGCACCAGGGCGACCACCAGGCAGGCGCCGCGGTTGCGGCGGCCGGACTTCTTGCCCTTCTCCTTGCGCTTGCGCTCGGCCTCGCGGGAGTTGTCCTGCTCGGAGAAGAAGGCGGCGGTCCCGCCCTCCTCCTCGGCGTACTCGTCCTCGGCCCACTGCTCGGACTCGCCCGCATGCTCGTCGTACTCGTCCGGCTCGGCCACGGCGGGCGCCGAACCCGGGTTGTCCAGCGCGGCGGCCTCCGCCTCCCAGTCGATCCCGTCCGGACCGGGCCCACCGGCCGGCTCGGCCACCCGGGCCTGCGGCGCGACCTGCGGCTGCACCTGCTGCGGCATGCCCGGCTGCGGCTGCACCTGCTGGGGCATGCCCGGCTGCGGCTGCACCTGCTGCGGCATGCCCGGCTGCGGCATGCCCGGCTGCTGAACGCCCTGCTGGGGCATCCCCGGCTGTATCGGCTGCTGCATCCCCTGCTGGACGAACTGCTGCTGACCGCCCTGCGTCGCCCCGCGCTGCTGCGGGTAGCCCTGCCCGCCCATCGGCATCTGCTGCTGCGGAACCTGCTGCTGCATCGGCTGCCCACCCGGGAAGCCCTGCTGCTGGACGAACTGCTGCTGCGCGAACTGCTGTTGACCGCCCTGCGTCACCCCCTGCTGGGGCACGCCCTGCTGCGGATACCCCTGCGGCTGCTGCTGGACGAAGCCCTGCTGCTGCGGGTAACCCTGGCCACCCATCGGCATCTGCTGCTGCGGAACCTGCTGCACCTGCTGCACCTGCTGCTGCGGCACGCCCTGCTGCGGAAACCCCTGCTGCGGCACACCCTGTTGCGGTACACCCTGCTGCTGCGGGTACCCCTGCGGATACTGCTGGCCGAAGTCCTGCTGGCCGTACGGAGGCTGCTGCTGTTCACCGGGGAACCACGCCTGGTCGCCCTGGGCGCCGTAGCGCCCGCTCTGATCAGTCATCGATCCCCTTACCGCGTCCAGGGTGTCCGTCGAACCGGCGTGCTAGTGCCGCCCGTTCTGGGAGACGTTACCGTACCGCAGCGTAGCCAACGGGCGTCACTCCCTGTTGTTCAGGGAACGGAAGGTGAGGGGCCGGAGTCGGTCGGGGACGGGTTCTGTGCGCGGTGTGCGTTGAACTCGTCGACGTTCTTCCGATGTTGGTCCGCGCTGTCGGTGAACCGGGTGTCCCCGGGTTGGACGGTCACGAAGTACAGCCAGTCACCGTCGGCGGGGTGGATCGCGGCGCGCAGCGCGTCCCGGCCGGGGTTGCCGATGGGGGTGGGTGGCAGGCCGGAGTGGGCGTAGGTGTTGAACGGGGAGTCGAGCTTGGTGTCGGCCACGGTAGTGGTGAGGGTGGAGCGGCCGAGCGCGTAGTTGATGGTGGAGTCGAGCTGCAGCGGCATGTTCCTGGCGAGCCGGTTGTAGACGACCCGGGCGACCTTGGTCATGTCCTCGGGGTTGTCGGCCTCGGCCTGGGCGAGGCTGGCGACGGCGAGCAGGCCGTAGGGCGTGACGTTGTTCGCGGCGGCGGCCTCGGCGACGGCGCCGCCGCCCAGCTCGCTGCTGGCTTCCTTCACCATTTCCTGGAGCAGACCGAGTGCCGTGCTGTCGCCGGTGATGGGGTAGCTGGCCGGGAACAGGTACCCCTCCGGGTGACCGGTCGCGTCGGCGGGCAGCCCGAGTTCGGCGAGGTGCTCCTCGACGGTGGCCTTGGTGGTGCCGGCGGCCAGGCCGAGCCGGGTGTCGATGGCGGCGTAGATCTGGGTCGTGCGCCAGCCCTCGGGGATGGTCAGGGCGTTGGCGTTGGCGGGGTCGAGCAGCACGTTGAGTGCGGCGCCGGCCGACATCTTCTCCTTGAGGGTGTAGGTGCCGGGTTGGATCCGGTTGCTGGCCGGGCTCTTGGCGGCGGCCTCGGTGAACGCCCGGGTGGAGGCGATGACGTGTTTGGCCGTCAGGGTCTTGCCGATCTGGGTGATGCTGGCGCCCTGGGCCACCGAGACCTGCACCCGGCCGCTGCCGGCGCCGGTGAAGTCGGGGGCGGGTTTCTTGCCCTCGGGCCAGGCCAGGAACACCGCGACGGCGGCGGCTGTCGCCACCCCGAGCAGGCCGGCCACACTGAGGCAGCAGGCCGCGCCGGTGCGCAGGCGGCCGGGGTCGGGCGGTTCGACACCGTACGGCAGACCGGGCGGGGCGCCCTCGGGTTCGAGGACGGGGGCGCCGAGGTGGCCGGGGGTGAGCCCGGGGGCGGTGTACGGGTCGGTCAAGGCGGGGCCTCCCGGCGGCGGGCAGCGATCGGGGCCCGTGCGGACGCGCGTCCGCACGGGCCCCGGATCGGAACCTAGCCCCGGCCGGTCAGGCCACCGGCTCGACACTCTCGCCGGGTGCGCGTCCGCTCACCCGTTCGGTCTCAAGGGCGGCCTGGAGGATCACCACGGCCGCGGCCTGGTCGATCACCGAGCGGCCCTTCTTCGAGGACCGGCCGGAGGCGCGCAGTCCGGCGGCGGCGGTGACGGTGGTCATCCGCTCGTCCACCAGCCGCACGCCGACCGGGGCGACCAGCGCGGCCAGCCGGCCCGCGTAGTCGCGGACCTTGGCGGCGGCCGGGCCTTCCTTGCCGCTCAGCGAGCGCGGCAGGCCGACGACGACCTCGATCGCGTCGTACTCCTCGACGATCGCCTTGAGCCGGGCCTGCGAGCGGCCCCCGGCGGGGACGGTCTCCACGGGCGTGGCGATCAGCCCGTCGGGGTCGCAGACCGCGACCCCGATCCGGGCGTCACCGACGTCCACGGCGATCCGCCGGCCGCGCCGGAAGACCTTCTCTTCGACGCTGTGATCCTCACTCACGCGCGCTCGGCCACCAGTGCCCGCACGGCCTCGATCGCCTCGCCGACCGCGGCCGGGTTGCTGCCGCCGCCCTGCGCCACGTCGTCCTTGCCGCCACCGCCGCCGCCGAGCGTCTTCGCCGCGGTGCGGACCAGCTCGCCGGCCTTGATGCCGCGGGCGCGGGCGTCCTCGCTGGTGGCGATGACGGTCAGCGGGCGGTCGTTGGCCACGGTGAACGCGGCGACCACGGCCGGGCGGTTGCCGAGCCGGGCGCGGACGTCCAGCACCAGCTTGCGCAGCTCGTCCGCACCGGTGCCGTCGGCGACCCGGGCGGCGACCAGGGCCACGCCCTTGACGTCCTCCGCACCCTCGGCCAGGCCCGCGGCGGCCTGCAGCACCTTCTCGGCGCGGAACTTCTCGATCTCCTTCTCGGCGTCCTTGAGCTTGGCGAGCATGCCGGAGATCTTCTCCGGGAGCTCCTCCGGGCGGCCCTTGACCAGCTCGGTGAGCTGGGAGACCACGGTGTGCTCGCGGGCCAGGAACTTGTACGCGTCAACGCCGACCAGCGCCTCCACGCGGCGCACGCCGGAGCCGATCGAGGACTCGCCGAGCAGCTTCACCAGGCCCAGCTGGGCGGTGTTGCCGACGTGCGTGCCACCGCACAGCTCCTTGGAGAAGTCGCCGATGGTGACCACGCGGACCGAGTCGCCGTACTTCTCGCCGAACATCGCGATGGCGCCCTGCTTGCGGGCCTGGTCCATCGTCATGACCTCGGCGGTGACCTCGAGCTCGCGGGTCAGCACGTCGTTGATCTTCTGCTCGACGTCGATCAGCACGCTGCCGGGCACGGCGGCGGGCGAGCCGAAGTCGAAGCGGAAGCGGCCGGGCGCGTTCTCCGAGCCGGCCTGGGCGGCCGTCGGGCCGAGCGCGTCGCGCAGCGCCTGGTGGGTCAGGTGGGTCGCCGAGTGGGCGCGGGCGATGGCCCGGCGGCGCTCGGTGTCGATGGTGGCGTACGCGGACGCGCCGAGCACCACCTCGCCGAACAGCACCCCGCCGGAGTGCACGATGACGCCCGGCACCGGCTGCTGCACGTCGCGGATCTCGACGACCGCGCCGGAGTCCAGCCGGATCCGGCCGTGGTCGGCGAGCTGGCCGCCGCCCTCGGCGTAGAACGGGGTGCGGTCGAGGATCAGCTCGACCTCGTCGCCCTCGCCGGCGGCCGGCGACGGGACGCCGTCCACCAGCAGGCCGACCACGGTGGCCTCGCCCTCGGTGGCGGTGTAGCCGGTGAAGACGGACGCGCCGGCGCTGTCGGCGACCTCGCGGTACGCGGCGACGTCGGCGTGGCCCATCTTCTTCGCCTTGGCGTCCGCCTTGGCGCGGTCGCGCTGCTCCTGCATCAGGCGGCGGAAGCCGGCCTCGTCCACCTGCAGGCCCTGCTCCTCGGCCATCTCCAGGGTGAGGTCGATCGGGAAGCCGTAGGTGTCGTGCAGCTTGAACGCCTGCTCGCCGGAGAGCACCACGCCGCCGCCGGCCTTGGTCTCGGTGACCGCGGCGTCCAGCAGGTTGGTGCCGGAGCGCAGGGTCTGGAGGAAGGCGTTCTCCTCGGCGACCACGACCGTCTCGATGCGCTTGCGGTCGGTCTCCAGCTCCGGGTACTGCGGGGCCATCGCCTTGATCGAGATGTCGATCAGGTCCTTGGCGACCGGCTCGGTGGCGCCCAGCAGGCGCATGTTGCGGATCGCCCGGCGCAGGATGCGGCGCAGCACGTAGCCGCGGCCCTCGTTGCCGGGGGTGACGCCGTCGCCGACCAGCATCAGCGCGGTGCGGAAGTGGTCGGTGACCACGCGCAGCGAGACGTCCGACTTGTGGTCGGCGCCGTAGCTGTGGCCGGTGAGCTCGGCGGCGCGGTCGAGGATCATCCGGCTGGTGTCGATCTCGAACAGGTTGTCGACGCCCTGCAGGACGGCGGCGAGGCGCTCCAGGCCGAGGCCGGTGTCGATGTTCTTGCTCGGCAGGTCGCCGAGGATCTCGAACCCGTCCTTGCCGTCACCGTGGCCGCGCTCGTACTGCATGAAGACCAGGTTCCAGATCTCCAGGTAGCGCTCGCCGTTGACCGCCGGGCCGCCCTCCTCGCCGTACGCGGGGCCGCGGTCGTAGTTGATCTCCGAGCACGGGCCGCACGGGCCGGGGACGCCCATCGACCAGAAGTTGTCCTTCATGCCCAGGCGCTGGATCCGCTCGGACGGGACGCCGATGACGTCGCGCCAGATCTGCTCGGCCTCGTCGTCGTCCTTGTAGACGGTGATCCAGAGCTTCTCGGGGTCCAGGCCGTAGCCGCCGTCCGCGACGGAGCTGGTGAGCAGCTCCCAGGCGAACTTGATGGCGCCTTCCTTGAAGTAGTCGCCGAACGAGAAGTTGCCGCACATCTGGAAGAACGAGCCGTGCCGGGTGGTCTTCCCGACCTCCTCGATGTCCAGGGTGCGGACACACTTCTGCACGCTGGTGGCGCGCGAGAACTGCGGCTTGACCTCGCCGAGGAAGTACGGCTTGAAGGGCACCATGCCGGCGTTGACCAGCAGCAGGGTGGGGTCGTCGGCGACCAGCGAGGCCGACGGTACGACGGTGTGGCCGCGCTCCTCGAAGAAGCGCAGCCAGCGGCGGCGGATCTCTGCCGACTCCATCAGTGGGGGTCCTTCCGATCGGTCGTGCGGCCCGGCAGCTCGCGCTGACGGGGCTTGGCAACGATTGCCTGGGGGGTGGTGCGGCGGGTGCCGCGGGACGTGGGCAGGGCGGCGGCCGGGGAGCCCGGGGCCGCCGAGATAGCTCGGTCCCCGCCCGACCCGGCCGCGCCGCTGAGGGTGCGGCGGCGGGGCGGTTCGACGACCGCGGTGCCGTCCAGGCCGAGGTCGGAGCGCAGCTGCTGCTCGCGCTCGACCATGCCGGCCTTCACGTCGCGGGCGAACTGCCGTGCGGCGTCGCCGAGTTGAAGCGCGCCGCGGGCGGCGCTGCCGGACAGCGAGTCGGGCGTGAGGCGGTGCACCGCCTCGTTGGCCTTGTTCATGGCCCAGACGGTGGCGCCCGCGCCGACCGCCATCCAGAAGATCCTGCGCACCATCGCCGGTCAGCCCCTCACGGCCCGGCGGACCCGGGCCAGCAGCCCGCCGCGCGGCGCGGTCGCGGCCCGTACCTCGGCCCGGATCAGCCGGGCCAGTTCCTCGCGCTCACCGCTCTGCTGCGGCACCGCGGGCCCGGCCTGCTGCCGGTTCACGGCCCGGCGCACGCCGTAGCTGAACGCGGCCAGCTTCACCAGCGGCCCGCCGACGGTGGCGGCCACCGTGGAGGACAGCGCCTTGGCGTCGGCCGCGGCGTCCTGGACGTTGGCGGTGATCTCGTCCACCCGCTCCAGCTGCTCGTGCGCGCTGCGGACGGCGGCGTTCGCGTCCTGCAGCAGCGGCACGGCCTGCTCGGTGACGGCGGAGACCAGGACGGTGGCCTCCCGCAGCACCCTGGACAGCCGGACCAGGACCACGGCGAGCAGGGTGACCAGGACCGCCCAGAAGACGGCGACCAGCAGCCCGGCCAGCTCTCCCACGGACACCTTCGCGCGCTCCCTCGCCTGTGCCAGTCACACTCGTGCAATTTCAGGGTGCAATCCCAGGGTTGAACCCTACCGTGACTGCCGACCGCTCCCCGACCGGATATCGGCAGGTCCGCCCCGGCTCCGAACCGGTCGGATGTGCGAACACGGCGCGTAACCTACCGCCCGGTCACCTCGTTGGGGAGTTGGCTCGCGGAGTACGGGCCCACCGGTCGAACGGGTTCCTAGTGACGGGGGCGTCCCTTGGACGGCATGGCGGCAGCGTCGAGAGGGCCGGGCCGGCTGCCCGCCGAAGCCACCGCGTTCGTCGGCCGGGCCGCCGAACTCGACGCCCTTGCCGCCCTGCTGGGCCGCTCCCGGCTGGTCACCGTGACCGGCCCGGGCGGCGTCGGCAAGTCCCGGCTGGCACTGCGGGCCGCCGCCCGGCTGGCCCCCGGCTTCCCGGACGGCGCGCACCTCGCCGAGCTCGGCCGGCTGCGGGACGGGCTGCTGCTCGGCCGCACCGTGCTGGCCGCACTGGGGCCGGCCGGGCCCACCGCCCGCGCGCCGCTGGAGGCGCTGGCCCACCGGCTCGCCGACCGCCGCCTGCTGCTGGTGCTGGACGGCTGCGAGCAATTGGCCGGAGCGTGCGCCGAACTGGTCGACACGCTGCTGTGCGCCGCGCCCGGGCTGCGGGTGCTGGCCACCTCCCGGCAGTCACTGCGGGCGGCCGGCGAGCACCTGCTGCCGCTGGCCCCGCTGCCGGTCGAGCCGGCCCCCGGCCGGGCCGACTCGGAGGCCGTGCTGCTGTTCGCCGACCGGGCCGCCGCCGCCCGCCCCGGCTTCCGCCTGGCCGCCGCCAACCGCGCCGAGGTGGCACTGCTCTGCCGCCGCCTGGACGGCCTCCCGCTGGCCCTGGAACTGGCTGCCGGCCGCCTGCCCGCGCTGTCCGTGGAGCAACTGCTGGCCCGGCTGGACGACCGCTTCCGGCTGCTCACCGGCGGCGGCCGCACCACCCCGGCCCGGCACCGGACGCTGCGCACCGCGATCGGCTGGAGCCACGAACTCTGCACCGCGCAGGAACGTTTACTCTGGGCCCGCCTGTCGGTCTTCGCCGGCGACTTCGACCTGGACGCCGCCGAATACGTCTGCGCCGGCGACGGGCTGGACCTCGACGACATCCTCGCCCTGCTCGACTCGCTGGCCGACAAGTCCGTCCTGGAACGCCGCGACGGCGAACCCGCCCGGTTCCGGATGCTCGACACCCTGCGCGACTACGGCGGCCACTGGCTGCGGACCGGCGAGGACCACCGGCGGCTGCTGCGCCGCCACCGCGACTGGTACCTGTCCGTCGCCACCTGGGGCGAGGTCGAATGGTTCGGCCCCCAGCAGGCCGAGACCGCCGAACGCACCCGCCTCGCCCACCCGAACCTGCGCGCCGCCCTGGAGTTCTCGCTCGCCGAACCCGGCGAGGAACAGTCCGCCCTGGCCCTGGCCGGCACCCTCTGGTACTTCTGGCTCGGCACCGGCCGCCTCGGCGAGGGCCGCCACTGGCTGGACCGCGCCCTCGCCCGCGCCCCCGAACCCACCGAAGCCCGCGCCAAGGCCCTCTGGGTCACCGGCCACCTCGCCGCCCTCCAGGGCGACCAGGACCGCGCCCGCCCGGCCCTCGCCGAGTGCCACCGCCAGGCCCTGGACACCGGCGACCGGCGGGCCCTCGCCCACGCCGTCCACCGCCGGGGCTGCGCCGCCCTGCTCGGCGACGACCCGGCCCGCGCCGCCGAACTCCTCGACGAGGCACTGCGGCACTACACCGCCCTCGGCGAACTCGACACCCACGTCCTGACGGCCATGGCGGGGCTCGCCCTGGCCCACCTGTCCCTCGGCGACGGCCCGAACGGCACCGCCTGGGCCGAACGCGCCCGCGAGCACTGCGAGCAGCACGGCGAGCAGTGGGCGCACGGGTACTGCCTGTACGCGCTGGCCCGGGCCCGCCGGCAGTCCGGCCGGCCCCGGGCCGCCAGGGACTTCGCCCGCGAGTCGATCCGCCTCGCCCATCCGCTGCGCGACCCCCTCGGCACCGTCCTCGCGCTGGACCTGCTGGCCCTGCTCGCCGCCGAGGACCCCACCCCCGACCCGTACCAGGCCCGCGTCCTCCAAGGCGCCGCACACCGCCTCTGGACGGACCTCGGCACGCCCTTCTTCGGCTCCCGCACCTTCGGCCGCCCGCACCGCGCCTGCGCCCGGCGCACCCGCGCCGCCCTCACCGGCCAGCAGTACGAGGAAGCCTTCCGCCTCGGCACCGGCCTCGACCTGGACGCCGCCGTCCGCCGCGCCCTCGGCGCCTGAGGCCGTTCGGGGGCGGCCCCCGGGGGCCCGGAAACGGGAAACGCCCCCGCGGTCCGAGGACCGAGGGGGCGTTCCGCTCGCGGGTCAGCGCGAGTAGTACTCGACGACCAGCTGCTCGTCGCAGACAACCGGAACCTCGCGGCGCTGCGGCGCGCGGTCCAGGCGGAAGGCCAGGGCCTTCAGGTTGACCTCGAGGTACTTCGGGGTCTGGCCCTCGCCGGCGTTGCCACCCTCGCGAGCCACCTGGAAGGGGACCTTCTCCTTGGACTTTTCCTTCACCGTGACGACGTAGCCCGGCTTCATCTGGAACGACGGCTTGTTGACCTTCGAGCCGTTGACCTCGATGTGACCGTGCACGACCATCTGGCGGGCCTGGTAGATGGTGCGGGCGATGCCCGAACGCAGAACCAGGGCGTCGAGGCGGACCTCCAGCAGGGCGACGAGCGCCTCACCGGTCTTGCCCTCGACCTTCTTGGCGGCCTCGAAGGCACGCGCCATCTGCTTCTCGCTGAGGTCGTACTGCGCGCGCAGACGCTGCTTCTCGGTCAGACGGACCTTGTAGTCAGAGTTCTGCTTGCGGCCACGGCCGTGCTGGCCGGGCGGGTACGGGCGGGCCTCGAAGTACTTGACGGACTTCGGGGTCAGCGGAACGCCGAGAGCACGGGCGATCTTGACCTTGGGGCGCTTCTGGTTCGCCATGTTTCCTTTTCCTGTTCAGATACGGCTGTCACCAGGTGTTGACGGAGGACGCTTCTCGCGGCCCGGAGAAAAACCGTCCGTCGCCGGATGGTCAGCCGCTCTCCGCGACCGGGCACTATGTGCTTGCACACGAGAGGCCCACCGACCGGGAAAGGTGGTGGGCTGCCCGCGACACCGAAAACCGGTGCGCGCCGCTCCTGGAGAACTCCCTTGCGGGAGGCCTCCGTTGGTTGCCCCGCTGGTGCGGCCGGTCGCTCCTCGCGGAACCCCGGGCCCGGGACACACTGCGAATAGTCTACAGGCTGCGACGACCGGGTTCACTCGCCCTTGAGCCGGGCCCTGGTCCACTCCGCGATCTCCGCGTACCGGGCCTCTCCCCCGCGCTTGGTCGGCTTGTAGTACTCCTTGCCGTGCACCGCGTCCGGCGCGTACTGCTGCGCGGCGATGCCCTCCGGCAGGTCGTGCGGGTACTGGTAGCCCTTCCCGTGCCCGAGCTTCTTCGCCCCGCCGTAGTGCGCGTCCCGCAGGTGCGCCGGCACCGCGCCCGCCAAGCCCTGCCGGACGTCCGCCAGTGCGGCGTCGATCGCCAGGTACGCGGCGTTCGACTTCGGCGCCAGCGCGAGCGCGATCGCCGCCTGGGACAGGATGATCCGCGCCTCCGGGAAACCGATCAGCGCCACCGCCTGCGCGGCCGCGACCGCCGTCGGCAGTGCCGTCGGGTCGGCCAGACCGATGTCCTCACTCGCCGAGATCATCAGCCGACGCGCGATGAACCGCGGGTCCTCCCCCGCCTCGATCATCCGCGCCAGGTAGTGCAGCGTGGCATCCACATCACTGCCCCGGATCGACTTGATCAGCGCGCTCGCCACGTCGTAGTGCTGGTCGCCGTCCCGGTCGTACCGCACCGCCGCCTTGTTCACCGCCGTCTCGGTCGCCGCCAGCGTCAGCACGCCCCCGCCCTGTTCCAGCGCCGCCCCCGCAGCCGCCTCCAGCATGGTCAACGCCCGCCGGGCATCACCCCCGGCCAACCGCACCAGGTGGTCCTCCGCCTCCTCCGCCAGCTCCACACTCCCGCCGAGCCCCCGCTCGTCGGTGGTCGCCCGGCGCAGCAGGACGCGAATGTCCTCGTCCGTCAGCGACTCCAGGGTGAGCAGCAGCGACCGCGACAGCAGCGGGGAGATGATCGAGAAGTACGGGTTCTCGGTGGTCGCCGCGATCAGCGTCACCCACCGGTTCTCCACCGCGGGCAGCAAGGAATCCTGCTGCGCCTTCGAGAACCGGTGGATCTCGTCCAGGAACAGCACCGTCTCCCGCCCGGTCATCCCGACCGCCCGACGGGCGCCCTCGATCACCGCGCGGACTTCCTTGACCCCGTGCGTGATCGCCGAAAGTTCTACGAACCGGCCCTCCACCGCCTGGCTGATCACATGCGCGAGAGTCGTCTTCCCCGTCCCCGGCGGCCCCCACAGGATCACCGAACTCGTCGCCGCCGGCCCCTTGGCCCCCGCGACCAGCCGCCGCAACGGCGACCCTTCCTTCAACAACTGCTGCTGCCCCGCCACCTCGTCCAAGGTCCGCGGCCGCATCCGCACCGCGAGCGGGGCGCGCCCCGGCTCGGCACTCTGGCGTTCCTCGGCTGCATGCGTGAAAAGGTCGGGCTCGTCCACGAGACGCAACCCTATACGGCGGGAAAACAGGGACGCGGGGAACTGCGCGAAGGGGAACGCGCCACGTCCGCAAGATCGCGACGCAGGACGGTGACCTGCACGTGGAAGCGCCCCGGCGGACCATTATTGCGGCCGGTGCAGCAGCACCACGTCGAACTCCTCCATCCCGTAGATCACCGTCCCCGAAGCCCTGCTCGCCGCCGCGCGCACCGCCGCCTGGGCCCCGCGCGAGGCATCGAACGCCCCGCGGTCCGCGAAGATCGTTCCGACCACTCCTACCGACCGCCCGCGGTCGATGAGCATGGCGGCCCCCACGTACCCGTCGATCTCCCTGATCGCCGGCAGGCCGCTCTCCTCGAAGCCCTTCACCACCCCGTCCAGTCGCGCCTCGTCGAACGCGAAGCGGGTCAGCCGGAAGCCCCCGTTCTCGACGGCGGGCCCGGGTTCCGCTGCGGCGACGTCCCAGCGGTTGACGGCGACGGTCGCGGCGAACGGCACCAGCAGCGTGTCCCGGCGGTCGGCCAGCGCGGTGTCACTCGCGGCCTCGTGTTCGGGGGTGTCCCACCAGGAGCCCATGGTGAGGGTGCCGAGTGTCCGGTTGGCGAAGAGCCCGTAGCCGCGATAGCCGGGCTGCGCGGAGAGGAGTTCGACGGACTCGCCGCGCAGCGCGTCGAGGCTGTCCTCCAGCAGGGCAGGGTCTCCGGTGGCGTAGACGGTGCGGACATACATGGAGTGCCTCCAGCCGTTGCGGGATCCCCTCCATCGCAAACCCGCCGAACCGCACCGGTCAACCGGGGGCGGTCACCGCGCGAGCAGGGTCGCGGCGTGGTCGAAGACGTACTTCTGGAGGTCGCGCGGCGGCCGCTGGTAGCCGCGCGGTTCGGGCCGGGGAGGGAGGGTGATCGCGGGGCGGACCACCTCGTGGTACGGGACGGAGGAGAGCAGGTGGGCGATCATGTTGAGGCGGGCGCGGCGTTTGTCGTCGCTGTCAACGACGTTCCACGGGGATTCGGGAATGTCGGTGTGGATGAACATCTCGTCCTTGGCCCGCGAGTACTCCTCCCAGCGGGTGATGGATTCGACGTCCATCGGGGAGAGCTTCCACTGCCGCATGGGGTCGTCGAGGCGGTCACGGAAACGGCGTTCCTGCTCGATGTCGCTGACCGAGAACCAGTACTTGCGCAACACGATGCCCGCCTCGATGAGCATCCGTTCGAAGGTGGGGCACTGGTGGAGGAACTGCCAGTACTCCTCCTCGGTGCAGAAGCCCATCACCTTCTCGACGCCGGCCCGGTTGTACCAGGACCGGTCGAACAGCACTATCTCGCCGGCGGCCGGGAGTTGCTCGACGTAGCGCTGGAAGTACCACTGGCCGCGCTGGCGTTCGGTGGGGGCGGGGAGGGCGACGATCCGGGCGTTGCGGGGGTTGAGGTACTCGGTGACGCGTTTGATCGCGCCGCCCTTGCCAGCGGCGTCCCGGCCCTCGAAGATCACGACCATCCGGATGCCGTCGCTGCGGACCCATTCCTGCATCTTGACCAGTTCCTGCTGGAGCCGGAGCAGTTCGGTTTCGTAGATCCCCTTGGGGACGCGCCGAACGCTCTTGGCGCCGCCGGACTTCTTGCCTCGCTTGGGATCCGCCACTTCGCATGCCTTTCGCTCACCGTGCCGCCG
The DNA here is from genome assembly GCF_055587065.1 of Kitasatospora sp. NPDC048662. NCBI lineage: Bacteria > Bacillati > Actinomycetota > Actinomycetes > Kitasatosporales > Streptomycetaceae > Kitasatospora > Kitasatospora sp. NPDC048662. Next base: position 139,260 of record NZ_JBVJHA010000011.1, on the reverse strand, counting down.
ACGATCACTCAGGCTACGGGCCGCCGGTGGTCGACGCAGGTCGGCCGACGGCCAGTGGCGGCATGGAGTCAGAGTTCGTCGAACGGCGCGGGGTAACGGCAGACTCCGTGCGGGACGCGGTCCGCGCCGGGCAGCGTGAGCACCTGGAAGTACATGTCGGGGACGTCGTACGGTCCGCTGATGCGGTGTTCGGAAGCGGGCGCGAAGCCGAACCGGCCGTAGTAGCCGGGGTCGCCGAGGACCACCACGACGCGCTCGCCGGCCTCCGCGGCGGCGGTCAGCGCGGCCCGCACCACGGCGCTGCCGACACCCTTGCGCTGCCACTCGGGGGCGACGGCGACGGGTGCGAGGGCAAGTCCCTTGCCGCTGCCGATCTTCAGCCGGGTGAGCAGGGCGTGGCCGATGACGACCTCGCGGGCATCGACGGCGACCAGGGAGAGTTCGGGCAGCCAGGCGGGGTCGCGGCGCAGCGCGTCCACCAGGTCCGCCTCTTCGGGGCCTGGGAAGGCCGCCATGTGTACGCGCCGGGTCTCGGCGGTGTCGCTGGGGAGTTCAACTCTGGTTCGTACGGTCATCCTTGACCCTTCTTGCGCCCTGCACCCCGTCGTGCAGCGTTCCGGCCCCGGGCGGTGCGAGCCTACTCCTGGTGGGCGCGCACCGGCCGGGGCCGGAACGAATCGTGATCTTTGTGATGTTCCGTCAGTTTTCGACGGTGCGTCAGACGGCTTCAGGCGCCGCGCGTCGGACGGTGCGTCAGGCGGTGGGCTCGGCCTCCGCCTTGGCGGCCTCCTTGGCCTTGGGCTTGGCGTCCACACCGGCCTCCCGGCGCTGGGCCGGGGTGATCGGGGTGGGGGCGCCGGTCAGCGGGTCGCCGCCGGTGGAGGTCTTCGGGAAGGCGATGACGTCCCGGATGGTGTCGTAGCCGCCCAGCAGGGTGACCACGCGGTCCAGGCCGAGCGCGATGCCACCGTGCGGCGGCGGGCCGTAGTTGAAGGCGTCCAGCAGGAAGCCGAACTGCGAGGCGGCCTCCTCCTCGGACAGGCCGATCGCGTCGAACGCCCGCTTCTGCACCTCGCGCTGGTGGATACGGATCGAACCGCCGCCCAGCTCCGAGCCGTTGAGCACCAGGTCGTACGCGTTGGAGAGCGCGCTGCCCGGGTCGGTGTCGAAGGTGGCGAGCGACTCGGCGGTGGGCGCGGTGAACGGGTGGTGCACCGCGTGCCAGCCCTGGAACTCGCCCTTGTCGTCCTCGATCGGCTCGAACATCGGGAAGTCCACGACCCAGAGGAAGGCCCACTGGGACTCGTCGATCAGGTTGCAGCGGCGGCCGATCTCCAGGCGGGCCGCGCCGAGCAGCTCCTGCGAGGCGGTCTTCTTGCCGGCCGCGAAGAACACCGCGTCGCCGGGCTTGGCGCCGGCGGCGGCGGCCAGGCCGGCCAGGTGCTCCTCGGACAGGTTCTTGGCGACCGGGCCGCGCAGCTCGCCGGTCTCGGCGTCCACCAGGACGTACGCGAGGCCGCGGGCGCCGCGGGCCTTCGCCCAGTCCTGCCAGGCGTCGAGCTGCTTGCGGGGCTGCGAGGCGCCGCCGGGCATCACGACCGCGCCGACGTACGGGGCCTGGAAGACCCGGAACTCGGTGCCCTTGAAGTACTCGGTCAGGTCGGTGAGTTCCTGGCCGAAGCGGACGTCCGGCTTGTCGGAGCCGTAGCGCGACATGGCGTCGGCGTACGTCATCCGCGGCAGCGGGTTGGGGATCTCGTACCCGTGCACCTCGCGCCAGATCGCGGCGATGATCTTCTCGCCGAGGGCCAGGATGTCCTCCTGGTCGACGAACGAGGCCTCGATGTCGAGCTGGGTGAACTCCGGCTGCCGGTCGGCGCGGAAGTCCTCGTCGCGGAAGCAGCGGGCGATCTGGTAGTAGCGTTCCATGCCGGCCACCATCAGCAGCTGCTTGAACAGCTGCGGGGACTGCGGCAGCGCGTACCAGTGGCCGGGCTGGAGGCGGACCGGGACCAGGAAGTCGCGGGCGCCCTCGGGGGTGGAGCGGGTCAGGTACGGGGTCTCGATGTCGAGGTAGTCGTTCGCCTCCATCACCGAGCGGATGATGTGGTTGACCTTCGAGCGCAGCCGCAGCGCGCGGGCCGGGCCCTCACGGCGCAGGTCGAGGTAGCGGTAGCGCAGCCGCACCTCCTCGTTGACCGAACCCGGCTCGTACTCGGCGACCTGGAACGGCAGCGGCGCGGCCTCGGACAGCACCTCGATGGACTCGACGACGACCTCGACGGCGCCGGTCGGAATGTCCGGGTTCTCGTTGCCCTCGGGGCGGACCCGGACCTCGCCGATCACCTTCACGCAGTACTCGGAGCGCAGCCCGTGCACCGACTCCAGGTCGCGGACCACGACCTGCACGGTGCCGGAGGCGTCCCGCAGGTCGATGAAGGCCACGCCGCCGTGGTCACGGCGGCGGGCCACCCAGCCGGCCAGGGTGACGGTGGTGCCGGCGTGCTCCGGTCGGAGCGTGCCCGCGTCGTGCGTGCGGATCACAGCTGCTTCTCCTTCAGGGTGGTGACGAGCGCCTCCAGGGAGACGGGGGTCTGCTCGCCGGACTCCATGTCCTTGAGCTGGACCACGCCCTCGGCGAGGTCCCGGTCGCCCGCGATCAGGGCGAAGCGCGCTCCGGACCTGTTCGCGGACTTCATGGCGTTCTTGATGCTCTTGACGCCGAACGCGAGGTCGGTGGCGACACCGGCCCGGCGCAGCTCGACGGTCTTCGCGAACAGCACGTTCTTGGCTTCCTCGCCGAGCGCTACCGCGTACACCTCGGTGGTGACGGGCAGGTCGAGCTCGATGCCTTCGGCCTCCAGCGCGAGGAAGGTGCGGTCCACGCCCAGGCCCCAGCCGACCGAGGGCAGCGCCGGGCCGCCCAGCATCTCGGACAGGCCGTCGTAGCGGCCGCCGCCGCCGATCGCGGACTGCGCGCCGAGGCCGCCGTGCACGAACTCGAAGGTGGTGCGGGTGTAGTAGTCCAGGCCGCGCACCAGCTTGGGGTCGTCGACGAACGCGACACCGGCGGCGGTGAGCAGTTCGCGGACCTTCTCGTCGTACGCCTTGCAGTCCTCGCACAGGTAGTCGCGCAGCATGGGCGCGTCCACCAGCTGGGCCTGCACCTCGGGGCGCTTGTCGTCGAGGACGCGCAGCGGGTTGATCTCGGCGCGGCGGCGGGTGTCCGCGTCCAGGTCGAGGCCGGTCAGGAAGTCCACCAGCGCGGTGCGGTAGACCGGGCGGCACTGCGCGTCACCGAGCGAGTTCAGCAGCAGCTTGTACTCGCGCAGGCCGAGCGAGCGGAAGGCGTCGTCGGCCAGGATGATCAGCTCGGCGTCCAGCGCCGGGTCCTCGGCGCCGAGGGCCTCCGCGCCGACCTGCGAGAACTGCCGGTAGCGGCCCTTCTGCGGCTTCTCGTAGCGGTAGAAGTTGCCCGAGTACCAGAGCTTGACCGGCAGGTTGCCGAGCTTGTGCAGGTTGGCTTCCAGCGTCGCCCGGACCACCGAGGCGGTGCCCTCGGGACGCAGCGCCAGGTCCTCGTTGCTCTCGGGGCGCTTGGCGATGCGGAACATTTCCTTGGTGACGATGTCGGTGGACTCGCCGACGCCGCGGGAGAACAGCTTGACGTCCTCGAACACGGGCGTCTCGACGTAGCCGTACCCGGCGCGGCGCAGCGGCGCGGACAGCCGCTCGCGGATCTCCAGGTAGGCCGCGGAGTTCACCGTGGGCAGCAGGTCGTAGGTGCCCTTGGGGGCCGTGAAGGTGCTCAACTTCTCTTCCGTCACATTCCTCGTCGCGGGAAAGCCTGGGCGCCGACCGCCCCTGCTGCCTGCTGGAGGTAGGGGTTGGTGGCGCGCTCTCGGCCGATGGTGGTCTGCGAGCCGTGGCCGGAGAGCACCACGGTCGCGTCGTCGAGGGGCAGGCACACCCGGGCCAGTGAGCGCATGATCGCGCCGCTGTCTCCGCCCGGGAGGTCGGTACGCCCGATGGAGCCGGCGAACAGCAGGTCGCCCGAGAACAGCACCGGAGGAATGTCCTGAGCTGCGGGTGTCCTGAACGTCACCGACCCCTTGGTATGGCCGGGCGCATGATCGACGGTGAGCCGCATGCCGGCGAGTTCCAGCACGCCGCCGTCGGTCAACTCGCGGACGTCGTCCGGTTCGCCGACGGTGATCGAGCCCATCAGCTGCTGCCCGAGGGAGCGCCCGAGGGCCTTCTCGGGGTCGGCCATCATGTACCGGTCCTCGGGGTGGATCCAGGCGGGCACGCCCTGGGCGCCGCAGACCGGGACCACCGAGGCGATGTGGTCGATGTGCCCGTGGGTGAGCAGGACCGCGACCGGCTTGAGCCGGTGCTCGCGGATCAACTCCTCGACGCCGCTTGCCGCTTCGTGCCCGGGATCGACGATCACGCACTCCTCACCGGCGGCGGGAGCGACCAGGTAGCAGTTGGTGCCCCAGGCCCCGGCGGGGAATCCGGCGACGAACACGCGAGTCCTTCGTTTCGTAACGGTGGCGGTCTTGTTTCCCCCGCAGCCTACCGGCGGCACGGGGCCGCGGGCGAACCGGTTCCCGCGCGCGTTCAGGCCTTTCTCATGTGGCATTGATCCCGTACTGACGCGCGGGGTCCCTACACTTGGCCGCCGACGGGTGCGACGATGCGCACACGACAGTCACAAGTCCCACTCCCCACAGTGCAGTAGGAGACACGGCCGGTGGTCAGCAGCGAACAGCGGCGGCGACAGCTCGCCCGCGAGAAGTACGAGCGCCAGATGCAGGCGCGCGCCGAAGCGGCGACCAAGCGCAAGAAGCGCAACGTCGTGGTGGCCTCGGTGGCGGCCCTGGTGGTGCTGGCGGGCGTCGGAGCGACCGCGGCCGGTGTGTTCGGCTCGGACAAGAAGGACGACAAGAAGGCGTCCGCCGCGCCCGCCCCGTCGGAGAGCGGCAAGAAGTGGGCGGCCGAGCCGGCCATGTCGATCGACGCGGCGGCGCCGTACACCGCGACGCTGGACACCTCGGTGGGCAAGGTCACCCTCTCGCTGGACGCGGCGAAGGCGCCGCACACCGTCAACTCCTTCGTGTTCCTGGCGGGTCAGCAGTACTTCGACAACTCCACCTGCCACCGGCTCACCACCGACGGCATCTTCGTGCTCCAGTGCGGCGACCCGACCGGCACCGGCCGCGGCGGCCCCGGCTACCAGTTCCAGGACGAGAACCTGACCGGCGCGACCTACCCGGCGGGCACCGTGGCGATGGCCAACGCCGGCCCGAACACCAACGGCAGCCAGTTCTTCCTGGTCTACAAGGACACCCAACTGCCGCCCCAGTACACCCCGTTCGGCAAGATCACCGGCGGCCTGGACGTGCTCCAGAAGGTCGCCGAGGCCGGCGTCAAGGGCGGCCAGACGGACGGCCCGCCGGCCACCCCGGTCGACCTCAAGGCCGTCACCGCGGCCAAGGGCTGACCCGCCGCGAAAATCGACCGGCGCCGGATGCGGACAGCACCGGCGCTGGTCGCCTATGTTGCTGTTGTATAGGGTGCCCAGCACCGTCGGCCGTCACCCTCGGCACGACAACGACGGCTCGGGACGGCGGACTCCATCGGTCCGCCGCACATCAACTGTGGACGACGCTCCCGCCCGTGGGCGTGGCGTCATGTGGAGGAGGCGCTGTGAGCAGCGACCCGTGGGGCCGTGTCGACGAGCAGGGGAACGTCTACGTGAGGACGGCCGACGGCGAACGCCAGGTCGGCTCCTGGCAGGCCGGCTCCCCCGAGGAGGCCCTCGCCTACTTCGAGCGCAAGTACCAGGGCCTGGAGGCGGAGATCGCGCTCCTGGAGCACCGGGTGCGCAAGACCGACCTGGCCGCCAAGGAGGCGCAGACCGCGCTGGAGCACCTGCGTTCGCAGGTCGTCGAGGCGCACGCGGTCGGTGACCTGGAGTCGCTGACCAAGCGCCTGGACACGCTGGCCGGTGAGATCGAGACCCGGCAGAGCGAGCGCAAGGCCGCCCGGGCGAAGGCCCAGGAGGAGACCCGCGCCGCCAAGGAGGCGCTGGTCGCCGAGGCCGAGCAGCTCGCCGACTCCAACCAGTGGCGGGAGGCCGGCGACCGGCTGCGCGCCCTGGTCGACAACTGGAAGGCGCTGCCGCGCCTGGACCGCAAGAGCGACGACGAGCTGTGGCACCGCTTCTCGCACGCCCGCTCGGTGTTCTCCAAGCACCGCAAGGCACACTTCGCGGCCCTGGACTCGGAGCGCGACCACGCCCGCGCGGTCAAGGAGAAGCTGGTCGCCGAGGCCGAGCAGCTCGCGAACTCCACCGACTGGGGCCCGACCGCGGCCGCCTACCGTGACCTGATGACCCGCTGGAAGGCCGCCGGCCGCGCCCAGCGCGAGGCGGAGGAGGAGCTGTGGGCCCGCTTCCGCGGCGCCCAGGACGTCTTCTTCCAGGCGCGTTCCGCGGTGTTCTCCGAGCGTGACGCCGAGCAGGGCGAGAACCAGAAGGCCAAGGAGGCGCTGCTGGTCGAGGCCGAGGCGATCCTGCCGATCACCGACCTGAAGGCCGCCAAGGCCGCGCTGCGCGACATCGCCGAGCGCTGGGAGGCGATCGGTCACGTCCCGCGCGACGCCCGTCCGAAGCTGGACGGCCGGCTGGCCACGGTGGAGCGTGCCGTCCGCGAGGCCGAGGAGGCCGAGTGGCAGCGTTCCAACCCGGAGGCCCGGGCGCGCGCCACCGGCATGACCGCGCTGCTGCAGTCCGCCGTCGACAAGCTGCAGTCCGACCTGGACAAGGCCCGCGCGGCCGGCAACACGTCGAAGGCCGCCAAGCTGGAGGCGGAGCTGGCGGGCCGTCAGGCGCTGCTCGACCAGGCGCAGAAGTCGCTGCAGGAGTTCAGCTCCTGACACGGCTTCGGCAGAGGGGCCCGGTCGCCGTTCGGCGGCCGGGCCCCTTGTCGTGCTGCCCCGGTTGTCGCTGCCGAGATCGGCGGCGGTGAACGCGTTGTCGCCTTCGGCCTGTCCGATCAGTCCGGTGTCGGGGCTGAGGAGTCCGAGTCGCATGAGGCCGAAGGCCACGGCGTACCGGGGGACGTAGGTCGATCGCGGTCCGGTCGGGGCGGGCGCGATGCCGTGTGCGGTTTCCCGGCCCTCGTGGCCGGTGAGGTGTGCGGTGGGGCCGTCCATCGGGCCGGGCTCGGCGATGATCGCCCGGTGCAGGCGTGCGGCGACGCCCCCTTGTTCGGCGGCAAGGACGGGCTGATCGGCGCGGTGCGCGACAGAGCCGTCGCCGGCCTGTTCCAGGACCTGTCGGCGGCGCCGACCCGCTGACTCTCGAACTGGGCGGGGCCCTCGACGGCCCCACGGCCGAGGCCGCATTCCGCTCGACGATCCACGCCACGCTGCGCGGATGGACGATCCTCTCGGCCGCCTGCTCCTCCTGAAGGATCACGGCAGGCCCGGGGTGGCAGCCGCCCCCTCCCCCAGCTCGATCCCGCCGAAGCCCGTCCCCCGCACGATCAGGGACACGCGCCTCCGTGGCGCGGCACGGCCCGCCCAGGACCGCGATCCCTCAGATCGTGGTGGGGCCGGCCTCGGGCTGGAGCTGGTCGATGTCCACGCTCTGGTCGGGGCCGGGGGTGGCGGAGGGCACCGGGGTGCCGAACTCGCTGAATTCGACCGCGCCGACGGACTGCTCCAGCCGCAGCGGCACCGGCGACCCGTCGGTGGCCACGTACAGGGTGGCGGTGCCGCTGTCGGTGCCGCGGGTGAGGGCGATCGCCGGGCGGCCCTGGACGGTGCTGGTGGCGCCCTTGGCGAGGTCGCTCGCGGTGCTGCCGAGCTGGTCGGCGAGGGCGCCCAGGTCGCACAGGCCGGCGATGTCGCCGAAGTCGGGGTCGTCGCTGGTGGTCTTCAGGTAGCGGTCGCCGACCGCGTCGGCCAGCGCGGATCCGCCGTGGCTCTGCCAGAACGCCTGGTCGGGTTTGACCCACAGCTCCTGCCCGGCCTTCACCACCTGGAAGCTGCCCACACCGGCCTGGCCCAGCGTGCCGGTGCAGTTGCCCGCGGTGTCCAGCCGCAGGTCCATGGTGATTGCCTGGCCCTCGCCGCCGACCGTGCCGACCGCCCGGACCGCGTGGGCGTCGGTGAGGGCCTGGACGGACTGCTGGAGGATCTCCTCGGCCGATCGGCCGGCCACCCCGTTGTCGCTGCCGGGGGCCGGGGTGGTGACGCTCTGGCCGGCCGCCGCCGGGCTGCCCGCGGCGGCCGGTCCGGCGGAGTGCCCCGAGCCGCCGCAGCCGGCCGTCAGGGCCGCAACAGCCGCCGCGACGGCCACCGCCGTCGTCGTCCGAATCGCGTGCACGGTGCCTCCGGGAATGAGCGGGCCGCCCCCACCCGGCCAGTGTCGGCGGGGCGGGGGCGGCCTGCACGCGGAGTGCTCGCGCGGGGTGCTACTTGTTGCGGGCGGAGGTGACCCGGTACACGTCGTACACGCCTTCGACGCCGCGGACGGCCTTCAGCACGTGGCCGAGGTGCTTGGGGTCGCCCATCTCGAAGGTGAACCGGCTCATCGCCACCCGGTCGCGGGAGGTCTGCACCGCCGCGGACAGGATGTTGACGTGTTGGTCGGAGAGCACCCGGGTGACGTCGGACAGCAGCCGGGAGCGGTCCAGCGCCTCCACCTGGATGGCCACCAGGAACACCGAGGACTGGGTGGCCGCCCACTCGACGTCGATGATCCGCTCGGGCTGCTGCTGCAGGGACTCGACGTTGACGCAGTCCGCGCGGTGCACCGAGACGCCGTTGCCGCGGGTGATGAAGCCGACGATCGGGTCGCCGGGCACCGGCGTGCAGCAGCGCGCCAGCTTCACCCACACGTCGTCCACGCCCTTGACGATCACGCCCGGGTCGCCCTTGGCCCGGCGACGCATCGAACGCGGCTGGTGCGACGGGGTGGTGGTCTCGACGAGGTCCTCGACCGCGCCTTCCTCGCCGCCCATCGCCTGGACCAGCTTCTGCACGATGGCCGGCGCGGCGACGTGGCCCTCGCCGATCGCCGCGTACAGCGAGGAGATGTCCGGGTAGCGCATCTCGTGGGCGAGGGTGACCAGCGAGTCCCCGGTGAGGATTCGCTGGATCGGCAGGCCCTGCTTGCGCATCGCCCGGGCGATCGCCTCCTTGCCCTGCTCGATCGCCTCCTCGCGGCGCTCCTTGGAGAACCAGGCGCGGATCTTGTTCCGGGCCCGCGGCGACTTGACGAAGTTCAGCCAGTCCCGGGACGGGCCGGCGTTCTCCGCCTTCGAGGTGAACACCTCGACCGTGTCGCCGTTCTCCAGCGTCGACTCCAGCGGCACCAGCCGGCCGTTCACCCGGGCGCCGATGGTCCGGCAGCCGACCTCGGTGTGCACCGCGAACGCGAAGTCCACCGGGGTGGCCTTCGCGGGCAGCGCTATCACGTCGCCCTTCGGGGTGAAGACGAACACCTCGTTGCTGGACAGGTCGAAGCGCAGCGACTCCAGGAACTCGCTGGGGTCCTCGGTCTCCTTCTGCCAGTCCAGCAGCTGCCGCAGCCAGGCCATCTCGTTGACCGCGTCGGCCTTGTCGTGCTGCCGCTTGTGGGTCGGGGTGTCGGTGCGCACCTTGGACGCGCCGGCCACCGCCCGCTGCTTGTACTTCCAGTGCGCGGCGATGCCGTACTCGGCGCGGCGGTGCATGTCGAAGGTGCGGATCTGGAGTTCGACGGGCTTGCCGCCGGGACCGATCACCGTGGTGTGCAGCGACTGGTACATGTTGAACTTGGGCATCGCGATGTAGTCCTTGAACCGCCCCGGCACCGGGTTCCACCGCGCGTGGATGGTGCCCAGCGCCGCGTAGCAGTCGCGGACGGTGTCGACCAGGACCCGGATGCCCACCAGGTCGTAGATCTCGGCGAAGTCCCGGCCCCGGACGATCATCTTCTGGTAGACCGAGTAGTAGTGCTTCGGGCGGCCCGTCACCTGCGCGGTGATCCGCGCCCCGCGCAGGTCGCCCTGCACCTGGTCGATCACGGTCGCCAGGTACTCGTCGCGCTTCGGGGCACGCTCGGCCACCAGCCGGACGATCTCGTCGTACATCTTGGGGTAGAGGATGGCGAAGGCCAGGTCCTCCAGCTCCCACTTGATGGTGTTCATGCCCAGCCGGTGCGCCAGCGGGGCGTAGATCTCCAGCGTCTCGCGGGCCTTCTTCTCCTGCTTCTCCCGCTTCAGGTAGCGCATGGTGCGCATGTTGTGCAACCGGTCGGCGAGCTTGATCACCAGGACCCGCGGGTCCTTGGCCATCGCGACGACCATCTTGCGGACGGTCTCCGCCTGCGCCGCCTCGCCGAACTTCACCCGGTCCAGCTTGGTGACGCCGTCGACCAGCAGCGCCACCGAGTCGCCGAAGTCGTGCCGCAGCGTCTCCAGGCCGTAGTCGGTGTCCTCGACGGTGTCGTGCAGCAGGCCCGCCATCAGCGTCGGCGCGTCCATGCCCAGCTCGGCCAGGATGGTCGCCACCGCCAGCGGGTGCGTGATGTACGGGTCGCCGCTCTTGCGCTTCTGCCCGCGGTGCCACTTCTCGGCCACCGCGTACGCCCGCTCGATGTCCTTGAGCAGGGCCGGATCGGCCTTCGGGTCGTTGGCCCGGATGGTCCGGAACAGCGGCTCCAGCACCGGGTTGACCATCGAACTGCGCTGTCCGCCCAGCCGAGCGAGGCGAGCCCGCATCCCGCCGGGCGAAGGGCGGGAACTGGCAGTCGCAGCCGTGGGCACAACCTCGTCGGGCAAGGACACTCCTACGTGCAGACGGATCAACCTTCATCGTACCGGCGGCACGGTGGCCTTCCGCGCCCGGCCGACCCTCCCCACATGGAAAGCCGCCCGGGAACAGGATCTGTTCCCGGGCGGCTTCCGACGCGGTCTTCTCGCTCAGACCACGACCAGGGTCTCCAGCGGCGCACCGTGCAGGTGCGGGGTCAGCCGCTCACGGCCCGGCAGGAACCCGAGCTCCATCAGCACGACGACGCCCACCAGCTCGGCGCCGGCCTCCTGGACCAGGTCCAGCGAGGCGGAGATGGTGCCGCCGGTGGCCAGCACGTCGTCCACCACCAGCACCTTCTCGCCGGGGGCGAACGCGTCGCACTGCACCTCCAGCGTCGCCGACCCGTACTCCAGGTCGTACGAGCGGGAGAACACGGCGCCGGGCAGCTTGCCCTTCTTGCGGATCGGGACGAACCCGATTCCGGCCGCGACCGCGGCGGGCGCGGCCAGGACGAACCCCCGCGCCTCCAGGCCGACCACCTTGGTGGCGCCGAGTTCCTTCGCCCGCTCGGCCAGCGCCCGGGTCAGCGCGCCGAACGCCTCGGCGTCGGCCAGCAGGGGGGCGATGTCCTTGAACAGGACGCCCGGCTTCGGGTAGTCCTGCACGTCCCGGATCCGGCTGTTGAGCAGCTCGGACAGGGCGGGGTCGGTGGTGGAGGTCACGGGGGTTCCTTAACTGACGCGGATTCAGCGCTTGCCGGAGGGCCGTCCCTTGCCACGGGAGCGGCTGGTCGGCTGGTTGCGCTGTCCGACCATACCTGCCGCGATCTCCTCCTCGATCATCCCGTCCTCGCCCCGGGCCTCGGCCTCCTCGGCCGCCTTGGCCTCGGACGCCCGGCGCTGCAGGACCCGCTTGGCCAGCGCCTTCATCTCCGGGGTCTGCTCCTTGAGCTGCGCGAGCAGCGGGGTGGCGACGCAGATCGAGGAGTAGGCACCGGCGGCGAGGCCGATGAACAGGGCCAGCGAGATGTCGTTGAGGGTGCCCGCGCCGAGCAGGCCGCCGCCGATGAACAGCAGGGCGGAGACCGGGAGCAGCGCGACGACCGTGGTGTTGATGGAACGCACCAGGGTCTGGTTGAGGCCGTGGTTGGCGGCCTCGCTGTAGGTGCGGCGGGACTGCTTGGTGAGGCCCCGGGTGTTCTCCTTCACGGTGTCGAAGACGACGACCGTGTCGTAGAGCGAGTAGCCGAGGATGGTCAGGAAGCCGATCACGGTACCCGGGGTGACCTCGAAGCCCACCAGCGCGTAGACGCCGATGGTGATCAGCAGGTCGTGAATCAGCGCGACCAGCGCGGCCAGCGCCATCCGCCACTCGAAGGCGATCGCCAGGTAGACGGTCACCAGCACCATGAAGATGACCAGGCCGGTCAGCGCCTTCTTGGAGATGTCGGCACCCCAGGAGGGGCCGATCACCTGGGCGTTGACGTCCTTCTCCTCGACGCCGACGGCCTGCGAGAACTCCTTGGTGAAGCTCGTCGCCGACACCGACTCCTCGGCGCTGATCTGGATCCGGACGTCACCCTTGTCCGTGGTCTGCACCAGCGCGGTGTTGGAGCCGGTGATCTTGTTGGCGGCGTCCTTCGCCTGGGACACCGTCAGTCCGGGCTTGTGCACGGTGTAGACCGAGCCGCCCTTGAACTCGATGCCCAGGTGCAGGCCCATGGCCAGGCCGATCGCGGCCACCAGGACGATCACCGCGGAGATCGAGTACCAGATCTTCCGCTTGCCGACGAAGTCGAACGAGACCTCGCCCTGGTAGAGGCGGTGACCGATGTTGCGGAGCGACATGGGTCAGACCTCCTGGGTCTGCTGGGAGGGGGCGGGACGGCGGCGGGAGCCGCGGATCGGCGGACGGGCGCCGAGCCGCTTCGGGTCCAGGCCGGACCACGGGTGACCGCTGGCGAAGAACTTCGTACGGGCCAGCAGGGTGATCAGCGGCTTGGTGAACAGGAAGATCACCACGACGTCCAGCAGCGTGGTCAGACCCAGGGTGAAGGCGAAGCCCTGCACCTTGCCGACCGACACCAGGTACAGCACCGCGGCACACAGGAAGGACACGAAGTCCGACACCAGGATGGTGCGCCGGGCCCGCGGCCAGGCTCGCTGCACGGCGGGACGCAGCTGGGCGCCCTCGCGGACCTCGTCACGGATGCGCTCGAAGTACACGATGAAGGAGTCGGCGGTGATACCGATCGCGACGATCGCGCCGCAGACCGCGGGCAGGTTCAGCGCGAAGCCGATACCGGCGCCCAGCAGGCTCATGATCGACCAGGTCAGGATCGCGGAGACCGCCAGGCCGGCGATCGAGACCAGGCCCAGGCCGCGGTAGTAGACCAGCGAGTAGACGACCACCAGCATCATGCCGATCAGACCGGCGACCAGACCGGCCTTCAGCTGCTCGGAGCCGAGCTGCGGGGAGACGGTGGTGACGTCGCTCTTCACGAAGTCCAGCGGGAGCGCGCCGTAGCTGAGCACGTTGCCCAGCGACTTGGCGTCGGCCTGGGTGAAGGTGCCGGAGATGACCGCGCTGCCGCCGGTGATCGACTCGGACACGTACGGGTGCGAGACCACCTGGCCGTCCAGCACGATGGCGAACTGGTTGCCCGGGCTCTGCTGGGTGGCGAGCTTGCCGGTGGTGGCCGCGAAGGCCTTCGAGCCCGCGTCGTTGAACGACAGGTCGACCATCCAACCCTTGGCGCTCTGGGTGTCGTACACGGCCTGCGCCTTGGTGACGTCCTGGCCGTTAACGGCGACGCCGCCGAGCGCGAACTTGTACCAGAGGCCCTGTTCGGCATCGTACGAGCAGGCCACGGTCGGCTGGGCCGGGTCGGTGGGCTGGTAGTTCTTCCGCTGCTCCTTGACCGAGCAGTCCAGCGCGGCGAACTGCTTCTGAAGCTCGGCCGGGGGGGTGCCCTGGGTCAGCGCGGCGGTCATGTCCGCCTGGGAGGGGGCACTGGCACCGGAGCTCGGGGCGGCCGAGCCGCTGGCCGGGGCGGAGGCGGAGCCGCTCGCGGAGGAGGTCGGGTCGGCCTGCAGGGCGCCGGAGACGGCGCGGCCGGCCTTGCTCGACGAGGCGTTCGGCGAGGCGGGCGCGGAGGCGCTGCCCGAGGCGGACGGGCTGGCCGAGCCGCTGGGCGCCGAAGAGGGCGAGCCACTCGGCTGCGGCTGGGCGCTCACGCCGCTCGGCGCGGCGGCCAGGACCGGGCGGAAGTACAGCTTGGCGGTGTCACCGACCTTGTCGATGGACTGCTGCGTGTTACCACCGTCGGGGATGTTGACGATGATGTTGCTGTTGCCCTGGGTCTGGACCTCGGCCTCGGAGACGCCCATGCCGTTGACGCGCTTCTGGATGATGCCGACCGCGGTGTCAAGGTTTGCCTTGTTGATCGCGGAAGGATCGTCCGACTTGGCGGTCAGCGTGACGCTGGTGCCACCGGCGAGGTCGATACCGAGACGCGGCTTGGTGTAGCCCGTCCCGAACATGAGGGCCACCAGGCCGACGGTGACCACCAGGATGAGCGCCAGCGCCCGCCCCGGGTATCCGTCGCGCGACCGCGACTTGGGTGTTGCCACCTTGTTCGTTTCTCCCTGTCCATGCCGCCCGGCGGCCGGCCCCGGGCCCCCGCGCACGGCGGGGGCCCGAAGGAGACGGACGCACGGCGGCCCAAGAGGTCCTGTGGGCTTGCGGCGGATGCCGCTGGTCGGGGAGAGAGCCCCCCGGCCGTACTACTTGCTCTCGGGAGCCTCGACGGCGGCCTTCGCCTCGTCCTTGGACAGGCTCAGCGGCTTCTCGTCGGCGTCCGTGCCCTCGACGGCCTCGGCCTCGCCATCCTCCGACTCGTCCTCGGCGGGACGGCCGTTGATGATCGCGTCGTACTCGAGCGGCTCCAGGACGGCCGCGATGGCGCCCTTGGTGTAGTGGGCCACCACACCCGGGGCGATCTCGAGCTCGACCGTCTCGTCGTTGACCGCCTTGATCAGGGCGTACATGCCACCGATGGTGCGGACACCCGACCCCGGCTGCATCGAGCTCTGCACGCTCTGCATCTGGTCCTGCCGCTTCTTCTGCGAACGGAACAGCAACAGCATCAGCAGCAGCGGAAGAACGAAAAGGATGAGTTTCACAGCCAGGGTCCTTAGTCGGCCACCGGTCGGATGGCCAGTGCGTGTACGTCGGCCCGTCGGGCGAGAGGGGCGGTCCGGCGGAGTCTAGGCGACCCGCACTGAACGGACAACGCCAAGCATGCCAGTGTGGCGCCGAAAGTGGCGAGCCTTGGCATGGACATAAACCGCCGATAAACAAACCCGGTTACGCCTGGCCGTCCGCCCGCAGTTCGGGCTGCGCCCCGCGTGGCGCCCGGGCCGACTGCGGAGGCGTCAGCCCCAGGTGCTGCCAGGCCGCCGCTGTCGCGATCCGCCCGCGCGGGGTGCGGGCGAGCAGTCCCTCCCTTACCAGGAAGGGCTCGGCGACCTCCTCGACGGTCTCGGCCTCCTCCCCGACGGCGACCGCCAGCGTGGACAGACCGACCGGTCCGCCGCCGAAAAGTTTCAGCAGCGCCTCCAGCACCGCGCGGTCCAGCCGGTCCAGTCCGCGCGCGTCAACCTCGTACACCTCCAGCGCCCGCGCGGCGATTTCCCGGGTGATCAGACCGTCGTGACGGACTTGCGCAAAATCCCTCACCCGGCGCAACAGCCGGTTGGCGATGCGGGGCGTGCCGCGCGAGCGGCCGGCGATCTCCGCCGCGCCCGCCGGGTCGATCTCGACGTCCAGCAGGCCCGCCGAACGGTGCACCACCCGCTGCAGCTCGGCGGGCGCGTAGAACTCCATGTGGCCGGTGAAACCGAACCGGTCGCGCAGCGGCGGCGGCAGCAGACCGGCCCGGGTGGTCGCCCCGACCAGCGTGAACGGCGGCAGCTCCAGCGGGATCGCGGTCGCCCCCGGCCCCTTGCCGACGATCACGTCGACCCGGAAGTCCTCCATCGCCATGTACAGCATTTCCTCGGCGGGCCGGGACATCCGGTGGATCTCGTCGAGGAACAGCACCTCGCCCTCGCTCAGCGAGGACAGGATCGCCGCCAGGTCGCCGGCGTGCTGGATCGCCGGACCGGAGGTGATCCGGATCGGCGCGTTCAGCTCCGCCGCGATGATCATCGACAGCGTGGTCTTGCCCAGCCCGGGCGGGCCGCTCAGCAGCACGTGGTCCGGCGCGGCGCCGCGCTGACGGGCCGCCTGCAGCACCAGCGAGAGCTGCTCGCGCACCCGCTCCTGGCCGATGAACTCCTCCAACAGCCGCGGCCGCAGCGCCGCCTCCACCGCCTGGTCCTCGCCGTCGGCGGACGCCGTCACCAGGCGGTCAACGGGCTCGGACTCGTACGGATTCATCGGAAAAGGGCTCCCCATTGTCGATTTGGTGACGGATCGTCAGGTCGCTTTGGCGCTGTTCAGCGGGCGCGGTTCAGCCCGCGCAGCGCGAGCCGCAGCAGCCCGCCCACGTCCGGCGTGGCCTGCGCCTCGGCCTCCGGCGTCACCCGGGCCACCGCCTCGTCCGCCTCCCGCGGAGCGTAGCCCAGGCCCACCAGCGCCGAATGCAGCTGCTCGTGCCAGGGCGCCGGGCCGGTCGCGACCGGCTTCTGCGCCGGGACCGTCCCGTGCGGGGCGCCCAGCTTGTCCTTGTACTCCAGCAGCAGCTTCGCCGCCTTCGCCTTGCCGATCCCCGGCACCGCGATCAGCGCCTTCTCGTCACCGCTCGCCACCGCGACGCGCAGTGCCTCCGGCGAGTGCACCCCCAGGATCGCCTGCGCCAGCTTCGGCCCCACGCCCGGCGCCGCCTGCAGCACCTCGAAGGTCGCGCGCTCGTCGTCGTCCGCGAAACCGAACAGCGTCAGCGAGTCCTCGCGGACCACCAGGGACGTCGCCAACCGCGCCACCTCCCCGACCCGCAGGGTCGCCAGCGTGTTCGGCGTGCACTGCACGGCCATCCCCACCCCGCCGACCTCCACCACGGCCACCCCGGCCCCGACCATGGCAACCGGCCCCTGCACAAAGGCGATCACGGCTTCGCACTGTCCTTTCGATGCTTGGAGGTGCGAGCTCCGAAAGTCGTTTTGCGGAGCTCGTCGGGGGCGCGGCCACGCGAAGCATTCACGCTTCCCCGCAGGGCAGCCCATGTTCTGCGCCCGTCAGGGGCGCGAGGAACTGCGCGACCGGCCCGGCACTCTGCCGTACGCCGCCCGGGGTGCGACTGGCTGCTGCTCGGGCGGATCTTGCCCTGTGACGTCTTCCGCTTCGCGCAGTTCCGCCCCCTCGCTTCGCTGGGGGGACCCCCAGCGCCCCTGAACGCGCGCCCCTCCGCCGCTGTGCCACCGGCCACTCTCGTGGGCCCGGATGGCCGCCGTCAGGCGGTTGGTCGTGCCGCCGCGCCAGATGTGGCAGATGGCGAGGGCCAGGGCGTCCGCCGCGTCGGCGGGCTTGGGCGGGGCGTCGAGCCGGAGCAGGCGGGTGACCATGGCGGTGACCTGGGCCTTGTCGGCCCGGCCGGAGCCGGTGACGGCGGCCTTGACCTCGCTGGGGGTGTGCAGGGTGACGGGGATGCCCCGGCGGGTCGCGCACAGGACGGCGACGGCCGAGGCCTGCGCGGTGCCCATCACCGTACGGACGTTGTGCTGCGCGAACACCCGCTCGACGGCGACGAGTTCGGGCGAGTAGCGGTCGAGCCACTCCTCCAGCCCGCGCTCGACGGCGAGCAGCCGCGGCCCGAGGTCGTCCCCCGGCGGCGTCCGCACGACGCCCACGCCGAGCATCGTCAACTGCCGCCCGGGCAGCCCCTCGACGACTCCGACGCCGCACCTGGTCAGCCCAGGGTCCACACCCAGCACTCGCACGAGCCCTGCCCCACCTCTCTCCGACCTGCGAAGGCTACCCCTGGCCACGGACAAGCGTCCCCGGACACGCCTCCGCCCGGCGGCCGCGAGCAGCCACCGGGCGGAGGTACCGAAGCCGGAACTCAGGCGTCCAGCTCGGCCATGATCTCGTCCGAGACGTCGAAGTTGGCGAAGACGTTCTGCACGTCGTCGCTGTCCTCCAGCGCGTCGATCAGCTTGAAGATCTTGCGGGCGCCGTCGGCGTCCAGCTCGACCTGCATGCTGGGCACGAAGTTGGCGTCGGCCGAGTCGTAGTCGACGCCCGCGTCGACCAGGGCGGTGCGGACGGCGACCATGTCGGTGGCCTCGGAGATCACCTCGAAGGCCTCGCCGAGGTCGGTGACCTCTTCGGCGCCGGCGTCCAGCACGATGTCCAGGATCTTGTCCTCGTCCACGCCGTCGGCCTTGGGGACGATCACGACGCCCTTGCGGTTGAACAGGTAGGACACCGAGCCCGGGTCGGCCATGCTGCCGCCGTTGCGGGTCATCGCGACGCGGACGTCGGAGGCCGCGCGGTTGCGGTTGTCGGTGAGGCACTCGATCAGGACGGCCACGCCGTTCGGGCCGTAGCCCTCGTACATGATCGTCGAGTAGTCGGCGCCGCCGGCCTCCGCACCGGAGCCGCGCTTGACGGCCCGGTTGATGTTGTCGATCGGGACGGAGCTCTTCTTCGCCTTCTGGATGGCGTCGTAGAGCGTCGGGTTGCCCGCGGGGTCGCCGCCGCCGGTACGCGCCGCCACCTCGATGTTCTTGATCATCTTGGCGAAGAGCTTGCCGCGCTTGGCGTCGATCGCGGCCTTCTTGTGCTTGGTGGTAGCCCACTTAGAGTGGCCGGACATCGCCAGCTCCTTTTCGTCGCCAATGGGAAATGAACAGGGGAGATCTTACCGGTGCCGCACCACGGGGTGGCACACGGTCACAACGTCGCGCCTAGCGCGCGGCGGCCTCGACCATGCGGACGAAGTACTCGTGGACGCGGTGGTCGCCGGTCAGCTCCGGGTGGAAGGAGGTGGCCAGCAGGTTGCCCTGGCGGACCGCCACGATCCGGGCGTCCGGGCCGTCGGCGGCGGGCACCTCGGCCAGCACCTCGACGCCCGCGCCGACCGACTCGACCCAGGGGGCGCGGATGAACACGCCGGTGACCGGCTCGGCCATTCCGGAGAACGGGATGGCCGTCTCGAAGGACTCGTTCTGCCGGCCGAAGGCGTTCCGGCGGACCGTCATGTCGATGCCGCCGACGGTCTCCTGGTCGTCCCGGCCGTCCAGGATCTTGTCCGCCAGCATGATCATGCCGGCGCAGGTGCCGTAGACCGGCATGCCGGCCCGGACGCGCTCGCGCAGCGGGTCCATCAGGTCGAACAGCACGGCCAGCTTGGAGATGGTGGTGGACTCTCCGCCCGGCATCACCAGGGCGTCGACCTCGGCGAGCTCCTCGGGACGGCGGACCGGCCGGGCCAGCGCGTCGGCGGCGGCCAGCGCCACCAGGTGCTCACGGACGTCGCCCTGCAGGGCGAGGACACCGATGGTGGGGGTGCTCACGGTTTGTCACTACCTCTTCATCTCGAACTACGGGCCGGAAAAGCCCACGGAGCGGCCCGCCGCGCCGATTGCTCGCGCGGCGGGCCGGAGCCGGGAGGTACGGGCCGGGAAGGCCCGCGAGTCTTACCAGCCGCGGTTGGCGTAGCGCTCGGACTCCGGCAGGGTGTCGCAGTTGATGCCGACCATGGCCTCGCCCAGGTTGCGGGAGGCGTCCGCGATGATCTTCGGGTCGTCGAAGAAGGTGGTGGCCTTCACGATGGCGGCGGCGCGCTTGGCCGGGTCGCCCGACTTGAAGATGCCGGAGCCGACGAACACGCCCTCGGCGCCCAGCTGACGCATCAGCGCGGCGTCGGCCGGGGTGGCCACGCCACCGGCGGAGAACAGCACGACCGGCAGCTTGCCGAGCTCGGCGACCTCGCGGACCAGCTCGTACGGGGCGCGCAGCTCCTTGGCGGCGGCGTACAGCTCGTTGTTGTCGAAGCCGCGCAGCTTGGCGATCTCGTTCTTGATCTGGCGCAGGTGGCGGACGGCCTCGACCACGTTGCCGGTGCCGGCCTCGCCCTTGGAGCGGATCATGGCCGCGCCCTCGGCGATGCGGCGCAGGGCCTCGCCCAGGTTGGTGGCGCCGCAGACGAAGGGGGTGGTGAACGCCCACTTGTCGGAGTGGTTGATCTCGTCGGCCGGGGTGAGCACCTCGGACTCGTCGATGTAGTCGACGCCGAGCGACTGCAGGACCTGGGCCTCGACGAAGTGGCCGATGCGGGACTTGGCCATCACCGGGATGGAGACCGCGTTGATGATCTCCTCGATCATGTTCGGGTCGGACATCCGGGCCACGCCGCCGTCCTTGCGGATGTCGGCGGGCACGCGCTCCAGGGCCATCACGGCGACCGCGCCGGCGTCCTCGGCGATCTTCGCCTGCTCGGCGTTGACCACGTCCATGATCACACCGCCCTTGAGCTGCTCGGCCATGCCGCGCTTGACCCGGGCGGTACCGATCTGCGGCTGGTCTGCGGTGGTGGGGGTGGTGGACACGTAAGACCTCACTCAGGGATGAACCGGTGCTATCGACCTATCGTAGGCCCGAGGGGGTCCGGACCCATACGCCACATGGTCCAGCGCCAAACACGGCATACGACAAACAGGCCAGAGCACCACGGGGGAAACAGTGGGCGGACCCGGTGCCCAGCCTACGCGGGAGCACCTTCCGGCGTGAGCGCCGTCGGCGGCTCGTCGTCCATCTCGAAAGCCATCGGGAACGGCGCCCGCCCCGCCAGCCGGAAGTAGCGCACCAGCCGGTGCTCACGCACCGCGCGGGCCGCCCGTACCGCGTCGTTGTGGAAACGCCGCGCCATCGGCACCCGGCGCACCGCCTCCACCAGGTCGCGCACGGCCTCCTCGCCGCCCGGCGCCGCCCGCAGCGCCGCCACCTGCTCCGGCTCGTCCAGCACGGCGCGCAGCGCGATGCTCAGCTCGCTCTCCGCCACCTCGCGCTGCTCGTCCTGCGCCTGCCGCGCCCCGTGCGCGGCCTCCAGCAGCAGGATCGACGCGGCCGGGTCGAGCAGCGAGGAGGTGGCCAGCTCCATCGCCACCGAGGCCCGGCGCAGCAACTGGGCGTCCAGCGAGGCCTTGGCGGCGTCGATCCGGGCGTGCAGACGGTCGAGCCTGCCCGCCGTCCAGCTCAGATAGACGGCGAACAGTACGACGGCCGCGAGGGCCCAGATCCAGGTAGTCACGGGGCGTTACGGTACCGGCTCAGCCGCCGAAGACCGCCGAGCGGTAGGAGTCCCGGTCGGTCTCGGTGACCGACACGGCCGCCTGCACCGCCCCCGGATCCGCCCCCAGGTACTCCGGCAGCGCGGCCACCGCCGCCTCCGCGAGCGCCGCCTTGGCCTGCGGCGAACGCCCCGGGAAGATCTCGAACTCGATCACCACCAGCGCGAAGGTCTCCGCGTCCGCGCCGACCACCGCCTCCTCGGTCCGCCGGAAACGGGTCTTGCAGGCCTCCGGCTTGGCGTCGATCAGCTTCACGGCCAGCCGGTTCAGGGCCAGGCCGAAGCCGCGCCGGTCCAGGCAGTCGGCGAGCCGGTCGGTGTAGTCGACGGTGATCAGCGGCATGGTGGTACCTCTCGCGAGCAGGGTGGTTCAACGACCAAGACGCGAACGCCAGCCGGACGGTTCGGCCTCGGCGACCGGCGGACGACCGTCCGTGACGGTCTCGTACACCGACAGCACCTCCGCGCCGACGGTCTCCCAGTCGAAACGCCGCACGTGCCGGGACGCGGCCGCGCGCAGCGCCTGCAGCCGTTCGGGGCTGCCGAGCAGCTTGACCGCCGCCGCGGCCAGCGCGTCCGCGTCCTCCACCGGGAACAGCTCACCGGCCGCGCCGCCGTCCAGCACCTGGCGGAACGCGTCCAGATCACTGGCCAGCACCGGCGCACCCGCCGACATCGCCTCGACCAGGATGATGCCGAAGGACTCGCCGCCGGTGTTCGGCGCCACGTAGAGGTCGACACTGCGCAGCAGCCGGGCCTTGTCGTGGTCGGAGACCATGCCGAGGAACTCGACCTGGGCCCGCACCTCGGCGGGCAGCCCGGCCACCGCCTCCTCCTCGTCGCCCTTGCCGGCCACCAGCAGCCGCACCCCGGGGCGCTCCTCCAGGATCCGCGGCAGCGCCGCCAGCAGCGTCGGCAGGCCCTTGCGCGGCTCGTTGATCCGGCCGATGAAGCCGATGGTGCCCGGCCCGCCGGCGTCCGCCCGGCCCTGCCAGCGCGGCTCCGGCTCGGCGTCCGCGAAGAACCGCACGTCCACGCCGTTCGGGATCACCACCGCGTCGCCGCCCAGGTGCTCCACCAGGGTGCGCCGCGCGTACTCCGACACCGCGATCCGCGCCGACATCTTCTCCAGCCCCGGCTGCAGGATCGGCGAGGCCGCCAGCATCGCCCGCGACCGCGGGTTCGAGGTGTGGAACGTCCCGACCATCGGCCCGGACGCCGCCCAGGCCGCCAGCATCGACAGCGACGGCGAGTTCGGCTCGTGCACGTGCAGGATGTCGAACCGGCCCTCGCGCAGCCAGCGCCGCACCCGCGCCGCCGACAGGATGCCGAAACTCAGCCGCGCCACCGACCCGTTGTACGGCACCGCGACGGCCCGCCCCGCGGACACCACGTACGGCGGCAGCGCCTCCTCGTCCTCCGCCGGAGCCAGCACCGACACCTCGTGACCCAGCCGGATCAGGTGCTCCGCCAAGTCCCGGATGTGGAACTGCACACCGCCCGGCACGTCCCAGTCGTACGGGCACACCACGCCGATCCTCACGACTCGGCCCTCCGCGGCGTCAGATCCGCCAGCCACAGCTTCTGCAGCATGTGCCAGTCCACCGCGTGCTCACGGATCGACTCCGCCCACACATCGGCCATCTCCTGCGTCATCACCGCGACCTGCTCCTGCCGCTCCCCTTGGCCGGACGGCACCACCTCCGGGTGCACCTCCGCACGCAGCACCGGCCCGTCGTACCAGAGCGTCACCGGGAACAGCGCCGCACCCGTACGCTGCGCGAGCGCCGCCGGGCCGGCCGGCATCCGGGTCGGCTCACCGAAGAAGTCCACCTGGATCCCGGCCTCCGACAGGTCCCGGTCACCGACCAGGCACACCAGCTTGCCCTCACGCAGCCGCCGCGCCAGCGTCCCCACCACCGACACACTGGAGCCGGTCAGCGCCAGCACCTCCATGCCGAGGCTCTCCCGGTACGCCACGAACCGGTCGAACAGCGACTCCGGCTTCAACCGCTCCGCGACCGTGGTGAACGGGAACCCGCCCGCCGACGCGATCCACGCGCCCGCCAGATCCCAGTTCGCCATGTGCGGCAGCGCCAGCACCGCGCCGCGCCCCGCCGCCATCGCCTCGTTCAGCTGGTCCAGGCCCTTGACCGTTATCGCCTGCGCGACCCGCTCCCGGCTCCAGGTCGGCAGCCGGAACGACTCCATCCAGTACCGCATGTACGAGCGCATCCCGGCCCGGGACAACTCCCGCAGCCGCGCCGCGTCCGCATCCGGACGGACCCGCGCCAGGTTGGCCTCCAGCTGCCGCACCCCCTTGCCCTGCCGCCGCCACGCCACATCCGCGATGACGTTGAACAGGCCGCGGGCCATCGGCTCCGGCAGGTGCTTCAGCCCCGCCCAGCCGGCCGCGTAGGCCGTGTCGACCAACCGCTCCTTCATTCGCCCCCCTTGACGGCGCCCGCCGCCTCCAGCTCCGCCGACTCCCGGCGCACCGTCAGCATCCGCTGCGCCACCGTCACCAGGCTGCCCACCGCGACCACCCACAGGGCGACCGGCAGCAGCCACTCGATGTACGGCACCCCGAACTTGTGCAGGCCCGCGAAACCGGCCGCCACCAGGCTGATCACCAGCCGCTCGGCCCGCTCCACCAGCCCCGACACGTTCACCGGGAATCCCAGGGACTCGCCGCGCGCCTTCGTGTACGACACCACCTGGCCACTGGCCAGACAGAACATCGCCACCGCGCACAGCAGGTTGTTGTCACCCTTACCGGCGTACCACATCGCCAGGCCGCCGAAAATCGCCGCGTCGGCGACCCGGTCGAGCGTGGAGTCCAGGAACGCCCCCCACTTGCTGGACCGGCCCGCCTGGCGGGCCATGTTGCCGTCCACCAGGTCGGAGAAGATGAACAGGGTGATGGTGATCGTGCCCCAGAAGAACTCCCCGCGCGGGAAGAACACCAGGGCGCCCGCCACCGAACCGGCCGTTCCGATCAGCGTGACCGCATCCGGACTGACACCCCACCGCAGCAGCATCGCCGCGAACGGGGTGAGGACACGTGTGAAGAAGCCACGCGCGTACTTGTTGAGCATGGCCTTCCGGTCCGCTCCGCTCCTCGGATTGGCACCCGCGAGCCGCTTGCCCGCCGGGCGGCCGCGCGGATGGCCCCGCCCGGCTGGACAATGGTATCCACGCTGATCGAGCGGCAGGAGGCCAGCCATGCCGGACCGGACAGCCCACTCCCCCGCCACGCCCGCCGACCGACCCGGCCGGCTCCGCAACCTCGCCCTGGTCGGGGCGGCCGGAGCCGGCAAAACCACCCTCGCCGAAGCCCTCGCCGTCACCGCCGGCGCCCTGACCAGGCCCGGAACCGTGCCCGACGGCACCACCGCCGCCGACTGGGAGGACATCGAGCACCAGCAACAGCGCTCCGTCCAGTTCGCGCTCCTCCCGCTGCCCTGGCAGGACCTCACCGTCAACGTCCTCGACACACCCGGCTACGCCGACTTCGCCGGCGAACTCCACGCCGCCCTGCGCGCCGCCGAAGCCGCCGTGTTCGTGCACTCCGCCGCCGACGAAACCGTCGCCCGCCCCGTCCAGGCCCTGTGGCAGCAGTGCGAAGCCGCCCACCTGCCGCGCGCCCTCGCCCTCACCCACCTCAACACCACCCGGGTCCGCCTCGACGACGTCCTGCGCATGCTCCAGGACACCCTCGGCACCCCCGACACCGTCCGCCTGCTGCACCACCCCGACCTGCGCGACGGCCACCTGCACGGCACCACCGACCTGCTCACCGGCCACGCCTACGGCCACCCCGAGGACCCCGGCGACCTCACCGCCGAACGCGCCCGGCTGGTCGAAGCCCTCGCCGGCGAGGACGACACCCTGATGGAGCGCTACCTCGACGGCGCCGACCTCGACACCGCCGCCCTCACCGCCGGACTGCGCCGCGAATTCCTGGCCGGCACCCTGCACCCCGTCCTCGCCACCGCCCCCGACGGCACCGGCTGCGACGCCCTGCTCGACCTGGCCGCCACCGCCTTCCCCTCCCCCGCCGACCGCGCCGACGACCTCCCCGCCGCCGACCCCGACGCCCCCCTCACCGCCCAGATCGTCCAGACCGGCGAGGACCCCTACCTCGGCCGCCTCAGCCTGCTGCGGATCTTCACCGGCACCCTGCGCCCCGACACCACCGCCCACCTGCCCGACGGCACCGAGGAACGCCTCACCACCCTGCACAGCCCCTTCGGCCACCAGCTGCGCCCCGTCCCGCAGGCCGTCGCCGGCGACCTCGTCACCGTCGTCAAACTCGCCACCGCCCGCACCGGCGACACCCTCGGCACCGACCACACCGTGCTACCGCCCTGGCCCCTGCCCGAAGCCCTGCTGCCCACCGCCGTCCAGGCCCGCTCCAAGGCCGACGAGGACAAGCTCTCCCAGGCCCTCGGCCGGCTCACCGCCCAGGACCCGGCGCTGCGCGTCGAACAGAACCCCGACACCCACCAGCTCGTCCTGTGGTGCACCGGCGAGGCCCACCTCGCCGTCACCCTCGACCGGCTCGCCACCCGCCACGGTGTCCACGTCGAGACCGTCCCCTACGAGGTCGCCCTGCGCGAAACCTTCGCCGCCCCCGCCAGCGGCCACGGCCGGCACGTCAAACAGTCCGGCGGCCACGGCCAGTACGCGATCTGCGACCTCACCGTGGAGCCCCTGCCCGGCGGCGGCTTCGAATTCGTCGACCAGGTCGTCGGCGGCTCCGTCCCGCGCAACTTCATCCCGTCCGTCGAGAAGGGCGTCCGCGCCCAACTCGCCCACGGCCTGCACGGCCACCCGATGACCGACGTCCGGGTCACCCTCACCGACGGCAAGGCACACTCCGTCGACTCCTCCGACGCCGCCTTCCAGACCGCCGCCGCACTCGCCCTCAAGGAAGCCGCCGGCCACACCGACGTCCGGGTCCTGGAACCCGTGGACGAAGTCCGGGTGCTGCTGCCGGACGAGTACCAGGGCGCCGTCCTGACCGACCTGTCCGCCCGCCGCGGCCACGTCCTCGGCACCGAGATCGGCGGGCCGGGACTGAGCCTGGTCCGCGCCGAAGTCCCCGAACTCGAACTCACCCGCTACTCGCTCGACCTGCGCTCCCTGTCGCACGGAACCGGCCAGTTCACCCGCAGCTACCTGCGCCACGCGCCGATGCCCGCCCACCTCGCCGCCGAGTACGCCGCGGCGGGCTGAGCCGCTACGAACGGCGCGGCAGCGCACACGCCTTGGTGCCGCCCGGCATCTGGTCCCGGTGCCGCGCCACCCAGCGGTAGGCCACGTCCGCGAGCGGCCGCACCGGCGCCAGCGCCAACAGGCCGCCCGCCCACGCCCACAGCCCGCCCGACCGCATCAACAGCCGCGCCACCGCCTGCGCACCGCCGTACACCTTGCGGTCCGGCGTGATCCACAACACCTCGCGGGAGGCCCGCTCCTGCGACACCTGCCCGCCGGTGAACTCCGCCAGCGCCTCCAGATCCGCGAACTGGAACGCCACCGCCTCCCACCCCGCCGAGGACAGGCTCTGCCGCGGGTAGCGCTCCGCCCACCGCACGCAGCTCGAACAGAACGCGCAATCACCGTCGAAAACCAGCACCGGCTCCGGTGCGGAGGCACTCGTCATGGCGCGATCCTAAACCCGTGCGTCGAAGTCCCCCCGGCAGGGCAACATCTTCCCGAAACCAGCCTTGACGGCCGAGATGTGACCAAGGATCAGTTGATGATCCGCACAGTCGGGCCGCCACGCGGTAACCTGCCGCAGACCATCAGGGGAGGAGGAGCTGCTCAGGTGACTCAGCTCGACATGACGCCGGGCGCACAGGTACCACGGACGGACGTCGGTCATCAGACCGCGGTCACCCAGGCGTTCTCCTCCGCCGCCTATCGCACCGGCGACTACAACGAACTCGAAGCGCTCGCCGGAGTCTCGGTCAAGCCCGGCAAGTTCGCCCTGTTCCGGCCCAGCGCCGGCGAGGCGTTCAGCCGCGCCCTGATCGACCGCACCCTCGGCGGCGGCCGCAAACCCATCGTGCCCTCGCACGGCACCGA
The DNA here is from genome assembly GCF_055587065.1 of Kitasatospora sp. NPDC048662. Lineage (NCBI taxonomy): Bacteria > Bacillati > Actinomycetota > Actinomycetes > Kitasatosporales > Streptomycetaceae > Kitasatospora > Kitasatospora sp. NPDC048662. The sequence goes on along the minus strand of NZ_JBVJHA010000011.1, from coordinate 112,061 downwards.
CGTCCGCATGGTCGTCGAGCACTGCCTCGCCGCCCAGGACCTGCGCGAGGCCCGCGACCGCCGGCTCGCCACCCTCAGCGTGGTCTGCGGCCTGCTCTTCCTGCCCGGCACGCTGATCTGGCTCGCCGCGTACCAGGCCCGGGCCTGGCTCGGCACCAAGAAGTCCGCCGCCAAGGACGGGCTCATCGGCACGCTCGCCCTGCTGGTCGCCGCCGGCCTCGCCGTGCTGCTGGCGATCCGGCCACCGGCCCACGGCCTGCTCGGCCTCTACTGCCGTGTGATGATGATCGGCCCGGTCCTCGGCTGGTACCTCGCCAGGCGCACCGTGGTCACCTCCGTCATGCAGCAGCGCGCCCGCTGGGGCGACCTGGTCGGCGGCAACGCGGTGGCCGCCATCGTCCCCAAGGCCGTCCCCAAGGACGACCTCGACAAGAAGGCCAACGAACTCCGGGCCGGCCTCGAGCGTCTCAACCGCGAACAGAACACCAACGTCCAGCACTACGCCAACACCAAGGGCATCCTCGGCATCGGCGCCCGCTGGGCCGAGTGGTCACTGCGCGAGGACCTCCGCCCCGCCGAGGGCCACCCCGACTTCCGTACCTTCCACGTCTGGGACCTCGCCCGCCGGATCACCGACCGCCTCGGCGCCCTCAGCGGCAGCGAAGTCCCCAACGGCGGCCTGCCCAAGCCGCAGATCAGCCACTGGGCGGTGCTGGACATCGGCGAGGGCGCCGACGAGATCGGCCGCCCCTCCGGCCCCGAGATGGACGGCGACCGGATGCGCGACTTCGCCGTCTCGGAACTCGCCAACAAGCAGAGCGTCGGCAACGACACCCGGCACCGCATCGCCGTCCAATTCGTGCTGCACAAGGGCCAGTTGGTCACCACCGTGGTGGTCAGCATCATGGTCCTCTCGCACAGCCTCCAGGTCACCGCCACCGCGCACGCTCTCGGCCCGATCGCCGGCTACTTCGGCGCCAAGCCCAAGACCCCCGAGAAGGACGTCCCCAAGACCCTCCGGTTCTGGGAGAACCGCACCGTCCAACTCCCCATCGTCACCGACGACGAGATCGTCCGGCAGGCCGTCCGCGCCCCCTTCCACAAGATTCCCAGCCTGCAGAAGTGGCTCGGCGGCTCCATCGGCCTCCCCGAACCCCTGTGCCTGCGCCAGGCCTGGGCCGACCCCGCCTGGAACAGCCGCTTCAAGTCCGACGACGCGCTGTACATCCCCACCCCCGTGGTCGGCCTGATCCACGCCGCCGTCGTCGAGTTCCTCGACGAGCACGACGTCGCCACCGACCGGATCGCCAACCGCTCCAACATCATCCGCGCCGAGATGCAGGGCACCCGCCCGTTCCGCGCCGACAAGTACGACGCCGGATAACCCCCGGCACACAGACGGCAGGGGCCGGGCGGGAACATCTCCCGCCCGGCCCCTGCCGGTTGCTCACCACCGCATCAAACCGGCCAGACCTCGGCCAGCACCTTCCGGGTGTCCGCCAGCAACTGCGGCAGCACCTTCGTGTGCCCCACCACCGGCATGAAGTTGGTGTCCCCACCCCAGCGCGGCACCACATGCTGGTGCAGGTGCGCCGCGATCCCGGCCCCCGCCGCCGCGCCCTGGTTCATCCCGATGTTGAACCCGTGCGCGCCCGACGCCGCCCGCAGCGCCGTCATCGCCTTCTTGGTGAACTCCCCGAGCTCCGCCGTCTCCGGCCCGTCCAACTCGGTGTAGTCCGCGACGTGCCGGTACGGCACCACCATCAAGTGCCCACCGTTGTACGGGTACAGGTTCAGCACCGCGAACACCGACTCGCCGCGCTGCACGATCAGCCCGTCCTCGTCGCTCAGCTTCGGGATCGAACAGAACGGACAACCGTCGTCCGGAGCCGGCCCGGTGGGCTTGTTCTCGCCCTGGATGTACGCCATCCGATGAGGTGTCCACAGGCGACGGAAGCCGTCCGGCTCCCCCACGCCCCGCTGCAGTTCCGGCTCACTCGTCATGCCCGCCAGCATATGCTCCACACCTCGCGAACCAAGCAGTACGGGGCAGACTCCCGAAGGAGACTGCCCCGCACCGTGTCCCACCGTTCAGCTGGAACTCAACCTGCCAGAGCGTGGATCACCCCCGTTCACACGGGGACAGCATCACACCTGGATCCGGCTCCGCACCGCCTCAACGATCTCGGCGATCGCCTGGTCACGCGGCACGCCGTTCTTCTGCTCGCCGTTGCGGTAGCGGAACGACACCGCGCCGGCCTCGACGTCGTCGTTGCCCGCGATCAGCATGTACGGAGTCTTCGCCCGCTGAGCATTCCTGATCTTCTTCTGCATCCGGTCGTCCGAGGTGTCGACCTCGACCCGGATCCCGTGCTTCTTCAACTCGGCCGCCACGTCCAGCAGGTACGGGACATGCTCGTCGGTGATCGGGATGCCGGTCACGGTGACCGGGGCCAGCCACGGCGGCATGGCGCCAGCGTAGTGCTCCAGCAGCACCGCGAAGAAGCGCTCGATCGAGCCGAACAGCGCACGGTGGATCATGACCGGCCGCTGCCGCGAGCCGTCCGCCGCCGTGTACTCGAGATCGAACCGGTTCGGCAGGTTGAAGTCCAACTGCACGGTCGACATCTGCCAGGTACGGCCGATCGCGTCCCGAGCCTGCACCGAGATCTTCGGGCCGTAGAAGGCCGCGCCGCCCGGGTCCGGCACCAGCGGGAGGCCCTGCTTCTCGGCCACGCTGGCGAGGACCGCGGTGGCCTCCTCCCAATCCTCATCCGATCCGACAAACTTCTCCGGGTCCTTGGTGGACAGCTCCAGGTAGAAGTCGTTCAGACCGTAGTCGCGCAGCAGGTCCAGGACGAAGGTCAGCGTGCGGTCCAGCTCGTCGGCCATCTGCTCGCGGGTGCAGTAGATGTGCGCGTCGTCCTGCGTGAAGCCGCGGGCGCGGGTCAGGCCGTGCACCACGCCGGACTTCTCGTACCGGTACACGGTGCCGAACTCGAACAGGCGCAGCGGCAGTTCACGGTACGAGCGGCCGCGCGCGTCGAAGATCAGGTTGTGCATCGGGCAGTTCATGGGCTTGAGGTAGTAGTCCGTGCCCTCGTCGAGCTGCATGGGGGGGTACATGCCGTCGGCGTACCAGTCGAGGTGGCCGCTGGTCTCGAACAGCTTCCCCTTGGTGGCGTGCGGGGTGTAGACGAACTCGTAGCCCTCTTCCTCGTGCCGCTTGCGCGAGTAGTCCTCCATGGTGCGGCGGATGATGCCGCCCTTGGGGTGGAAGACGGCGAGGCCGGAGCCGATCTGCTCGGGGATGGAGAACAGGTCGAGCTCGGTGCCGAGCTTGCGGTGGTCGCGCTTGGCGGCCTCCTCCAGGAAGTCGAGGTGGGCCTTCAGCTCTTCCTTGGTGGGCCACGCGGTGCCGTAGAGGCGCTGCAGCATGGGGTTTTTCTCGCTGCCGCGCCAGTAGGCGGCGGCGGAGCGCATCAGCTTGAACGCCGGGATGTGCCGGGTGCTGGGCAGGTGCGGGCCGCGGCAGAGGTCGCCCCAGCAGACCTCGCCGGTCTTGGGGTCGATGTTGTCGTAGATGGTGAGTTCGCCGGCGCCGACCTCGACGTCGGCGCCCTCACCGGCGGTGGCGGCGGAGCCCTTGAGGCCGATCAGCTCCAGCTTGTAGGGCTCCTTGGCGAGCTCCTCGCGGGCGGCCTCGTCGGTGACCACGCGGCGGGAGAACTTCTGCCCCCGCTTGATGATCTCCTGCATGCGCTTCTCGATGGTCTTGAGGTCGTCCGGGTGGAACGGCTTCTCGACGTCGAAGTCGTAGTAGAAGCCGTCGCGGACGGGCGGGCCGATGCCGAGCTTGGCCTCGGGGAAGACCTGCTGGACGGCCTGGGCCATGACGTGCGCGGTGGAGTGCCGCAGGATGTCGAGGCCGTCGGGGCTGGAGATCTCGACGGGCTCGACCTCGTCGCCGTCCTGGACGGCGTAGGCGAGGTCCTTGAGCTGGCCGCCGACGCGGGCGGCGATCACGGCGCGGTCGTCGGCGAAGAGCTCGGCGGCCGTAGTGCCCGTGGTCACCACGCGCTCTTCCCGATCGGGTTCGCGGTTGATGATGATCCGGACGTCCGTCACCGGTCTCTCCTGACGTTCTGGCTATGGGGTGCAGCACAACCGCTGCGTTGTGCATGGTACCGAGCCGTGCCGGGTCCCTGTCGCCAAGGCCCGTGGCGGCCGCGGTGATCGTTCGATCACTTTCTGCCACAAAGGGGGCGCCGGGCACGGTTGACTTTCCATCAACTGCGGTATCACTTGGACACGGCGCGGCGCTCCGCCGGTCCTCGGTGGCAGCGCCGCCCGGCAAGGGTTCGCGCGGCGTCTGAGGGGGCGTCATGCCACAGCTCGGTTCCTGGTTTCACGGCCCGCTGGCGTCTTTCGACACCGAGACCACGGGTGTGGATGTCGAGCGGGACCGGATCGTCTCGGCCGCCCTGGTGGTGCAGTCCGCTCCGGGTGGCCCGGCGGCCGTTCGCAGTTGGCTGGCGAATCCGGGGGTTCCCATTCCGGCGCAGGCCCGGGCCGTGCACGGTATTTCCGACGAGCGGGTGCGGGCGCACGGCCGTCCGCCGCGCACGGTGGCGGTGGAGGTGGCGCTCGCGCTGGCCGAGCAGTCCCGGGCGGGGGTGCCGCTGGTGGTGATGAACGCCCCCTACGACCTGACGTTGCTGGACCGGGAGTTGCGCCGGCACGGGGCGGGTTCGCTGGCGGAGGTGCTGGGTGGCGCGGAGTTGCTGGTGCTGGATCCGCGGGTGCTGGACAAGCAGGTGGACCGTTACCGCAAGGGCCGGCGCACGCTGACCGATCTGTGCGGGCACTACGGGGTCTCGCTGGTGGGTGCGCACGATGCGGCGGCGGATGCGCTGGCGGCACTGGAGTTGGTGCGGGCGGTGGCGTCCCGGCATGCGGAGCGGCTGGGCGGGTTGTCCCCGGCGGAGCTGCATCTGCGGCAGGCGGTGTGGCACGCGACGCAGGCGCGCGGCCTGGAGCGCTGGTTCGAGCGGGCGGGTACGCCGGAGCGGGTGGACACGGCGTGGCCGCTGCGGCCGGCCCGCTGCCGGTGCGGTGAGCGTCTGGAGCCGGGCCACGCTTGCGAGTTGGCGGCCTGACGGGACGACAGCAACGACAGCAACGCGGAAGGCCCCGACCTGATGGTCGGGGCCTTCCGCGTTGTGCTCGGTGGGCGATACTGGGATCGAACCAGTGACCCCTTCGGTGTGAACGAAGTGCTCTCCCGCTGAGCTAATCGCCCGGGCAACGAGATGAACAGTAGCACTACTTGGGCCCGGGTATCCAATCCGTTCCCCGACGGCCCCCCAGATCCCGTGCCGGGCCCGCCCGTTGAATGGCTTCCGTGCCGGGCGGGCCAGTTGAATGCCCGTCAGAACTCGAGAGTGGGAACACGGAAAAGGCGTGGGGCTCCGACTTGTTAATCAAGTCGGAGCCCCACGCCTTTGCATTCCGGTGGGCGATACTGGGATCGAACCAGTGACCCCTTCGGTGTGAACGAAGTGCTCTCCCGCTGAGCTAATCGCCCGGGTGCAGAAAGAACATTACCCCATCTGCGCGGGTGCTCCGACCACCCCCGCCCCTCGCCGCGTCCGATCCGCACCCCGGGGCCCCGACCAGCGGTGTCGGCCGGGCCGGCCGTGCGGGCGGCGGACGGGGCGGCGCTCCGGGCGGGTCCGGAGGCGGCAGCTTCGTGCGTTCCTCCAGCCACCCGGCCGCCGCTCCGGTGCGACCGCCGGTAATCCCTGCCGTTACCGGGCAGGGCGGTGGCCGACCGGGCCGTTCGGGGGATTCCGCAATGCGCCGGAAGGGGTACGACTCGCACCGGAATCGGGACAGACGGGTTTACACCGGGCTTTCAGGTGGGATGGTCCGTTCGCCGACGTGCGATTCCCCGAGCGCACACTGAGCGAAAGGCCCTGGCGCTTATGAACACCACGGTCAGCTGCGAGCTGCACCTGCGCCTCATCGTGTCCAGCGAGTCCTCACTGCCCGTCCCCGCGGGCCTGCGCTACGACACTGCCGACCCCTATGCCGTGCATGCGACGTTCCACACCGGAGCAGACGAGACCGTGGAGTGGGTGTTCGCCCGCGACCTCCTCGCGGAGGGGCTGCACCGACCGACCGGTACCGGCGACGTCCGGGTGTGGCCGTCCCGCAGCCACGGTCAAGGCGTGGTTTGCATCGCCCTGAGCTCTCCGGAAGGAGAGGCACTGCTGGAGGCCCCGGCCCGGGCGCTTGAGTCCTTCCTCAAGCGGACGGACGCCGCGGTGCCGCCCGGCACCGAACACCGTCACTTCGACCTCGACCGGGAGCTGTCCCACATCCTCGCCGAGAGCTGAACCCGAACGAGTTACGGCCCGCCGTCGCGCGGCGGCGGGATCGCCTCGATGCGCACCGTCCTACTCGGGGGCACGGTCGCAGTTCACTGCCGCCCGCCGGCGGCCTCGGGGCCCGGCCCCGGGCGTTCCCTCCCACCGGAGCGGACGCCCGGGGCTAAGCCGCGTCCGGGCCCGAACGGCGGCCCGGGCCGGTAGAGTCGGGCCCCGCGTTGACCGACGCGGCGGCCCTCGGGCCGCCGCCGCGTGAGGAGTTCCCACGTGCTGATCACCCATGACACCGAATGCGCGCTGAGCATCCTGGTGGAGCTGCTGAACACCGCGCCGGAGGCTTGCGGCAGTGAGCAGCTGCCCGATGTGGCGGCGCTGCGCGCCTTCGTGGTCCGGCAGGAGATCAGCGAGATCGACTCGCTCGGTCCGGCCGACCTGGCCACGGTGCACGAGCTGCGCGACCGGCTGCGCGAGGTGTTCTCGGCCGGCACGGTCGAGCGGGCCGCGGAGCTGGTCAACGCGCTGGTCGCCGACGCCGGGACCACGCCCCGGCTGACCAACCACGACCACCACGGCTGGCACATCCACTACTTCGCCCCGCACGCCGCGGTCGGGCGGCACCTGGCCGCCGAACTGGGCATGGCGCTGGCGTTCATCGTGATGGCCGGCGAGCTGGAGCGGCTGCGCCGCTGCGAGGCGCCGGACTGCGCCCGGGTCTTCGTCGATCTGTCCCGCAACCGTTCCCGCCGCTACTGCGACAGCCGCACCTGCGGCAACCGGCTGCACGTGGCCGCGTACCGGGCCCGGCAGCGCTCGGCGGAGGCCGCCGGGGCGGTGGCGGCCGCAGCGGCGGCCGGACGCTAGCCGCTGCGCGCCGCCGGTCGGGGCGGGGCCGGTCGGGGCGGGGCCGGTCGGGGCGGGGCGGGGCCGGTCGGGGCGGGGCGGGGCCGGTCGGGGCGGGGCGGGGTTGTGGACCTGGGAGACTTGGGGCATGAGCGATTCCTCCCTGCCCCGCGTCGAGTTCTGGTGCGACCTGCTGTGCCCCGACTGCCGCACCGCGCTTGCGGACATCCACGCGCTGCGCGCCCGCTTCGGTGACGGGCTGACCGTCGAGGTGCGGCACTTCCCGCTGGAGAAGCACAAGTTCGCGTACCCGGCGGCGGAGGCCGCGGCCGAGGCGTTCGAGCAGGGGCGCGGCTGGCCGTTCGTCGAGGCGCTGCTGGCCCGGCTGGAGGACGTGGAGCGCGACGGGGCGCAGGCGCTGGTGGAGATCGCCGGGGCGGCCGGTCTGGACGCGGACGAGGTGGACACCGCGCTGATCGACGGCCGCCACATGCTGCTGGTCGACTCGGACGTGGCCGAGGGCCGGGCGATCGGCGTCACGGGCACCCCGACGTACGTGGTGGCCGGCAAGCGGCTGGACGGCGGCAAGTCCCAGGACGGGCTGCTGGAGCGGATCGTCGAGCTGTTGGGCGGCTGACCTCCCCGGTGTCGGTGGCGGCGGGGCGGTCAGGCCCGTTTCGGAGCGGCCGGGCTCAGAGCAGCGGCTTGCTGAGCCTGCGCAGGGTGACCTGGTAGCCGAGCGATTCGTAGAGCGCGATCGCCACGCCGTTGTCGGCGAACACGTTGAGCCCCAGGTCGTGGACGCCGGCGGTGAGGCATTCGCGTTCGGCGAGCCGCATCAGGGTGCGGCCGTGGCCGTGGCCGCGGTGGTCCGGGGCGACCTCCACCAGCATCACCCACGCCAGTGGGCGGCCGTCCGGCAGGCTGGCCTGGCGCAGGGCGACCCAGAGGCAGCCGAGCACGTTTCCGTCCGCGTCGAGGAGTTGGCGCAGCACGGTGTCCGGGGTGTCCGGGCCGGCCGACAGGGCGCGCCGGTGGTCGTGCTCCGATTTCGCGGTGGCTTCGGCCGCGCCGAGACCGGAGTCGATCAGCTCCTGCCGGTAGCCCGCGATCGCGGTCTGTTCCCAGGCCGGGTACTCCTTCGGTCCGATCCGGCGGTCCGTCAATCCCGGTGGCAGTTGCGGGAGTTCGGTGAGCGGTTTGATCATGTTGCGCATCCGCTCGGTGTAGCCGAGGGCGTGGGCCAGCCGCAGGCCGGCCTCGGCGTCGGCGGGCACCATGACGTCGACCCGGGTGCATCCCCAGGAGCGCAGCACTTCTTCGGCGGCGAGCACGGCGACGGTGCCGCGGCCCCGCCGCCGTCCCTCGGTGACCTCGAGTTCGCTGATCTCGCCCGGACAGAACCCTTCTCCGGGCCAGGCGGTCGTCCGCAGGCCGCCGACCGGGTGTCCGTTCACCATGATGTGCCAGCGCCGCGTCCGCCCGTCGTTGGCCGCGGCCTCCTCGGCCCCGTCCGGCCGCAACGTGGTAGTCATACCGGCTCCCTTCCCTCCGCCGCCCGAGTTCTACCGCACCCGGCCTGGGTCAGACGGGGTCGCTGTTCCGGGCTGCGTGGTGGGCGAAGATCTCCATGGCTTTGCGGGTCACCGGGCCGATGGCGGGCAGGGTGCGGGAGTTGACGCGGGTGACGGACTGGACGTCGCGGAGGGTGGAGGTGAGGAAGACTTCTTCGGCTTCGGCGAGGGCTTCGAGGGGGACGTCGGTCTCTTCGGCGCCGGTCCAGTCGATGACGAGTCGGCGGGTGATGCCGGCCAGGCAGCCGGAGGAGAGGGTGGGGGTGAGGAGGCGGCCGTCGAGGACCAGGAAGACGTTGGAGCCGGTGCCTTCGCAGAGTTGGCCGGCGGTGTTGGCGAGGAGGGCTTCGCTGGCGTCGGCGCGGTGGGCGGCGGCGAGGGCGATGACGTTCTCGGCGTAGGAGGTGGTCTTCAGGCCGGTGACGGCGGAGTGTTCGTTGCGGCGCCAGGGGACGGTGACGACGGCGGTGGTGTCGGGCCGGCGCTGGGCGCTGCCGAGGGCGACGACCAACGTGGGTGCGCTGTCGCCGCGTTCGGAGCCGAGCGGGGCGCGGCCGCCGGTGTAGGTGATGCGCAGGCGGCCGAGCGGCAGCGGCTGCGCGGCGAGGACGGCGGCGCAGGCCTCGCGGACCTGGTCGTGGTCGGGGTCGGGGAGACCGAGGCCGCGTGCGGAGCGGGTGAGGCGGTCGAGGTGGCGGGTGAGTGCGAAGAGCCGGCCGTTCTCGGCCTTGACGGTTTCGAAGACGCCGTCGCCGACGGTGAGTCCGTGGTCGAGGACGGAGAGTGTGGCCTCGTCCTCGGTGGTGAGGGTTCCGTTGACCCAGATCATCGGCGCGGTGCTCCTTGACGTCTCAGGCGGGGGTGCCGGTGGAGGCTATCGCCACCAGCCTGGCGGCTTTGAGTTCGGTTTCGCGCCATTCGCGGTCCGGGTCGGAGTCCCAGGTGATTCCGGCGCCGGTGCCGAATTTCAGGACGGGCCGGCCGCTGTCCCGTTCGATCCAGAACGAGCGGATTCCGACGGCGAGTTCGGCCTCGCCGCGGTCGGCGTTGACCCAGCCGATGGCGCCGCAGTAGGGGCCGCGGGGGGCGGTCTCCAGTGCGCGGATGATGCGCAGGGCGCTGCTCTTGGGGGCGCCGGTGACGGAGCCGGGCGGGAAGGTGGCGTCGAACAGTCGCGGCCAGCCGGCGTCGGCGTGCAGGCGTCCTTCGACGGTGGAGACGAGGTGGACCAGGCCGGGGTGCTTCTCGACGGCGCACAGGTCGGGGACGGTGACGGTGCCGGTGTCGCAGACCTGGCCGAGGTCGTTGCGGACCAGGTCGACGATCATCACGTTCTCGGCGTGGTCCTTGTCGAGCAGGTCGTGTTCGGTGCGGCCGGTGCCCTTGATCGGGCCGGAGCGGACGGTGCGGCCGTGCCGGCTCAGGTAGAGCTCGGGTGAGGCGGTGGCGATTTCGACGCCGTGGTCGGGGAGCCGGACGGTTCCTGCGTACGGCGCGGGGTTGTGGGCGGCGAGCAGGCCGGTGAGGGCGTCGATGTCGGTGCGCTCGGGGTCGGGCAGCGGTGCGCTCAACACCCGGCAGAGGTTGGCCTGGTAGACCTCGCCGGCGGCGATGTGTTCGCGGATTCGGCGCACTCCGGCGCGGTAGGCGTCGGCGTCGAGGGAGGTGTGCCAGCTGTCGGGGGCGGGGCCGCGCCAGTTGTGGGTGGCGGGCGGGGCGGGGTCGGGGCGGACGTCCTCGAAGCGGGCGCAGGTGAGGCGGCCCTCGAAGTCGTGGGCGACGGCCCAGAATCCGCCGCGGTCGAGGGCGGCGGGGTCGTGGGTGACTTCCCGCAGACCGGTGGCGAGGCGTCCGGCGAAGCGGGCCATCGGCTGGTGGGGGCTGAGCGGGGCGGTGCGGCCGGACACGGTTCTCCTGCGCGGATTCGCGGATTGCGGTGCTGCCCGTGGCGCCCGCGCGGGCGCGGGCGTGGGCGCCGGGGGATCGCCCCGGTACCGAAAGTCTAGGTCGCGGGCCTGCTGGAACGTTCCGGTCGGGCCCGACGGTTGGGCATCCGGCGGCCACCACCGCGCCACGCTGCGGGAACGGATTTTTCAGCTGGGCCGGGAATCCGCTAGAGTTCAACACGTCGCCAGGGAGCGCAGCCGGGGAAAACCGGAAGAGCTTCCAGGGAGACAGGCGGACGTGGCTCAGTTGGTAGAGCATCACCTTGCCAAGGTGAGGGTCGCGAGTTCGAATCTCGTCGTCCGCTCGACGGAGAACAGGTAAGGTCGTTCTCCAAGGGGAACGGGTAAGATCGTTCTTCGAAGTTGCCTGGTGGAGTGGCCGAGAGGCGAGGCAACGGCCTGCAAAGCCGTGTACACGGGTTCAAATCCCGTCTCCACCTCCAAGAGGCACCGCCCGGTTCCGACCGGGTGGTCCTCCCTGCGCGATTAGCTCAGCGGGAGAGCACTACCTTGACACGGTAGGGGTCACTGGTTCAATCCCAGTATCGCGCACCACAGGCAAGGCTCCTCGGAGCGCCTGACACCCCCGCGCGATTAGCTCAGCGGGAGAGCACTACCTTGACACGGTAGGGGTCACTGGTTCAATCCCAGTATCGCGCACTGATCTTCGGATCCTTGATCTCCGGATCAACCCCGCGCGATTAGCTCAGCGGGAGAGCACTACCTTGACACGGTAGGGGTCACTGGTTCAATCCCAGTATCGCGCACTGATCTTCGGATCCTTGGTCTTCGGACCGACCCCGCGCGATTAGCTCAGCGGGAGAGCACTACCTTGACACGGTAGGGGTCACTGGTTCAATCCCAGTATCGCGCACCACACTTGAGAGCCGCTGTCCGATATTCGGACGGCGGCTCTCGGCATTTGCGGGTGCAGCGGCAGACATGGGAATGGCCGGGAACAACACGCCCTCACCGACGTGTTGTTCCCGGCCACCGGGTGAGCCGGAGCTGCAGCCTGCGCCACTCATTTCGTCCGTCCACGACTTGATGAGGGTTGCTCCGGCCGGCGAAGACCCCTACCCCATGGGGGGTCAGCGCCCGATCAGGTCGGCGACCGCTTGGGTCTGGATCGCCAGTTGGTCCCACACCCCGAACAGGGCCATCAGCAGGATCGCGCAGGGCAGGGCAATGGCAAGGGCGATCATCGGGTGCCGGGTCTCCGCGGGGTGCGAAGACAGTGGCCGGCGGCGATGGGCTCTGCTGAGCGGTGCCATGTCTGCTGTGCTCCTGCCGGGCTGCGGTGCTGCGGTCGGGTCGGGGACGGGTGGTACTGCTTGGCAGCGAGGACGGTCATTCTCGGGGGACGAGCGGGGCCGTCCTCGCTGTGAACAACGGTAGGCGGAACGGCTTTCCGGATCGTCATGCCGTCGTACCGTTCTGATCGCCTCCGCTGGTAGGAGGAGAGACGGGGCGATGTACGCCTGGAGTCGGAGACGGGAGTGCGCGGACCCCTTAGGCGACCCTGACAGTGCCCCCTGGGGGAGCGCCGGATTGCCGGTGGGGCAAGGGGTTTGGCGGTGCGCCACTCACCGCGATCTGACAATCCGACCGGCGGTTCCAGTGTTGCGTGTCGGCACGGGGCCACTACCAGTCCGTAAGCTGTGCCGAGACAGTTGTCTGACGATGCCCCAAATCCGACGGGGCCTCACCCCACAGGCTGACGGAACGGGAACGGGTACGGGCAAATGGCAATGATGCGGCTGCGGCGTGAGGACCCCCGCATCGTCGGCCCGTACCGGCTGCACCGGCGGCTGGGAGCCGGCGGGATGGGCGTGGTCTTCCTCGGTTCGGACCGGAAGGGGCAGCGGGTCGCGCTGAAGCTGATCCGCGCCGAACTCGCCGAGGACGCCGAGTTCCGCACCCGGTTCGCCCGGGAGATCGCGGCGGCCTCCCGGATCCGCGGCGGCTGCACGGCCCGGGTGATGGGCTCCGACATCGAGGCCGACCGCCCGTGGCTGGCCACCGCGTACGTGCCCGGGCCCTCGCTGTACAAGCAGGTCTCCGAGGAGGGCACGCTGGCCTGGCCGGACGCGGCGCGGATCGGCGCGGCGCTGGCCGACGGACTGGTGAAGGTGCACGAGGCGGGGGTGGTGCACCGCGACCTCAAGCCGTCGAACATCCTGCTGTCTCCCAAGGGCCCGCGGATCATCGACTTCGGCATCGCCTGGTCGCGCGGCGCGTCCACCCTCACCCACGTCGGCACGGCGGTCGGCTCGCCCGGCTTCCTGGCGCCCGAGCAGGTGCGCGGCGCGGCGGTGACGCCCGCCACCGACGTGTTCGCGTTCGGGGCGACGCTGGCCTTCGCGCTGACCGGGGAGTCGCCGTTCGGGTCGGGCGCCTCGTCCGAGGTGATGCTGTACCGGGTGGTGCACGAGGAGCCTGACCTGTCCGGGATTCCGCCGGTGCTGGCCCCGGTGGTCGCGGCCTGCCTGGCCAAGGAGCCGTCCGAGCGCCCGCCGGCGGCCGCGCTGCACGAGCGGCTGAGCGAGCTCGCCGCGCGCGGGGGCGGCCGGGCCGCCCGGGCCGCCGCCCGCGCCGAGGAGCGGCCCGTGCCCGCGCCGACCGCCCCGGCGGAGGGCCCGGCCGGTGGGCGGCCGGACGGTGCGCCGGTGCGCCGCCCGGCCGGCCCGCAGGGCGCCGCCGCTCCCGGCGCGGGCCGCCGTCCCGCCGACCCTCCGCGCGCGGCGGCCGGTGCGCCGCCCGTCCGCCCGTCCCCCGTACCGCCGCCGAATGCCGACGGTGCGGCGGTGGCAGGGGGACGGCCGGTGGCGGCCGCGCCCGCGACGGCCCGGCCGGAGGTACGTCCGGACGCCCGCACCGAGCGGGTGCGGCGCCCGGTCCGGGACGGCGACACGGTGCGCGAGCGCCGGCCCGCCGCCCCCGCCGGGCGGGAGCGCACCCCGGTGCCCGGCCGCGACCGCACTCCCCCGCCCGGACGTCCCATGGGCACCACCCGGCCGACGGCACGTCAGCGGCTGATGCGCCAGCGGCTGGTGGTGTTCGTCACCGTGACGCTCGGGGTGGCGCTGGCCATCGCGGTCGCGCAGGGCTGCGAGAGCCGTGCCACGCACAGCCTCGGGCCGGCGCCGACGGCGACCGCCCCCGTGAAGCCGACCTCGGGCGCGACGCTGTCGGTGGACAGCCTGAACACCGTCGGCCACGGCGGCTCGGGCCTGGGCCCGGCGCTCGGCAGCCCGCCGTCCGTGGACTGGCTCAACCGCAGCTACCCGGACCCGTCCGTCGGACCGGCCATCCAGCTGCGCGAGGGCCACTCGACCGACGCGGGCGCGCCCGTCACGCTGACCGCCGTGCTGCCGGCCCGCTACCGGGACGCCCCGGCGACGCTGGTGGTGCTGCGCCGGGTGGAGGGCTCCGTCCCCGTCGACCTGGTGCAGCTGTACGGCTTCACGGGCGACGCCCCGGTGCTGATCGGCGGCCGGGCGTCCACCGCCAACCCCGAGGCAGGGGCGGTGTGGCGGGTGGAGAACGGCGCCCTGATCCGCGAGGAGCGGGTGGACCGCACCGGCGCGGTCTCCTCGACCCGCTACACCGTCCGGCAGGACGGCAGCCTGGAGGAGTCCTGGCCGGGCGCGGGCGTGTCCGGGAACTGAGGCCCGCCTGGGGCCCGCCTGGGGCCCGCCGTTCAACTGCCGGTGACGGTCTGTCAGTGCCCGGCGGGAGCATGTGCCGCATGATGTGGACGACCGACGCGATGCATGTCGCGTACTGCCAGTATTTCCTGTACGGCCCGGAGTTGCCGGACGGCTGGGACGCGCATGCGCTGGCCCGGCTGTTCCACGGCAACGGGGTGGCGGCCGGGTGCCCGGACCACCTGACGGTGCTGTGCGGCACCCACACCGGGCTGATCCGGCTCGGCGTGGAGCGCGCGGCGGAACGTCCGGCCGAGCCCGGGCCGGAGTGGGAGAGCGCGGTGGAGCTGTCCCTGTACAGCAGCGGCGAGTTGCGGCTGCGGGCCTGGGACGGCGTGGACATCACCGAGGCGGGCAACCTGGCGCACGCCGGCCGCGGCTGGTACCGGGTCCGGGTGCAGACCCGGGGCCGCGACCGCGGCCGGGAGACCGACACCGCCGCCCGCCCCGTCGAGGAACACCGCCTGACGCTCTGGCCCGCTCCCCCGGCCCCCGACCTGGTGCTGCGGGTCGGCGACCTGACGGGCCGCCGCCACCACAACCCGCGGCGGCCCGCGCCGCAGCCGATATCGCCTCCGGCGGCGCGTCGCGCGGCCTGACCTGCGGGCCGGTGGCCGGTGGCGGCGGATAATGATCCGCAGTGCACGGCGAGCCGGGAGGTGGCGGAGCAATGACGCTGGTGGCAGGGCAGCGCGTCACGTTGGTGACGGATCTGACGCTGGGTGAGGCGTTCGGTGACGGGGAGGCAGCAGTCGGGTTCCTGCTGCTGGCGGCGGGTGTCGAGGGCACCGTCGAGCAGGTGGCCGAGGTGCCGCCGTCCGAGGAGGTCCGCGAGTACCAGCGGCTGCGGGCGCTGTTCGACGACTACGGGCACACCATGCCCGCGGAGAGCCGCAAGGCGCTGGAGGGGCAGATCGCGTCCCTGGAGCCGCACTGGGAGGCGTACGGCGAGCGCGGGCCGCAGGTGTCCGTCCGGGTCCGCTTCGACAACGGGTACGTGCTGGACGCGGCGGACGAGACGGTGCTGAAGGCGCTCTGAGGACGCTTCGGGCCGTCAGAAGCGGTCGGGGCCGGACCACTCGTACCAGTCGTTGCCCAGCGGGGTGTAGTAGCCGAATGCGGGCGCGCCGGACGGGAAGTACGCGTAGCCGTGGTGGGCGAACAGGCCGGTGCCGGCGATGGCGAACTTGACGCCGTCGTGGGTAACTTCGGTCTCGGCGAGACGGTAGCCCGCGACCCATTCGGGGCGCGCCTCGTGGGTGGCCAGGGCGTGTTCGGCCCAGTCGGTGAGTGCCGGGCGGGCCAGCGCGAAGCGGGCCTCGGCCGGGTCGGTCTGGGTGACCGTCAGCGCGGTGGCGGCCACCAGCAGCGGAGCCACCGCCCAGCGCCAACGGCCGGCCGGGCCTCCGGCGGGCCCGGCAACGGGCCACTGCTGCCACAGCAGCCAGGCGAACGGCAGGCCGATCAGGGTTAGCACGCCGACGCTGAGCAGCGCCATGTCCTGGCCGGGGACGCTGATGCCCAGCACGACGGCGGCACAGCCCAGCGCGACGCCGAGCAGTGCGCTGGTGCCGGGGCGACGCAGCCGGGTGAGCGGCCAGGACACCGTCGCGCCGACCACCACCACGCCGATCAGCAGCAGGGGGAAGGCGAGCCCGATCATGAACAGCGGGAGCAGCGTGAACTGGTTGTGCAGTCGCCCGTCCGGCAGCGCCACGACGGCGGTCAGCATGGCCGCGACCAGGATCGGGCCGCGGAAGCCCGGGAACGTCAGGCGGCGGAGAGCGGCGGCGCCGTTGGTGATCATGGCGCCATGTCTACCGTAGATCTGCCCGGCGCGGAACCCTCAACTTCCGTTGTAGCGGCGGGAGTCAGCCGTGATTCACCGCGTAGAACGCGATCGCGGCGGCGGCGCCGACGTTGAGGGAGTCGATGCCGTGTGCCATCGGGATGCGGACCCGCTGATCGGCGGCGGCGAGGGCCTTCGGGGTGAGGCCGTCGCCCTCGGCGCCCAGCATCAGGGCCGCCCTGGGGAGGAGATGGGACTTGGCGACCGTGAAGTCCTCGGCGCCGGACGGGGTGAGCGCGAGCAGTTCGAAGCCGGCCTCGCGGACCGCAGCGAGAGAATCCGGCCACGGATCGAGGCGGGCGTACGGGACGGAGAACACCGCGCCCATGGACGTCTTCACGGCGCGGCGGTAGAGCGGGTCGGCGCAGTCCGGGGAGAGCAGCACGGCGTCCATGCCGAGAGCGGCCGCCGAGCGGAAGATCGCGCCGAGGTTGGTGTGGTCGACCAGGCCCTCCAGCACGGCAACCCGGCGGGCGCCGTCGAGGACCTCGGCGGCGGTCGGCAGGGGCTTGCGTTCCATCGAGGCGAGGGCGCCGCGATGGACGTGGTAGCCGGTGACGCGCTCTGCGAGGGCCGGTTCGACGAGGTGGACGGGGGCGTCGGTGTCGGCGATCACGTCGGACATCACGCCGAGCCACTTGGCGGTGAGCAGCATCGACCGCATGCGGTAGCCCGCGGCAAGGGCGCGGCGGATCACCTTCTCGCCCTCGGCGATGAACAAGCCCTCGGCCGGTTCGCGCCGACGGCGGAGCTCGACGTCGGTGAGGTCGGTGTAGTCGCTCAGCCGGGGGTCGGCGGCGTCGGTGACGGTGGATGGCTCAGACACTTGATGATTTTCGCACGTCGGAGCGGCCCTTCAGGGGCTGGTGGGTGCGAAGCCAGGGACTCGGAGCGGTTGGTCGCGGCTGTGGCGGGCGGGCCTTACGGCGGGGGCCCGAAACTACGGAACGCTCAGCGCCCCCGTGACCAACCGCAGACTTGGCCTCGCCGTTCCCCGAGCCCCTGGCGGGGCTCTCGATCGCTACCCCAGGACGTTCACCACGTCGCCGATGACGATGACCGCTGGGGGCTTGATGCCCTCGGTGAGGACGGTTTCGCCGATGGTGGCGAGGGTGGCGTCGATGCGGCGTTGGGCGGTGGTGGTGCCCTCCTGGACGACGGCGACGGGGGTGTCGGCGGGGCGGCCGTGCTTCAACAGCTCGGCAGCGATCTTGGCGATCTTGTCGACGGCCATCAGGAGGACCAGGGTGCCGGTCATGCCGGCGACGGCCTGCCAGTTGGTGAGGGAGCGTTCGCCGGGGCCGACGTGGCCGGAGATGACGGTGAACTCGTGGGTGAGGCCGCGGTGGGTGACGGGGATGCCCGCGGCGGCGGGGACGCTGATCGAGGAGGAGATGCCGGGGACGACGGTGACAGGTACGCCGGCGTCCAGGCAGGCGAGGAGTTCTTCGCCGCCGCGGCCGAAGACGTACGGGTCGCCGCCCTTGAGGCGGACGACGAACTTGCCCGCCTTGGCGTGGTCGATCAGGGTCTGGTTGATCGCCTCCTGGGCCATGTAGCGGCCGTAGGGGATCTTCGAGGCGTCGATCACCTCGACGTGCGGCGGCAGTTCGGCGAGCAGTTCGCGCGGGGCGAGCCGGTCGGCGACCACCACGTCGGCGTCGGCGAGGAGGCGGCGGCCGCGCACCGTGATCAGATCGGGGTCGCCGGGTCCGCCGCCGACCAGGGCGACGCCCGCGCCGCGGGCGCGGTACTGGCGGGCGGCGAGGGAGCCGTCGCGCAGGCCGGCCACGATGGAGTCGCGCAGCGCGGCGGAGTGCCGGGGGTCTCCGGTGAGGACGGCGACGGTCGCACCGGCGTCGTGGCCGGAGGCGGGCGTCCAGGCGGTGGCGGCGGAGGCGTCGTCGCTGCGGGAGCAGAACACCCGCAGGCGTTCGGCCTCGGCGGAGACCGCGGTGTTGACGTCCGGGTCGTCGGTGGCGACCAGCACGTACCAGGTGTCGGCGAGGTCGCCGTCCTGGTACGGGCGCTGGTGCCAGGTGAGTTCACCGGCGTCGGCCATCGCGGAGACGGCCGGGGTGGTGGACGGGGATATCAGGTGCAGGTCGGCGCCGGCGGCGATCAGTGCGGGCAGGCGGCGCTGGGCGACCTGGCCGCCGCCGATCACCACGACGCGGCGGCCGGCCAGCAGCAGCCCGACGGGGTACGGGGTGAGGCCCTGGGTGGACGGGTGCGGGTGGGGCGCGGTCATCGGCGGGAGCTCCTGGGTGGGCGGCGGTGCGGGAACCCCGTACCGGACGCGCCCTCGGGCCGGGTACGGGCCGGCGTCCGGCCGTCCCGTTTCAACAGCGGGGACGGGCCGGACGCCGGTGGTGGATCAGGCCTTCTCGGTGACTCCGGCGGAGTCGAAGGTGGCTACATCGTGCATCGCCCGGGCGGCGCTCTGCACCAGCGGCAGGGCGAGCAGGGCACCGGTGCCCTCGCCCAGGCGCAGGTCCAGGTCGATCAGCGGGCGCAGGCCGAGCCTGGCGAGCGCGGTCTGGTGGCCCGGCTCGGCGGAGCGGTGCCCCGCGATGCAGGCGGCCAGCACCTCCGGCGCGATGGCCTTGGCGACCAGTGCGGCCGAGCCGGCGATGACGCCGTCCAGAATCACCGGGATGCGCAGTGAGGCCGCGCCGAGCAGGAACCCGGCGAGCGCGGCGTGCTCCAGCCCGCCAACGGCGGCGAGCACGCCGATCGGGTCGGCCGGGTCCGGCTTGTGCAGCTCCAGGGCCTGCCGGATCACCTCGACCTTGCGGGTGTGGGTGGCGTCGTCGATGCCGGTGCCGCGTCCGGTCACCTCGGCCGGGTCGGTCTCGGTGAACACCGAGATCAGCGCGGCGGAGGCGGTGGTGTTGGCGATGCCCATGTCGCCGGTGATCAGCACCTTGTTGCCGGCCGCGACCAGGTCGCGGGCGGTCTCGATGCCGACCTCGATCGCGCGGACGGCTTCGTCGCGGCTCATCGCCGGGCCCTGCGTCATGTCGTCGGTGCCGGGCTTGACCTTGCGCGGCAGCAGGCCGGTGGTGCGGCCCTGCTGGATGGCGTCCGGGAGTTCGGCGGCCACACCGACGTCCACCACGCACACCTCGGTGCCGACCTGCGCGGCGAACGCGTTGACCACCGCTCCCCCGGCCAGGAAGTTCCCGACCATCTGCGCGGTGACCTCCTGCGGCCACGGCGTCACGCCCTGGGCGTGCACCCCGTGGTCACCGGCGAAGATCGCCACACAACCCGGCTCCGGGATCGGCGGCGGGCACTGGCGGGCCAGGCCGGACAGCTGCGCCGCGATGACCTCCAGCACGCCGAGCGACCCGGCGGGCTTGGTCATCCGCTTCTGCCGGTCCCACGCCTCGCCGAGCGCCTTGGCGTCCAGCGGGCGGATGCTGCGCAGCGTGTCGGACAGCAGGTCGTGCGGCTCCTCGCCGGGCAGCGCGCGGTTGCCGTACTGCTCCTCGTGCACCACCCAGGACAGCGGGCGCTTCTTCGCCCAGCCCTGCTGCTGGAGCTCCGGCTCGTCCGGGAACGCGTCCACGAAGCCGACGCACAGGTAGGCGACGACCTCCAGGTGCTCGGGCAGGCCGAGTTCGCGGACCAGCTCCTCGTCGTCGAAGAAGCTCACCCAGCCGACGCCCAGCCCCTCGGCGCGGGCCGCCAGCCACAGGTTCTCCACCGCCAGGGCCGCCGAGTACGGGGCCATCTGCGGCTGGGTGTGCCGGCCCAGCGTGTGCCGGCCGCCGCGGGTGCGGTCGGCGGTCACCACGATGTTGACCGGCGTCTCCAGGATCGCCTCGATCTTGATTTCCTTGAACTGCTTCGCCCGGCCCTTGGGCAGCGAGTCCGCGTACGCCTCGCGCTGACGCTCCGCCAGCTCGTGCATCTTCCTGCGGGTCTTCGCGGACCGGATCACCACGAAGTCCCACGGCTGCGAGTAGCCGACGCTCGGCGCGGTGTGCGCCGCCTCCAGCACCCGGATCAGCACCTCGTGCGGAATCGGGTCCGGCCGGAAGCCGTTGCGGACGTCGCGCCGCTCGCGGATCACCTGATGCACGGCCTCCCGGCCCGCCTCGTCGAAGCCGGGCGCGGCGGGGCCGCGGGGCTCCTCAGGCTCGGCGGGGACGTCGGCGGTCTCGGTGGGGACGGACGCAGCGTCGGGCTCGGCCTCGGCGGCGGGCTCGGTGGCGGCGTCGGCGGTCTCGGCGGTCTCGACGGGAACGGGCTCGGGGGTCTCGGCGGCCTCCGGGGCTTCCTCGGAGGTGGTGGGCTCGGGAGCTTCGGCGGGCTGCGGCGCGGCCTCCGGTTCGGCGGCGGGCTCGGCCTCGGGAGCGGGTTCCGGGGTTGCGGTGGCCTCGGGGGTCGGCTCGGCGGCGGGTGCCGGCGTCTCGGTGGCGGGTTCGGCCGGGGTCTCGGCCTCCGCCGCCTGCGCGGGCGCGACGGCCTGCGCTTCCTCGGTCGGCGCGGCGGCCTCGACGGCCTCGGTGGTCGCGGTGGTCGCGGTGGCCTCGACGGATTCGGTGGCGGGCTGCGGCTCGGCCGACGGCGTCTCGGGCGTCAGCAGCGGCAGCCCGGCGGGCGCGGCAAGGAACGCCGAGATGCGGCGGTGCGCACCCCGTCCGCCCGACTTCGTGGCCTGCGCGGGGATCGGCTGCTCCGCGGCCTCGCCCTCGGGCGCCTGCGCATCGGCGGCCTGCGGCGCGGGCTGCTCGGCGGGCTGCTCGGCGGCGGCCCCCGGCTGCTCGGCCGGCGGGGCGTCAGTGGCGGCGGCCTCGGGCTGCGGCTCCGACGGCGCGTCAGCCGCCTCGGCCGCGACCGGCTCGGCCGCGACGGGCTCAGCGGCAACCGGCTTGGCCTCGGGCTCGGCGGCAGGCGTCTCGGCCGCCGGGGCCTCAGTGGCCGGGGCCTCGGCCGCCGGGGCTTCGGCGGCCGGGGCTTCGGCGGCCGGTTCTTCGGCAGCCGGAGTTTCCACCGGGGCCGCCTCGGTGGCGGGTGCCTCGGCCACCGGCTCTGCGGCAGCGGGCTGCTCCACGGCCGGGGTCTCGGCGGCCGGGGTCTCGGCGGCCGGGGTCTCGGCGACCGGGGCGGTCTCGGCGGTGGGCGCCGGGGTGTTCACGGGGGCGGCGGACTCGACCGGCTCCACGAACACGGGCGCCAGGTTCGCGGCGGGTGCGGGGACCGCCACGGCCTCCGGCGCGGGCTGCGCGGGGGCCTCGGCGACAGCGGGCTCGGGCTCGGCCGCGACGGGGGCGGCGGGAGCGACCGCAATCGGCTCGGCGGCCACCGGCTCGACGGCGATCGGCTGCGCGACGGCGGCCTCCGGCTCCCCGGCGGGCGCGTCCCCGGTGGGCGCTTCCTCGGCGGGCGCGACCGGCTCGGCCGGGGCAACCGGCTCGGCGACGGCTGCGGCCGCAGCGGCCTCCACCACCTGCGGCTGCACGGGCGCGGGCACCTGCGCGGCGGCCTGCGCGGGTCCGGCCTGTGCGGGTCCGGCCTGTGCGGGTCCGGCCTGTGCGGGCACCGGCACCGGCTGGGCCTGTACGGCCTGCGGCTGGGCCGGTTGCGATTGCGGTTGCTGCACCGTTTCGGCGTTGACCACGGGCACCCCGAACGCGGGCGTGCCGCCCGGGGTGGACGGGCCGCGGTCGGCCAGCGAGCGGACCGGGACCTGGCCGGTCATCAGCGACGGGTCCGGGATCGGCGGGCCGGCGTGCAGCGGGCGGCGCTGCTGAGGCGGCGTCAGCAGCGGGGCGGCAGCCGGCTGCGCCTGCGGGGCCGCGACCTGCGGGGTGCCGGCCACCGGAGTGCTCTCCGCCACCGGCTCCGCCGGTTCGGCGCCCGGCTCCGCGGTGAGCACCGGCGGCGCGAGCGGCGGCCAGGACGGCTCGACGGGGGTACCGGGCGGCTGCTCGGCGGCCGGTTCGGTGACGGGTTCGGCGGCGGCTGCCGGGGCGTCGGCGGCCTCGGTCGCCTCGACGGTGCCGTGCACGGCATCGCCCCAGGCGGTCTGGGGGCCGGGCATCAGCAGAACGTCGTCCTCCTCGTCGCCGTCGGGCTGGTCGAGGAAGGTGTAGGCGGGCCGCTGCTCGCCGTGCCATCCGGCAGCGGGCGGAAGGGGCGCGCCGAGGTGGTGCTCCGGCGCGGGCCCGCCGGGCCCGGTTTCGGGCGCGAGGGGACCGGCGTGGGGGGCGTGGCCGCCGTCGGTCATGTCAATGCTCCTTCCAGGCCGCTTGCGCGTCCTTGGCGGGTGTCCCGGAGGCCCCGCCCACTTCGCCGGGGCGGAGCCGCACCGACCCGTCCCTTACTCCATCGGTCGTCACCCTCAGGGGTGGCGTGCCATCAGAAACAACGACAGCCCCGGGCAACCGGCACGACGGCGCGGCCGCTTTCGGACCCTCACGGCATTCTTCCGGGCAGGTGCGCACCGCGTCGAATGCCCGCGAAGCGGGCTGTTCGGGTTGCAGTGCGTCAAATCGGCCGTAATCATGCCGGATCGGACACGGTGCTGCCGTGACGAATTGCGCCCCGGGGAAACCCTACCGGCCGCGACCGAACCGTTCTCGAAACCCTGTCCGGATGCGACGGGGATCACCGTACCGCCCGGGCCTGACGGTCAGTCGTGCGGTTCGGCCCAGATCAGCAGGGTGTAGTCGCCGCGCCCGAAGGAGGGTCCGGCGCCGGCGGCCGGTTCGGCGCGCAGCGGGGCGGACTGGAGCAGCAGGCCGTCGGTGCGGTAGCCGGCGGTGTCGAGGATCTGCCGGGTTTCGCCGGCTTCGGCGAGGCTGCGGGCGACGGCGACGACACGTTCGGGTTTGCGGGCGACGACGGCGCGGACCATGGCGGGTCCGCCGTGTTCGACGGCGACGGCGTCGGGTTCGGGGAGGGCGCCGAGGACGTCGGGTCCGGTGCCGGTGGCGGTCTCGACCTCGACGCCGGCCTTGCGGGCGTTGGCGGTGATCCGGGCGCAGTCGGCGGGTTCGGCTTCGACGGCGACCACGGCGGCGCCGAACCGGGCGGCCTCGACGGCGAGGGCGCCGTCACCTGCGCCGACGGTCCACAGCAGGTCGCCGGGGGTGGGTGCGAGGCGGGCGAGGGCCAGCGCGCGGACGTGCGGGGGCAGTGCGCGGGGGCGTCTGGTGTCGGCGTCCGCGCCGGCGTACGCCCGGTTGGGGAGTGCCCAGCCGCGCTGCGATCCGGGGTGGTCGAGGGGTTTGCCGGCCAGCCAGCCGGCGGCGGCCTCGGTGGGTGGGACGTTGCCGATGACCAGGACGACGGAGGGGTCGCGCCAGTCGTGGTCGGGGACGCGTTCGGAGGTGAGGACGGTGACGTCCTCCTCGGGGGTGCCGAGGGCTTCGCAGACCACGAAGGTGCGGGGGACGCCGCGCAGCATCAGGGCGAGTTCGCTGGGTCCGGCGTCGGCGGTGGTGAGGACGGCGACCTTGGGGTGGGCGCGGCAGATGTTGGCGGCGCGGCGCAGTCGTCCGCCGTGGGCGGAGACCACCTGGGCGTCCTCCCAGGGCATGCCGGCCCGGGCGAAGGCGGCGGCCACCGAGGAGACGGCGGGCAGCACTTCGAGTTCGAGGCCGTACTCGGGGCGGCGCAGGGTGCGCACGACGCCGAAGAATCCGGGGTCGCCCTCGGCGACGACGACGGCGGTGCCGCGGTGGTCGGCGAGGCGGCGGGCGGCGGCCCGCAGGTCGGCGAGGCCGATGCGTTCGGCGCGTTCGGGGACGGGGAGTGCGGCGAGCTGGTAGCCCGCTCCGGCGACCAGGGTGGCTGCGGCGAGTGCGCCGGCGGCTGCCTGGGTCAGTGGGGTGCCGTCCCACCCGATGACCGTGATCCGGTCAGCCATCTGCGGCTGTTCTCCCTATGCCGTGTTCCGCCCCTGGTGGGTGTGCCGGTGCTGTGGTTCCGCCGCCGGTGTTCCCTGGGCAGAGGCTACCGCCTGGCCGGGGTGGTGCGGAGCAGTGGCACGCGCCGGGGGGCGCGCTCAGCGGCGCGGGGTGGGCGCCGGTCAGTGGCGCAGCGTGTGGTGCTGGTCGGCGGGGTGGGCGGGTTCGGGCGGGTCGAGGTCTTCGGGGAGCAGGCTCCACACGATCAGGTCGGTGTGTTCCTCCGGGCCGGGGCCCCATTCGCCGCCGCGGACTATCGCGGCGTTGCGCAGGACGCCTTCGCTGATCGCGCCGGTCTTCTGGGCGACCTGCTGGGCGGCGGTGTTGCCGGCGGCGGTGCGCAGTTCGAGGCGTTGGAAGCCGCGGTCCTCGAACAGCCACTGGGCGGTGCCGAGGACGGCTTCGGGGGCGTAGCCCTCGCCGCGGGCCCAGGGGGCGGTGACGCAGCGGATCTCGGTGGCGCGCAAGTGCCAGTCGGTGCGGTCGAGTTCGAGGAGTCCGACCAGACGCTGGGTGAGGTGTTCGGTGACGGCGAAAACGATTCCGCGTCCCCGGGTGCGGCGCTCGGGTGCCTGACGGGTGATCAGGTCGTGGGCGTCGGCCTGGGTGTAGGGCCGGGGGTGCTCGGTCCAGGTCTGGACGAGTTCGTCGGAGAGCATCGCGGTCAGGCCGGGGGCGTCCTGGTCCTCAAGGGCGCGCAGCAGCAGCCTTTCGGTGCTGATGGCTGTCTCGGGGAAGTTCGCAACCATGCCGTCTCTCCTCGCCGGGTCGTGGACACACCGTACGCCCCGCCCTTGTCGGGCGTGTCAGCGTACCTGTTCCGGTCCTGGCGGCTGGTCGGCACGGTGCCCCCGGCGGGGAGGCCGGGGGCACCGCGGGGGCTGACGGTGATTCAGCGGGTGACTCAGAACGCGGGGATGACGGCGCCCTGGAAGGTGTCGTCGATGTACTTCTTGACGGCGTCGGAGTGCAGCAGCTCGGCGAGCTTCTTGACCCGCGGGTCGTCCTGGTGGCCCTTCTTGACGGCCAGGATGTTGGCGTACGGGTTGCCCTGGGCCTTCTCCAGCACCAGCGCGTCGGTGGCCGGCTTGAGGTTGGCGCCGAGCGCGTAGTTGCCGTTGATGACGGCGGCGTCCACGTCGTCCAGGGAGCGCGGCAGCTGGGCGGCCTCCAGCTCCTTGAACTTCAGGTGCTTGGGGTTGGAGGCGATGTCGTCGGCGGTGGCGGTGGTGCCGGCGCCGTCCTTGAGGGTGATGATGTTGTTGTCGGCGAGCAGCTTGAGTGCCCGGCCCTCGTTGGTGGCGTCGCTCGGGACGGCGATCTGGGCGCCGTCCTTGAGGTCGGCGATGCTCTTGACCTTCTTGGAGTAGACGCCGAGCGGTTCCAGGTGGACGGTCTCGACGGAGACCACGTCGGTGCCGTTCTTCTTGTTGAAGTCGTCCAGGTAGGGCTGGTGCTGGAAGAAGTTCGCGTCCGCGGATCCGTCCTGGACCGAGGTGTTGGGGGTCACGTAGTCGCTGACCTCCTTGATGTCCAGCTTGAGACCGGCCTGGGCCGCCAGGTTGTCCTGCACGAACTTGAGGATCTGCGCGTGCGGGGTGGAGCTGGCGGCGACCACCAGGGGCTTGTTGGGGTCGGCCGGGGCGGCGGAGTCGGAGCCGCCGCTGGAGCAGGCGGTGAGGCCGGCGACGAGGCCGGCGGCGGTGGCGGTCAGGACGGTGGTCTTCAGAAACTTACGCACGAAAAGTGCCTTTCTGCGGGTGCGAACGGCCCGGGTGGGCCGGGGGCCGCTCCGGTGGGGAGCGGTGGTTCAGTGCGAGGAGACGAGGTCCTCTTCGATCGCCTCGGTGCTCTCCTCGGCGCTCTTCTCCGCGCGCGGCGCGGCCTTCGCGGCCTTCGCGGAGCGGAAGAGGCTCAGCGGGCTGCGGTAGTTGCCGCGGTGGGAGAGCCGGCGGGCGATCAGGTCGCCGAGCAGTTGCAGCGCGGTGACGATGATCACGAGTTCGGCGACGATGACCCACATGAAGGCGGTCTCGAAGCGCTGGTAGCCGTAGCGGACGGCGAGGTCGCCGAGTCCGCCGCCGCCGACCACGCCGGCCATGGTGGAGTAGCCGATCATCGCGATCAGGGTGGTGGTGACGGCGGAGACCAGCGAGGGCAGGCTCTCCGGCAGCAGGGTCTTGCGGACGATGGTGCCGGTGCCGGCGCCCATCGCCTTGAGCGCCTCGACCAGGCCGCCGCTCACCTCGCGCAGCGCGGTCTCCACCAGCCGGGCGAAGAACGGGATGGCGCCGATGGCGAGCGGGACGGTGGCGGCCTGCCAGCCGAGCGAGGTGCCGGTGAACAGCTTGGTGAACGGCACCACCGCGACGATCAGGATGACGAACGGGATGGAGCGTCCGACGTTGACGATCACCCCGAGCACCCGGCTGACGGCGAGGTTCTGCAGCAGGCCGCCCTTGTCGGTGAGCACCAGCAGCAGTCCGAGCGGCAGGCCGATCGCCAGGGTGGCGAGGCCGGCGATGCCGACCATCCCGAGGGTCTCCCAGGTGGCGGGCCACAACAGTTGCTGCATCCGGTCCCAGGTCATGCCGCCGCTCCGTTCGACAGGTCGAGGACGTCCACCTGGAGTCCCTGTTGGCGCAGGTAGCCGATCGGCACCACGTTGTCGGTGTGGCTGCCGGGCAGTTCGACCCGCATGCGGCCGACCAGGCGGCCGGCGATGGTCTCCACGGCGGCGCCGAGGATGTTGATGTCGATCTGGTAGGTGCGGGCCAGCTGGGAGACGAACGGCTGGGCGGGCGCGTCGCCCTGGAAGGTGATCTCCAGGACGGTGTGGTCGTCGCCCGCGCCCAGCGACACGGCGCCGGAGCCGAGGTCGCCGAGCGGGAACAGGTCGCGGGCGATCCGCGAGTGGCCGTCGGCGAGCAGGTCGGTGAGCTGTCCGCTCTCCACGACCTTGCCGCCGCGCATCAGGGCCGCGGAGTCGCAGACCGACTTGATGACGTCCATCTCGTGGGTGATCAGCAGCACGGTGAGGCCGAGTTGCTGGTTGAGGTCGCGCAGCAGGCCCAGGATCGAGCGGGTGGTCTCCGGGTCGAGGGCGCTGGTGGCCTCGTCGGAGAGCAGCACCTTGGGGTCGCCGGCCAGGGCGCGGGCGATGCCGACGCGCTGCTTCTGGCCGCCGGAGAGCTGGCCGGGGTAGCTGCGGGCCTTGTCGGCGAGGCCGACCAGGTCGAGCAGTTCGGCGGCCTTGCGGCGGCGGTCGTGCCGGTCCAGGCCGATGATCTCCAGCGGGAGTTCGACGTTCTGCTGCACGGTGCGCGAGGACAGCAGGTTGAAGTGCTGGAACACCATGCCGATCCGGCGCCGGGCCTCGCGCAGTTCGCGGCCGGCCCGGTGTTCGCTGCCGGCCAGCGCGGTCAGCTCGACGCCGTCCACGGTGACGGTGCCGGAGGTGGGCCGCTCCAGCAGGTTGATGCATCGGATCAGGGTGGACTTGCCGGCGCCGCTGGTGCCGACGACCCCGAACACCTCGCCCTGCCGCACGTGCAGGTCGACGCTGTCCAGCGCCAGGACGTCACGGCCCCGGGAACGGTAGACCTTGGTCAGGTCCTTGGTGGTGATCACAGCTGCTTCCGTTTGTTCGTCGGCGGACGACCGTTGGGGCATCCGCGGCAATGGCGGGGAACGGCACCTGGTGCCGGGAAGAGGATCGGGGGGCTGTCGTCGGGTCGGTCAGGGCTGCCGGTCGGACAGGCCGCGCGGGGTGGCGTGGCCCTGGCGAGTCATCGGCGGGACGGGACGTCAGCGGGTGCGCTGGGCGAAGGCTCTCAGCGACAACACATTCGACGGCACATGCGTCGCTCACCTGCCGGCGTCGCGCCGGTGGGGATGCATGTCGTCGTCGTGGTCATGGAACCCAGTAAATCAGACAATTGGTGAACGTCCCAACTCCCAGGACGTACCGTCCGACATGTGGACACGACCCTTGCGGGGCAAGGGAAACGGCACCCGACCCCGGTCCGGGGCGGGTGCCGAAATGGGTGGTTCAGGCCGCCAGCGAGGTCTCGCCGGACTTGGCCAGGGTGACGATCGACAGCCGGCGGGAGACCTCGCGCACCTCGGTCTCGCGGTAGCCGAGGCTCTGGTACAGCCGAATGTTGCCGAGGCTGCGGTGGCCGGTGAACGCTTCGAAGCGGGCGGCGCCGTCCTCGGCGAGCTGTGCCTCCAGCGCGGTCAGCAGGCGGCGGCCGAGGCCGTGCCGCTGCATCCGCGGGTGCACCACCAGCTTGCCGATCCGGCCGACCCCGGCCTCGTCCACCGAGCCGCGCACCGAGCCGACCACCTCCTCGCCCAGGCGGGCCACCAGGACGCGGTGCCCGGCGAGTTCGGTCTTCAGGCTCTCCAGGCTCTGGGTCAGCGGTTCGAGGGTCCAGTCGCTGTACAGCTCCGCCTCGCTCTGGTAGCCGAGGTACTGGAGCTTGAGGATCTGCTCCGCTTCATCAGGTCCTGCCGCTGCGATGATCACACTCATGCCCATGTGCGGGGGCCTCCATCGTCAATCGCCCGGCGCGCACGAGTGAGGGTCTGGCACCGGCCTTGTCCGAGGTGTGCCCGGACGGGGATCGGCCCGGCCCGGGAAAAGCGCGACACGTCCCACCGGACGGTGGCCTGACGGACCGGAACTGACGCGCTCACGCTCAGCATCCGGACGGTCGGACCACGGTCAAGAGAGACGTTCGCCACCGCTCTACCCAGCCGACCGCTGTTCTCAACCTCCCGGACGCCCGACGTGGCGAGCGTCACGCCTCCCCCCGGCGCGGGCCGGCCGTCACCCGCTCGGGCGGATGTTCTGGTTCACCCGGAACAGGTTCCCCGGGTCGTAGCGGTCCTTCAGCGCCACCAGCCGCTCGTACTTCGCCAGCCCGTAGGCCTCCACCACCGGCCCCTGGCCCTCCACACCCATCAGGTTCACGTACGCCCCGCCCGAGGAGAACGGCCGCATCGCCTCCAGGCACTGCCGCACCCATGCCACCTGCGGCTCCGCCGGGCCGGTGGTCCACCGGCCCACCGCGCTCAGCAGGTACGGGGCCTGCCGGTAGGTGTACGCGCTGTCCTCCGCGCCCACCCGGGCCACCGCGCCGCCCAGGAACGCCAGTTGGGCGTGCGCGTCCGGCGAGGGCAGGGCCGCCACCTGCTCGGCCAGGCGGCCGATCGCCGCGTCGTCCAGCACCGACAGGAACTCCGACCGGCCGAACACGCCCGCGCCCGGGCCCCGGCCGGGGTCCAGCATCTGCTGCCACAGCGTGTACGGGCGGGTCTGCACGGTGTCCGCCACCACGCCCGGCAGTGCGCGCAGCGGCGCCACCACCTCCCGGCCGCGATCGGCCCGGCCGGCCCAGCACAGGCCGATCCGCACCGCCGCCCCCGACGGCAGCTCCGGCACCCCGCGCGGGTGGCCGAACTCACAGGCCACCGTCAACCCGTCCGGGGCCTGCGCCATGAAGTCCCGCACCGCCGCCACCGTCGCCGCCAGCGCCTCCCCCGGCAGGTACAGCGCCCCGCACAGCACGTGCGGGCCCACCCGGTGCAGCCGGTACGTGAACGAGGTGACCACCCCGAAGTTCCCGCCGCCGCCGCGCAGCCCGGCGAACAGCTCCGGGTGCGAGGCCGCGCTCGCCGTCAGCAGCCGGCCCTCGGCGGTCACCACGTCCGCCTCCACCAGGTTGTCGCAGGTCAGCCCGTACGCCCGGGTCAGCCAGCCGATGCCACCGCCCAGCGTCGTCCCGGCGATGCCCGCCGCCGAGTACGGCGCGCCGGGCGTGGCCAGCGCGAAGGCCTGCGTCTCGTGGTCGAACCCGCCCCAGGTCGCACCGGGCTGCGCCCGGGCGGTCCGCCGTTCCGGGTCCACCCGCACCCCCGTCAGGCCGGACAGGTCGATCAGCATCGCGCCCTCGCCCGTCCCGAGCCCGGCCAGGCTGTGCCCCGCGCCTCGGACGGCCACCGGCAGGCCGTGCTCGCGGGCCACCACGACGGCCTGGAGCACGTCCGCGACCCCGGTGCACCGGGCGATCACCTCGGGCCGGCGGTCCACCGCCGCGTTCCACACCTCCCGCGCCCGGTCGTACCCGGCGTCCCCGGGCACCACGATCTCGCCCCGGAACCCCTCGGCAAGCGCCACGGCTGCATCGGACATGGATCCAGCCTAGGCCGGGCCCGCGCCGCCCGCTCCACCGGAATCGGAGGGGTGGAATCCGGAAGCTGATGACGAAGGCAATAGCGGCGCTTTGCCGGAGTGATGCCCGTCACTGATCATTCTCGCGGACGGTGATCATGCGAACGAATTATCCCGCCATCCGTCGCGGATGCCCCATTTCGGTCCGCCACCACACTGTCACGGATGGTCACAACTGCCATGTTCGGCCAAGCCAGGCCTGCTTGCTGTCCTCGTACGCACCCGGACATCATCGTCCCGGCCCGGGGGAAATCCGCCGCGGCCGCCCAGAGCACCGCCTTCATTCACCTTCTTTTCTGTGGGGGAAGTATGCGACTCGTTCACCGTCTTGCCGCGACCACTGCCGCGGCGGTCTCCGTTCTGGCCCTGTCCGGAGCGGCCACCACCGCCTCTGCGGAGGAGCAGCCGGGCAAGCTGATCGGCTCGGCCTCCGTCGCCGTGACCGAGCCGGCCGCCAAGGGTGTCCAGGAGGCAGGGGGCAACTGCAACTACGAGGTCTCCTGCACCAAGCTGACCAACGGCACCCTGTATGTGGGGGTCTACCAGGGCACGAACTTCGGCAACGACATACACGACACCTTCGAGAAGACCGGCGGCGGAACGATCACCGCGCGCTTCGCGTACAACGCCGGCCACGGGACGCTGTACGACCAGGGCAAGTTCACCCAGTCGGCGGGCCAGACCAAGTACTTCCGCTGGCAGAACCAGACCATCGACTACTGCGCACAGGTGGTCGGCATCCTCGACGTGGAGGGCCAGGGGCCGTTCCAGACCCCGCCGGTGTACATGTGCTGACACGCTCCGTCCGCGGCCCGCGCCCGAAGGGGGCGCGGGCCGTTCGTACCTTCCCTGCCGACCTGGATGCTCAATGATTCGCGCGATCCTCAACGGGAACCCCGGCCTGCTGCCCGCGTTCCTGGTCACCGCCCTGCTGCTCGGGGCGCTGTCGTTCTTCCTCGGGAAGGCCCGCGGGTGGCCCCGCTGGTCGGCGGTGCTCGGCGGGGTGTCGCTGGCCGGGGTGCTGGCGGCCACGCTGTACCCGACCGGCGGGTCGGGGTCGGCGTCGCAGATGTGCCTGTACAGCCGGGACTTCGCGGCGGCGTTCGGCACCCAGCAGGGGCTGATGAACGTCGCGATGTTCGTTCCGCTGGCGTTCTTCGCCGCGCACGCGACGCGGCGGCCGGTGCTGGTGCTCGCGGGGTGCGTCGGGTGGTCGGCCGTCACCGAGACCGTGCAGTCGCTGACGCCGGGGATCGGCCGGGCCTGCGACTCCGGCGACTTCGTGGCCAACTCCGCCGGGGCGCTGCTGGGGGTGGCACTGGCGCTGGCACTGCGGCGGGCGTGGCCGGGGCAGCGGGAGTGGTCGCTCGGTGCGGTGGCGCTGGTGGTCCTACTGGTGCCGGTGGCGGTGGTGCAGCGGGCGGCGGTGACGCCGACCTGGAGCGATGCCGCGCTGTCCCCGGTCCACGACACGAAGCAGCTCGAACTCGCCCGCCGGAACGCGGAGTTGCTGTACGGACCGGGCACGGCGGTGATCAATGTGAAGCACTCGGCGGCAATGGGCGAGACGCCGGAGGAGCTCGTCGTCACCACCGCCACCGGCATTTTCCGGCTGGAATGGCCGTCGGGCCGGCTCGTCTACGGGTCGCTGATCTCGTTCGCCCCACCGACCGGCGGCAACGACGAGGAGGCCCGGGCGGCGGCGGACGCGTTCGCGGCGAAGTGGTTCCCCGGTGTCACGAGCGGTGCCAACGTGGACGTCTACCGGGCGAACCCGGCGACCGCCCGGCGCACCGTGCAGTACCGGCGCTTCCGGGCCGACGGGCTGCTGCTGCCGATGCGGCTGGACATCGACGTGGACCCGGGCGGCCTGGTCGCCCAGGTCAATTCGCGCATCGTCGCCGACCCGGAGCTGCCCGCGGTGACCGTCACCAAGGAGGCGGCGATCGCGGCGGTGACGTCCAAGCACTCCGGGCCGGTCAAGGGCGCGTTCCTGCTGGCGCTGAGGACGGGCGGCCGCTGGCGGGCGTGCTGGGCGGTCACTCTGCTGGTCGATCCCGACCCCGCCGTGCCCGGAAGGCCGTACGTCGTTGACGCGCTCACCGGCGAGGAGATCGTCGCCAACGCGAGCCGCTGACGAGAGAGGGGGCCGGACGACCCGTCCGGCCCCCTTTGCCTTGCGGGCTAGCCGATCCAGGCCTGCTGGACGGCCAGGTCCTGCTTGATCTCGGCGAGCTGCACGGCGACCGCCGAGGGGGCGGTGCCGCCGCGGCCGTTGCGGGAGGCGATGGCCCCGTGGACGGACAGGACGGTGCGGACGTCCGGCGTCAGGTGGGTGGAGATGGCGGCGAACTGCTCGTCCGTCAGGTCGGACAGCTCGATGCCCTCGGCCTCGCAGACCTTCACGCAGGCACCGGCCACCTCGTGCGCGACGCGGAACGGGACGCCCTGCTTGACCAGCCACTCGGCGATGTCGGTGGCGAGCGAGAAACCGGCGGGGGCGAGCTCTTCGAGGCGCTCGCGGTGCACGGTGAGGGTGGCGATCATGCCGGTGAAGGCCGGGAGCAGGACTTCCAGGGTGTCGCAGGAGTCGAAGACCGGCTCCTTGTCCTCCTGGAGGTCGCGGTTGTAGGCCAGCGGCAGCGCCTTGAGGGTGGCGAGCAGGCCGGTCAGGTTGCCGATCAGGCGGCCGGACTTGCCGCGGGCGAGCTCCGCGATGTCGGGGTTCTTCTTCTGCGGCATGATCGACGACCCGGTGGAGAAGGCGTCGTGCAGCGTGATGAAGCCGAACTCCTTGGTGTTCCAGATGATGATCTCCTCCGCGATCCGCGAGAGGTTGATGCCGATCATCGCGGTGACGAAGGCGAACTCGGCGACGAAGTCGCGGGAGGCGGTGCCGTCGATGGAGTTGCCCACCGAGCCGCGCTCGAAGCCGAGTTCGGCGGCGACGGCCTGCGGGTCGAGGCCCAGCGAGGAGCCGGCCAGCGCGCCGGAGCCGTACGGGGAGACGGCGGTGCGGGTGTCCCACTGGCGCAGCCGCTCGGCGTCCCGGCCCAGCGACTGGACGTGGGCGAGCACGTGGTGGGCGAACAGCACGGGCTGGGCGTGCTGGAGGTGGGTGCGGCCGGGCATCGCGGTGTTCGGATGGGCCTCGGCGAGGCCGACCAGGGCGTGCTGGAGGTCGAGGATCAGCGCGCCGATGGTCTTGGCGTGGTCGCGCAGGTACATCCGGAACAGGGTGGCGATCTGGTCGTTGCGCGAGCGGCCGGCCCGCAGCTTGCCGCCGAGGTCGGCGCCGAGGCGCTCCAGCAGGCCGCGCTCCAGGGCGGTGTGCACATCCTCGTCGGCGACGGTGCCGACGAAGGCGCCGGAGGCGACGTCGGCCAGCAGCTGGTCCAGCCCACCGAGCATGCCGGTGAGTTCCTCGTCGCTGAGCAGGCCCGCCTGGTGCAGCACCCGGGCGTGGGCCTTGGAGCCGGCGATGTCGTAGGGGGCGAGCCGCCAGTCGAAGTGGACGGAGGCGGAGAGCTTGGCGAGGGCCTCGGAGGGGCCGTCGGCGAAGCGCGCGCCCCAGAGGCGGACGTCTGCGGGCTGTTCGGCGGTCATCGCGTGGGCTCCTTCGAAGGCGGGTCTGGGTGTGGCGGTGCCCCGGCCGCCGTGGCGGATACGGCGACCGGGGCGGGTACTGCGGGAGGGATCAGGCCAGGTCGCGGCGGGCGGCGATCTTCGAGGACATGCCGAAGATCTCGATGAAGCCCTTGGACATGGACTGGTCGAAGGTGTCGCCGGTGTCGTAGGTGGCGAGGTTGAAGTCGTACAGCGACTGGTCCGACTTGCGGCCGTTGACGACGGCGCGGCCGCCGTGCAGGACCATCCGGATCTCGCCGGAGACGGCCTGGTTGGCCTCGTTGACGAAGCCGTCCAGGGCGCGCTTGAGCGGGGAGAACCACAGGCCGTCGTAGACCAGTTCGGCCCAGCGCTGCTCGACCTGCCGCTTGTAGCGGGCGAGTTCGCGCTCGACGGTGACGTTCTCCAGGGCCTGGTGGGCGGTGATCAGGGCGATCGCGCCGGGGGCCTCGTAGATCTCGCGGGACTTGATGCCGACCAGGCGGTCCTCGACCATGTCGAGGCGGCCGATGCCCTGGGCGCCGGCCCGCTTGTTCAGCTCCTCGATGGCCTGCAGGACGGAGACCTTGCGGCCGTCGATGGCGACCGGGACGCCCGCGTCGAAGGTGATGACGACCTCGTCGGCCTCGCGCGGGGTGGCCGGGTTCTGGGTGTACTCGTAGACGTCCTCGATCGGGGCGTTCCAGATGTCTTCCAGGAAGCCGGTCTCGACGGCGCGGCCGAAGACGTTCTGGTCGATCGAGTACGGGTTCTTCTTGGTGGTGACGATCGGGAGGTTCTTGGCCTCGGCGAAGGCGATCGCCTTGTCGCGGGTCATCGCGTAGTCGCGGACCGGGGCGATGCACTTCAGGTTCGGGGCCAGCGACTGGATGCCGACCTCGAAGCGGACCTGGTCGTTGCCCTTGCCGGTGCAGCCGTGGGCGACGGTGGTGGCGCCGTGCTTCTGCGCGGCGGCGACCAGGTGCTTGACGATCACCGGCCGGGACAGCGCGGAGACCAGCGGGTACTGGCCCTGGTAGAGGGCGTTGGCCTTGAGGGCGGGCAGGCAGTACTCGTTCGCGAACTCGTCGCGGGCGTCGGCGACCTCGGCCTCGACGGCGCCGCAGTCGAGCGCGCGCTGGCGGATGACCTCCAGGTCCTCGCCGCCCTGGCCGACGTCGACCGCGACGGCGATGACCTCGGCGCCGGTCTCCTCGGCGATCCAGCCGATGCAGACGGACGTGTCCAGACCGCCCGAGTAGGCGAGTACGACGCGCTCAGTCACGGCTTTCTCCTTCAGTACAGGTTTCATGCGGCGTTAGGCATAAGTATGCACGAGTGCGTATGCATTGCCAAACCGGTGGCACTCGGTGGAACGGAAAGGGGTGGAGGGCTACTGCGACTTGGCCTGGGCGAGCTGCATCAGGTGGTCGGCGAGCGCCTGGCCGCCGGCCGCGTCGCGGCTGATCAGCAGGACGGTGTCGTCGCCGGCGATGGTGCCGATGATCTCGAACACCTCGGCGGTGTCGATCGCGGAGGCCAGGAACTGGGCGGCGCCGGGCGGGGTGCGCAGCACGACCAGGTTGCCGGAGGCGGTCGCGGAGACCATCAGCTCGCCCGCCAGCCGGGCCATCCGGGCCTCGCTGGCGGACTCGCCCATGGGGGCGCGCGGGGTGCGGTCGCCGCCCTCGGCCGGGACGGCGTAGATGAGCGCGCCGTCCCGGTTGCGGATCTTCACCGCTCCGAGTTCGTCCAGGTCCCGGGAGAGGGTGGCCTGGGTGACCACGAGGCCGTCGTCGGCGAGCAGCTTGGCCAGCTGGCTCTGCGAGCGGACGGGCTGACGGGTCAGCAGGTCCACGATGCGGCGGTGGCGCGCGGTGCGGGTCTGCGGGACCTGCGGCGTGGGTGCCGCGGTCGACTCGGGGCGGGGTTCGGTCATAACTGAAGATTCTCCTGAAAGACGCTCAGCTGTTCGCGTCGGGGGCCGTTTCGCGGACCGTTCGGAGGATCGCGGGCAGTGCGGCGAGGAACCGGTCGGCCTGCTCCTCGGTCAGGATCAGCGGCGGAACCAGCCGTACGGCGTCCGCGACGGCCGCATTGACCAGGAAACCTGCGTCCTGCGCGGCGGCCTGGACCTGGGCGGCGACGGGCTGCGTGAGCACGATACCCAGCAGCAGGCCCTTGCCGCGCACCTGTGCGACCAGGGGGTCGCCGATCGCCTCGATGCCGTGGCGCAGGCGCTCGCCGAGCTTGGTGGCGTGCTCCAGCAGGCCCTGCTCCTCGATGGTGCGCAGCACGGCGAGGCCGGCGGCGGCGACCACGGGGTTGCCGCCGAAGGTGGTGCCGTGCTGGCCGGGGGCGAGGAGTTCGGCGGTGTCGCCGAAGGCGAGCACGGCACCGATCGGCAGGCCGCCACCGAGGCCCTTGGCGAGGGTGACGATGTCCGGGTCGGCGCCGTCCTCGGCCTGGTGGGCGTACCAGTGGCCGGTGCGGCCGATGCCGGTCTGGATCTCGTCCAGGACCAGCAGGGTGCCGGTGGCGCGGGTGATCTCGCGGGCGGCCGACAGGTAGCCCGGGGGCATCGGGATGGCGCCGTTCTCGCCCTGGATGGGCTCGATGAAGACGGCGGCGGTGTCGGTGGTGACGGCCTGGCGCAGGGCTTCGATGTCGCCGAGCGGGACGTGCGTGACCTCGCCGGGCAGTGGCTTGAAGGGTTCCTGCTTGGCGGGCTGGGCGGTGAGCGCGAGGGCGCCCATGGTGCGGCCGTGGAAGGCGCCCTGGACGGAGACCAGGTGGGTGCGGCCGGTCAGCCGGGAGATCTTGAAGGCGGCCTCGTTGGCCTCGGCGCCGGAGTTGCAGAAGAACACCCGGGCCGGGCGGCCGGCCAACTCGACGAGCTTTTCGGCGAGTTGGATGGTCGGCTCGGCCATGAACAGGTTGGAGACGTGGCCGAGGGTGGCGATCTGCTCGGTGACGGCGGTGACGATCGCCGGGTGCGCGGTGCCGAGCGCGTTGACGGCGATGCCGCCGACCAGGTCGAGGTACTCGTTGCCGTCGGCGTCCCACAGCAGGGCGCCCTCGCCGCGGACCAGCGGGATGCGCGGGGTGCCGTAGTTGTGCATCAGGGTGTGCCGGTACCGCTCGGTGATCGACGCGTTGCTGCTGACCGGTTCGTTGCTCATGCCAGGCCCCCCAGAACGGTGGTCTCGTCGTCGGGCACGACCATGGTGCCGATGCCCTCGTCGGTGAAGATCTCCAGCAGCAGGCTGTGCTGGACCCGCCCGTCCAGCACGCGGGCGGTGCCCACGCCGGAGCGGACGGCGCGCAGGCAGCCCTCCATCTTGGGGAGCATGCCGCTGGCCAGGGTCGGCAGCATCTCCTCCAGTTCGGAGGCGCTGAGCTGGCTGATCACGTCGTCGGAGTTCGGCCAGTCCTTGTAGAGGCCCTCGACGTCGGTGAGTACGACCAGCATCTCGGCGCCGAGCGCGGACGCCAGGGCGGAGGCGGCGGTGTCGGCGTTGATGTTGTAGACGTGGCCGTCGGCGCCGCGGGCGATCGAGGAGATCACCGGGATGCGGCCGTCGGCGATCAGTGCCTTGACCGCGCCGGCCTCGATGTTGACGATGTCGCCGACCAGGCCGATGTCGACCTGTTCGCCCTCGACCACGGCGTAGCGCTTGACGGCGGTCATGGTGTGGGCGTCCTCGCCGGTCATGCCGACGGCGAACGGGCCGTGGGCGTTGAGCAGGCCGACCAGTTCACGCTGGACCTGTCCGGCGAGCACCATCCGGACCACGTCCATGGTCTCGGGGGTGGTGACGCGCAGGCCGGCGGTGAACGAGGACTCCAGGCCGAGCCGGTCGAGCTGGGCGCTGATCTGCGGGCCGCCGCCGTGCACCACGACGGGGTGCAGGCCGGCGTAGCGGAGGAAGACCACGTCCTGGGCGAAGGCGGCCTTCAGGTCCTCGTCCACCATGGCGTTGCCGCCGAACTTGATGACGACGGTCTTGCCGTGGAAGCGCTCCAGCCAGGGCAGCGCCTCGATCAGGGTGCGGGCCTTGGGCAGGGCGGCGTTGCTGCGGGCCTGTTCGCCCTTGGGTGCGATCTGCATGGCTTGTGTCGATTCCCCCGGGTCAGCTGGAGTAGGCGCTGTTCTCGTGCACGTACTCGGCGGTCAGGTCGTTGGTCCAGATGCTGGCACTGGCCCGGCCGGCCTTCAGGTCGGCGGTGATGACGACCTCGCGGCCCTTCATGGAGACCAGGTCGCGGTCCTCGCCGACGCCGCCGTTCCGGCACACCCAGACGCCGTTGATGGCGACGTCCAGCTGGTCGGGGTCGAAGGCGGCGGAGGTGGTGCCGATCGCGGACAGCACCCGGCCCCAGTTCGGGTCCTCGCCGTGGATGGCGCACTTGAGCAGGTTGCTGCGGGAGATGGTGCGGGCGACGTCGACGGCCTCGTCCTCGGTGGCGGCGTTCACGATGTCGATCCGGATGTCCTTGGACGCGCCCTCGGCGTCGCCGATCAGCCGGCGGGCCAGGTCGGCGCAGACGGTGCGCACGGCCTCGGCGAACTCGGCCTGCTCGGGGGTGACCTGGGACGCGCCGGAGGCGAGCAGCAGCACCGTGTCGTTGGTGGACATGCAGCCGTCGGAGTCGACCCGGTCGAAGGTGGTGCGGGTGGCGTCGCGCAGCGCGGCGTCCAGCTGCGCGGACTCGACCACGGCGTCGGTGGTGACCACGACCAGCATGGTGGCCAGGCCCGGGGCGAGCATGCCCGCGCCCTTGGCCATGCCACCGACCGTCCAGCCGGCCGGGCTGGTGACCTGGGCGGTCTTGTGCACGGTGTCGGTGGTCTTGATGGCGATCGCGGCGGCCTCGCCGCCGGTGGTGCCGAGCGCCTTTGCGGCCTGCTCGATGCCGGGCAGCAGCTTGTCCATCGGCAGCCGGACGCCGATCAGGCCGGTGGAGCAGACCGCGACCTCGATCGCGCCGACGCCGAGTTCGGCGGCGACCTTCTCGGCGGTGGCGTGGGTGTCCTGGAAGCCCTCCGGGCCGGTGCAGGCGTTCGCGCCACCGGAGTTGAGGACGACGGCGGTCAGCTCGCCGTCCTTCAGCACCTGCCGCGACCACTTCACCGGCGCGGCGTGCACCCGGTTGGAGGTGAACACGCCGGCGGCGGCGTGCAGCGGGCCGTCGTTGACGACCAGCGCGAGATCCGGGGTGCCGGACGCCTTGATGCCGGCGGTGACGCCCGCCGCGCGGAAGCCCTTCGCCGCGGTGACGCCGATGTTCTGGGTGTCCGTCATGGTGCGACTCCGTTCAGCGGGAGGCCGAGCTCCTCGGGCAGTCCGAGGGCGATGTTCATGCTCTGCACCGCGCCACCGGCGGTGCCCTTCACCAGGTTGTCGATCGCGCTGATCGCGATGATCCGCCCGGCGTGCTCGTCCAGCACCACCTGCAGCACGGCCGCGTTCGAGCCGTAGACCGAGGAGGTGTGCGGCCACTGGCCCTCGGGCAGCAGGTGGACGAACGGCTCGTCGCCGTACGCCTGCTCGTACGCGGCTCTGAGTTTCTCGGCCGTGGTGCCGGGCTTCGCCTTGGCGGAGCAGGTGGCGAGGATGCCGCGCGGCATCGGCGCGAGCGTCGGGGTGAAGGAGACGGTGACCGGCTCGCCCGCGAGCGGGGTGAGGTTCTGCGCCATCTCCGGGGTGTGCCGGTGGCCGCCGCCGACGCCGTACGGGCTCATCGAGCCCATCACCTCGCTGCCCAGCAGGTGCGCCTTGGCGGCCTTTCCGGCGCCGGAGGTACCGGACGCGGCGGTGATCACCGCCTCCGGCTCGGCCAGGCCCGCGGCGAACATCGGGAACATCGCGAGCGTCACGGCCGTCGGGTAGCAGCCCGGCACCGCGATCCGCCTGCTGCCCTTCAACGCGTCACGGTGGCCCGGCAGTTCGGGCAGGCCGTAGGGCCAGGTGCCGGCGTGCGGGGAGCCGTAGAACTGCTCCCAGTCGGCCGCCGACCTCAGCCGGTGGTCGGCGCCGAGGTCCACGACGAGGACGTCCTCGCCGAGCTGGGCGGCGATCTCGGCGGACTGGCCGTGCGGCAGGCCGAGGAACACGATGTCGTGCCCCGCCAGCGTCTGCGCGTTCGTCGGCTCCAGCACCCGGTCGGCCAGCCCGATCAGGTGCGGCTGCAGCGCACCGAAGCGCTGACCCGCGTTGGAGCCGCCGGTCAGCGCCCCGATCTCCACCTCCGGATGCCCCTGCAGCAGGCGCAGCACCTCACCGCCCGCGTATCCGCTCGCTCCGGCGACGGCAACTCGCAATACCATGGCATTCCCTCCTGAAGCCCAGCATGAATATACGCAGTCCAGCAAAATCATGCAAGGATGACGACTGTCGTACCGGCTGTCGTACACCCGTCCTAGCCTGCCGCCATGACCGAACTCGCCGTACTGGACCGCCTACTGGACGACAGCGACTTCCCGGTGGAGCAGCTGAGCTGCCACCCGCGGCTGCCGCTGGCCGTCGGCACGTCGACCGACTGCCGTACCGTCCGCATCTTCGGCTGGGGCGAGGGGCGGCTGCGCGAGCTTGCCGCGCTCGACGTCGAGCCGGGCACCGCGCCCTGGGGCGACTCGGCGCCGCAGGCGGTGGCCTGGCATCCGCACCTGCCGCTGCTGGCCGTGGCCGACGGGGAGTTCCTGCTGCGGTGGACCCCCGACGGGTCGTCGGATCCGGTGCGCACCCCCGCCGGGACGGCGTACGACGCGCTGGCGTTCAGCCCGGACGGCGGCACGCTGTGGGCCACGCCCTCCGCCGACCAGGGCTGGGCGGCTTCGGACGTCCTCGACCCCGCCACCGGCGCGGTCACCGGCACCGCCCGGCCCTGGGACACCGGCGTCTCCGTCCACCCGTCCGGCGAGCTGGCCGCCACCCTGGCCAGCGACCAGGGCGCCACCTACTGCCTGTTCGCCCGCCCCGGCGACGCTCCCGCGGCGACGATGCGGACGCTGCGACAGGCGCTGATCCTGGACTGCGACGGCTACGGCGCCCCGTTGTTCAGCTC
Organism: Kitasatospora sp. NPDC048662; assembly: GCF_055587065.1. Taxonomy (NCBI): domain Bacteria; kingdom Bacillati; phylum Actinomycetota; class Actinomycetes; order Kitasatosporales; family Streptomycetaceae; genus Kitasatospora; species Kitasatospora sp. NPDC048662. Next base: position 70,913 of record NZ_JBVJHA010000011.1, on the reverse strand, counting down.
CGACGGACGGCACTTCGCGATCCGCGGCAACGCGTACGTGGACATGCTGGAGGTCTTCGCCTTCCCCTCGCTGCGGAAGGTCCTGTCGACGACGCTCGCCGAGGGCCGCTCCGTGGAGTGGCCGCGCGACAACCTCGCCTGGGGCGCCCGGCCCGGCGTGCTGTGGATCGGCACGCCGACCGGCTCGCTCCTCGAACTCGACGTCGAGGCCCAGGAAGCCACCGAGCACGCCTCCCCCGACGGCACCCCGATCGCCGCCCTGGCCGCCACCGCCGGCGGCGACCTGCTGGTCGCCCGCGACGACGGCGAACTCGTCCTGCTGTCGGTGCGGCCCGCGCCCGTCGCGCCCGCCGTCGAACCGAACGACGACGTCGCGGCGTTCCTCGCGGGAACGGAAGACGCACCCCTGGACGGCGAGCTGGAGGAGCACCTGACCGTCACCGACGGCACCCGCAGCTGGACGGACGACGAGCTCGCGGAAGTCACCGAGACCGGCCCCGGCGATCCGACCTGGCTGCGGATCCAGGCCGGCATGAACCGGTTCCGGGGCGCTCGGGCCACCTGACGTCCGGTCAGCCCCGGGCGGGCCGGGCCGTCCCGGCTTCGAGGATCTGGACGGCCAGCTCCCGCGCGGAGGCGACCGGGTCGGTGTCCGGGCGGGTGGCCGCGGCCGCCAGGGCTCCGTCGATCAGGAGCAGCAGCTGATCGGCGGCGCGGTCCGGGCGGGGATGGCCGAGCCGGACTAGTTCGGCCGCCAGGAGCCGGCTCACGCGCGCCCGGTAGGAGCGGGTGACGGCGTGGCCCGGGTGGTCGGGGTCGGCCAGGGCCAGGTCGGCGGCGAGGTACCGGCAGCCTCGGAAGTCCGGCCCGGTGACGACGTCGGCGAGCTTGTCGAAGACGGCAAGCAGGCGCTCGCGCGGATCGTCGCCGGCGCCGGCCATGGTCTGCCGGTACGCGGCCTCGTCCTCGGCGGCGCTCCGGCGAAGGACCTCGGCGATCAGGCCGTCCTTCCCGCCGAAGTGCTCGTACAGGGAGCGGCGGGCCGCATTCGCGCCCTTCAGCAGGGCGTCCACCCCCACACCGACGCCGTGGCGGTAGGTCAGTTCCTGTGCCGCCTCCAGCAGGCGCTCGCGCGGTCCTGGTTCCGTCCGGGTGCTCATGGGTGCCAGCCTGCCAGTGGTTGACCGGTAGATCAACCGTTCTATACATTCCTGGTAGACCGACCGTTCTATCTACGACGGAGTGGATCCTCATGCCTGCTCGCACGACCACCGATGTCATCGACCGCTTCAACCACGCCTTCGTCCACCACGACCCCGACGCCCTCGACGACCTGCTGGGCGAGCACTGCGTCATGGAGGCGATCCAGCCGGCACCGGACGGTGAACGCCTCGAAGGCCGGGAGGCCTGCCTCGCCTTCTGGCGGGCGCTCGCGGCCGACCGCACCACCCAGTTCCGGCCCGAGGACGTCACCGTGGCGGGCGACCGCGCGACGATCCGCTGGCGCTACCGCTTCGGCGACGGGCCCGCCGACTCCGTGCGGGGCGTGAACCTCATGCGCGTCGAGGACGGCCTGATCGTGGAGGCCCTCGGCTACAGCAAGACCGGCGATGCCCTCCCGCCGGCCGCCGACGGCCCGGTGTCCGCCCATGCGTAGCAGCGGCGGCCGCGCCCGGTGATCGACCGGGTCTTCCCGTTCGGCGAAGCCCCGGAGGCCTTTCGCCACTACGCGTCAGGAGCCGCCTTCGGCAAGGTGATCGTCAGTCACCGGGCGTGACCGACGGCCCGGGTCCGCCGGTACCGCGCCGGGGCTGCCCGGGCACGCGGCTCCGGGTCGCAGTCACGACGTGACGTCCGATCAGCCCGGCGCGGGTCGCGGTGCATAGGATCGCCGGCATGGCACTGCGACCCGCCCATCTGATCGTCAAGGCCGTCGACCCGGTGGCGCTCGGCCGTTTCTGGGCGCAGGCCCTCGGCTGGACGGCCCACCATCCCGGCGTGACCACGTACGTCGCGCCGCCCGGCGAGCCGGTCTGGCCGGATCCGGTCGCGGTCGCCCTCGACCTGGTGCCCGTCCCGGAGGGCAAGTCCGCCGTCAAGAACCGCACCCACCTCGACCTCGCCACCGCCTCCCCGGCCCACCAGGCGGAGCTGATCGCCCGCCTGCTGGCGCTCGGCGCGACGCCGGTCGACCTCGGCCAGGGCGAGGTGCCGTGGACGGTCCTCGCGGACCCCGAGGGCAACGAGTTCTGCGTACTGGAGCCCCGCGAGGTCTACCGGGACACCGGCCCGATCGCCGCGATCGTGGTCGACTGCGCGAACCCCCGGGAGATGGCCCGGTTCTGGGGCGAAGCGATCGACTGGACGGTGCACGAGGTCGCCGACGACCACGCGTCGCTGCGCGCCGCCACCGGAACCGGCCCCTACCTGGAGTTCCTCCGCTCCTCCGACGGCCGCACCGCCCCCGACCGCCTCCACCTCGACCTGCTGCCCCACCCCGGCGACGACCAGTCCACGGAGGTCGCCCGCGTCCGGGCGCTCGGCGCGACGCCCCTCGACCTCGGCCAGGGCGAGGTGCCGTGGACGGTCCTCACCGACCCGGACGGCCACGAGTTCTGCGTGCTCGCCCCGCACTGACGCCGGTCCGCCAGGATGGCGCCATGACGGGTGAGCCGCTGTCCATCTCCCTCGCCGACCTGCGCAGGTCCATCGACGTGCTGCTGAGCCAGGTGGAATCCACCACGGCCAGGACCTCGCGCAGTCCGGTCCGGATCCGGCGCTGACGTCACACCCCGCCGCTACGGTGCCGCCATGACCCAACTCGCCCTGCTGGCCCGCCTGTCGGCCGACGACCGGCTCCCCGCCGAGCGGCTCACCCGCCACCCCCGGCTTCCGCTGGTGGCCGGCGCGGCAACGGGCTGCCGCCTGGTCCGGATCTGGGACTGCGGTGGCGGGCAGGTGCGCGAACTCGCTCCCGTGGACCTCGGGTTGGCGCCCGAGCCGGATCCGGCCGACTGGTGGCGGCCCGACGGCCCGCCCCCGGTGGCGTGGCATCCCGAACAGCCCCTGCTCGTCGTCGCCGACGGCAACACCCTGACGCGCTGGACGCCCGACGGTCCGGCGGCAGCCGAGCAGGCCCCGGCCGTCTACCACCACCTGGCGTTCAGCCCGGACGGCCGCGCGCTGTGGGCGAAGCCGTCCGGCGACAGCTCGCACGTTCTCGATCTCGCCACCGGTGCCGCCACTCCGGGCCCGTACTGGGACACCGGCGTCGGTGTCCACCCGTCCGGGGAGCTGGTCGCCACCCTGGTCAGCGACCAGGCCGCCACCTTCTGCCTGTTCGCCCGGCCCGGCGACGGGGACGCCCAGGCGATGCGGCAGCTGCGGCATGCGCTGGTCTTCACCGCCGACGGCTACGGCACCCCGCTGTTCAGCGCCGACGGGCGACACCTCGCGATCCGCGGCAACGACTACTTCGAATCGGTCGACGTCTTCGCGTTCCCCTCCCTGCGAAGGGTCCTGACGAGGACGCTCTCCGAGGACCGGTCGGAGCCGTGGCCGCCCGACAACCTCGCCTGGGACGCCCGGCCCGGCGTGCTGTGGATCGGCACTCCCACCGGCTCGCTGCTCGAACTCGACGTCGAGGCGCAGGAAACCACCGAGCACGCGTTCCCGGCCGATGCCCCGGTGTCCGCGCTGGCCGCCACCGCGAGCGGCGACCTGCTGGTCGCCCGCACGAACGGCGAACTGGCCCTGCTGTCGGTGCGCCCGGCGGCCCCCGTGCCCGAACCGACCGATGACGTCACGGTGTTCCTGGCGGAGACGGACGAGGTGCCGCTGGAGGGCGAGTTGGAGGAACACCTGGTGTACACCGATGGCGGCGGAACCTGGGAGTACCAGGAGCTCGACGACAACCAGGCCATGTCGTAAGGCAGTTGGCCGGTCCGGGCCGCCCCGGTGCAGCAGTTCGGTGCGGCCCGGCGCCGGTCAGGCGTCCGGCTGGGTGACCGTCAGGCCCCAGTGCACGTCGGGGGACGAGGTCTCCACCTGGACGGAGAAGGACCGGCCCTGTTCGGCCGTCACCACGGTCGAGCCCCGGCCGACGGTGTCCGCCGGGCAGGAGACGGTGAACTCGACCGGGGTGGTGTCGCCGTAGTACGGCGTGTAGGTGACTCGCGCCTCACCGGCACTGCCGTTGCCGCCCTGGCAGCCGACCGTGACGGTGACGGGCGGGCCGCCCTGGAAGGCGCCGCCGGTGACGGCTCCGCCGTTGCCGATCCAGTCCGGGATCCAGATCAGCCCGTCCGGGCCGGGGTGCGGCAGGATCTCCCCCGTTCCGGGCGTCCCGCGGTCGGTGTCCCCGCTCTGAACCGCGCCGGCGGCCACCGGTCCCGCCGCCACCACAACGGCCGCCACCGCGGCCACCCACGCGAATCGCGCACGCTTCATGATGTTCCCCTCCGTCGCGGTCGGGCCCTGAAGTCCCGACGTACCCGAAGTATCGTCGGGCGCCGGCGGGCCCTGCCTGAGTACGGGTACTCAAGCCTCCGAGCACGGGAGCGGGTGGCGCCCGGCGCGGGCATGCGACCATCGCGGGCATGTTCGAAGTACCGCGTGATCAGCAGCCGGCCGAGGCCGTGGAGTCGCACGTCCGGGCCTTCTTCGCGGGCCACGAGGTCCGTTCCGCCGCCGCCCAGCACGTGCACCCGCACCGCCCGGAGGCCGTCCCTGGACTGCGGATCGTCACGGCGGGGCCAGCGAGATCGCGTTCCGTCGCACGCACGGGCACGAGGCGCTGGAGCAGCTCTTCGACGAGCAGGCGATCGACCCGACGGACCCGCGTCGGCCCTCGGTGGTGTGATGCAACCAGGGCCAGGGGAGAGCCAGTTGACGATACGTCAGGCACCTGCGCCGATGGGGCCACCGTCAACCAGGCCCGGCCCGGCGGGCGACCCGACAGCGGCAACGCCCCGCTCGGGCAAGCGCCGAGCGGGGCGTTCTGCTGTCCGGCCACGCGCCGGGCAGGTGCGTCGGGTCAGTCGTGCGGGACGATGGCGACCGGCGACTTGGCGTGGTGGCTGACCGCGTGGGCGACCCGGCCCAGGCGGTGGCGGCGGCGGCCGACCACCACCAGGGCGGCGCCGGCGGAGGCGTCCACCACTGCCCCGGCACCGCTGCCGATCCGACTGTCCTCGACCACCGTGACCTGCGGGTACTTGGCCCGCCACCCGCTGAGCGCCTGGGTGAGCAGTTCCGCCTCGAGGACGCGGAACTGTTCGGTCTCGGTCTCCGGCGCCACCCCGCCCGCGTAGCCCCAGACCGGGGGCGGAGTCCAGCCGTGGACGGCGCGCAGCACCGCGCCGCGGGCCTCGGCCGCGCGGAAGGCGAATTCGACGACGGCGTCCGCCGGGGCGTGGGTGTCGATCCCGACGACCACCTCGCCGGGGGCCTCGCCCGGCTGCGGCTGCGCGGCCCGCACCAGCACGACCGGCACCTCGCAGCGCGCCGCGACGTCGAGGCCTATCGACCCCACCAGCAGGCCCTCGAAGCGGCCCAGGCCCAGCGAACCGACGGCGAGCAGCTCCGCCTCGGCGGCGGCGGCGACCAGGTCGGCGGCGGGCTCGCCGCCGGTCAGCAGGCCGGTGTGCAGCTCCAGCCCCGGATGGGCCTCGCGCACCTGCTGCGCGGTGTCGGCCAGCATGCGCTCCGCCAGGGTGCGCACGGACGCCGGCTGGCTGGGATCGGCGTGCAGGTCGTCCTCCCAGGTCCAGGCGTGGACGAGGCGCAGGGCGAGGCCGCGGCGCAGCGCCTCGTCGGCCGCCCAGTGCGCTGCGGCGGTGCTCTCGGCCGAACCGTCGGTGCCGGCCAGAACGAACGTGCCCATGGCGGTGTCCCTGCTCTCCGTTGCTCGGGGCGGCCCCGGGCGTGGTCGCCGGGGGTCCGTGATCATCCTGGCCGAGGCGCCCCCTCCGAGTCCAGGGCCTGCCCGGCCCCGGGGCCGGGTCCATGGTCCCGCCCGGTCGGGGCGCCGGTGCGGGCCGTCCGGCGGGGCCGCCCGGGACGGGCGACGGCCCGTGGGACCTTCGGGACCTGCCGGGGGCTTCCGACCCCTGTCCGGGCGGCCGGGGCCGCGGCGACGCTGACGGGAGCACGAGGCCGGGCGGACCGCCGCCCGGACCATCCGCACCCCCTGGAGGTTCACCATGTGCGATTCCGTCGTGGCCGGTGTCGACGGCTCTGCCGAGAGCGCCGCAGCGGCCCGCTGGGCGGCGGCCGACGCGCTCCGGCGCGGCGTCGCCCTCCGGCTGGTGTACGTGGCGGCGCCGTCGGGCAGCGCCTTCGGGCACCGCGAACCGGCCGGTCACCGGCTGCCGGAGTCCGTGACGGCGCTCCGGGCCGAACTCGTGCACGCCCTGCCGGGGCTGGAGGTCTCCTGCGAGGAGATCCCCGGCGAGCCGTGGTCCGTGCTGGCCGCCGCCGGTGAGAAGCAGTGGCTGCTGGTGCTCGGTTCCCGGGGATCGGGCCAGGTCGCCGGGCGGCTCCTCGGTTCCGTCGCGCTGCGCACGGCCGCGGAGGCACGGTGCCCGGTCGTCCTGGTGCCGACAGGCGCCGCGGACCCGGACGGCCCCGGCGAGGTCGTGGTCGGCGTGCGGGGGGAGCGGCCGTCCGGCGCCGTCCTCGGGTTCGCCTTCGAGGAGGCCGCCCGGCGCGGGGCCGTGCTGCGGGCCTTGGAGGGCGGGGCGGAGCCGCGCGGGCCGCTGCGGACCGACGCCCCGATCGAACCGGCGGAGATCCGGCGGTCGCTGGTGGAGGCGAAGACGGTCCGCCTGCAGGACGCGCTGGCCCCGTGGCAGGAGAAGTTCCCCGGGGTGCGCACGGTGGCGGAGGTGACCGGCTGGGACGCGTCCCGGGCCCTGCTGGAGGCCTCGCGCAACGCCTCCCTGGTGGTCCTGGGCCGGCGCGCCCCCGCGCATCCGCTGGCCGCGCCGCACCTGGGACACCTGGCACACGCGGTCGTCCACCACGCCCACGGCCCGGTGGCCATCGTCCCGCACGACCCGGCGCAGCCCCGGTGACCAGCGGCCTCGGCGGCCGGGGACCTTCAGCCCGCCGCGAGTGCACCGCTCGACCCCTGTGAACGGCGGGCCCGGGCGGTGGGATGGAGACATAGCAGAACCGGCGCGGACCGGAAACCGCCGCCGTTCCGTACGAAGGGCAGGAACACCATGAAGGCCGCCGTCGTCCGCGACTTCACCGCACCGCTCGTCATCGAGGACCGGCCGGTGCCGGCCCCGGCACCGCACCAGGTGCTGGTCCGGCTGGAGGCCTGCGGGCTGTGCCACACCGACATCCACGCCGCCCGCGGCGACTGGCCGGTCAAGCCGAACCCGCCGTTCGTCCCCGGGCACGAGGGAGTCGGCATCGTCGAGGCGACCGGCGAGAACGTGCGGCACGTCCGGGTCGGCGAGCGGGTCGCCATCCCCTGGCTCGCCGAGGCCTGCGGCCGCTGCGACCACTGCGTGGACGGCTGGGAGACCCTCTGCACCAGCCAGCAGAACAGCGGGTACTCGGTGGACGGCGGCTACGCCGAGTACGCCGTCGCCCACGGCGACTACGTCGTCCCCGTCCCCGACGGGGTCGATCCGCTGGACGCCGCTCCGCTCACCTGCGCCGGCGTCACCACCTACAAGGCGCTCAAGGTCTCCGGCGCCCGGCCCGGCACCCGCGTCCTGGTCTCCGGCATCGGCGGCCTCGGCCACCTGGCGCTGCAGTACGCCCGGATCTTCGGGGCCGAGACCATCGCGGTCGATGTCACCGACGACAAGCTGGCCCTCGCCCGCGAGCTCGGCGCCGACCACGTGATCGACGCCCGGGTCCAGGACGTCGCCGCCGAGGTGCAGCGGCTCGGCGGGGCGGACGCGGCGATCGCCCTCGCCGTCAGCAACGACTCCTTCCGCGCCGCGTACGGCGCGCTGCGGCGCGGCGGCACCCTCGTCCTGGTCGCGCTGCCCGCCGAGGGCGAGCTGACCCTGCCGGTCTTCGAGACGGTGCTGAACGGCACCAAGGTGGTCGGATCCATCGTCGGCACCCGCCAGGACCTCGCCGAGGTGTTCGCCCTGCACGCCCTCGGCCGCACCCGGGTGATCCGCGAGAGCCGTCGCCTGGAGGACGTCAACGCCTGCATCACCGAGGTCCTGGACGGCAAGGTCGCCGCCCGCCTCGTCTTCGACCTGCGCGACTGAACCGCACCGCGCAACCGCACAACCCGACAACCCAGCGATCGGAAGGACACCAGCATGAACGGGACCGGCAGCACGGCACAGCGGCGCATCGTGGTGGGGGTGGACGGCTCGGAGGCGTCCCGGGCCGCCCTGCGCTGGGCAGTACGCCAGGCGGCCCTGACGGGTGCCACCGTGGAAGCGGTGATCTCCTGGGAGTTCCCGGCCATCTACGGCTGGGGAATGACGCTGACCGACGCGGACTTCACCGCGGCCGCCGAGCAGACGCTCGCCCAGGTCGCCGAGGAGGAGAAGGACCCGGCCCACCCGGTCGGGATAAGCCGCCGGGTGGAGCGCGGCAACGCGGCCCGCGTCCTGCTGGACGCCGCCAAGGGTGCCGAACTCCTGGTCATCGGCAGCCGGGGCCACGGTGGCTTCACCGGGGCGCTGCTCGGCTCGGTCGGCCAGCACTGCGTCCAGCACGCCACCTGCCCGGTCGTCGTCGTCCGGGACACTGAACAGCAGGACACCGCCCGCGACACCGCCCGCGCCGAGCACACCGACGTGCCCGCCACCGGTCGGTGACCCGAACCCCCAACGGACAGGAGTTCCAGCCGATGCACCGGACCCTCACCCTGCCGGGCCCGGTGCATCCGGCTGCCGGGCAGCAGGACACCGCCGCCGGGATGCCCGCCCGCCAGGCCGCCACGCAGGACGCCGCGCAGGTGCTCGCCCGCCTGGGCAGCACCCGCGCCGGGCTGTCCGGCGCGGAAGCCGGGCGGCGGCTCGCGGCCGGCGGCCCCAACGCGGTCCGCACCCACCAGGTGCGGGCCCTGGCGGTGCTCGGCCGCCAGCTGCGCAGCGCCCTGCTGCTCCTGCTGCTGGCCGCCGCGGTGGTGTCGTTCTTCTTCGGCGAGCGCACCGACGCGGTGATCATCGGCGTGATCCTGCTGCTGAGCGTCGCCCTCGGGTTCGCCAACGAGTACCGGGCCGAACGGGCCGCGCAGGCCCTGCACTCGCAGGTGCGGCGCACCGCCGTGGTGCTGCGCGACGGCCACGAGCAGGAGGTGGATGTCACCGGCCTGGTCCCCGGCGACGTGGTGCGGCTGGCCCTCGGCCAGATCGTGCCCGCCGACGTGCGGGTGCTGGAACGCACCGGCCTCCAGTGCGACGAGAGCATCCTCACCGGCGAATCCGCCCCGGTGGACAAGGACCTGGCGGCGGTGGACGGCGAACCGGAGCTGGCGGAACTGTCGTGCTGCGCGCTGATGGGCACGGTGGTGCACGCGGGCAGCGGCACCGGGGTGGTGGTCGCCACCGGCGGGCGCGCCGAGTTCGGCCGGATCGCGCTCGGCCTCGGGGAGCGGCAGCCGGAGACCGCGTTCCAGGTCGGCCTGCGCCGGTTCTCGGTCCTCCTGCTCCAGGTCGCCGCCGTCCTCACCACCGGCATCTTCGTGATCAACACGGTGCTGCACCGGCCGCTGCTGGACGCTCTGCTGTTCTCGCTGGCCATCGCCGTCGGGATCACCCCGCAGCTGCTGCCCGCCGTGGTCAGCACCAGCCTGGCAGCGGGCTCCCGCCGCCTCGCCCGCCGCAAGGTCCTGGTCAAGCGCCTGGTGTGCATCGAGGACCTCGGCGACATGGACATCCTGGTGACCGACAAGACCGGCACCCTCACCGAGGGCCGGATCACCTTCGAGAGCGCCCTCGACCCCGCCGGCGCCGCCGGGGAGGACGTGCTGCTGCTCGGCCTGCTCGCCACCGAAGGAGACCTGGACGGCGAGCACCTGGGCGACAACCCCCTGGACACCGCACTCTGGCAGGCCCCCGGAGCCGCCGCGTTGACGGCCGGACACCGACGGCTGGCCGGCCTTCCCTTCGACCACGAGCGTCAGCTCTCCTCCGCCCTCCTCCAGCGGCCGGACGGTACCCGGGTACTCGTCACCAAGGGCGCGCCGGAAGCCGTGCTCGCCCGCTGCGCCGCCGTCCCCGCCGAGGCCGCCCCCGTACTGACCGGCCTCTTCGCCGCCGGCCACCGGGTCGTCGCGGTGGCCGCCAAGGACGCCGACGGCCTCGACGCGATCGCGACGCGGGACGAGACCGGGCTGCACCTGGCCGGGTTCCTGGTCTTCCGCGACCCGCCCAAGCAGGGCGCCGCCGAGTCCCTGCGCCGGCTCGCCGACCTCGGCATCACCGTCAAGATCTGCACCGGCGACAATCCGGTGGTGGCCGAGAAGGTGTGCGCCGACCTCGGACTGCCCGCCGGAACCACCCTCACCGGCCGGGAGATCTCCGCCCTGAGCGACGAGCAACTGGCCGACGCCGCCGCCAAGGCCACCGTCTTCGCCCGGGTCTCCCCCGACGACAAGGCCCGCGTCGTGCGCGCCCTGCGCGGCAGCGGCCGGGCCGTGGGCTTCCTCGGCGACGGCGTCAACGACGCACTGGCCCTGCACGCCGCCGACATCGGCGTCTCCGTGGACAGCGCCACCGACGTGGCCAAGGACGCCGCCGACGCCGTCCTGCTGGAGAAGGACCTGGGTGTGCTCGCCGAGGGCGTCGCCGAGGGCCGGCGGATCTTCGCCAACACGATCAAGTACGTGCTGATGGGCACCTCCAGCAACTTCGGCAACATGTTCAGCGCCGCCGGCGCCTCCCTGGTGCTGCCGTTCCTGCCGATGCTGCCCTCGCAGATCCTGCTCAACAACCTCCTCTACGACACCGGCCAGCTCACCATCCCCACCGACCGGGTCGACGAGGAGCAGCTGCGCGCCCCCTCGCACTGGGACATCGCCTTCATCCGCCGCTTCATGCTGTGCTTCGGCCCGGTCAGCTCGCTCTTCGACTTCCTCACCTTCTGGGTGATGCTCGGCGTCTTCCACGCCGGGCCCGAGCTGTTCCGCTCCGGCTGGTTCGTGGAATCCCTCGCCACCCAGACCCTGGTGATCTTCGCCATCCGCACCCACCGGATCCCGTTCCTGCGCAGCCGCCCGAGCATCCCGCTGCTGGCCGCGTCGCTCGGTGTGGTGGCCCTGGGCGTCGCGCTCCCGTTCTCACCCGTGGCCGCGACGCTGGGATTCACGGCTCTGCCGCCCGCCTTCTTCCTCGCCCTGGTGACGATGGTCGTCGTCTACCTCGTCCTGATCGAGGGCGTCAAGCGGTGGTTCTTCACCCGCCCCGCCGCCGTGGAGCTGCCGCGCGCACCCCGCCACCGGCAGCAGGCCCACCGCATCCACCGCAGGGCCAGCCGCTTCAGCCACCCCGGGCCGCTGAGCTGAGCCGGGCGCCTCGGCATGCCGCCGCGCCGCGCCGAGGACGGTGACCGGCGCGCGGGCAGGCGAGCACCATGGTGGCGGCCGCATCGAGGTCCACCGGTGTTCGGCCCCGCCGGGGAGGCGGCCACCGTTCAGCCGGGCAGGCGCCCGCCCGACGCGCCGTCAGGCGTTCGCGTCGGTGGAGGCCCGGACGACCAGCTGCGGGGCGAAGCGCTCCACGGTCTCGGTCCGTTCCCTGGCGGGGGCCTGAAGAAGCGTCAGGGCGCGTTCGGCCATCGCGGCGAGCGGGTGGCGGATGGAGGTGATCGGCGGGTCGAGCAGTTCGAGTATCTCGGTGTCGTCGAAGCCGGTGACGGCGATCTCCCCGGGCACCGACACCGCCGAACGCTGCAGCGTGCTGACCAGGCCCACGGCGAGGACGTCCGCGCCGCAGACGACGGCGTCGATGCCGTCGCGCTGCTCGGCGATCCGCCGCCCGGCGGTGCGGCCGGCGTCGGTGGTGAAGCTGGGGAGCAGGACGGTGGTGGCGTCCTCGCCGCGGGCGGCGGTGAAGGCGGCGAGGCGTTCGGCGCCGGAGGAGGACGCCTGATCGGCGGCGACCAGGGCGATCCGGTGGCGGCCGAGGGCGTCGAGGTGGTCGAGGAGCAGTAGCATCGCGGCGGCATTGTCGAGGGTGACCGCGACCGTGCCGGAGCCGCCCGCCCAGCGGTCGAACAGGACCACCGGCGCCCGCTCGGCGGCGGCCCGTACGGCGGGGCCGGAGGCGGCGGCCGAGACGGGGACGACGACCAGCCCGTCCACCCGTCCGCCGAGCAGGGTCTCGATCTGCTCGGCCTCGATCTGCGCCGAGTTCGCGGCGTCGGAGACGACCAACTGCCCGCCCGCGGCGCGGACCTGCTGGGCGATGGCGTCGGCGAGTTGGACGAAGTAGGGGTTGGCGAGGGAGGGGACGACCACGCCGACGGTGCCGGTGGTGCCGGTGCGCAGCGCCCTCGCGGAGTGGTTGGTGCGGTAGCCGAGTTCGCGGGCGGCGTCCTCGACGCGGCGGGCGAGTGCGGGGTCGACGTTGCGCGGGGTGCCGGCCAGGACGCGTGACGCGGTCGCGCGGGAGACGCCGGCGGCTGCGGCCACGTCGAGGAGTCGGGGCGCTGTCACGTGGGGGTCCTCCCCGGTCGGAAACGGTGTCGGGAACGGTGCTGGTGCGGTGTCGGGTGGGGTCGTGGTGCGGTGTCGGGGCCGGTGCTGGTGCGGTGTCGGGTGGGGTCGTGGTGCGGCGCCGACGCGGGTTCGGTGTCGAAACGATGTCGGCGCGGTCTCGGATCGGGCGGCGGCGGACCGGTATGTCCGAGCTGGCGGAATGCGCAGCACGAGGGTACTTGACGGTCGGCGGGGCCTGGGCCAGAGTGTGGGAAATCGATCTCCCGAGGAGCTCCCAAGGAGCACAGATGCCGTCCATCACCGTCGTCGGTTCGGTCAACCGCGATCTTGTGCTGACCGTTCAGGACCTGCCGCGACCCGGCGAGACCGTGCTCGCGGAGGGCTTCGTGGAGGGTGTCGGCGGCAAGGGTGCCAACCAGGCCGTGGCGGCCGCCCGGCTCGGTTCGCGGGTGCGGCTGGTGGCCCGGGTCGGGGCGGACGCGGAACCGATTCTGCGGGCGCTGGCCGCCGAGGGTGTGGACGTCGCGGCGGTGCTCCCGGCCAAGGACGCCAGCACCGGGATCGCCTCGGTGGTGGTCGACCGGGCGGGCGAGAACACCATCGTGGTCAACCCGGGCGCGAACGCGGCGCTCACGGTCGCCGACCTGCCGGAGCGGCTCGCGGGCTCCGCGAGCGATGTGCTGCTGCTGCAGCACGAGATCGCATCCGAGGTGGTCGCCGCCGCAGCACTGCGGGCCCGGCAGCAGGGCGGCACGGTCGTCCTCAACCCGGCCCCGGCCCGGCCGGTCGAACGGGAGGTGCTGGCGGCGGTGGACGTCCTGGTCCCCAACCTGGGCGAGCTCGCCACCCTGCTGGGCGTCGAGCGTCCGACCGGCCCCGACGGCGCCCGCGAGCTGCTGGAGAATGCCCAACTGCCTTGCGGGGCCGTGGTGGTGACGCTCGGCGTGGACGGGGCACTGGTCAAGCAGGCCGGCCGGCCCGCCGTCCACCTGCCCGCCCCCGAGGTGGACGCGGTCGACACGGTCGGCGCCGGCGACACCTTCTGCGGGGCGCTCGCCGACTCCCTCGCCCGCGGCGCCGATCTGCTCGCCGCCGCCGAACGCGCCGTCCGGGCAGCCTCGTTGGCCGTCACCGGGCTCGGCGCGCAGTCCTCGATGCCGTTCGCGGCGCAGCTCGACTCTCCCCCGACCGACTCTGACGTACCGTCAGCTCACTGACGTCACACAGACTTTACTGCTCCCAGGCATCACCAGTTCAACGGAGAACACCCATGCGCAGCCTCAAGCTCGGACTGTTCGAGAACGCCCAGACCAACGCGAGCGGCACCGCCACCTGGCGCCACCCCGACAGCCGTCGGCACCTGTTCGACACTCTCGGCTACTGGCGCGAGGTCGCGCAGCTCTGCGAGGACGCCAAGCTGGACTTCCTGTTCCTGGCGGACGCCTGGGGCTGGTCGGAGATCAACGGGGTGCGCCCGCCGATCGCCACCGAGGAGACCCTCGACCTGCCGCGCCTGGACCCGTTCGTGATCGCCTCGGCGCTGCTCGCCTCGACCACCGACCTCGGCCTGGTGGTGACGGGTTCGGTGCTGGTCGAGCCGCCGTACGGGTTCGCCCGCCGCCTGGCCACCCTGGACCAGCTGTCCGGCGGCCGGCTGGGCTGGAACATCGTCACCACCGGCACCGCCGACACCGCCGTGAAGGCCTTCGGAATGGACATGGTGGCGCACGACGACCGGTACGCGATGGCCGAGGACTTCCTCGACCTGGTCTACAAGTACTGGGAGGGCGCCTGGGAGCCGGACGCCCTGGAGAAGGACAAGGCCGGCCGGTTCGCCGACCCGGCGAAGGTGCACCTGGTCGAGCACCAGGGCCCGTACTTCCGCTCGCACGGCTACGGCAACACGGCCCGTTCCCCGCAGGGCACCCCGGTGCTGTTCCAGGCCGGCGCGTCCCCGGCGGGCCGTCGGGTCGGCGGGCGGCACGGCGAGTGCATGTTCGTCGGCAGCGGCAGCGTCGAGCAGCTGGCGGGCCACACCAGGGCGATCCGCGAGGAGGCCGTGAAGGCCGGCCGCTCCGCCGATCAGGTCAAGATCATGTCGGCGTTCTCCTGCGTGGTCGGCGCGAGCACCCAGGACGCCGAGCGCCGCTGGCAGCGGATCCTGGACGCGCAGCGCCCGGAGGTCACCGTCGCCTCGTACGCGATGTTCACCGGCCTGGACCTGTCCTCGTACGCGCCGGACACCCCGATGAGTGAGCTGTCCACCGAGATGTCGCAGACCCAGGTCGCCCGGTTCGCCGACAAGACGGTCGGCGATGTGCTCGCCGACTGGCACACCCACGGCGTCGGCGCCCGCCCGGTGGTCGGCACCGCCGAGGAGATCGCCGACGAGATCTGCGCGCTCGCCGAGGGCGCGGACCTGGACGGCTTCCTGCTCTCGCCGCCCGTGCAGCCGGCCTCCACCGTCGAGTTCGTCGAGTCGGTGCTGCCGATCCTGCGCAAGCGCGGCGTGTTCCGCGGCGAGTACACGGACGGCGAGTCGCTGCGCGAGCGCCTCACCGGTGCCACCGACCGCGCCCTGCCGGCCAGCCACCCGGCCGCCCGGTACCGCCACTGACCCACCCCACCCCACGTCACTCACCCCACGTCTCCCACCCCACCCGCACCACCCACGTCATTCGCGCCATTCGCGACGAGAGGACGACGACGGCCATGGCCACTCCTGTCCACCACCCCACGACAGCCGGTGACTTGAGCACGGCCACGCTGCCGAGCACCGCCGGTGACCTGAGCGCGGCCGCGCTGCGCCAGGCCTTCGGGGCGTACCCCACCGGTGTGGTCGCGATCGGCGCGCTGCGCGGCGGCGCGCCGGACGGGTTCGCGGCGAGCTCGTTCGTGTCGATCTCGCTGGAGCCGCCGATGATCGCGGTCAGCGTGGCCCGCACCTCGACCACCTGGCCGCGCCTGGCCGACCTGCCGGTGCTGGGGCTGAGCGTGCTCAGCCACGGCCAGGGCGCGCTCTGCCGCCGCCTCGCCTCCCGGTCGGGCGACCGCTTCGAGGGCGCCGACTGGCAGGCGACGCCGGACGGCGCGGTGCTGATCGACGGCGCCGCGCTGTGGCTGACCGCCCGGGTCGGCGCGGTGTACGACGGCGGCGACCACGAGATCGTCCTGATGGAGCTGCTCACCGCCGAACTGTTCCCCGGCGTGGAGCCGCTGGTGTTCCACACCAGCCAGTTCCGCGAGCTGTCCCCCCATGCCTGACACCTCGCCAACCTGCCTGTCCGGCACCGTTGTTCACGGTGCCGGGCGGGGCCGGGGACTGGGCTTCCCCACCGCCAACATCTCCCCCGACCCCGGCGCGGACGTCCCGCCGCCGGCCATCTACAGCGGCTGGCTGGCCCGCCCGGCCACCGGCGGCGTGCACCGCGCGACGATCAGCATCGGCACCAACCCCACCTTCGAGGACGGCCCGCGGATCCACACCGAGGTGTACTGCCACGACACCTCCGACGACCTGTACGGCGAGCACGTCGCCCTCTGGTTCGTCGCCCGGATCCGGGACACCGTCAGGTTCGCCTCGGTGGACGAGCTGCTGCTCGCCGCGAAGGCGGACGTCCGTCACTCGGAGGCGCTGCTGGACTCGGCGCACGGCCGTCGGGTGCGAGCCGCAGCGACGGTCTGATACAGCGTCAACTCCCGTACCCCACAAGCCCGGTCGGCCCCGCACCCGCTTCCCCAGTAGCGGGGCCGACCGTCCCCCTCGCTTCCCGCTGCACGGCACGCACCCCCGCCCCACACCCACGTCCGCGCCCAACGCCCGCGTGCCCGGCCGGTCCCGCTCCCCGCTTCCCTGTCGCGGGGCCGGCCGCTCTCTTCCCCCTTCCTCGCTCCGTACGAACAAAGGTGTGAGTAATGAGCGCATTCCACTGGCTGAACGAGCAGTTCAGCTTCTTCGGACTCCCCGTCTACTGGTCCGACTTCCTGGGCAACATCCTGGCGCTCGCCACCGTCTGGCTGGCGCTGCGCCGTTCGCTGGTGGCCTGGCCGGTGCAGATCCTCGGCTCGGTCTTCCTGCTGATCGCCAGCCTGAACGTGAACCTCGGCGGCAACGCCGCCCGGCAGGTCGTGATCATCCTGTCGGCGGCCTGGGGCTGGGCCACTTGGAAGCGCAGCCGCGAGCAGGAAGGCACCATCAACGTCCGCTGGGCGTCCTGGACCGAACGCGCCCTGCTGACAGGCGCGATGGTGTTCGGCACCGCCGCGTTCGGCGCGCTGCTCAAGTGGAACGACGCCTCGTTCTACCCGGGCGCCCCGTGGTGGATGGTCCTCGCCGACGCCTGGATCTTCATCGGCTCCATTCTCGCCATGTTCAGCCAGGCCCGCCGCTACATCGAGTTCTGGTTCGTCTGGCTGGCCGTGGACCTGGTCGGCGTGCCGCTGGCGATCCACTCGGAGCTGTACTTCTCCGGCATCGTCTACGGCATCTTCTTCGTCATGGTCGTGCTGGGCATCCGCGACTGGGCCGCCCGCAGCAAGCCCCAGGACATCGCCTCCCCGCTGGAGCCCGCCGTCCAGGTCGAGAGCCGCGCCTGACACTCCCCCGCCCGGCCGCTCCCCCACGGGAGGGGCCGGGCTGTTGCCTGCCGGCGCCGCGTCAGCCCGCCTGGAGCGCCCGGTAGACGGCCGCGATCAGCTGGTGGTTCTCCGGGCCCGCGCCGTAGGGGGACGGGAAGCCGAAGCGGCGGCGGGTGTACGCGTAGGCGAGGCCGGGGGCCGGGTCGGCGAAGCCGAGGGAACCGGCGGCACCGCTGTGGCCGAAGGCGTCGGGGCCGAGCGGGCGGAAGAGGCCGCTGAGTTCCTCGAAGCCGAGGCCGAAGACGTCCTCGTTGCCGGTGACCAGGTCGGTGCCGTGGAACTGCGGGCGGGCGAACTCGGTGATGGTCTCCGGCTTCAGCAGCGGAGCGCGGCCGTCCAGCCCCGCGATCGCCGCCGCGTACATGCCCGCCACGCCGCGGGCGGTGCCGACACCGGCGGACGAGCTCTGCCCGAGGGCCCGCACGGCACGGGAGTTGGCGAAGACCACCAAGTCCGTCGGCACGGGCGCGTTCAGGTTGAAGGCGATGCCGAGGGCACTCTCCGGGTCGATGGAACCGGCCGCGAGCCGCTCGGCCTCCTCCGGCGTCGGCCGCAGCGGCAGCGCCTCGGCCCGGCGCGCCTCCAACTCCTCGGGCAGGCCGAGATAGAAGTCCAGCCCGTACGGGGCGCGGATCCGCTCCTCGAAGATCTCCTGGATCGAACGGCCGGTCACCCGGCGCACCACCTCGCCGGTCAGCGCGCCGATCACGAACGCGTGGTAGCCGTACGCCGATCCCGGCTCCCAGAACGGCCGTTGGGCCGCCAGCCGGGCCGCGATCACCCGGTCGTCGGCCAGTTCCTCGTCGGTGAAACCGCCGTCCACCCCGATGACGCCCGAGCGCTGCGCGAGCAGCTCGCGCAGCGTCAGCCGGTCCTTGCCGTGCGCGCCGAACTCCGGCCAGTACGAGGACACTTCACGGTCCAGGTCGAGCACGCCGTCCTGCACCAGCAGGGCCACGACCAGGTGCGCGGCGCCCTTCGAGATCGAGAACACGCTCATCAGCGTGTCCGCGTCCGTCGCCTCGCCGGCCCACAGGTCGACCACCCGCCGCCCGTCCACCTGCACCACCAGCTGCGCCTCCGGCGAGTCGTTCATCTCGCCCAGCACGGCGGCGAATTCGTCCCGCACGCCCTCGAAGCCCGCCGCAACCGTGCCCCGCACCGCACCGGCCTGGTACGCCATGGCCGCTCCCCCGTTCATTCGATCTTCCGGCCGTCCTTCGGCCAGGGAGTCCCCAACTGCCGCTCCCCCACGAAGATTCCCGGTCCGGACGATCTTTTAGGATCACCCCTGTGACCAGCCCTTTTCGCATCGAACGCCGCTTCGCCGACCGGCCGTTCGCCGAGGCCCGCGACCCCTCGGTGGCGGCGACGGACGAAGGCCGCGCCCTGCTCGCGGTGGCGGGCCTGGCCCGCTGCGGGCGGCCGGCGCCGGTGGCGGTGTACCGCACCACCGACCTGGCCTGCGTGGCCCTGCTCCGCTCCCACTACCCCGTGCACGCGCTGGCGTTCCACCCCGAGCTGCCACTGCTCGCGATCGGCACCGGCTGCTACGACGGCGGGCACTCCTTCAACGGTGAGCTGCTCCTGCTGGATCTCGAAACCGGCAGCCACCTCTCGCTGTTCGAACGCCGGTCGGGCCGCGAGGTACTCGGCCTGAAGTGGCTGGACGGGCAGTCGCTGCGGCTGCTGCTCGCCCCGCCGGACGACTGGCAGGACCGCGCCGCATGGCAGGACGGCCACCGCGCCGTCCTGCACCGGGCCGACTGGCGCGCCCTCCCCGCCCGGTCGGTCGCACCACAGGAACTGGCCGGCCCGCGCCTTCCCGTCCCCCGCCCGGACGGCGCCGAGCCGGCCCGCCGTCTGCTGGACGGCCTGCACGGCGGATGGGCGCCGCGCGGCCCGATCAGCGCCGTCGAGGAACTCCCGGACGGGCGGCTGCTGGCGGCGCTGCCCGGGGCGCTGGAGTGCCGCACACCATCGGACGCCGTCGCCTGGTCGGCGGAACGGGCGGACGGCGCAGGCGAGTTCGTGGTCGCCGCCGAGCGGCAGTCGGTCTTCGTCCGCAGCGGCGAACAGCGGTCGGTCACCGAACTGTCCCTGGTGGACGGTTCCCGGCTCGCTCAGCATCAACCTCGGCGCCACGTCGCGCTGTTGGCCTGCGCGGACGGCCTCCCGGCGCTCGCCCCGCAGGTGCATCGCGATCTGCGCATCCGGCACAGCCGCCTGGTGTACCTCGCGACGAACCCGCCCCGGCCCGGACGACCGTGGGTGGCGACGGCCGACCCGTCGCGCCTGCCCGCCGCCGACCGGTCCGTCCGCACGGTCGGCGGGTACCAGCGGCGCTTCCCGCTGTCCTGGGACCGGGCCGAGTCCCACCTACCCGGCCCGGGCGTCGAACTCCACGGCGGCGACCTGCTCCACGCGGGCACAGTCCACCACGGCCAGGGCCTGCAACCGGGCGGATCCTTCGTGGTCCGCCGCGACCCGTCCGACGGCACGCCGCGCTGGGTCTTCCGCACCGACCGACCGGCCACCGCGCTGGACGCCGACTTCGACCGCGACCTCGTCCATGTCGCCTACGACAACGCCGAGTTGGTGACCCTCTCGGCCACCGACGGCACCGTCCTGCGGCGCACCCCGCTCACCGTCGGCCGGGTCGCGGTGGTCGCGACGGCACTCACCGTCCCCGGCCCCGGCCGCCTGCTGGTCGGCACCGACGACGGTCGCCTGCTCTCCTGCGCCACCTGACGCGGGCCTTTCCGCCACGCCGGCCCATGCCATGATCGGGCCATGGCCCAACCGGTGATCCGCCCGCGACGTGACGACGATCTGCCCTCCTGTGTACGGGCGTTGGCCACCGCGTACCAGGCGGACCGGTATCCGGCGTACTGGCCCTCCGAACCGGAACGCTGGCTGGCACCACCGGAGTTGCTCGGCGCGTGGGTCGCCGTCGCCGGGCCGGAGGTGCTCGGCCACGTGGCCCTTGCCCGCGCCGGGTCCGTCATCGCGGCGGCGGCCGGCCTCCCGGACGATCAACTCGCCGCCGTGGCACGGTTGTTCGTCGGCGTGTCGGCGCGGCGTCGGGGTCTGGCCGGTGCGCTGCTGGACCGGGCGGCGCAGGCGGCGAGAGAGGGCGGGCGCCGGCCGGTGCTGGAGGTGGAGTCCGGTGCCGAGGGGGCGATCGCGCTGTACGAGCGGGCCAGCTGGCAGCTCGTCACCACCGCCACGGCGAACTGGCTCGCGCCCACCGGGCAGCCCGCCGTGGTTCACACCTACCTCGGCCCGGCCTGACCCTCTCTCAGCAGCTCCTGCCACTCGTGGGACGATACGAAAATCGGTTCGCCTTCGGACTGTGACTCACGGGAAACTGCCTGGTCGCACTCCGCGCGCCGATCACCGCCGTCCCGAAGCCCAAGGTGCCGCATGACCGTTCCCACCCCGCCCGACCGCCCCGAGACCGAAGCCGCGCCCGGGCCGGCGCCCGAGTCCGCGTTTGCGGCTGCGCCTGCGCCCGAAGCCGCGTCCGAGGCCGAGCCGGTCGCCGTGCCCGAGGCCAAGCCCGAGGCCGCGTCCGATCCCGGGGCCAAGCCCGAGGCGATCTCTGCCTCCGAGGGCACGCCCGAGCCGACCGCCGTGCCCGAGGCCAAGCCCGAGCCGATCCCTGCGCCCGAGGGCACGCCCGAGCCGACCGCTGCGCCCGAGGGCACGCCCGAGCCGACCGCTGCGCCCGAGGGCACGCCCGAGCCGACCGCCGTGCCCGAGGGCACGCCCGAGCCGACCGCCGCGCCCTGGGCCAAGTCCGCGGACACCCCGCCGCCCGCCAACCCGTGGGCCGCTCCGGACCCGAACGCGGCCCCGCCGGCTCCGTTCCCGACGCAGGCCCCGTTCCCGACCCCCGGCCCGTTCCCGACCCCCGGCCCGTTCCCGGCCCCGGCCCACGGCCCGGTCCCGGTCCCCGGCGCCGAGGGCATGTACTGGCCGCCGTACGCGGTCCCGGCCGCGCCGCCGCGCAACGGCATGGGGATCACGGCCCTGGTGCTCGGAATCGTCGGGCTCGTGCTCTGCTTGCCGCTGATCCTGTTCTGGCTCTCCTGGCTGCCGGCCCTGCTCGCGGTGATCTTCGGCAGCATCGGCCTGAGCCTGGCCCGCAAGGGCCTCGCCACCAACCGGGCGATGGCGCTCACCGGCACCGTTCTCGGCCTCGTGGGCCTGGTGGCTTCCGTCTGCATCGGCGTCCTCGCCGTCGCCGCGGTGCGGTCCGACGTCCGCGTGAACAACCGTACGGTGAAGCAGCAGCAGCGCGACAACGCCGAGCGGCAGCGCCTCGCGGAGGACCGGGCGAAGCAGCACGCCGCCGAGCAGGAGGCGAAGGCCGCGGACGAGCGGGCCCGCCGCCTGTCGTTCGGCGGTTCCTACACGTACCCCGACGGCCTGAAGGTCACCATGGCCGAGCCGACCCCCGCCACGCCGAGCCGGAGCGGCGGCGCCCAGCTCCCGCAGGACGCGACGTTCGTGCAGGTCCGGGTCACCGTCGTCAACACCACCTCCGCCGAACTGTCGCTGTACGGTTCGGGCCTGCTGATCGTCAAGGACTCCCGGGGCACCCTGCTCCACCCGCTGTTCGGCGGCGGCCAGTACACCGCTCTCCCGCAGACCCTCGGCCCCGGCCAGGAGGCGACCGCGCTGGAGACGTACGGACTGCCGAACGCCTCGGCCAACCCGTTCAGCCTCCAGTTCACCCACGGCACCCGGATGGAGCGCAAGGACGTCATCTGGACCGGCGCGCCGCCCCACTGACCCACCCCGCCAACGGAGTTCACCCGCATGACCGTCCTCGCCGAACTCACCGCCCTCGGCGAGCCCGTCCTCGCCGTCGCCGACCCCGCCCGCCGGCTGCTCGCCGTGGCGTGCGCCGACAAGTACGGCGTGGCCGCGAAGCTCGGCCTGTTCGAGACGGGCGACCGGCCCCGGCTGCTGCGGCGGACCACCTGCGGGCACCACATCAACACGCTGGCGTTCCACCCGAGCAGCCCGCTGCTCGCGGTGGGCCTCGGCGACTACGACGGCGGCTACTTCTTCGAGGGCCAACTGCTGCTGGTCGGGCTCGACAACAACGCCAAGCGGTCGATGTTCGCCGAGTCCCTGGGCCGCCAGGTCATCGCCGCCGAGTGGCTGGACGGCACCCGGCTGCGCCTGCACCTGGCCCCGCACGACGACGACAACGACGATGCCGCCCACCACGAGGCCCACACGGTCGTCCTGGACCACCCCGACTGGACGAGAGCCCTCGGCCGTTCCATCCCCGACAAGCGCCTCCGGGGCCCGCGCATCCCCTTCCCCCGCCCGGTCCACGACCCTTCCGACGCCCGCCAGTTGGCAACCCGCCTGCTCAACCCGCCGCTCCACCGCCACAACCGCTGACCGCCCCGGCCCAACGCCGCATTACCGGCAGAGCGCGCCAACGGTGTCGTCGAACTCCGGGAACTCCAGCGCTGCTTCCTCGATCACTTCGGCGGGCGACTGCCGCCGCCCACCGGCGAACTGCTCGGCGAGGGCGAGCAGTTCCGGGCGGGGCCGGGCCGTCCAGCCCCGGCACCGCCACGGGTCGGCGGCCTCGCTCGGGCCGTAGCCGCCGGCCAGCAGCCACAGGAAAGCACCCAATTCGCGGGCCACCACGGCGGTTTCGCCCTCCGAACCGAGAAAGACGACAGGCTGATCGGCGAGCGGACGACCCGGCCGGACCAGCCAGAACGCCGCATACCCGCCGGTGCCGTCCTGCCCGAACACCCGGAACTCATCGCCGTCCAGCTCGCCGTTCCCGGTCCAGGCCCGGAGCCAGGAGCCAGGAGATGGTGTCGTCGGCGGACGCGAGGGCCGGGAAGGGCTCGAAGTCGATCCCGTCCCCGCCGTCGTAGTGGATCGGGCACGCCAACGCGGCGGCGAGCACGGCCGGGAACTGCCGCTCAGCGGCGTGGTTCACGGGGACGAAGCCAGTACTCACCGCTGTCAGCCGGGGCCTCGCCGGCCCGGCTCAACCCGAATCGGTCGGCCGACTGCGCGGCGCGGTCGGCCACCAGCACGCTGCCGTCCGCCATCGCGACGTCACGGCCGGGCGCCTCCGCCTGGCGGCGCGCCTCCGCGCACACCGGGCAGTCGCCGTTGCCGATCTCGTCCCCGGGTCGGCGCGTACGCGTGCCGCGCTCCTTCCCGCCCCCGCCGATCCAGTGCGTACGGGCATGGGCGTCAAGGCCCCGGTGGCATCAGCCGCAGCATCTCGGGCACCGGCAGCGCCGGATTCGCGGCGGCGACCTGGGCGGTCACGGGATCCGGATCGTCCAGCAGGGAGCGGAGTTGGGCGAGCGGCAGTGCCGGGTGGACGGCAGCCGTGCGGCGGGCGCGGCGGTCTCGCAGGCAGGCGGTGAGGGTGGCACCGTCGGCGGCGGGGTGGTGGGCGAGGGCGCGCAGGGTGGCGACGTTGTGCTCGGCGCGGACGAGTTCGGCGAGCAGCGCCGTACCCGCATCCGGGTTGGCGGCGATTCCGGCTCCGACCGCGCGGCCGTGGCGCCGGTGCATGGCTCTCAACTGCCCGTCGTCCAGGCCGGGATGGGGTGCGACGGCGGCGGCGACCTTGGCCACGGAGTCGTCGGCGAGCCCGTCGCGGACGGGGACGGGAAGGTCGCGGCGCAGTGCGGTGAGGCGGCGCAGTGCGGGGTTGGCGGAGTTGGCGAGCGCGTCCAGTTCGGCGGGGGTGGCTGCGGCGATCCGGGGCAGCAGCAGCGGCCCTAGCCAGTCGGTGGCGCACAGCCGGTCCAGCACGTCCAGCGGGAGCAGCGGATGCTGGGCCGCGCTGCGCCGCACCTCCAGGGACGGGTCCTCGGCCAGCTGCCGGAGCAGCTCTTCCCCGATCGCGGGGTTGCTCGCCAGCGGCTCCCGCACCCAGATCTCCGGGTCGGCGGCGAGCGCGCGGTACGCGGACGCGGGGAGGTCGGTGCGCGAGGCGAGTTGCTCGCGCAGGAACGGCGACGGGTCCTCCAGGTACCGGAGGACGTCGCCGACCGGCGCGGCCGGGTTGCCGAGCGCAGGGCGCAGAATGGTGTGCCGGGCGAACTGGTGACTGCCGTCGCAGGCCGCCCCACCGGGCAGGGTGCACTGCGGGTCCGAGCAGTCCGGCGGGTGGACCCACGGGACCTCATGGCGCACACAGACTTCACAACTGACCAGCGCCGGACGGTCGTTGATCAGGTCGGCGAGGACGGCGGGCGGCACGTCCCGGTTGAGGGCGAGCTCCGCCCGGACGTGCTGCGACGGGTGTGCGGCCAGCAGGGCGGCGATCTCCGGGTCGGCCGTCGCCTCGGCGAGCGCGACAGGGACGGCGAGATCGGGCTCGTCCGCCAGCCGCCGGGCCACCTCACGCGGAAGCGTCCGGCAGCCGGCCAACTCCGCCCGCAGCTCGGCCCGTTCGAGCAGAATCGGCGCCCACGCCACGGGCGCCGGCCCGGCCCGCAGCAGGGCGAGCGCGGCGACCGGCTGCCGCACCGGATCGATCCGCTCCGCCGCCAGCTGCCCGCCCTCGACGAGGATCCCCGCCTCCACGACACCGCGCTCGGCCAGTATCGCGATCTGACGTTCCGTCAACTCACTGCGCCCCGCGAGCTCCATCGACAGATCCGGCTCGTCCAGGGCCATCAGCCGGTCCACTGCCTCGACCGGCAGCGCAGGATTCTCGGCCAGTCCGGCCCACACATGACGATGCATCCCGGCATCCTCCCCGAATCGCCCCGGCCCCGCCGCGAATTAGCTCCCGCACCGCCCCTGACGGGGCCTTCGAGGCAGAACCTCGGGTGGCCACGCACAGGCGCCGCCCGGAAGACCCCCTCCGGCGCGAGCAGCTTCAACGCCCTTCCCGTCCTGCAAAGCTCCGAGGTCTCGAACGCCTACTGGGTGGCCAAGCACCTATTGAGCCTTACCAGCCCCTGAGCACGTTCCGCGTCAACGCATTCGCGCAGGCGCTGACACAGGCGCTGGCGCCGACGCATGCGCCGCACGTGATCGCCACCCTCCCGGACGCCAGGTCCGGCCCGGCCGACCCGAGGACGGCCGCGTCCGACGACGAGCTCCGGCAGCTGGCTGTGGCCGGGGGCCCGGGGGCGGCCGCGATGTTCGGTCGAGTCGGGTCGGCAGCCCCCTCCCTCCCTCCGGATCAAGCCCGAAGTACGTGTGATCCGCCGGTACGCGCCGGGCCGTCGCAGCGCCCGACCACCCCTCTCCGCCCGCCGCCAGGCGAATCGACCACCTCACCCGCCCCCGAAAACCCCCGCCTGCCGCGCAATCTCCCGCACGAACACCACCCCGTCCACCAACCCCAACCCCTCCGGATCGAGCCCGAAGTACGTGTGATCCGCCGGCACCCGCCGCCGCACCCGACCAGCCGTCGCAGCGGCCAGCAGCCGGGGGTCCACGACCGATCGGGCCTCGGGCAGGGTGGCGAGCCGGCCTTCGAGGGACTCGGGAGCGGGGTGGTCATCGGGGGCCCGGTGGCCGAACGTGGAGGCCACAAAGGCGTAGCTCTCGCCGAGGCGGCCGGCAAGCAGCGAGCCGGCGCTCCACGACCGGAGCTCCTCCGTGCCGAGCGGGATGCGCGCGGCCTCGCGCTGAAGGTGGAGGTTGTGGGCGAACACCAGCGTCGGGCCGCGCCGCGCCTCGCGGCGCGTGATCGCTTCGAGGTTGTCGGCCATCATCAGACTCCGTTGGCGCATCAGCGAGTTGAACCGGTCCGGTCCGGTGTCCGCCATCGCCGCGTGGTAGCGCAGCAACCCGACTGCGGTCCTCGCGTCCACCTGGGCCCGCCAGTGCGCCTCGGGGTCCGCCTCGGCCGCGAACTGCGGCTCGTGCGCCGCGAGCAGCGTCGCCAACTCGTCGGCGATCAGCCGCAGTTGATCGGCCTCCGCGGACCGCCCGACCGACCGCTCGGGCTCGAACGCCGCCGCCGGCTCGGTCCACCGTTCCTCGGGCCCGCACAGTCGCAGCAACTCCCCTTCCGGCACGACGAGTTCAGCCGGAAGGCGCGCGGCCAGGAATTCGCGCAGCCTGACCAGCGAGGGCCCGGGCGCCGCCGCTCCCGTCATCTCCAGTGGCCCGTCCGCGCCGTAGAACCGCAGCCGTTCCTGCCCCTCCCCCAGCCTTTCGTTGAACTCCCGCATCCACCACACCAGTTCACGGTTCCCCGCGAACTCACCGAAGCCGTGGCTGAACCCCTCCCGCACCACGGCCTCGATCCCGCCGTCCGCCGCGCCACCCACATGGGCGTCCACAGCGAGCGCCGCCAGGCAGTCGCTCTCCACCGCGATCGACCGGTAGCCGTGCTCGGCGACCAGGTACCGAAACAACTCGTTGCGGATGTCGAGGAACGCCTCGACACCGTGAGTGGGTTCACCCAGCGCCAGCACCCGGGTGCCGGGCGGGAGCAGGTCGGTGACGGCGGACGGCGAGAAGGGACGGGCGGCGTCCCGGAGCGAAGGCGAGACAGTCATGACTTCCACCGTATCGCTGAAGTGACGGTGTAAACTTTTCCGCTCTCCACCCGAGAATCGAGCAGAAAAGTCTCAACCATGGCACTGCGGCCGATCGATCTGGCCCGGGAGCACGGCCTGTCCACCCAGGCAGTGCGCAACTACGAGGAGGCGGGCGTCCTGCCGCCCGCCGACCGCTCCCCGCACGGGTACCGGCAGTACGGGGAGCGGCACGCCGTCGCACTCCGCGCGTTCATGGCGCTGCTGCCGGGGCACGGCCACCGCGCGGCCACCGCCATCCTGTGCGCCGTCAACACCGGGCAGCCGGACGAGGCGCTGCGGCTGATCGACGAGAGCCACGCCCGCCTCGCCGAGGACCGCCATACCCTGGACGCGGTGCGCACCGCGCTCGCTCACCTGCCACCGGCCCAATCGACAGCCACCAACCCCGAGTTCACCCACATCGGTCCGCTCGCCCACCGCCTCGGCCTGCGCCCGGCCACGCTGCGCGCGTGGGAACGCGCGGGGCTGATCACCCCCTCCCGCGACGCCCGCACGGGCTACCGGACCTACACGCCGGACCAGGTCCGCGAGCTGCTGGTCGCCGAGCAACTCCGGCGCGGCGGCCACGGGTTGGCCCGCACTGCCGAGATCCTGCACCGCCTGCGCACGGCAGGCCACCCGGACGCCCTCCGCCCCACCCTGGCCGCCTGGCAGGACCGCCTCACCGCCCGCGGCCGCGCCCTGCTCTCGGGCGCGGCCGCCCTTCACGCCTACCTCAACCACTGCACCGACGAGCAGCTCTGACGTTCCGTCACCCCGACACCTGGCGCGGTGGGCGGCAAACGCGACCCCGGCACGCTCCCACCGGGCCACGTTCGCGGCCGCCCGCACGCCACCCCCACTGCTGACGATCAGTCAGCCCTCTCTCGCCGTGCTCCGCGAATCCGACTTCCGGCTGCCCGCGGTGATACAGCTGCAGACCGCCGTGGAGTGCCTGGCGCCGGGCCCGGCGCTCGACCTGGCCGCGCCCGCGACGGCCGAGACACCGACGCCGACACCCCGCCACTCGCCGCCGCGCTCGCCGCCGCCCTGGACGCCGCCGCCCCCTCCCGCACCGACACCGCCCTCGAAGCGGCCCCCGCCACCCTCCGCGCCCGCGCGCCATCCCGCTGCCCTCGGTGATACCGCTGCAGACCGCCGTGGAGAGCCTGGCGCCGGGCCCGACGCTCGACCTGGCCGCGCCCGCGACGGCCGAGACACCGACGCCGACACCCCGCCACTCGCCGCCGCGCTCGCCGCCGCCCTGGACGACGCCCTGGACGCCGCCGCCCCCTCCCGTACCGACACCGCCCTCGAACTGACCCCCGCCGCCCTCCCCGCCCGGGCCCACGCCCTCCCCCCTGGCCGCCCGGGCCCGCACTCGCCTCCCCTCCCCACCCGGGCGCCAGGTCTTTCCCGACGGACCGTCAGCTCAATCTGTCCAATCCATCCAAAATCGCCGAACGCGAATCAGTCCCGTCCCGCACCCCAACTCCCTATCCTCCCTTGGCAGAGTGGCTATCACTGGCCGCCCCGGTCGACCGCCGAGGCGGCATTCGTTGTGCCCTCAATACAAAGGGAGCTCCACCGTGCGCATGGAATCCGACAGCGTCACCGACCGCGTTCTGGTCACCGGCCTGGGTGCCACCACCCCGCTCGGCGGCACCGCCCCGGCCACCTGGCAGGCCATGCTGGAGGGCCGGAACGGCATCCGGGCCATCGACCGGGAGTGGATGACCGAGATGCCGATCCGGATCGCCGGGCAGCTCGCCGTCGAACCGTCCGAGGTACTCGACCGCATCGAGGCCCGGCGCCTCGACCGCAGCGAGCAGTTGGCGCTGATCGCGGCCCGCGAGGCCTGGGCGGACGCGGGCCGGCCCGAGGTGGACGGGGAGCGGCTGGCGGTGGTGATCGGCACCGGCACCGGCGGAGCGGTCACCATGCTGGAGCAGGACGACGTGCTGGAGCGCTCCGGCGTCCGCAAGGTTTCGCCACACACCGTGCCGATGCTGATGGCGAACGGCCCGGCCGCCTGGGTGTCCATCGACCTCGGCGCCAAGGCCGGCGCGCACACCCCGGTCAGCGCCTGTGCGTCCGGCGCGGAGGCGGTCGCACTCGGCCTGGACCTGATCCGCCTCGGCCGCGCCGACGTGGTGATCGCCGGCGGCACCGAGGCCTGCCTGCACCCCCTCCCGCTGGCCGGCTTCGCCCAGGCCCGCGCGCACTCCCTGCGCAACGACGACCCGGCGCACGCCTCCCGCCCCTTCGACCTCGACCGCGACGGCTTCGTGATCGGCGAGGGCGCGGCGGTACTCATCCTGGAACGCGCTTCCCTGCGCCCGGGCCGACGCGCCTACTCCACCCTCGCGGGCGCCGCCGTCACCTCGGACGCCCACCACATCACCGCCGGCCACCCGGACGGCCAGGCCCGCGCCATCCGCCGCGCCCTCGCCGATGCCCACGTCAACCCGGAGCAGATCGGCGTGGTGCACGCCCACGCCACCTCCACCCCGAAGGGCGACCTCACCGAGGCCGAAACCCTTGCCCGCGTCTTCGGCCCGCACCGCCCGGCCATCACCGCCACCAAGTCCATGACCGGCCACCTCTTCGGCGCCGCCAGCGCCCTCACCGCCCTCGCCACCGCCCACTCCCTCCACACCCAACTCGTCCCCCCGATCCGCAACTTGGTCACCCCCGACCCCGCCGCCGACCTCGACCTGGTCACCACCACCGCCCGCCCCGTCACCACCACCGCCGCCCTCACCAACGCCTTCGGCTTCGGCGGCCACAATGCGAGCCTGGTCTTCACCACCGCCTGACGAGCCGTCAGGACGCCACCCCGCCCGCCTCCGCCCGCCCCGCCGCGTCCAGCGCTTCCGCCAGTGACGTCAACTCGCCTGCCCGCAGCACCCGTTCGGTCGGCGGAAGCGGGACGTGCAGCGGTGCCAGCCACCCCTCGGGGATCGCGTCCGCGCCGTACACCGCACCGGCGAGGGCCCCGGTGACGGCGGCGGTGGTGTCGGTGTCGCCGCCGAGGTCGATGACGGCGCGCAGCGCGGCAGGGAAGCCGGTGGTGGTGCGCAGCGCCCAGACGGCCGACCCCAGGCAGGGCCAGACCGCGCCGTTGCTCTCGGTGGCGAGGCCGGGGTGCCAGTCCTCCGCGAGGACCGCCGCCCAGCGTTCGCGGTGCTCGGCCCGGACGGCGGCCAGCGTCAACGGCAGTGCGGCAAGCGGGTCTTCGCCGTCGAGGGCGCGGCGCAGCAGCTCGTGCAGGATTGCGGTGCCTTCCCAGGCGGCGCCGTCGCCGTGGGTGAGGGCGGTGATCCGGCGGGCGGCGTCCATGGTGGCCTCGCGGCCCAGCGGGGCGAACCGGACGGCGGCGGTGACGGCGCGCATCAGGGCGCCGTTGCCGGCGGCCCGGCCCTCGGTCTGGAAGTGGATCTGCGCGGCGAGGTCCCAGGGCAGGCCGCTGCCGAGGACGCATTCGGTGAGGATGCCGATGTCCTTGGGTTCGGCGGCGGCCCACGCCCGGAACCGCTCGAACAGTTCCGGCAGGTCGAGGCCGCCCGCGTCGAGCAGCGATTCGCCGAGGTGGACGGCCATCTGCGTGTCGTCGGTCGCCTCGCCCGGGTCCCAGCCACCGCCTCCGCACATCCACGCAGCAACCGGAAAACGCTTTCCCGCCGCCTCCGGAAAGCGTTTTCCAAGCGCCTCTGCCGGCCCGAACTCGAACGGCGCTCCCAGTGCGTCACCGACCGCCGACCCGAGTACCGCCCCGACCACCCTGTCCCGTCGCCTCACGCCGCCCCTCCCCCGCCGTCACCGTCCGGTGGCCCTTCGCCCCTCCGATAGCCTGGGGGCACGATGAACAACTCTTTCACCACCGCCTGGGGCACCATCGAGCTGGCCCGATTCCCGGAGAACCCGCGTGAGCAGCTGCGCGCCTGGGATGCCGCCGACGAGTACCTGCTGCGGTACCTGAAGGAGGGGCCGGACAGCGGCGGCCCGGTGCCGCTGGACGGCGCGGTGGTGGTGCTGGGCGACCGCTGGGGCGCCGTCTCCACGGCACTCGCGCAGGCCGCCGGAACGCTGACAGCGATCACCGACTCGTACCTGTCCGCCCGGTCGGTCGCGGCGAACCTGGCCCGCAACGGCCTGGACCCGGCGCTGGTGGACGTCCGCACCACCCAGGACGCACCACCGTCCCGGATCGACGTCCTGCTGGTGCGGGTGCCCAAGAGCCTCGCCCTGCTGGAGGACCAGCTGCACCGCCTGGCGCCCGCCCTGCACGAGGGCACCGTGGTGGTCGGCACCGGGATGGTGACCGAGATCCACACCTCCACCCTCCAGCTGTTCGAACGGATCCTCGGCCCGACCCGCACCTCGCTGGCGGTCCGCAAGGCCCGCCTGATCCACACCACCCCGCAGCCGGCGCTCGACCGCCCGGCCAACCCGTGGCCGCTGCGCTACCGGCTCCCGGACGGCATCGGTGTGCTCTCGGGCCGCCAAGTCGCCAACCAGGCAGGCGTGTTCTGCGCGGACCGCCTCGACATCGGCACCCGCTTCTTCCTCCAGCACCTGCCCGACCTGCACGGCGTCCGCCGGGTGGTCGACCTCGGCTGCGGCAACGGCATCGTCGGCACCGCCGCCGCACTGACCGCCCCGCACGCCGAACTCCTCTTCGTGGACGAGTCGTTCCAGGCGGTGGCGTCCGCCGAGGAGACCTTCCGCACCGCCCTCGGCCCGGACGGCCGCGCCGAGTTCCTGGTCGGCGACGCCCTCGCGGACGTCCCGGACGCCTCGGTGGATCTCGTCCTGCTGAACCCGCCGTTCCACTCCCACCAGGCCACCACGGACGCCATCGCCTGGCGGATGTTCACCGGCGCCCGCCGGGTGCTGCGCCCGGGCGGCGAGCTGCGCGTGGTCGGCAACCGCCACCTGGGCTACCACGTCAAGCTCCGCAAGCTCTTCGGCAACTGCCGTACGGTGGCGGGCAGTCCGAAGTTCACCGTCCTCAGCGCCACCCGTCGCTGACGTCCCGGCGACCGCCGTCCCCGTCTCCACGCCCGTGCCGGGTGAGCAGCACCCCGGCCGCGGCGAGAACGGGCCCGAGGCAGGCCGCCGCCAGGAACACCAGGTGGTAGCCGGCGGCGTACCCGGCGGGTGAACTCCCGCCCGCCGCTTCGGTCCTGGCGCCGGCGGCGGTGGCCAGCACGGCCAGGCCGATCGACCCGCCGGACCGCCCCACCCGCACCCGCCGGGAGACCGGGCGGGGCTGACCTACCGCCCGTCCGAGCCGTGCCCTAGGGTGAGCGCCGTTTCGCCGTGGATCATCGCCGTGGACGCCCCCGCGGCCGAGCACCACCGCCCAGGGGAGGCCCGTTCATGGACGCCGCAGAACCCGCCCCGGGAGCCTCCGCTCCCGAGGCGCCGTCACCGACCTGCTTCCGGCACGCCGACCGCGAGTCCTACATCCGCTGCACCCGCTGCGACCGCAACGTCTGCCCGGACTGCCGACGCGACGCCGCGGTCGGCTACCAGTGCGTGGAATGCGTCAAGTCCGGCCACCAGGACGGCCGCCAGGCCCGCACCGCGTTCGGCGGCCGGATCACCTCCCGGCCCTACGCCACCATCGTCCTGATCGCGCTGAACCTCGCCGCGTACGTCCTCGAACTGGTCCGCCCGGAGACCATCGGGCGCTTCGGCATGCTCGGCTCGGCGCTGATGCTGCGCAACCCTGGCGAGGAACCCACCGACATATCGGCGTTCTACCTGGCCGGCGTGGCCCACGGCGAGTGGTACCGGCTCCTCACCGGCACCTTCCTGCACCTGTCCCCCACCGCAAACACCTCCCTCGGCCCGATCGCGATCACCCACATCGTCTTCAACATGTACTGGCTGTGGACGCTCGGCCAGGTCATCGAGAACCGCCTCGGTGCACTCCGCTTCACCGCCCTCTACCTGCTGTCCGCCCTCGGCGGCGACGTGCTGGTCTACCTGATCGCCCCCCACAGCCTCACCGTCGGCGCCTCCGGCGCGATCTTCGGCCTGGCCGGCGGCTACTGGATCCTCAGCCGCCGCCAGGGCTACGACCCCCTCGGCGGCAATCAGATGCTGATCACCATGGTGCTCTGGATGGTCATCTCCGCAAGCTTCACCTCCTGGCAGGGCCACCTCGGCGGCCTCCTCACCGGCCTCGCCTCCGGCGCCGCCATCGCCTACGCCCCACGCCGACACCGCGGCCCGGTCCAACTCGTCCTCCTGACCGCCATCCTGCTCGTCCTCACTCTGATCGCCTTCATCAACACCGGCCACCTGACCGCGACTTGACGCCACCAGCCGGGCCGCCACACCCCACAACCACCGCCGCGGCCCGGCAGATCCCCACCGAGGCACAACCCCTCAGCAAACCCCGGCAGTTGGGCCACACCGAACAACCCGCCCGGTCACCCCACCTCCCGCACCGCCTCCCCGAGCAACACCGCCGCCTCCCACAACCGCTGCTCCGCAACTCCCGCATACCCCAACGCAATTGCCGACCGACCGGCCCCGAGCCGCCCCGGCCCGACCGCCGCCACCCGCACCCCACGCCGCAACGCGGCATCCACCACCGCACCCTCGTCCACGCCGTCCGGCAGATCCGCGTACAGGTGCAACCCGGCGGCGACGCCCCGCAGTTCGGCCTGCGGCAGGTGCCGACGCAACGCAGCCGCCAAGGCGTCGCGGCGGGACCGGTATCGGGGGCGGACGGAGCGCAGGTGACGGTCGTAGCCGCCGCTCTCCAGCAGGGCGGCGAAGGCGAGTTGGTCGATCGCGCCGGTGCCGAGATCGGCGTACCGCTTGGCGTGCGCGAACTCCTCCACCAGGTGCTCCGGCAGCACCGACCAGCCGAGCCGCAGCCCGGGCGCCAGCGTCTTGCTGAGCGAGCCCAGGTACACCGTCCGCTCCGGCGCCAATCCCTGGACGGCGCCCAGCGGTTCACGGTCGTAACGGAACTCCGCGTCGTAGTCGTCCTCGATCACCAGCCCGCCGGCCCGCGCCCACGCGGCGAGTTCGCTCCGCCGACGCGCCGACAGCACCACCCCGGTCGGGTACTGGTGCGCCGGAGTGACCAGCACCGCGTCCGCCCCACTGGACGCCAACTCCCCCACCACCAAACCCTCTTCGTCCACCCGGACACCCACCGGCCGCGCCCCGTGCGCCCGCAGCAGCTCCAGCGTGCCCGGCGAACCGGGATCCTCCACCGCGATCCGCCGCCGCCCACCGGCGGCCAGCACCTGCAACAGCAGCGCCAGCCCCTGCCCCACCCCGCTCACCACCGCCACCCGCTCCGGCCGCGCCACCACCGCCCGCACCCGGCCCAGGTACGCCGCCAACTCCCCACGCAGCTGCGGAAGTCCGGCCGGATCCGGGTACCCCAGCTCACTGTTCGCCGCCCCCAGCAACGCCCGCCGCACCGCCGCCGCCCACGCCGCCCGCGGAAACACCCCGAGATCCGGCGTACCGGGCTTCAGGTCGTACCGCACCTCGGCCGGCGCCGCCCGCTCCACCCGCCCGGGCCCGTCCGCCACCACTCCCGCCGCGACGCGCGTCCCCGAGCCGCGACGCCCCACCAGGTAACCCTCCGCCGCGAGTTGCTCGTACGCCTCCACCACCACACCCCGCGACACCCTCAACTCCACCGCCAGCACCCGACTCGCCGGCAACCGCTCCCCCGCCCCCAACCGCCCGTCCCGCACCGCCGCCCGCAACCCCCGCGTCAACCGCCCCGCAAGATCCCCCTCCCCCTCCCCCCACTCGACCAACAACTCCCGCACCCCACCCGACGCCCCCGCCGGCCCAACCAAAGAAGCCATGCCCGCCATCATGACAACCCCGCAAACCTCCCCGAACCGGCAAAGCCATCCCCGGCACCCGAAGGAAAGGAACCCGAAGGCCCCTTCAGTCACCCAGGGAACAGCGAAGCCCATCACACGGACCCCGGGAACAGCGAAGCCCATCACACGGGCCCCCGAGAACGGCGAAGCCGTTCAGGGGCCCGGGGAACGGCGGGGCCAAGTCTGCGGAGGACCAGCAGGGCGCGAACAGGCCCCGCCGCTTCTGGTCCCCATCTCCGACCCGCAACAGCCACTCGCTCCACCCACCCACCCACCCCACCGCCCTCCCCCAGCCCCAGCCCCAGCAAGCCAAAAGACCACCCCAAAAGACCCCTTCAGGGCCCCGGGAACGGCGAAGCCGTTCAGGGGCCCGGGGAACGGCGGGGCCAAGTCTGCGGAGGACCAGCAGGGCGCGAACAGGCCCCGCCGCTTCTGGTCCCCGTCTCTGACCCGCAGCAGCCACGACCACCACCGCCACCCGACCCGCCCCAGCCCCAGCCCCAGCCCCAGCCCCAGCAAGCCAGAAGGCCCCCGACACCCCCTGAAGAACCACCCTCAATTGGTCCTCTCAACGAGCCCGCCAATGGCCCTGGGACCAAGACCAATCCCCTCCTAACGTGGCGCCCATGCCCACCACCGTCCCTGCCCCAACCGCACCACCCGCCCCCACCTCCGCGCGTGCTGCTGCCGGTTCCCTCCGGGCCGCCGCCGCCATGACCATGCTCGGCTGTTCCACCGGCGTCACCGCCGCTTTCTCCTCCTACCCGGTCGCCGCCGGCCAGGCCCTCCGCTACGCCCTCGCCGCCGCCGTCCTCCTCCCCCTCGCCCGCCGCCAAGGTCGCCTCTCCGGCCGCCTGACGGCACGCGAACTGACGCTCCTTCTCGCTCTCGCCGCCACCGGCCTCTTCGCCTTCAACCTCCTGATGGTCACCGCCCTGCGCCACACCGACCCGGCAGTCGTCGGCAGCATCGTCGGCTGCACCCCCCTCCTGCTGGGCGTCCTCGGACCCCTCCTCGCCCGCCGCCGCCCCGCAGCCCGACTGCTCGCGGCAGCCGGCCTCGTCGTGGTCGGTGCAGCACTCACCCAGGGTTTCGGTTCCGGCGACACCGTCGGACTGCTGTGCGCCGCAGGCACCTTGCTCTGCGAGGCCGCGTTCTCTCTCCTCGCCGTCCCGTTGCTGCCACGTCTCGGACCGGTCCGCGTCTCGGCGTACACCACCGCCCTCGCAGTACCGCTGTTCGCCGCGACGGCCGCTCTCTCCCCGGCCGTCCTCCGTCCCCCGACCGGAACCGAACTCCTCGCCCTCCTCTACCTGGCGCTGGTGATGACCTGCGTCGCCTTCCTGCTCTGGTACTCGGCCCTGACCCGCCTCACCCCTGAGCACGCCGGCCTGTTCGGCGGCCTGATCCCGCTCACCGCCACCCTGTCCGGTGCCATCCTCACCGCCACCGCCCCGACCCCGCTCCAACTCCTCGGCGCCACCCTGGTCACCGCCGCCCTCCTCCTCGGCCCACCCCGCCCCACCAGGAACCGCCCCACCAGGAACCGCCCCACCCAGCACCAGCCCGCCACCACCCAGCACCCCACCACCTGACCCGCCACCGCCCAGCACCCCACCACCCAGCACCAGCCCACCACCACCCAGCACCCCACCACCTGACCCGCCACCCGAAACCGGAACCCCACTCGTCCGGACGGCAGCCGCTGTCACACCGCGCCCATCCCGCCATAGGGTGGGCCGCGATGACACTCGACCGCCGCAGTGTTCTGCGTAACTCCGCCCGGCTGGCCGCCTTCACCGCCACCGTCGGTCTCACCGCCACGTGCAGCGCCACCACCCACGGAAACCGCAAGGGAGCCGCCTCCGTAGCGGCCCGCCCACAGCCCACCCACCTCGCGGAGAATCCGTCCCCGTCCCCGTCCCCTTCCGCCCCCGAACCCGAGAACACGTCCCCCACCCTCCCCCCGCTCGCCCCGGACACCCCCCAGGAAGTGGTCACCGGGCCGCACAGCCGCCCCCAGCTCGCCCTGACGTTCCACGGGCAGGGCGACCCGGCAGTCGCAACGGCGCTGCTGACGGCCGCCGAACAGCGCGGGGCGCGGCTCACCGTTCTCGTGGTGGGCAGTTGGCTGGACGAGCAGCCGCAGATGGCGCAGCGGATCCTCGACGGCGGTCACGAGCTGGGCAACCACACCCAGAACCACCTGGACATATCCGCGATGCGCCCGGACCAGGCCCGCGAGGAGATAGCCCAGTGCGCGGAGCGGCTGCAGCGCCTGACGGGGTCGATAGGCCGCTGGTTCCGGCCGTCCGCGGCGCAGTACGCGACGCAGATGGTGAAGGACCAGGCCCAGCAGGTCGGATACCAGCACATACTGTCCTTCGACATCGACCCGCTGGACTACACCGACCCGGGCGCGGACACCGTCACCAGTCGCGTCCTGAAGTCGGCGGCGGCCGGTTCCGTGGTCGCCCTGCACATGGGCCACCAGGGCACGGTGACGGCCCTCCCGGCCATCCTCGACGGACTCGACGCCAAGGGCCTGCACGCGGTGACAGCCTCCGAACTCTGCTCGTAGCGGCACCCCGGAAGAAACCGGTCCCCCACCCTCAACTCCCGCTCCCCGCCCGTGCGATGCTCACCCCATGCGCTATCTCTTCCTCGGCGCCGGCGCGGTCGGCGGCACCATCGGCGGACGTCTGCACCAGAGCGGCCACGACGTGGTCCTGGTCGCCCGCGGCCCGCACCTCACCGCCCTGCGCAAGGACGGCCTGCGGCTGACCACCCCGGACGGCACCCACCAGCTGCCCGTCCCGGCGATCGGCGGGCCGGAGGAGATCGAGCTGACGCCGGACGACGTACTGGTGCTGGCGGTGAAGACCCAGCACTCGGCCGAGCTGCTCGACCAGTGGGCGCCCCGCCCGGTCGCGGGCGGCGGCACGGCGGCCGAGCGCCTGCCGCTGGTGTGCGCGCAGAACGGGGTGGAGAACGAGCGTCTCGCGCTGCGCCGCTTCGCCCGGGTGTACGGGATGTGCGTGTGGCTGCCGTCCACGCACCTGGAGCCGGGCCGGGTCTCGGCGGCGGGCTCGCCGCGCTCGGGCATGCTGCACCTGGGCCGCTACCCGCAGGGAACCGACAACCTCGCACACCGGATCTCCGCCGACCTCGCCGCGTCCTTCTTCGACTCGCCGGTGACCGACCGGGTGATGGACTGGAAGTACGCGAAGCTGCTGGGCAACCTCGGCAACGCCCTGGAGGCGGTGGCCGGCCCGATCGACGGCGAACTGCGCTCGCAGGTCTGGCAGCGGGTGCAGGCGGAAGGAGAAGCGGTACTCGCGGCCGCCGGGATCACCCACCCGTCCGTGGACGAACAGCACGCCACCCGTGGCGACCGCGTAACGCTGGTGCCGCTGGACGGCGAGCAGCGCGCCGGCGGCTCGTCCTGGCAGAGCCTGGTGCGCGGCACCGGTGACATCGAGGCGGACTGGCTGAACGGCGAGATCGTCCTGCTCGGCCGCCTGTACAACGTCGCGACCCCGATCAACGCGGCCCTCCAGCGCCTGGCCGGCACCTTCGCCCGCGAGGGCCGCCCGGCCGGGTCGCTCCCCGAAGCCGACCTCGCCGCCCTCCTCGACCTCTGAACCCCCAGCAACCCCTAACCACCCCTAAAACCCCCAACAGCGAAGAAAGTCACGCCATCGGATCACCGGGCCCGTACGGCCGCAGCCGAAGCGTCCGCGCATCGGCGTCACGGATCGCGGCGGCCGACGAGACCAGCGTCTCCAGGTCGTCCCGCCCGGCGTGCAGGAAGCGGCCGTGCAGCGCGTCGAAGCGCCCGCGCGCGGCGTCCACGGTGACGGCGACCATGTAGGGAATGGAGTCCCACTTCTCGCGGTCGCGGAACATCGGCATGCCGGCGGTCATGTCGGTCCGGACGGCGCCGGGGCTGATGTCGAGCACCACGATGCCGTGCTGTCCGACCGAGTCGGCGATGTTG
Organism: Kitasatospora sp. NPDC048662; assembly: GCF_055587065.1. Lineage (NCBI taxonomy): Bacteria > Bacillati > Actinomycetota > Actinomycetes > Kitasatosporales > Streptomycetaceae > Kitasatospora > Kitasatospora sp. NPDC048662. Next base: position 32,195 of record NZ_JBVJHA010000011.1, on the reverse strand, counting down.
TCGCTCAGTTGCAGCAGTGCGCCCTTGGAGGTGGCGTACGCGGTGTAGTTGCCGGCGGGGCGCAGCGCGAATCCGCTGTTGAGGTTGACGACGCGGCCGCGGCCCCGTTCCACCATGCCGGGCAGGACGTGGCGCAGCAGGTTGTAGGGGCCGCGCAGGTTGGTTTCGACGACCTGCCACCACTGGGCGGGGTCGGTCTCCCAGATCGGGACTTCGTCGCGGTCGACCTGCCCGGCGTTGTTGACCAGCAGGTCGAGGGGGCCGAGGTCGCGTTCGACGGCGCGGACGGCTTCGCGGACGGCGCCGGGGTGGCTGACATCGGCGGTGACGGAGACGCCGCGCGATCCGTGCCGGACGCACTCCTTCAGCGTGTCGATCAGCGTCTCCTGGGTGCGGCCGATCAAGCCGACGGCCATGCCTTCGGCGGCGAGGCCGATGGCGATCTCCCGCCCGATGCCGCGCCCGGCGCCGGTGACCAGTCCGACCTGCCCGGCGAGTGATCCGGTTCCCATCCGCCTGCTCCTTCCTCCGGCTGAACGCTCGCATTCTGGTCCCCGGCCGTGAAACGGGAACGGGCGCACCGCCGATGTTCACCCGTTCGGAAGAGCGAAGCCGGGGACCGGTCCGGGGTGAACGAGCGTTAAGGCAGGTAGTACCGTCGTCCGGGCGGACTTGCCGGGCCCCGACCGGGGCGCGGTGGCCGTGACACCACCGGCTGGGTGACCCCCAGCTCCACGTGAAGGGCATCTGAGTGAGTGACATCGCGCGTGTCGGAGTAGTCGGCTGCGGCCTCATGGGGTCGGGCATCGCCGAGGTCTTCGCCCGTTCGGGCCTGGACGTGCTGGTCTCGGAGGCCAGTGGCGAGGCGCTGGAGCTGGGCCGGACCCGGCTGACCAACTCCCTGGAGACCGCGGTTCGGCGCGGCAAGCTGACCGAGGAGCAGCGCGACGAGGCGCTGGCGCGGCTGGCGTTCACCACCGAGCTGGCGGACTTCCACGACCGGGACCTGGTGGTCGAGGCGGTCGCGGAGCGCGAGGACATCAAGGTCAAGATCTTCCAGACGCTGGACCAGGTGGTGACCCGCCGGGACGCGATCCTGGCGTCGAACACCTCCTCCATCCCGATCGTGAAGCTGGCGGCGGCGACCAGCCGCGCCGAGCAGGTGATCGGTCTGCACTTCTTCAACCCGGCGCCGGTGCAGAAGCTGGTCGAGGTCATCCCGACGCTGACCACCTCGGCGGAGACCACCACCCGGGCCGAGCAGTTCGCCGTCGAGGTGCTCGGCAAGGAGCCGATCCGCGCCCGCGACCGGGCCGGTTTCGTGGTCAACGCGCTGCTGGTGCCGTACCTGCTGTCGGCGGTGCGGATGTTCGAGTCCGGCGTGGCGACGGCCGCGGACATCGACAAGGGCATGGAGGCCGGCTGCGCCCACCCGATGGGCCCGCTGCGGCTGTGCGACCTGATCGGCCTGGACACCATCGTCTCGATCGCCGAGTCGATGTACGAGGAGTACAAGGAGCCGCTGTACGCGGCCCCGCCGCTGCTGTCGCGGATGGTGGACGCGGGCCTGCTGGGCCGCAAGTCCGGCCGCGGCTTCTACGACTACACCGCGTAGGTCCGACCACTCCCTTCGGCCGCCGCTCCCTGCAGAACGAGTGGGCGGCCGAAGGCTTTTCAGGGCGTGGCGTAGCGGGCGATGTCCACGACCCGGCAGCTGACCGGGCCTTTCGGGTCGGCGGTGCCCTGGGCCTGTTCGAGGGCGTCCTGCGCGGGAGCGACGGAGCTGGCGGCGGCCACGCCCTCGGTGACCTGGCGGCCGGCGCCGTCGAGGAAGGCGATCTGCACCACGTAATTGCTGGTGGTGGCAGTGTGGTTGGTGATCCGGACGGTGGCGGCGGGCCAGTGCAGTTCCTCGTCCACGGCGCAGGCGGTCAGTTCGACGTCGCCGCTTCCCCGGTCGATCTCGTACGCCAGTGCCGGTCCACCGCCGGCCGGTGCGCAGCCGCTCGCCGTGAGAACGACGGCCAGGCAGGCGGCGGTGACGGTCGCTCGGATGCGCATGGCTCCCCCCTCGGAAACGGGCGCGGGTCGAGGCCGACGCTACCGACCGGCCGGGGCACGGCGTCCCGAATGTGTCCGAGTTGTAATAACGATGCGCACCAAGTGTGTTGACGAACCATCGACAATGCCAGCACCCGACCCCGCACAGCTCCGGCCCGGCCCGCGCACAGCGCGCCGACCCGGCCCCCGCGCAGCACGGAGGCCGGGCCACACACAGCCGCGCTACGACCCGGTCAGCTGTTGATCTGGTACGGGTCGCCGTACACCTTCCACTTCAGCGGCGGGTTGAGGTCGAAGTTCTTGGCGTTCAGGAACACCCGCTGCTCGGTGTCCACCCGGCTGGTGTCGGCGTGCGCCTCCTCCTGCTTCATGATCACCTTGCGGGCGTCCAGGAAGGCGTTCAGGTAGGTCGCCTCGTCGCCGCCCTGGGCGGGCGTCTTGGCCTTCTTCATGGCGGCGGCGCGGATGCCACCGAAGGAGTCGGAGCTGTTGCCGGGGCCGTGCATGACGATCGCGTCGTAGTAGATGAACTGGCCGAGCGCCCGCAGCCCGTCGGACTTGGCCTGCTTCACCGAGGGGTTGAAGTACACCCGGTCGCGCTCGTCGTTCTGCGCGGTCTGGAAGACGGTGTCCTTGGCGGCGGTCTTCCAGTCGTTGACGAAGGCGTTGCCGAGGCCGGAGTGCGAGTCGCTGCCGTTGACCTTCTTCAGCGCGGGCAGGTACTTCGCCAGCACGTTGCCGGCCTTCAGGTCGGTGTAGTGCTGCACCAGTTCCAGCATGTCGCCGGTGCCGGAGCAGAAGCCGATGATCCCGGCGGTGTAGCCGCGGCCGTCGCCGATGTCCTCGATGTACTTGTACTGGGCCTTCCAGTCGAGCGAGGAGTTCTCCGCCGAGGAGACCAGCTCCATGGCGATCTCCTTCTTGTGCGCGTCGTCCAGCCCCACGGACGCCGCGGCGGCGGTGCCCGCCCCGGCGGTGGCCAGGGTGAGCGGGATGGCGGCGAACAGGACGGCGAGGGCGGCGCGGGTGGTACGGGCGGTGCGGTGCTTGGTCTGCATCTGAGGCTCCGTCGGTCGGCTGCGGGCATGGGAGGACCCGGTGGACCCGCAGGAGAGGGTTAGGAAAGTTTCCTAACAGGGATTGAAGCGTCCGCGGCACGACCCCGCAAGACGTCCGACCACATCTGACGGGTACTCGCCAAAGAACACGGCGGAAAACCGCTGGCCGCCGTCAACGAACACCGTCATGCTGGGCCGGATGATGATCCGCGACGCCAACCCCGGGGACTGGTCGGCCATCTGGCCGTTCTTCCGCCGCATCGTCCGCGCCGGCGAGACGTTCACCTACCCGCCCGACCTCAACTCCGAGACCGCCCGCGACTGGTGGCTGCTGGCCGCGCCGAACCGCACCGTCGTCGCCGTGGACGACGACGGCACGGTCCTCGGCACCGCCAAGATGAACAACAACCAGTGGGGGAACGGCGCCCACATCGCCGGCGCCAGCTTCATGGTCGATCCCGACCACGCGGGCCGCGGCATCGGCCGCGCCCTGTGCGAGCACACCCTCGACTGGGCCCGCCAACAGGGCTACCGCGCCATGCAGTTCAACGCCGTGGTCGCCACCAACGCACCCGCCGTACGCCTGTACGAGTCACTCGGGTTCACCGTCCTCGGCACCGTCCCCGAAGGCTTCCGCCATCCCACCCTCGGCTTCGTCGGGCTGCTCATCATGCACCGCCCGCTGTAACGCCGTGGCAGCCCGCGGCCTCCCGCCGCACCGCCCGGCGGGAGGCCGCCGTCACCACCAGCGAGAGCGCGGCCAGCAGCGCGATCGTCCACCCCGGCTCCAGCACCTGCGCGAGCGCCCCCGCGACGGCCGCGCCGACGCCCTGCCAGGTGATCCGCCCTGCCGACTCCACGCCCTGCACCTGGCCGCGCTCCGCGTCCGGCGTCAACGCCAACAGCCGCTCCTGCAACGGCAGTGTCGCCGCGAACCCCACCCCGGCCACGCCCACCAGCAACGCCGCCACCGCCACCGGCGGGCGCAGCGCCAGCAGCAGGAACGGCCCCGCCAGCAGCAGCCGCAGCCTGAACGCCCACCGCGCCCGTCCGGCCCCGTCCAGCAGGCGGCCCACCAGCAGGTCGCCCAGCAACATCCCCGCCGCGACCGCCGCCAGCAACACGCCCGCCGAGCCCGGCGCGTACGGCAGGAACAGCGCCTCGCAGCCCACCACCAGCCCGTTGGGCACCCACAGGTTCAGCAGCAGCGCCCGCCGCCCGGGCCGGCCCAACAACGCCACGTTGCCGCGCCAGGTCTCCCGCAGGCCCGGCCGCCGCACCAGGCGCACCGAGCGCTCCCGCACCGTCGCCGCCACCGTCACCGTCGCCATCGCCGCCAACACCCCGGCCAGGCCGAACACTTGATACGGGCTCAGCACCGCCAGCAGCGCCCCGCCGAGCGCGAACCCGAGCACCGAGGCGCCGCCCGCCGTGATGTTCATCAGCGACCGGGCCGGCGCGTAGCCGGAGGCCGGCACGATTTCCGCGAGCAGGCCCATCCGCGCGCCCGTGCCCAGCGACTGGAAGAACCCCAGCACCAGCAGCAGCCCGAACCGGGCCGGCAGTGGCAGCCCCGGCAGGGCCTGCGCCGCCACCGCCACCAGCGACAGGCCGTGCAGCGCCACCAGCGTCCGCCGCGGCCGGCCGCCGTCCGCGACGGACATCAGCGTCAACGCGCCCGCCACCGCCGCGAACGACGACCCGAACATGCTCAGCGCCGTCAGCAGCGGCGACCCGGTCCGCGTCTGCACCAGCGATCCCAGCGCGAAACCCGACAGCGTCGTCGCCGCCGCCGTCAGTGAGAAACTCGCGTACAGCCCGGCGAACTCGCGCTGCCGCAACAGCGCCAAGTACCCGACCGGACGGGGAGATTCGGTGCTCCCCGCACCCAACACCGTGTCAGAAGCCATGAAAAAAGCCTCCGACGCTGCCGCGGGGCGCGTTCGAAGGCTGACCCGGGGACCATAGCAGCACGGCCCACCATGCACCAACCGTGTTGTCCCGCACACCTTTTCGGGACCGGCCCCGCCCCGCACCGCCGGTCTGGCACAGTGTCCCCCATGCGATCCGTCATCACCCGAACCGCCCTTGGCTGCCTGGCCCTCGGCGTCGCCCTCACCCTCACCTCGTGCGACTTCCCGGGCACCGGCTCCAAGAGCAAGGCCAAGACGCCCGCCGCCGCAGAGCCCTCGGACGACAACTGGGACCAGGCCATCGACGCCGAACTCAACATGCTCAACGGCCTGAAGGGCATCAACGCGGACCTGATCGACGACCAGCAGAAGGCCATCGACGCCGCCGCCGACCTCTGCAAGGAGATCAAGAAGCCCTCCGCCGACAGCGCGAGCCTCGGACAGCTCGCCGTGAGCAAGTTCCCCGACGCCAAGGGCCTCACCCCCGCCGACGGCGACAAGATCGTCGCCGTCCTGAAGGACACCACCTGCAAGTAGCGCACCCGCACGCGGACACGACGGAGCCCCGCCGCGCCAGGACCCGAAGATCCCGGCCCGGCGGGGCTCCCGTCCCGCCGTCAGGCCCCGCGCAGCACCGCGCCGGTGCGCTCCGCGGCCACCGCGACCGCCGACTCGCGGGCCGCCGACGCCTCGTCAGCGGTCAGCGTCCGGTCAGCGGCACGGAAGCGCAGCGTGTACGCCAGCGACTTCTTGCCCACCCCGGCCTGCTCGCCCGTGAACACGTCGAACAGCCGCAGCGACTCCAGCAGTTCACCCGCGCCCTCGCGCAGCGCCGCCTCCACGTCCGCCGCGTGCACGCCCGCGTCCACGATCAGCGCCACGTCCTGCGTCGCCACCGGGTACGCCGAGACCGGCGGGCCGGACACCCGGCGGCCGTCCTCGAACACCAGGTCCAGGTCGAGCTCCATCGCGCTGGTGCGCTCCGGCAGGTGCAGCGCCTTGATGACCCGCGGGTGCAGCTCACCGGCGTGACCGACGACCTCCTCGCCGACCAGCAGCTCGGCGCAGCGGCCCGGGTGCCACGGCGCGTACTGCGCCTGGCGGACCGTCAGCTCCACACCGGCCGCCGCGGCGACCGTGCGGGCCGCCTCGATCGCGTCCGCCCAGCCGGACGGCGCGCCCTTGCCCCACCAGCCCGAAGGCAGCCGCTCACCGGCCAGCGCGACGGCGACCCGGCGCGGCTGGTCCGGCAGCGCCGCGTTCAGCTCGGCGAGCTGCTCGTCGGTCGGGCGGCGGTCCACCGGCAGCCGCGGCGCGACCTTCGGCTCGGCCTTCGGCAGGAACACCGTGCCCGTCTCGAACAGCGCCAGGTCGGTGTTGCCGCGGCCCACGTTGCGGCGCAGCGCGCCCAGCAGACCCGGCAGCAGCGTGGTGCGCAGCGCCGGCTCGGCGTCGTTCAGCGGGTTGACCAGCTTCACGGTGCGCCGCCGCGCGTCGTCCGCGTCCAGGCCGAGGCCCTCGAACGCGGCCTCGCCGAGGAACGGGTACGCGTTGATCTCCACGTAGCCGGCGCCGGCCAGCGCCACGCCGACCCGGCGGTGGAAGCGCTGCGCCTCGCTCAGGCCGCGGCCCGGTGGCACGACCGGCATCCGGGCGGGGACGTTGTCGTAGCCCTCCAGCCGGACGACCTCCTCGACCAGGTCGTACGGGTCGGTCAGGTCGGGCCGCCAGGACGGCGGGGTGACCTCCAGGACGTCCGCGCCGGACACCGCACAGCCGACCTCCTGCAGGCGGCGGGTGACGCTCTCGCGGCCGTACTCGGCACCGGCCACCCGGTCGGGCAGGTCGGCGTCGATGGTGATGGTGCGCACCGGGCGCGGGGCGGCGATGTCGGTGACCCCGGCCTCGGCGGTGCCGCCGGCGATCAGCACCAGCAGGTCCACGGCGCGCTGCGCGGCGGCCCGGGCGGCCTCCGGGTCCACGCCGCGCTCGAAGCGCTTGGACGCCTCGGAGGGCAGCTTGTGGCGCTTGGCGGCGCGGGCGATCGCGACCGGCTCGAAGTGCGCGGCCTCGATGATGATCTCGGTGCTGCCGGTGACGACGCCGGTCTCCGGGTCGCAGACCGGCTCCAGGATCTCGGTGGTCGCCCCGCCCATCACCCCGGCCAGGCCGATCGGACCGGAGTTGTCGCAGATCAGCAGGTCCTCGGCGGACAGCTTGCGCTTGACGCCGTCCAGCGTGGTCAGCGTCTCGCCCTCGGTGGCGCGGCGGACCTGGATCGGCCCGTCCACCCGCTCGCGGTCGTACGCGTGCAGCGGCTGGCCGACCTCCAGCATCACGTAGTTGGTGATGTCCACGGCCAGCGAGATCGGCCGGATCTCGGACTTCTGCAGGCGGCGCTGCAGCCAGATCGGCGACTGCGCGGCCGGGTTCACGCCGGTGACGGTGCGCGCCACGAAGCGGTCGCAGCCGACCGGGTCGGCGACCTTCACCAGGTAGCCGTAGGAGTTCGCCGGCGGCACGTCCAGCAGCGCCGGGTCGGCCAGCGGCAGGCCGTACGCGGCGGCGGCCTCACGGGCCACGCCGCGCATCGACAGGCAGTAGCCGCGGTCCGGGGTGACGGCGATGTCGAGCACCTCGTCGGCCAGCTGCAGCAGCTCGATGGCGTCGGTGCCGGCCTCGTACTCCGGCGGCAGCACGATGATGCCGTTGTGGTCGTCGCCCATGCCCAGCTCGCGGGCGGAGCAGATCATGCCGGCCGAGGTGTGGCCGTAGGTCTGCCGGGCGGAGATCGGGAACGGCCCGGGCAGCACGCCGCCGGGCAGGATCACCACGACCTTGTCGCCGACCTGGAAGTTGGTCGCGCCGCAGACGATCTCCTGCGGTTCGCCGGTGCCGTTGGCGCTGCCGACGTTGACGAAGCAGTGCCGGATCGGCTTCTTGAAGCCCGACAGCTCCTCGATCGACAGCACCTCGCCGACCACCAGCGGGCCCTTGATGTCGGTGCCGAGCTGCTCGACCGTCTCGACCTCGAGACCCGCGCGGACCAGCCGGGCCGCGACGTCGCGTCCGGTCTCGCCCGCCGGCAGGTCGACGTACTCGCGCAGCCAGGAAAGCGGGACGCGCATCAGATCTCCATCCCGAACGGGAGGGTGAAGCGGACGTCACCCTCGACCATGTCGCGCATGTCGGCGACGTTGTGACGGTTCATCAGGATCCGCTCCAGGCCCAGGCCGAACGCGAATCCGCTGTAGCGGTTCGGGTCGATGCCCGCGGCGACCAGCACGCGGGGGTTGACCACGCCGCAGCCGCCCAGCTCGATCCAGCCCTCCGAGGAGCAGGTCCGGCACGGACGGTCGGGGTTGCCCACCGAGGCGCCGCGGCACACGAAGCACTGCAGGTCGATCTCGGCGCTGGGCTCGGTGAACGGGAAGTACGAGGGCCGCCAGCGCAGCTCCAGGCCGCCGCCGATCAGCTTCTCCACCAGCACCTCGATGGTGCCCTTCAGGTGGCCGAAGGTCAGGCCCTCGTCCACCGCGATCGCCTCGACCTGGCGGAACACCGGGGTGTGCGTGGCGTCCAGCTCGTCGGTCCGATACACCCGGCCCGGGCTGACCGCGTACAGCGGCGGCTCGCCGGCCAGCATCGCGCGGATCTGCACCGGCGAGGTCTGGGTGCGCAGCACCATGCCGGAGTCGGCGGTGCCGTCGGGGGCCTCGACGAAGAAGGTGTCCTGCATCGAACGGGCCGGGTGGTCGGCGTGCAGGTTCAGGGCGTCGAAGTTCAGCCACTCCGCCTCGACCTCGGGGCCGGACGCCACCTGGTAGCCCATCGCGACGAAGGTGTCCTCGATGCGCTCGGCGAGCGTGGTCAGCGGGTGCCGGGCACCGCGCGGGACGCGGCCGTAGGGCAGCGTGACGTCCACCGCCTCCTCGACCAGCACCCGGGCGTCGCGCTCCGCCTCCAGCTCGGTCTGCCGCTTGGCGAGGGCCTGGTTCACCGCTCCGCGGGCCTGGCCGATCAGCTTGCCCGCGGCGGCCTTGGCCTGCGGGGGCAGCGCGCCGATCTCACGGTTGGCGAGCGAGAGCGGGGAACGGTCGCCGGTGTGCGCGACCTTCGCCTGCTTGAGCTCGTCGAGGTCGGCGGCGGCGGCGAAGGCGGCGATCGCCTCGTCCCGGGCCTGTTCCACCACCTCGGGCTTGAGGGCCTCGACCTCGACCGGGTCGTACGACTTGTTGGGTGCCGACATCTCTATGCTTCCCGTGCTCCTGCTCGTGATCAGGTCTGCTGCCTCGCCGGGCGTCCGCGAGAACGCCAAGGGTCGAGTGTAGTCGCAGCCTGCGACCGGCCACGTTGGGCGACCACGCAGCGGAAGGGCTCAGAGCATGAAGTCGGGGATGCCCGCGGGCAGCACGAACCGGAAGCGGGCGCCGCCACCCTCCGCCCGGCTGATCCGGATCACTCCGCCGTGCGCCTCCACGATGCCCTTGACGATGTACAGCCCGAGGCCCGTCCCGCCGCGCTTGGAGCCCCGCCAGAACCGGGTGAACACCCGCGGCATCGCCTCCTCCGCGATGCCCGCGCCCTGGTCGCTGACGGTGACGGCGGTGCCCTCGATCACCCGGGGCGGCGAACCGGCCGCCTCCACCACGTCGTTGGCCGGCCCCAGCTCGATCGTCACGGTGCCCTCGCCGTGCCGCACCGCGTTCTCCAGCAGGTTCGCCAGCACCTGGTCGATCTTGTCGGGGTCGCCCCACTGCTCGCCCAGCGGCCCCGCCACCCGGATGTCGAACCGCTCCTCGGGGATGCCCGCCGCGACCTTCCCCTCCACGTGCCGGCGCACCGCCGCCGCCAGATCCAGCCGCTGACGGCGGATCTCCAGCCGGCCCGCGTCGATCCGCGAGATGTCCAACAGCTCCGCGATCAGCCGGGTCACCCGGTCCGCGTCCGCATCGACGGTCTCCAGCATCACCCGCTTCTGGCCGTCGTTGAAGCGCTCCCACTTCGCCAGCAGCGTCGCCGTGAAACCCTTCACGCTGGTCAGCGGCGAGCGCAGCTCGTGCGCGACGGTCGCGATCAGCTCGGCGTGGCTGCGCTCGGTACGCCGCCGCGCCTCGGTGCCGCGCAGCGTCACCACCACCCGCCGCACCGGCCCGCCCGGCCGCTCCCGCAGGTAGCGGGCGCACACCAGCACCTCACGCCCACCGGGCAGCAGCAGGTTGCGCTCCGGCTGCCCGCTGCGCACCGCCAGGCCCCCGTACGGGTCGGTCAGCTGCCACCAGCGCCGGCCGTCCAGGTCCTCCAGCGGCAGCGCCCGCTCCAGCGCGACACCGATCGCGCAGTGCGCAGAGCGGCCGGTGATCCGTTCGGCGGCCCGGTTGAACACCACCACCCGGCCCTGTGCGTCCGCGACCACCAGCCCGTCCGGCAGGTCGTCCGGTTCCAGGGTCGCCAAGCCGTCGTCGCCGCCCATGGGTGTCCTCCCCCGCCCCGTACCGGCTATGGGGATCGACCCTAGCGCGCTCAGGCCGTGCCGCGACACCCGCCGGGGGAGCGCTGGGCGCGCGCGGAGGCGTACAGGCACACGGCGGCGGCCGTGGCGAGATTCAAGCTCTCCGCGTGCCCGTGGATCGGGACGCGCACCACCTCGTCCGCCAGCGCCCGGGTCTCCTCCGGCAGCCCCCACGCCTCATTGCCGAACACCCACGCGCACGGGCCCTCAAGGGTGCCCTCGTCCAGTTCCTGGTCCAGGTCGCGCTGCCCGGCGCCGTCCGCGGCCAGCACCCGCACCCCGGCCTCCCGCAGCCGCGCCACCGCTTCCTCCACCGGCACCCCGGTCGCGAACGGCAGGTGGAACAGGCTGCCCACCGACGCCCGCACCGCCTTCGGGTTGTACGGGTCCACCGAGGCGTCGGTCAGCACCACCGCGTCCGCGCCCGCCGCGTCCGCGGTGCGCAGCACGGTGCCCGCGTTCCCGGGGTCGCGCACGTGCGCGAGCACCGCGACCAGCTTCGGCCGGGACGCCAGCACCTGCTCGAACGGGGTGTCGATGAACCGGCACAGCGCGACGATGCCCTGCGGGGTGACGGTGTCGCAGATCTCCGCGATCACTTCCTCGGTGGCGGTCAGCACCGGCAGGCCCTCAGCGTGTGCGGTGGCCACGATCTCGGCGTGCCGCTCGGCGGCCTCGCGGGTCAGGTACACCTCCACCACGGTGTGCTCCCCGCCGGGCAGCCGCCCGAACGCCACCGCCTCGCGCACGGCCTGCGGGCCCTCGGCCAGGAAACGCCGCTCCTTGCTCCGCTGGTTGCGCTTGGCCAGCCGGCGGGCGGCGACGACGCGCGGGGAGCGCAGGGAGGTCAGCAGGGGGGTCTCGGTGCTCATGCTCACGTTCTTCGTCACGAAGGGGCGGGCGGACAAGAGGGCAGGGGCGCTGTAACGCACGGACCCGCAGGCCGGGCGGCCTGCGGGTCCGGGAAAAGCAATCAGGGCACGGCCTGGATCAGGCGGCGACCTTGGGGGCGTTGACGTCCTCCGGCAGCGCCTTCTGGGCGACCTCGACCAGCGCGTGGAACGCGACGGTGTCGTTGACCGCGAGCTCGGCGAGCATCTTGCGGTCGATCTCGACGCCGGCGGCCTTCAGGCCCTGCACGAAGCGGTTGTAGGTCATGCCGTTGGCGCGGGCAGCGGCGTTGATGCGCTGGATCCACAGCTGACGGAAGTCGCCCTTGCGCTTCTTGCGGTCGTTGAAGTTGTAGACCAGCGAGTGGGTGACCTGCTCCTTGGCCTTGCGGTACAGGCGCGAGCGCTGGCCGCGGTAGCCGGAGGCGCGCTCCAGGATGACCCGGCGCTTCTTGTGGGCGTTCACTGCCCGCTTGACGCGTGCCACTTCATTACTCCTTGGTTCCGGACCCCGGGTTCGTGCCGCCGGTCCGTTATTCGATTCGGTCGGTAAGGATCAGCTGTGCCCGCGGCGCGGCCGCGGGCGGGCGATCACTTGCCGAGAAGCTTCTTGATCTTCTTGGCGTCGCCGGGGGCCATCTCGGCGTTGCCGGCCAGCTTGCGGGTCAGCGTCGAGGGCTTGTGCTCAAGCAGGTGGCGACGGCCCGCACGCTCGCGCAGCACCTTCCCGGAGCCAGTGATCTTGAAGCGCTTGCTGGCGCCGCTGTGCGTCTTCTGCTTCGGCATGTCGCCGTATCTCCTCGTCGGTCCGTTCGCGGCCCGCACCCGGTGGGTGCGGGCCGGAACTGGATGGATCTCGTCGCCGGGGCGGATGCCCCGGGTCCGGTGCCGATCCCGTCCGGAATCCGAGCCCGAAGGCTCAGGCGTCCTGGGCGGTCTCGGCGGGCTGCTCGACCTCGGCGGCCGGCTCGGCGGTCTCGGTCTCGGTCTCCTCGACCGGCTCCGCCTCGTCCGACTGCTCCGCGGCCGGGCCGCGACCGAGCCGCTCCGCCTTGCGGGCGTCGGCGGCGGCGCGGGCCTCGGCCATCGCCTCGGTCTTCTTCTTGTGCGGGCCGAGAACCATGATCATGTTTCGGCCGTCCTGCTTGGCCGCGGACTCCACGAAGCCGAGCTCCTGGACATCCTCCGCGAGCCGCTGCAGCAGTCGGAAGCCCAGCTCGGGGCGGGACTGCTCACGACCGCGGAACATGATCGTGATCTTGACCTTGTCGCCCTGCTTGAGGAACCGGACGACGTGACCCTTCTTGGTGTCATAGTCGTGCGGGTCGATCTTCGGCCGGAGCTTCATCTCCTTGATGACCGTGTGCGCCTGGTTCTTGCGCGCCTCACGGGCCTTCATGGCCGACTCGTACTTGAACTTGCCGTAGTCCATGAGCTTGCACACCGGCGGGCGCGCCGTGGCGGCGACCTCGACCAGGTCCAGGTCGTACTCCTGGGCAAGCTCCAGCGCCTTCGCGAGCGGGACGATGCCGACCTGCTCGCCGCTGGGACCGACGAGTCGCACCTCGGGGACGCGAATCCGGTCGTTGATGCGGGGCTCGGTGCTGATGGGGCCTCCTCGGTTGCACCTTCTTCGATGCGGCCGTCGGACGGCGGTCGCACGTAGTGGTTTCGACCACTGGGCGGGGCTTCATTCATGCTCCGCTGCCCCTCTGCCGCCTGGCAGAAGCACCGAACGCACGAAAAAAGCCCCGCACGGTACAGGCGGGGCTCCACACGTTCCGGGATGTCCTGACGGACACCACTGGCAGCAAGCAATCCTTGCGGCGCTCGCCACGGACCGGACCCGTCGGCCCTTCGGCCGCTCGGGTGGGAGACTGTCGCGGTTGCCCTCTCGGGCCTCCTGAAGTGGAGCCTCCACTTGCTGGCCTGGCACCCCAATCGGGTTCCTGGCCGGTCAGTCTCGAAGCATACCAGCGTTCCGGGGCCAACCGGTATTCCGGTCCGCCTCCGCCCGCCTTGTACCCTCCCTTTGTACTGCGCTTTCGCACCAGCACCCCGGAGTGACACCGTGACCAGCCAGCCCGACCACTCGCCCGAGTCCGACCAGGCCCTCGGCTTCGACGACCTGACCCGCGACATCGCCGAGGTCCCCGCCGTCGAGGTGATCACCACCGTCGCCGTCCACCTGATGAGCGCCGCCGCCGTCAAGTGCGGCCTGGCCGAGGGCGGCGAGGCCGACAAGGACCTCGACGAGGCCCGCAAGCTGATCACCGCCCTGGCCGGCCTGGTCACCGCCGGAGCCCCCGAAATCTCCAACTTCCACGCCGCCCCCCTCCGCGACGGCCTCCGCTCCCTCCAGCTCGCCTTCCGCGAAGCCTCCCTCATCCCGGACGCCCCCGGCTCCGGCCCCGGCGAAAAGTTCACGGGCCCGGTCTACTCCTGACCCACCCCACCCAAGGCGCCTCCCGCACCCCCTGCCGGAGGCGCCTTCGCCTTTCCCCGCCCCCCGCACCCCGCACCCCGCACCCCGCCAGGGGCGCGAGGAACTGCGCGCAGCGGAAGACCCCAACGCCAAAACCGCCCGCCGAGAGAACCCCTCCCACCGGGCGGCTTCCCGCTCAGCTCCGCCGAAGCCCGCCGCAGGCGCCCCGCCCCGCACCCCGCCACGGGCGCGAGGAACTGCGCGCAGCGGAAGACCCCAAAGCCAAAACCGCCCGCCGGGAGCACCCTCCCACCGGGCGGCTTCCCGCTCAGCTCCGCCGAAGCCCACCGCAGGCGCCCCTCCCCGCCCCGCCAGGGGCGCGGGGAACTGCGCGCAGCGGAAGACCCCAAAGCCAAAACCGCCCGCCGAAGAAAGATCCCTCGGCGGGCGGCTCCAGCTCTACGCGGTCACCGATCAGGCGTCGTACTCATCGAGCGGCGGGCACGAGCAGACCAGGTTCCGGTCCCCGTACGCCCCGTCGATGCGCCGCACCACCGGCCAGTACTTGTCCGCCGGGTTGACGCCCGCCGGGAAGACCGCCTCTTCGCGGGTGTAGGCGTGCGCCCACTCCCCGGCCAGCATCGCCGCCGTGTGCGGCGCGTTGCGCAGCGGGTTGTCGTCCGCCGCCCATTCGCCCGAGCCGACCTTCTCGATCTCCCGGCGGATAGCGATCATCGCCTCGCAGAAGCGGTCGATCTCGTGCAGGTCCTCGGACTCCGTCGGCTCGATCATCAGCGTGCCGGCGACCGGGAACGACATGGTCGGCGCGTGGAAGCCGTAGTCGATCAGTCGCTTGGCGATGTCGTCGACGCTGACGCCCGTCTCCTTGCTGAGCGGCCGCAGGTCGATGATGCACTCGTGCGCGACCAGCCCGCCGGGCCCGGTGTAGAGCACCGGGAAGTGCGGGGCGAGCCGCTTGGCGATGTAGTTGGCGTTCAGCACGGCCACCTGGGTGGCGCGCTTGAGGCCCTCGCCGCCCATCAGGCGGACGTACGACCAGGAGATCGGCAGGATCGCCGCGGAGCCCCACGGCGCGGCCGAGATCGGTCCGACGCCGGTCGCGGGGCCGGCCTCGGCCTGCAGCGGGTGGTTGGGCAGGTACGGCGCGAGGTGCGCGCGCACCGCGACCGGGCCGACGCCGGGGCCGCCGCCGCCGTGCGGGATGCAGAAGGTCTTGTGCAGGTTCAGGTGCGAGACGTCCGCGCCGAACTTGCCGGGCTTGGCGAGGCCGACCAGCGCGTTCAGGTTGGCGCCGTCCACGTACACCTGGCCGCCGGCCTCGTGGACGAGCGCGCAGATGTCGGTGATCTGGGTCTCGAACACGCCGTGGGTGGACGGGTAGGTGACCATCAGCACGGCCAGCTGCTCGCGGTGCTGCTCGATCTTGGCCTTGAGGTCCTCGACGTCCACGTCACCGTCGGCCAGCGTCTTGACGACCACGACCCGCATGCCGGCCATCGCCGCCGAGGCCGCGTTGGTGCCGTGCGCGGACGACGGGATGAGGCAGACGTCGCGCTGGGTGTCGCCGTTCGCCCGGTGGTACGCCCGGACGGCCAGCAGACCGGACAGCTCGCCCTGCGAGCCCGCGTTCGGCTGGATCGACACGGCGTCGTAGCCGGTGACCTCCACCAGCTGCTGCTCCAGCCCGCGGATCAGCGTCAGGAAGCCCTCGGCCTGGTCGACCGGCGCGAACGGGTGCAGCTGGCCGAACTCGGGCCAGGTGATCGGCTCCATCTCGGTGGTCGCGTTGAGCTTCATGGTGCAGGAGCCCAGCGGGATCATGCCGCGGTCGAGCGCGTAGTCGCGGTCCGAGAGGCGGCGCAGGTAGCGCAGCATCGCCGTCTCGGAGCGGTGGCTGTGGAACACCGGGTGGGTGAGGTAGTCGTCCTCGCGCAGCAGCGCGGCGGGGAGCGCCTCCGCGTCCTCGGCGACCACGTTCTCGACACCGAACGCGGCGAACACGGCCGCCAGGTGCTCACGGGTCGTCGTCTCATCGCACGAGACCGAGACCCGGTCGCCATCGACCTTGTACACGTTCACGCCACCGGCCAGCGCCGCGGCGACAACCTCGTCGGCCTTGCCCGGCACAACGGCCGTCACGGTGTCGAAGAACGCCTCGTGGGCGAGCTCGACGCCGCCCGCGCGCAGGCAGGCGGCGAGCGCGGCGGCGTAGCGGTGGGTGCGGCGGGCGATGTCGGCGAGGCCGTCGGGGCCGTGGTAGACGGCGTACATGGAGGCCATCACGGCCAGCAGCACCTGCGCGGTGCAGATGTTGGAGGTGGCCTTCTCGCGGCGGATGTGCTGCTCGCGGGTCTGCAGGGCGAGCCGGTAGGCGCGGTTGCCGTCGGCATCGACGGAGACGCCGACCAGGCGGCCGGGCAGGTTGCGGGCGTACTCGGCGCGGACGGCCAGGTAGCCGGCGTGCGGGCCGCCGAAGCCCATCGGGACGCCGAAGCGCTGCGAGGTGCCGCAGGCGATGTCGGCGCCGAGCTCGCCGGGCGAGCGCAGCAGGGTGAGGGCGAGCAGGTCGGCGGCGACGGCGACGATCGCGCCGAGCTGGTGGGCCTGCTCGATGACGGGCTTGATCTCCCGCACCGCGCCGGACGCGCCGGGGTACTGGATCAGCACGCCGAAGACGCCGCGCTCGGCGATCTCCGCGGGGATGCCGTTCGACAGGTCCGCGGTGACGACCTCGACGCCGGTCGGTTCGGCGCGGGTCTGGATCACGGCGAGGGTCTGCGGCAGGGTGTCGGCATCGACCAGGAAGACGCCGCCCTTGACCTTGGTGACGCGCCGGGCCAGGGCCATCGCCTCGGCGGCGGCGGTGCCCTCGTCGAGCAGCGAGGAGCCGGAGGTGGCCAGGCCGGTCAGGTCGGCGACCATGGTCTGGAAGTTGAGCAGGGCCTCCAGACGGCCCTGGGAGATCTCCGGCTGGTACGGGGTGTACGCGGTGTACCAGGCGGGGTTCTCGAGGACGTTGCGCAGGATGACCGGCGGGGTGAAGGTGCCGTAGTAGCCGAGGCCGATCATCGAGGTGAGGACCTGGTTGCGGCCGGCGAGCTCGCGCAGTTCGGCGAGCACCTGGGCCTCGCTGCGGCCGGCGGGCAGGCCGAGCGCGGTGAGGCTGCGGATGGCGTCGGGCACAGCCGCGTCGGACAGTTCGTCCAGCGAGGTGTAGCCGACCTGGGCCAGCATCTTCTGCTGGGCTTCGCTGTCGGGGCCGATGTGGCGGTGCTCGAAGGGGCTGGCCTGCTCAAGGTCGCTGAGCGTCGGCTGGGCGTTCATGGGGGTCGGGCCTCCTGGTCGCGGACCGGCGGTGGTACGCACGCCGGCCGGCCGCTGTGGGAGCGTCCGGGCGTACGAACCCGTCAGCCTCCCCCTCTGTCATCGGTACCTGAGAGCTTCGCGCGCCCGGGGTGGTGCCCCGGTCGGCTTGCACCGTCGGCGAGTGCAGCGGCCGGCGGCTTCGGTGCCGACGGTCCTGCCCTGCTTTCCAGAGTGACCTGATCCCACTCGGTACGGATGCCTGAGAGATTCCGGGGAGGGGTTGCTCCTTCGGCGTCCCGCAACCCCGCTTCTTTCACGGGTCCGGGACTCTCCCGAGCGGGCTCGGCGGTCGCCGCCCAGGGTACCAGCGCAGGCCAGGACGATCACCGGTGCGGCCCTCCGATCCGCCCCGGAAGGCGGCTTCCGGAGTGACACCGTCCGGTACGTGCCTTTTGGTGTGAAATAGCGGCCCGGCACGCTCCTCCGGTCGCTCCCCGACGGCCCCTCAGGAGCAGCAGCTGGAGGACAGCGTGCAGACCGATATCGATCCGCGCGACCTGATCGGACACAAGGCGGTCGACCGGAACGGTGACAAGATCGGCACGGTCGACGAGGTGTACCTGGACGACACCACCGGCGTACCCGAGTGGGCGGCCGTCCGGACCGGAATTTTCGGCCGGGACGCCTTCGTCCCGCTGACCACCAGCGAATTCTCCGGCGACGAGCTGCACGTCCCGTACGACAAGTCGCTGATCAAGGAGTCCCCGGACTTCGGCGTGGGCCAGCACCTCTCCCCGGAACAAGAACTCGAGCTGTACCGCTACTACGGCCTCGACACCGCGGGCCCCGAGGAACCCGTCCGATTCACCGCCGCACCCACGCCCACGCGCCCACCCGAGTCCGCGCCCGCGCCTGCACCTGCGCCTGCGCCTGCGCCCGAGCCGGCCGCCGACCGCGAGTTCGGCACCGCCGCTCCCTCCCCGGGCCCCGTCCACGGCCCGGCCCCCGCGCCCCCCGGCTTCACCGCCCCGCAGGCCACCCCCGAGACACCGGCCCGCCCCGCCGAGCCACCGACCGCCCGGGCGGACCGGGCGGACCGGGCGGAGCGGGCGGACCGGGCGGAGCGGCAGAAGCCGGTGGAGATCACCTGCCGCGAGGAGCGCCTGGACATCACCACCCAGTGGCACAACACCGGCACCACCCGGCTGCGCAAGTACGTGACCACCGAGGCGGTCGTGCGGCGGGTGCCAGTGGTGCGCGAGCGCGTGCGGGTGGAGCGGATCCCGGTGTCGGAGGCGGAGCGGGCGGCGCTGAGCGACCAGGAGATCGCCGAGGCGGTGGAGGAGGTCACGCTGCGCGAGGAGCGCCCGGTGATCCGCAAGTACCTGGTACCGGTGGAGCGGGTGCGGCTGGTGGTGGAGCAGTACACCGAGGAGCAGGTGATCCGCGAGGAGCTGCGCCGCGAGCAGGTGGAGGTGCACGGCGCGACCACCGACGCGGACGGCGAGGCCTCGCAGCGGCAGCCGTGGAACTCTCATCCGCAGGCCCCGGAGGCCTCTGCGGTCTGACGGTTCACCAACTCCCGGCCCCGGTCCGCCTCGGCGGGCCGGGGCCTCGGCTTTGCCAAAGTTTCACCATTAGATATTTGACAGGGTGAAGCATCTTTCGACATCGTTGCTTCAGTTCCTGCACTATCGCCCGTTTGAAGCAACCCGGAGGATTCCCGTGAGTGAGGCACCACAGCCCACTGCCGCGGCCGCCAAGCCCACCAGCGCCAGGGTCCTGCCCGCGCTGATCCTCGCCATGCTGGCGTTCAGCGTGGTGCAGACCGCGGTCGTCCCGATCCTTCCGGGGCTGGCCGTGGAACTGAACGTGTCGGGCTCCGACATCACCTGGCTGATGACCGCCAACCTGCTCTCCGCCGCGGTCCTCACCCCGCTGCTCGGCCGCTTCGGCGACCTGCGCGGACGCAAGCCGATGCTGCTGGTCTCGCTGGCCGGCCTGGTGCTCGGCTCCGGCCTCGCGGTCTGCACCCACTCCTTCGGCCTGCTGGTCGTCGCCCGGGTGCTCCAGGGCGCGGGCGGTGGCGTGCTGCCGCTGGCGATCAGCATCGTGCGCGACGAACTGCCCCGGCGAAAGGTCACCGCCGGCGTCGCCGCCATCTCCGCCTCGATGGGCGTCGGCTCCGGCCTCGGCCTGGTCGCCACCGGTCTGCTGCTGGAGCACTGGAACTACAAGTCGATCTTCTGGATGGGCCTGATCTTCGGCCTGCTCGCCGTCCTGCTGGTGATCCTGCGGGTGCCCACCGACCCGGTCGTCGACAAGAACGGCGGCGCCGACCCGCTCGGCGCGCTCACCCTGGCCGGCTGGCTGTCCGCCCTGCTGATCGCCGTCAGCCGCGGCAACGAGTGGGGCTGGACCTCCACCCGCACCCTCGGCCTGTTCGCCGTCGCCGCGGTCGTCGCCCTGCTCTGGCTGCTGGTCGAGTCCAAGGTCTCCCACCCGCTGGTCGATCTGAAGATGATGGCCCGTCCGGCCGTCGCCTTCACCAACATCTCCGGCCTGCTGATCGGCTTCGGCATGTACGGCTCGTTCCTGGTGATCAGCAACTTCGCGCAGACCCCGGAGAAGCTCACCCACTACGGCTTCACCGCCACCGTGCTGCACGCCGGCATCATGCTGCTGCCCTCCGCCATCGGCTCCATGGTCGCCGCCCCGCTCGGCGCCCTCCTGATCGCCCGCCGCGGCCCGCGCCTCCCGCTGGTCCTCGGCGGCCTGCTCGGCGCCGTCGCCATGGTCTACCTGGCGCTGCGCCACGACGCCGAGTTCGACATCTACTTCGCCTCCGCCGTCTTCGGCCTCGGCGTCGGCCTGGCCTACGCGGCCATGCCCGCCTACATCAACGGCGCCGTCCCCGCCGAGCAGTCGGGCATCGCCAACGGCATGAACGCCGTCCTGCGCACCGTCGGCGGCGCCGTCGGCACCGCCGTGATGGGCGCGATCCTCACCGGCGACACCCTCAAGCTCCCGATCCCGGTCCACCTCCCCACCCTGAACGCCTACCAGCACGCCTTCTGGGTCGCCGGAGCCATGTGCTTGGTCGCCGCCGTCGTCCCCTTCGCCATCCGCGCCACCAAGCCCCCCACCGAGCAGCCCGCCCCCCAGCCGGCCCTCACCAAGACCGACGCCTGACGGCGTCCCCCCTCGCGTACTGGACACACGCGAGTCACCTCGGACACCCCCCGCCACGGGCATCGGCGGGGGGTGTCCGCCATTCAGCCACAGAGCACGAACCCAGGGGCGCGAGGAACTGCGCGAGACGGAAGACACCCACCGCACGATCGCGCCCAATCCGAACCGGGCACCCAGCCAGGGGCGCGAGGAACTGCGCGCCCAGCCACCCCAAACCCCCACTCGCCTCCCCACCCCACCCCCGAACCCTCGTCCGCGCCCCCAGCAGGCGGCCTACCCCTGAACCGCCGGAGGCCTGAGCGGGAGCGCCCCCGAAGCCGACAACCCCTCGTCGTCCACCGCAAACGTCCGCACCCGCCCCGGCTCCGAATACGGCGTCTCGAACCGCACCGTGACCCGCCCGACCCCGCTCCCCTGCACCCACCCGGGCCCGAACTCCCGGTGCGTCACGTCCTGCCCCGGCCACCACCGGCGAACCGCAGGCTCGACGGACACCTCGGCCTCATCGGCCTCCTCCCCCAACTCCTCTTCCTCCCGCTCCGCCTTCTCCTCCCGCTCCGCCTGCGCGAACAAGTCCTCCTGCGTGTAGTCCGCGAGCTGAGCAACGCCCACCCCCAGCAGCCGCACGCCCCCCGTGGTGTCCACCTGCCCGGCCAGGCGCCGCGCCGTCGCCGCGATCACCGCCGGATCGTCCGTCGGCCCACCCAAGGTCTCCGAGCGGGTCAGCGTCGAGAAATCGAACCGCCGCACCTTCAACACCACCGTCCGCCCGGAGCGCCCGGCCGCCCGCAACCGCCGCACACACCGCGCGGCCAGCTGGTCGATCTCGCGCAGAATGCGCTCCCGATCGGCCAGATCGACCTCGAACGTGTCCTCCACCGAGACCGACTTGGCGTCCCGGTCCGGCACCACCGGCCGCTCGTCCCAGCCCAGCGCCATCTGGAACACGCCCGCGCCGTGCGCCTTCCCGAGCAGCCCGACCAACTCCTCGAACCCGGCCTCCGCGAGATCCGCCACGCTGGTCAGCCCGGCCCGCCGCAGTGCCTGCTCCGTCGCGGGCCCGATGCCAGGCAGCGCCCGCACCGGCATCGGTGCCAGCACGGCCTGCTCCGAACCGGGTTCGATCAGCACCAGCCCGTCCGGCTTGGCCTGCTCGGAGCCGATCTTCGCCATCAGCTTGGACGCGGCGGCGCCCACCGAAGCGGTCAGTCCGGTGCGCTCCACGATGTCCGCCCGCAGGTCCTCGGCCAGCGCCAGCACCAGCTGTGCTCCCTCGGCGGGCGTCGCGGCGGCCAGCGCCGGCCCGTACGGCCCGGCCTCCAGGTCGACGAACGCCTCGTCCAGGCTGAGCGGTTCGACCAGCGGGGAGCGCTCCCGCAGCAGGCCCATGACGATCTCGCTGTTGGCCCGGTACGCCTCGAACCGGCCGGTCAGGAACGCCGCGTTCGGGCACAGCCGGCGCGCCTGCGCCATCGGCATCGCCGAGTGCACGCCGAACTTCCGGGCCTCGTAGGAAGCGGTGGAGACCACCCCGCGCCCGCCGAGACCGCCGACGATGACGGGCTTCCCGCGCAGGCTCGGTTTGGACGCCTGCTCCACGGCCGCGAAGAAGGCGTCCATGTCGAGATGAATGATGCTCGGGACGGACCGCACGGCTCGATCATCCCGCGCCCCACCGACAATCCCCTGCGGGGGCGGCCGCGCCGCTCAGCCTCGCGCCGCGTCGGCCAGCGCCCGGGCCACCCCGTCCTCGTGCTTCCCGAGCAGCGCGGGGTCGGGCCGCACCAGCACGTTCAGAAACGCCTTCGCCGCGCTGCCGATCTCCCGTACCTCGCCGTAGTGCCAGGTGGTGTCGTGCCACTCCTCCACGCCGACCCCGGACGACTCGATCCCGGCGGCCCGGCACAGCGCCAATGCCCGCCGTACGTGGAAGGTCTGGCTGATCAGCACCGCCTTGTCGACGCCGAAGATCCGGTGCGCGCGGGTGCAGGAGTCCCAGGTGTCGAAGCCCGCGTAATCGCCGACCACCCGAATCTCCGGCACGCCGCGTTCGATCAAGTAGGCCCGCATCGCGTCGGTCTCGTCGTACTCGACGGTGCCGTTGTCGCCGGTCACCAGAATCGCCTGCACTTTGTGCGCCCGGTACAGCTCGAGCGCGGCGTCCAGCCGGTGCGCCAGGTACGGAGAGGGCTTGCCGTTCATCAGACCTGCGCCGAACACCATCGCCACCGGCGCGGCCGGCACGCTCTGCACGGTGCCGATCTTGTGGGACTGCGTCACGAACAGCCATGCGTTCGGGGTCAGCATCAGCACCGAGCACGCCACCAGCGCCTGGAACCAGCGCCGCTGCCCACGCCTGCTGCCCCAGCCGGGCGGCCGCCGCGTCAGCAGCCACCGCCAGCGCCGCCCGAGCCCCCGCATGATCATTCGCACACGGGAGTGGACGAACCACCGGCCCGACCGGTTCCCCAGGAGGGACTCGCCGCCGCGCCGTCAGACCGCGCGGTTGCGCCGCTGCGCCAACTCGTCCGCCGGGTCGTGGCCGAGCAGCGTCTCACCGGTGTCGGTGCGCTCGCCGTGCAGCCGCCCGAGCGTGGCCTCCAGCTCCTGCCAGACCGCGCCGACCGCGATGCCGAACACGCCCTGGCCGCCGTTCAGCAGATCGACGACCTGCTGCGGCGAGGTGCATTCGTAGACCGTCGCGCCGTCGCACATCAGCGTCAGCCCGGTCAGGCCGGCCTGGTCGGCGGACTGCAGGTGCGTGACGGCGACCCGGATGTTCTGCAGCGAGACACCGGCGTCCAGCAGCCGCTTGACGATCTTCAGCAGGAGGATGTCCCGGAAGCTGTACAGCCGCTGCGCGCCGGCCGGGTAGGTGGAGCGCACCGAGGGCTCCAGCAGCCCGGTGCGCGCCCAGTAGTCGAGCTGGCGGTAGGTGATGCCGGCGGCCGCGCAGGCCGTGGGGCCGCGGTAGCCGACCAGTGCGGAGGTCGGGGTGAGCCGTTCGATCGCCGGCTGCCCGGGCTGGACGGCCGGGAAGCGGCCGACTCGGGGCAGCTCGTCACCGTCCGGTTCGGGCCACCGGGGCCGCCCGATCGGACCGCGGCCGGCGCGCGGCACGTGCACCGCGCACAGGGCTCCGGAACGCGTCTCGTCGCCGGTGCCGCTCATCGCCAACCTCCGTCCATTCCGCTTCAAGGCCCCTGTGGCCCCGCACGGACCCGACGGGCCCAGGCTGCGGGCGGCCCGTCCGGCGGGCCGTCACCTGACGGTAGGCAGTCGCCCAAGCACCGTCAACGATCGCCACGCCGGGGCCTCGCACAAACTTCACCCCATCGAGTGGTTATTCGTGCCCCAAGCGCGGGTAGCGAAATGGATTTCTACCACAGCCGAGTTGCGACCGACGGCCCGCCCCGCTAGCAGAGCGTCCACCCCGGGTGACCGAACGCCACCGGATGCCATCGCCCGCCACCGACCGCCGACCACTACGGCCCACTGCGGCGCGGACCTACTGCGGCCCACCGCCGAAATCCTCCGGCGAGACCTGGTCCAGGAACTCCCGGAACTTCTCGACCTCGTCCTCCTGCTCGTCCGGAATCGAGATACCGGCCTCCGCCAGCACCTCCTCGCTCCCGAAGATCGGCGTGCCGGTGCGCAGCGCCAGCGCTATCGCGTCGGAGGGGCGCGCACTCACCTCGGCGCCCCCGGAGAACACCAGGTCCGCGTAGAACACCCCGTCCCGCAGGTCGTTGATCCGCACCTCGGTCAGCTGCTGACCGAGCGCTTCCAGCACGTCCTTGAACAGGTCGTGCGTCAACGGCCGCACCGGAGTCATGCCCTGCTGGGCAAAAGCGATCGCGGTGGCTTCCCCCGGCCCGATCCAGATCGGCAGGTAGCGGTCCCCGCCGACCTCCCGCAGCAGCACGATCGGCTGGTTGGAGGGCATCTCCACCCGGACACCCACGACGTCGAGCTCATTCACACCAGCAACCCTATGGCGCGCGCCCCCGATAGGAAAGCGCAGCAGGCAGCGGCCACCATGATCCGGACGCCGCCCACCGGCCGCCCGCTCAGGACCGGGCCCGCAGCCCGGCCTGAACCATCGCCGCGTGCAACCGCACCGACAAGGTCGCCAACTCCCGGGCCGTCGCCTCCGCGTGCGCGCGGGTCTGCGGATTGCGGTGCCGCCGCAACGGCGCCACCACCTGCTCCACCAGCGAAACCTCACGGTCCGCCGCCGCCTTCATCGCCCGCAGGTGCCGCGGCTCCAGACCGAACCGGCCCAGCTCCGCCACCAGCCGCGCGATCTGCAGGGCCTCCCCGTCGTACCCGCCGTCCGGCCCCGGCTGCACCAGCCCGTACGACTCCCACTCCACGAGCTCCCGCTCCTGCGCCTCCGCCGCCGCGATCAGCTCGGCCCGGCCCAGCCGCACCCCGCCCGCCGAGGACGACCCCGCCAGCTCCCGGTCCGCCTCCTCCAGCGGCCCCGGACGCGCCTCCGCCGCCGGCAGCGCCGGCGGCTGCTCACCGCGCTCGATCGCGTCCAGGTGCTCGCGGATCACCCGCAACGGCAGATAGTGGTCGCGCTGCATCCGCAGCACGTACGCCAGCCGCTCCACGTCCGCCGCCGAGAACTTCCGGTAGCCGGACGGGGTGCGCTGCGGCTCGACCAGGCCCTCCGCCTCCAGAAAGCGGATCTTCGAGATCGTCACCTCCGGGAAGTCGTCCCGCAGGAAGGCCAGCACCGCGCCGATGGACAGCAGTTCGTCACCCCGCCGGCGCGCCTCGCCCGCGCGGCGCGAAGCCGGCACGGGCGAGGCCCCGAGGGACGGGGTCGGAATCTGTGGGGTCACTCGGGCTCCAAACGGAGAAGTGGTCAGTACCCCCGGTGGTGACTGGCGAAGAACACCAGCCGGTACTTACCGATCTGCACCTCGTCGCCGTTGCTCAGCAGCACCTCGTCGATCCGCTCCCGGTTCACGTAGGTGCCGTTCAGGCTGCCCACGTCCGCGACCGAGAAGCCACCGTCGGGCTGCCGGCGGAACTCCACGTGCCGACGCGACACCGTCACGTCGTCCAGGAAGATGTCCCCCTGCGGGTGGCGACCCGCCGTGGTCACGTCCGAGTCCAGCAGGAACCGGCTCCCCGAGTTCGGGCCGCGCTGCACGATCAGCAGCGCCGAACCCGGCGGCAGCGCGTCAATCGCCGCCATCACCTCGGCCGACAGCGCCGGAGTGGCACCCGTCGACGTCGCGGTCGGGTCGTACGACTCGAGACCGGAGATCGAAATGGTCGACGTGGTCTCCACCGCGCCCTCCGGGAAACCGCCGCCACGCAGCTGAGTACCGCAGTTCGAGCAGAACCGGGCCTGCGCCGGGTTCTGGTTCCCGCACCGCGGGCACGGGCTGGTGCCAGCCATGTTCACAGCCTCCTGGCGCGGCACACCCGACGTGGGGTGCCCGGCGTAGGTGTCCGGGGCAAACCCTCCACCGGAGGTTGAGGGTCCTGTCGGGAAACCTATGCGCGGCCCGCCCGACGAATCAACCGACGCGCCGTAACCCGCATCGAACTGCCCGGTCGGCACGCCGGCCCCCTGGGTCACGTCCTCCCGGTACAGCGGACGCTGCCCGTCCGGCGCCGGACGGGCCGGCGGCACCCCGCCGTCCTCCTGCCGGTACCGGGCGGTCGGCGCCTCCGCCGCCGCCTGCTTGTTACGGCCGAAAAGCTTCGAGAAAAAACTCACGGGCGAATCCCCTTGCGTGTGACAGAACCGCCCGCGGGGCAGGGTTCAGGGCTCGGTGTGGCGGTAAGCCCGGCATCCGGCCGGAAACTGACGATCGACAAGACCCAGTGTCGCCGACCCCCTGCGGGCACCCACCACCGGGGGCGACCCGCAGCTGACGAACCGTACGGAGCGCGCCCCGTCACTTCGCCGCCGGCTTGCCGTACTGCAACGGCCGCGGGGTGGCCAACATGTCCACCACCACCTTCTGCTGCTGGACGATGGTCGCCCGCGCCTGCTGCTTCTCCAAGCTGCGCACCACACCACCGGGAATGTTCAGCGCCGGAGTCAGATCCTGCGGGTTGCCCACGACGGTGAAGCGGAACGGCTGCGACACGTTCTTCCCGTCGATCCGCACACCGCCACCCGACGCGTTGTCGGTGAAATGCGTCCCGGCCACCACGCGCACGTCGTTGATCTGAATCGCCTCCGCCCCCGCCGCTCGGAGTTCCTGCAGGGTGTCCAGCAGCATATCCGCCTTCACCTGCCCTTGGGGATCATCGATCGTCAGCACGATCCCCGGACCGGTCGCCTTCTCCGTCCCCGCCAGCACCCCGAGCTCGGCCGCCTTCTTCCTGGTCTGCTCCTGCGCCTCCTTGGCCTGGTTGGACGAGTTCTCCAACTGCGCCAAGGACTGCTCCAGCTGCGTCTTCTCGAACTGCAGACGCTGCTGACGGCCGTCCAGTTCGTCCAGGATCCGCACCAGGTCCTCCTGCCGCGCCCCGCGCAGCTGGCTGTGGTCGTTCGTCGACCGCACCTGGATCGCCAGCGCCAGACCCAGCGCGAACAGCAACAGCGCCACCACGAACTGACCGCGCGACACCCGGGGCGGCCACAGCGCCGCCTTCAACCGCGTCCGCCCGTCCGAGGGCAACGCCACTGGCACCGGAGCGGCCGCCTCACGCGCCGCCACCGGCTTCTCCGCCACCGGCTCCAGCTCCACGACCGGCTCCGGCTCCGGCTCCGGCTCCGGCTCCGGCTCCGGCACAGCCTCGGGTTCCGAAACGGGCTCCGGCTTCTCGACCGGCTCCTTCGGTTCCTCCACCGCAACCGGCTGCTCCGGCTGCTCCGGGCCCTTCGGCTCCTTCTCCTCGCTCACAACCGCTCCCTAGGCCCTGAACACGTGCCGACGGATCGCCGCCGCGTTCGAGAAGATCCGGATGCCCAGCACCACCACCACGCCGGTGGACAGCTGCGAGCCCACGCCCAACTGGTCGCCCAGGAACACGATCAGCGCCGCCACCACCACGTTCGACAGGAACGACACCACGAAAACCTTGTCGTCGAAGATCCCGTCCAGCATCGCCCGCACGCCGCCGAACACCGCGTCCAGCGCCGCCACCACCGCGATCGGCAGATACGGCACCACCGCGTTCGGCACCTCCGGCTGCACGAACACACCGACGACCACGCCGATCACGAGACCCAGTACGGCAATCACGGTGTAGCTGCTCCTGTTCCGGAGGGAGTGGACTTCACGGTCGAACCCGGGGACTTCGACGGCCCCGACGAGGTCGGCGACTTCGGCTTCGCGGTCGGCGACGACGGCGCCTGCGACGACGACTGCGGTGCGGACGACTGGGACGGCGCGGACGACGGCGACGGCGACTGCTTCCCGGCCACCCGCAAGGTCACGCCCAACGCGGCCGGCAGCGTCAACGACTTCTGCGCGGACACCGTCGAGCGGATCCCGTAACTGTCCTGAATGACCTTCAGGTAGTGGCCGCCCTCGTTGTCCTGGAACGCCTGCGCCAGCCGCGGCCCGTCCCCGATCGCCAGCAGCGTGTACGGCGGCACCAGCGGCCTGTTGTCCACCAGAATCGCGTCACCGGCCGCCCGAATCGCCGACAGCGCGGTCAGCCGCTGCCCGTTCACGGACACCGCCTCCGCGCCCGCCAGCCACAGTCCGTTCACCGCGTACTGCAGGTCGTGGTCCTGCACCCGGCCCTTGTTGCCGAAACCCTCCGCGTTCCGCGGATCGCTCACATTGCCGCCACCACCGACGCCGGGCGCTTCCTCGATCACCAGCTTCACACCCGGACCGGTGATCTCCCCGGTCCCGGCCTGCGCCGCCAGCCGCGCCAACCCGCCGTCGTCCCCGGACTGCAAGGCCTGCGCCTGCGCGTCCTCGACCTTGTCGCGGTCCTCCTCGACCTGCCGCTGCAACGCGTCCGCCGCCTTGTTGGCGTCGTTCACCCGGCTCACCAGGGCGTCCCGCTCCTTCGCCAGGACCGGCGCCGCCTCCTGCGTGTTCACCGCCCCGACCGTCACCACCGTCGCCGCCAGCGCCAGCCCCAGGGCCAGCACCAGCCGCCCCTTCGCCGTCGCCGGCAGCCGCGACCGGCCCTCCGCCCCGCGCGCCCGGGCCGCCTCCGCGTACCCGTCGTCCAGCGAGTGGTCCATCACCGTGGTCAGCAGGGACATCGATGCGTCCGGACGGCGGAATCGCCCGTCCGGGTCATTCGGCGTCGACGTTGCTGGCATGCGCCACATCGTTTCACGACCCTGACGCGGCCCACGACCAGCCCCCGGGCCCGCAGGACGGTATCGGCACACGATCGTGACAAACGCCCGGTGGGGACGGACCCGCAGGCCCGTCCCCACCAGAACATCTCCGCACTACCTCCCGGCGCCGTCCACGACCGTCGCCCACTCGTCCAGCAGCCGCGCCGTCGCCTCGTCGTCCGGGCCCTCCGCCCACAGGTGCGTCACGGCCTCCGCCGGGTCCGGCAGCACCAGCGTCCACCGGCCGTCCGCCTCGACCACCCGCACCCCGTCCGTGGTGTCCAGCTTGCGATTGCCCGCCGCCTCCACCACCGAGCGCATCACCATGCCCTTCGCGGCCCACGGCGTCGCGATGTCCCGCTTCTGGATGTGCGCCTGCGGGATCCGCGCGTCGATCTGGCTCAGCGTCAGCTGCGTCCGTGCCACCAGGCCCACCAGCCGCACGAACGCCGCCGCGCCGTCCAGCACCCCGGAGAACTCCGGCACCACGAAACCGCCGCGCCCGTCGCCACCGAAAATCGTGCCGTCCGCCGCCGCGGCCTTCGCCAGGTCGTCCGGCGAGGTCGTGGTCCAGATCACCTGGGTGCCGTGGTACGCCGCCACCTGCTCGGCGATCCGGGTCGTCGTCACCGGCAGCGCCACCTGCCCGGCGCGGCGCTCCGCCGCGACCAGGTCCAGCAGCACCAGCAGCGCCCGGTCGTCCTCGATCACCCGGCCCTGCTCGTCCACGAAGGACACCCGCTCACCGACCGGGTCGAACCGCACCCCGAACGCGGCCCGCGAGGACGCCACCAGCTCACCCAACCTGGCCAGCGCCGCCCGCCGCTCGTCCGCGCCCTCGGTCGGCCGCGCCTCGTCCAGGCCGCCGGCCACCGTCAGCGTCTCCACCCCGAGCCGGCCCAGGATGCTCGGCAGCACCAGCCCCGCACTGCCGTGCGCGGCATCCACCACCACCTTCAGCCCGGCCTCCCGCACCCCGGTGGTGTCCACCGACCGCAGCAGGTTCGTCGCATACGAGTCGAACACGCTCGCCGGGTGCAACAGGTCGCCGATCTCGCCCGGGAACGCCCGCCGGAACTCCTGCCGCGCGTACACCCGGTCCAGCTTCCGCTGCCCGGCCTGCGACAGATCCGCGCCGCGCTCGTCGAAGAACAGGATGTCCAGCGAGTCCGGCACCCCCGGCGTGGTCCGCAGGAAGATCCCGCCCGCACTCCCCCGCGCCGTCGCCTGCCGGGCCACCGGCATCGGCACGTTCTCCAAGTCCCGGACGTCGATCGCACTGGTCTGCAGCGCCGAGATCATCGCCCGCTTCAACGCCCGCGCACCCCGCGAGTGGTCACGCGCGATGGTGACGGTGGCGCCCTTCTTCAGCGTCGTCGCATATGCCCCCGCCAGCCGCACCGCCAGCTCCGGCGTGATCTCCACGTTCAGGATCCCCGACACCCCGCGCACCCCGAACAGGTGCTCCTGGCCGCGGGACTCCCAGATCACCGAGGTGTTGACGAACGCGCCGGCCTCGATCGTCTTGAACGGGTACACCCGGACGTTGCCCGCGATGATCGACTCCTCGCCGATCAGACACTCGTCACCGATCACCGCCCCCTCGTCGATCCGCGCCGCCTGCATCACGTCGGTGTTCTTCCCGACCACGCACCCGCGCAGATTCGACTGCGGCCCCACGTACACGTTGTCGTGCACCACCGCCTTGTGCAGGAACGCCCCGCGCTTCACCACCACGTTGGAGCCCAGCACGGTGTGCTCACGCAGCTCCACGCCGGCCTCGACCTTGGCGTAGTCACCGATGTACAGCGGCCCGCGCAGCACCGCCTCCGGGTCCACCTCCGCCCCCTCGGCCACCCACACGCCCGGCGAGATCTCGAACCCGTCCAGCTCGACGTGGACCTTCCCCTCCAGCACGTCCGCCTGGGCCTTCAGGTAGCTCTCGTGGGTGCCCACGTCCTCCCAGTAGCCCTCGGCGACATAGCCGAACACCGGCTTGCCCTCCTTGAGCAACCGCGGAAACACATCGCTCGACCAGTCGACCGGCTCCCCCGCCGCCACATAGTCGAAGACCTCCGGCTCCATCACGTAGATGCCGGTGTTCACGGTGTCCGAGAACACTTGCCCCCAGGTCGGCTTCTCCAGGAACCGCTCGACCTTGCCCTCGTCGTCCGTGATGGTGATACCGAATTCCAACGGGTTCGGCACCCGGGTCAGGCACACCGTCACCAGCGCGCCCTTCTCCCGGTGAAAGGCAATCAGCTCGGAAAGATCAAAATCCGTCAGCGCATCACCGGAGATCACCAAAAACGAATCGTCCCGCAGCGCGTCCTCGGCGTTCTTGACACTGCCGGCCGTCCCCAGCGGCGTTTCTTCGTTGGCATAGGTGAGGTGCATCCCCAGTTCCTCACCGTCACCGAAGTAGTTCTTCACCAGCGACGCCAGGAACTGCACAGTCACCACGGTGTCAGGGAGGCCGTGCCGCTTCAGCAACCGCAGCACATGCTCCATGATCGGCCGATTGGCGACCGGCAGCAGCGGCTTGGGCATGCTGGAGGTCATGGGGCGGAGTCGAGTGCCCTCCCCGCCCGCCATCACAACGGCTTTCATACGGGTGCGTCCTCCTTCGCGGTGGTGAACCCCTGCGGGTCCATCAAACCGGTCCGACGCATGTCTACCCGGAAGAAATGATCCGACTCACCGTGGAGGCCGTGT
Source organism: Kitasatospora sp. NPDC048662 (assembly GCF_055587065.1). Lineage (NCBI taxonomy): Bacteria > Bacillati > Actinomycetota > Actinomycetes > Kitasatosporales > Streptomycetaceae > Kitasatospora > Kitasatospora sp. NPDC048662. The sequence continues at coordinate 815 of NZ_JBVJHA010000011.1, read as the reverse complement.
GAATCGTCTCAGGCTGATCTCAAACAGCAGCCGTACGCTCCGCCTGCAAGATCTGCCGAGCCTGCACGGCATACAACGCGCCGGCCAACCAGTACAGCGTCGTCCCCCACCAGATGAACGCCCAACTCACCACTTCCGCAACCTGGTGCACCCACCCGTCACCGACCCCCAGCAGCAGAAGCGGAAACGCGTACATCAGATTGAACGTGGCGGCCTTCCCCAGAAAACTCACGTTCAACGGCCCGTAACCCGCCCGGTTGAGCCGCAACAGCACCACCCCGACAAACGCCTCCCGGGCCACCAGCAGAGCCGTCAGCCACCACGGCAGGATCTCCCGCCACGTCAGCCCCACCAGCGTCGACAGGATGTACAACCGGTCCGCCGCCGGATCCAGCAACTGCCCCAGCCGGCTGATCTGCCCCCACCGCCGAGCCAGCTTCCCGTCCAGGTAGTCGCTGACCCCACTCAGCATCAGAACGACAATCGCCCACCCGTCATTCTTCGGCCCCCCGAAGACCGGCCACAACACCAACCACAAAAAGATCGGCACGCCCACCAGCCGAGCCATGCTCAGCAGATTGGGGATCGTAAGGACCCGGTCGGTCTGGACGCGCGTCTCCTGGACCTCCACTGTGCGGAGCCTCCTGTGGTACCAACGACAAAGTGTGCGGAATCGACCTTACAACAGAAAAGCCCCCTGACATCCCGTCAGGGGGCTTCTCCAGAAGAATTGTTCGGCGGCGTCCTACTCTCCCACAGGGTCCCCCCTGCAGTACCATCGGCGCTGTGAGGCTTAGCTTCCGGGTTCGGAATGT
>NZ_JBVJHA010000010.1:162500-236432 GCF_055587065.1 Kitasatospora sp. NPDC048662 | reverse complement strand
CAGCAAATACGAACGGAGACGCGAAAGGACGCGACCCGTCACGGATCAACCGAATGGTTCTCAAGGATTGGCCGCCCCGGGACCGTCCACACAGACGCGTGTCCGGTGCTCCCTGCCGAGCGACTAGACAACACTACGCCGATCGGTGGGCAGGTGCAAACGCGTCGGTACGGACCACCCAGTCGCAGACCGACCGGGCCGTCTCCACGTATGCGGCGTTGGGCTGGTCGTTGGTGTCGATCCGGTGGCGCGCGGTGGAGGGGTCCTGGCCGCCGGCGGTGTGGCGGGCGAGAAGGCGGGTGTCCCGGGCGGTGCGGTCCGCGTCGACGTACCAGAGCTCGCGCAGCAGGGCCCGGGCGTTCGTCCACGGGGTGACGGGGGACGCGAGGTAGTTGCCTTCGGTCACGACCAGGCGGGTGCAGGGGCGGATCAGGTGGCGGGCGGCGACGGGTTCGTCCAGCGTGCGGTCGAAGTCGGGGGCGTAGATGTCGCGGAAGCGATCGGCGGCGACGCGCTGTACGAGGGCGAGGTAGCCGAGGGCGTCGAAGGTCTCGGGGGCGCCCTTGCGGGAGCGCAGGTCGAGGCGGTCGAGCTGGGCATTGGAGAGGTGGAAGCCGTCCAGCGGGAGGTAGGCGGCGGTGTCGGGGCCCTCGTGGCGGTTGATCTCGTCGATCAGCAGGCGGGCGAGGGTGGACTTTCCGGCTGCGGGTGGTCCGGCCAGGCCGAGGAGTACTCGGCCGGTTCCGCTGCCGGGGCCGTGGAGCAGACCGAGCGCGCGGACCACTGCCGCCGCCGTGGGGTCCGAAGTCCGCTCCTCGGCCGGTGCGGTGGTGAAGGTGCCTGCGGCGGGAATGCCTTCGACGTGCATGGCCCGCAACCCTACGCATCAACAGCGGCGATGAGAACGGGCGCGTCGAGTGTGAGCGTGGCGGCGTCGGCGTCCAGCGTGGCGGGTACTCCGAGCGGGACGGTGATGGAGGACGGTCCGTGGCCGAAGCCGAGCTCCCAGACCACCGGGATTCCGAGGTCGCCGAAGTGGTCGAGCATCACGGCGCGTACGCCGTCGGGCGGTCCGCAGAGGTCCCAGGAGCCGAGGACCACGCCTGCCACTCCGCCCAGGGCTCCGCTGCGTCGCAGCTGGGTGAGGATGCGGTCGAGTTGGTAGGGCTGCTCGTTGGTGTCTTCCAGGATGAGCAGGCCGCCCGCGAAGGACGGGCGGGCGCCCGGGGTGCCGCGGTCGGCGGCGAGCAGCGAGGCGCAGCCGCCCATCAGGACGCCGTGGGCGCGGCCGGGTACGAGGGTCTCGGCGGCGGGTCCGGTGAGGACGGTGGTGGCGGCGGGTTCGAACAGGGTGCGGCGGAGGTGTTCGGCGGTCGGAGCGTCGGTGCTGAAGACGCCGACACCGGGCATCGGGCCGTAAAGGGTGGGAACACCGAGCTGCTGCGCGACGGCCTCGTGCAGGACGGTGATGTCGCTGAACCCGATCAGGGGTTTGGGTGGGACGGCGCGCATCGCGTCCCAGTCGAGGAGGTCGACCATCCGGTGGACCCCGAAGCCGCCGCGCACGCAGAGAACGGCGGCAATGTCGGGGTCGAGCCAAGCGGCTTGCAGGTCGGCGGCGCGGTGGGCGTCGGTGCCGGCGAGGTGCGGCAGGGTGGGGTGGGTGTCGTGGACGTGCGGGAGGACGACCACTTCCAGGCCCCAGGAGCGGACGATGTCCGACCCGATGGCGAGCCGGTCGGGGTCGACGACCGCACCGCTGGGGGCGACGAGGGCGATGCGGTCACCTGGGCGGAGCGGGCGCAGCGGCATCAGGAGCCTCCTTCGGGTGTGGGGCGCCGGTGGGCGCGGGGCTCGGGGCACGGGGCACGGCGCGTGGGCCGGCGGGTGGTCTGCCTGCTGACGGTATCCCCCGGTCGTGAACTCTCCACCCTGGTGCGGTTACTGCCGATCCACTGGGGCGCGGCCCCGGCGGGCGTGGTGTGCGGGCCGTTCCCGGTGGACGGCCCGCACACCGACCGCGAGGCGGGTCAGAAGGTGCCCATCGCGGTGCGGACTTCGGTGAGGGTGCGGTCGGCGATGGCGTTGGCCTGGGCGTTGCCGGTGTGCAGGACTTCGCGCAGCAGGGCGCGGTCGCCGGCCAGCTCGGCGCGACGGGTGCGCAGGGGGCGGAGGTGTTCGTTGACCGCCTCGGTAGCGGTGCGCTTGAGCCGGACGGCGCCGCCGGAACCGATCTCCTCGGCGACGGCGTGCGGGTCGCGGTCCTGGCAGAGGGCGATCAGCAGCACCAGGTTGGAGACGCCGGGACGGGTCTCGGGGTCGTAGCTGATGTGCCGGTCGTTGTCGGTGACCGCGCCGCGCAGCAGGCGGGCGGTCTCGTCCTCGTCGGCGCCGAGAGTGATGGCGTTGCCCCGGCTCTTGCTCATCTTGCCTGCGTCGGTGCCGAGAAGCAGCGGGGCCTCGGACAGCAGCGCCTGCGGCTCGGGGAACAGCGGGGTGTAGCGGTCGTTGAAGCGGCGGGCGATGGTGCGGGTGGTTTCCAGGTGCGGCAGTTGATCCTGACCGACCGGGACCAGGTCCGCCTTGCAGAACAACAGGTCGGCGGCCTGGTGGACGGGGTACGTGAACATCAGTCCGCTGACGGCGGCCTGCCGGGAGTGGGCGATCTCGTCCTTGACGGTGGGGTTGCGGGAGAGTTCGGCGACGCTGATCAGACTGAGGAAGGGCAGCATCAGCTGGTTGAGGGCGGGGACGGCGCTGTGGGTGAAGATCGTGGTCCGGTCCGGATCGACCCCGGCGGCCAGGTAGTCGAGGACCAGGTTCTCGGCGTGCTCGGCGATCCGGTCGGCCCGATCCCGATCGGTGATCACCTGGTAGTCGGCGATCACGATCATCAACTCCAGCCCCTGGGACTGGAGTTGGACCCTATTGCGAAGCGTGCCGAAGTAGTGGCCGAGGTGCAGCGGCCCGGTCGGGCGGTCGCCGGTCAGGATGCGGCGGTGGCCTTCGGCGGTGGGGGCGATCAGTGGGTTCGCGGTGCCGGGCTTGGTGTCCGCGATGGCGGTCATGGCGGTCATGACGGGGACGGCGGTCATGGCGGGAGTTCTCCTCGGTTGCGGTTTTGACCGCCCGCCGGGTGGGCCCGTTTCCGTCGGAGATGATCGCGCCGGGGCCGCCCGTACGGACGGCCCTGGAGTCATGCAAGGGGATCGGCCGTCCTAGGACGGCCACCAACGCAGGCATGACGTAAGAGACATGCGCTCACCCTAACGCGGCGCGACGGCCGGCGAGCAGATTTCCGGCAGGACGGGAGGGAACCGCCAGGCTGTGCAGACACGTCCCTTGGCCCGGCGCGCACTGGTGGTGCAGGATCGGGCGAGCCGAATATCGGAGGGTTGCAGCCATGACCTCGCTCGACCAGAACGCGCCGAACCGGCCGGACGCGGATGCCAACCGCGCTGCGGCGAGCGCGAATTCGGCGGGCCCCGGTTCGGGATACGGCTCGGCACCGTCCGGGTCGGACCCGGGCGGATGCGCGGACACCGACGCGGACGGTCACAGAATGCCGGACGGCCACGACGGGGCTCGCACAGGGCTGCCGACGGTTCCCGGACCTGCGCGGGAGGCCGGTGGTCTCGGGGCGGCGGGCACGGAGGGTTTGGTCGCGGGTGAGGCTATGGGCACTCCTGGGTCTGTCGGCTGGTCGTCGGGGGTCTGGGGCGGAGGCGTGGTGGCGGGGCGGGTGCGGCCACCACGGCGGCCGACGCCTTCGCGGCGGCTGAGACAGGTGCGGGCCGTTCCGCCCACGTCGGCGCCGTTCGGCGACGCGGTGGTGGACGGGCCGGGCGCCTCCTCGATGGAGAGCGTGCCGGTTGCCCCGGTGGGTGTGCCGATGGGCGTGCTGATCGGCGGGTCGCCCGGGCTGCTCGACAGTGCCGGCCCCGGCGTGGCCCAGGTCGCGGAGCGCCGGGTGTCCGCCCAGTTGCTGCGGTTCGGCTCCGGGACCTGCCAGGTGGTGCTGCCGGAGTGGCGGTCGGCCATCGCGGTGTCGGTTCCCACCGAGCAGTTGCAGCGCTCGACCGGGATGAGCCCGGAGGAGTTGCGGTCCGCCCTCCTGTCGGTGGTGATCAACCCGGAGGCGGTGCACGACCGTGAACTGGGGCTGCGCGACTGGCAGGCCGAGGTCCCGGCGGCTCGTGGACGCCGGAGGGGTCGGCGCCAGGTCCGCTGATCGGGCTCGATCGGCGTCAGCTGGGTGCGGGTGCGGATGCGATGCTTCGGGGGCGACTCCTCTCCACGGGCTGCCGGAGTTCGGTGCGGCCGAGGTGTTGCGGCTCGCAAGCCATTCGGTCAGCTGCTGTGGGTCGTGGTGGTGTTGGGCACGTAGCCGAGATGAACGGGAACGATCGGACCGGGTTCCGCGGTACGGAGTCCGGCGAGCAGGGCCGACAGGTTCGGTGGCCAGAGCGGATCGGCGTCCGGCGCCGCCAGCTCGGAGGGCGTCCACCAACGCCACCCGAGGATGCCGTCGGCGCGGTGGACCGCCGCCACATCTCCGGGCTCACGTCGCGGGCCGCGAGTCAGGAATATGTGTTCGTGCTGGCGGACGGGTGTGCCGTGCCAGGTGAAGTCGTGCTCCCACGTGCAGAGGAGTTCACCGGGCCGGAGGTCGGTCCAGCCGGTTTCCTCGCGCAGCTCGCGGAGCGCTCCTTCGGCGGGCGTTTCGTCTGCCTCCAGGCCACCGCCCGGAGCGTTCCAGTGCACCCCGATTTCGGAGTTGTCCGATCGGAACAGGAACACCTCACCCTCCGGCGAGAGCACCACCGTTCGCGCCGCTCGACGGGGTAGCCGTTCGCCCTTGGGCTTCTGACGTCCTGTGATCCATCGCACACGGAAAGCCTGTCAGCGCAACTGACGGACTGTCGATCGAATTTTCGGCCACGGCGGCGGGCGCTGCACCAGCGCGTGGAGCAGAGTGCCTGGTCAACGCCGGGTCAAGGAGGGCGCCTCAACCGATCGGTGGACCTAATCTGAGCCCCATGGCCGACCCCATCGTCATCCTTCCCTCGGACCCGCTCCTGCCGCGTCGGACGGACCCGCACTTCGCCTGGGAGGCCGGGCTGATCCGGGCCGCCGGCGGCAGTTCGGCGTTGCTCAACCACGACGCCCTGTTGGCCGGGGACGCCGAGGCCGCCGTCCGACGCGTTCCCGCCGGTTCGGGACCGCTCTGGTACCGGGGCTGGATGATTCCCGTCGCCCGGTACGCCGAGCTGGCCGACGTCCTCGCCGACCGCGGCTGCGCGCTGCTGACCGGGCCGGACGAGTACGCCACCGCGCATGAACTGCCCGGCTGGTACCGGACTTTCGAGCCCGTCACACCCGCCAGCACCTGGCTGCCCGGCACCTCCTGGGACCGTCCCGCCCTCGCCTCGGCTGCTTCCGCCCTCGGCGGGCGCGGCCCCGCGATCGTGAAGGACTACGTCAAGTCCCGTAAGCACGAATGGCACGAGGCCTGTTACGTGCCAGAGTTGGCCGATCTTGGTGCTCTGGCGAGCGTGGCGGCGCGGTTCGCCGAGTTGCAGGGCGAGTTCCTCGCTGGCGGGTTGGTGCTTCGCCGCTTCGAATCCTTCGCGCGGACGGCAGACGGCCGCTCGGAGGAGGCGCGGGTCTGGTGGCTGGACGGTGAGCCGGTGTTGATCGGGCCGCACCCCGACTGCCCGGCGAGCCGGGTCGAGCCCGACCTGTCCGCCGTCCGCCCGCTGGTACGGGAGTTGGGGTGCCGCTTCGTCACCACCGACCTGGCGCGACGGGCCGTGGGCAGCAGGGACGTCGCCGAGGAGAACACAGGCGGCCGGGACGGTGCCGATGGCGGATGGCGGGTGGTGGAGGTCGGGGACGGTCAGGTCAGCGAGCTGCCGTCCGGGGTGGATGCCACAGTGCTGTTCCGGGCTCTGCTGGGTGCCGCGGAGTCTGCGCGGGCCTGAGGAGGCCGGCTTCGGTTCCGGACGGTTCCCCGGGCCTGGCGGTGTGCCGGGCCCGGGGCCTGTCCGGGGTGATCAGCCGGGTACCGGGGCGGGGTGTCCCTCCGCGATGAAGGCGTTCCACAGCTTGGCGTAAGTACCGTCGCGGTCGAGCAGTTCGGCGTGGGTACCGTCCTCCACTATTCGCCCGTGGTCGAGGACGACGATCCGGTCAGCGCGTTCGGCGGTGGTGAGCCGGTGGGCGATGACCAGGGTGGTGCGTCCGCCACTGAGCTGGTCGGCAGCGTTGTTGACGGCTGCTTCGGTGGCAAGGTCGAGGGCGGCGGTGGCCTCGTCGAGAAGCAGGATGTCGGGGTTGACCAGCTCGGCCCGGGCGAGGGCGATGAGCTGGCGCTGACCGGCTGAAAGGTTTCGGCCGCGGGCGGCGACGGTGTGCTGGTAGCCCCCGGCGAGCCGGGTGATCATGTCGTGCGCTCCGACCGCCTTGGCCGCGGCTTCGACTTCGGCGTCACTCGCCCCGGGGCGGCCGTAGGCGATGGCGTCGCGGACCGTCCCGGCGAACAGGTAAGCCTCCTGCGGGACAACGCCGAGCCGGTGCCGGTAGCCCTCCAGATCGTAGGCGGTCAGGTCGGTGCCATCGACCCGAACGGTGCCGGCGGTGGCGTCGTAGAACCGGGCGACCAGTTTGACCAGGGTGGACTTGCCCGCGCCGGTCTCGCCCACCAACGCGACGGTCTGGCCGGCGGGTATGTGCAGGTCGATCCCGGTGAGCACCTCGGCGTTGCCCTCGCCCCCGCCGTTGTAGGCGAAGCTGACATTCTCGAAGGCGATCTCACCGCGCAGTGCCCCGACCGGAACAGGCTGTTCGGCCTGGGGCGTGCTGGTGGGGGTGCGCAGCAGTTCGCGGATCCGGCCGAGGCCGACGGCGGCCTGCTGGTAGCCGTCGAAGATCTGCGAGAGCTGGTTGACCGGGGCGAAGAACAGGTCGATGTACAGCAGGTACGCGACCAGGGCGCCGATGGTCAGAGTGCCGTCGTCGACCCGGGAAGCGCCCGCGATCAGGACCAGGGCGGAAGCAACGCTGGACAGGAACTGCACGAACGGGAAGTACAGCGAGATGTACAGCTGGGCCTTGGCCCGGGCGTGCCGGTAGGCGAGGCCGCGCTCGACGAACCGGTCGATGTTGGCGTCCTGGCGGCGGAACGCCTGGACGATCCGCATGCCGGCGACGTTCTCCTGCAGATCGGCGTTCACGGTGCTGATCAGATCGCGGGAGATCTGGTACTGCTGGGCGGACTTCTTGCGGAACACCAGGGTGGCGATGATCAGCGGCGGCAGCACCGCAAGAACGACCAGCGCGAGGCCCGGGTCGATCACGACAAGGGCCACGAAGATGCCGAAGAAGGTGAACACGCTGACCACGGCGGTGACCACGCCGGTCTGCAGGAACGAAGAGATGGAGTCCACGTCCGTCGTCATGCGGGTCATGATCCGGCCGGTCAACTCGCGCTCGTAGTAGTCGAGGCCGAGCCGGTTGAGGTGGGCGAAGATCTTCAGCCGCAACGTGTAGAGGACGCGTTCGCCGGTCCGCCCGGAGACCTTGCTCTCGGTGGCCTGCACCAGCCAGTCGAGCAGGACGACGGCGAGCGCCAGCAGGGCGGCGACCGCGACGCCGCCGATGGCGGCCTTGCTGACACCGTCGTCGATGCCGTGGCGGATCAGCACCGGCAGGGCCAGGCCGGCGGCGGTGTCCAGCGCGACCAGCAGCAGCGCGAGCAGCAGGGGACGGCGGAACGGGGCGAGCAGCCGGGCCAGGTTGAACCTGGGGTCAGCGGCCTCGGCCTGCTCGACCGGGAGGTCGGGGGTGTCGGTCGCGGGTGGCAGGGCGGCGACCTTGGCGAGCAGCTCGGCGTCGACGGCGGGCTTCGCGGCGACCGCCTGGGTGTTCGCGTTCGGTGCGGGTTCCGCGTCCTGCACGGACTCGGTGGCAGGGGCGGCCAGTGCGTCCGGGTCGGTGATCAGCGACCGGTAGCGCGGACAGCGGGAGGTGAGCTCCTCGTGGGTACCGATGTCGATCAGCCGGCCGGCTTCCAGGACGGCGATGCGGTCGGCGAGTTGCAGAGTGGAGCGGCGGTGCGCGATCAGCAGGGTGGTGCGCCCCGCCATCACACTGTTCAACGCATCGTGGATCTCCGCCTCGATCTGCGGATCGACCGCGGAGGTGGCGTCGTCGAGCAGCAGGATGCGCGGGTCGGTGAGCACGGCACGGGCCAGGGCGATGCGCTGACGCTGGCCGCCGGAGAGGGTGAGGCCCTGCTCGCCGACCTTGGTGTCGTAGCCCTCGGGGAGCTCCTGGATGAAACCGTCGGCCTGGGCGATCCGGGCGGCGGCGAGGATCTGTTCCTCAGTGGTCTCGGGGTGGCCGTAGGCGATGTTGGTGCGGACCGTCTCGGAGAACAGGAAGCTCTCCTCGGGCACGATGCCGATGGCAGCGCGCACCGAATCGAGGGTGGCTTCGCGCACGTCCTGCCCGAACAGTCGGACGGTGCCTGAGGTGGGGTCGTAGAAGCGGGGCACCAGTTGGGCAACGGTCGACTTGCCGGAGCCGGACGCGCCGACCAGGGCCAGGGTCTCCCCCGGCGCGATCCGCAGGCTGAGGCCGTCCAGCACCGGAACGCCCTCGGGGACGCTGCCCGGCTCAGGGTGTTCCTCGGCCCGGTAGTGGAAGCCGACCCGGTCGAGCTCCAACGCGGGTGTGCCGACCGGGGCCACGTCCGGGTCGAGGGGCCGGGCGTCCGGGGTCTCGGCGACCAGCGGGCGCTGGTCGATCAGCTGCAGGACTCGTTCGACACCGGCACGGGTCTGCTGGGCGACGGTGATCACCACCGCAAGCATCCGGACCGGGCCGGTCATCTGTGCCAGGTAGGTGGAGAAGGCGACGAAGGTGCCGAGGGTGACATCGCCCTGGACAGCCAGCCAGCCGCCAATGGCGAGCACCGCAACCTGCCCGAGTGCGGGGACCGCCTGCATGGCCGGGGTATAGCGGGCGTTCAACCGGATCGACCGGAGCCGGGCCGCGAACAGCTCCCGCGAGACCCGCTCCAGCTTGCCGCGCTCCTGGGCCTCCTGGCCGAAGCCCTTGACGACCCGGACGCCGCCGACCGCGGCATCCACCACGCCGGCGACCTCGGCGGCCTGCTGCTGGGCGGCCCAGGTGGCGGGGAAGAGGCGCTTGCGGCTGAGTGTGGACAGCCACCACAGGGCCGGGACCATCACCAGCGCGATCAAGGTGAGCGGCAACGACAGCCAGAGCATGACCACCATCGACATGCCGAACATCAGGGCGTAGCCCGTCATCATCGGAATCATCGAGAGCAGGCCGTTGACCAGTTGCAGATCAGAAGTGGCGCGGCCGACCACCTGGCCAGTGTCCAGCCGGTCCTGGCGGTGCCCGTCGAACCTGGTCAGCGAACGGAACAGGTCGGCGCGCATGTCGTGCTGGACGTCCAGCGCGAGCTGCCCACCGTAGTAACGCCGGACCTGCGTGCACAGGAACACCGCGGCGGCCGCGACCAGCAGCAGTACCGCCCAGGGCATGAGCGGGCGGCGGTGCGTGGTGATCACGTCGTCGATGATCAGCTTGGTGATGAGCGGGACGATCGCGGTGATCGCCATACCGGCGAGCGACGCCCCGAAGGACAGCAACAGGTTGCGACGGTAGCGCCAGCAGTAGCCACCGAGCCGGCGGAGCCAGCCTTGCTCTGGGAAACCATGAGTCTCGGGCATATTTAGTGATGCTAACCATTCGGCCGATTGAGCGTCCATCGGATTCGACGGGCGCATAGGAGGCTGAACGACCCGGGGCCGCGCTTCCTTCCCGTCTACAGACTGCCCACGGCACGCGGGGGTGCGCCTCCAACGATCGGCTTCTTTCGGGTCGTCCGATCGTCCTAGGCGGGGGTGCAGCCAGCTTCAGCCCGAGCATCGGGCTTGCCTGAAACCTGCAGGTCAGGCGGCCGAACTCGACTCAACAATCGCTGCGGAGGCCGCCACGAACGCACCCTGGGCCAGCGCGCGCAGCAGCGCCGCCATCGCTTCCCGGGTCAGGCCGGTCCGCTCGGCGGCGAGGTCCGCGGGAGTGGCCTGCGGCGCAGCGCTGTGCGGGGTGGAGTTCAGCAGACCGAAGACCGCGTGCACGGCGGCACGGGCGGTCGGTTCCGCCTCGGCGACGGCCAGCGCGGCGAAGGCCTCGCGCACCACGGTGACCCACAGCTCGACGTACCCGCGCTGCAGCCGGCGGACCCGGCGGCGGTCCTCCTCCTTGAGGTGGAGCAGTTCACGGTCGTGCAGGATGATCAGGTCGCGGTCGTCCAGCGCGAAGTCGATGTGACCGTCGATCAGGGAGTCCAGCGCGGCCTGCGGCCCGGCGGCCGCGCCGACCCGGCGGCGGCCCTCCTCCAGCAGGCGCTCACTGATGCCGACCAGGAGGTCGGCGAGCATCGCGTCCTTGCCGGCGAAGTGCCGGTACAGGCCAGGTCCGCTGATGCCGACCGCCTTGCCGATCTCGTCCACGCCGACGCCGAGGAAACCGCGGGCGGCGAACAGCCTGGCGGCCTCCTTCCGGATCTGGTCACGGCGTGGGAGCGCAGGGGCGGCGGGGCGGTTGGGCATGCTGCCCATCGTAGACAGTCGGGTTATCGCTGGTTAACCTGACGGCAGAGTTAACGCTCATTAACACGGGCTGGCCGGCTCGCCCTTCGGCCTGCCCGGATCCGAATCCGAGGGCAAGGGAGCTCGTGGGATGGTCCCCTCTTCGGCACCGACCTCATCGTGGTCTCCGGCTTCGCCGCGAAACGCTGCCGCATCGACGCCGCCGGTACCGCTGTTCGGCGCGGCCGCCGCACCAGCGCCCCGACTGGAGAGCGCGGTCGATCCGGCATCACCCGCCGGACTCGCCAACGCGCAGGCCCACCGGGAGCTGGTCGCCGAGCTGCGCGACAAGCTCGCGGCGGCGGCGCTCGGCGGCGGCGAGAAGGCACGCGCCAAGCACACCGCCCGCGGCAAGCTGCTGCCTCGAGACCGGGTGGACACCCTGCTCGACCCCGGCTCGCCCTTCCTGGAGCTGGCCCCACTGGCGGCCGACGGCCTGTACGACGGAGCCGCCCCCGCCGCCGGTGTCGTGGCCGGCATCGGCCGGGTCGCCGGGCGCGAGGTCCTGGTGGTGGCGAACGACGCCACGGTCAAGGGCGGCACCTACTACCCGATGACGGTGAAGAAGCACCTGCGCGCGCAGGAGGTGGCCCTGGAGAACAGGCTGCCCTGCGTCTACCTGGTGGACTCGGGCGGGGCCTTCCTGCCGATGCAGGACGAGGTGTTCCCCGACCGCGACCACTTCGGCCGGATCTTCTACAACCAGGCGCGCCTGTCCGCCGCCGGGATCCCGCAGATCGCGGCGGTGCTCGGCTCGTGCACCGCGGGCGGCGCCTACGTTCCCGCGATGAGCGACCAGGCAGTGATCGTCCGCAACCAGGGCACCATCTTCCTCGGCGGCCCGCCGCTGGTGAAGGCCGCCACCGGAGAGGTGGTGACCGCCGAAGAACTCGGCGGCGGCGACCTGCACTCGCGGACCTCCGGCGTGACGGACCACCTGGCCGAGGACGACGCGCACGCGCTCTCCATCGTCCGCACCATCGTGGCCGGGCTGGGCCCGCGCCCCGCAAAGCCCTGGCCGCTCGCCCCGGTCGAGCCGCCCGTGGTCGACCCGGCCGGCCTCTACGGCGCGGTGCCGGTGGACCCGCGCACCCCTTATGACGTACGCGAGGTGATCGCCCGGCTGGTCGACGGCAGCCGCTTCGCCGAATTCAAGGCGGAGTACGGCACCACCCTGGTGACGGGGTTCGCCCACATTCATGGGCACCCGGTCGGCATCGTCGCCAACAACGGTGTGCTGTTCGCCGAGTCCGCGCTCAAGGGCGCACATTTCATCGAGTTGTGCGACCAGCGGGGCATCCCCCTCCTCTTCCTGCAGAACATCACCGGCTTCATGGTGGGTCGCCAGTACGAGGCCGGAGGCATCGCCAAGCACGGCGCCAAGATGGTCACCGCGGTGGCCTGCACCCGGGTACCGAAGCTGACCGTGGTGATCGGCGGTTCGTACGGCGCGGGCAACTATTCGATGTGCGGCCGGGCCTACTCACCTCGCTTCCTGTGGATGTGGCCGAACGCGAAGATCTCCGTGATGGGTGGGGAGCAGGCGGCCTCCGTCCTCGCCACCGTCCGACGCGACCAGTTCGAGGCCCGGGGCGAGGACTGGTCGGCCGAGGCCGAGGACGAGTTCAAGCGCCCGGTCCGCGAGCAGTACGAGCGGCAGGGCAACGCCTACTACGCCACCGCACGGCTGTGGGACGACGGCGTGATCGATCCCATGCAGACCCGTACCGTGCTCGGTCTGGCGCTCACCGCCTGCGCCAACGCCCCGCTCGCCGAACCCCGCCCGTTCGGGGTCTTCCGAATGTGACGCCCCGCCGGAGGGCCGAGCCACGGACCGGTCACCACTTCTGATGCATCGTCAATTCGCTCACCCGTTCTTCTCGTAACGGAGGCACACCTCCATGTTCGACACCGTGCTCGTCGCCAACCGCGGCGAGATCGCGCTGCGGGTGATCCGCACCTTGCGACGGCTGGGCGTGCGCTCGGTCGCCGTGCACAGCGACGCGGACGCGGACGCCCCGCACGTCCGGGCCGCCGACTTGGCAGTCCGGCTCGGGCCCGCCGACCGGAGCGACAGCTCGGCCGCCGAGACCTACCTGCGCACCGACCTGATCCTCGACGCCGCCCGCCGTGCCGGCGCACAGGCCGTCCACCCCGGCTACGGGTTCCTCGCCGAGAACCCCGCGTTCGCCGAGGCCTGCACGCAGGCCGGGCTGGTCTTCATCGGCCCGCCGCCGGCTGCGGTGGAGCTGATGGGCGACAAGATCAACGCCAAGGAGGCCGTTCGGGTCGCCGGGGTGCCAGTCGTCCCCGGCAGCGAGGACGGCGCGCCCAGCGACGAGCAGCTGATCGAGGCGGCGGCCCGGATCGGCTACCCGGTGCTGCTCAAGCCTTCGGCCGGCGGCGGCGGCAAGGGCATGCGCCTGGTCCGCGACCCGGCCGAGCTGCCCGCCGAGCTCGCCGCCGCCCGCCGGGTGGCCCGCACCGCGTTCGGCGACGACACCCTGCTGCTGGAGCGCTGGGTGGACCAGCCGCGCCACATCGAGGTGCAGGTCCTGGCCGACACCCACGGCCGGACCGTGCACCTCGGCGAGCGCGAGTGCAGTCTTCAGCGCCGCCATCAGAAACTCATCGAAGAGGCTCCTTCCGTCCTGTTGAACGCCCCGACCCGGGCCGCGATGGGTGCGGCCGCGGTGCGTGCCGCCGAAGCCTGTGGTTACACCGGCGCCGGCACGGTCGAGTTCATCGTTCCCGGCGGGGACCCCGCAGGGCCCGGCACGGACGACGTCCTCGACTTCTTCTTCATGGAGATGAACACCCGCCTCCAGGTGGAACACCCCGTCACGGAACTGGCCGTCTCGGTCAACGGCCCCGATGGCCCGCAGCGGCTCGACCTGGTCGAATGGCAGCTGCGCGTCGCTGCGGGCGAGAACCTGTCCTTCACACAGTCCGACATCTCCTTCCTGGGCCACGCGATCGAGGCCCGCATCTGTGCCGAGGACCCGGAACGGGACTTCCTGCCCACCGGCGGTGAGGTCCTGCTGCTGGACGAGCCCTCGGGCGAGGGCATCCGGGTGGACTCCGGAATCGCACCCGGCGACCGGATCGGCAGCTTGTACGACCCGATGCTCGCCAAGGTGATCGCGTACGGGCCCGACCGTCCCACCGCGATCCGTCGGCTGCGGGCCGCACTTGCCGAGACCCGCATCCTGGGCGTCACCACCAACACCGGCTACCTGCGCCGGCTGCTGGCTCAGCCCGACGTGGCGGCAGGTCGGCTCGACACCGGCCTGGTGGAACGCAGCGCCCAGCAGGACCCCTCCCAGCTGAGCTCTCCGTACACCCGACCCGAAACGATCGACCTGCTCTACTTCGCCGCCGCACTGGTGCGACAGCTCGAACTCGGTCACGCCGACGCCTCCGACGGCTGGACCGATCCCTTCTCCCTCCCTTCGGGGTGGCGACTTGGCGGCGAGGCCGCATGGACCACGCACCGACTCCGGCTTGCCGGCCACGAACCGGTTGCCGTGCGTTGCCGAATGACTACCAGTGGTGAATTCGAGAGCGCTATCGGTTTTTCCGCCGCAACCACTCCCGAGTGGGAGATCCGGCTCGACGAGGGACCGACCCGGAAGGCTCGAGCGACCCGGGACGGAAGCCTCCTCCGCCTTGCGGTTGACGGCCTGCAGGCCACTTTCACAGTCGCCGAGGAACGCACCGCGGGTGGCATCACGCACTGGCTCGGCGCCGACGGAGACGCCTGGCCCGTTCACCCGTTCGATGCAATCGCCGAGCGCGCCGCCGCCGGCACCGCCCACCACGGCACCCTCACCGCTCCGATGCCCGGCACCGTCACCGTGGTGAAGGTCGAGGCCGGCGAGCGGGTCCGCCGCGGACAGGCATTGCTGGTGCTGGAGGCCATGAAAATGGAACACGTCATCTCCGCGCCGCATGACGGCACCGTCGAGGACCTGCGGGTCACCGCCGGTGCGACCGTCGCGATGGACGAGCCCTTGGTGGCGGTCGCCCCCGACGACGAGGAAGCCGCCGCCATCGGGGCGGCAGCCGGAGGCAGCACCGGAATGGACGCCAACGCCGGAGCGGAACCCGGCCCCACCGCGAAACTGCAGGAGGCTGCAGGATGACCACCGCTCCCGACCGGGCCACCCCCGAGCCGACCGTGCTGGAACTCGGCCTGCCGGATCCTGTGCGCGACCCCGATCTGCCCGCCCGAGTACGGATCCACGAGGTCGGTGCGCGCGACGGGCTGCAGAACGAGAGCAGCCTCGTCCCCGTCGAGGTCAAGGCGGAGTTCATCGCCCGGCTCGCCGCCGCCGGACTGCGCACTGTCGAAGCCACCAGCTTCGTCCACCCCAAATGGGTGCCGCAGCTGGCCGATGCCGAGGAGCTGATGCCGCGGCTGGCCGATCTGTCCGCGAGGCATCCGGGCCTGCGCCTGCCCGTCCTGGTACCCAACGAGCGCGGGCTGGATCGGGCGCTGGCCCACCACGTCGGCGAGGTCGCGGTGTTCGCCAGCGCCACCGAGACGTTCGCCCGACGCAACCTCAACCGCTCTGCGGACGAGGCGATGGCCATGTTCCGGCCCGTGGTCGAACGTGCCACGGCGGCGGGCGTCCCAGTGCGTGGCTACCTGTCGATGTGCTTCGGCGACCCGTGGGAGGGGCCCGTCCCGATCCCCCAGGTGGTCCGGCACGGCCTGACGCTGCTGGAGATGGGCTGCGCCGAGCTGAGCCTCGGCGACACCATCGGCGTCGCGACGCCCGGCCAGGTCAAGGCACTGATCGACGAGTTCACTCGTTCCGGCGTACCGATCGGCCAGGTCGCGGTGCACTTCCACGACACCTATGGGCAGGCACTGGCCAACACGCTGGCCGCGCTCCGCTCCGGCGTGACGGTGGTGGACGCCTCCGCCGGTGGCCTCGGCGGCTGCCCGTACGCCAAGAGCGCGACCGGCAACCTGGCGACCGAGGACCTGGTCTGGATGCTGCATGGCCTGGGCATCGAGACCGGCGTCGACCTGGCGGCGCTCGCCGACACCAGCGGCTGGATGGCGCGTCAACTCGGCCGCCCCAGCCCCTCGCGGACCGTCCGCGCCCTGCTCGGGCCCACGGCCTGACATCCGATTCCACAACCCCCACCCGGCCCACCAGGCCTCGATCCCGGGAGGATCACCCGTGCTCGACCACCGGCTGAGCAGTGACTACGAAGAACTTCGCCGCACCGTTGCGGAGTTCGCCAACGACGTGGTTGCGCCGAAGATCGGCGAATACTACGAGCAGAATGAATTCCCGTACGAAATTATTCGGGAAATGGGGCGAATGGGCCTGTTCGGGCTGCCCTTCCCCGAGGAGTACGGCGGCATGGGCGGCGACTACTTCGCGCTCTGCCTGGCCCTGGAGGAACTGGCCCGGGTCGATTCCTCGGTGGCGATCACCTTGGAAGCGGCGGTCTCGCTCGGCGCCATGCCGATTCACCTCTTCGGCACCGAAGAGCAGAAGCGCGAGTGGCTGCCGAAGTTGACGTCCGGCCAGATGCTCGGCGCGTTCGGCCTGACCGAGCCCGAGGGCGGCACTGACGCCGGTGCTACGCGCACCACCGCGCGCTACGACGCGGCCACCGACGAGTGGGTGATCAACGGCAGCAAGTGCTTCATCACCAACTCCGGAACCGATATCACCGGGCTGGTGACCGTCACCGCACTGACCGAACCGATCGCACATTCGAGTGATGAGGGCGTAAATAACTCGCCCACGAGGGAAATCTCCTCCATTATCGTCCCCACTGGAACTCCCGGGTTCCAGGTGTCGAAGAAGTACTCGAAGGTCGGGTGGAACGCCTCCGACACCCGCGAACTGTCCTTCACCGACTGCCGAGTTCCTGCGGCCAACCTGCTCGGCCGCCAGGGCCGCGGTTACGCCCAGTTCCTTCGCATCCTCGACGAGGGCCGCATCGCCATCGCGGCCCTGGCCACCGGCCTGGCCCAGGGGTGCGTCGACCAGTCACTGTCCTACGCCGGTACCCGCCGCGCCTTCGGCCGGCCGATCGGCGCCAACCAGGTCATCCAGTTCAAGCTCGCCGACATGGAGATGCGCGCACACACCTCCCGCCTGGCCTGGCGGGACGCCGCCTCCCGGCTGCTGCACTCCGAGCCCTTCAAGAAGGAGGCAGCCATTGCCAAGCTGTACGCCTCCGAGGCTGCGGTCGACAACGCTCGCGAGGCGACCCAGATCCACGGTGGCTACGGCTTCATGAACGAGTACCCGGTCGCCAGGTTCTGGCGCGACTGCAAGATCCTTGAGATCGGCGAGGGCACCTCGGAGGTCCAGCGCATGCTGATCGCGCGCGAGCTCGGCGTGAACTCCTGAACCCCGCACTGACACAACCCTGTTGACGGCCCAGCACCTGCAGGAGCGTCCGGACCCGCCGCGTCCTGATTTACCCGCAGGTCGGTCCGCCGGCCAAGGTTGAAACGGCGGCAGAGCCGACGTCCTGGCGTCGGTGTCGATCTGGTCGAAGCGCTCCAACGCCAGTTGGAAAGCGGTCGGCTGGATCCGCACCGCGCCGGAGAACGGCCCGCTCATCACCGCCACCATGCTCACCCCGAACGCCACGGAGGCACCCACGAAACACATCAGCATCAGATTGCGCGTGTTGGCCATCAGGCCGATCACCGGCGGCGTGGCCAGGACGAACAGCGCGCCCACCAGGAGGCCGCCGATCGCCACCACCGGCACGGACGCACGAATATCACCCAGTGCGCGTTCCGCATGGCGTTGACCTCGGACAGGCTGCGCAGCACATCGGTCCACGCGCTCGTTGCCGCCGCGGTCTGCACCGTGGCGTGATCGACTGCGGCCCGCACCTCGTCGACCGCCTGCCAGGCGACCTGGCTTTGCCGGTGTCGTGCTGCATCGCCTTCCACTCGTCGTCGATCACCACCCTGGTGTAGTTCCGTAGCCCGTCCCGCACCAGCGCCCGGTCAGCGGCCGGCAGAACGCCGGCGTTCCAGTAGGCCTCGCCAGAGCCCGCGACTCCTCGTAGGTGTGCTGGCGGGCCGAGTTGAGCTGGTGTCAGGTGCCGGCGATGCTGAAGCCCAGGAAGAGCGCGAAGAAGCCGAGGATCGCCGCCCCGGCAAAGGACAGCGCCTGCGGTGTCGTGGACCCCTCCCGCGCCCGCCTGGTCTGCCCCGACAGCAGGCCGATCACCAGCGCGAGCGCCGCACCCGACACGGCGGCGATCGCGACGATCAGCATCGCCACCGTCCGTTCCCGCCACCCTGGCCCCCTGCACCGCGCCGATCCGGCCGCCGTGGACGGTCGCAGACGGCCGGACGGCAAGCGCGGCCGTCTGCTGTGCACCGTTCCTTGACTCGACAACAGTTGCGCCATCGACAACCCCGGACATCACCAGGTCGGTCACGGTCCCGCCACCGGCCGGTCGGATCATCTCTCCGTGCGCGCTCACCGTCGCCACCGCCCCCGCGCGGAGAACGCTGCCGCCAACACACAGCACAGGAAGGAGGATCGCCAACGGCAGCATCATTACCTCGGTGTCCCACGGGTTGCCCTCCCCCTCCTGAGGCGTCCAGTCCTCGTTCCCGGGCTCGGCCTGTATCTGCCCGCCCGGCGATTTGCCCGCCGGCCGACGCTTTCGATCCAGGGCTCGCGCCCGTAAGCGCGCACCCTGGTTCGGCCCGGAGGCTGTCCCCTCACTCCGTCCGGCAGTCGCGCCCGAGACCGGACCGAGTGCCGCCCCACCACTCGCCAAGCCCTCCCCCGGGTTGGCCGCACCGACCCCAACCCGGTTTCCGCCAAGGCCAGTTGCGGCGCCGACCGTACCCGGCACTGCAAAGAGCGAGGCCGGTAGCGCGAAGGCCGTCCCACCAGGCAGCAGTGCTGGTGCTGTCCCGGGCAGGAACGGCGCCAGCACCTGGCCCGCAGGGGCCGCTGCTGCGGGCTGGCCCGGGGTCGCGAGGGGTTGCTGACCGGGCGCGGCCGCAGCAGCGGCCCCTGCACCCAGAACGGGCACAGGAAGTAGCCCCGCCGGAGCCGCCGCCACTCCAGCAGCCGCGCCGACGCCTCCGGCACCGGGAACGGCAGCGCAAGGAACGGCAGCGCAAGGAACGCCGGCCGAGCCCGCAGCGGCTCCTGCCCCTGCCCCCGTACCGGTGGCAGTGCCGACGCCTGCACCCGTACCAGTGGCGGTTCCCGGTCCCAGTGCCTGTACCTGTGGTCACGCCGGCGCCTGGGACTGTTGCTCCGCCAGGTGTGGTGGGTGCCGGTTCTGCGGCTGGCGGGGTGGGGCTGAACCCGTCATAGGCTCCGGCCGCGTCGGCGGAGACCTGGCGTGGTGCTTGGAGCTTGCCGTCCGGTCCGACGGTCGCGTCGTCCGCCAGACCCTGAGCGTGCGCCGTGCCGATCTGGTGGCCCGGGAGGGCGGTCCCGAAGGCCTGACAGTCGACGCCCTGCCGGGGGGCGAGGGTGCGGCCGCCGTCGGGGCCCGAACAGCTCACTGTTCCCATGCCGGGCAGCCCTCGACCACGGAGATGTCGGTGATCGGAACATCGCCGAACGTCTCCAGGCGGTACCGGAGGTCAACGGTCCCGCGGACCGCGGTCAGCGCTCTCGGCGAGGCACGGCGGTTACCCATGGTCGGCACCCCTCCAGCACGGTCGGCGCCGCCTCCGGCACGGACCGGTGGGACAGGCCGGTGCCGGTGGGCACTCCCACCCGGGTGAGAACAAGACCGGCGGCGATGCCCAGGTAGCCGGCGGTTGCATCGGCGTGGGCCTGCGGCAGTCGGGCCGGTGGCTTCGGCGACGGCCTCGGCAGTGGCGGTGACCTGAACGATCTGGGATCCGCCGGTGGCCGTGAACGAGGCGGTGCAGTCGAGGCTGCCGTCCGGCGGGATGCTTCGGCCGCATCGCATTGGGCTTGGCCGCCCGGCAGTTGGGAGTCGCTCAGCACGAGGTCGGCGAGCTGGTGCTCGGCGTGGTTGGTGAGGCGGTAGGTCCGGGTGGCCACCTCAGGCGCGAAGCCGCACGCCGAGGTCGGTACTGGTGTTGGTGCTGACGCTGAGCGTCAGGGTTTCGCGTACCTCCCCGCCTCGGGTGGTGCCGGGGCCCGGGGTCCAGGCCCCGAGGACGGCCGGCACCAGGAGGGCAGCTCCGATTACAGGGGACATGTGACGGCGAGTCGCGGCTGTGGCCGCGCGCCACTCCACAGCCAGTAAGAAGATATGACGACTGGTCGCCTGCGAATGGTTCACCACACCCCGGCCCGATAACCGATGTGACGCACACCCCGACGCCGGAACGATCCATTCGGCTGTATCCGGCTGCCGGGCGCCCCCGCGCCGCGAGCCTTCCCGAACCCCAGGTGGCCGGTTCCTCCCACCCGCATCCGGCCATGATCCGACAGCGGCGCCGGCAGGTGCGGGGCGAGAGATCAGAGGGCGCGGCCAAGATGCGACGGGCCCGGGTGGGCGGCCGCGCGGGCAGGGCAGGCAGGGCGGAAACGGAGCCAGTCGGGTCGGTCAGGGGATGACGATGACCGGGCGGTTCGCGCGGCGGGCGAGGCGGCCGGAGACCGAGCCGAAGATCTTCCCGAACAGCCCGTGGGTACTGCCGACCACGATGGCATCTGCGGCGTACTCGCGGCCGACCTCCTCGATCTCGTGGCAGATGTCCCCACCCCGTTCGACCAGGATCCAGGGGACGCCGGAGAGGAAGTCGGCGCAGGCGAGTTCGAGGCCGAGGATCTCGGTGCGCTGGTCGGGGAGGTCCACGAAGACGGGCGGTTCGCAGCCGGCCCAGACGGTGGCGGGAAGACGGTTGGCGACGTGGACGATCACCAGGCCGCACTGGGAGCGGCGGGCCATGCCGACGGCGTAGGCCAGGGCGCGTTCGCTGGAGAGCGAGCCGTCGAAGCCGACCACCACGCCGTGTTGGAACTGCGGGTCGCAGGCACGGGAGCCGTGTTCCTGGAGCTGCGGTTCGCCTTCACCATCACGGCGGCCGACGGTCGGACGGGAACTGTCGGTCATCGCGTCCTCCGCAGTACCGGATCGTGGGGCGGCGGCGGGATCAGCCGCCGAGCCGGGAGTGGCAGGGGTCGGGTGCCTTGGCTCGTCGGGCCCCGGCCGGTCCGGACGCCGTCGGCGGGCGGGGCGTCCGAACACGCCCGCACGCCCCCGTGAAGCCGCCCAACTCGTCCAGCCAGAAGGGACGGAGGGGCCAGCGGCGCCCGTCCGGTCAGAACGCTCGGGCACGTCCTCGGCGATGCTGCGCCCATCGGCCTCACTTCGCCCGCGTACGTCGGTGCCACCGCGGCCGCGTCCATCGGCCGCACCGCGCCCGCGTACGTCGGTGCCACCGCGCCCGCGTCCATCGGCCGCACCGCGCCCGCGTACGTCGGTGCCACCGCGCCCGCGCACGTCGGTACCGCCGCGCCCAGCGGCGTCAGGGTCGCGGGCTCGGCGGCTGCCTTCGTCAACGGTGGCGTCGGTGTTGGGGCGGCGCGCCGGGTCGGCTCCCGGCGGGGTGCCGAGGAGCTCGGCAGCGGACCTGTCGTCCCGCGAACTGCCGTGGGCAGAACGGGAAGGCTCTCGACCAGCCATGGCTCAAAACTCTTCAACCGGGATGGGCCTGCACAGGGGGACACGGCGGCGGACCGCCCTGGCCCGGGGGGAGGCACGACCGCGGTGGCGGACCGTTCGGAAACGACTACCACCGTTGGCGACCTGTGCCTTTCAGAGTACGGCGCGGATTGGGCCGCACCCAGCGGCGAAGCCCTCGGTACGACCAGGTTCCCGCTTGTGGGGGAATCACACGCCGGCGTGCGCGCCCCTTCTGCGGCGAGTTCCATGGAGCTTGACCGACGAGCCGCCGTACGCGCAACAGGGCAGGCACACAACGTGATCCGACTGTCATCGCCAGAGATCGCGCCTGCCCGTGGACGGTGCAGGTGAATGGTCAACATGGGCCGCGCAAGGCAGTTGGGGGGCGCAGAAGGGGGATTCGGGCGATCATGACCCGAGTTGGGACCGTAGCGGCCGGATTCGGCCAATTCGTGGGAATTCAATTCGCCTTTGGCAATTGCCACCTGCATATGGGGCGCCCGCTGGCAGCATGCTCGACATGCCGCTGCTGCTGCTCGACCTCGACAACACCTTGCTGCCCAGGGATGCCGCGTTCCGGGCCTGGGCGGAGGACTTCCTCGCCGAGAACGGCCTGCCCGCCGGTGACCTCGACTGGTTGGTCATGCTCGATGGCAGTGGTTACGTGCCGCGCAGCACCGTACTGGGCGCGGCAAAGCGCCGCTACGGCATCGATCGCTCGGTCGAGTCGATGCTCGGGCATTATCGCCGCAGCATCAACTCCCATATCAGCTGCCCGGATTCGCATTCGAGTGTGTTACGAGCGGCCCGCGAGGCAGGGTGGACGCTGGGGATCGTCAGCAACGGCGGGACGCTGCCGCAGTTGGAGAAGATCCGACTCACCGGGCTCGCCGCCCTGGTGGACGGCTGGGTCATCTCGGAGGAGGCCCGCTGCG
The DNA here is from genome assembly GCF_055587065.1 of Kitasatospora sp. NPDC048662. NCBI lineage: Bacteria > Bacillati > Actinomycetota > Actinomycetes > Kitasatosporales > Streptomycetaceae > Kitasatospora > Kitasatospora sp. NPDC048662. Next base: position 214,168 of record NZ_JBVJHA010000010.1, on the reverse strand, counting down.
TCAAACCTGATCCGCTGATCTTCGAAATCGCGGCCCGGCGCTGCGGGTTCCGCCCGGTGGGGGACTGGACCGCCCAGGCCTGGATGGTCGGTGACTACGGTCCGTCCGACATCGCCGGGGCGGAGGCCACCGGGCTCCGCAGTGTCTGGCTGCACCACGGCCGCCCGTGGGCCGAGCGCGGCTACCGTCCGACCGTCAGCGCACCGGACCTTCCGGAGGCGGTGCGCCTGGTCCTCGGCACGGACGAACGCCCCACCGCCGCACGGAACTTCGCCACCGGGACGCCCGGCCGCAAGCGGCCGCCCCGGACCCGTATCGCCGTCCCGGCCTCCCGACTGGCCCCCTCCCCCGCCCCGAGCGGGCCGACCGCGCCTGCCGCCCAGCCCGCATCGTTCACCCGGGCAGTGCCGCTGACACCTCTTGGCCCCGCCGCCTCCGCCGTCACACCATCCGTCCGGCCGTCCATCGCCCAGGAGCGGGCCCAGCCTCAGGCCCAGTCCTCGGTCCAGGGCCACTGGAGCGACATCTCAGCTGCCGCCGGATGAGCTCCTGAGGGATCCCGAACTCCCGTCCACCGAGGTCGAGTTGCCTACCCGACTCGGCCGCGCAGAGACCAGCCGCACGGAAGAGCGGCAGCGCAGAGACCAGCCACGCAGAAACCGGCCGCACAGAGACCAGCCGCGCGGAGACCAGCCGCACAGAGACCAGCCGCGCGGGAGAGCGGCAGCGCACGTGGTCGGCGCCGCTTCTCGCGAGCGGTCAACCCGCCCGCCCGGCAGGCAAGTTGAGCCCGCACAGCACGCAGTCGCGAGAGCGCCCGGCAGGGCAACCCAAGGGCGCAAGCGGCCCTCCCTGCAAGGGGGTTGGATTCGGACGAATGTGCGGCGCGCGCCCCGACGGCATGTGGCGCCGGAGGGGTTGGCCGGCCGATGGCGGTGGTGGGGCGGGTGGGGCCCGTGGGGCTGGAGTGACGGGAGGGAAATGGGGGGTACGAAGTGACGGAGTGTGAGGTGGGAGGCGGTCGGAGGTGGCCGATTCGGGTTGGGCCGGGGGGCTGACGGGGCGCGGGGATCTTGGCTCAGGTGTGCGCTGTGGCGCGTGAGGAGTAGGTTCACGCCCCCGATTTGAACCGTACGTTTTCGGCCAACTTGCGGGCCGGGCCCGCTGTTCGGGCAAAGCCGCAGCACACAGCGGCCGACAGGTGTGTCGGCGGCGGGTGAATCATGAACAGGTCGTGCGACAACCAGCCACGGTTGTCCGCGCCCCCTTCACAGCGGGGTCGACGGGTGCCACGCTTCGTGATCGAATGCTTCACGCCAAATTGCCATGTCGACATAGCGTCGGATGGTGAACTTGTCACAACAGCAACGGTCCACCAAGTAGATTCGATCTTGGCTCGCAGAGCGGCAGCCGAGACCACCACACCACCGAGGGGGCTGGAGCGCCTTGAGCAGGGTGAGCAGGAGCGACGCGGGTCCTGAAGGCGGCCGCCAGCCGTCGGTCCTTCCCGGTGGCGGAGCGAGACTCGGCAAGTTCGGTGGTACCGCTCCCGGTTCACTCGGTGGTGGTTCGAATGGCCATCAACCCCAGGGCGGCTGCGGTGCGCTGACTTCGGGTCAGTACACCTCGGCTCCGGTCCAGCAGCCTGCCGCCCCGCTCGCCGGTCACGGCAGCCTCGCCGTCGGCCCTTCCAATCCCTCGTCCGTGGGCGGCAGTTCGGGATCCGGCTCCGGGTCCGACGCACTCGCCGCCACCGGCCCGGGCGTGCTGGGCGCTCCGCGCAAGCTTGCCGGGCGGCGTCGGCGTGAGACCGTCGCGGTGCTGCTGTTCAGTGGGGCGCCGATCTTCGAGAGTTCGATCCCGCTGTCGGTGTTCGGCGTGGACCGCCAGGACGCCGGAGTCCCCCGCTACCGGCTGTTGGTGTGCGCCGGCGAGGAGGGGCCGCTGACCACCACCGGCGGACTGACCCTCACCGCACCGTACGGGCTGGAGGCGCTGTCCCGGGCCGGCACCATCGTGGTGCCCGCCTGGCGTTCGATCTCGCAGCCTCCGCCGGTCGAGGCCATCGCCGCCCTGCGCAAGGCGCACCACGAGGGGGCCCGGATCATCGGCCTCTGCACCGGCGCCTTCGTCCTGGCAGCGGCGGGGCTGCTCGACGGGCGCCCGGCAACCACCCACTGGATGTACGCGCCGACGCTGGCCAAGCGCTACCCGCGGGTCCACGTCGATCCGCGCGAACTGTTCGTGGACGACGGCGATGTGCTGACCTCCGCCGGCACCGCGGCCGGCATCGACCTCTGTCTGCACGTGGTCCGCAGCGACCACGGCGCGGAGGCCGCCAACGCGCTCGCCCGCAGGCTGGTGGTGCCCAACCGGCGCGGTGGCGGAGGTCAGGCCCAGTACATCGATCAGTCTTTACCTGAGGAGATCGGCAACGACCCGCTGGCCGAGGTGGTCACCTGGGCGTTGGAGAACCTCAACCAGCAGTTCGACGTCGAGGTCCTGGCGGCCCGCGCCTACATGTCGCGGCGCACCTTCGACCGCCGGTTCCGCACGCTCACCGGCAGCGCCCCGCTGCAGTGGCTGATCACCCAGCGGGTGCTGCAGGCGCAGCGGCTGCTGGAGACCTCCGACCTGTCGGTGGACGACGTCGCCCGTCGCTGCGGCTTCCGTTCCCCGGTGGCGCTGCGCGGTCACTTCCGCCGCCAGCTGGGTGTCTCCCCGGCCGCGTACCGGACCACCTTCCGGGCCCGGCGTCCGGCGGCCGGCAGCTCGACGGTGCCCTCGGCGGGTGTTCCGGCCGAGCGCGCGGCGGGTGTGCTGGGCAATGGGCCGGGCGGGGCGGGTCCGGGCGGGCACGGCCAGCACGGCCAGGGTCCCTCCGGGAACCTCGGGATGGCGCATGGTCAGGGCGCGGGCGGGGTGAACGGCCCGGGCGTGGGCGGTTCCGGCCTCGGCGGTCCGGGCCTGGGTGGTCCTGCCGGTGCGGCGGGGCGGCCTCGGCAGCGGCCGCTGGTGCCGCCGCAGGCGGGTCCGCCGGCGGGGGTGCTGGGTTCGCGGCTGAACGAGCGTCCGGGCGACCCGCGGTACGCCGCCCGCCCCGCCGGTGGCGCGGGTACGGCGCAGCCGGGCGGGCAGCCGGGCGTCCCGTACCCGAGTGCCCATCAGGGCCCCCCGCCCGCGCATGCGCACGCGCAGCCGTCGCCGGGCCAGCCGGTGCGGCCGAGCGCGGCGTACCCGGGAGGTCGCGGCTCGTCCCCGGCCGACCGTTCCGACCGTGCCAATCCGCTCGACGGTGCGGAGCGAAAGGACCGGCCGGTGGAGCATGCGATCGCGGAGGACCCGGACGGCCAGCAGCCGAGCGCCCGCGGTCAGCGGCTGGCACACCGTCCGGAGACCGGGCCGGAGCGCGGGGCGCGCGGGACGGCGGACTTCGGTCCGGACGGCGCGCGTGCGGTGTCGGGGGCGCGCGACCGCGCCGTAGGCTGAGGGGCGTGAATGACCGCTTGGTATGGATCGACTGTGAGATGACCGGCCTCGACCTCGATCGGGACGCCCTGATCGAGGTCGCCGCCCTGGTGACCGACTCCGAGCTGAACGTGCTCGGCGAGGGCGTGGATGTGATCATCCGCCCGCCCGCCGAGGCGCTGGAGAACATGCCCGAGGTGGTGCGGGAGATGCACACCGCCTCGGGCCTGCTCGACGAGCTCGCGGACGGCCTGACCATGGCCGAGGCCCAGGAGCGGGTGCTGGCGTACATCCGCGAGCACGTGCCGGAGGCCGGCAAGACGCCGCTGTGCGGCAACTCGGTGGCCACCGACCGCGGCTTCCTGTCCCGGGACATGCCGGAGCTGGAGGGGCACCTGCACTACCGGATAGTGGACGTCTCCTCGATCAAGGAACTGGCCCGCCGCTGGTACCCCCGCGCCTACTACAACAGCCCGCAGAAGGGCGGCAGCCACCGCGCGCTGGCGGACATCCGCGAGTCGATCGCCGAACTCCGGTACTACCGCGAGGCGGTGTTCGTCCCGCAGCCCGGTCCGGACGGCGACACCGCCCGCGAGATCGCCGCCCGCCACCAGGTGCCCACCACCTGACCAGGGCTCGGGTCCGGGCGCTCCGGAAAACCGTGGCGCAAGCACTGCTCAGCATCCTGTAGAGTTCTTCCTGTCGGAGCGGGAACGCGAAAGCGGGAAAGCGCCGGACAGATGGTGGGCGTAGCTCAGTTGGTAGAGCACCTGGTTGTGGTCCAGGTGGTCGCGGGTTCGAGTCCCGTCGCTCACCCCATCGAAGAAGGGCCCTGGCCAAGGGAATTGGCCAGGGCCCTTCTTGCATGTGTCAACACCGGCCCCCAGCCGGCCCGCACCGGTCGTCGGCCGGCCCGCACCGGTCGTCAGCCGGTCCACTCCGGCCGTCGGCCCGCCGGGCCCGAATCCCCACTGGCCCGGCCCGGCCGGACGGACACACACCTGACAGGGCATCAGCGGCGCATCGGCCCGCACGTCGGCCCGATCCATCGTGGACGCCGAAGCTACCTGTCAGTAACATCAGCGCCATGACCACTACTGCGATCGGCCAGCTGCTCACCGACACCGTCCCGATGGTGAAGACCCTGCAGCTGGAGTACCTGGAGACCACCCCGGAGCGGGCCGTGCTGCGGCTGCCCGACCTGCCGGAGTACCGCAACCACGTGGGCGGGCCGCACGCGGGCGCGATGTTCACCCTGGCCGAGTCGGCGAGCGGCGCGATCGTGCTGGCCGCGTTCGGCGACCAGATGGGCCGCGCGGTGCCGCTGCCCACGGTCGGCGAGATCTCCTTCAAGAAGCTCGCCCGCGGTGTGGTGACGGCCACGGCCACGCTGGGCCGCCCGGCCGCCGAGGTGCTCGCCGAGCTGGACGAGGGCAAGCGCCCCGAGTTCCCGATCACCGTGGAGATCACCCGCGAGGACGGCGCCGTCACCGGCGTGCTGGAGATCCTCTGGACGCTGCGCCCCAACTCCTGACCCGCCCCACACACAAAGGCGCGGGCCTCAACGCCCAGCGGCCACCCGCCCCGGCGGTCACCCGCCCCACGCACAGAGGCGCAGGCCGCAACGCCCAGCGGCCACCCGCCCCGGCGGTCACCCGCCCGAGCAGCCACCCGCCCCGGCGGTCACCCGCCCACCAACCACCCACCCCCGGCAGCCACCCGCCCCGGCGGTCAGGCGGATTCGCGGACGATCAACTCGGTCGCCAGCACCACCTGCCGCCGGGCCCGGCCGCGTTCGGCGATCTCGTCCAGCAGCAGCCGGGCCATGGTGCGGCCCATCTCCTCGATCGGCTGGCGCACGCTGGTCATCGGCGGGTCGGTGTGCCGGGCCACGATCGAGTCGTCGAAGCCGATCACCGCGACGTCGTCGGGGATCCGCCGGCCGGCGGCCCGCAGCACCTGCATCGCGCCGGCCGCCATCACGTCGGACGCGCAGAACACGCCGTCCAGTTCGGGCCGCCGTTCCAGGAGTTCGCGCATCGCGACCCGGCCGCCCTCCTCGGTGAAGTCGGCCAGGCCGACCAGTTCCTCGTCGTAGGGGTGTCCGGACTCCTCCAAGGCCCGGCGGTAGCCGCCGAGGCGGGCCTGGGCGACCTCCATGTCCAGCGGGCCGGTGAGGGTGGCGACCTGGCGGCAGCCGCGGCGCAGCAGGTGCCGGACGGCCATCCGGGCGCCACCGGCGTTGTCGGCGTGGACGTAGCTGAGCGGCTCGAGGTCGCCGCGCCGGCCGGCCAGCACGGACGGGATCTCCAGGCTCTCCAGCAGGGCGGGCAGCGGGTCGTCGCGGTGCACCGAGACGACCAGGACGCCGTCGACCCGCTGGGCGGTCAGGTAGGCCGAGAGGCGTTCGCGCTCGCGCTGGTTGCGGACCAGGATCAGCAGCAACTGCATGTCGGTCTCGGCGAGTTCGGCCGAGACGCCGCTGATGATGTCGGAGAAGTACGGCTCGGAGAACAGCCGGGTCTCGGCCTCTGGGACGACCAGCGCGATGGAGTCGGTGCGCGAGGTGACCAGGGTGCGGGCGGCCCGGTTGGGGACGTAGCCGAGTTCCGCGATGGCGTTCTGGACGGCCTCGCGGGCCTTGGCGCTGACCCGGGGCGAGCCGTTGACGACCCGGGAGACGGTGCCGCGGCCGACGCCGGCCAGTGCGGCCACCTCCTCCAGGGTGGGGCGCGCGGTGGCTCTGCCGCCGGCGCCCGGGTGGAGCGCTTCGGGGCGCTGTGCGGTCGGGCTCATCGCTGCACCTCTCGGTCTCTGTGACGGATGGGACGGACGGGGCGGGCAGCACGGTTCCGGTGGGGTCCGTCCGGCGCCCGCACGGACTGTTCATTGTGGCCGGTCCCGCGCCGTTCACGACCCTCCGGGGCGCACCGCGCTTCGGCTTCCGGGCAGCCCGAAGGCCGGCCCCGCGCCGGGCCGTCGCAACCGGAAACGCTCCGGCAACGTTTGCGTCGCCATGTCTTGACACTCACCCCGGCGACCCAGCAACCTTCCGGCATGCCAAGTGTGGGAGCGCTCCCACAGCACTCCCGCACTCTAGTCGGAAATCAGCGCACGAAGAACATCCAAGAACCTCCGAGAACCTCTCCGCTCCACCCCGGAAGACCCGGACCCACCACCCGGACAAAGGAGTTCACCCCCATGCGCACCACCTCCCGCCCCCGCAGAGCCGCCGTCCTCGCCACCGCCGTACTGGCCACCTCCGCCCTGCTGCTCACGGCCTGCTCGTCCGGCTCGGACGGCGGCAGCGGCAACGGCAGCGGCAGCGGCAGCGGCAACGGCAGCGGTTCGGGCGACGCCAACGCGAAGATCACCCTGACCGTCGGCGACTTCGGCACCTTCGGCTACAAGGAGGCCGGCCTGTACGACGAGTACATGGCCGCGCACCCGAACGTCACGATCAAGTACGACACCGTCCAGGACGGCCAGAAGTACTGGGACGCGCTGACCACCCACCTGGCGTCCGGCAGCGGTCTGGCCGACATCCAGGCGGTCGAGGTCGGGTACATCGCGCAGGCCGCCAACACGCTGGGCGACAAGTTCGTGGACCTCGGCAAGTCCGAGGGCGTCAACCCGGCCAACTGGCTGGGCTGGAAGGCGAAGCAGGCCACCACCCCGAAGGGCGCGCTGATCGGGCTGGGCACCGACATCGGCCCGATGGCGATCTGCTACCGCACCGACCTGTTCCAGCAGGCCGGTCTGCCCACCGACCGCGCCGAGGTCGGCAAGCTGTGGGCCGGCGACTGGTCGAAGTTCGTCGAGGCGGGCAGGAGCTACCAGTCGAAGGCTCCGGCGGGCACGTTCTTCACCGACTCCGCCTCCGGCCTGTTCAACGCCGCGCTGTCGGCCGAGCCCCTGCAGTACTCGGACGCCGAGGGCAAGCTGGTCTACAAGGCCAGCCCGGGCGTCAAGAATGCCTGGGACCTGGCGGTCTCCGCCTCGCAGGCGAGGATCAGCGCCGGTCTGCGCCAGTTCCAGGACCCGTGGAACGCCGCGTTCGCGAACGCCAAGTTCGCCACCGTGGTCTGCCCGTCCTGGATGACCGGCATCATCAGCAAGTACTCCGGCGACGCCGGCAAGGGCAAGTGGGACGTCGCGGCCCCGCCGCTCGCCTCGAACTGGGGCGGCGCGTTCCTGACCGTCCCGAAGTCCGGCAAGCACACCAAGGAGGCCGCCGCGCTGGCCGCCTGGCTGACCGCGCCGGAGCAGCAGGCGAAGGTGTTCACCAAGGTCGGCAACCTGCCGTCCACCGTGGGCGGTCTGCAGCAGCCCGCCGTCCAGGGCGCCAGGGCCGAGTACTTCAACAACGCCCCGACCGGCCAGATCTTCGCCACCACCGCGCAGACCGTCACGCCGGCGCCGATCGGCGAGCAGGACGGCAACGTGAAGACGATCATCACCGACAACGGCGTCCTCGACATCGAGGAGCACGGCACCGACCCGGCCAAGGCGTGGAGCAACGTCACCAAGCTGGTCGACGACAAGGTCGGCCACTGACCCGGCCGCTGCCCCGGTCACCGACTGCCCGGCCGGGCTCCGCTCCGCCGCCCCTCGCCACCCCGGGAAGGAAGCCCCACGTGGCCACCAACGCCCCCGCCGCGACCCCACCCGTCCCCCCGGGGCGCCCCGCCTGGCGCTCCCGCCTGTACCGGCTCGACCTGAAGGCCTCGCCGTACGCCTTCATCGCCCCGTTCTTCCTCTGCTTCGCCGCCTTCGGCCTGTTCCCGCTGATCTGGACGGGCTGGCTGTCGCTGCACCACGTCGATCTGCTGAAGCCGGACGTGATGGAGTGGAAGGGCCTCGGCAACTACACCCGGCTGTGGTCCAACGACCAGTTCTGGACGGCGCTGCGCAACACCTTCACGATCGGGGTGATCTCCACCGTCCCGCAGTTGCTGATGGCGCTGGGGCTCGCCCACCTGCTGAACCACCGGATGCGGGCCCGCGGCTTCCTCCGGGTGGCGATCCTCGCCCCGTACGCCACTTCGATCGCCGCCGCGACCCTGGTGTTCGTCCAACTGTTCAACCCGGACTACGGGTTCATCAACTGGGCGCTGGACGCGGTCGGCATCCACCACATCAACTGGTACGCCGACACCTGGCCCTCGCAGATCGCCGTCTCCGCCATCGTCACCTGGCGCTGGACGGGCTACAACGCGCTGATCTACCTGGCCGCGATGCAGGCGGTGCCGAAGGACCTGTACGAGGCGGCGAGTCTGGACGGGGCCAATCGCTGGCAGCAGTTCACCCGGATCACCGTCCCGTCGATCCGGCCGACCATCCTGTTCACCGTCATCGTCTCGACCATCGGCGCCACCCAGCTGTTCGGCGAGCCGCTGCTGTTCGGCGGCGGTGTGGGCGTCTCCGGCGGCTCCGCGCACCAGTTCCAGACGCTCGGCCTGTACATGTACGAACTGGGCTGGCCGTCACGGCAGTTGGGACGGGCCTCGGCGGTGGCCTGGACGATGCTGCTGATCCTGCTGGTGATCGGCCTGGTGCAGTTCCTGATCGCCCGTTACCGCAAGCGCCACGAGCTGGGAGGCTGAGATGGCCGTCACCCTGTCCACCCCTTCGGCCCGCACCACGCGGCCCGCCCGGCAGGAACGTCCGCGAGGTCTGTTCCGGCGCGGCGCCGGCGACCAGGACAAGGCCGGTCCGGTCGCCCACCTGCTGCTGGCCGTCGCCGCGGTGGTCTCGCTGTTCCCGCTGTACTGGACCTTCGTCGCGGCCTCGCACACCGGCGAGCGGGTGGCCCAGTCGCCGCCGCCGATGGTGCCCGGCGGCCGGCTGTGGGCCAACATCTCCACCGCCTGGGAGCAGGCCGACATGGGCACCGCGCTGCTGAACTCCACCGTGGTGGCGGGCTGTGTGGCGCTGTCCACGGTGCTGTTCTCCACGCTGGCCGGCTTCGCCTTCGCCAAGTTGCGTTTCCGCGGCCGGAACGCGCTGCTCACCCTGGTGGTCGCCACCATGACCGTTCCGCCGCAGCTCAGTGTGATCCCGCTGTACCGGATCATCACGAAGCTGGACTGGGGCAACCACCTGCAGTCGGTGATCCTGCCCTCGCTGGTGGCCGCGTTCGGTGTGTTCTTCATGCGCCAATTCCTGTCCGAGGCAGTGCCGTTCGAGCTGATCGAGGCGGCCCGGGTGGACGGGGCGCACAGCCTGCGGATCATCTGGCACGTGGTGTTCCCGGTGGCCCGGCCCGCGATGGCGGTGCTCGGCATGCTGGTGTTCGTCCAGTCCTGGAACGACTTCTTCTGGCCGTTCGTGGTCCTCACCCAGCAGAACCCGACCGTGCAGGTCGCGCTCTCGGCGATCGGCGGAGGCTCTGGGCACGACATCAACCAGGCCGTGATCATGACCGGCGCGCTGGTCGGCACCCTGCCGCTGCTGCTGATCTTCGCCGTTCTGGGGAAGCACATTGTCGGCGGGATCACGTCCGGCGCCGTCAAGAGCTGATCCTCCGGAAGGCCCGGCACCCCCGCCCTGTCCACCCCTCAGCCATGGGAGCGCTCCCGAATGACCACGACCGATCCGACCACCGCCGCCCACGCCGCCGCAGCGACCGCCGGGGCCCCAGGGGTCGTCTTCCCGCCCGGCTTCGCCTGGGGCGCGGCCACCGCGGCCTACCAGATCGAGGGCGCCGCCGCCGAGGACGGCCGTACCCCGTCCATCTGGGACACCTTCAGCCACACCCCCGGGAAGGTCGCGAACGGCGACACCGGAGACGTCGCGGTGGACCACTACCACCGCTTCCGCGAGGACGTCCGGCTGATGGCCGACCTCGGCCTCACCTCGTACCGGTTCTCGCTGTCCTGGCCGCGGATCCAGCCCACCGGCCGCGGCCCCGCCGTGGAACGCGGACTCGACTTCTACCGCGCCCTGGTCGACACCCTGCTGGAGCACGGCATCTCCCCCGTCGCCACCCTCTACCACTGGGACCTCCCGCAGGACCTGGAGGACGCCGGCGGCTGGCCGATCCGCGAGACCGCCCACCGCTTCGCCGAGTACGCGGCACTCGCCGCCCGCGCGCTCGGCGACCGGGTACCGCTCTGGAGCACCCTCAACGAACCCTGGTGCAGCGCCTTCCTCGGCTACGGCTCCGGCGTCCACGCCCCCGGGCGCACCGACCCGGCCGAGGCGCTCAAGGCCGCCCACCACCTCAACCTCGGCCACGGCCTGGCCGTCGGCACGCTGCGCGAGCTGCTGCCCGCCTCCGCGCAGATCGCCGTCTCGCACAACCTGCACCTGGTCCGCCCGCTCACCGACAGCGCCGAGGACCGGGAAGCGGCCCGCCGGATCGACGCGGTCGGCAACCGGATCTGGACCGGCCCGCTGTTCGGCGGCGGCTACCCGGCCGACCTGCTCGCCGACACCGCCGCGATCGTCGACTGGGATGAGCTGATCCGGCCCGGCGACCTCGCGGAGATCGGTCGGCCGATCGACCTGCTCGGCCTCAACTACTACACCCCGACCATCGTTTCGGCCCCCCGCAAGGACGCCGAAACCCCGGACCCCGCGCACAACGGCGGCCACGGCGAGAGTGCGCACAGTCCCTGGCCCGGCGCCGAGGACGTGGTCTTCCACCTCGCCAACGAGGACGTCACCGCGATGGGCTGGCCGATCGACGCCACCGGCCTGTCCGAGTCGCTGATCGGCATGCACCGCGACTTCGGCCTGCCCCTGATGGTCACCGAGAACGGCGCCGCCTACGAGGACGTGGTCGGCCCGGACGGCGGGATCGACGACCCGGAGCGGATCCGCTACCTCCACCTGCACCTGGCGGCGGTGGCCGACGCGATCGCCGCCGGGGCGGACGTCCGCGGCTACTACCTCTGGTCGCTGCTGGACAACTTCGAGTGGGCGTACGGCTACAGCAAGCGCTTCGGCATCGTGCACGTCGACTACGGGACCCAGCGACGCACCCCCAAGTCCAGCGCCCGCTGGTACGCGGAGGTGATCCGGCGCGGAGGGCTCGGCTGAACGCGCCTGTTCACCGCCCGATGTGACGGAGTGTGAGCGGCGGGCGTGACCGTGCGGGGTCCCGCTCGTTCTCCCCTGGTGTGCGAACCAATCACGCGAAGCGGCCGCGACGTTCGGACACCCTCCGGCACCGGTGGGGCCGGCCCCGGGCGCTGGCGGCGAGCGGCATGCTCGCCGCCCAGTTACTGGGCCTGGCCCTCGACACCTCCGAGGCCCACGCCACCGGAACCGGCCGGGCCGGCCCCGCCAGCCGCGCCCTCACCCCCGGGCCGGCCGCGCCCGCCGCCGAGCACGGCCTGCTCGGCGGCACCGCCCCCACGCTGGACGGTGCGGTCGGCGAACTCGGCGCCGTCCTGCACCAGCACCTCGGCACCGGTGAACTCCCACTCCCCGGCCAGCACTCCGACGGCCCCGACGCCTTCGCCATCGCCACCCGCCTGCTCTCCACCGTCCCCCCGCAGGCCCGCCCCGAGGACGACCGCGCCTCCCGCGACCGCCCCGGCCGCCCCGGCGAATCCGCCGCCAAGGCCCCTGCCCCGCACACCCCCGACGACCCCGCCGCCGAGGCCACCCCGCTCCCCACTCGCCGGCACGTCGACAACCTCACCACCGCCACCCCCGACCGACTCCCCCCGCCCCCCTCAACTCCCCAGGACGACGCCGCCCTCAGCCTCACCGCCTCCCCCGCCGACCCCGACGACAGCGACTCCACCACCGCCGTCCTCCTCCCCATCGCCGCCGGCCTCCTCCTCACCGCCGCCGCCACGTACAAGCACCGCGGCCTCCCCGGCGGGCACTGATCGTCTCCCCAACAACCGGTATCGCCGACCAGTGCCGATGGCGACAATGGAGACGCTGCTTCATCGGCGCCGAAGGGAGGTAGGAAGGATCATGAGCGTTGCCCTTTCCGATCACTTCGGGCCGTGGACGGTCGAAGACGTCCTGGCCCTACCCGAGGACACCCGCCATCGCATCGAGTTGGTCGGGGGTGCGCTACTGATGAGCCCCAACCCCGGCGTCCCGCATCAGCGCGCCAGTTCGCGCATGTGGGCGCTCCTGGACGCTGCCATCGCGGCCGCCGGCGCGCCGTTCGAGGTGCTGGAAGCCGTCAACGTCCTCGTCCCGGACGGCCTGCTGATCCCCGACCTGGTCGTCGCCGACGCCGCCGCAGCCGCCGAGGCCGGTGCCGTCCTGCACGCGGACGATGTCGTGGTGGCCGTCGAGATCGCGTCCCCGTCCACCCGGATCATCGACCGCAGGACGAAGCCCGGCCTCTACGCGGCAGCGGGCATCCCGCACTACTGGCGGCTCGACCTCGCCCCCGCTCCGCGCCTCCACCTCGGGCAGCTGGAACACGGCGACTACCTAGACCGGACCGTCCAGCCGGGCGAGAGCATGGCGCTCACCGACCCCTTCCGGCTCGATCTCGATCCGGGCTCGCTGCTGCGCTGACCGGTCAGCCGAAGGCCCTCGGGGGTGGGGCCGGGGACTGGACGGCTTCGGTGTCGGGGACGGGGGTGGCGCCGGCGACGAAATCGGTGAGGTCGCGGGCGTGGAGGAGGCGGGCCTGGGCGGGGTCGGCGGCCAGGCGGCGGGTGAGGTCGGTGAGCGGGAGGGGGGTGTGGGCGGCGGCCAGGACGAGGTTGCCGAAGCGCTTGCCGCGCAGGACGGCGGGGTCGGCGATCAGGCAGACCTCGGGGAAGACGGCCAGCAGGGTCGCGGCCTGGGCGCGGGCGAAGGCGAGTTGGCCGCCGTCGGTGATGTTGGCGGTGTAGCGGCCGGTGCCGGTGAGGGCGCGCGCGGCGAGTTGGGCGAATTCGACGGTGGCGCAGTGCGCGGGGACCCGGGCTCCGGCGAAGACGTCGGCGATCACCAGGTCGGTGGAACCCTCGGGGGTGCGGTCCAGGACGGCGCGGGCGTCACCGCCGCGGACCTTGATCTGCCAGGTGCGGTCGAGCGGAAGCTCGGTGCGGACGAGTTCGGTGAGCGCGGTGTCGATCTCGGCGACCTGCTGCCGGGAGCGTGGCCGGGTGGCGGCGGTGTAGCGGGCCAGGGTGAGCGCGCCGCCGCCGAGGTGCAGCACGGATATCGGCTGCCTCGCGGGGGCGGCGAGGTCTATCAGGTGGCCGATCCGCCGCTGGTACTCGAAGCCGAGGTGGGTGGGGTCGGCGAGGTCGACCAGCGACTGCGGGGCGCCGTCGAGGACGAGCTGCCAGGCGTGCGGCCGGTCACGGTCGGGGCGCAGTTCGGCGGTGCCGGAGGCGACGGTCGCGGTCAGCGGGCCTTCGGTGTGCGCGCGACCGGGGACGGCGGGGGCGGGGGTGGTACGTGAACGGCCCATGCGGCCATTATCCGATGATCTCCCAAACCCTGATCGCGGAGAGCGGGGCCGGACCACCGGGCCTCGCGCCGGAACGGCTCAGAGCGGGCTCAGGCCACCGGGCGGCACGCCGGAACGGCTCAGAGCGGGCCCAGGCCACCCGCGGTGAGGGTGGTGGCCGCTTCGCAGAGGGCCGAGCGGAGCACCCAGGCGTCGGTGGGGCGGGCGCAGGGCTGGGGGCCGGCGGGCGGGATGATCCAACCCGGATCGGTGGGCGGGAGCAGGTCTGCCCCTGGGGTACAGCTCGAACCGGGCAGATGCCAGCGCAGCGCGGTGCCGGCCGGGACGAGAAAGGCGATCGCGGAGCCGCCGGAGGTCTGCAGAACGGCCCCGCAGGCGCGCCGCAGCCGCAGGATGTCGACCGCTTCCAGCCCGTGCCGGACCTGCACCGTCACCGTGTCGTACTGCGCGACCCTCCCGACCACGCCACCGCCCGAACCACCGCCGGCACAGGCCGACACGGCCGGTACCGCCGATGGGACGGGCAGTACGGCGGAGGCGGGCAGCACGGCCGGGGCAGCCGGGCGGCGGTACTGGGGAACTCCGGTGGCCATGGGGGACCTCCTGTCACCTGGGGTCGCGTGGACGGCCGGATGGTGCTCCGCCACCTGGTCGGGCAGCGGGGGCCGGCACGGGAGGGGGCCCGTACCGCCGGCGTCCATGTATCAGGACAACGCGCGACCACCCCTCCAGGCCACGGCCTCCCTTACGGCAAGCCATGGCATTTCATGGCGGAACGCGGCAACTGCGTCCGTATTGTCCGCAATTGACCCGATCTCAGCCGACAACTCGCCGTGTACGCCGAGTGACTGCGGGTACTGTCGTGCCGACGCGACGGCCCTCGCATCGAGGCCGGCGCGACCGCGCCGGTACGACCTCGGAGTGCAGCATGGCAGCCACGCGGACCAGCGGGCCCCGGCCGGCGACCGTCCCCAACCAGGCGATGCGGGAGCTGCGCGGCGATCTCTCACCGAGGGAGTTCGCCACGCTGGTCCGCCGCGCCGCCCGGGAGATCGGCGAGCACGTGTCCTGCGACGCGCGCTACGTCGGGCGGGTGGAGGCCGGCGAGATCCGCTGCCCCAACTACGCCTACCAGCGGGTGTTCCGGCACATGTGGCCGGGCAAGTCGCTGGCCGACCTCGGGTTCGCCCCGCGCAAGGCGGTCCGCCGCCGCCCGCGAACCGCCGACCCGAACCTGGACCCGCACACGGCCCCGAACACCGCCCCGAACACGGACCCGCCCATCGGGCCGACGACCGAACCGACAAGCCACCCGGCTGCCTGCCCCACCGCGCAACCCCTCACCGATCCCCCCAGCGATCCGGCCGCCGGACCTGCCGCCCCGGTGGGCCCGCCGGACGCCTCGCATCGGCCTGACGAGGAGGACGACGTGCTTCGCCGTACGTTCCTGAACGGTTGCCCCGCCGCAGTGGCGACCGCGCTCGGCGTGAACGGGTCACCACAGCCCGCACCCACGCCCCCGACACTGCCCATCGCCCCACCGCCGGAGGAACGCCGCCGGGTCGGCGCGGCCGAGGTGCGCGGCGTCGAACAGGCGGTCCGCGACATCCGGCTGCTGGACGACGTGCAGGGCGCGGACGCCCTGTTCGAGCTGGCCGGCCAGTCGCTGCGCAGCGCCTACGTGCTGCTCAACGACGGCGCGTACAACACCGAGACCGAGCGCCGCCTGCAGTGCGGCGCGGGCGAACTCGCCATCTCGGTGGGCTGGTTGGCGCACGACTCGAACCGGCTGATGGAAGCCAGGTCGTTCTACTCGGAGGCGCTGGCGACCGCCCGGATGGCCCAGGACACCAACCTGGAGGCGCACGTGTTCAGCAACATCGCCTTCCTGGCCCGGGACTCCGGCCAGGCCCGGGAGTCGCTGCGGGCCGCCCAGGCCGGGCAGGCCGCGGCCGTCGGTCTGGGCTCGGAGCGGCTGCGCTCCTTGCTGACGCTGCGCGAGGCGAGCGCCTGGGCGCTGCTCGGCGACCGGGGGGCCTGTCACCAGGCGCTGTCCCGGGCGTACGCGCTGTTCGACCGGGGGCCGCGGGACGCCGATCCGGAGTGGATGTCCTTCTTCGGCGAGGCGGAGCTGGCCGGCCAGGAGGCGCAGTGCTGGTCGGTACTCGGCGAGTTCGAGCGGGCGAGTGTCCGGGCCGAGCAGGCGGTCGATCTGCAGCACCCGCACTTCGTCCGCAACCGGGCGCTGTACATCGCCGAGTTGGCGCACGACCGGCTGGGCCGGGGCGATCTGGCGGGCGCGGCCGTGCAGGGGGCGGAGGCGGTGGCGATGCTCGGCCAGGTCCGCTCGGCGCGGATCCGCGGCATGCTGGCGCACACCGCGGACCGCCTGCGCGGGCACTCCTCCGTCGCGGAGGTGCGGGAGTTCCTGGAGGGCTACGACAGCACTGTCGCGGCCTGACTCACCGCCGGCCCCGGCGAACGTCAGGCGTTCTCAAGGTGGCTGTGGTCGTTCCAGATCTCGACGGCGGGCAGCCCGTACTCCCAGGACAGCACGGAGAGCGAGGCGGTGCCGAGCTTGAAGCGCTGGGCGTGCTCGGGGGCGAGGCCGAGCCAGCGGGCGGTGAGGATGCGCAGCAGGTGGCCGTGCGCGAACAGCACGACCTCGCAGTCGGCGCAGTGCATCGTGGTGGTGTCGGCGTCGGGGACTCCGTGCCGCCCGTTGAGTTCGGCGAGGAAGGAGTCGACCCGGGCGGCCACCTCGGAGAGCTTCTCGCCGCCGGGGACGCCGTCGCGCCAGATCAGCCAGCCGGGCTGGTCGGTGGCGCGGATGTCGGCGCCGGTGCGGCCCTCGTACTGGCCGTAGTCCCATTCCAGCAGTTCGGGGCGGTCCACGGCGCGGTCGCCGAAACCGGCGAGTTCGGCGGTCTCGCGGGCGCGGGAGAGCGGACTGGTGTAGACGGCGGCGGTGGGCAGGCCGTGCCACGGGGAGCGGCCGAGGCGCTCACCGAGGGCGCGGGCCATGGTGCGGCCTGCGTCGGTGAGCGGGATGTCGGTGCGGCCGGTGTGCTGACCGGTGACCGACCAGGCGGTCTCGCCGTGGCGGACCAGCACGATACGGGCGGGCATGGGGGCTACCTCATTCGACGTGGGCGCGAAGGGAGCGCGAAGGGCTTCGAGGACTGCGGTGCGCGGCCGCGCCGTTGCGGACCACCGGGCCCATGATCCCCCACCGGACCGGCCGGATCGAGCGACCGGCTCCGCTTTGTCGGCACCGGATGCGAGACTGGGCCGCACCATGAACGTCTCGCACTTGGGGCAGGCTTCCCCGTCGCTGCGGCGGCTCTCCGAGCTGCGCGGCCCCGCGCCGCAGCGCAGTCTCGATGCCCGGGCCCTCGCCGCACTCGCCGCCAATCCCGGATGCCGTCGCCGCGCGCTGCTGGACGCGGCGGGGGTGGACAAGACCGCGCTGGCGCACCGGCTGGGCCGGCCCGCGCCGTTCGGCCAGTCGCCGTTCGCGATCCGCCGCGGCCTCCAGTTCGAGTCCCGGCTGAAGCAGGACGGCTACGCGGTGCTGTTGCAGCCGCTGCGCCGGCTGCTGGGGGTGCCGGAGGCGGAGGTGGCTTCGCTCGGGGTGCCGGATCTGCTGCCCTCGCAGTCCCCGGCGGTGCGCGCGGAGCGGACGCTGGCGGCGCTGGCCGAGGCGTCCGCCGATCCGGCGGCCTGGACGCTGCTGGACCATCCGATGCTGCGGCTGGAGGTGGCGGGCAGCCCGGCGTACCTGGAGCCGGACGCGGTGGTGGTGCACGGCGGCCGGTGCACCGTGGTGGAGATCAAGTCCTTTCCGGTGCTGGACGGTGCGGCCGATCCGGCGAAGGTGGGTGCGGCGGCCCGGCAGGCCGCGGTGTACGTGCTGGCCCTGCAGGAGGCGGCGGCCCGGCTGGCCGACCGTGAGCCGTCCGCCGATCCTCCCCCAGCCTTCGGCCGGGGGTACCCCCATGCCGTGCAGGAGCTGCCGGGCGCGCCGGAGTTGACGGCGCTGCTGGTCTGCCCGAAGGACTTCTCCAACCGTCCGGTCGCGGTGCCGGTCGATGTGCGGCGCGAGCTGTCCACCACCCGGCGGCAGTTGTCCCGGATGACCAGGGTGGAGCAGTTGTTGGCGGCGCTGCCGGAGGGGGTGAGCTTCGACCTGGCGCGGGACGATTCGGGTGCGCCGACCCGTCCGGTGGAGGAGTTGGCCGAGGCGGTGGCGGCGGTGCCGGCCGCGTACGGTCCGGAGTGCATTTCGACCTGCGAGCTGGGTTTCCACTGCCGGGCGCAGGCCCGCTGCGCGGGTGCGGTGGAGCAGTTGGGCCGCGGGGTGCGCGGGGAGCTGGGTTCGCTGCGCACGGTGGAGGCGGCGCTGGCGGCGGCGGAGCGGGGCGTCGAGGCGGGCCTGGAGCCTTCGCTGCTGGCGGAGTTGGGCTTGGACGAGGCGTCCGAGCGGCTGGCGTACGCGGCCCGGCTGCGGGCGGAGGCCTTGGCGCTCGGGGGCGCACAGCTCGACAGCACACAGCTCGACGGCGCACAGCTCGCGGGCACGCAGCTCGGGGACGCACAGCTCGGGGGCGTGCGGTGAGCCTGCTGTCGACGCTGGCGCGGCTGGAGGCGGTGCGCGCCCAGCGGGCGGAGCCGGTGGCGACGGTGCGGCACCGTCAGCTGTCGGAGCGTCCGATGGTGCTGGTGCCGTTGGCGGCGGCGGGTGAGGCGGGTGCGCCGCTGGCGGTGCTGCTGGGCACGGACCGGGACGCGCCGCGGCTGCATCTGGTGCCGCAGCCGCTGAACCGTACGCAGCGTTCGGACTTCCTGGCGGCGATGGCGGCGGACGTGGTGCCGTACCTGGAGTCGTTCGGCGAGCAGGTGGAGCTGCTGGAGGGTTCGGAGAAGGACCCGGTGAGCGGCGAGAAGGTGCCGGTGGTGCGGGAGTTGTGCCTGGACGCGCCGCAGCTGATCGTGCCGAACGCGGCGGGGGTGGCGCATCTGGCGTTGCTGGGGCGTTCGACCCGGTTCCGCCGGACGGCCCAGGACCCGGATCCGGGCGAGTATCCGGCGCCGACCCAAGTCCCGTTGCTGGGGCGGTGGTTGACGCATCTGACGGACCGGGCGCAGGTGCCGGGTTCGTCGATGCTGCTGGCGATGACTGGTCTGTTGGCGCGGCACTGGGCGACGGGGCAGTCGAACCTGGAGGACCAGCACCTGGCGGCCCGGCTGGCCTGGCACCTGCCGCCGGCGGGCCTGGAGCCGGCGGTGACGGGTGCGGCGGCCGCGGAGTGGGTGGAGTCGGCGCGCGACGCGGACGGTCTGCTGGTGCATCCGCCGGCCGGTCCGGCGACGGATCCGCGGTTCGACGAGCATGTGCTGGCCCCGGCGATCCTGCGGCACGACGCCGCGGTGGCGGTGCGGGAGCGGGCCGAGGCCGCGCGGGACGGTGCGGAGTCGCAGCGGGCGGCGGGGCTGGTCGAGCGGGCCCGGGCGGAGCTGGCCCGGGTGCTGCTGGCGGCGACGCTGCCGACCTGGCACGACGTGTGGCGCGGGCTGGATCTGCTGCGGGAGCTGCCGCCGGCCGGTCATCTGGCGGACCGCTGGGAGGGCGACCGCTGGTCGTTCACCATGCACCGGGACCGGGTGGCGGCGGGTGAGCCGCCGCAGCCGCGCCGGGACGACGCGGTGACGGCGGCCCGCAAGCTGGCGCAGCGCGAGCGGGAGCAGGCGAAGCTGGAGATCCAGGAGGCGCTGGACGATCCGCTGGCGATGGCGGAGCGCCGGCTGGCGGGCGAGGCGTTCGCCGGCGAGGTGGTGGACGTGGTGCCGGAGTGGTCCGAGGGCCGTTCGCCGAAGCCGCGTCCGCTGCTGGTGGTGCGCACGGGCGACCGTCCGCACGCGGACCCGGGCCGTGAGGTGTACCGGGCGCACGCGGAGCCGGCGCAGCGGGCGGAGGTGGTTTCGTCGGCGCCGGGCGAGGTGGTGGTGCGGCTGCTGTCGGGCATGGGCCGGCGGAAGGATCCGGAGCCGGGCAGTGTGCCGGAGGTGGGCAGCCAGGTGGTGTTCACGCTGTTCGAGCTGACGCCGCGCCAGTCGGCGCCGCTGCCGGAGCCGGCGGACACTCCGTGGACGCACGGCGGTCCGCCGGTGGTCGGCGAGGATTCACCGGCCGGTTCGGACGAGTGGGAATGACGTGCGGATGAGTTTCTCTGGAGAGCTGGTGACCGACCCTCAGGATGCGGCGGCGACGGGCGCGTTGTCGCCGGGCGAGGCTGCGGACCGAGCCGTGGCGGGGATTCTGGACGCGGTCGTGCGGCCGCGGCCGGGTGCCCCGCGCGGGGTGGTGGTGGATTCGCCGCCGGGTGCGGGCAAGTCGACGCTGGTGGTGCGGGCGGCCCGGGAGCTGGTGGGTGCGGGCGAGCGGCTGATGATCGTCGCGCAGACCAACAGCCAGGTGGACGACCTGGTGGACCGCTTGGCGTCGAAGGCCCCGGACATCTCGATCGGCCGGCTGCACGCGAGCGACTCCAGGCCAGCGCCGGAGGCGCTGCGGCACGCGAATGTCACCGCGAAGGACAAGGTCGCGGACCTGCTGGAGCAGGACGTGGTGATTTCCACGGCGGCGAAGTGGCAGTGGGTGAAGACCGAGCAGCCGTGGCGGCAGGCGATCGTGGACGAGGCGTACCAGATGCGCTCGGACGCGCTGCTGGCGGTGGCCCGGCTGTTCGAGCGGGCGCTGTTCGTGGGTGATCCGGGTCAGTTGGACCCGTTCACGGTGGTGGGCACCGACCAGTGGGCGGGCCTGTCGTACGACCCGTCGAGCTCGGCGGTGGTGACGCTGCTGGCGCACAATCCGGCGATCCGGCCGCACCGGCTGCCGGTGTCCTGGCGGCTGCCGGCGTCGGCGGCGCCGTTGATCTCCTCGGCGTTCTACCCGTACACGCCATTCCGTTCGGGCACCGGCCCGGGTGAGCGGACGCTGCGTCCGGGGGTGCGGGCGGACGGTTCGGCGGTGGACGCGGCGATCGACGAGGCGGCCGAGAGCGGGTGGGCGCTGCTGGAGTTGCCGGCCCGGCACACGGTGCGGACCGACGCGCAGGCGGTGGCGGCGGTGGCGCGGACGGTGCAGCGGCTGCTGGAGCGGGAGTTGACGGCGGTCTCGGAGCAGGGTTCGGCGCCGTTGACGGCGGGCCGGGTGGCGGTGGGGACGGCGCACCGGGACCAGGCGGCGGCGGTGCGGGCGGAGCTGGCCCGGCTGGGGGTGCCGGTGGATCCGGCGCTGGGCGAGGCGGTGACGGTGGACACCGCGAACCGCCTCCAGGGCCGGGAGTACGACGTGACGGTGGTGCTGCATCCGCTGTCGGGCCGCCCGGACGCGACGGCCTTCCACCTGGAGACGGGCCGGCTGTGTGTGCTGGCGTCCCGGCACCGGCACGCGTGCATCGTGGTGGCCCGGGCGGGCATCGCGGAGCTGTTGGACGAGCATCCGTCGACGGAGCCGGTGCAGCTGGGGGTGGCGGTGAAATTCCCGGACGGCTGGGAGGCGAATCACGCGGTGCTGGCGCGGCTGTCCGAGCACCGGGTGCGCCTGTCCTGATGCCCCCCGGGCGCGTGTCGGGTGCCACGCGCCGGGGAGTGCGACGGGTGCCGCGCGCCGGTGCGCGGGAATAGCAACCGGGGGCGCACCGTTCCGCTACCTGCGGTCTTCGCGCGACAATGGACGACGGCCGTCTTCCCCTTCACCACCCCGGAGGTGCCCCGCCATGCCCGACTCGCACCCGCAGGCGTCCGACCAGAGCGGTACGCCGGTTCCGGCTGCCGTACCGGCCGTGCCGGGGCCTGGCGATCGGGGGCGCCGGATCCGCCCGGCCCAGTTGATCTTCGAACCGGAGGGCAAGGAGCCCGAGCCGGAGCGCTTCTTCGACCTGGAGTCGATCGCCGATCCGGCCGAACTGCTCTCCCGCTCCACCGAGTTGACGCTGGCGTTCCGCGCCGCGGCGGAGCGCGCCATGGACTTCCAGGCGATCGCCGCGGCCCAGCTCGCCGACCCGCGCCGGTTCGACGCGCTCTCCGTGGAGCAGATCGCCGAGCGCGCCGAGTGGGCGCCCGACTACGCGCTGAAGATGGTCGAGTACGGCCGCACCCTGCAGCGCCGCGGCCCGGAGGAGTAACCGCCACCAGGCCGCTGGCATATGCGGCGGGCGATGGTACGCCCTCGCCGCCGCCGGTGTGCGGTGAACGCGGTTTTCGGCGTGACTCCGGGCGTGGCAGGTCCAGGCTGGACGGGTGGACATCTGGACCTATCAATCCGTCGAGTACGTCAGTGTCGCCGGGGAGGCGTGGCTGGCCTCCGCCAGCGAGTACCCGAGCAGCATGCGCGCGCTGTGGGAGGCCCGTCCGTGGGTGCCCGCCGTCCTGCCGTGCGGCCGGGTCTTCGATGTGATCAGCATGCCGGCGGTGTTCGGCCGCCGGGTGCTCGACGAGCTGTGGGCGTCCGGCCCCGGCTGCGGCCCGGTGGCCGGCTTCCGCGGCCGCACCCTGCTGTTCGCGCAGCCGGGCACGGCGGCCCGGCTGCGCACCCTGCTGGCCTGGGAGGAGTGGGCCCGGGACGTTCCGCCGCTGCTCTGCCACGGCATCGGCGACGCGGTGACCGTCCCCCCGGTGCAGCGGGCGATGGACTCCACCGACCTGGCCGGCGGCCGCTGGATCGTCGCCCCGGACACCCGGGAGCCCTGGCTGCCGGGCGCGTCCGTGGTGCTGTGGGCCTGCGTCCGCGCCGCCCGCGCCCGCACCCCCCGGGAGGCGGGCGACCTGCTGCCGAATGCCCGCTGAACCCCCGGTGCCCGGCAGGCGGCACTCCGGCCGGAAACGGATTTGGGCTCCGGCGCCGGCCGCTGCTAAAGTCTTCCACGTCAGCAAGCGCCGCTAGCTCAGTTGGTTAGAGCAGCTGACTCTTAATCAGCGGGTCCGGGGTTCGAGTCCCTGGCGGCGCACAGACGGTCGAAGGCCCCTCGCGAAAGCGGGGGGCCTTCGGCGTTCCCGGGGGGCGTGGCGGGCCCGCGCCGTCGCTCGGTCGGGTGCGCGTAAAGGGCTGCTAAGGTCCCGGTCATGGCGTCCGACGACCTGCATTCCGACTGGGCCGCCTGGCTCGACGCCGAGCTCGCCGAGGCCGAGGCGGCCGCGTTGCGTGCCCATCGGCACGAGGAGCTCCAGCGGCGGCTGCGGCGGGTGTTCGCGTGGACGGGGGCGGTGACCTTGGTGGCCGGGCTCGGGTTCGGGCTGGTGTACACGGCGCAGCACGGTCCCGCGCCGCGCCCGGCGGGGCCGACGGCCTCGGTGGCGCCGACCCCGCAGGGCTGAGACCGGGAGGTCAGGGCAGCAGGATCACCACCAGTCGGCGTGGTCCGTGAACGCCCTTGACCCGGATCATTTCGATGTCGGCGGTGGCGGACGGCCCGCTGACGAAGGTGAGCGGGTGCGCCGGGTCGAGTGCGGCGAGCGCGCCGGGCAGTGCGGAGTGCACCTGGTCGGCGCGGACCACGCAGACGTGCAGGTCGGGCAGCAGGGTGGCGGCGCGCCGGCCCTGGCCGGGTCCGCCGTCGAGGATCAGGGTGCCGGATTCGGCGACGGCGGCGGTGCAGCTCGTCAGGACGGCGTCGGTGGCGTCGAGTTGTGCGTTGCTCAGCGGCGGCAGGTCGGCCCGCACCTCGCCGTCCCAGCCGGCGGTCCACTCGTCCGGCAGCCCGGCGGGCACCACCACGCTCCGCGCGCCCTCCAGTGCTTGCGCCACCGCCGTACCGGCTTCGTCGGCGCGCAGCACGGTGGCGCCGTACTCGGTCAGCCGTTCGGTGAACAGGGCGAGTACGGCGGGGCGGTCGGTCTCGTCGAGGCCGGGGGCGTGCCGCAGGTAGTGGCGGGGCGGGGCCGCCGCGGGCGGGACGGCGGCGGCGCGGATCCGGCGGAGGATCTCGGTGCGGGCGTCGGTCACTTGGTGTCTCCTTCGGTCCGCTTCCACCAGCTGCGGAAGGACTCCCGGGGGATGGTGGGGAGGGTGCGGCTGTCGGTCCAGCCGCCGAGCGGTCCGGGCAGGCTGATCCGCCGGGGCAGCAGCAGCGGGCCGACCAGTCCGATGCCCTTCACGGCGGCCTTCCAGGCGGCCTGATGCTCCATCACGCCGCCGACGGTGCCGAGCGCGGCGCGTTCCAGGGGGTGCTGTCCGCCGTCGGCGACCTGGGCGCGCAGGTCGAGCAGCACGTCGGTGAAGCGGATCCGCACCGGGCAGACCTCGTTGCAGGCGCCGCACAGGGTGGAGGCGTAGGGCAGCGAGGCGGTCTGCGGGTCGTCGAGTCCCTTGAGCAGCGGGTTGAGGATGGCGCCGATCGGCCCGGGGTAGACGGAGCCGTAGGCGTGGCCGCCGGTGCGCTCGTACACGGGGCAGATGTTCATGCAGGCGCCGCAGCGGATGCAGCGCAGCGCCTGGCGGCCGGTCGGGTCGGCGAGGGCGCGGGTGCGGCCGTTGTCGACCAGGACGAGGTGGAAGGCCGCCGGGCCGTCGCCGTCAGCCCCCTTCGATGGTCCCAGCCCGGTCCAGGTGCTGGTGTAGGGGGCCATCCGTTCGCCGGTGGCGTTGCGGGCGAGCAGTTGCAGGAAGACTTCCAGGTCCTGCCAGCTCGGGACGGTCTTCTCGATGCCGACGACGGAGATCAGGGTGTCGGCGAGGGTGAGGCACATCCGGCCGTTGCCCTCGGATTCGACGACCACCAGGGTGCCGGTCTCGGCGACCAGGAAGTTGGCACCGGAGACGGCGACCTTCGCGCCGAGGAACTTCTCCCGCAGGTGCAGCCGGGCCGCTTCGGCGAGTTCGGCGGGCTCGTCGGTGAGCCCGTCGGGTGCGGGACGGCCGTGCCGGCCCATCTCGCGGACGAAGATGTCGCGGATCTCGCTGCGGTTGCGGTGCAGCGCGGGCACCACCACGTGCGAGGGCAGGTCGTCGCCGAGTTGGACGATGGTGGCGGCGAGGTCGGTCTCGCGGGCGTTGATTCCGGCGGCTTCGAGGGCGGCGTCGAGGCCGATCTCCTCGGTGAGCATGGACTTGACCTTGACGATCTCGCGTTCGCCGGTGGCCCGGACCAGGTCGGTGACGATCCGGTTGGCCTCGGCGGCGTCCCGCGCCCAGTGCACGGTGCCGCCGGCGGCGGTGACCTTCTCCTCGACCTGGAGCAGGTACTCCTCCAGGTTGGCCAGCACCTGGTCCTTGATCGCGGCGGCGGACTCGCGCAGTGCCTCCCAGTCGGGGCGTTCGGCGGCCAGCACCGCCCGCTTGCCCCGGATGGTGTGCGTGGCGCGGCGCACGTTCTCCCTCAACTGCTGGTTGCCGACCTCGCGTTCGGCGGCCTCGGGGAACGCGGGCCAGCCCAGGAAGGACCTCGTCATCGTGCACTCTCCACCATGGGGATGCAGGGCAGTGGCCCGTCCTGTTCGGTTCGGGCGAGGATCTCCACCAGGTGCAGGGTGCGCACCGGGTGGCCGTCCCGGTCGAGCCGGCCGCCGATGTTCATCAGGCAGGAGTTGTCGACGGCGGCCAGCACGGATGCCCCGGTCTCGCGCACGTGCCGGGCCTTGTCGCCGTTCATCGCGCCGGAGACCGCCGGGTTCTTCACCGAGAAGGTGCCGCCGAATCCGCAGCACTCCTCCTGCGCGGGCAGCTCCACGAGGTCGATGCCCCGGACGGCGCGCAGCAGTCGCTGGGGCCGGTCCCCCAGTTTCGTGGCCCGCAGGCTGTGGCAGGTCGGGTGGTAGGTGACCCGGTGCGGGAAGTACGCGCCGACCTCGGTGACGCCCAGCCGGTCGGTCAGGTACTGCGTCAACTCGACGACGCGGGGCGCGAGTTCGGCGACGGCCCGGGCCAGGCCGGGGTCACCTGCGGCCGCCAGCGGGTAGGCCTCGGCGGGCATGCCCGCGCAGGACGCCGAGGGCACCACGATCTCGTCGTAGTCGCCGAAGGTGTCCACGAAGTGCCGGGCCAGCTTGGCGGTCTCCTTGCGGTATCCGGTGTTGAAGTGCATCTGCCCGCAGCAGCTCTGGCCGGGCGGGAAGTCCACCTCCACGCCGAGGCGGCGCAGCAGGGTGACGGTGGCGCGGCCGGTGCCGGGGAACAGGGTGTCGCCCAGGCAGGTCACGAACAGGGCGGCTCGGGGGCGGGGGGCGTTCGGGGGCATACCCGCATCATAGATGCAAGCTTAGATGCAAGAGTGGGATGCGTGGCAGAATGGCGTGGTGACCGAAGCCGAGCCGCGCCCCAGCGAGGCGCAGTCCACCGACCCGCAGCCCACCGCGGAGCGGGCCTACCAGCACGTCCGCACCCGGCTGCTCGACGGCACCTGGCCGGGCGGCACGCTGCTCTCCGAGGGTGTGGTCGCGATCGAGCTGGGCCTGTCCCGCACCCCGGTCCGGGAGGCGTTCCTGCGCCTGCAGTCGGAGGGCTTCCTGCGGCTGTACCCCAAGCGCGGCGCGCAGGTCGTCCCGATCGCCCCGGGCGAGGCCCGGAACGTGCTGGCCGCCCGGGTGCTGTTCGAACGCGCCGCCGTCGATGCCCTCGCCGAACGCGGCCCGGCCGCGCTGACGGCCGCCGCCGCCGAGCTGCGCGCCGCCTGCGAACACCGCGACCCGCACCCGGTGGAGGCCGGCCGGCACTTCCACCTGACGCTGCTGCGGGCGGCCGGCAACCCCGTCCTGACCTCCCTGTACGAAACCCTGTGGGACCGTCAGATACGCATCTCCGCCGCCGCCACCGCGAGCAGCGCGCACGCCGCCGAGGACCACGCCGAGCACCAGGCCCTCGCCGACGCCCTCGCCGTCCCCGACCCCGAGCTGGCCCGCGCGCTCATCTCGGCGCACGCGGACTCCCTGCTGACCCGCATCAACTGACCCCGGACACGCCAAGGGCCCCGGGGATCCCCGGGGCCCTTGGGCGTCTGTCACCGGCCGCGCAGCTCCCGGTAGCGGGCGACCAGGGACGCGGTGGAGCCGTCCAGCGCCTCGCCGCCCTGGCCGGTCAGCAGCACCGGCTCGATCTTCTTGGCCAGCACCTTGCCGAGCTCGACGCCCCACTGGTCGAAGGAGTCGATGTTCCAGACCGCGCCCTGGACGAACACCTTGTGCTCGTAGAGGGCGATCAGCTGGCCGAGCACGTGCGGGGTGAGCTCGTCGGCCAGGATGGTGGTGGTCGGGTGGTTGCCGCGGAAGGTCTTGTGCGGGACCAGCTCGGCGGGCACGCCCTCGGCCGCGACCTCCTCGGCGGTCTTGCCGAACGCCAGCGCCTGGGTCTGGGCGAAGAAGTTGGCCATCAGCAGGTCGTGCTGGGCGACCAGGCCGGGCTGCAGGTCGCCGACGGGGCGGGCGAAGCCGAGGAAGTCGGCGGGGATCATCTTGGTGCCCTGGTGCAGCAGCTGGTAGTACGCGTGCTGCCCGTTGGTGCCGGGGGTGCCCCACACCACGGGGCCGGTCTGCCAGCCGACGGGGTGGCCGTCGCGGTCCACCGACTTGCCGTTGGACTCCATGTCGAGCTGCTGGAGGTACGCGGTGAACTTCGACAGGTAGTGCGAGTACGGCAGCACCGCGTGCGCCTGGGCGTCGAAGAACGCGCCGTACCAGACACCCAGCAGACCCAGCAGCAGCGGGACGTTCTGCTCGGCGGGCGCGGTGCGGAAGTGCTCGTCCACCAGCCGGAAGCCGGCCAGCATCTCCTGGAAGCGCTCCGGACCGATCGCGATCATCAGCGACAGGCCGATCGCCGAGTCGTACGAGTAGCGGCCGCCCACCCAGTCCCAGAACTCGAACATGTTGGAGGTGTCGATGCCGAAGTCGGCGACGCCCTGCGCGTTGGTGGACAGCGCCACGAAGTGCTTGGCGACGGCCGCCTCGCCCGCGTCGAGCTGTTCCAGCAGCCAACTGCGGGCGGCGACCGCGTTGGTGACGGTCTCGATGGTGGTGAAGGTCTTCGAGGCGACGATGAACAGCGTCTCGGCGGCGTCCAGGTCGCGCACTGCCTCGTGCAGGTCGGCGCCGTCCACGTTGGAGACGAAACGGACCGTCAGCTCGCGGTCGGTGTAGGAACGCAGCACCTCGTAGGCCATCGCGGGGCCGAGGTCGGAGCCGCCGATGCCGATGTTGACGATGTTGCGGATCCGCTTGCCGGTGTGACCGGTCCAGGCACCGGAGCGCACCCGCTCGGAGAAGTCGGCCATCTTGTCCAGGACGGCGTGCACGGCCGGGACGACGTTCTCCCCGTCCACCTCGACGACCGCCTCGCGCGGGGCGCGCAGCGCGGTGTGCAGGACGGCGCGGTTCTCGGTGGTGTTGATCTTCTCGCCGCGGAACATCGCGTCCCGCAGCTCGGCGACGCCGGTGGCGGCGGCGAGGCGGCGCAGCAGGTCCAGGGTGCGGTCGGTGACCAGGTGCTTCGAGTAGTCGATGAACAGGTCGCCGACCTGGAGGGTGTAGCGGCTGCCCCGGTCGGGGTCGGCGGCGAACAGCTCGCGCAGGTGCTGGTCGCCGAGCTCGGCCCGGTGCTTCCCCAGCGCGGCCCACTGCGGGGTGCGGTCCAACGGGGTCCGGCCGTTGGCGGGGGTGTCCGACATCGGTTGCTCCTTGGGTCATGCGGGTGCAGATACCGGCTGGTTCCGGCGGGAGGGTTTCGCTGGGGCCTGTCTTCAAACCCCCGCCTGCCCCACAACGCCTGGCACGCACTCTCGCCGCACCGGGCGAAAGGCCAAGTACACCCAGTACGAGGCCTTCCACCCGGCACGCCGAGAGCACGCACCAGACGCCGCAGGGCTGCGGCGCGGGTTTGAAGACAGGCCCCAGGTCCGGCGGGTACGGTGCGGGGTGCCGGCTCCGTCGACGGCCTTGCCCGGCCCAACCCTATGCCCTGCGGGCCGCCGAACCGGGACTTCCGGCGGCCCGCCCCCCGGGCGGTCGACGGGCCGTCACTTCCTGGCCGACTGGAGGTCGAGCGTCCGCAGGACGTGGTCCGCGATCTCGGGGTCGGCGCCGGCCTCGCCGCGGGCGACGAGCACCTCGCGGCGGGAGGCGGCGATCATCTCCTGCTCGACCGCGAACGCCTGCCGCCACTTCTTGCCGCGGCGCTTCGCCTCCAGCGCCTCCTCCTCCTCGTACCGGTCCGGGCAGAGCCGGGCCAGCCGGTCGTGCTGGCGCTCGCGCAGGCGCTCGGTGATCTCCGGCGGCAGCTGGTCCTGCTCCTCCAGCTCGGTCAGCCGGTGCAGCCCGGCCTTGGCGGCGCGCCACCACAGGTCCCGGACGGCCTGCTCGTGGGCGTCGTGGCCGCTGTCCAGGCCGAGCAGCTTCACCACGTAAGGCAGCGTCAGGCCCTGGACCACCAGGGTGAACAGCACCACGCTGAACGCGATGAAGATGATCTCGTTGCGGGCCGGGAAGTCCAGCCCGTTGTGCAGGGTCAGCGGGATGGCGAGGGCCAGTGCGACGGTGGCGACACCGCGCATCCCGGACCACCACAGCACCACGGTCTCCCGCCAGCTGATCGGGGTGTCCTCGTCGCCGTGACTGAGCCGCTTGGACAGCCACGCGGCGGGCAGCAGCCACAGCAGCCGGACCAGCACCACCGCGGCGATCACGATCGCGGTGTCGCCGAGCATGGTGTGCCAGGTGTCCTTGACGTCCTTCAGGACGGTGGACAGCTCCAGGCCGATCAGGCCGAACGCGACGCCGGTGATCAGGGTCTCGACGATCTCCCAGAACGCGTTGCCGACCAGCCGGTACGACACGTCGTCGGCGTCGGTGGCCCGGTCCGCGAGATACAGCGCGCAGACCACCACGGCGAGCACGCCCGAACCGTGCGCCTCCTCCGCCAGGACGTACGCGGCGAACGGCACCAGCAGGTTCAGCGCCACCTGCTGGGTGGGATCCTCCAGCAGCCCGGCCAGCTTGGCGTTGGCCCAGCCCAGGCCGACACCGACCACCACCGCGACCACCGCGGACAGCAGGAAGCGCAGCAGCGCGTGCCCCGCCGACAGGTCGCCGTCGACCACCGCCTCGACCGCCAGCGAGTAGATGACGATCGCGGTGACGTCGTTGAACAGTCCCTCGCTCTCCAGCACCGAGACCAGCCGGCGCGGCAGCCCGACCTCACCCGCCACCGCGACCGCCGCCACCGGGTCGGGCGGCGAGACCAGCGCGCCCAGCGCGACCGCCGCCGCGAGCGGCGCGGCCGGCACCAGCCAGGAGAACACGCCCGCGACGACGGTGGTGGTGACGATCACCAGCGCGACGGCCAGCAGCAGGATCGACCGGATGTTGGCCTTGAAGTAGCGCACCGAGGAACGCCGGGCCACCGCGAAGATCAGCGGCGGCAGCACCAGCGGCAGGATGAACTCCGGGTCGATCGCCACATTGGGAATCTGCGGCACCAGCGCGAACACCAGACCGACCAGCGTCATCAGCACCGGTTGCGGAATTCTGCTCTTCCGCGCCAGCGGCATCGTCACCACGGAGGCAAGCAGCACCAGAAAGAGCAGGGTCAGCTGGCCCACGACGGGTCCTCTCGGCAGAAGCGGACGGCCGCGTTCAGCATACGTTCCCGCCCCAACCGGACCGATTGTGTGTTTCCGGCCCTGACCAGGTAATGTTCTGCCCGTCAGCAAGCGCCGCTAGCTCAGTTGGTTAGAGCAGCTGACTCTTAATCAGCGGGTCCGGGGTTCGAGTCCCTGGCGGCGCACAGACAGTCGAAGGCCCCTCGCGAAAGCGGGGGGCCTTCGGCATTCCCAGGGGCTACTCACCCCGCACGCCGCTCATTGACGCACAGCACGTTGCCGTCCAGGTCCTTGAACCACGCGGCCCGCATGCCGTCCGCCTCGGCGACACCATTCAGGGTCTTCAGCCCCGGCAGGTCGTACTCCTCGAACACCACGCCACGACCGCGCAGTTCGGTCATCTCGGTGTCCAGATCGGCGACCTTCCAGCTGGCCAGCGTATGACTGGCCTGCCCACCGTAGGGCGTCTCGTACAGCGAGAACTCACAACCCCCGGACCGGAACGTGACGTCCTCCGCCCCCTCCGTCACCAGCTCCAACCCGAGCGTCTCACGGTAATACCGCTTCGCCCGCCCCATGTCGGTCACCGGAATCACCGCACACAACGGCGCATCGCCCAGCATCACCACCACCTCCTCCCCTCAGGCTAGGCACCCCACCCCACCCCGGCGACCGCCCACCACCTGCGGTGGCGGTCGGCGAACGGGAGACCGCAGGGATGGAACGAATCCCGAAGCCCGCCGCAACCGCCTGCGGCGGGCAGGGGGAAGGGACGAACGAAGGAAAAGACAGCAGGCAACGCAGAGCCTCGTTTTCGTCACCGCGCGCAGCAAGGCCCCGGCGGCCGACGGCCACCCCGCGGCAGCCGGCCCGCACCCACGCCGCTCAGACCCCCAAGCGCCTGCGGCGGGCCGGGGAAAGAAAGCAGGACGCCGCAGATTCCACACACACCCGTGGCCAGCCGCCTCCCGGCGACCGGCCCCGTCCGCAGCTGCTCAGCCCCCTCTCCCC
This sequence comes from Kitasatospora sp. NPDC048662, assembly GCF_055587065.1. Taxonomy (NCBI): domain Bacteria; kingdom Bacillati; phylum Actinomycetota; class Actinomycetes; order Kitasatosporales; family Streptomycetaceae; genus Kitasatospora; species Kitasatospora sp. NPDC048662. The sequence goes on along the minus strand of NZ_JBVJHA010000010.1, from coordinate 182,713 downwards.
TGCCCGCCGCAGGCGACCTCCCCCACACCCCGAGGCCAGCCACCACCCGACGACCAGCCCCATCCGCAACCACTGCCACTTCTCAACTCCCCTCCCCCTCCAAGCCCGCCGCAGGCGACCTCCCCCACCGCACAACCGGGGCCGGTCGCCTTCCGGCGGCCGGCCCCGTCAGCGGCTACGGCTCCTTACCCGAAGTAGCTGTGGAGCTCGGCGCGCCCGGCCCGTCCAGCGAGATGTCGTCCGCGTAGTAGGTGCCCTGCCCGTACCAGCCGTGGGTGAAGACGGTGGCGGAGGTCTGGGTGGCGCCGGTGGTGAAGCTGACGGCCAGCTTCTGGTAGCCGCCGCCGGTGCCGGGCGTCCAGGTCGAGCTGCCGCCGTTGACGCCGAGGTAGACGTACGCGCCGTTGACGTACGCGCTGAGCGTGTACGTGGTGTTGGGGGCGACGGCGACGGTCTGGGCGCACTGGGCGGTGTCGGTGGAGCTCGCGGCGCCGGCCAGCGCGTAGCTGCCGCTGTGGGCGTGGCCGGTGACGACGCTGCCGGTGGTGCCGCTGCAGGTCCAGGGGGTCGGCGTGCCGGATTCCAGGCCGCCGTTGACCAGGAATTCGCCGGCCGAGGCCGATCCGGCCAGTCCGAAGCTGATCGCGACGGCGCCCGCGGCCGCCACCGCCCAGGCGGCTCCGGCGGCGATCAGCCGCTTCCTTCGGGGAGTGTGCATGTGGGGATGCTCCTGCCTCTGTGTGGGGGACGCCCGCCTCCCACCCGCCGGGCTGTGGGGTTTCCGGCCCGGGGGCATGCCGCCGCACCGGCACGCACCCTGGGGAGTTGGACCAGACCACTGAACCGGCTCCGCCCGGAGCTGTCAATGCACCTGCGGGCCACGTTCGTTGAGCACGTGTCAGGTCGTCCGCGCGCCCCCGGACCCGCCCGCGTTGCGGCCCCCGGCGTGGGGTCGAACCATGGAATGGTGCCCGGATATCTGCGTTTCCCCCATGTACGCGACGGTCTGCTCGCCTTCACCGCCGAGGACGACGTCTGGGTCGCGCCGCTCACGCCGGACGGCGGGGTGGGGCGGGCCTGGCGGGTCAGTGCCGACCGGACCAGGGTGAGCCATCCGCGAATCTCGCCGGACGGCACGACGCTGGCCTGGACGAGCTGGTTCGCGCTGACCCCGGAGGTGTTCACCGCCCCGGCGGCGGGCGGCCCGGCGACCCGGCTGACGTACTGGGGCAGCCTGGACACCCGGGTGCGCGGGTGGCTGCCGAACGGGGAGGTGCTGGCCGTCAGCTCGTACCACGAGCCGTTCGCGCACTACACCTGGGCGTGGGAGCTGCCGCCGGACGGCTCGCCGGGCCGCCGGATGCCGTGGGGGCCGGTCGCGGACGCGCAGATGGGCGCGGAGCACACGGTGCTGCTGACGGACGCCGCCCCGCACGAGCCGGCGTTCTGGAAGCGCTACCGGGGCGGCGCGAAGGGCCGGCTGTGGGTGGACCACGACCTGCTGCTGCCCGACCTGCCGGGGCACCTGGCCGCGCCGATGCCGGTGGCGACCCCGGCGGGCACCCGGGTGGCGTTCCTGTCCGACCACGAGGGCATCGGCAACCTGTACTCGGTGCGCCCGGACGGCTCCGATCTGCGCCGGCACACCGACCACGCCACCTACTACGCGCGGGAGGCCGCCACCGACGGCACCAGGATCGTCTACCAGCACGCCGGCGACCTGTGGCTGCTGGACAGCCTGGACGCGCCCGCTCCGCACCGCCTGGAGGTGCCGCTCGGCGGCGCCCGGTCCGGCCGCCGCCCGTACCAGGTGAGCGCCGCGAACAACGTCAAGGACCTGGCCTGCGACGCCACCGGCCGGGCCGGGGTGATCAACGTGCGCGGTTCGCTGTACTGGCTGACCCACCGCGACGGCCCGGCCCGGGCGCTGGCCGACACCCCGGGGGTGCGCTGCCGGCTGCCGCAGGTGCTGGGCTGGTCCGGCCGGGCGGCCTGGGTCACCGACGCGGAGGGCGAGGACGCCATCGAGCTGGCCCCGCTGCCGGGCAAGGACGGCCCGGCGGACGCCCCGTCCCCGCACCGGCGGATCGCGGCGGGCCGGATAGGCCGGGTCCAGGAGCTGTCCGCGGCCCCGGACGGCAATCTGCTCGCGGTGGCCTGCTCGGACGGCCGGCTGCTGCTGGTGGACACCGCCGGGGGCGGCGTCACCGAGGTCGCCGCGTCCCGGTTCGGCCCGGTCTCCAGCCCGGCGTTCTCCCCGGACTCGCAGTGGCTGACCTGGTCCCAGCCGGTCGCGGGCCGCTCGCTGCGCGCCGTCCGGCTGGCCCGGGTGGACCGTCCCGAGCACATCGTCGACGTCACCGGCGGCCGGTTCGAGGACGAGCATCCGGTGTTCACCCGGGACGGCCGGTTCCTGGTGTTCCTGTCCTGGCGCGGCTTCGACCCGGTGCACGACGTGCACACCGGCGACCTGTCCTTCCCGCTCGGCTGCCGCCCGTACCTGGTGGCGCTGGCCGCCGACACCCCGTCGCCGTTCGCCTCCCCCGCCGAGGGCCGCCCGCCGGTCGGCCTGGACCCGGAGGAGGCCACCGGCGACGGCACCGTGCGGGTGACCGAGGAGGGGCTGAGCAAGCGCCTCGTGCCGTTCCCGGTGATCGCCTCCAAGTACTCGGCGACGGCGGCGGTGCGCGGCGGCGTGGTGTGGCTGCGCTGGCCGATCTCCGGCGCGCTCGGCCAGACCTTCGCCAACCCGGAGGACACCTCCGGCCGCCCGGCGCTGGAGTTCTTCGACCTGGCCCGGGGCCGCCGCAGCACCCTGGTCGAGCAGCTGGACGGCTTCGCGGTGTCCGCCGACGGCTCGGCGATCTCGGTGTTCTCGGGAGGCTCGCTCAAGCTGTACCCGCTGGCCGCGCCGACCGCCCCCGTCCCGGTGGACCTGCGCCGGATCACCCACACCGTGCACCCGGCCGCCGAGTGGCGGCAGTCCTACTCCGAGGCCGCCCGGATCGTCGCCGACCAGTTCTGGGACCCCGGCATGTGCGGCCTCGACTGGGACGAACTCACCGACCAGTACGCCCCGTTGGTGGAACGGGTGGCCTCCCCCGACGACTTCGCCGACCTGCTGCGCGAACTGCTCGGCGAGCTCGGCACCTCGCACGCCTACGTCACCCCGTCCCGGCGCGGCGAGGGCCCTGCGCTCGCCCAGCTGCCGCTCGGCCTGCTCGGCGCCAACGCGCACCGCGACCCGGACGGCCGCTGGCTGATCGACCGGATCCTGCCCGGCGAGTCCTCCGACCCCAAGGCCCGTGCGCCGCTCGCCGGTTACGGCCTGCACGACGGCGACGAGCTGCTCGCCGTGGACGGCCGCCCGCCCGACCCGGTGCGCGGGCCCACGCCGCTGCTGGCCGGCACCGGCGGCACCACGGTGGAGCTGACGATCCGCCACGGCGAGCAGCGGCGCCGGATCACCGTCACCCCGCTCACCGACGAACGGCCCATCCGCTACCAGGACTGGGTGGCCAAACGCCGCCACCTGGTACGGGAGTTCAGCAACGGCGTGTGCGGCTACCTGCACATCCCGGATCTCGGCGGCTCCGGCTGGGCGCAGTTCAACCGCGACCTGCGCTCCGAACTCGCCCACCCCGCCCTGGTGCTGGACGTCCGCGGCAACGCCGGCGGCAACGTCTCCGAGCTGGTCCTGGAGAAGCTCCGCCGCCGCGTCCTCGCCTGGGACTTCACCCGCGGCCGGCAGCCCGTCCGCTGGCCCCGGGACGCGCCGCGCGGCCCCGTGGTGGCGCTCGCCGACCACGCCACCAGCTCCGACGGCGACGTCATCATCGCCGCGATCAAGGAACTCGCGCTCGGCCCGGTGGTCGGCACCCGCACCTGGGGCGGCGTGGTCGGCATGACCGGCCGGCACGCCCTCGGCGACGGCACCCAGATCTCCGTCCCGAAGAACGCCTCCTGGTTCGCCGGCGGCATCGGTTTCTCCATCGAGAACCAGGGCGTCGCCCCCGACATCGAGGTCATCCGCACCCCCCGCGACTGGGCCCGCGGCGAACACACCGACCTCGCCGCCGCCGTCACCCTCGCCCTCGACCTCCTCGCCACCACCCCCGCCGCCGCACCCCCGCCCCCCACCACCCCCCGCCCGGACCTGCGCCGCCCGCCCCTGCCGCCGCGGGCGTAGGCCCGGAACGCCGAACGGCCGACCCCGGGCGGGGCCGGCCGTTCGGTGGAGACGGTCAGTTGCTGTGGCAGGAGCGCCGTGTTCGCGGGTGGGGTGTCAGCCCCAGGGGTCGCCCTCGGCGGTCATGTTCTCGGCGGCCTCGCGGTCCTCGCGTTCCTGCTGGACGCGGCGTTCCGCCTCGTCGCGGGCGCGTTCCGCGCGGTCGCCGAAGGCGTCGGCGGCCTCGTCGTGGGCGAGGGCGGCGCGTTCGGCGGGGTCGGGGGTGGGCTGGGCGGGGTGGTGGCGGAACCTGTCGAAGATGCCCATGTCTCCTCCTCGGGTGGGCGTCCCCCCTGCTTCGGTGCCTCACTTGTCACGGTACGCCGCCGGGGATCGGTCACACGCACCCGTGCGGGCTCCGCCCACCCTCGCACCGGCCCCCGGGCCCCGCACCCGGACGACCTCCGGCTCACTCGCCCGGCGCAGACCGCCGACACGCCGGGGCCGGTCCCGAACTGCCGTGCGCCGCAAGGGAGAAGGCCGATGGTCCCGGGTGGATCGCGCCCAACGGCCGTAGCCGCCGCACGGCCCACGGCCCGACGCTGAGGAGGTCAACCGGTCCCGGCAGTGCCGCCGGGCGCCCCGCAGCCACACCCCGAGAGGTGAGCCGCGCCATGTCCGGCCAGTCGTCCCGCGCCGTGAACGCCGAGAGCCACGCGAACGCCGCCGTCGCAGCGAGCACCGTGAACGCCGAGAGCACCGAGAGCACCGAGCACCCCGCCGTCGACACCCTGGTCCGCAACGGGCACAAGGCCCTGCGGGAGTACGCGGGTCTCACCCAGGAGCGGGTGGACCGGATCGTGAAGAAGGCCTCGCTGGCCGCGCTGGCCGCGCACACCCGGCTGGCGGCGCTGGCCGTCGAGGAGACCGGGCGCGGGGTGTTCGAGGACAAGGCGGTGAAGAACGTCTTCGCCTGCGAGCACGTCACGCACTCGATGGCCCGCATGCGGACGGTCGGGGTGATCGCCCGGGACGACATCGACGGGATCGTGGAGATCGCCGAGCCGGTGGGCGTGGTCGCCGCGCTCACTCCGGTGACCAACCCGACCTCCACCACCATTTTCAAGGCGCTGATCGCGCTGAAGACCCGCAACCCGATCGTGTTCGCCTTCCACCCGTCGGCGCAGCGCTGCTCGGCGGAGGCGGCCCGGATCGTCCGGGACGCGGCGATCGCGGCGGGCGCCCCGGCGCACTGCGTGCAGTGGATCGACCGTCCGTCGATGGCGGCGACGGACGCGCTGATGAGGCACGAGGGGGTGGCGACGATCCTCGCCACCGGCGGCAACTCGATGGTGCGGGCGGCGTATTCGTGCGGGAAGCCGGCGCTGGGCGTGGGTGCGGGCAACGTTCCGGCGTATGTGGAGAAGAGCGCCGATCTGAAGCGCGCGGTGAACGACATCGTGCTGTCGAAGTCCTTCGACAACGGGATGATCTGTGCCTCCGAGCAGGCGGTGATCCTGGACGAGGAGGTGTACGACGCGGCGCTCGCGGAGTTCCGGGTGCTGAAGGCGTACCTGGCGAGCCCGGAGGAGAAGGTGCTGCTGGAGCGGCACCTGTTCGGCGCGGGCACCGGTGCGGGCGCGAAGCTGAACCCGGCGGTGGCCGGGCAGTCGGCCGAGGCGGTCGCGCGCGCGGCGGGCTTCGAGGTGCCGGAGGACACCTCGGTGATCCTGGCGGAGGTCGCCGGGGTGGGTGAGGAGGAGCCGCTGACCCGGGAGAAGCTCTGCCCGGTGCTGGCGGTGCTGCGCGCCCAGACGCGTGCGCAGGGTGTCCAACTCGCCGCGCGGATGGTGGAGTTCAACGGTCTGGGGCACTCGGCGGCGGTGCACACCGAGGATCCGGCGTTCGCCGAGGAGTTCGGCGCCGGGGTGAAGGCGTGCCGGATCATCTGGAACGCGCCGAGTTCGCAGGGCGGCATCGGCGACGTGTACAACGCGTTCCTGCCCTCGCTGACGCTGGGTTGCGGGTCCTGGGGCCGCACCTCGGTGTCGGGGAACGTCTCGGCCCTGCATCTGATCAACGTCAAGCGGATCGGGCGGCGCAACACCAACATGCAGTGGTTCAAGGTCCCGCCGAAGATCTTCTTCGAGCGGGGCTCGCTCGGCTACCTCACGGACATGCGCGGCGCCCACCGGGTGGTGGTGGTCACCGACCGGACGATGGTGGAGATCGGCCACCTGGAACGGGTCCGGGAGGTGCTGCGCCGGCGCCCGGAGCCGGTGGAGGTGCGGGTGGTGGACTTCGTGGAGCCGAACCCGAGCATCGCGACGGTGGAGAAGGGCGCGGAGCTGATGCGCGGCTTCCGGCCGGACACCATCGTGGCGCTGGGCGGCGGTTCGCCGATGGACGCGGCGAAGGTGATGTGGCTGATGTACGAGCACCCGGAGGTGGAGTTCGCGGACCTGCGGGAGAAGTTCTTCGACATCCGCAAGCGGGCCTTCACCTTCCCGGACCTGGGCGAGAAGGCGAAGCTGGTGTGCATCCCGACCACCTCGGGCACCGGCAGCGAGGTCACCCCGTTCGCGGTGATCACCGACCCGGAGTCCGGGCAGAAGTACCCGCTGGCGGACTACGCGCTCACTCCCACGGTGGCGATCGTGGACCCGGTGCTGACGAGGGACCTCCCGCCGACCGTGACGGCCGACTCCGGTTTCGACGCGCTGACGCACTGCATCGAGGCGTATGTGTCGGTGTACGCCAACGACTTCACCGACGGCCTGGCGCTCCAGGGCATCCGGCTGATCTTCGAGAACCTGGCGGCGGCGGTCCACGACGGCCCGAACGACCAGGTGGCGCGGGAGCGGATGCACAACGCCGGGACGATCGCGGGCATGGCGTTCGGCTCGGCGTTCCTGGGCGCGGTGCACGCGATGGCGCACACCCTGGGCGCGACCTTCCACGTGGCGCACGGGCGGACCAACGCGCTGCTGCTGCCGCACGTGATCCGCTGGAACGGCTCGGCGCCGGCCAAGGTGACCGGCTGGCCGAAGTACCAGAGCTATGTGGCTCCGGAGCGCTACCGGCAGATCGCCCGGATGCTGGGTCTGCCCGCCGACACCCCCGAGCAGGGTGTTCAGTCGCTGGCGCTCGCGGTCGAGGAGCTGCGCGAACGGGTCGGCATCCCGCGCTCGTTCAAGGAGGCCGGGGTGGACGAGGCGGCGTTCCTGGCCGGGCTGGAGCAGCAGGCGATGAACGCGTACGAGGACCAGTGCGCGCCGGCCAATCCGCGGCTGCCGATGCTGCGGGAGATGCGGCGGCTGATGACCCAGGCGTACTACGGCGACGACCGGGCGGTGTGAGGGCCCTGGCCCGTTCGGGGACCAAAGTCCCCCTGATCAGGACTTTTCGAGCCCCATCCGAGCTTGTGAACGGCTTCACACTAGTGCTCGTAGGCGAGAGGCGGGAGCGAGGCAATGAGCACGCAGCACGCGGAGCGCATCCACAGCGGTGCCTGGGACGGCTTCAAGGGCGGCCTGTGGCGGGACGCCATCGACGTCCGCGACTTCATCCAGCAGAACTACACCCCGTACGAGGGCGACGCCGCCTTCCTGGCCGGCCCGACCGCGCGGACCGCGGCGGTCTGGAAGCGGATCACCGACCTGTTCCCGGAGGAGCGCGCCAAGGGCGTCCTGGACGTCTCCTGGGACACGCCGTCCACCATCACCGCGCACGCCCCCGGGTACATCGACCGGGACAACGAGCTGATCGTCGGCCTGCAGACCGACGCCCCGCTGAAGCGGGCGATCATGCCGAACGGCGGCTGGCGGCTGGTCGCGGGCGCGCTGGAGACGTACGGCTACCCGGTGGACCCGGAGCTGGCGAAGGTCTTCACCGTCCACCGCAAGACCCACAACGCGGGCGTGTTCGACGCCTACACCCCCGAGATCCGGGCGGCCCGCAAGGCAGGCGTCGTCACCGGCCTGCCGGACGCGTACGGGCGGGGCCGGATCATCGGCGACTACCGGCGGGTGGCACTGTACGGCGTGGACCGGCTGATCGCCGCCAAGCGCGCGGAGAAGTCCGAGCTGGACGCCGCACCGCACGACCCGCGCACGCTGGAGAACACCATCCGGGAGCGCGAGGAGCTGGCCGAGCAGATCCGCGCCCTGACGGAGCTCAAGGCGATGGCCGCGAGCTACGGCCAGGACATCTCCGGACCGGCCGCCACCGCCCAGCAGGCGATCCAGTGGCTGTACTTCGCCTACCTGGCGGCCGTGAAGGAGCAGAACGGCGCGGCCATGTCGCTCGGCCGCACCTCGACCTTCCTGGACATCTACCTGGAACGCGACCTGGCCGAGGGCCGGCTGACGGAGCGCCGGGCGCAGGAGCTGATCGACGACTTCATCATCAAGCTGCGGATCGTCCGCTTCCTGCGCACCCCCGAGTACGACGAGCTGTTCTCCGGCGACCCGACCTGGGTGACCGAGTCGATCGGCGGCATCGGCACCGACGGCCGCCCGCTGGTCACCCGCACCTCGTTCCGCTACCTGCAGACCCTGTACAACCTGGGCCCGGCGCCCGAGCCCAACATGACGGTGTTCTGGTCGCCGCAACTCCCGCAGGGCTTCAAGGAGTTCTGCGCACAGGTGTCCATCGACACCTCCAGCGTCCAGTACGAGTCGGACGAGCTGATGCGCCCGCGCTTCGGCGACGACACCGCGATCGCCTGCTGCGTCTCCGCGATGGAGGTCGGCAAGCAGATGCAGTTCTTCGGCGCCCGGGTCAACCTCGCCAAGACGCTGCTGTACGCGATCAACGGCGGCCGGGACGAGATCAGCGGCGAGCAGGTCGGCCCCGACACCGGCCCGATCGAGTCCGAGGTCCTGGACTACGACGAGGTGTCGGCCCGTTTCGACCGGCAGCTGGAGTGGCTGGCCGAGACGTACGTGCACGCGCTGAACGTCATCCACTACATGCACGACAAGTACGCCTACGAGCGCCTGGAGATGGCCCTGCACGACCGCGACGTGCGCCGCACCATGGCCTGCGGCATCGCCGGTCTCGCGGTGGCGGCCGACTCGCTGTCGGCGATCAAGTACGCGACGGTGCGGCCCGTGCGCGACGCGTCCGGCCTCGTGGTCGACTACCGCGTGGAGGGCGAGTACCCGGCGTACGGCAACAACGACGACCGGGCGGACCAACTGGCGGTGCGGCTGGTCGAGGAGTTCATGCGCAAGGTGCGCAAGCACCCCACCTACCGGGGCGCCGAGCACACCCAGTCGGTCCTGACCATCACCTCGAACGTGGTCTACGGCAAGAAGACCGGCGCCACCCCCGACGGCCGCCGGGCCGGCGAACCCTTCTCCCCCGGCGCCAATCCGATGAACGGACGCGACACCCACGGCTACGTGGCCAGCGCCCTGTCGGTGGCGAAACTCCCCTACAGCGCGGCCGAGGACGGCATCTCGCTCACCAACACCGTCACGCCCGACGCCCTCGGCCGCACCCGCGAGGAGCGGATCCAGAACCTCGCGGGTGTGCTCGACGGGTACACGGCCGTCGGCGGGTTCCACATGAACGTCAACGTGCTGAACCGGGAGACGCTGCTGGACGCCATGGCGCACCCCGAGAAGTACCCGCAGCTGACCATCCGGGTCAGCGGCTACGCGGTCAACTTCGTCCGGCTGACCAGGGAACAGCAGCTGGACGTCGTCAACCGCACCTTCCACGGCTCGCTCTGAGCACCCGCCGACAGCTCCCAGGAGGCACCACCATGCTCCCCACCACTGTGAAGGCCGGCGGCTCGGTGCACTCCTGGGACCTGTCGACCGGCGTGGACGGCCCCGGCACCCGGTTCGTGGTCTTCCTCGCCGGGTGCCCGCTGAACTGCCTGTACTGCCACAACCCCGACACCATGCGGATGCGCAGCGGCACCCGCACGACGGCGGACGAGGTGCTCGCCGAGGCCGCCAAGTACACCGGCTTCATCCACGCCACCGGCAGCGGCGGCGCCACCCTCTCCGGCGGCGAACCCCTGCTCCAGCCGGCCTTCACCGGCGAGCTGCTGCACCGCTTCAAGCACGAGCTGGGCCTGCACACCGCCCTCGACACCTCAGGCTTCCTCGGCGCCCGGGCGAGCGACGCGCTGCTCGCCGACACGGATCTGGTGCTGCTCGACATCAAGTCCTGGGACCGCGCGCTCTACCGCCGGCTGACCGGCCGGCCCCTGGAACCCACCCTCGACTTCGCCCGCCGCCTCGCCGGCCTCGACAAGAACGTCCATCTCCGCTTCGTCCTCGTCCCCGGGCTCACCGACCCGCCCGAGAACATCGCCGGGGTCGCGGCCTTCGCCGCCTCCCTCGGCAACGTCTCCCGGGTCGACGTCCTCCCGTTCCACAAACTCGGCCAGTCCAAGTGGGCCGCGCTGGGCCGCGAATTCACCCTCGCCGACACCCCCACCCCCACCCCCGAGCAGGTGCAGGCCGCGCGCGACATCTTCGCCGCGCACGGCCTGCGTGCGGTGTGATCGCGCGTCAGCCGGAGACCGAGGCGGCCCCGGTCTCCAGGTGGCCGGTGAAGCGCTGCGACCAGCCGGCGTCGCCGCTGACCGTCACCGTGAAGTCGTACCAGCCATTGGTGTAGGCCGCCGCGTTGAACCAGTCGCTGGTGGTGGCCCCGGCGGCGACCTGGTACGTCCAGGGGCCGTCGGTGCGGTAGTTGGTGGAGGTGATGGTGAAGGTCACGGGCGTGCTGCCGGTGTTGGCGAGCTTGAACCAGACGGCGAGCTTGCCGGTGTCGGGCGCGGGCGCGTAGGTCGCGGTGACGGCGACGTTCCTGCCGGCGGCCGTGGTGTCGCCGGTGAAGCGGCGCAGGAAGCGGTTGGGGCCGATCACCGTCAGGTCGTACTTGCCCGAGCCGTAGCCGATGCCGCAGTTGAAGAAGTCACTGGTCGCCGCGCCGGGATCGACGGTGTACTGCCAGGGCCCGCCGGAGCGGTGGGCGTTGGCGTAGGCGGCGAAGTGGCTGGTGGCGCTGCCCGCGTTGGACATCGCGATCCACACCTTCGTCACGCCGGCCGAGCCGAACTCGAGATGGTCCAGGTTCGCCACCGGCTGGTACGGCAGCGCCCGGGCCGGACGGGTGCCGGCCTCCTGCGCGGGCAGCTGGTTGTTGACGGGCGCCGGGTTCGGCAGCGGACCGCACGCGGCCAGGCCGATGGTCGCCGAGGTGTCGGGCAGGGCGGGCATCCCGTACACCGGATTGGCGAAGTCGAACAGGCCGGTCAGGTCGCCGCACATCCTGCGCCGCCACGCCGAGATGTTCACGCAGGTCGCGGGCTTGCCCAGGGCGGCCGTCCACTTCTCCAGGAAGCGCAGCACCGAGGTGTGGTCGAAGGTCTCCGAGGACACCCACCCGCCCCGGCTCCACGGCGAGACGGCCAGCATCGGCACCCGGAACCCCAGGCCGATGTTGACCCCGTTGTAGAACTCCCCGGCCGTCCCGGCGGGCGCGGCGGGCGGCGGGACGTGGTCGAAGAAGCCGTCGTTCTCGTCGTAATTGATGAACAGGATCGAGGAGTTGAAGACGTTCGGGTCGGCGTTCAGCGCGTCCATGACGTTGTGCACGAAGTGCGCGCCGTCGGTGGGCGTGGCGTACGGGTGCTCCGAGGACGCCTGGTCCGGCACGATCCAGGACACCTGCGGCAGGGTGCCCGCCAGCACGTCCGCCTTGATCGCCGCCACGATGTCGTCCGGGGTCCTGTTGGTCACCTTCGGGACGGACCCCATGCCCTTCACCGCGAGGGCGCTGCCCGCCGGGGCGGAGGAGAACTGGGTGAAGTAGGCCAAAGCGTTGTCGCCGTAGTTGTCCGCCGCGTTCTGGTAGACCTTCCAGCTCACCCCCGCGTTCTCCAGCGCCTCCGCGTACGTCTGCCAGCGCAGCCCCGACTCGTCACCGCCGTCGTACGCCGGGCCGCCCGCCGCGCCGGACGGGTCGATCTGGCCGGACCAGTGGTACGTGCGGTTCGGGCCCGTCGCGCTCAGCACCGAGCAGTGGTAGGCGTCACAGACCGTCCAGTTGTCGGCCAGTGCGAAGTGGAACGGGATGTCCGCCCTGGTCAGGTACCCCAGCGTGCGGACGGTGCCCTTGGCGGACACCCAGGAGTCCAGCTTGCCGCCGTTCCAGGCGTTGTGCTGATCGGACCAGGCGTGACTCAGGTCGCCGTTGCACTGCGCCAGCCGCGCCGGGTCCGCGCCGCCGGCCGGCTTGGTGGCGCTGAACTGCCACGGGTACTGCCGGCCCAGCAGGTTCGGCTGGTTGAACACGCTGTAGCCACCGGATATCTGGATCGCCGAACGGTCCGCGAAGCCGCGCACGCCCTTCAGCGTCCCGAAGTAGTGGTCGAAGCTGCGGTTCTCCTGCATCAGGATCACCACATGCTTGGCGTCGGTGATCGTCCCCGTGGTCCCCGCCGGCGCCGCGACCGCCGGAGCCGCCGCGCCCACCACTCCCGACCCGGCCACCGCCGCACCGGCCGCCGCACTCGCCGACAGCGCCATGAACTTCCTACGACTCAGCTCTGCCACCTTGACCGCCCGTCCCTTCGGCTGCTGATGATGTTGTTCAGACACCTCGTGTCGAACGCCGAGCATCTTCACGCAGCCGGGGCGACATGGCCATGACTTTCACCGAAGGATTGTTGGACTGTTCACCAGATGAACGGCAGGTACCCGCAGGGCCGTTGACGGCCCGGAGCCCTCCCCTCAGTCCTTCACCGAGATCCCCAGCGCCTGCGCGAACTGCGGTGCCAGATCCAGCAGTTGCCCGGTCGAGATGATCGCCCCGCGCAGCCCCAGGTGCCCGTCCGGCAGGTCGAGGCTCGCGGCCCGGCGCAGGTCCACCCCCTTGAGCGTCGCACCCCGCAGGCGGACGCCGTCCAGGGTGGAGCCGGGGAACGTCACGTCGGTGAGTTTCGCGTCGGCGAGGTCGACGTCGCGCAGCAGGCAGTCCTCGAAGGCGACGTCGCGCAGCGTCGCGCCACGCAGGTTGACCGCTTCGAGCTTGCACTGCCGGAAGACGGTGCGGCGGATCGCCGAGCTGTACGCGGAGATGCCGGCCAGCACGGTGGAGTCGATCTCGGTGTCCTGCCAGTCGCTCTCGGCGAGGTCGACGCCGACCAGTCGCCCGCCGTGCAGCCACGCCTCGTTGAAGCCGGCCCGGCGCAGCTTCGCGTCCTCCACCCGGATGCCGGTGAACGCGCATTCCAGGAAGGTGGCGCCGCCGAGTTGCCCGGTCAGGTCGAGGTCGTCGAAGTGGACGGTGTCGTAGCGGGTGTCGGCCCGCAGCGGTCCGCTGTGGCGTTGCAGCAGGTGGGCGTAGGGGAGGTCTTCCAGGCGCACGGGGTGCTCAACTCCGTCTCTCGGTCTGCGCGGACAGGGCGGTGCCGATGGCGACGGCGACTGCCACCAGGGCGCCGGCGAGTGGCACGCCGGCGTCCCCCGCCAGCGTCGCAGCCAGCACCGACAGTGCGGCCAGCGGCAGGACCGCCTGGGCGGCGCCGCGCTGGTGGCGGCGCGAGTGCAGGGCCCAGACGGTGAACAGGAACAGCGCGGTGGGGACGGTGACGGCGGCGGTCGCGGCCCGGTCGGTGAGGTGCGTGGTGCCGACGGCGTGTTCGACGGCGACCACCAGGCCGGCGCCGACGGCGGCCGCCGAGGCGAAGACCGCGAAGTGGCCGTAGCCCCAGGGCAGTGCCTGCCGGGCGGAGTTCAGGTAGGGGTGGGCGTCGTCGGCGAAGTAGATCCACCAGGCGCCGAAGCAGATCAGCAGTCCGCCGCCGGCGATCGGCAGCAGTTCGGCGACGGCCTTGTGTTCGTCCAGCGCGGTCTGGATGGCCACGGTGGCGGCGGCGACCGTCTCGCCCAGCACGATGATGGTGAACAGGCCGTACCGTTCGGCGATGTGGCGCCGGTGCCACGGGGTGCGGTTGTGCATCTCGGCCCGGACGGGGACGGCGAGTTCGGCGAGCACACCGACCGCGAACAGCGGGGCGCGCGCCCCGTGCGGGACGAACAGCAGCACCACCCAGAACGCCTGGACGAGCGTGATGCCGACGGCGTAGTGCAGCGCGGCGGTCCGGGCGGGCCCGCTCTCGCCGCGGGCAGCGCGCAGCCACTGGGTGACCATGGCCAGCCGCATCAGCAGGTAGCCGGCCACCACCAGGTCGAGGTTCTGGTCCCCGAAGAGTCGCGGCACGCCCGCGGCGAGCACCAGCACGCCGGTGATCTGGACCAGCGTGGTGAGCCGGTAGGGAACGTCGTCCACGTCGTACGCGGAGGCGAACCAGGTGAAATTCATCCAAGCCCACCAAATGGCAAAGAAGGCCATCAGGTATCCGGTCACGGCGACCGAGAAGTGTCCGGCGGCCAGCGCGTGGGCGAGTTCGCGGCCGGCCTGGGCGATGGCCACCACGAAGCACAGGTCGAAGAACAGTTCCAGCGGGGTGGAGACCCGGTGGGACTCTCCCTGGTCGCGGGCCAGCATCCGGCGGACCGGGCGGTAGCGGTCGGGGGCGGAGGTCATCGGCCTGCTTTCACGACGGGGCCGCGCGGCAGGAGGCACGCGCGGCCGGGGAGTTGCACTCCCCCGATCCTGACATCCGGGGCGCGACGGCGCACGGACCGTGCCCGGCACGCCGATTGGCCCGGTTCGGGCCGATTTGCCCGTCCGTCAGGCAGAGTTGACGCCGCAGTGCGCGATCCGGGTGACAGCTGGGGCCGTCCGGGGCGTGTGGTGCGCAGCTTGTCCCGTCCGCCCTGTTTGGCCCGATAGATTCCTCTGCGGATGGAGGACGGACGAGGCGCTTCACGGGCAACGCGGAAGGTCAAGGAGGACGGCGCGGACAATGGGGGGCGGTCTTGCCGCTGCGCCCCGCGTCCGCCCGCCGGCCCCCTCGCGATCACCGCGCTGTCCGGCGGCGCAGCGACCCGGCCGCTCGGACCGTCCCCGCTCGCCCGGCCGCCCGTGGCCCGATGACGGTCATGCGCAGAGGTCTGCACCGAGTCAGTGGGGGTCTTCGTGAACTGGGCCGATGGGGCGATCCTGATCGGCATGCTGGTGGCCACGGCCGCCTGCATGGTCCTGGTGCAGCGGTACGCGCCCGTCCCGGCCCGGGAGAACTGCAACGACGTGGCGGGGTTCATCTTCGCCGCGGTCGGCGCCTTCTACGCGGTCCTGGTGGCTTTCGTGGTGATCGTGGTGTGGGAGAACACCTCGGCCGCGAAGGCGACGACCTTCGAGGAGGCGGACGAGCTCGCCGGGGTCTACTGGATGTCCCGGCAGATGCCGCTGCCGGAGGGCGCCCAACTGGAGGGCCTGACGCTCGGTTACGCGCACGCGGTGGTGAACACCGAGTGGCAGCAGATGACCGGGCATCGGAGCGACCCGGCGGCGACCGCGCTGATGTACCAGATCCGGGAGTCCGCGCTGGCTTTCGCGCCCGGCGACGACCGGGAGTCGACGATCTACCAGAACCTGGTGCAGCACGTGGACGGCCTGGCCAGCAAGCGCCGCGCCCGGCTGAGCCAGATCGAGGACTGCGTGCCGCCGCTGCTGTGGGCGGCGCTGATCGCCGGCGCGATCGTCACCATCGCCTTCACCTTCCTGTTCGGTCTGTCCAACACCTGGGCGCACCTGGCGATGGTGGTGTCGCTGGCCGGGCTGATCGGCCTGTCGCTGATCGCGATCAAGGAGATGAACTATCCGTTCGACGGGGCGAACCGGGTGCGGTCGACCGCCTTCGAGGTGTTCCTGGCCAGGCTCCCGCCCCCGCGCTGACCCGGCGGGCACGGTGCGTGGCCGGGCCGTCACGATTCGGCGGATCGGCGCCGGGCATGTAATGTTCTCCAGGTCAGCAGGCGCCGCTAGCTCAGTTGGTTAGAGCAGCTGACTCTTAATCAGCGGGTCCGGGGTTCGAGTCCCTGGCGGCGCACAGACGGTCGAAGGCCCCTCACGAAAGCGGGGGGCCTTCGGCGTTTCTCCGCACGCAGGCCCGGGGAACCCGATTTCGCCGCAGGTCGGAAGGCGTGTAATGTTCTCTTCGTCAGCAAGCGCCGCTAGCTCAGTTGGTTAGAGCAGCTGACTCTTAATCAGCGGGTCCGGGGTTCGAGTCCCTGGCGGCGCACAGACGGTCGAAGGCCCCTCGCGAAAGCGGGGGGCCTTCGGCGTTTCTCCGAGCAGGGTCTCGATCGTGTGATCGGTCCGGCCATGTCCCCGTACGGGTCCGCTCGTTGAGGAGTCCGACGAGGCGGAAGACACGCAACTAAGTGGGATCTAAAGATCGTCTTAGGAGAAATAGGACATAGGTCCCTAACATCTGACAAGTCGATCGATCAAGCTGGCGAGGTTCATGTCATCGCCCGAGCGAGCAGCCCGTCCGGGGCCTGCGGGAAGGTCTCCGTTGCCTCGAAAGCCCCGTGAACGCACGAAACGAACCGGCTGGCGCCGGCTGATACCCACCTGGCGGATGACGCTGGTCGGCCTGGCGGCCTCGGTGCTGCTGGGGATCGGCCTGTTCGCCCTGGGGGTCGCCCTGGTCAAGGTGCCGGACGCGCACGCCCAGGCCACCGCCCAGTCGAACACCTGGCTGTACTCCGACGGCTCGCTGCTGGCCCGCACCGGGCAGACCAACCGGCAGAACGTGCCACTGGACAAGGTCTCCAAGGACGCGCAGCACGCCGCGCTGGCCGCCGAGGACCGCAACTTCTACTCGGAGGGCGCGGTCAACTTCAAGGGCATGGCCCGCGCCGCCTTCAACACCGCCTCCGGGGGCGCCACCCAGGGTGGTTCGACGATCACCCAGCAGTACGTGAAGAACGCGTACCTGAACCAGAAGCAGACCATCAGCCGCAAGGTGAAGGAAGTCTTCATCGCGTTCAAGGTGGACGCCACCCAGAGCAAGGACGAGATCCTCTCCTCCTACCTGAACACCTCGTACTACGGGCGCGGCGCGTACGGCATCCAGGCCGCCGCACAGGCCTACTTCGGGGTGGACGCCAGCCAGCTGAACGCCGCCCAGGGCGCGTACCTGGCGACCCTGCTGAACGCGCCCAGCGCGTACGACGTGTCCTCGGCCACCGAGAACGGCAAGCAGAAGGCGATGGCGCGCTGGAACTACGTGCTCGACGGCATGGTGACGAAGAACTGGCTGGGCGCCGAGGAGCGCAAGCAGCTGACCTTCCCGGAAGTGCAGTCGCCGAAGTCCGCGCCGGGCCTGTCGGGGCAGGCCGGCTACCTGGTGGCCGCCGCCACCTCGTACCTGACCGACAACAACATCGTCAGTGACGCCCAGCTCGCCCAGGGCGGCTACACCATCACGCTGACCGTGGACTCCAAGAAGCAGCAGCAGCTGCAGGACGCGGTGCAGGCCCAGCTCATCGACAACCTGAAGCCGGACAGCCGCAAGGTGGACGCGGCCGCGCAGGCCGGCGCGGTGTCGGTCGACCCGAAGACCGGTCAGGTGGTGGCGCTGTACGGCGGCACCGACGCCACCAAGCACTGGATCGACAACGCCACCCGCACCGACTACCAGGCCGGCTCCACCTTCAAGGCGATCGCGCTGGCCGCCGCCCTGGACTCCGGGGCGCGCACCCAGTACGGCGACCGGATCAGCGCCGACACCATCTACGACGGCACCAACCGGCGGGCCGTGCGCGGCGCCAAGGGCGTGCCCTACGCGCCGCCGAACGAGGGTGAGCGCTCGTACGGTCAGATAAGCCTTCAGCAGGCCACCGACTGGTCGGTGAACTCGGTGTTCGCGCAGCTCGCCCAGGACACCGGGCTGGAGAAGGTCCGCTCCACCGCGGTGGCGCTCGGCCTGCCCGCCGACACCCCGGGCCTGAAGGCCGTCCCGTCGATCCCGCTGGGCTCGGCCAGCCCCAGCGTGCTGGAACTCGCCGGTGTGTACGCCGCGCTCGACAACGACGGCCAGCAGATCACCCCGTGGCTGGTGAAGTCGCTGGAGTCCGGCGGCGAGCAGGTCTCGCTGCCCGAGCACAAGGCCACCCAGGCGATCTCCAAGAACGCCGCCCGCAGCACCACCGCGATCCTCCAGGGCGTCATCGACGACCAGGGCGGCACCGGCTACCGGGCCGCCGCGCTGGGCCGCCCGGCGGCCGGCAAGACCGGCACCACCGACGACTCCAAGTCGGTCTGGTTCGCCGGCTACACGCCCGAACTGACCACCGTGGTCGGCCTGTTCGGCCAGGACCCGACCACCGGCAAGCAGGTCACCCTGGACGGGGTCGGCGGCGCGGGCAGCGCGGCCGGCGGCAAGTTCCCGGCGCAGATCTGGACGGCCTACATGAAGTCCGCGCTGGCCGGGCAGCCGGTCAGCTCCTTCTCCGGCCCGGCCCGGACGCCGTCCACCACCGTCCCGTCCGCGCCGTCCGGGTCCGCCTCGCCCAGCCAGAGCCCGTCCACCTCGGACGGCGTGAGCTCGGCGCCGTCCCCGTCCGCCGGCGGGAGCACCGGCGACGGCAACGGCAGCCCGAGCTCGCCGCCCACCGACGGCACCGGCAACGGCAACGGCGGCCAGCCGCGGCCCAGCCGCAGCCCGTCGGCCAAGCCCAGCGGGGGCCCCAGCTCGCCGCCCGCGCCGAGCAGTTCCCCGGGCACCGGCGGCACCGGCGGACTGCTCGGGACTCAGGACCAACCTGCGGGATAGCACCTTACGGCGGAGGGGTCCGGGCTGACACAATGCGGCGATGCACAGCAGCTCGGACCCCTCCGCCATGTCGCTCGACCCGCGCCCGGCGCCCGATCTCCCCCTGACCGAACACCGCTCCTCCCCCACCCCGACCCGCCGCACCGCCAAGCTGGGCCTGGTGCTGGCACTGGTCTCCGCGGTCGCCTTCGGCGGGTCCGGGACAGCGGCCAAACCGCTGATCGAAGCCGGGCTGTCCCCCACCCACACGGTCTGGCTGCGGGTCGCCGGAGCGGCCCTGGTGCTGCTGCCCCTCGCCTGGAAGCACCGCGACGCGGTGCGGCGCCGACCCGGCCTGCTGATCGGCTTCGGCCTGCTCGCCGTCGCCGGCGTCCAGGCCTGCTACTTCGCGGCGATCTCCCGCATCCCGATCAGCGTGGCCATGCTGATCGAATACCTGGGCCCGCCGCTGCTGCTCGCCTACGTCCGATTCGTGCAGCGCCGCTCCGTCTCCCGCCGGGAGATGGCCGGCGCGGGCGTCGCGGTGGCGGGCCTCGCCTGCGTCGTCGAGGTCTGGCACGGCCTCTCCTTCAACCCGCTCGGCGTCCTCTTCGCCCTCGGCGCGGCCTGCTGCCAGGTCGGCTACTTCGTCCTCGCCGACGCCGGCCGCGACGGCGAGGGCCCCGTCGACCCCCTGGCCGTCTCCGCGTACGGCCTGCTGATCGGCGCGATCCTGCTCACCGCCTTCACCCGCCCCTGGACCGCCGACTGGTCACTGCTCACCCGCTCCGTCACCATGAACGGCCACCAGCTCCCCGCGCTCGTCCCCGCCCTCTGGATGATCCTGATCGCCACCGTCCTCGCCTACCTCACCGGCATCGCCTCGGTGCAGCACCTCTCCCCACCCGTCGCCGGCGTCATCGCCAACCTCGAAGCCGTGGTCGCCACCGTCCTCGCCTGGGTCCTGCTCGGCGAACACCTCGGCGTCCCCCAACTCGCCGGCGGCACCCTCGTCCTGGCCGGCGCCTTCGCCGCCCAATCAGCCTCCTCGGCCAAGCGCTGACGGCTGCCGCAACCACCGGCGCCCACCGGACCGCCAGCCACCCCACCCACCCGACCCCGGCAAAGCCGTCCTGCAACGGCCCCCGGCGTTGCCGGTTGTCAGGCCGGGAGGGTCTGGCGGTGGGGGGCGAGGGCATGGCCCCGAACTCCGCAGCCCCCGCCGGAGGCATCCCCCGCCCAAAGGCCGCACGCCGCGCGAAGCCCCCGAACTCCGCCCGGCCACCCGCCGAAGGCGTTGCCGGCGTCAGGCCGGGAGGGTCTGGCGGTGGGGGGCGAGGGCAT
>NZ_JBVJHA010000010.1:0-162403 GCF_055587065.1 Kitasatospora sp. NPDC048662 | reverse complement strand
CTCCCGAACTCCGCCCGGCCACCCGCCGAAGGCGTTGCCGGCGTCAGGCCGGGAGGGTCTGGCGGTGGGGGGCGAGGGCGGGGCCGGTGGTGGTGGGGATGAACTCGGTGATGCGGTATTCGGTGGCGTTGCCCTGGCTGAAGGGGTCGGTGGCGACCAGGGCCTCGATGGCGTCCCGGCTCTCGGCGACGGCGATGATGACGCCGCCGTCTCGGGGAACCTTGCGGCCGGAGGCGAGGAAGGTGCCGGTCGCGTAGTGCTGCTCCAGCCAGGCGACGTGGGCGGGCAGCAGCGCGTCGATGCGCTCCAGCGGGGCGGTGTAGGTCAGCTCAAGAATGAACACCCGATCATCCTAGGATGCGGCGGCACCGGGCCGGATCAGGCCCGACTCGTAGGCCGCGGTCATCAGTTGGGCCCGGTCCCGGGCGGTGAGTTTCTGGAGCAGCCGCCCGAGGTGGGTCCTCGCGGTGGACAGGCTGACGTGCAGGCGGGCCGCGATCTCCTCGTTGGAGAGGCCGAAGCCCGACCAGGACGAGCACCTCCCGTTCGTGTTCGGTGGTCCCGGCGAGCGCCGCCGGGACCACCGCGGAGGCGGGGCGGCGGGTGTACTCCTCGATCAGCCGTCGCGTCACCCGGGGTGCCGGCAGCGCCTGCCCGGCGGCCACCACCCGTACCGCTTCCAGGAGTTCGGCCGGCCGGGTGTCCTTGAGCAGGAACCCGGCCGCGCCCGCGCGGAGCGCCGCGAACGCGTAGTCGTCCAGGTCGAAGGTGGTCAGCACCAGAAACGCCGCCTGCGCCGTCCTGCTGCCCACCGGCCGCCGGCTGGCGGACCTGTACGACTCCAGCGGGCTGCCCGGCTGCGCCCGGACGTGGCGCTGCCGGGCGCCCGGGTGGTGTCGGTGCGGACGCTGGGCGCCGACGGCCGGCCGTTCACGCCGACCGCCCCCGAGGTGTGCGGGCCGTCCGCCGCCCCGCCGAGCGGTGCCTGGACGCGATCGACGCGATGCACCTGTCGCAGCGCGTCGCGTGTCAGCCGGCCGGGCGCTACCGGGCGTTCCAGTGGGCGGAGACCGGGGCGCCGGTGCTGCTGTCGGCGGCCGTCGTGGCGGGCTGCGCAGTCCGGCTGCGACACGGCGTGCCGGTCTGACGGGCGGTCAGCGGCCGGTCCAGCCGAACCAGGTGAAGTGGTTGAGGGGCCAGACCACGGCGGCGGTCGGGCCGACCACGTTGTCGACGGGGACGGCGCCGCCGGCCGGGCCGTCGCGGTGGTAGCGGGAGTCGGCGGAGTCGCTGCGGTGGTCGCCCTCGACCCAGACGTGGCCGGCGGGGACGGTGATGGGGCCGAAGTCCAGGCCGGCGCAGGAGTCGTCGCCGGGGTGCAGGTAGGGCTCGGAGACGGGCTGGCCGTCGACGCTGAGGGTGGTGCCGCGGCAGGCGACGGTCTGGCCGCCGGTGGCGATGACCCGCTTGACCAGGTAGTCGTCGCCGGGTGGCAGCAGGCCGATCGCGCTGAGGCCGGAGTGGACGGCGCCGGTGAAGGCGTTGCTGTCCTTCGGGGCGGGCGGCAGCCAGCCGCCCGGGTCCTTGAAGACCACGGGCTCGCCCGGTTCGGGCTTCCAACCGGTGAGCGGGGCAAGCTTGTTGACCGCGACCCGGTCGCCGACCTGCAGGGTGTTCTCCATGGAGCCGGACGGGATGGAGAACATCTGGAACAGGCAGGACTTGATCACCACCGCGACCACCAGGCCGACGGCGATCATCACGGGCAGTTCCACGTACCAGGGCCGGCGCCTGCGCCAGCCCTGCTCCTGCGCCGTGGTCTCCTCGGTCACCGCAACCGACACCGACACCGCCTCCTTACGAGGAACAGCACGCTAACCCGCGCGCCGGGCGGGAGGAAATCCGGCCCTTACGCGGACCGGACACACCCGTTCAGTTCTCGGGGCGGCCGCTGTCGCCGGCGATCGCCTCGTGATGCCTGATCACCTCGGCGATGATGAAGTTCAGGAACTTCTCGGCGAACACCGGGTCGAGGTGGGCGCTGACGGCCAGTTCGCGCAGCCGCGCGATCTGCCGGCGCTCCCGCTCCGGGTCGGCGGGCGGCAGCCGGTGCTCGGCCTTGAGGCGGCCGACCTGCTGGGTGGCCTTGAAGCGCTCGGCGAGCATGTGGACGACGGCGGCGTCGATGTTGTCGATCGACTCGCGCAGGCGGGTCAGCTCCGCCCGCACGGCACCGTCGATCTCCGCCGAGGAGGTCTCCGCCGGGGAGGTGGTGGGCTGGTCCGTCATGGGGGCGGCTCCGATGCGGGTGCGGGTGGGCTCCGGGCGCGGCGGGGTGCGGCGGACGGGCCGTCCCGGGCGCGGGCGAACGGCCAATCTAACAGGGCAAACCCGTCGCTTTCGCCCTGATCACCGCCGCGTTCCGCGATGTGGGACGGCTCCCGGACAACCCCCCGGACGGCCACCGGACGCCCCCCGGGCGCGGCGGCGCGCCGTTCGCCCACCGGGCGGCGGTGCGCGCCGTAGGCTGGGCGGGCCGCGGCCGCAAGTGCGGTCGTGGGTGGAGCAGTTCGACCGGCAGTTCCCCCAACAGGAGGTACCTGATCGTGGCAACGACCCGCATCGCGCACACCGAGTGGGAGGGCAACCTGCTCGACGGCAAGGGCCTGGTGACCTTCGACTCCTCGGGCATCGGCGAGTACCCGGTGTCCTGGCCGTCCCGGGCCGAGGCGGCCAACGGGAAGACCAGCCCGGAGGAGCTGATCGCGGCCGCGCACTCGGCGTGCTTCTCGATGGCGCTCTCGCACGGCCTGGCCGGTGCGGGCACCCCGCCGGAGAAGCTGACCACCACGGCGAACGTGACCTTCCAGCCGGGCACCGGCATCACCGGCATCCACCTGACCGTGATCGGCACCGTCCCGGGCCTGGACGAGGCGGGCTTCGTGAAGGCCGCCGAGGACGCGAAGGCGAACTGCCCGGTCAGCCAGGCGCTCACCGGCACCACCATCACGCTCAGCGCCACCCTCGGCTGACCTGCCCCGACCTGCCCTCCGTCACGGCGGGTGAGCAGGGGCGTACGCCCCCGGCGTGCACCGAATCCGGTGCCCGCCGGGGGTCTCGCACGTAATGTCGGGTCACATCTGCGGGCATTTCAACCAAATCGTCCCGCCGCCGGTCGCGCACAGTTACACCGGCGGCCTATGATCGGCGGACGTGGCCCGAGGCCGCCGACAGCTCCCCGGTCGCCGGCCGGGGTCCGGCGGACGGAGCGGGGCCGCGGGCCGGTCTCCGCCCGCAATGGGTGTCGGCCGTGAGTCAGTGGCAGCAGCGGACGGGAGCGTGCCGTGCCGGGCCGGAACGTCGGGGCCGACGCACACCATCGGGGTGGGCGGCCCGAAGCGCCGCACCCGCAGAGCGGTGCGCACTCCGCCGGGGTGGCCGAGGGCCCGCCCCAGACCTGCGCCGCCTGCGGCAGTTCGCTGAGCGCCGACGCGGTGCACCTGGCCGACGCGCTGCGGGCCAGCGAGTCGCGTTTCCGCGCCGCGTTCTCCGACGCCGGCTTCGGCATGGCGCTGATCGACGCCGACGACCTGGTGATCGAGGGCAATCCGGCGTTCGCGGCCATGCTCGGCCGGAAGACCGCCGAGCTGCCCGGCATGCACATCCACCGGATCATCGACCCCGAGGACCCGTCCCGGAAGCGCTACCGCGAAGTGGTGCGCGGCGAACGCGACCGGATGCGCACCGAGAAACGCCTCAAGCACCGCAGCGGGCGCGAGGTCTGGGGCCGGGTCACCGTCTCGCTGATCCGCGACGGGGCCGGCCACCCCTACTACACGCTGGTCATGGTCGAGGACATCACCGAGCAGCGACAGCTCGGCGACCGGCTCGCCTACCAGGCGCTGCACGACCCGCTGACCAGGCTGCCCAACCGGGCGCTGTTCTACGAGCGCCTCGAGGCGGCGTTCAAGCCGGACGGACAGGCCGGGCCGGGCGTCCGGGACGGCGAGCGCCGGATCGG
Source organism: Kitasatospora sp. NPDC048662 (assembly GCF_055587065.1). Classification (NCBI taxonomy): domain Bacteria; kingdom Bacillati; phylum Actinomycetota; class Actinomycetes; order Kitasatosporales; family Streptomycetaceae; genus Kitasatospora; species Kitasatospora sp. NPDC048662. The sequence goes on along the minus strand of NZ_JBVJHA010000010.1, from coordinate 158,382 downwards.
TCTGTGCTACGTCGACCTGGACGGGTTCGCCGCCATCAACGAGACCCTCGGCCACCACATCGGCGACCAGCTGCTGGTCGCCGTCGCCGCCCGGCTGGAGCACGGATTCGGCGACGGCGAAGGCCAGTTGGTGGCCCGTCTCGGCGGCGACGAGTTCGCCGTGCTGGTCACCGACAGCGGCGGCGACCAGCAGCTCACCCACCTCGCGGCCGGGCTGATGGACGCCCTGGAGCGGCCCTTCGAGGTGGCCGGCCACCGCCTGACGGTGACCGCCTCGATCGGCGTGGTGGAGCGCCCGGTACGCGGCTCCACCCCGACCGACCTGATCCGCGACGCCGACTCCACCCTGTACTGGTCGAAGGCCGACGGCCGCGCCCGCTGGACGCTGTACGACCGCGACCGCGGCGCCGACCAGCTGACCAGGCACCTGCTGGCGACGGCGCTGCGCCCGGCCGTGGAGCGCGGCGAGTTCACCGTCGAGTACCAGCCGCTGGTGGGCCTGACGGACGGCACGGTGCACGGTGCGGAGTCCCTGGTGCGCTGGCGCCACCCCCGCTACGGGCTGCTGTCGCCGGACCGTTTCATCCCGCTCGCCGAGGAGTCCGGGGCGATCGTGCCGCTCGGCAAGTGGGTGCTGGAGGAGTCCTGCCGTCAGGCCCGGCGCTGGCTGGCCGAGTTCCCCGACGCGGAGACCTTCGTGTCGGTCAACCTGGCGGCCCGGCAGATCTGGGACTCCGACGTGGTCGCCGACGTCGCCGAGGTGCTGGAGCGCACCGGGCTGCCCGCCCGGCTGCTGCAACTGGAGATCACCGAGAGCGCGATCCTCGGCCCGAGCGGACGTCCGCTGCAGGCACTGCAGGCGCTCGCCGAGATGGGCGTGCGGATCGCCATCGACGACTTCGGCACCGGCTACTCCAACCTCGCCTACCTGTCCCGGCTGCCGGTGCACGCGCTGAAGCTCGACGGCACCTTCATCGAGGCGTTCCGGGAGAGCTCCCCCGGCGACGGCGGACGGCGGCGCGCCGCCGACGAGCAGATCGTCGGCGCCGTCGTGCAGTTGGCGCACGCGCTGGGCCTGACCGTCACCGCCGAGGGCATCGAGAACGCCGCCCAGGCGGAGCGCCTGCGGCAGACCGGCTGCGACACCGCCCAGGGCTGGTACTTCGCCCGCCCGGGCACGGCCGAGCGGATCGCCGAGATACTGCGGGAGTGCCCCCGTTCGTGAACCGTCAGCCGGTGAGCCCGTACGCCTCGGCGATCAGCCCGTAGGACGTCAGCCGGTTCCGGTGGCCGTGGATGTGCGAGGTCACCATCAGCTCGTCCGCCCCGGTGCGCCGGCGCAGCGCCTCCAGGCCCTCGGCCACCTCGGCCGGGGTGCCGAGCACCACGTTGGCCAGCCAGGACTCCAGGAAGTCCGCCTCGGCCAGGGTGTACGGGTGCGCGGCGGCCTCCTCCGGGGTGGGGATCGGCCCGGGCCGGCCCTGGCGCAGCCGCAGCATGCCGAGGCCGGCCGAGCGGGCCAGCCACAGCGCCCGCTCGGTGCTCTCGGCGGCGACGGCGCTGACCCCGATCAGCGCGTACGGCTCGGCCAGCACCTCGGACGGGCGGAAGGTGTCCCGGTACAGGTCGAGCGCGGGCACCGTGTTGGCGGCGCTGAAGTGGTGCGCGAAGGCGAACGGCAGGCCGAGCCCGGCGGAGAGCTGCGCGGAGAAGCCGGAGGAACCGAGCAGCCAGATCGGCGGGCGGGCGGCCGAACGCGGCACCGCCTCCAGGCGGGCGTACGGGTGGCCGTCGGGGAAGTCGCCGTCCAGGAAGTGGGTGAGTTCGGCGAGTTGACGGGGGAAGTCCTCGGCGCCGTCGGCCAGGCCGCGGCGCAGCGCCCGGGCGGTGGCCTGGTCGGTGCCGGGGGCGCGGCCGAGGCCGAGGTCGATCCGGCCGGGGTGCAGGGCCTCCAGCAGGCCGAACTGTTCGGCGACGGAGAGCGGGGCGTGGTTGGGGAGCATCACGCCGCCGGAGCCGAGCCGCAGGGTGCTGGTGTGCGCGCCGAGGTGGGCGAGCAGCACGGCGGGCACCGAGGAGGCGACGCCGGGCATGCCGTGGTGCTCGGCGACCCAGAACCGGTGGTAGCCCCAGCTCTCGGCGCTGCGGGCGAGTTCGGTGGTGGCGGCGAGTGCCTCGCCGGCGGTGTGGCCGGTGCCGACGGTGGCGAGGTCCAGGATGGAGAGCGGGGCGGGGGCGGTGCCGGCCGCCCGGCCGCGGATCCGGTCGTCCTCGCCGGGGTGCTGTTCGGTCGGCTCCGGTGCGCTGCTCATGCGGTGCGTCCTCCTGGTGCCCCGGCCGGGCGCCCGGGCGTTCGTCGGAGCACAACCCGCCGGCCGGCCGGGCTGTTCCCGCCGCCCGCCGCGAATGTGCCGGCCTCCGATCGGCTGGCGAGTTCGCGCCAGCGCGGGAAGTCGCCAGCCGGAAGGATCGAGCCGGGCCCGGGGGATCCCGATCGGCTGGCGAGTTCGCGCCAGCGCGGGAAGTCGCCAGCCGGAAGGATCGAGCCGGGCCCGGGGGATGCGGCAGGCTGGTGCATCGCGGCGGAGAACCTACCGGCTCCGCGCATTCGCACGGATCGGCGGGCTCGACCAGCTCCGCCGGTCCTCCCCGGGCCCCCGCAGCGGCACCCCGCCGGGGGCTCTCAGCATTCCCGGACGCGTGTGCGACATGCCACACGGGGGTGCTTCAGGTGATGAAAGGTGTCCGCGCTAGCGTTGACCCTCGTTGCAGCTGCCTCTCCCCCGGGCGGGCTGGAGGGAGAGAACCTTGGACGCCAACGCCGTCATCGCACCGGCGTGGTACTGCGCCGTCGCTCTGGTCGCGGTGCTCGGCGACGCCTTCCTGCCGTTCCTGCCCAGCGGGACGCTGGTGATCCTGGCCGTGCTGAAGACCGGCCAGATGGGCGGCTCGCCGCTGCCGCTGGCCGCAGGCGTGGCGGTGTCGTCCTTCCTCGGCGACATCCTGCTGCTCAACCTGGCCCGGCGCGGCGCGCCCGCGGTCAACCGGCGGCTGGCGCGCCGCCCCCGGCTGGCGGCCAACGTGAGCCGGGTGCAGCGGGCGCTGACCGCCCGCACCACCAGCCGGACGGCGGCGGCGATCGTGATCGTGGCGCGCTTCGTCCCCGCCGGGCGGACGGTGCTGGACCTGGCGGTCGGTCACTCCCCGCACCGGCCATGGACCTTCCTGCGCTGGTCGGCGGTGTCCGCGGTGGTGTGGGCGGCGTACATCGTCAGCCTCGGCTGGCTGAACCTTCACTGGTTCGACACCGAGTGGCTGAGCCTGGCGATCTCCAGCCTGGCGGCGACGGCGATCAGCACCCTGGTGGTCCAACTGGTGCGACGGCGCCGCCGCCTGGCCGTACTGGTCGAGGGCGAACTCGTCTAGGGTCTGTGTCCCAGGACGGCAACAGGACGGCCCTGGCGGGAGCCGGGCGAACCCGGCCCGCGTGGTGACCGGTTGAGGGCGGGCGGCGTTGGACCGCCCGTCCCGGGCATGCCATCCTTGGATGGCGAAACCGTCAAATTGTCCGAGTTTGCCAGAAGTTGACCATCCGGAGCCGCGGCCGGCGTCCGGATCTTCTTCTGGCCGGGCCCACTGCGGCAGGGGAGACCATGAGCACCATCTCGCGCAGGACAGTGCTGTCCGCCACGGCGGCCACCGCGGCCCTGGGGGCCGTCGCGGCCTGTTCCGGCGGGGGCGGTGCGGGCGGCCGCCCGGGTTCGGACGCGGGCACCGGCACGGGCGGCAGCAAGCCCGCGCCCGGCCAGTCCAGCGCCAAGGGCACCCCGATAGGCGACGGTTCCAACGCCGACACCGGCCCGCAGCCCAACCAGCCGAAGCCCGAGAAGCTGAAGCCCGGCGAGGCGCCGCCGCAGTTCGTGGTGTTCTCCTGGGACGGCGCGGGCGGCACCGACGACGGCCAGTTCACCCGCTTCCTCAAGCTCGCCGAGGAACACAAGGCGACCATGACGTTCTTCCTCTCCGGCATCTACGCGCTGCCGAAGGAGAAGGCCTCGCTGTACCACCCGCCGAAGCACTCGCAGGGCGCCTCCGACATTCCGTTCCTCTCCGAGAACGCCGTCCGCAACACGCTGAAGCTGATCAGCCAGGCATGGCTGGCCGGCCACGAGATCGGCACCCACTTCAACGGGCACTTCTGCTCCACCCGCTCGGACGGCAACGGCGTCAACAAGTGGTCGCCGGAGGACTGGGAGAGCGAGATCGAGCAGGCGGTCTCCTTCGTCACCCAGTGGAAGACCAACACCGGCTTCACCGACGTCGACCCGCTGCCCTTCGACTACAAGAAGGAGCTGATCGGCGGCCGCACCCCGTGCCTGGAGGGCCAGAAGTCGCTGCTGCCGACCGCCGCCAAGCTCGGCTGGAAGTACGACGCCAGCTCGCCCGGCGGGCAGCAGATCTGGCCGCAGAAGGTGCAGGACGCCAAGATCTGGGACTTCCCGCTGCAGGGCATCCCGTTCCCCGGGCACAGCTTCCAGGTGCTGTCGATGGACTACAACATCCTCGCCAACCAGTCCGCCGGCACCACCAAGGGCGACCCGGCCAAGTACAACGAGTGGCGCGACCAGGCCCGGGACTCCTACCTGGCGGGCTTCAACCGCGCCTACACCACCAACCGCGCGCCGTTCTTCGTCGGCAACCACTTCGAGCAGTGGAACGGCGGCATCTACATGGACGCCGTCGAGGAGACCCTCAAGCAGATCTCCGGCAAGCCGGACGTCCGTCTGGTCTCGTTCAAGCAGCTGGTCGAGTGGCTGGAGGCGCAGGACCAGTCCACGCTCCGTAAGCTGCGCACCCTCGGCGTCGGCCAGGCCCCGGCCGCCGGCTGGCAGAGCTTCCTCGGCACCGCCTGACGCCCCTTCGCCCCGGGCACCGGGCCGCGCGATACGGCGGCCGGGGCACGCGCTACGGCGGCCGGGGCACGCGCTACAGCGGCCGGGGCGCGCGGTACGGCGGCCGGGGCGCGCTGCGGGTAGCGGGCCCGGACGGCGGTGGCGCTCGCCCGGGACGCCTTCCCGTCGCCGTACGGGGAGGGCACCTCGGCGAGCAACTCGCGTATCGCGGCAGCGAGTTCGGCCCCGGCACGGGCCAGTCGGGCGGTGGCGCTCGCCCAGGACCCTGCCCATCGCCGCACGGGGAGGGCACCTCGGCGAGCAACTCGCGCAGTACGGCAGCGAGTTCGGCCCCGGCGCGGGCCGGTCGGACCCCCCGGCCCGCACCGCCTCCGGGCGCCCGGTGGAGTCGCGGGACCACCGCCGGGGGCCGTTTGAGTACCGCGCACCCCTCCCGGACGCCGCCGGAGTCGGAGACCAGCAGCTGGCAGTACCGGGCCGACGCCGGGAACGCGGCACGGGCGGGCGGCCCGACCGGGCGAAGCCGCCCAGGTCGCCGGTGTTCTCGGGCCGGTGGACGATGGCCAGCAGGTAGTTCTCGGGCCGGACGCCGTACCGGGCCGGCACGGCGCGGGCGGCGAGCTCGTCCACGGTGCAACCGGTGATCAGGATCCGCCGCGGGTCGATACCTTCGCGCGCCAGGTGGTCGGCGGCGGTCCGGGTGGGCGCGCAGTGCAGATCGGCGAGCGGGGCGACGACCCGCCGGTTCGCCTCCTCGGGCATCGCGGAGTCGAAGGACTGCAGGCCCGCTTCGACGTGCACGACCGGGACACCCGCGCAGCGCGCGCCGAGCGCCCCGGCGACGGCGCTCGCGGCGGCGGGCGGGTGTGCGGCGAAGTGCCGGCCGAGTTCGCCGCCCACGCCGCCCAACCGGTGGCGCAGGGCGGATCCCCGTACTTCCCGGCCCGCACCAGGCAGGCACGGGAACCCAATAGCCGCGCGAGGGCGCCGAGTTGACGATTCCCGCCGATCTACCCGCCGCACGATTCGCCGCCCACACCGCCCAACCGGTGGCGCAGGGCGGATCCCCGCACTGCCCGGCCCGCACCAGGCAGGCACAGGAACCCAATAGCCGCGCGAGGGCGCCGAGTTGACGATTCCCGCCGATCTACCCGCCGCACGATTCGCCGCCCACACCGCCCAGCCAGTGGCGCAGGGCGGATCCCCGCACTGCCCGGCCCGCACCAGGCAGGCACAGGAACCCAACAGCCGTGCTATGAGGCTGAGTTGGCGATTTCCGGGCCAATCTACCCGCCGCGCGGCCCGCCGCCCACACCGCCCATCCGCCCGCGCCGCCCGGTCCGCATCAGGCAGGCGCGCCAACCCAACACTCGGGCGAGGACGCCGAGTTGACGACTTCCGGCCGGGTTCCGGGGGTCGCGGGAGGTCGTGCCACTCGCGGGTGGGACGGGACGGCGGAACCGAGCGTCGAGCTATCGGCGGGCGGGCTCTTGAACGGCGGTCCGTGGTCGTGACGCCCCGTCAATGAGCGCCACGCGCGCGCCTTTGCCTTTCGGCCGCGCCCCGGGACCACCCGCCCGGCGCAACGGCCGGGCGTCGGTGGGCGCCGCCGGGTGCGGCGTCCGTGTGGACTTCCCGCCGACCCGCGCGTCAAGGCGGTCTGATCATCGGCCCGGCAGTCACCTTTGGCGTCGGCCTGGAACCCGCCGGGCCGGGACGAGAGGAGACAGCCGTGTACGGACCCCATGTCGGAGGAATCCCGCCGGTCGCGGCCGGTGGCGGGGTGCTGGCCTCCACCGGATCGCCCGGGCTCGGCCTGGCCGCCGCCGCGGCCACCGGCCTGCTGCTGATCGGGGTGCTGCTGGTGCGGCGCGGCCGGCTGGCCGCCACCCCCGGATCCGAACGCCCCGACGCCGAACGCCCCGGCCGCCGCCCCTGACCGCTTCCGCCCGTCCGCCCCTCGTGTGGAGCCGCCCATGCCTGCCACCGCGCTCTCCGGGCTGCCGGCCCGGCCGACCGCCCGTTCCCGCCCCGGCCGCCTCGGCATGGTGTGCGGCCCGCTCTCCCTCGCCCTGGCCGGCCTGCTGGTCGGCGGCGAACACATGTACCGCAACCTGGAGTTGACCGCCGTCGCCCAGGTGGCGGCCCACCTGCTGGGGCTGCGCACCCTGCTGCTGCCGAGCCCGAGCGCACCGGTGCTGTACGCGGGCGGGCCGGACCACCTGGAGCAGGGCATCGCGCTGACCACGGGGTGCAGCAGCGCCCTGCTGATCGCGCCGTTCGCCCTGGTCCTCGGCCTTCTGCTGGTGTTCGGCCACCGCCGTCCGGGACGGCTGCTGCTGGCCCTGGCGCTGGCCTTCACGCTGATCGCCGGTACCAACCTGGGCCGGCTCACCCTGATCGTCGCCATGCAGCACCGCTACGGCAGCGCCGGCTTCGAGTGGACGCACGTCCTGTTCGGCTCGTTGCTGATGATGGCCGCGGCGCTGGCGGCCCTGCTGCTCTGCCTCGCGGTGGTCGCCCGTGGCTCCCGCTCCGCCGAGGAGGTCGCCCCGTGAGCCTGCTCGACCTCTCCGTGTGCCTGTCCTTCATCCTCGGCGTCGGCTTCCTCGGCTACGTCGGGGTGATCGTGACCGGCTTCCTGCGCGCCCGCCCCGACGCCCCCGGCGACCCGTCCGACTACCAGTGGCACTTCGTGATCCCGTGCCGCGACGAGGAGGCGGTGCTCGGCGCCACCCTCGACCACCTGCTCCACCGGTTCCCCACCGCCCGGCTGTGGGTGGTGGACGACCACTCGGCGGACCGCACCGCGGACGTGGCGCTGCGGCGCGCCGCCGCGGGGCTGCCCGTCCACCTGGTGCGGCGCCGGCTGCCGGCCGCCCGCACCGGGAAGGGCGACGCGCTGAACGCCGCCTACCACGCGCTGGAGAACTGGCTGCCGCCCGGCACCGACCCGGACCGGGTGGTGCTGACCGTGGTGGACGCGGACGGCCGCCCCTCGCCCAACCTGCTGCACGTACTGGCCGGGCCTTCCTCGTTCGGCGACCCGGCGATCGGCGCCGTCCAGGTGGAGGTCCGGATGTCCAACCGGTCGGTGGCCGCGCCGCTGCCCGGCCGGGGCCGGGTCGCCAACGCCCGCGCCCGGCTGCTGGCCCGGCTCCAGGACCTGGAATTCCGCGGGCCGATCTCCGCCATGCAGATCACCCGCCGCCGCACCGGCACCGTCAACGTCGGCGGCAACGGGCAGGCCAACCGGCTCAGCGCGCTGCGCGCGGTCGCCGCCGAGACCGGAAGCCCCTGGGGGCAGGCCCTGTTGGAGGACTTCGAGCTGGGGCTGCGGATGATGCTGGCCGGCCGTCGCAACGCCTACACCACCACCGCCTGGGTCGAGCAGGAGGCGCTGTGGAGCGTGCGCCAGCTGCTCACCCAGCGGGTGCGCTGGGCGCAGGGCTCGATGCAGTGCGCGCGGTACCTGCCGCGGATCTGGAGCTCCCGGGAGTTCAGCGCGATCGGCTTCCTGGAGGTGGGCTACTTCATGGCGCAGCCCTGGCTGCAGGTGGTCGGGATGTTCGCCTACCTGCTGCCGATCGGGGTCTTCGGCTACCACGCCTGGGCCTACCCGGAGTTCACCGTGGGCTTCCTCACCCACGGCGGCGCGCTGCTGCTGAGCCTGTACCTGCTGCTCGGGGTGGCCGAGTTCGCCGTGTGGGGGCCGCTGTACCGGCGTCGCTGCGAGCGGGACATCGGCCGGGGTTCGGCGCTGGGTTACGGGTTGGCGCTGGCGGTCTACGCGGCTGGGACGTACCTGGTCGCGATGCGGGCGTTCTGGCGGCTGGTGCGCGGGGACCAGGGGTGGCACAAGACCGCCCGGACGGCTGCGGACACGGCGAATTGATGTGGCGTCAGACATGTCGTCACCGCGGTCCGGTCAGCTGCTCCATTCGACCGGATTTCCCAACTTTTCACATAAATCCCTTGCCGCATCAGGGAATTGATCACCAGCCATCGGAAACGGCATCCCTCCACCAGAAAGGCGGTCCGTCCGTGACCACCGTCTCCACCCGAACCCGCGTCCTGGCCGGCGCGGCCCTCGTCGGCGGACTGTTCTGCTCCGCCGCACCCGCGTTCGCCGCACTCACCTCCCCCGAGGCACTGGCGTACGTGGTCTCGGCCGACGCGCTGAACAACAACGTGGCCGTCCCGCCGCAACCGCTGTCCACCTACCCGCCGGGCGGCACCCAGACCGAGATCGGCCTGACGGTCGGACCGTTCGCGACCAACTCCACGCTCACCGCCACCACCGCGGGCGACCCGACCACCGGGACTTCGTCCGCCTCCGCCACCGTCGACCGGCTGAGCCTCACCCTCGGCCCGGCCCTGACCGGTGACCTGACCGGCGTCAGCTCCACCTGCAGCGCGGACCCCGGCGGCGCCACCGGCAACGGTGTCATCGCGGGCGGCACGGTCACCGTCCTGGGCGTCCCGACCACCTTGCAGGCGAACGCCCCGAAGAACACCAGCGTCACCGTGCCCGGCCTCGGCGACGTGATTCTCAACGAGCAGTCCACCGACGCCAACGGGGTGCTCACCGTCAACGCCGTGCACCTCACCCTGCTGCCCACCCTCGGTGGCGCCAACGTGATCGTCGGCCACGTCGAGTGCGGCGGCGCGCCGGCGGCCGCGACCGTCCCGATGGTCAACCCCCAGGTCGGGGTGATCGGCGGTTCGCTGGCCGCCGCGGCCGTGCTCGGCACCATGTACCTGCGGCGCCGCGCCTGACCGGAAGCCCGACAGCCGGGTGCCCGCTCGTCTCCAAGGTCGGAGGGAGCGGGCACCCGGCTGTCCGGCGTCGAACTGCCGTGCTCAGACCAGCAGTTCGGCCAGCCGGTCGTCCCAGATGATCGAGTAGTGGCTGGTGTCGGCGACCAGTTCGGTCGGGACGCTGACCTTCGCCGCCGCCAGCCGGCTCTCGTCGTACAGCGCCTGCGGCTCGTTCAGCAGGCCGCGCTCGGCGTACAGGAAGCGGGTCGGGACGGTCAGGCGGTGGATCGCGTCGGCGGCCTCCGGGTCGAGCAGGACCTGGGTGCCGTCGGTGGTGATCGCCTCGTGGACGCAGGAGGAGACCAGTGCGGGGGCCTCGCCGACCAGGTCGCGCTGGGTGTAGGCGTCCAGCTCGTCGTTCCAGTCGGCGAACGCGGGGTGCGCCTGCCAGAACGCGCGGTAGGCCTCGCGGCTCTCGAAGGTCATCGAGAGCCGGGCCAGCGCCGGGCCGAGCACCGCGGCCAGCGCGTCCTGCTCGCTGACGCCCTCGGGCAACGGGAAGGTCACCGCGCCGTCGACCAGGACCAGGTCGGCGAGCAGCTCGGGGTGGCGGGCGGCGGCGATGGCCGACACCCAGGCGCCCATCGAGTGGCCGACCAGCCGGACGGGGCCGGCGTCCAGGTGGCGGATCAGCGCGGCGACGTCCTCCGCGTGCCGGCCCAGGCCCCACGGGCCCGGCAGCTCGCGGCTGGCGGCCCGGCCGCGCAGGTCGGGGGCGTACAGCGAGACCCGGCCCGCGAGCAGACGGGCCAGGCCGGCCCAGGCCAGCGCGTTGGCGGTGATGCCGTGCACGGCGACCACCACGGGCGCGTCCGGGGCGGCGGCCGGCCAGTGCAGGACGGCGAGGTCACCGCCGTCCACGGGGACGGTGAGGTGCTGAGGGAGAGTCATGCGGCGCCTTCCGGAACGGCGGTGACGGACACCTTGGCGGCCTTGGCGGCCCGGCCCGCACGCAGCCGGGCGGGCAGCCGGGCCAGACCGCCGGGCAGCAGGTAGACCACGGCGACGAAGAGCGTACCGAGCAGGAACAGCGGCTGGGAGAGCGGGACCCGCAGCACGGACGGGAGTTCGGCGATGGACGCGGAGTTGGCGAGGTCGCCGAGCCGGTGCGCCGCCCAGGTGTAGAGCACGCCGCCGAGCAGCGGGCCCCACCGGGTGCCGGAGCCGCCGAGCACCACCATCACCAGCAGCGCCAGCGTCGCGTCCGAGCTCGCGGCCTGCGGGGTGGCGCCGCCGGTGAGCAGCAGGTAGACCACGCCGCCGGCGCCGGCCAGGCCGCCGGACACGGTGAACGCGACCAGCTTGAAGCCGTACGGGCGCAGGCCCAGCACCTCGACCCGGCGCTCGTTCTCGCGGATGCCGGCCCAGACCCGGCCGGTCGGCGAGGAGACCGTCCAGTGCACCACGGCGAGCGTGACGACCAGGTAGAGCACCGCGATCCAGTACAGGTTGGCGGTGTTCTGGATGCCGATCAGCGCGTCGGGCAGGTGCTCGGCGGGCGCGGAGCGGCCCTCCTCGCCGCCGGTGAGGCCGCCGGGGTTGCGCTGCACCAGGATCGCCCCGGCCTGCGCGAACGCCAGCGTCACCATGGAGAAGCCGATGCCGGTGACCTTCAGCGACACCGAGCCGAGCAGCATCGCCAGCGCGATCGAGCAGACGATGCCGAACGCCGCGGCCGGCACGAAGCCCATGCCGAACTCCAGCATCGCCAGGTCGGTGGCGTACAGGCCGGTGGCGAAGTACAGGGCGTGGCCGAAGGAGAGCAGCCCGGTGCGGCCGAGCAGCAGGTCGTAGCCGGTGGCGAGGCCGCCGTAGACCAGGCACAGGGCGATCAGTTGGAGGCTGCCGGGGCTGCCGAGCGGTCCGTCCAGCAGGCCGGGCAGCGGCAGGGTGCTGTACGGCGCGATCACCAGGACGATCAGCAGGGCGAGCGGCCACCAGCGCTTGAGGTGGGTGGTCATGCGAGTCTCCCGGTGAGTCCGCGCGGCTTGACGAGCAGCAGCACGGCGAGCAGGACGACCACGGAGAGGTCACCGAGGCCGGCTGCCGTGTAGTAGTTGGCGAACTGCTGGACGAGTCCGACGCCGACCGAGGCGACGGCCGCGCCGGTGACGGAGCCCATGCCGCCCATCACCACGACCACGAAGGCGAAGATCAGCAGGCCGGTGCCCTGGCCGGGGTTGATCGAGCCGAAGTACAGGCCGGCCAGCGCGCCGCCGAGCGAGGCGGCGGCGCCGCCGATGGCGAAGACCAGGGTGAACGCCTTGCGGACGTCGATGCCGAGGGCGGTGACCATGGCCCGGTCCTCGACGCCGGCCCGGACGATCAGCCCGTAGCGGGTCTTGGCCAGGAACAGCCGCAGCAGCACCAGCACGATCAGCGCGGCGGCCATCAGCACGAAACGGTTGACGGGCACGGTCGCGCCCAGCAGCCGCACCGTGCCGGACAGCGCCTCGGGCTGCGGGAACGGCCGGGCGTCGGCGCCCCAGATGCCCATGATCAGGGCGGGCAGGGCGAGTCCGACGCCGACGGTGGCGAGGATCTGGTCGCGCGGCCGGGAGTACAGCGGCCGGATCAGGGCGAGTTCGAGCAGCACCGAGGCGGCGGTGCCGACCGCGGTGCCGAACGGGACGGCCAGCCAGAAGCCGAGCCCGCCGTCGGTGGCGGCCCACCAGGCGGCGTACGCGCCGATGGACAGCAGCGCGCCGTGGGCGAAGTTCAGGACGTCCATCAGGCCGAAGATCAGTGAGAGGCCGGAGGCGACCAGGAAGTACAGCGCGCCGAGCCCGAGTCCGGTGCAGGCGAGCAGGACGACGGTGTTCATCGGGGAGACACCTCGGGATCAGGGGCGGTGGGGCGGTGGCTGCCGACGCCGAGCAGGCGGCGGGCGGCGTCCTCGTCGGCGAGCAGTTCACCGGCGTCGCCCTGGTGGGCGGTGCGGCCGTCGGCGAGGACGGCGCAGTGGCCGGCGACCCGGCGGACCAGGGCCAGGTTCTGTTCGACCAGCAGCACGGGGACGGTCTCGGCGGCCCGGGCGAGCACGTCGGCGACCTCGGTGACGATCTTCGGCGCGAGGCCCTTGGTGGGCTCGTCGGCGATGATCAGCCGGTTGCCGTTGAGCAGCGTGCGGGCGATCGCGACCATCTGCTGCTGGCCGCCCGACAGGGTGCCGGCGGCCTGCTTGTGGCGCTGCTTCAGCTCGGGGAACAGCTCGAAGACCAGGTCGTAGGCGGGGTTGGCGTCGCGTTCGGCGAGGCGCAGGTTCTCGGCGACGCTGAGGCCGGCGAAGATGCCGCGGTCCTCGGGGGCGTAGCCGATGCCCTGGCGGACCACCAGGTGGGTGGGCATCCTGCCGATGTCGGTGCCGTCGAAGACCAGCGAACCGGTGCGCGGGACGAGTCCCATGACCGCTTTGACGGTGGTGGTCTTGCCGGCGCCGTTGCGGCCGAGCAGGGCGGTGACTCCGGTGGCGGCGACGTCCAGGTCCACCCCGTGCAGGATGTGCAGTCCGTCGATCACCACCTTCAACTCGCGCACCGCGAGCAGGGTTTCGGTCACAACGCCTCCCCGAGGTAGGCCCCCTGGACGGTTTCGTCGGCCATCACGGCCTCGGGGGTGTCGAGTGCGAGCAGCGTGCCGTGGTGCATCACGGCGAGCCGGTCGGCCAGGCCCAGCAGGACGTCCATGTGGTGCTCGACCATCAGGACGGTGCGGCCCTGTTCCTGGTGGACGGAGCGGATCAGCTCGACCAGGGCGGGCACCTCCTCGGCGCTCACCCCGGCCATGGGCTCGTCGAGCAGGATCAGCCGGGGGTCGCCCACCAGCAGCACGGCGAGCTCCAGCTTGCGCTTGCCGCCGTGCGAGAGGGAGCCGGCCAGGTCGTCGGCCTGGTCGGCGAGGCCGGTGCGCTCCAGGGTCTCCTCGACCTGCTGCCGGTAGCGCTCGGCGCGCCGCCAGATCCGGTACGAGGCGGACGGGCCGGCTGCCGCCTGGGCGGCGAGACGGACGTGGTCGGCGACGGTCAGGCCGGGCCACAGCGAGGAGGTCTGGAAGGTCCGGCCGAGGCCCCGCCGGGCCCGGGTGGGCACCGGCAGGGCGGTGATGTCGGCGCCGTCCAGGTGGAGGGTGCCGTGGCTGGCCGGATAGATCCCGGAGATCAGGTTGAACAGGGAGGTCTTGCCCGCCCCGTTCGGGCCGATGAAGGCGACGAACTCGCCTTCGGCGACGTCGAGGGTGACGTCCTGGACGATCGGGACGCCGCGGACGGACCAGCCGAGGCCGTCCAGCCGCAGAACCGGGGCGGAGGTGCTCATGTGCGGTCAGCCCGCCATCTTGGCGACCGGCGGGGCGACCAGCTCGGCGGGCAGCGTCTTCTCCGCCTTGGGCTTGGCGGCGGCGCCGGTGCCGGTCAGCTTGACCTGGAACATCGGCTGGAGCAGCGCGTGGTCCTCGGCGCGGACGGTGAGCTTGCCCTTGACGCCGTCGAAGCTCCAGCCCTCCAGGGACTTCACCAGCGCGTCGGTGTCCGCGTCGGAGCCCTTGTTGGCCTCCAGCGCGTGCACCACCATCTGCGCGGCGGTGAAGCCGTCCGGGGTGAACAGGTCGGACTTGGAGCCGTTCTTGGTGACGAACTCGTTCATCGCCAGCTCGGCCTCGGTGCCGCCGGCCGCGCCGGAGAAGTAGTGGTTCAGGAAGTCGATCTTCTCGGCGGCGGGGCCGAACAGCGGGTAGGAGGCGGCCACGTCGAGGCCGGTGACGACCTTGGTCGAGGAGAACACGTCCTGCTGGTTGAGCGAGGTCCACAGCGCGGAGGCGGTCTCGCCGGCCCAGGCGACGAACAGCAGGTCGGGCTTGGCGCCCTTGGCCTGGGTGGCGAACGGCGTCAGGTCGGTGGCGGACGGCGGGGCCAGCACCGCGTCCACGGTGGCACCCTCGGCGCCGAGGACCTCCTTGACGGCGGCCACGTTGGCCTGGCCGAAGGCGTTGTCCTGAGCGAGGACGGTGACCTTCTTGCCCTTGGCGTCGCCGATGAAGGACGCGGCGGCCTTGGTGTCCTGGTAGGACTGCCGGCCGGAGCGGAAGGTGTACTTGTTCAGGCCGGTGACCTTGTCGGCGGCGGCCGGGCCGCTGATGAACAGCACCTTGTTCTGCGCCGCGATCGGGCCGACCTGCAGGGCCACGCCGGAAGCGGTCGAGCCCGCCAGGATCTTGTAGTTCTTGCCGATCAGGTCCTTGGCGGCGGAGACCGCCTTCGCCGGGTCGCCGGCGTCGTCCTGCTCGGCGATCTCCACCGGGCGGCCGTCCACCGCGTTCGTGCCCTTGGTGGCGTACGACAGACCGGCCTTGAAGCCCTCCAGGTACTGCTTGCCGTACGCCGCCAGCGGGCCGGTCTTGGAGTACACCAGGCCGACCTTGACCGGGCTCTTGTCGCCCCCGCCCGTCTCGGCCGAGGTACCCGCCGTACCGGCCTTGGCACAGCCGGCCGCGAGCAGCACGCAGGCGGCCAGCGCGGCGAGCTTGCGGGCGGGTCGTCTGGGGGTGGCGTCCGTGACTGACATGGTGGGGGGCTCCTGACGTACCTGTGCTGGTGGGATGCGGGAACCGTAGGGGGGCCGCCCGGAAGGCGACATGTGGCGGAAGCACGCATCGGCGGCCCCTTCTGTGTCGGCTCGCAACATGTTGCGGCGCCAGCTGCCCCGAGATGTGCGGCGGACACATGGATCCGCCCTGCTCCATGGCGTCGCCCGCCATGGAAAGCGCCGGGGCCTGCGGCGAGTGTGGTGGTCGCAGTCAGCCCTCCCCCTTCGAGAAGGTGGCCCCCTTGGACAAGGTCCTGGACTCCCCCGCCCGCGCGGTCGGGGACATTCCCGACGGCGCGGTGCTCGCGGTCGGCGGCTTCGGCCTGTGCGGCATCCCGTCCACCCTGATCGGCGCGCTGGTGGCCGCCGGCACCACCGGGTTGCGGGTGGTCTCCAACAACTGCGGAGTGGACGACTGGGGCCTCGGCCTGCTGCTCGGCGCGGGCCGGATCGCCCGGATGACCTCCAGCTACGTCGGCGAGAACAAGGAGTTCGCCCGCCAGTACCTGAACGGCGAACTCGAGGTCGAACTGACCCCGCAGGGCACCCTCGCCGAACGGCTGCGGGCCGGCGGCGCCGGCATCCCGGCGTTCTACACCCCCGCCGGCGCCGGCACCCAGGTCGAGGAGGGCGGACTGCCCTGGCGGTACGCGCCCGGCGGCGGCTCCGTCGCGCTGGCCTCCCCGCCGAAGGAAGTCCGCGAGTTCGGCGGGCGCCGCTACCTGCTGGAGGAGGCCATCGTCGCGGACTTCGCCCTGATCCGCGCCGAGATCGCCGACCGGCACGGCAACTGCGTCTTCCACGCGGCCGCCCGCAACTTCAACCCGCTGTGCGCCACCGCCGGCCGGATCACCGTCGTCGAGGCCGACCGGATCGTCGAACCCGGCGAGATCCCGCCGGACGCGGTCCACCTGCCCGGCGTGTACGTGGACCGGGTGGTCGCCGCCGACCCCGCCGACCGCCGGATCGAGCGCCGCACCGTCAGCGCTCCCGCCCCGAAGGAGTCCTGATGAGCACCCTGCTGGATGCGCGCGACCTGCTCGCCGCGCGGGCCGCCCGCGAGCTGCGCGACGGCCAGTACGTCAACCTCGGCATCGGCCTGCCCACCCTGATCCCCAACCACCTGCCGGCGGGCGTGCACGTCGTCCTGCACTCGGAGAACGGCATCCTCGGCGTCGGCCCCTACCCCGCGGACGCCGACGTCCACCCCGACCTGATCAACGCCGGCAAGGAGACCGTCACCGTCAACCCCGGTGCGGCGTACTTCGATTCGGCGTTCTCCTTCGGCATGGTGCGCTCCGGCCGGATCGACGTGTCGGTGCTCGGCGCGATGCAGGTCTCCGCGAGCGGCGACCTCGCCAACTGGATGATCCCCGGCAAGATGGTCAAGGGCATGGGCGGCGCGATGGACCTCGTCCACGGGGCCCGCCGCCTGATCGTGGTGATGGAGCACACCGCGAAGGACGGCACCCCGAAGATCGTGAACGAGCTCACCCTCCCCGCGACCGGCCGCGCCGTCGTCCACCGCATCGTCACCGACCTCGCCGTCCTCGACGTCACCCCGGACGGCCTCCGCCTGGTCGAACTCGCGGACGGCGTGAGCCTGGAGCAGCTCCGCGAGGCGACGGAGCCCGAGGTGCTCGCTCCCTGAGCCCGGGACGCCACCGGGGCGGTGCGCACCTCTCGTGCCCACCGCCCCTGTGCCGCCCGCTACTTCACGTTCGGGATGGTCCAGTCGATCGCCTTCTGCCCGAAGCCCTCCAGCGCGGCGTTGATCTGCGAGAACGGCTTCGTACCGAGGAAGGTCTTCTGCGACAGCGGCGACGGATGCCCGCTCTGCACCACCACGTGCCGGTCCGTGTCGATCAGCGACAGCTTCTTCTTCGCGTAGCCGCCCCATAGCACGAACACGCACGGTTCCTCGCGGGCACTGACCGCCTTGATGACGGCGTCGGTGAACTTCTCCCAGCCCTTGTTCTTGTGCGAGTTGGCCTCGTGCGCCCGCACGGTGAGCACCGCGTTCAGCAGCAGCACGCCCTGCTCCGCCCACGGCATCAGGTAGCCGTTGTCGGGCACCGGCAGGCCGAGGTCGGTGTTCAGCTCCTTGTAGATGTTGCGCAGCGACGGCGGGGTCTTGACGCCCGGCAGCACCGAGAAGCTCATCCCGTGCGCCTGCCCGTTGTCGTGGTACGGGTCCTGGCCGAGCAGCAGCACCTTGACGTCCTGGTACGCCGTGGCGGCGAGCGCGGAGAATTCCTGCCCGGCGGGCGGGAACACCTCGTGCTCGGCCCGTTCGGCCGCCAGGAACTCCGACAGCTGCGCGAAGTACGGCTTGCCGGTCTCCTCGGCGAGCACCGCGCGCCAGGACTCCGGCAGCTCCAGCGCGCCACCCACGGACGCCTCGGCCAGCTCCGTCACGTTGTACCTCCCACCGGCCGCGCCGCACGGCGGCCGCATTCGCTCTCGAACGTTCCGGGCCCGTGCCGGACCCGCTGCGAAGAACGCTACACAGTCGCGCCGACAGCCCGCTCCGCCCTTCGCACGCGCAGCGACTCCCAGCCGCTCACGCCGACCAGTACCGCCGCCAGCAGGCCCAGTACGGCCAGTGCGGGCAGCCGGTGCAGCGGGGTGAGCAGCAGCAGCGCCAGCAGCGCGGCGACCAGCAGACCGGCCGCGAGCCGGGTCGGCGAGAGCTTCCGGAACATCATCCACCGGGTGTAGTTGAAGGTCAGCAGGTAGAGCGCGCTGCCGCCGTACAGCAGTCCGAGCGCGCCGCCGCCGAGCGCCGCCCCGGGGCGGGCCACCGTCTCGGCGAAGCCCACCGCGACGGTGATCACCCCGGCGATCAGCACCAGGTGCCCGTACGAGAAGACCCGTCGCAGCACGTCGCGGCGCGAACTCGCGGTCTCCAGGGCGTGCCGCATCGCGTCGGCGGCGTACCCGAAGTACTGCCACCACAGCGCGCAGGAGATCACGAACGCCACCGCCACCGAGACCAGTTGGCCCGGGTGCAGCGGGGCGCCGGCCACCGGGGCGCCGATCCCGACGATCGACTCGCCGAGCGCCACCAGCAGGAACAGGCCGAAGCGCTCCGGCAGGTGGCCCGGGTGGTACTCGACCTTCGCCAGCCGCCGGCGGAACACCAGCGGCGCCGAGAGGTCCGCCGTCGCGGCCAGCGCCCACAGCAACTCCCGTGCGGGGGACGGCAGTAGACCGCCGACCACCAGCAGCGGCCCGCTGAAGAACGCGCCCACCCCGTACGGGCCGATCCAGATCCGCCGCACCCGGCGGGCCAGCAGCCCGATCAGCACCAGCCGGGCCGCCCAGTACGCGCCGCCGAACAGCACGCCGCGTTCGCCGAACGCCCCCGGCAGGGCGAGCGCCAGGAACAGCCCGCCCAGACCCACCGCGAAGATCCCGATCCGGTCGCGCGGGTTGTCCACGTCCCGGATGTTGGCCTGCACCGTGGTGCCCACCCAGCACCAGTACACCGGCACGAACGCCACCAGGGCCCGCCCGCAGCCCACCCAGTCGTGGTGGTGGTGCAGCAGCGCCGACACCTGCGTCACCGCGAACACGAACACCAGGTCGAAGTACAGCTCCGCCCAGGTGACGCGCTTCTCCCCCATCCGAACTCCCCCGCACCCCAAGCCTTTTGACGCCACCCATCGGCGAACGACGGCACAGGCTACCGGGCCCGTTTCCCCCCGCCCCCTGACGGACCGTCCGTTCGTACCGCTATCTTGAAAGGCGGTCAGTGCCACCGGCGGACCACCACGGGGGTGGGTCCGCTCAGGGGGAGGGGGATCGGCGATGAGTGACGTCGGCAGCGGGATGTCAGGGTTTGTGTACGACACGGTCGCGAACGTGACGTCCGTGGTGACGAGTGCCATGGTCGCCGCCTCGCAGGCGTTGGCGGGCCAGGTCGGCAGCGGGGCGGTCCAGGTCGAGGTCGAGAACCTGCAGACCTTCAAGAACAAGGTCGACCAGATCCTGCGCGAACTCGACGGCTCCGACGCCAGCCACGGCCAGGTCTCCCAGCAGACGCTGGCGGCCGGCCAGCTCGGCCAGAACTTCGGCCAGGCCGGCGACCTGATGACCGCGTACAACACCGTGCACGGCAACCTGGAACGGCTCTCGCAGACCCTCGCCGCCCAGATCGCCGCGATGAGCGCGAGCATCGGCAAGGCCGCCGGCACCTACAGCAACGCGGACGCCGAGCAGGAGTCCCGGTTCAGGTCGATGACGGCCCCGGCCCCGGTCACCGGCACCGCCGACCCGAGGACCGCCTACCGGCCGCAGGCCCCGTCCACCGGCACCCAGCAGGGCGCGTACTGACGACGTCTCCGGCGACGGAGAACGGGGGAGATGAAAAATGATCAACAAGCGCTTTGTCCGGGCGGTCCACGACGCGAGCGGCGAGATCGACGGCGCCAGCCACGAGCAACTGGTGGCCATGGTCCAGCACACGGACCCGATCGCCGTCATGCAGGTGGCCCAGCGGCTGGTACTCGCCGCGAACAAGATGGACGAGGTCAGCGAAGAGCTGCACGCGCACATGAGCGGCCTCGACTGGGAGGGCGCCGCGGCCGACAGCTTCAAGGCCTGGGGCAGCCAGGTCTCCAAGTCCACCATGGACCTGGCGAGTTACTCGCGGAACGCCGGTGAGTACATGGCGTCCGCCGGCCAGACCCTCGCCGAGGTCAAGTCGGGCATGCCTCCGGTACCGCACGCCGACATGCAGACCGTCAGCCGCTACGACGACCAGCCCAACGACGCCGTCAGCACCGGCGGCGCCATCCTGGGCAGCGTGATCCCGGGCGTCGGCGCGGGGCTCGGCAGCTGGGCGGCCGACCAGGTCGCCGACGCGGTGGACTCCGACTGGGTCACCTCCGCGGAGGCCAAGGCCGCGCAGCAGCGAGTGGCGCAGGCGCACAACGAGGCCATCCAGCAGATGAACAAGCTGGCGCAGGCGTACGAGCAGTCGACGACGCAGCTGAACGCGGTGCAGCCGCCGGTGTTTCCGCCGCTGCCGGACGGCAAGGCCTGGCATGACGGCTCGGTGGACGTCCCGATCGGCGGGGGCGACGGCAGCACCGGGCGGAACCCCGGCGGCGGAACCACCCTTCCGCAGCCGCCCAGGGTGGGACCGCCGCCGTCCCCGCGTCCGCCGCAGCCACCGACACCCGTACCGCCGCCGGTTCCGCATCCGCCGCAGCCGCCGGCCCCGAATCCCCCGCATCCGCCGACTCCCCTGCCTCCGGGTCAGGATCCGGGTACCCGCATCGACCACACGCCGCCGCCCGCCCCGACCTCCCCGAACCCGACGGTTCCGGGCCATGGCGGCGGTACCGGTGGTGGCGGTATCGGCGGGGGCGGCCTCGGCGACACGGGCGGCGGCTCCTCCGGCAGTGGGCGCGGTGGCGGCTACCCGGGCGGCCCGATCGGCGGTGGCCCGATCGGCGGCGGCCTGGGCGGTGGCGGAGCGAGCGGTACCGGCCGGACCGGCGGCGGCGCCCCGGGCACCGGTGGCGCCACGGGTGCGGGCAACCGGGCCGGCGGCACCACCGCGACGTCCGGCGGCGCGGGACAGGCCGGCCAGGCGGGACGCGCGGGCGCCCCGGGCATGGGCGGCATGGGCGCCGGCGGCATGGGGGCCGGCGGTGCCCGTGGCGGGGCCGCCGGCGGCGGCGCAGCACGCGGCAGCGGGCTGGTCGGCCGGGCCGGCGGCACCATCGGCGGACAGCGCGGGTCGGCCTCGGGCCGCGAAGTCACACCGGGCGGCACCGGGCTGCGCGGCCGCGCCGAACGGGGCGCCGACGGGCGGGCCGGTCAGAGCGGGTTCGGCGGCGGCCACGGCGGTGCGAGCCGCAAGGGCAAGCCGCAGGGCAAGCGTCCCGACTACCTGACCGAGGACGAGGACACCTGGACGTCCGGCATGGGTCCGGTCAACCCGAATGTGATCGAGTAGGACCGCATCGGCTGCCCGGCCGCAGGAGCCACTTCTCCTGCGGCCGGGCAGCACCGTGCGATCGGGGAACGACACCCGGCAGACATGACGGCGTGCGAGGAGCGTGTGATGCGGCGAACGGGCGGGGCAGGACAGGGGCGGCGGCTTGCCGCGGCGGCAGCGGTCGTCGGCGTCCTGTGGGGGTGGACGACGGGGCCCGCGCTCGCGGTGGACTCGATCCGCGCACAGCAGTGGCACCTGGACGTGATGCGCGCCGAGGAGATGTGGCGGACCACCACCGGATCCGGGATCACCGTGGCCCTGATCGACTCCGGCGTGAAGGCCGACGCACCCGACCTGGCCGGGCAGTTGGTGACCGGAACGGATTTCAGCACCCAGTCCGGCGGGGAACTCTCCCCCAGCAGTGGCCACGGGACGGAAATGGCCAGCACCATCGCCGGCACCGGCAAGGGTTTGGGCGGCAAGGGCGCGTACGGCCTCGCGCCCGGTGCGAAGATCCTCCCGATCAAGGTCGACGGCGAGACGGGCGGGGGCCACGACAGCGCGCTCATGGACCAGGTCTCCCGAGCGATCACCTACGCGGCCGACCACAACGCGAAGATCGTCAACATGTCACTGGGCGTCCCCGTGACTGCGGTGCAGCCCGCCGACGTCGCCAAACTCCGGGCTGCGGTCGACCATGCCGTCTCCCGGGGCGTCCTGCTGTTCGCCGCAGTCGGCAACACCGGCAACACCGACAACCGCCTGGAGTACCCCGCCTCGATGAGCGGCGTGGTCGGCGTGGGCGCCACCGACCAGGACGGAAAGGTCACGGCGGAGTCGGAGCACGGCCCGCAGGTCACACTCGCCGCGCCGGGCCAGGACCTGTACGAGGCATGCACCGGCTCGTCGGGCTACTGCAAGGGCCACGGCACCTCCGGCGCCACCGCGCTGGCCTCCGCCTCGGCCGCGCTGATCTGGTCCGCGCACCCGGACTGGTCGGGCAACCAGGTGCTGCGGGTGCTGATCAACACCGCGAGCAACCCGAAGGAGCGCAGCGACTACCTCGGCTACGGCATCGTCCGGCCGCGGATCGCACTGACCGACCCCGGCGACCCGGGCCCGGCAAACGTCAGCCCGCTGCCCGCCGCAGCTGGGTCCTCGCCCGCCCCCGGGAAGTCGAGCGGCGCGGCGCAGCCGAGCGGCACCGCTAGTGCGCCCGCCGACTCCCCGCAGGGGCAGGACTCGACAGGGTCGCAGCCGTCCGCCACCGCCGACACCTCCTCGAAGACGAACAACACGCCCCTGCTGATCGGCGGCGGGGTGGCCGGCGTGGTGCTGCTGCTCGTGGTGGCGGCGATCCTGCTCCGCAACCGCCGGACAGCAGCCGCGGGCCCGATGCCGCCGGTGCCCCCCATGCCGCTCCCGGGCCAGCCGCAGCCGCCGTACGGCCAGGCCGCCCCCCAGCAGCCGCCGTACGGCCAGCCGCAGCAGACGTACGGTCAACCGCCGTACGGCCAGCAGCCATACGGTCAGCAGCCGCCCTACGGCCAGCAGCCCCCGCCCGGGGGTGGGAACCCGTACGCGGGCTGAGGGGGAAGGCCGCCCCTGTGGTCGGCCGGTGGGGCGCACTAGGCTGAGCGGCGTTGGGGCAGCCTGTGGCGCCCGGCCGGCCAGCGGGTGTCCGGTCGGAGCGATGCACATTGATCGTTCGACCGTCGCAAGACCTAGGAGTGACCCACCGTGGCAGACCGCAAGCCCATCGATACCTGGCTGACCGACATGGACGGAGTCCTCATCCACGAGGGCGTGCCGATCCCGGGGGCCGACGCCTTCATCAAGCGGCTGCGTGAGTCCGGAAAGCCCTTCCTGGTGCTCACCAACAACTCCATCTACACCCAGCGCGACCTGCACGCCCGGCTGTCCCGGATGGGCCTGGACGTGCCGGCCGAGCACATCTGGACGTCCGCGTTGGCCACCGCGAAGTTCCTCGCCGACCAGCGCCCGGAGGGCACCGCGTACGTGATCGGCGAGGCCGGTCTGACCACCGCGCTGCACGACGTCGGCTATGTGCTGACCGACAGCGACCCGGACTTCGTGGTGCTCGGCGAGACCCGCACCTACTCGTTCGAGGCGATGACCAAGGCGGTCCGGCTGATCGACGCGGGCGCCAGGTTCATCGCCACCAACCCGGACGAGACCGGCCCGTCCGCCGAGGGCGCGCTGCCCGCGACCGGCGCGGTCGCGGCGCTGATCACCAAGGCCACCGGCGTGGAGCCGTACTTCGTCGGCAAGCCGAACCCGCTGATGATGCGGGCCGGTCTGAACGCGATCGGCGCGCACTCGGAGAACAGCGCGATGATCGGCGACCGGATGGACACCGACATCGTCTCCGGCATGGAGGCCGGCATGTCGACCTTCCTGGTGCTGACCGGTCTCACCCAGGCCGCCGACGTGGACCGCTTCCCGTACCGCCCGACCCGGGTGGTGGAGTCCATCGCGGACCTGGTCGAGCTGATCTGACGAAGCTCACACCGCGCGAGCGGTCAGGCGTTCCCCGAGGGCGGAGCGGTACGACGCCGGCCGTGCCGCCCGCCCGATGGTCAGCGCCCCGACCGGATCCGGGTGTGCGGCAACCCGGAGTGCGTCCTGCGCTTCTGCGACGTCTCCGAGAACGGCACCCGGCGCTGGTACTCGGTGGCCGGCTGCGGAAACCGGGCGAAGGCCCGACGCCACTACGCGCGCCAGAAGAACGCCTGACCCCGGCCGCACAGCTGGGCACCGGGGCCGCCTCAAGACAGCCTTAAGTGGCACCTAACGGAACTGACGTAACGTCAACTGCCTATCGCTGTACGGCTAGCGTCCCGGACACATCCTCCGCACGACGCAAGGAGCCCGCCCGTGGCCCCGCTCCGCCGCACCGCCGTCCTGCTGGCCGCCGCCCTGCTCGGTGGCGGCGCCGCCGCGCCCGCTGCGGCGACCGGGACCGCCGCCGCCCTCGCGGACGGGGGCGCCGCCGACGGCGTGCTGCTGTCGCTCGGCTCGGTGCTGCTGCTCACCGGCGCGGCCGCCGCCACCGTGCGCCGCTGCGGCACCGGGCCGTCCCGGCCGGGCCGGGCGGAGCGGACGGCCTCCGTCGCTCCGGGGGACGGGGATGATTGAGTGGGGGTCATGAGCACGCCCCCCGCCCCTTTCCGCGTCGGCCTGATCGGCTACGGCCTGGCCGGCTCGGCGTTCCACGCCCCGCTGATCGCCACCACCCCCGGGCTCCGGCTGGAGGCGGTGGTCACCGCCAACCCCGACCGCCGCGCCCAGCTGAACCGCGAACACCCCGGCGCCCGCGCCCTCGACACCCCTGAGCAGCTGTTCGAGAACGCCGACAGCTTCGACCTGGTGGTGATCGCCTCCCCCAACCGCACCCACGTGCCGCTCGCTCGCACCGCCCTGCTGGCCGGCCTGGCCACCGTCGTCGACAAGCCGCTCGCCGCGACCAGCGCCGAGGCCCGCGACCTGTGCGAGTTCGCCGAGAAGTCCGGCCTGCTGCTGTCGGTGTTCCAGAACCGCCGCTGGGACGGCGACTTCCGCACCGCCGCCCGCCTGATCGAGGAGGGCCGGCTCGGCCGGGTGCACCGCTTCGAGTCCCGCTTCGAACGTTTCCGCCCCAAGCCCAAGCCCGGCTGGCGCGAGCTCGCCGACCCCGCCGAGGTCGGCGGCACCCTGTACGACTTGGGCAGTCACCTGGTCGACCAGGCCCTCGCCCTGTTCGGGCCGGTCGAGACGGTGTACGCCGAGATCGATGTCCGCCGGGACGGCGCGGTGGTCGACGACGACGCCTTCCTCGCCCTCACCCACACCGGCGGCGTCCGCTCCCACCTGTGGACCAGCGCCCTCGCCCCGCTCGCCGGGCCCCGGCTGCGGGTCCTCGGCGACAGCGCCGGCTACGTGAAGTTCGGCATGGACCCGCAGGAGGCCGCGCTGCGGGCCGGCCGCCGCCCCGGCCCGGACAGCCACTGGGGCGACGACGACCCGGCCGCGTACGGCCTGCTCGGCAGTGACGGCAACGCCGAGACCGTCGCCACCGACCCCGGCGACTACCCCGCCTTCTACGCGGGCATCGCGGCCTCGCTCACCGACCGCACCCCGCCGCCGGTCGATCCCTGGGACGCCGTCGCCACCCTCGCCGTCCTGGAGGGCGCCCGCGCCTCCGCCGCCACGGCGAGCGTCGTCCGCCTTCCCTGACCCACTGCCGTCACCGGCGGGACGGGCCAACTTCCGTGCTCTGCCCCGCCGGTGACGTAGCATCGGCGTCGGACCCGATCGAAGGAGGTGCACACCGTGCTCGTCGCTCCCCTCCTGCTCGCGCTGTTCCGGGTCCTCACCGGAGACCTGCCGACCGGCCCCGGCGCCGTCACCACGGCCGCTCTCCTCGTGCTGGCCTGTGCCGTCACCCTGGCCCTCACCTCGGCCCGCCTCCCCGTCGCCGGAACCCCGGCCGCCGTCCACGCCGCGGCCCTCCGCCGCCGCGCCTACCGCACGGCCTACCTCCCCCCGCGCGACCCCGCCGCCCCCGGCCGCCCCCGCCCCCGAGCCCCGGGCAGGCGCCTGGCGGCCGCCGCCTGAGGGGCAGTTCTCGCTTTACCGCTCTCGCGTTCCCGGCGCTCTGCCATGCCCTCGGGGCACGGAACCACCGCGCCCCGCCGGGGGCACGGAAGTCCCGTGCTCCGCCAGGGGCTCGGGAGACCTGCGCGAGCAAGCCACCACTGCCGTCAACTCCCGCCGCGCACGCCGCATCCCGTGGCGCCGTCGGGAGATGCCCCTCTCGCGTCCGCCCTCCGAACAGTCCCGCCATCCACGCGCGAATCCGGAGAGCCGACCCATGTCAGTCCTGAGCGTTCTCGATCCCGCAGTCCGTCTCGCCCACGCCGCCGTCGCGGCCCTCGCCACCACCATCCCCACCGCTGCGGCGATCGTCGTCTTCACCCTCGCCGTCCGCACCGCCCTGCACCCCCTCGCCCGCTCCGCCGCCCGCAGCGAGCGCGCCCGCGCGCGCATCGCGCCGCAGGTCGAGAAGCTGAGGAAGCGCTACGCCAAGGACCGTGAGCGGCTCGGCCGCGAACTTATCGCGCTGAACCGCGCCGAGGGCATCTCCCCGTTCGCCGGTCTGCTGCCGGTGCTGCTGCAGGCGCCGTTCTTCTCGGTGATGTACCGCCTGTTCACCACCGCCCCGGGCACCCTGCTGGACGCCACTCTCGTGGGCGTCCCGCTCGGCACGCACCCCACCGCCGCGCACACGCCCGCGCAGTTCGGGGTGTTCGCCGCCCTGGAGGGCGCGCTCCTCGCGCTGGCCTGGTGGAACGTCCGCCGCGCCAAGCAGGCCCCGGCACCCGCCGAGGCCCCCGCCGGGCTCGGGTTCCTGCGCGGGCTGGCGTTCGGCACCCCGCTGTTCGCGCTGCTGCTGCCGCTGGCCGGTGGCATCCACCTGCTGACCAGCACGGCGTGGACGGCGGCCGAGCGCTGGTACCTCACCCGCCCGACCGCCCGTCCGGCACGCGGCTCTCAGGCCGTGGTGCCCCAGCCCGCCAAGTAGGCGTCGATCTCGCCGGTCAGCCGCCGCTTGCCCGCGGCGTCCAGGAAGGAGGCTTCCACCGCGTTGCGGGCGAGCGCCGCGATCCCGGCCCGGTCGAGGTCGAGCAGCTTCGCGGCGACCGCGTACTCGGTGTTCAGGTCGGTGCCGAACATCGGCGGGTCGTCGCTGTTGACGGTGACGAGCAGCCCGGCGTCGACCATCTGTCGGATCGGGTGGTCCTCGATCCGCTCGACCACCCGGGTGGCCAGGTTGGAGGTCGGGCAGACCTCCAACGGGATCCGGTGCTCGCCGAGGTGGTCGAGCAGGGCCGGGTCCTTGACCGACTGGGTGCCGTGGCCGATGCGCTCCGCGCCGAGCTCCCGGATCGCGTCCCAGACCGTCTCCGGCCCGGTGGACTCGCCGGCGTGCGGCACGCTGTGCAGGCCGGCCGCCCGGGCCCGGTCGAAGTACGGCTTGAACTGCGGGCGCGGCACGCCGATCTCGGGGCCGCCGAGGCCGAAGGAGACCAGTCCGGCGGGCGCCAGGTCGAGGGCGAGGCGGGCGGTCTCCTCGGCGGAGGTCAGCCCGGCCTCGCCGGGGATGTCGAAGCACCAGCGCAGGACGACGCCGAGTTCCTTCTCGGCGGCCAGCCGGGCGTCCTCGATCGCCTCCATGAAGGCGACGTCGGGGATGCCGCGGCGGACCGACGAGTAGGGCGTGACGGTCAGTTCGGCGTAGCGGATGTTCTGCCGGGCCATGTCCTCGGCGACGCCGTAGGTGAGGGAGCGGACGTCCTCGGCGTCCCGGATCAGGTCGACGACGCTCAGGTACACCTCGATGAAGTGCGCGAAGTCGGTGAAGGTGAAGTACTCCGCGAGCGCCGCCGGGTCCGCCGGAACCTCGGTGTGCCCGGCGTGCCGGGCGGCGAGCTCGGCGACCACCCGCGGTGAGGCCGAGCCGACGTGGTGCACGTGCAGTTCCGCCTTCGGCATTCCGGCGATGAACGCCTCGATCCCCTGGTTCCGCTGAACTCCCTCGGCCACGGCACGCTCCCGTCTTCTCACCCGGATCCGGACAGACCTCGCATGCTAACCCGCTGCCGCGAACGGCGGTGTCACCACTTGGCGGTCGCCTTCTGCAGCAGCGCCCGGACCTGGGCGCGGCCCTCGAAGACCTGCTGCTTCGGGGTGAGGTCGACGAGCACCGACACCGTGACCGAGCCCTTGCGCGCGACGATGCGGGAGAACGGCCGCTCTTCGGTCTTGCCGCCGTCGGTCGTGCGGTACACGGCCAGGCCCTCCTCCGAGTACACCTCGTCGGCCCCCGCCACCTTGGGCGACTCGATGTCGTGCACGGAGATGAACGAGTTGCCGTCCGCGTCCTTGTAGTTGGCGCAGCGCCGCATGTTGGCCGCCTGCTCCAGCATGTTCTGGTGCGCGACGTCGGCGCTGGTGAACTCCGAGGCGATGCTGGTGCCCTGGACCTCATCGCCGTCGGGCCGCGGCGCCTTCACGAACCGGCCGGTGTAGGCGACGAGCGACTTGACCGTCCCGGAGTCCTTGTACACGCAGGACTTGTCCATCGTGAAGTCGGTGATGGCGGTGTCGTCCTCCGCGTTGCTCTCGAAGCCGGCGCCCCAGTCGGCCGGGGTCAGCGCGAGCTTGTTGGTCTTCGCCTGCGCGGCGGCGGCGTTGCCGGCCGGGGCGGAGTTGCTCGAACGGGCGCTGGGCTTCGCCGGGTCCTTGACCTTGCTGCCGGCGGACGCCGAGGCCGGCGCCGATGCGGAGGGCGAGGTCTGGCCGGTGGCCCCGGTGTCCAGGTCGTCCTCGTTGCAGGCCGTCAGCACCAGGCCGGCCGCCGCCAGTGCGGCGATGCGCAGTCCGAGCGTGCGTGCGTGAACCGTCTTCACAGTCAATTCCCCCATGGAATACAAGGCCTCGACCCCCCTGGCCGTGCCCGATCGGTCGATCACCCTACCGAACGGCTCGGACACGCACCCGCCGGGGGCGGACCGGACGGTTCGTCAACCACCCAGCGCGGTACTGACGGTGTGGATGAGCAGGCCCGCCAGCGCGCCGACCACGGTGCCGTTGATCCGGATGAACTGCAGGTCACGGCCGACGTTGGCCTCGATCTTGCGGGAGGCGTCGTCGGCGTCCCAGCCGGCCACGGTGTCGGAGATCAGCGAGGTGATCTCCTGCCGGTAGGTGGAGACCACGTACTCGGCGGCGTCCAGCAGCCAACCGTCGGTCTTCGCCTGGAGTTTGGCGTCCGTGGCGAGGCGGCGGCCGAGCGAGCGCAGGGCGACGGTGATCCGGCGGCGCAGTTCGCTGTCCTGGTCCTCGGCGGCGCTCATCACCAGGGTGCGCACCGCCGACCAGGAGGAGGCGATCAGGTCCTGCACCTCGGGGCGGGCCAGCAGGTCGGACTTGGCGCGTTCGACCCGGGCGATGGTCTCCGGGTCGTGCTGGAGTTCCTGCGCGAAGTCGGCGAGGAAGTTGTCGAGGGCGCCGCGCGCGGGGTGTTCCGGGTCGTCGCGGACGTCGGTGACGAAGCGCAGCAGTTCCTTGTAGACCCGCTCGCCGACCTGGTGGTCGATGAACTTGGGCGTCCAGCCGGGGGTTTTGGCGGTGACCCGGGAGACCACGTCGAGGTGGTGCTCGACCAGCCAGTCGCGGGCCCGCACCGCGACCAGGTCGACCACGCCCTTGTGGCCGCCGTCGGCGACGATCTTGCCGAGCAGCCGGCCGGCGGGTTCGGCGACCGAGGTGGCGGCGGCCCGCCGGGTGATCGCCTCGGCGACCACGGCCTGTACGTCCTCGTCGCGCAGCACCGCGAGGACGCCGCGCAGCGCTGCGGCGGCCTCGTGGGTGACGCGTTCGGCGCTGCCGGGCGCGGACAGCCACTCGCCGAGCCGCCGGGCCACCCCGATCCGGCCGAGCCGGGACCGGACCACCGTCGGGGACAGGAAGTTGTCGCCGACGAAGTCGCCGAGCGAACGCCCGAACGCGTCCTTCTTGGTGGGGATGATCGCGGTGTGCGGGATCGGCAGCCCGAACGGGCGGCGGAACAGCGCGGTGACGGCGAACCAGTCGGCGAGCGCACCGACCATGCCGGCCTCGGCGGCGGCCGCCACGTAGCCGGCCCAGCTGCCCGCGCCGGCGGCGCCCGCCCAGGTGGCGAGCGCGAAGACCACCGTGGCCAGGCCGAGCAGGCCGGTGGCGATGGTCTTCATCCGCCGTACGCCCTGCCGCTTGGCCTCGTCGGCGGCGGTGAAGCTGACTCCGGGGGGTGCCGTTTCGTCCACACTCACCCCGTCAGCCTGGCACACGAGTCGCGCGAAGCGATCGCCGCCCCGCGAATCCGCCCGGGCCGTCAGGCCGCGCCGCCTCCGCCTCCGCCTGCGCGTCCGCCCCCGCCTCCGCCGAGGACGATCCGCCGCACGCCCGCCCAGCGGGCCGGGTCGGTGACCCGCCGGCCGTCGAGCAGTACCCGCACGCCCGGGAAGTCGACGGCGCCGAGGTCGCGGTACTCGGGATGGTCGGCCTGCACGACCAGGGCGGCGGCGGGCTTGCCCTCGTCGGGCGGCAGACCGAGCGCGGCGAGTTCCTCCGGCGTGTACAGCGGGTCGCTGACGCCGACCACGGCGCCGGCCGCCCGCAGCGCCTCGACCAGCGGGAACACCCCGGAGACGGCGGTCTCCTTGACGCCGCCCCGGTAGGACGCGCCGAGCACGGTGACGGCGACGCCGTCCAGCGGGCCGAGCGCCCCCGCCAGCAGGCCGACCGCGTACGCCGGGACCTGCTCGTTGGCCTCCCGGGCGGCGCGCACCACGGTCGCCTCCGGATCGTTCCACAGGTACAGCCGCGGGTAGACCGGGATGCAGTGCCCGCCCACCGCGATGCCGGGGCGGTGCAGGTGGCTGTAGGGCTGCGAGTTGCAGGCGTCGATCACCTCGACGAGGTCGACGCCGACCCGGTCCGCGAGCCGGGCGAACTGGTTGACCAGCGCGATGTTGACGTCCCGGTAGGTGGTCTCGGCGAGCTTCGAGAACTCGGCGGCCTCCGCCCCGCTCAGTGCCCACACGCCGTTGCCGCGCGGCAGGTCGGGGCGCGGGTCGAAGTCCAGCACCGCCCGGTAGAACGCGACGCCGCGCCGGGTGGACTCCTCGTCGATGCCGCCGACCAGCTTGGGGTAGCGCCGCAGGTCGGCGAAGACCCGCCCGGTGCGGACCCGTTCGGGGCTGAACACCAGGGCGAAGTCCCGGCCGGCGGTCAGCCCGGAGCCGGCCTCCAGCCGCCGGGCGAACCGGCCGCGCACGGTGCCCACCGGCAGCGTGGTCTCGTAGCTGATCAGCGTGCCGGGCCGCAGCCCGGCGGCGACCGCGTCGGTGGCGGCGTCCAGCAGCGCGAAGTCGGGTCGGCCCTCGGCGTCGGTGAGCAGCGGGACGACGATCACCACGGCGTCGGCCGCGGCGGTGGCGGCGGCGGTGTCGGTGGTGGCGTGCAGCCGGCCGGCGGCGACGGTCTCGGCGAGCAGTTCGCCGAGGCGGGCCTCGCGGGGGAACGGCGGGCGCCCGGCGGTGACGGCGGCGACCACCGCGGGGGCGATGTCGGCGCCGGTGACCCGGTGTCCCTTGGTGGCGAACTGGACGGCCAGCGGCAGGCCGATCTTGCCCAGTCCGACCACGCAGATGTGCAGTGCCGTCACTCGGTCACCTTCGGGGCTCGGCGAGGGGGTCCGCGGCCGCGTCATCGGGCGGCCCGCAGCGTTCCGGGGCGGCCGCGCCAGGCCCGGCGGGCGCGGCGCAGCGCACGGCGGGCGGGGGCGGGGACGAGTCGCCGCCAGCCGCTGGGGCCGGGGGCGCGGCCGGCGTCGAACAGCGTGTCGGGCAGGCCGAGCCGCCGGTCGCGGTACATCGGGTAGCGGGCGTACAGCCGGCCGCCGCGGCGCTCGACGGGGGCGGGGCCGTACTGCCGTTCCCAGTCGATCAGTTCGCACAGGGTGGCGAGTTCGCCGCGCCGGGCGAGCGCGAGGCGCAGCCGGGCGGGCACCGGTACGGCGCCGAACACGGCGGGCGGGCAGTGCCGGTCGAGCAGCCGGCCGATCTCGCCGAGGATGCGCCGCTGCATGGCGGGCGGTTCGGCGAGGAACTGTTCCTGCAGCACCTGTGGGACGTCCCAGCTGAAGTAGCGTTCCCGGACGGCGTCGCGGACCGGCCCGGGGCGGGTGCCCCGTTCCAGCACCTCCTGGACGGCGTCCATGGCGCGCAGCCGGTCGATCGGCCCGGCGCGGTGGGTGACGTTGGAGCGGTCCTGCCGCAGCACCAGGTGGTAGTAGTCGTAGTCGGCGAGCACGGACACCTTGCGGGCGTTCAGCAGTGCGCCGAGGGTGAATGGCTGGTCGGAGCAGACCGGCAGGTCCTCGCGGCGGCGCAGGCCGTGGCTGAGCACCAGGGAGCGGCGGAACATCTTGGTGTCGGCGAGCGCCCAGGCGAGCGCGGAGTCGGTGAAGCCGACGTGTTCGGCGGTGCGCTCGAAGATGCCCTGCGGGACGATCCGGCCGTTCTCGCCGACGAGCTTGGGGATCAGCACGTCGGACTGCCAGCGGTCGGCGGTGTCGACCATCCGCTCCAGTGCCTCGGGGCCGAGCCAGTCGTCGGCGCCGAGGTACATCAGGTAGCGGCCGCGGGCCAGGTCGGTGCCGCGGTTGGTGGGTTTGGCGGGGCCGCCGGACGCGGGCTGCCGCACGGTGCGCAGCAGCCCGGGGTGGGTGGCGGCGAACCGGGCGAGTTCCTCGGTGCTGCCGTCGCTCGACCCGTCGTCGACGGCGACGATTTCCATCCGGGCCGCCCCGATGGTCTGTTCGGCCAGCGAGTTCAGGCAGTCGGTGAGGTACGGCATGGTGTCGTGGACGGCGATCACCACACTGACGTCCGGTTCGGGCTCGGTCACAAGAATGCCAACTCCCGCACCGGCCGTTCGGTCACCTCCCCCACCCGTTCGGGTGAGCGGCTCAGACGGCGGGTTCGGTGGCGGCGCCGGCGTAGATCCGGGCGATCACGTCCTCGATGGCGGGTTCGCGCACCGACAGGTCGACCAGCGGGTAGCGTTCGGCGACGGCGGCGACCAGCGGGGCGGCGCTCTGCCGGGCCGGGAACGCCAGCCACTGCCGGGGGCCCTCGACCTTGACGGTGCGCACCCCGGGCAGGTCGATCGGCGGGTGCGGGGCGGCCAGGTCGACCACCAGGGTGCGTTCGCTCTCGCCGGCCGCGTGCAGCTCCTCCAGCGGGCCGTCCAGCACCAGCCGGCCGTGGTCGATCACCATCACCCGGCCGCACAGCTGCTCGATGTCGGTGAGGTCGTGGGTGGTGAGCAGCACGGTGGTGCGCTGCTCCCGGTTGATCTCGCGGAGGAACTCGCGGACCTTGGTCTTGCTGATCACGTCGAGTCCGATGGTCGGCTCGTCCAGGTACAGCACGCTCGGGTCGTGCAGCAGGGCGGCGGCGAGGTCTCCGCGCATCCGCTGGCCGAGCGAGAGCTGCCGCACGGGGGTGTCCAACAGGCCACCCAGGTCGAGCAGTTCGACGCACCGGTCGAGGTTGGCCCGGTAGCGGGCGTCGGGGATCCGGTAGATCCTGCGGGCCAGCTCGTAGCTGTCGCGCAGCGGCAGGTCCCACCACAGGGTGGTGCGCTGGCCGAACACCACGCCGATCCGCCGGGCCAGCGCGGCCCGCCTGGCGGCCGGATCGATCCCGGCGACCCGCAGCCGCCCGCCGCTGGGCACCAGGATGCCGGTGAGCATCTTCACCGTCGTCGACTTGCCGGCCCCGTTCGGCCCGATGCAGCCGACGCACTCCCCTTCCTCGACCTGGAAGGTCAGCCCGTCCACGGCCCGCACCTCGCGCTTCTCGCGCCGCAGGCGGCCGCTCCTGGCCCGGACGGTGAATGTCCGCCGGACGTCCTCGACCTCGATCACCGCCACGCTCTTCTCCCTCTCTCAGCTTCCGGTGGAGCGGTAGGCGCGCAGCCCGGCCCGCCAGGTCAGCGCCGCCGCCAGCACGCACAGCGCGGCCGCGAGCGGCGAGGCGAACCGGAACCCGACGGGCAGCCCGAGCGGGTCGGGCCGGCCCAGGATGTGCAGCGCGGGCAGCCAGTTGACGAACGCCAGCGGCACCCCGAAGACGGTGCCCGCGACGACCTCCTTGGCGAACACCGCCGGCGGGTACCGCAGCAGCGTGCCGCCGCCGTAGGTGACGGAGTTCTGCAGTTCGGCGGCGTCGCCCCACCAGAACTGCACGCAGGAGCAGCCGACGAAGACCGCGCAGAAGATCACCGTGCCGCACAGCAGCAGACCGGGCACCATCAGCACCCGGTCCCAGGTCCACCGCACGTCCAGCGCGGTGAGCGACCAGCCGAGCACCGCGAAGGCCTGCACCAGACGGCCCAGTCTCCGCAACGAGAAGCGCTCGGCCGCGAGTTGGGCCAGCGCGGGGGCGGGCCGGATCAGCATGGTGTCCAGCGCCCCGGAACGCACCCGCTCGCCCAGAGCGCTCACCGAGCCGACCAGGAAGTTGGCCGCGCCGAGCGCCACCGCACTCGTCCCGTACAGGAACCCGGTCTCCGCGAGCGTCCAGCCCGCCAGCCGGCCGGTGTGCCGGAACATCAGGATCAGCACCACGAAGTCCAGGAACGTGACCAGGATGTTCGCGGCCAGGCTCAGAACGAACGACGTCCGGTACGTCAACCCCGACCGGCCCCACATCGCGGCGATCAGCCACCACGAACGCACCGCCCAGCCCGCCCGGGCGGCGAGCGACTCGCTCTCAACCACCCTGCACCACCACCTTGCGCACCGCCAGCGCCTGCACCACCTGGCCCGCCCCCAACAGGGCTGCCGCCCAGGCCAGTTGGAACCCGTACAGGGTCAGCAGACTGTGCCCGGTACGTCGCTGCAGCAGCACGTCGGCCGGCAGCTGCACCATCGCCGAGAACGGCAGCACCCGGGCCAACTCCCCCAGCACGCCCGGGAACAGGGCCAGCGGCAGCAGCGTCCCGGAGAAGAACATCGACACCACCATCACCGCCGCCCGCACCCCCTCCGAGTCGTGCATCCAGAACCCGGCCAACGACACCAGGAACCGCACCCCGAAACTCACCACCACGGCCAGCACCACCGCCAGCAGGAACTCCACCCACACCAACAGCCTCGACGGCAGCGCAAGTTCGAACACCAGCGCCCCCAGCACGAGCGGCACCGCGCCCCGGGTGATCAGCTGGAACCCCGCCCGTCCCAGGTCCGTCGCCAGCCACCACCCCTGGAAGTCCACCGGCCGGTACAGGTCGATCGCGATGTCCCCGCTCCGGAACCGCGCCTGCACATCGTCCTGGAACCCGCCGCCCCACACCGCGACCGTCACCAACAGCGCCTGGCTGATCCAGACGTACGTCACCGCCTGCCGCGCGTCATACCCACCCAACCCCGGCCGCGCACGCCACAACGCGAGCATCGCCGACGCGAGGATCCCCCCGAAGACGGAATTGGTCACCACCCCGGCCACCGTCGCGGCCCGGTACGTCGAGTACCGCCGAAACGCGCCTCGGGCGACGGCTGAGTAGACCCCGGCCATGCACTGTCTCCTTGTTACGCGAACGCAGATGGGTGCGAAACCAGCGAGCGTACAACCGGGAGGGCCGCAGGGGTACGGAATTCAGGGGCGCGGGGAGGCTCGCGCGAGCGGAGGGGTGCGAAAACAGGGGCGCGGGGAGGCTCGCGCGAGCGGAGGGGCCATGCACCGCCGGCCAGGTCGCGCTCAAAGGCAAGTCATTGCCCGCGTCGCGATCTTGCGGTGGGGTGCCTTCCGCTGCGCGCAGTTCCCCGCGCCCCTGAGTGTGCTCACCCTGGTTTCGTACCCCTACAGGTACAGCCCCGTCGAGCCCTCCAGGTCGCCGAAACGCCCCGCCGCCACCGCGTGCAGGTCGCGTTCCCGGAGCAGAACATATGTCGCGCCGCGGACCTCCACCTCCAGCTTGTCCTCCGGGTCGTAGAGCACCCGGTCGCCGGGTTCCACGGAGCGGACGCTCTGGCCGACGGCCACCGCTTCGGCCCAGGTGCAGCGGCGGGACAGTTCGGCGGTGGCCGGGATCAGGATGCCGCCGGTGGAGCGGCGTTCGCCCTCGCCGGTCTCGGTCTTGACGAGGACCCGGTCGTGCAGCATCCGAATCGGAAGCTTCTCCCCGAGCCGGTCGTGTCTGCTCTGCGTGTCGTTCTCACTCACGCCCCGACGGTACCGGACACGGGAAACGGCGGAGCCCCGGGCACCCGCCCCGGGGCTCCGCCGTCCGCGAAGAGCGTTTCAGCCCTTGCGCCGCCGCTTCGCGGACGCGATGAGCAGCACCACGCCGACGCCGACCAGCGCCGCGGGCACGATCCGCTCGGGCCGCGGCCGCCCGTCCTCGTCGACGAACTTGGACTTGACCTGCTCGACGGCGCCGCTCGCGGCGACGTACGCCTTGCCGGCCTTCTGCTCGACCGTGGCGCGCAGCCTGGCCTTGGTCTGGGCGGCGACGGTCGCCGGGTGCACGCGCATGGCGAGCTCGTCGAGAGTCGCGGCGAGCCTGTCCCTGGTCCCGGCGATGTCCGCCTCGATCTGGGCCGTCGTGCGCGGTGCCGACGTGTCCTTGCTGCTCGCTGCCACTGGGGCCACCCCATCTCTGTTACCGCTAGGTACGTCTCTGCACCGACAGTCTGTCAGCTCGCCGTCGCGCTCGCGCAGCGCCACCCACCAACGGAGGTAGGTTGGCTGGCAGCACCACCCTGTCCTGGACCGGAGGAGAGAAGCACCATCGTGAGCGAGCGCCTGCAGGCGGGCGACACCGCCCCCGCCTTCACCCTGCCCGACGCCGACGGCAACGAGGTGTCGCTGGCCGACCACCTGGGCCGCAAGGTGATCGTCTACTTCTACCCGGCGGCGCTGACCCCGGGCTGCACCAAGCAGGCCTGCGACTTCACGGACAACCTGGAGGTCTTCGCGGGCGCGGGCTACGACGTGATCGGCATCTCGCCGGACAAGCCGGAGAAGCTCGGCAAGTTCCGTGAGACGGAGCACCTGAAGGTGACGCTGCTGTCCGACCCGGAGCACAAGGTGCTGGAGGCGTACGGCGCGTACGGCGAGAAGATGAACTACGGCCGCACCTACCAGGGCGTGATCCGCTCCACGGTGATCGTGGACGAGCGGGGCAAGGTCGAGCGGGCGCTGTACAACGTCCGGGCCACCGGCCATGTCGCGAAGCTGCTGAAGGACCTGAAGGTCGGCCAGTAGCCGCACCCGGCAGCACGGCAGCGGTGGCGGCCGACCCCCCGACCGGGTCGACCGCCACCGCCGTTCATGGGTTCGGTATCAGCAGGCCCCGAGGTCCGTCCAGACGCCCCAGGCGCCGCTCAACGAGGGGTCCTCGCCCGCGGTCCACCACTTGTTCTGGTAGTAGTGGCCCTTCCACGACACCTTGGTGACGGTGGCGTAGGTGGTTCCGGCGTTCCAGCTCGGCGCACCCGAGCAGCTGCCGGCGGACGCCGACGGCGAGGCCGACTGCGAGGGCGAAGCGGACGGCGAGGCCGACTGCGAGGGCGAAGCAGAGGCCGACGCGGACGCCGAGGCGGAGGCGGAGGTGCTGGGCGACGGCGAGCCGGTGCCCGCCGTGGCCCCGCGGGTGTAGTCCCCGGCGATGCCGTACAGCGTGCCGCCGACGTTGACGGTCCAGTTGGCGGGGGTGGAGACCGGCAGGTAGTAGACGAACGCGACGTCCACCGAGGCGCCGGGCGCCAGCGACTGCCAGGTCGGCAGCTTCAGCGAGACCCGGTTGTAGGTGCCCTTCAGGCCGCCGATGTTGTTCCCGGTGTGGTCGGCCCGGATGACCTTGGAGCCGAAGCCGGACTGGTCGGCGGCGTTGCCGGGCGCCGAGTTCGAGTAGTCGAACTGGAACTCGGTGCCCCCCGGCAGGGTGACGGTCGAGTTGTTGACGATGTGGATCTTCGGGTTGATCGGGTAGTTGTTGTCACCCAGCGCGAAGTTGGTGAACGACACGTCGATCGGCAGGGTCTGCTGCGGCAGCGGGACGGTGGAGCGGGTCGCGCCGTACGCCGAGGCCGACTTGAACTTGTCGTACAGCAGCGAGGTCATGGTGTTGCCCTGGACGTACTCGCCCTTGCCGCCGTTGGCGGTGGCGTCCCACTTGTAGTCGCCCGCGAGTTCCCAGATCATCGCGCCGCCGACGCCCTGGTTGACCACGTAGTCGGCCTTGGCGGCGATGGACTGGTCGTCCTCGGTGGACAGGAACACCTTCTTGTTGGCGTTCCACAGCCACGGGGAGGCCAGCGCGGAGCTGTAGTTGCGGGTGTAGCTGCCGTTGAGCGCGGTGTCGGTGACGCCGTACTTGCCCAGGTAGTCCGGGACGACGCCGTTCTCCAGGTTCTTGGCGTGCCACATCGGGTTGGAGCCGGCCGGCGACTCCTTTCCGTTGTCGTCCAGGTCGTGCCAGATGTTGTCGATGCCGACGGCGCCGTCACCGCAGGTGGTGAGGCCGGAGCCGGCCGGGCACTTGGTGGTGGAGGCGGTGCCCCACAGGCCGT
The DNA here is from genome assembly GCF_055587065.1 of Kitasatospora sp. NPDC048662. NCBI lineage: Bacteria > Bacillati > Actinomycetota > Actinomycetes > Kitasatosporales > Streptomycetaceae > Kitasatospora > Kitasatospora sp. NPDC048662. Next base: position 119,925 of record NZ_JBVJHA010000010.1, on the reverse strand, counting down.
TGGTGCCGCCCTGCACGTTCTGGAAGCCGCGGGTGTAGTACGGCACGCCGAGGTTGATCCGGCCGGCCGGCATCGCGCCGCGGAAGTAGTGGACAGCCCAGTCGCCGTTCAGGTAGCCGATCCCGCCGTACTGCGAAGTGCCGTACACGTTGGCGGCCTTGAGCTCGCCGTCGTTGCCGTCGTCGTACAGCGCGGCGTTCGGGCCGACGTACTGGTTCCAGGCGCCGTGCAGGTCGTACGACATGATGTTGACGTAGTCCAGGTACTGGGTGACCTGGAAGGTCTCCATGCCGCGCAGCAGGTAGCCCGAGGACGGGGCGGCGACCGACAGCAGGTAGTACTTGCCGTCGGCGGCGGAGGCCCGGTCGAGCTTCTCGCGCATGGTCTTCATCAGCGCCGCGTAACCCTTCATCAGGGACGCGCGCTTGGCGTTGGAGAGGGAGTGGTCGAGCGGGTTGCCCGCGTCCTTCATCGAGGTCGGGTACTCGTAGTCGAGGTCGACGCCGTTGAAGCCGTACTTCTTGATGAAGTTGACGGCGGAGTCCGCGAAGGTGTTGATGCCGGCCTGGTTGACCGACCCGTCCGCGTTGACGGTCATCGAGTAGAAGCCGCCGGAGCCCACCCGCTTGCCCGAGTCGTCGAAGTAGCCGCCGGTCTCGGCCCAACCGCCCACCGAGACCATGGTCTTGACGTTCGGGTACTGCTTCTTGTACTTGCTGAGCAGGTTGAAGTGGCCCTTGTAGGGCAGCGACGGGTCCAGCTCCGCGCCGGCCACGCCAGGGAAGGTCATTCCGGTGGCGGCGTTGTCCGCGTTGTCGGTGCCCACCGAGAGGGTGTTGTCGCCGGCGACGTGCGCGAACGCGTAGTTGAGGTGGGTGACCTTGTCCCAGGGGATGTTGTTCACCAGGTAGGCGGGCGTGCCGTCCTTGCCGGTGCGCCAGCCGGTGAAGTAGCCGATGACGCGGCGCTGGTGGTCGGCGCCCATCTGCTCGCGGCCGCTGGTGTCGTAGACGTTGCAGTAGGGGACGTCTACGCCGGGCGTGGTGTACATGCCGTCGGGGCGGCAGGCCTGGCTGTCGACGGCGGCGGCGGACGGCGCGACGCCGAGCGTGCCCATCAGCAGGCCCGCGAGCCCTGCCGCCGCGGTGGCGGCGAACGCCACCTTGCGTCCGGTCTTCTGACGGCCGGCAGCGGTGGGACGCTGCGCCGTCGCATGTCGGATCAACACTCGGTCCTCCGGGAGAGAGTGTCGCGTACATGCCTGTGGGAGGGCACGCACATGTGGGGGAAGTTCCGCCGAACTTAAAAGGTCTGGACCACTCATGTCAACAGGTCTGTACCAACTTGGCAAGAAAGGCCGAACCGTCCGCACCCCGCCGCCACCGGCTCCCCCCAGCACGCCACCCCGGCGGCCCGGACGCCGCCCGAAAGGATGGTGCACGCCGAGGTGACGGACAAGTAGCATGACGGGGAAGTCGCTGCCTGCGGTCTTGGCGGAATTGGCAGACGCCCGGGTTTTAGGTGCCCGTGAGAGCAATCTCGTGAGGGTTCGAGTCCCTCAGGCCGCACCCCACGGCAAGGGGCCCGCCCGGAACATTCCGGGCGGGCCCCTTGTCTGTCAACGCGGCGTCTCAGCCGAGCAGTTCGGCGACCACCGGGGCGAGCGAGCGGAACGCCTGGCCGCGGTGACTGATCGCGTTCTTCTCCTCGGCGCTCAGCTCGGCGCAGGTCCGGCTCTCGCCGAGCGGCTGCAGGATCGGGTCGTAGCCGAAGCCGCCGCTGCCGGCCGGCTCGGTGCGCAGGGTGCCGTGCAGCCGGCCCTCGACCACCCGCTCGGTGCCGTCGGGCAGGGCCAGCGCGGCGGCGCAGGCGAAGGACGCGGCACGGTGCTCGGCCGCGATGTCGCCGAGCTGGGCGAGCAGCAGGTCCAGGTTGGCCTTGTCGTCGCCGTGCCGGCCGGCCCAGCGGGCGGAGAAGATGCCGGGCGCCCCGCCGAGCACGTCCACGCACAGCCCGGAGTCGTCGGCGACCGCGGGGAGTCCGGTGGCCTTCGCCAGCGCGTGCGCCTTCAGCAGGGCGTTCTCGGCGAAGGTCACGCCGGTCTCCGGCACGTCCGGCACCTCGGGGTAGGCGTCCGCGCCCACCAGTTCGACGTCCAGCCCGGCCGCGCCGAGGATGTCGCGCAGCTCGGCGACCTTGTGCTGGTTACGGGTGGCGAGAACGAGGCGCTTGGTCATGCCCGCAAGCCTATCCACCCGCCGGAATCAGCCTGCGCACACCTTGCTGATCCGCCCGGCGGCGTCCCCGAGCGGGCCGAGGTCGGGCGTCTCGTTGTTGTCGATGGCCTTCTGCACCTTGTCGACCTGGGTCTGCAGGTCGCCGACGGCCTTGGCCAGGTCGGCGTCGCTGGAGTTGCGGCCGATCTTGTCCAGGTCGCCCTTGATCTTCTGCACGGCCTTCCCGGCGGCGGCCGGGTCCTTGTCCGCGTTGTTGTACGCGGTGCCGAGCTGCGCCACGTCGGTGGAGAGCTGCACGGCGGTGTTGGCGCAGCTCACCGCCTTCTCCGCGGCGGAGCAGCTGACCGCGCTCAGCGGCAGGATCAGCACCAGCGCGGCGACGGCCAGCGCGGTGGAGCGGTTGATGCTGAGCGGCTGCTGCATCGGCGAGTCCTCCAGGAGGGTGTGCGGGCCCACAGCGGAACGTTAAGGGTCTGCCCGCGTGTCTGTACAGCACACGCGGGCCCGCCCTCCGCTTCTGACGGCCGTTCGGCCCACCGCGGTTCCCCGGGGAACGCTACAGCTCCAGCGCCTTGCGCTGGATCTCGTCCAGCTCGGCGCAGCCCAGGCTGCCCAGGTCGAGCAGCTGATTGAGCAGGTCGCGGTCGAACGGGGCGCCCTCGGCGGTGCCCTGGACCTCGACGAAACGCCCGTCGGAGGTGCAGACGATGTTCATGTCGGTCTCGGCCCGGACGTCCTCCTCGTAGCGGAGGTCGAGCATCGGGACGCCGTCGATGATGCCGACGCTGACCGCGCTGACCCCGCCGGTGATCGGCCGGCCCTTGGCGCGCAGCAGCTTCTTCTCGCGGGCCCAGGAGACCGCGTCGACCAGCGCCACGTAGGCGCCGGTGATCGCCGCGGTGCGGGTGCCGCCGTCGGCCTGGAGCACGTCGCAGTCCAGCACGATGGTGTTCTCGGCGAGCGCGCGGTGATCGACCACGGCGCGCAGCGAGCGGCCGATCAGCCGGCTGATCTCGTGGGTGCGGCCGCCGATCTTGCCGCGCACCGACTCGCGGTCGCCGCGGGTGTTGGTGGCGCGCGGCAGCATGGCGTACTCGGCGGTGACCCAGCCCTCGCCGCTGCCCTTGCGCCAGCGCGGGACACCCTCGGTGACGCTGGCGGTGCACAGCACCTTGGTGTCGCCGTAGGAGACCAGGACGGAGCCTTCGGCGTGCTTGCTCCAGCCCCGTTCGATGGTGATGGGGCGGAGCTGGTCGGGGGTGCGGCCGTCGATGCGTGACATGCGAACGAGCGTATCCCGTCCGGGTCCCCACCCGTCCCGTCCCCGGCCCCGCTCCAGCACGACGGCCCGCCTCCGGACGTCCGGGGCGGGCCGTGGCGGTGGAGCGGGCCGGCGGGGGCCTCGGCTCACATCATGTCTTCGATCTCGGCCGCGATCGGGTCGGCGTCGGTACCGATGACGACCTGGATGGCCGTGCCCATCTTCACCACACCGTGGGCGCCGGCCGCCTTGAGCGCCGCCTCGTCGACCTTGGAGGCGTCGTGGACCTCGGTGCGCAGCCGGGTGATGCAGCCCTCGATCTCGTCGATGTTCTCGATTCCGCCGAGACCGGCGACGATCTTCTCAGCCTTGCTGGCCATGGTCTTTCTCCCTCTGTCTCGGCGCATCGGCGGTCGGTCGCCGGGTGCCGTACTGCGTGTGCGTGGTGCCGGCCGGAAGTGACTCGGGATCAGTCTGCCGCGCCTTCCGACGGCGCGACCAGCATCACCCGATTCCGGACGATATGCCACGTTGGTTCACGTTCGGACCAGCTCCGCGCGCGGTCCGCTCGGGGGCCGCCCGAGGATGACGATCACCGGGCCCCGAGACCCCGCGGACCGCCTCGGGCCTCGGAAATGGTCTACACCAATTGTAGATGTACTCCGACAACGCCGGACGGTCCGCCGGTGTTCCTGGCCCCACCCACGGACGGACCGGGCACGCAGCGCAGGGAGGGCCGACACATGAGCTCCACAGGCGCCACCGCTCATCAGAGCACCTGGTGGCACACCTTCTACGGCGGCCTGCAGAAGATGGGCCGCAGCCTCCAGCTGCCGGTCGCCGTCCTGCCCGCCGCCGGCATCCTCACCCGCCTCGGCCAGGACGACATCTTCGGCAAGGACGGCCTCGGCTGGGACCGGGTCGCCAAGGCCATCGCCGCCGCCGGCGGCGCGCTCCTCGACCCGGCCCTCGGCCTGCCGCTGCTGTTCTGCATCGGCGTGGCGATCGGCATGGCCAAGAAGGCGGACGGCTCGACCGCGCTCGCCGCGGTGGCGGGCTTCCTGGTCTACTACGCCGTCCTGCGGGCCTTCCCGAAGCCCTGCCCGGCCCCCTCGGTGCTGGAGCAGACGGTCTGCATCGACTTCGAGGCCAAGACGGCGGTGAAGGTGGACTTCCAGAACCCCGGCGTGCTCGGCGGCATCCTGATGGGCCTCTTCTCGGCCTGGCTGTGGGTGCGCTACCACCGGGTCAGGCTGGTCGACTGGCTGGGCTTCTTCAACGGGCGCCGCCTGGTCCCGATGATCACCGCCCTGGTCGGCCTGCTGTTCGGCTCGCTGATGGTGTGGATCTGGCAGCCGATCGGCACCGGCCTGGCCGACTTCTCCAAGTGGCTGTCCGACCTGGGCGCCGGCGGCGCCGGCATCTTCGGCGTCGCCAACCGCGCCCTGCTGCTGGTCGGCATGCACCAGCTGCTGAACACCTTCGTCTGGTTCCAGTTCGGCACCTACACCAACCCGCACACCGGCAAGACCGCCACCGGCGACATCGGCCGCTTCCTGGCCGGCGACCCGACGGCCGGCCAGTTCCTCTCCGGCTTCTTCCCGATCATGATGTTCGCGCTCCCCGCCGCCGCGATGGCCATCGCCGCGTCCGCCAAGCCGCACCGCCGCAAGGAGATCTACGGCCTGATGACCTCGGTCGCACTGACCTCCTTCGTCACCGGCGTCACCGAACCCATCGAGTACTCCTTCGCCTACGTGGCCCCGCTGCTGTTCGGCATCCACGCCCTGCTCACCGGCGCCTCGATGGCGATCACCTGGGGGCTCGGCGTCCACGACGGCTTCAGTTTCTCGGCCGGCCTGATCGACTACGTGATCAACTGGAACCTGGCCACCAAACCCTGGCTGATCATCCCGATCGGCCTGTGCTTCGCGGTGGTCTACTACCTGGTCTTCCGGTTCGTCATCGCCAAGTTCGACCTGAAAACACCGGGACGCGAGGAGGAGGGCGAGATCGAGGACCCCACCAAGGCCTGACGGGATTCGCCCGGAGCGCCCCCGATGGGAGACAATTCCCGCCCGGGGGCGCGCTGTTGTCCTGGGTTTCGATTCCGCGGCGCTCGGCGGGGCGGGCCTTCGGAGGGTTCCGGAGCCTGTTCGGCGCGTGCTAGAAACTGAAACGGGCCACCAGTGGTCTAGACCAGGATCGCGCTGCCGTGAGGAACCGCCCGCTATGAGTACGACCGCACCGAACTCGCAGGCGGCACCGGGCGGACGGGCCCTGCTCCCCCGGGTCTTCCCCGCCCTCCAGAAGATCGGCCGCAGCCTCCAGCTCCCGATCGCCGTCCTGCCCGCCGCCGGCCTCCTGCTCCGACTCGGCCAGGACGACGTGTTCGGCCCCAAGGGCCTCGGCTGGACCAAGGTCGCCGAGGTCTTCGCCGCCTCCGGCCACGCCGTCTTCGACTGGATGCCGCTGCTGTTCTGCGTCGGCATCGCGATCGGCTGCGCCAAGAAGTCCGACGGCTCCACCGCACTCGCCGCACTGGTCGGCTTCCTGACCTACCACCAGGTGCTCACCGCCTTCCCCAAAACCGCCTACCAGGAACTCCCCGGCAAGGACGTCGAGGCCACCTACCAGGACCCGGGGGTACTCGGCGGAGTGGTCGTCGGCCTGCTCTCCGCCCTGCTCTGGCAGCGCCTGCACCGCACCCGGCTGGTCGACTGGCTCGGCTTCTTCAACGGGCGCCGGCTGGTCCCCATCGTGATGGCCTTCGCCGGCACCGGCCTCGGCGTCTTCTTCGGCCTCTGCTGGGGCCCGATCGGCTCCGCCGTCGATGAGTTCAGCAACTGGGTGATCGGCCTCGGCGCGCTCGGCGCCGGCATATTCGGCCTGATCAACCGGGCCCTGCTGCCGTTCGGCCTGCACCAGATCGCCAACACCTTCTTCTGGCAGCAGGCCGGCAACTACACCGTCGGCGACCGCACCTTCCACGGCGACCAGACCCGCTTCTTCCAACTCGACCCCAGCGCCGGCCAGTTCATGTCCGGTTTCTTCCCCGTCATGATGTTCGGCCTGCCCGCCGCCGCCCTCGCCATCGCCCACTGCGCCCGCCCCGAACGCCGCCGCGCCGTCCTCGGCATGATGATCTCCCTCGCCCTCACCTCCTTCGCCACCGGCATCACCGAACCCATCGAGTTCGCCTTCGTCTTCATCGCCCCCGCCCTCTACGTCGCCCACGCCCTCCTCACCGGCCTGTCCATGGCCGCCACCTGGGCCCTCGGCGTCCACCACGGCTTCACCTTCTCCGCCGGCGTCATCGACTACGTCCTCAACTGGGGCTACGCCACCAGACCTTGGCTGATCGTCCCGATCGGACTCGTGATCGCGGTGATCTACTACACCGCCTTCCGCTTCGTCATCCTCCGCTTCGACCTGAAAACCCCCGGCCGCGAGGAAGAGGACTTCGACGAGACATAGAACTGCGCCCCCGGAGGCGCGCATCCGACAGCCGGTTGAACGCGGAAGCGCCCCTCAGATCCACCCCAACCGACTCGCATGCACCCCCGCCTGAAACCGCGACCGCGCCCCCAGCGCCGCCGTCAGATCAGCCACCAACCGCCGCACCGTCCGATCCGAGATCTCCAGCTTCCGCCCGATCGCCTGATCCGTCAGCCCCGCCGCCAGCCGCCGAAGCACCTCCCGGTGCCGGTCGTCCGGTGCCGCACGGCCGAGCAGCTCCGACGGAACCCAACTCGCCGCCCAGAAGTGCTCGAAGAGCTCCCGCACCACCGAGACCACCGCCGGATCGCGCACCACCACCGCCGCACTGCCCAGCGGCTCCCCGGGCCAGTCCGAGAGTCCGCAGGTCGTCCAGGGCCCGGGCGAACTCGGCTTCCTCGCAGTCGAGTTCCGCGCGCAGGGAGTCCAGCGGGCAGCCGGGGTCGGCGAGCAGACGGGCGTACAGGGCGTCGGTCGCCTCCCGGCGGGCCAGCGCCGTGGGGGCGGAGGTCCGGATCGAGCCGCTGCCGCGCTCGGACCTGTACGCGGCGGACGAAGTGTTCCTCTCCGGAACGGCCGCCGGGGTGGTCCCGGTCGGCTCCCTGGACAACCGCGAACTGCCTTCACAGGAAGGCGAGTTGACGAAGACACTGGCCCAGGCGTACCGGGCCGCGGTGCACGGGGAGGACGCCCGATACCGGCACTGGCTGACGCCGGTTCACAGCTCGTAGACGGCTCCGGCGCGAGCCAGGTCGACCGGGCCGGGGTAGACGGCGGCGGCGTCGCGGCGGTTGCGTTCGGCGTCGGTCCACGGCGGGATGTGGGTGAGCACCAGGCGCTCGGCGCCGGCCCGGGCGGCGTGCTCGCCGGCCTGCCGGCCGTTGAGGTGGATGGAGTCGAAGGTCTCCTTGCCGTGCGTGTACGCCGCCTCGCACAGGAACAGGTCGGCGCCGCGGGCGAGTTCGACCAGTTCCGGGCAGACGCCGGTGTCGCCGGAGTAGACCACGCTGCGGCCGTCGTGCTCGATCCGGAAGCCGTAGGCCTCGGAGTCCAGGTGGTTGACGAGAACCGCGGTGACGGTGAGCGGGCCGAGTTCCAGGCGGGCGCCGTCGGTGAGGTCGCGGAAGTCGAAGACCTCCGTCATACCGGGCTTCTCCGGCATGTCGTAGGCGCGGGCCAGGCGGTCCGCGGTGCCGGTCGGGCCGTAGACGGGCAGCAGTTCGGGGCAGCCCTCGACCCGGTAGTTGCGGGCCACCCAGTAGGCGCACAGGTCGATGCAGTGGTCGGCGTGCAGGTGGCTGAGCAGCACCGCGTCCACCTCGTACAGGCCGGTGTACTTCTGCAGGTTGCCGAGGGCGCCGTTGCCGAGGTCGACGACCAGGCGGTAGCCGTCGGCCTCCACCAGGTAACTGGAGCACGGGGAGTCCACGGACGGGAAGCTCCCCGAGCACCCCACCACGGTCAGTTTCATGCCGAGCCCTTCCCGCCCCGTCGGGCCATCGTCCGCGGCCGTCCGCGCCGCCGGGGGCGGAGCGGCTTCTTTGAGTGTCGAGGGTAAGGGCCGGGCAGCACTTTGCCCCCTCTCCCGTGCCGCGCTGTGGGCGGAATCACCAGGACGGGGCGGGCAGTTTCAGCGCCGCCCGGGACGGGCCCTGGCCCAGTGCCTGATGGTCTGCGGGTACCAGCGGGGACGGCCGCCGGCGTCCATCCGGTCGGGGTGCGGGAGCAGTCCGTGGCGCTTGTAGTGGCGGACGGTCTCGGCCTGCACGCCGATGTGGCGGGCGATCTCGACGTAGGACCAGAGCTTCCGGCCGGGCATGGATGCCCACCTCCACGGTGACGGTGAACCAAGCGGTGCGCCCGCCAGCCTCGGGGGGCGGGCACGCCGGGCGGGTGCACGACGTGGCGCGGTCGCGGTTCCGTGACAGAGCGGTCACCGGGAACGGACAAATACCGGGATGTCACAGCAGGCCGATGATCCGACCGTCCCACCATCCGAACGCCGACGGCGCGGCACCCGAAAGGGTTGCCGCGCCGTCGAGTTGACGTTCCGTCAGGCCCAGAGCTGGCCCTGCAGTGCCTCGACCGCCGCCTCGGTGGACTCGGCGGTGTAGATGCCGGTGGACAGGTACTTCCAGCCGCCGTCGGCGACCACGAAGACCACGTCCGCCCGCTCGCCGGCCCGGGCCGCCTTGCGGGCCACCCCGATCGCGGCGTGCAGGATCGCCCCGGTGGACACACCCGCGAAGATGCCTTCCTGCTGGAGCAGTTCACGGGTGCGGGCGACCGCGTCGGCGGAGCCGACCGAGAAGCGGGTGGTCAGCACCTCGGCGTCGTACAGCTCGGGGACGAAGCCCTCGTCGAGGTTGCGCAGGCCGTACACCAGGTCGTCGTAGCGCGGCTCGGCGGCGACGATCTGCACGCCGGGGACCTTCTCGCGCAGGTACCGGCCGACACCCATCAGGGTGCCGGTGGTGCCCAGGCCGGCCACGAAGTGGGTGACGGTGGGCAGGTCGGCGAGGATCTCCGGGCCGGTGCCGTAGTAGTGCGCGCCGGCGTTGTCCGGGTTGCCGTACTGGTAGAGCATCACCCAGTCGGGGTGCTCGGCGGCGATCTCCTTGGCCATCCGCACCGCGGTGTTGGAGCCGCCGGCGGCCGGCGAGGGGATGATCTCCGCACCCCACATCCGCAGCAGCTCGCGGCGCTCCTCGCTGGTGTTCTCCGGCATCACGCAGACCATCCGGTAGCCCTTGAGCTTGGCCGCCATGGCGAGCGAGATGCCGGTGTTGCCGCTGGTCGGCTCCAGGATGGTGCAGCCCGGGGTGAGCCGGCCGGCGGCCTCGGCACGCTCGATCATGTGCAGCGCCGGACGGTCCTTGATGGAGCCGGTGGGGTTGCGGTCCTCCAGCTTGGCCCACAGCGTGACCAGGCCGTCGTCATTGCCGGGCACGGCCGCGGACAGCCGCGGCAACCGCACCAGGGGGGTGTTGCCGACGGCCTCGATCGGGCTGTCGTAGCGCATGGGGGCCTCCGGCGGGTCTGGGGTGGAAGAAGGAGCGGGGCGAGAGCCGAGTCCGGGCGGGCATCGCGTGGGGGCGCCTCCCCGCCGCCAGGGCTGGGAAGGGAGGGCAGCGGCGCTGCGCGCGACAGGGGACGTGCGGCCGGGCGACAGCTGTCGGCACGCGACGCCGCGCCCGGCCGCCGGTGGCCCTCTACTTCATGCCGCCGGCCACGGCGGGGAGGATGGTGACGCTGTCGCCGTCGGCGAGCTCGGTGGCCACGCCGTCCAGGAAGCGGACGTCCTCGTCGTTCAGGTAGACGTTGACGAAGCGGCGCAGCTCGCCGCCGTCCAGCAGGCGGGCGGCGATGCCGGGGTGGCGGGCGTCGAGGTCGGTGAACAGCTCCCCGAGGTTGGCGCCGTTGCCGTCCACGGCCTTGGCGCCGTCGGTGTAGGTGCGGAGGATGGTCGGGATGCGGACCTCGATGGCCATGGCTGCGCTCCTGTGGAGTGAAGTCGGTTTGCCGGGCCGGGCGGGGCACGGCAGGAGGAAGAGCCCCGGGGCGGCCGGGGCGGAAGGATCGGGAGACTGTGGGTCGGCTCTGCCGGTCAGCGCGCGGCGGTGCCGGGACAGATCGCGCTGGCGAGCCGGCACAGGTCGACGTGCAGGCGCGCCACGAGGCGGGTGCCTGGGGCCTGAATGCTCACATCGACGGAACGCATGGACTCATCGTATAGATTCCCGCCCCCGCTTTGACATGCATGTCTCGCCATTCGGTCGAAAGCGTCCCGCCGAATGAGAAAACGGGCCCGCCCACCGCGCACTGCGCGGCCGGGGCGGGCCCGTCGGCGGGCCGTGGGGCTCAGACCTGGTAGGCCTCGACCACCTCGACGTCTTCCTCCGTGATCACACCGTCCACAATGCGGAACGAGCGGAACTGGTAGGGGTCGTCCTCGCCGGTGCCCTCGGCGGTGGAGACCAGCACATAGTGGGCGAACGGCTCGGAGGCGTAGCTCACGTCGGTGCGGGACGGGTAGGCCTCGGTGGCGGTGTGCGAGTGGTAGATCACCACCGGTTCCTCGTCCAGGTCGTCCATCTCGCGGTAGAGCTTCAGCAGGTCACCGGAGTCGAACTCGTAGAAGGTGGGCGAGCGGGCAGCGTTGAGCATCGGGATGAACCGCTCGGGCCGGCCGGTGCCGGCCGGTCCGGCGATCACGCCGCATGCCTCGTCCGGGTGGTCGGCGCGGGCGTGGGCGACCATCCGGTCGCGCAGTTCTCGGGTGATGGTCAGCATGCGGCCAGGATAGCGAGGCGTCATTCGCCGCTTCGGGCGTGCAGGTGTGCGTGCGGATCGCCGTGCACGGCGGCCGGGTCGCGGCGGCTGAGCACCCGGTAACCGACGATCAGCAGCAGCGCCCAGCCGGGGAAGACGTACAGCGAGATCCGGGCGGTCGGGTCGAGGGCGATCAGCACCAGGACCATCGCCAGGAAGGCCAGCGCCACTTGGCGGCTCCAGTTCCCGCCTGGGGCGCGGAAGGTCGGCTCGGGCAGCCGGCCGGCCTTCCAGGCGGCGCGGTAGCGGAGCTGACTGGCCAGGATGACCCCCCAGGTCCACAGGCCGCAGACGGTCGCGACCGAGGTGATGTACTCGAACGCCCGCTCCGGCACGAGGTAGTTGAGCACCACGCCGGCCCCCATCAGCAGGCACGAGACGGTGATCGCGGCGGCGGGGGTGCGCCGGGCGGTGAGCCGGGTGAGCCGGCCGGGGGCCTGCCGGCGCAGCGCCAGGTCGCGCAGCATCCGGCCGGTGGAGTACATCCCGGAGTTGCAGGAGGACAGCGCCGCGGTGAGCACCACGAAGTTGATGATGCCGGCCGCGGCGGGGATCCCGACCTTGCCGAAGGCGGCGACGAACGGGCTGACGCCGGGCTCGAATTCGGACCACGGCACCAGCGACAGGATGATCAGCAGGGCGCCGACGTAGAACAGCGCGATCCGCACCGGCAGGGTGTTGATCGCGCGCGGCAGGGTCTTCTCGGGGTTCTCGCTCTCGCCGGCGGTGACGCCGACCAACTCCACGCCCAGGTAGGCGAACATGACGATCTGAAGGGACATCACGGTGGCGCCGAAGCCCTTGGGGAAGAAGCCGCCGTCGTTCCACAGGTGGCTGATCGAGGCGGTCTCCCCGGCGGAGGAGAAGCCGAAGATCAGCACACCGACGCCGATCAGGATCATCCCCACGATCGCGGTGACCTTGACCATGGAGAACCAGAACTCGATCTCGCCGAACAGCTTCACCGAGATCAGGTTGGCGCCGTACAGCAGCAGCAGGAAGACCAGCGCGGTGCCCCACTGCGGGACGCCCGGCTCCCAGAACCGCACGTAGACAGCGGCGGCGGTGGTCTCGGCCATGCCGGTGACCACCCAGAACAGCCAGTACGTCCAGCCGGTGACGAAGCCGGCGAACGGGCCGAGGAACTCCCGGGCGTACTCGGCGAAACTGCCCGACACCGGGCGGTAGGTGAGCAGTTCGCCGAGGGCCCGCATGATCACGAAGATCACCACGCCGGCCACCGCGTAGGCGAGCAGCAGGCTCGGGCCGGCCTTGGAGATGGCGGTGCCGGCGCCGAGGAACAGGCCGGTGCCGATCGCACCGCCGATCGCGATCATCTGGATCTGCCGGCCGCCGAGCCCCCGCTGGTAGCCCTCGTCGTCGGGGACGGGGTCGGTCGTCTCGTCGGTCGCCTCGGTCATCTGCCCGCCTCGCCTCCCGGTCCGCGCCGACCGGTCGGCCGACGCGCCCCGTCATACGGGTGAAGCAGCAGTGAATCACGCGAAATGCGCCGTAGCAGCGCGAATGCGAGCACTCCCGAAATAATCGGACAATACGAGCGAACGGGTGGTCCCGATGGCTCAGCCGGCCATCGCCTCCAGCAGGCTCTCCTGCATCGCGCCCAGCCACAGGTAGGCGATCACCAGCGGCTTGCGCGGGTCGCTCTCCGGCAGGTCGTACAGGCCGTCCTCGTCGTCCTCGGTGACCTCCAGCCGGGAGCCCAGGGTCAGCCGCAGGTCGTTGAGCGCGCCCAGCCAGCGCGGACAGTCCCCGGCGCCGACCGCGACCACGCCGCCCTCGCCACCGAGCCCGTCCAGCGCCCGGACCACCGCCAGGGCGTCCTCCCGCTTGCGGGCCCGCAGGTCCAGCTCGGTGTAGCGGCGGAACTCGGAGGCCATCTCGGCGGTCTGCGGATCCTGGGGCGCGCCCGGGCCGCCGTACGCGTCGGGGAACAGCCGCAGCAGCGCCGGGTCATCGGGCGCCTCGCTGGGGCCCTCGGCGAACAGCGCCGCCAGCGGGTCCTCGTGCTCGCCGCCGGGCGGCGGGCCGATCAGCTCCAGCATCTGCACTTCCAGCGAGCGCAGGATGGAGGCCTCGAACTCGTCCAGCGGGATCGCCGCGCCGCCGCTCGCGGCGCTCTCGAACAAACCGGCCATGTGTTTCGGATCAGTCCCTCGTGGATCGGTGGGTGGCGGGCCGTCAGTCGTGCTGCAGGGTGGCCCAGAGGCCGTAGCCGTGCATCGCCTGCACGTCGCGCTCCATCTCCTCGCGGGTGCCGCTGGAGACCACCGCCCGCCCCTTGGTGTGCACGTCCATCATCAGCTGGCGCGCCTTGTCCTTCGGGTAGCCGAAGTAGCTCTGGAAGACGTACTGCACGTAGGTCATCAGGTTGACCGGGTCGTTGTGGACGATGGTCACCCAGGGAGTGTCCGGCTCCGTGACCGGAACCCCCTCCACTTCCGGGCGCTCGATCTCCACCGGCGCGACACTCACAGTCCGTCTCTCCTCGTCGACCTCGATCTTTCCCCTCGGCCCATGCTTCCATCCGAGGGACTCCGGAGCGAATCAGGGTCGTCCGACACGTGACCCCGGAGGGAAATCGTCACTCTGACGCTAAGTGGTAGTAGCATCATTCCCATGGACGCCATCACCGCGCAGCGCAGCTCCGCGCTGCTCACCGACCGCTACGAGCTGACCATGCTGCAGGCCGCCCTGCGCAGCGGCGCCGCCCACCGCCGCTCGGTCTTCGAGGTGTTCACCCGCCGCCTGCCGAACGGCCGCCGCTACGGCGTGCTGGCCGGCACCGGCCGGGTGCTGGACGCCGTGGAGAACTTCCGGTTCACCACGCCCCAGCTGGACTGGCTCGCCGACCAGCGGGTGGTGGACGAGGACACGCTGCGTTACCTCGCCGACTACCGCTTCACCGGCGACATCCACGGCTACCCCGAGGGTGAGGTGTACTTCCCCGGCTCGCCGCTGCTGACCGTCGAGGGCAGCTTCGCCGAGGCGGTGATCCTGGAGACGGTGATCCTGTCGATCCTCAACTTCGACTCGGCGATCGCCGCCGCGGCCTCCCGGATGACCGCCGCCGCCGGGGACCGCCCGGTGATCGAGATGGGCGCCCGGCGCGCCCACGAGCAGGCCGCCGTCGCCGCCTCCCGGGCCGCCTACCTGGCCGGCTTCTCCGCCACCTCCGACCTGGAGGCCGGCTTCACGTATGGCATCCCCACCACCGGCACCGCCGCGCACGCCTTCACCCTGCTGCACGACAGCGAGAAGGACGCCTTCACCGCGCAGATCGAGTCGATGGGCCGCGCCACCACCCTGCTGGTCGACACCTACGACCTCGCCGAGGCGGTCCGCACCGCCGTCGAGGTGGCCGGCCCCGACCTGGGCGCCGTCCGGATCGACTCCGGCGACCTGACGCTGCTCGCCCACCGGGTCCGCCGCCAGCTCGACGAGCTCGGCGCCACCGGCACGAAGATCATCGTCACCTCCGACCTCGACGAGTACGCCATCGCCGCACTGGCCGCCGCCCCCGTGAACGGCTACGGCGTCGGCACCAGCCTGGTCACCGGCAGCGGCCACCCGACCTGCGCGATGGTCTACAAGCTGGTCGCCCGCGAATCCGCCGGCGGCGGCGAACTCGTCCCCGTCGCCAAGCGCTCGGCCGGCGGCAAGATCAGCATCGGCGGCCGCAAGTGGGCCGCCCGCCGCCCCGACGCCGACGGCGTCGCCGAGACCGAGGTGGTCGGCACCGGCCCGGTGCCCGCCGACCTGGAGCCGCACCTGCTGCACGTCCCGCTGATCACCGCCGGCGAGGTGGTCGGCCGCGAACCACTGGACGCCGCCCGCGAACGCCACCGCCGCGCCCGCGCCACGCTGCCGCTGTCCGCCACCCAGCTGTCCCGCGGCGAACCGGTGCTCGGCACCGAGCGCTACACCGGCTGAACCCTTCCGCCGCCGCCCGGCACTGCCTAGAGTGCCAACCGCCCCACCGTCCCCGACACCGACGCGGCCGAGACCCCGGCCTTCGGACCGCACCACCCAACGAGAGAAGACCAGCCATGCACCGGGCCCTGATCGTCGTCGACGTGCAGAACGACTTCTGCGAAGGCGGCAGCCTTCCCGTCGCCGGCGGGGCCGAGGTCGCGGCCGCGATCACCGACCTGATCGCCGACTCCGCGCCCGGCTACGCCCACATCGTCGCCACCCGCGACCACCACATCGAGCCCGGGGCGCACTTCGCCGCCGAACCCGACTACGTCCGCTCCTGGCCCGCGCACTGCGTGGCCGGCACCGAAGGCGTGGGCTTCCACCCCAACTTCGCGCCCTCGGTGACCTCCGGCGCGATCGAAGCGGTGTTCTCCAAGGGCGAGTACGCCGCCGCCTACAGCGGCTTCGAGGGCCTCGACGAGCACGGCGGCACCCTCGCCGACTGGCTGAACGAACGCGGCGTCACCGACGTCGACGTGGTCGGCATCGCCACCGACCACTGCGTCCGGGCCACCGCCCTGGACGCCGCCCGGGAGGGCTTCGCCACCCGCGTCCTGCTCGACCTGACGGCCGGCGTCGCACCCGCCACCACCACCGCCGCGCTCGACGAACTGCGCGCCGCCGGCGTCGAACTCACCGGCACCCCGGTGGTCCGCAGCTGACCGGGCGCCACTTCCCGCTGCCACGGCGCCCGTTGAGCACCGCGGCCACCGACCCCGCGCCGCTCACCGCTCGGTGACCACCAGCGCCACCACGTCCTCGCCGCCGATCCGGTACGCCTCGGCCAACTCGCCGCCGACCGCGTCCCGTTCGGCGGCGAGCCGGGACGAGCCGACGTACACCACCCGCACGCCCAGGTACTCCATCCGGTGCTGCCCGGCCCGCACCCAGGCCGCCTCGCCCTCGCTGACGCAGCGCACCTCGGAGTCCACCTCGACCGCCACCGCCGCCTCCGGCCAGAACAGGTCCGGCACCGCGATGTACGTGCCGCCGCGCATCCGCAGCTCCGGGCCGGACAGCGGCAGCGGCAGGCCCAGCTCGGCGGCCAGCTCCACCAGCGAGGCCAGCGCCGACTCCCGCTGCGCCGCCAGCAGCTCGTCCACCGCCGCGCGCACCCGCGGCTCCGCCAGCAGGCCCGCCTCGGCGAGCTCCGCCAGCAGCTCGGCCGCGCCGCTCCCGCCCTCGCGCGCCAGCGCCTCGCGCAGCACCGCCCGCAGCACCCCCGGGCCGACCAGACCGGCCTCCAGCGCGCCCTGCTCGGACCATTCGCGGATCGCGTCCGCCACCGCCCGGGCGACCGGTGCGCAGACCAGTCCGTGCACCTCGCGTGCCACCAACTCCCGTTCGGTGCGCCGGATCCGGACCTGCCCGGCGTCCCGCAGCCGGCGCTGCCGGGGCACCAGCACCTCCACCCCGAACACCGCGGGCAGCCGCGGCATCGACACGAATCCGTACAGCGCCAGTGCCGCCGCCCCGGTGATCACCGCGCGCTCCCGGCCGCCCTCCGCCCGGCCGCTCTGCGCCGCGTACAGCAGCGCCGCCCACATCCGTTGCTCCGGGGTCGGCGGCCCCTCCTGCAACAGGTACACCCGCGGTAGCAGCCGCTGCCACGGACCGCCCTGCCGGCAGTGTTCGCTCACCAGGCGGGCCGGCACGCCCCGGGCGCGCAACTGGCTGGCCGTCACCACATTCTGCTGGCGCCGGGCAAGCTCTTCGAGAGAGGTGGGCTGCTGCGGAATCCGGTAGCTCATACCGACAACACTCCCCTTCGCCTCCGACAGTCGACTCCCTACCTGACGGCCTGTTACCCAACCGTCGTCAAACCAGGACTGCCCTGCACTAAAGTCCCCATACCCCCACCCATTCGGCGGATCGGACGTTCGAACTGTTGTCGGATCAGGTCGGACTTACCGCCTACAATCCGATTTTCATTGGATCGGCACCGCATTTCGATCCGGCCACAACCGGCCGCCCACCTGCGCAATCTGACCGACCGTGACCGATCCCACACACAGCGGCACGCCCCGCGGCGTCGGCGGGCGTTCCGAATTGCCTACCATCAGGCACATGTCCCGCGACGAGTCATCCGCCCAGCGCGCCGCCAGACTGCGCCTCGGCCGCCTGCCCGGCTACGTCCGCCAACCCGATCCCGCCCGGCGCGGCGGAGAGGACGGACGTGCGTACAAGAAGGGCTGGGAAGTCCGTTTCACGGCGCGCAGCGAAGAAGAGATAACCGAGATCCGCGAGCTGGTCGCGGCCGCCGGGTTCGCCCCCGCGCGGCCGTTCTTCAAGGGCCACCAGCTGATCCAGCCGGTGTACGGGATCGCCGCCGTGCAGGCCTACCTCGCCGCCCGCGAGGCCGCCGAGGAGACCGGCCGGATCCGCCGCACCTCCGGCATCCCCGAGCAGTCGCGGCGCGAGCCCGACAGCGTGGCCGCCGCCGCGCGGGCCGCCGAGGCGGCTGCCGCCGAGGCCGCGAGCGCGGCGGCGGCGAACGCGGCGGCGGTGAGCGCGGCGGCGGCGCAGGCCGGTGGGAAGGCCGGCGGGAAGGTCGAAGGCGCCAGAGCCGCTGTGCCGCCCGTTCGGGAGGCGGGTGGCCCCGAGGGTCACTGACCGCCCCGCAAGGTCGCCAGGGAGCCCTTCTGGGCTCCCTGGGGCGGTTTTTGACGGGTCGTCAGGGCCCCGGGTCGGTGATCGAGGCCGATCCGGCGGTCCGGCGTGCCGGTTCGCGCCTGCGGTGGTTCAGACCACGACGCGGGGCGTGGTCTGTGCACGGTGGCCGCTGGCGGTCGGGGGACGGCGCAGATCGGCGCCCGCTCGGCGGCACCGGCCGCCACCGTCAGGGTGCGTTCCACCACCACGTCCGCCCTCGGCGCGCAGCGCGTGCCCGATCCCGCGCATCCGTACCGCCCACCGCGCGACCGCGCGCACCCCGTCCACGGCGGCCGGCTCCCGTTCCGCCACGCCCACCAAGGCCGGGCCGACGGCGTCCGCCAGCCGTCGGCCCACCTCGCGCGCCGTGCCGCGCGGCACCGGCAGGACCGCCACCGTGACCGGCAGCCCCACCACCGGCACGCCCGCACCGACGCGCTGCCGGCGAGGTCAGCGCGTCGGCGCGGGCGTGCAGGCCGTCCGCGACCGGCGCCGCCGAACCGATCCGCCGCCCGGCGGCGATCCGGCAGCGGACCGCCCACTCGTTGCCGACACACCCGCCGAGGGCCGCCCCCGCCGCCACCCACAGCCGACCCACCAGCCGCGGGTGCAGCAGCCGGTCCACCGCCGTCCGGCCCGCCACCAGCCAGGACGCCGCGCCGCCAGCACCACCGCGACGCCCGCCAGGCCCTTCGCCCGCCCGGACGCGTGCGCGTAACCGCAGCTCGCCTGCAACTGCGGCTCGCCGCCCGCCGGCCGAGCAGAAGCGCCACACCCGGCGGGGCGGCGGTCAGCGCGTCGGCGGTGTTGTGCAGGTGTCGCCGAGCAGCGCCGCCGCACCCGACAGCACCGCGATCACCGCCTGCGCGGCGGCGGTCAGGCCGAGCACCGTCAGCGAAACCCACAGCGTGCGCGGGCCCTCGGCCGAGGACTCCGGCGCCGCGTCCACCCGCTCGGCGACGTCGCGCGAGTGCGGGCGCAGCAGGTGGGCCGGGCAGTGCCCGATCCCGGCTGGCGCCCGTGCTGAGGTTCGCGTCCGCGCCGGTCTTCGCGCTCGCGTTCGCGCCCGTGTTCGTGCCCCGGCCGCCCGGCCGGCCCTCGCGCTCCAGATGCGCATGTTGGTGCGCGTGTTCGTGGTGGTGCTGCCGGTTCGATGTGTGATGGTGGTCATGCCCGTGGTCCGGGTTTCGCCCGTGCAGGTGAGCCCCGTTGCCGTGTCCGCGTTCACCCATGAGGCCTACAAGTGGCACACCAACTGCCGTGCAGCCACTGCCGATCCACCATCTCCGACCAGGTGCGATGCGCTCGCAGCCGCGTCCGGCGGGCGACCGTTGTTGACGCGTCGTCACACAACACTCCGCAGCAGGCGCGCGCCCGGGCATCTCAGCAGACTTGTCACCCACAGCACCCGCCCGAGGGCCTAGAGTGAGCGCTGACGCTCCCCGTCCGGACCCAGATCGAGAGGCAGCTGATGTGACCAATCGTCATGTCCCGGCCGCAGGCTCGGCATTCGCTGATCGGTCCACCGAACTTCCGCAGGTCTCCGTCGAGTTCGCGGCGTTCTGCGAGCTGCACGAGCCGCGGTACCGGAGCTACGCCCGGGTCTGGTTCCAGGAACCCGCCGCCGCCCACCGGGTGGTCCGGCTCGCCCTGCGTGAACTGGCCGAGGTCTGGCCCGCGGTGCTGGGGAGTTCCAACCCGGCCGCCGCGGCCTGGCAGATCCTGCGCGACACCGTCACCGAGCAGCACGCGCTGGCCGGTGCCGAACAGTTGCGCCCGGACGTCGACGCCGAGGAGGACCTGGCGATCCTGCACTACGTGGTCGGCCTGGCCACGCCCGAGATCGCCGACGTGGTGGGCGTCGACACCGCCAACATCACCAGCCAGCTCCGACAGACCCACCGGCGGCGCACCACCGACTGGTGACGGCTCCCAAGGCGCGTAGCAGCGGGCGCGAAGCGTTGGTCGCACGCCCCTAGGTTGCCCCGGCTGCCGGGGTGTGCTTCCGTGCCCGGTCTCCCGGGTCGTCCACGCCGGTCGCACCCGCACCACCCGTGAGCGAGATCACCGCCGACGCCGCTACCGATCCGCGCCCATTGCGGCGAAGGATGACGTCCTGTCACCTTCGTCAGAGGAGTTCCCGAATGCCCATCGACCATGCCGTGGCCATGTTCCGGCACCAGGCCGACGCCTGCGCGGAACTCGGCTCCCCGCTGTCCGCCGCCCTGCTGCGCCGGGCCGCCGAGGACCTTGCCGCCGGCGGCCCGTGCGCCGAGGCGATCGTCGGCCACGAGGACGCCCCCGGCCCGTCGGCCGTCGCGCTGCGCCTGCTCGGCGCCGTCCACGCCCTGGTGATCTCCGGCCGGGCACCCGCTCTCGCCGTCCACTACCCGAGCGCGGGCGGCACCTTCGACCCCGCCGACCCTGACGCCCCCTGGCCGGCGTTCCGCGCCACCGTCGCCGACCACCTGCCGTGGATCCGCGAGTGGCTCACCCGCCCGCCGCAGACCAACGAGGTCGGCCGCGCCAACCTGCTGCTCACCGGCCTCGCCTGGGCACAGCAGCAGCTCGCCGCCCCGCTGCCGGTGCGGCTGCACGAACTCGGCTCCAGCGCGGGCCTCAACCTCCTTGCCGACCAGTTCCGTTGCGTCTCCCCCGGCTTCGCGTACGGTCCTGCGGACTCCCCCGTGGTGCTCGCCGACGCCTGGCAGGGCGAGCCGCCCGCCTGGCTGCGGGACGCTCCGCTCCAGCAGGTGGTGGAACGGCGCGGCTGCGACCCGACGCCGATCGACCCGCGCTCCGAAGACGGCGCACTCGCCCTGCGCGCCTACCTCTGGGCGGACCAACTCCCGCGCCTGGAACGGCTGAACGGCGCACTCGCCCTCGCCGAACGGCTCCCCGCCCCCGTCGCACCGATCGGCGCGGCCGAGTTCCTGCGCGACGTCCGGGTCGCCGACGGGACCCTCACCGTGGTCTGGCACTCGATCACGCGCCAGTACGTCCCCGCCGAGGAATGGCGGTCCGTAGAGGCCGAGTTGGACCGCTTGGCCGCCGAGTCCGGCCCGTCCGCGCCGTTCGTCCACCTCGCCCTGGAGCCGCGCCGGGTCGGCAACGGGCACCGCTTCCTGCTCACCGCCCGCTTCGGCGCCGGCCCCACCACGGTCCTCGCCGAGGCCATGCCGCACGGCCTGCCCGCCTGGACCCTGGCGGACGGCGACCCCGCGCTCGACGCCTTCTGACCTGCCTCAACCCGCCTCGTGCAGCATGCCGGTGACGTCGTAGCGGTGGTGCACCGGATCGTGGATCAGGTAGCGGGCGAAGGACTCCACGGTGAACCGGGCGCCGTCGCTGCGCAGTCCGGTACGCAGGCGGGCGGCGTCCGGCACCGCCTCGAACGAGCGTGCCAACTGCTCGGCCCCGGCCGCGAGTTCACCGGACACGGTGGCCGGGTCCTGCTCGCCGTAGCGTTCCTCGACGGCAGTCGCGTCCTGGTCCCAGTTGGCGAACAGCGGGTCGTCCTCGGCCAGCATCAACCGCAGCCGAACGTCGAACAGCCGGAACACGTCCCGCACATGGCAGGCGTACTCGAGCACCGACCACACCTCCGGCCGCGGCCGCTCCCGCAGCACCGCCGGATCACCCGCCAGCAACTCCGTCCACGCCGCCGCATTCGCCCGAATCATGCCCGGGACCTGCTCGAACGCCACGCCCGGCGTGTCCAGCCCGCACTCCGCGCAGGGGCGCTCAAGCACCCAGGTCCAGTCCTTGGTGTCAGGGATCATCATGCGCCCAGCATCACCCGCCCCCACCCCACCTCACCAGGGCCACCACCGCCACCGGCCATCGAGATCCCGCCACCCTCAGCGCAGTTCGCCGAGCGCAGCAGCGACCCTCCCGCCGATCTCATTCATCTCCTCCGCCGACACAGCCCGCTCACCCGCACGCAACAGACCGAACACCTTCGGGCCACGCAACTCCACCCCCAACTCCCGCCCGCGCGGCACCACATGGAAGTGCACATGCGCGAACCCCGCCGCCTCCCCGAACTGCGCCACATACGCCTTCTCGCACCCCGTCACCACCTCCACCGCCCGCGCCAACCGCACCAACCACCCACCCAGCGACGCCGCCTCGGCCCCACTCAGCTCCGCCATCGACTCCACATGCCGCCGCGGCAACAACACCAGCCACCCCGGCAGCGCACAGTCCACCGCATGCACCACCCGCCAGTGCTCATCCACCGCCACCCGCTCATACCGCGGCAGCCCATCGAACTCCGCCTCCCGCTCACACGCGTAACACTCCGTCATCTCCATGCCCTCCCCATCTCCCAAACACCCAACGACTCCCCGAGGAACGCCAAAGCCACTCCCCAGGGGGCCGTCGACAACGATCCCCTTCACCGCTGATACGGATTCCCCCCACCCGGCTGCTGCGGCGAATACGGCACCTGCTGCTGCGGGTACGGCGGCTGCGGCTGATACCCCTGCCCCGCCTGCTGCCCATAACCGGGCCCGGGCTGCTGCTGCGGATACCCGCACCCCGGCCCACCACCGGGGCCGACCGGACCGCCCGGCCCACCACCGTTGCCGTTCTTGGAGCGACGGACCAGCAACCCAATCACCACAATGACGACCAGCCCGAGAACACCGCGACCGACCGCGATCAGCATCCCGCTGCTGCTCTTGGAGTCACTGCTCGCCTGCGGCAAGGTCGCGCTGCTCCCAGTCGGAGTCGCCGACGCCGGATTCGACGCACCAGTCCCAGGAGACGCCGAGGTGGTGCTCGTCGGCTGGTCGCTACACACCGCGCGCTTGAGCAGCGGGTTCTCCTTCGACCCGTTGTCCACCTGAGGGTTGGCCGCCAGCGCACCAGAGGGGGATGCGATGCCGTAGCCGTACTGGTCGTTCGGGAACGACCCCTTGCCCTCCGGCTTCACCGCACTCTTGGTGATCCGGTTGATGACCTGCCCCGCCGAAAGGTTGGGATACTTCGATCGCACCAGGGCCGCAATGCCGGACACGTAGGCGGCCGCATCGGAGGTGCCATCGCCCGTGCTGTAACCCTTTTTCTGATTCGCATGGTAAATGTTCACTGCAGGTGCTGCCACTGTCACCTGCGGGCCAGTCGTCGATTTCACCCACAGGTCACCGCTCTCCGCGACCCCCGAAACTGCCACCACTCCTGGGAAGCAGCCGGGGGTCTCAACCGGGATACCCGCAGTGTTTCCACTACTGGCGACCAAAACTACGTCCTTCTTAATGGCATACTCGATCGCTTCTTTGTACCCGTCCTCGGTGGACCTGCCACCACCGAGAGACATGTTGATGACCTTGGCATTGTGGTCAACGGCGTAGTGAATTCCCTTGGAAACATCCGTTCCCAAAATATTCATATCGGTCTTGATCGGGAGGATCTTCGCCTTGGGGGCGAGGCCCATCGCACCCTCGTTGTTACCGTGGCCATGTCCGGCAATATTACTTGCCATGGCAGTGCCGTGGCCCTCGCTGTCACTCCGCCCGTCCGTGCCGGCACGGGTGAGATCAAGACCAGGAAGAACTTGCCCAGTCAGATCTGGATGATCTGCGTCAACACCACTGTCAATGACCGCAACAATCACCCCCTCGCCCTGAGTGACCGGCCAAACCTTCTCGGCCGCACGGTAGTTCTTCAACGCCCACTGACCGTCGCGGACCCAGTCCGCAGCAGCCGGCCCGGCACTGACACCGAACAGCACGGCCCCCAGTACCGCCCCAACCAACCACGGCCGCGCCCCGCGTCCGTCTATCACCTTCAGCTCCCCCCAGCAGCGCCACACGCGCCGCACTCAATCAACGAAACGGCCCCTCGACATCGGCTCACCGATATCGAGGGACCGTCAAACCATCGCGCTCTCAGCGCTGATACGGATTCCCGCCAGCAGGCGGCTGCTGCGGCGGATAGGGCGCCTGCTGCTGCGGGTACGGCGGCTGCTGCGGGTACCCCTGCCCGGGCTGCGGCTGACCGTGACCCCCCGGCTGCTGCGGCGGGTAGCCATATCCCGGCCCCCCACCAGGACCGCCCGGCCCGGCCGGACCGCCGGGTCCACCACCGTTGCCGCCCTTGGAACGGCGGACCAGCAACACGATCACCACAATGACGACCAGCGCGAGAACACCGCCACCGACCGCGATCAGCATCCCATTTCTGCTCTTGGAGTCGCTGCTCGCCCGAGACCCGGTCGAGTCGCCCCCGGCCGCAGGCGTCTTCGCCGGGTCCGTGGCCCCCGAGCCGGAGGGCTTCGAGGACGAACCGCCGTCGGCACCGTCGCGCTTGAGCAGCGGGTTCTCCTTCGGACCGTTGTCCACCTCGGGGTTGGCAGCCAACGAGGCGGACGGGGACACGATCCCGTAGCCGTACTGGTTGTTCGGGAAGGTCCCCTTGCCCTCGGGCTTCACCGCGCTCTTGATCATCCGATTGATTACCTGACCCGCCGACAGGTTGGGGTACTTCGACCGCACCAGCGCCGCGGTTGCAGCGACGTATGCCGTGGCATCGGACGTGCCACTGGCTTTGCTGTAACCCTGCTTCTGGTTTGCGCGGTAAATGTTGTCACCCGGAGCGGCAAGCGTCACCAGGGGACCTGTGGCGGAATCCGGCCACAGATCACCATTCTCCCCAACCGCCGAGGCCACGACCACTCCGGGGAAAGCCGCTGGGTAACTGATCGGAAGGTCTGGAATGTTTCCGGAGCCTGCGACGAGGACAACGTCCTTCTTGATCGCATAGTTGATCGCGTCCTGGTATCCCTCGTCCAGCTTGCCGCCCCCGTCGAAGGACATGTTGATGACCTTCGCGCCGTGGTCGACTGCGTACCGAATCGCCTGGCCGAGCTCTTCTTCGCTGCCGCTCTGAAGGTGCTCGGCATCACCGACGTGAAGCTTCACGGGAAGAATCTTGGCTTTGGGTGCAAGGCCCATGATTCCGGCGTTGTCACCATGGCCGCGCCCGGCGATCAAGCTGGCCATCCCAGTTCCATGGCCCTGAATGTCAGATCGCCCGTCCCCACCAGGGCTTGTGAAGTCTTTACCGGCGAGGACCTGTCCCGCCAGGTCCGGGTGATCCGCAACGCCGGTGTCGAGGACTGCAACAATGACGTTCTCACCCTGGCTGATGGGCCAAACCTTCTCGGCCACACGGTAGTTCTTCAGTGCCCACTGCCCGGCGCGAATGGTGTCCGAAGCAGCAGGACCGGCACTGACACCGACCAGCAAAGCCCCCAGCACCGCCCCGACCAACCACGGCCGCGCCCCACGTCCGTCTATCACCTTCAACTCCCCCCACCAACGCTACAAGCGCCGCGCTCAATCAACGAAACGGCCCCTCGACATCGGCTCACCGATATCGAGGGACCGTCAAACCATCGCGCCCTCAGCGCTGATACGGATTCCCGCCAGCAGGCGGTTGCTGCGGCGGATAAGGCGCCTGCTGCTGCGGGTACGGCGGCTGCGGCGGATACCCCTGCCCCGGCTGCGACTGGCCGTAATCCCCCGGCTGCTGCGGCGGGTAGCCATATCCCGGCCCCCCACCAGGCCCGCCCGGACCGCCCGGCCCCCCACCGTTGCCGCCCTTGGAACGGCGGACCAGCAACACGATCACCACAATGACGACCAGCGCGAGAACACCGCCACCGACCGCGATAAGCATCCCGTTGCTGCTCTTGGAGTCGCTGCTCGCCTGAGACCCGGTCGAGTCGCCTCCGGCCGCAGGCGGCTTCCCAGGATCCGTGGCACCGGTGCTCGGAGCCTTGGAGGAGCCAGGCGTGCTGCCGCCGCCCGCACCCGAGCGATTGAGCAGCGGATTCTCCTTCGGCCCATTGTCGACCGTGGGGTTGGCAGCCAACGAACCGGACGGAGACACGATTCCATAGCCGTACTGGGAATTCGGGAACGAGCCCTTCCCCTGCGGCTTCACTGCACTCTTGATCATTCGGTTGATGACCTGGCCCGCCGACAGGTTCGGATACTTCGACCGCACCAGCGCCGCCGTCGCGGAAACATATGCCGCAGCATCGGATGTGCCACTGCCGGTACTGTAGCCCTGTTTCTGATTTGCGTGGTAAATGTTGTCACCCGGAGCCGAGAGCGTCACCTCGGCACCCGTGGCCGACTTCGGCCATAGGTCACCGCTCTCTTTAACGGCCGTTACCACAATCACTCCGGGGAATTTCCCGGGGTAGTCGAGCGGCAGGTCTGGGTCGTTTCCACTGGCTGCGACGAGAACGACGTCTTTTTGAACGGCATAGTCGATCGCCGCCCGGTAGCCCTCGTCGGACGGGCTTCCACCACCAAACGACATGTTGATGACCTTGGCCCCGTGGTCGACCGCATAGCGAATCGCCTCGCCAAACTCCGTTCCGTTACCGGTCTGGATGTTTGTGGCGCTACCAACATGGATCTTCACCGGAAGGATCTTGGCTTTGGGTGCGAGGCCCATGATTCCGGCACTGTCGCCGTGTCCGCGTCCGGCGATGATGCTGGCCATGCCAGTTCCATGGCCGTCGGTGTCAGTTCTCCCATCCTTACCAGGGCTTGTGAGGTCTGTCCCAGGGAGAACCTGGCCAGCAAGGTCGGGGTGTTCTCCAACGCCGGTGTCGAGGACCGCGACGATCACGTCCTCGCCTTGACTGATCGGCCAGACCTTTTCGGCCGCACTGTAGTTCTTCAGCGCCCACTGCCCATTACGGATGTCGTCCGCAGCCGCTGGCCCGGCGCTGACACCCCACACCAGGGCTCCAGCAGCTAGCGCGGCCAGACCGCGCACGGATCGGCTGGTCGTCAAGCCTCGTCACCCCACTCATTGAAGCGGCCGCCCCACAGACCATCGGATCTGCAGGACGGCCGGTCGTGTTCGACTGTTCTACTGACGGAACGTCATTCCACCACGTTCGGATTGACCTGCTCACCGGGTGCCCAGGTTTCCTCGTCCTCGACGAGATAGTCCGGACGGTCCTTGCCGCGCTTCTTGTCCTTCTTTCCGGCCGGTCCGTGACCGCCCATGCCGCCAGCCTGTCCAGCACCTGCCTGACCTGGACCACCCGCCTGGCCTCCGGCGCCGCCCTGGCCGAAGCGATTGCGGCCGATACCCGATCCGCCTTCGGTAAAGGCCCGTCCACCGGCGGTGCCATGGGTCGCCTCGCCGATCGCACCGCCAGCCTTGCTGGTCAGGCCGCCACCAGAACGAGCACCGATGCCGCTGCCGCCCGCAGCGCCGCCGCCCAGGCCGCCACCACCGGCGCGAGCCCCCATTCCGTTGGCACCTGCCGCACCGCCACCCGGGCCGCCGCTGCCGCCCAGGCCGCCGGAGCCGAAGGTGCCGGCCTTGGAGACGCTGTTGCCACTGAATCCGGCACGGCTGCCACCGATACCGGAGCCGCCACCGAGCAAGCCACCCTCACTGCGGCCGATGAGACCGCCACCGGCACCGCCGACCGGCCCGAGCCCGCCGGTGCCGGACGGGCCGTGCACCCCGCCGGTTCCACCAGTGCCGCCGATCGTCCCGGCGCCGCCGCGGACACCACCGGTCCCGCCCTGAATGCCGTCAATGCTGGTGCCCGGGCCCTTCGGCTGCGGGACCGCGTTGGCCGTGCCTCCGGAAATGCCTGCATCGGTCGGTCGAACCACGGCCTGCTGCAGCTTTGGGGCCTGCGGCGTGGGGCTGCTCGCCGAACGCTGACCGGAGATACGCGATCCGGCGGAACCTGTCGCCCCACTGCCGTTCGGAGCAGTGACGCCGGCCCCGATGCCCATAATCAGGGCGCCAAGGGCAGAGCTGCCGCCATTGTCCGGCGGCGTCAACTCCTTGGAATCCTCGCGGCGCGGGGTCGGCGGCTTCAGGTAGTTGGTAGTGGCGCGATAGCTGGCAGCCAACGTCTGCATCACCGTAACCGCCTCCTGCTTCCGCGTGTCCGCGATGGCAGTACGGGTGTCCTCGTTGTCGATGCCGACTGTCTGCTGGGCACTGTCGCTGATCGCGTCGCCCACCTTGTCGAAGAAGCCGGGTTCCTCAGGCATGTCGCTCTTGGCCTTGTCGATGGCCGCGGACATCATCTCCAGTGCGCTGGCAGCGTCGTTCGAGTAGGCCGCGATGGTGTTGACGTCATTGGCCAGCGAGGTCATGCGCGAGTAGAAGGCGTTGCTCGTGTCGCCCTGCCAGGAATCGCTCGTATCGGCCGCCGCAGTGTTCAGCGCCGTACGGATCTGCTTCAGGGTGTTGGTGGCGCGACGCCAAGGGTCGGCAGCAGCCATGACCGCGCCGGAGTCCATCGACTGGACCATGCTGCGCATCTGGCCATGGCTGTAGGAGTAGAAGTTGGTCATATCGGTCACGATTGGCTCCCCTCAGGCCGAACAGTGCCCCGGCTGTCACCCGGTTCCGCTGTCTTCCGAATGATCACCACTGTGGCCTCGGCTCCCCACTGCCCGCCGGAGAGACGTTTCCAGTCGGCGACGCGGCCTGTGGCGCGGCCGTGGTAGTGCGCTGAGTCGAGGTCACGGGGCTAGGGGCCACAGTGGACCAGCCGTCACTCGCCAGCTTCAGGTGCTTGCTGGTGTCGTGCTCGTTTTCCTCATAGTTGGTCGCGGTCCGGTCGGCGTTCTGCTGCGCCTCGTCGATCGCCTGCTGAATCTGGTCGAGGACCAGCTTCAACCCGTCCCGCATCTCGCCGTACTTGTTGTGCAACGCCTCGGCCTCCGCGAAAGTGCCGAACGCCGCCGGGCTCAGCCCGGTCTGGCCGTGGACCTTCGCGCCGCCGGCGCCGTCCTCGAACTCCTTGAGCAGTCCTCGGACTTGCGCCGCGAACGCACGCAGGCTGTCGACCTCTACCTGAAAGCCCTTGCCGCCTGTGCTCATGTACTCGTACCTCCCCCGTACCTGCTGCCCGCTGGACCGCCCGCTTGCCGCCTGGGGCCTGATGGATAGTTGGCTCCAATCCATATGTGTAACACATGGGACGGCCCGTCAAAACGCCCCCTGCTGACGGGGGGTGGAGTCAGGGCGTGGGGGCGGTGGCGGCGAGGGCCTGGCGGCAGAGGGAGTCGGCCCTGCGGGTGGTTTCGGGGAGGCGGTAGGAAGGGGTGAGCGCGAGGGTGACGGCGGTGGCTTCGGGCAGGCCGATGCGGTGGCCGACGGAGAGGAAGACGGGCTTGACGCCCTGCCGGGTGCGGACGGCGCGGCCGACCGTCTCGGGGCCGTCGAGGAGTGGGGACCAGTCGCCGCGGTGCTCGCCGGGCGGTTCGTGGGTGAAGGTGAAGGGGGTCTTGGCGATCCCGAGGGTGGGCAGGCCGGTGTGGACGCCGAGGTGGCTGGCGAGGCCGAGGCGGCGGGGGTGGGCGAGGCCGTAGCCGTCGCAGACGATCAGGTCGGGGGTGCGGGTGAGCCGGGACAACGCGTCGAGGACGGCGGGGAGTTCGCGGAAGGCGAGCAGTCCGGGCAGGTAGGGGAAGGCCACCCGGCCGACTGCGGTGACCTGTTCGACGACGTCGAGGGTCGCGTAGTCGAGCAGGACGGCCGCGGCGGCGACCACGTCGCGTTCGTCGTCGTAGGCGACGTCGACGCCGGCGATCAGGGTGCCGGGGCGGCGCGGGGGTTCGGGGCCCTCGGGGACGACCAGGGGGCGCAGGCGTTCCTGTTCGGCGCGGGCGGCTTCCGCGGTGGTGGGCCAGTTGGTCGGGACGGTCACGGCGACTCCGGACGGGTCGGAAACAGGTGGCGCGGGGCGGCCACCCACCCCGGCCTTGTCCGTGCGCACGCTACCGCTCATGGCCGGGCGGCACTGTGAGCCCGTGCGCCCCCTGTGCCCCCGGACTGCTCAACTCCCAAGAGTTAGCCTGAACTTACCGCCCCGGCCAACGGGTCCGGACCACCACCGGTCCCGGCCTCGGCCTCCCCGCCCGCGCGAAGGGTCGACCGCCATGACGCGCCTCGCCGCCCCACCGCCCCGCACCGAAAGCACCGCCCACGCCGCCCGCACCGCCCACGCCGTCCGCCGCGTCCGCCGCGTCCGCCCCGTGCGCGCCCCCGCGCGAACCGCCGCCCGCCCCGCCCCGGTCCAGGTGGGTCTCGGCGCCCTGGTCGCGACGGCCACCGCCGTGGCCCTGCTGGCCGTGTCCGGGGAGACGGGGGTGTGGCGGGTCGCGGTGCTGGTGGCGTTCGCGATCGCGCTCGGCACGCTGTCCGCCGTCCTGCTCAGCACCCGTCCGCGCCTGCCCGCAGCACCACCGCCCGCCGGCCCGACACCGCCCACCGGCCCGACACCGCCCGCCGGCCCGGCACCGGCCGCCCGCCAACCGGAGCACGCCCGCCGACCCGAGTACGCCAAGTCCCGGTAGCCGGACGAAAAAGCTCCCGGGCCCGCGGCAGGTCGATGGCTGCCACGGGCCCGGGGCCCACCTCACACCGCACCGAGTCGCCGTCAGGCGGTGGAGACCACGACCGTCTTGGCGGCCTTGTCGTGGATGCACTGGCGGTAGGGCTTGTCGAAGACGCCGAACAGGCCGTCGACGGGCCACCAGAGGCCGCCGCAGCAGATCAGTGCGGGGGCGACGAAAGTGGCGGCGCGGGTCCAGGCGGCACTGGAGGTCGGGGACGAACCGTCGGCGAGCATCGCGACGCGGACCTTCATCAGCTTCTTGCCGAGGGTCTGGCCGTCCCGGCTGAGCATCAGGCCCTGGTAGATCAGGAACAGGCCGTAGCCGAGCCAGGCCGAGCCGACCCAGCCGTCCTGCCGGCCGAAGTTGGCGAACGGCAGCAGCACCAGGACGGCGACGCCCTCCACCAGGATCCAGTCGACCACCGTGGCGAGGATCCGCGCACCCCAACTGCCGAGCGCGGGCATCCCGGGAACCGGACCGGGGCCGGGCGCGCCGTAGGGCGAACCGTACGGGCCACCGGGCGGCGGGGTCTGGCCCGGCGGTGTCTGGCCGGGCGGTGTCTGGCCGGGCGGCTGGTTGTCGTAGGGGGAGCCCGATCCGGGCGGCGCACCGTACTGGCCCCCGTAGCCGGGCGGCGTGTCGTACGGGCTGCCCGCCGACGGCGGCTGCTTGTCGAAGGAAGGCTTGCCGCCCTCCTCCTCCGGCTCGGTCCCAGAGGGGTCGTTGGTGCTCATTCCCCGAGTAGAACACCGCGATTACTACGGTTTTGGGACATTTTCGACGTTTCTGCCCGTTTCAGAGGCATTCGCCAGCAGCCGACAGCACCGCCACCCAGCACGGCGACGGCCCGCCCCTCAACGCCGCACCACCCGCACCACCCTGGTCCGGGCCGCCCGGTCGTGCCAGGCACGACGCGCGGGACGGTCCAGCAGCGGCGTGAACAGACCCAACAGCAGGACGGTACCGAGCCCGCCCACCAACCAGCGCAGCAGCGAACGCCCGAAGCCGGGCGGGCGGGTGCCGCCCGCGGCGACCACCCGGACCCGGGCCAGCCGCTTGCCGAAGGTCTGGCCGGTCCGGGCGGTCGGCAGCACCTGGTACAGCAGCGCGAACAGCACCAGCACCCCGAGCACCACGCCAAGCCGGCCCAGCACCACCTGGTCCAGCAGCCACACCTGGTGCTGGCGTCCGGTCAACTGCGCGGCCAGCTGCGCCTGCTCGATCTTCTTCCGGACGTGCGCCGAGACCGTGGCCACCATCGGCACGGCGACGGCCGCCCCGACCACCACCGTCACCACCCCGTCCACCAGCCACCCGAACGCCCGCGCCGCGAGCCCGGCCGGGACGGGCGCCGGGACGGCCGGGCGCCGCCGCTCGCCACCGCCCCCACCACGCCGCACGGCAGGGCGCTCCTCGGCCTGGGCGGCCCGGGACGACCCGGCCTCGCGCGGCGGTCGCACCCGCTCACTGGTGACGTGCGCCGCCCGCGGCTCCCGCAGGGCCCGCTCCAGGGGCGACGGCGGCTCAGCGGCCGGGGCCTCGCCGGGCGCCGCGTCGATGCCCCAGGACACTCGCCGCGGCGCCTCCCCGGTGTCCATCAGCCCGCGCTGCGCCCGCGGATCCGCCCGCCAGCCCGAACCGGCAGCCGACTCGGCGGCCCGCCGCACCTCCTCCACCGAAGACGCCGCTGAAGGCGCCACCGAAGGCGCCGCCGAAGACACGTCCGCGCTCGGCCCACGCAAGGGCTCGTACGCCGGCGCCGGACGCGGTTCGTACAGCGCCGCCGGCCCGGCCGACATCCCCACCGAACCGTCGCCGCCCGCCCCGCCTCCGGCGCCGTGCCAGGGCGTCCCACCGAGCGGCTGGGCAGGGCGCGGCGCAAGCTCCTCCACGACCACCGGCTCCGAGACCCGGACCTCGGCCTCCACCTCCGCCTCAACACCCAAGGCCTCGCGAACCTCGCGAACCTCCCGTACGTCCCGAGCCTCCCGAACGTCCCGAACCTCCCAAGCCTCCCCGCCGTCCCGAGCCTCGCGCACCGAAGCACCCCCCGGCGCCTGCCCGCGCTCGCGCGCCTCCCGGCCCGCGCCGCCGCGTCGCGGTGCCACGACCGCCGCCTCCGGGACGGACACCGGGCCCAGGCGCAGTGCGGCGGCGGTGGCCCAGGATTCGGCGGCGGGGGGCTGGAGCCCGTTGCCGGTGACGGCCCAGGGGGCGGGTTCGACGGGGCGCAGCGGCGCCGCCGACGTGCGCGGGCGGACCTCGACGGCGGCGGGCGGGGCCTCGATTGGGTCGGGGTGGGCGGGCATGTTGAAGGCGGTGTGGGCGCCGGTCTCGTCGAGGTAGATGGGGCCGGTCTCGATCAGCGGGCCGGCGGGCGCGGCGAAGGCGAGGCCGGGCGGGACGCTATAGGG
The DNA here is from genome assembly GCF_055587065.1 of Kitasatospora sp. NPDC048662. Taxonomy (NCBI): domain Bacteria; kingdom Bacillati; phylum Actinomycetota; class Actinomycetes; order Kitasatosporales; family Streptomycetaceae; genus Kitasatospora; species Kitasatospora sp. NPDC048662. The sequence continues at coordinate 87,125 of NZ_JBVJHA010000010.1, read as the reverse complement.
CGGCGAACCGATGTAGCGGGCGACGAAGCGCGGGGGCTGGAGCTGTTCGCCGGGGGCGGGGGCGGCCCGGCTGGTGCCGGGGACCCAGGCGTGGCCGGCCCAGTAGCGGACGAAGCCGGGTACCGACGGGTCGGGGTAGTAGCCGGGTGCTCCGGCGTCGGCGGGCACGGTCGTGCCGAGCATCGGTGCTGCGGTGGGGGGCCGGTCCGTCATTGCCTCTTCCTTCGTACCGGCACCGCGGCGTGCAGGTGTGCGGATGTGCGCAACAGGGCCGCGGGCGGAGAGTCGCCGGGCAGTCACAAAGGGTAGCGCCTGGAGGGGTCCGGCCCGTCTGGTTCGCCGGAACTCACGAAACCGGTGGAACAGGACGGGCCCGAGTGGTAGGGCACGAGTCCTGGGGGTCCAGTGCTCCGGACCGCCCGCCGCCCCGTCCGGAACAACCGGAGCGGCGGGCAAAAGGTTCTGCGGAAAGTCCGCCGGAAAGTTCTCCGAAACCCGTGTAAGAGTGCGCGCCGCCGCCCCTCTCTCCTGGCGTGGGGCCGATCGGCGGCCTCGCGCGGAGGCGAGAGGGTGAGCGGCCGTGGCCGGACAGTCGACCGGAGTGGTGGAGCAGGAGCTGGAGCTGGAGCTGGTGCTGTCGCCGGAGCGCAGCGTCCCGGTGCCGGCGCGGTTGTCGTACGGGAGCCACGACCCGTTCGCGGTGTACGTGACGTTCCACCTGGACAGCGGGACGCCGGTCACCTGGGTGTTCGCCCGTGAGCTGCTGGTGGAGGGAACGTTCCGCCCGTGCGGTCAGGGCGATGTGCGGATCTGGCCGACCCGGGCGGGGCGGCGCAGCGTGCTGTGCATGGCGCTGAGCTCGCCGGCGGGCGACGCGCTGCTGGAGGCGCCGCTGCCGACCGTGACGGCGTGGCTGGAGCGGGCGCACCGGCTGGTGCCGCCGGGCGCCGAGCTGGAGGCGATGGACCTGGACGGCTCGCTCGCCGAGCTGCTGGCGTGACGGGCCTGCGCCGGGGTCCGCACCGGGACCGGCCGGGCCACATCCGCACCGGGACCGGCGGGCCGCACCCCCACCGGAACCGGCCGGGGCTGCACCCCCCGAACCGGCCGGGTTGTTCAGCGGGCGGCGGGGGCCTTCTGAGTGTCGGCCCTGCCCAGCCCGTCGGAGCCGGTGCGCGGGGCGGGGAGGCGAACCGGCGGGGCACCGGCGGCGCGGCGGCGGGAGTGCACGCTGACGGCGGCGACGGCCAGGAAGCACAGGCCGAGCAGGGGGTAGATGGAGGCGGGTGCCTGGCTCAGGGCGGGCAGCTTCAGGTCCAGGTCGCCCTTGTGCGGGATGATCCACATCGCGAAGGAGAGGAAGCCCAGCAGGGTGAGGCCGAACACGATCCGCCAGCGGTAGCGCCGCTCGGCGGCGGGGCGGGAGCGTTCGTGGGCGGCCTCGGCGGCGAGCAGCACCAGCATCGGCACGCACCACACCCAGTGGTGGGTCCAGCTGATCGGGGAGATCAGTACGGCGGTGACCAGTGCGGCGCACACGCTCCAGGCTTCGGCGCGGGGTGACCAGCGGGCGCTGCGGTGGGCCCAGACGGCGATGGCCAGGCCACCGACGGCGACCAGGGCGGCGAGCGCGGTCGCGGGCAGTCCGGGGTTCTCGGTGTGCAGCAGGCGGGCGACCATGCCGCGCAGTGACTGGTTGTCGACGATGACGGTCTTGCCGACCCGGGTGGAGTCGAACAGGTACTTGGTCCAGAAGCCCCAGGTGGCGTCCGGCAGGGCCAGCGCCCCGATCAGGAAGGTGCCGAGGAACGCGGCGCCGGCGACCAGGGCGGCCCGGATCCGGCCGGTGATCAGCAGGTAGACGGCGAACAGGCCGGGGGTGAGCTTGATGCCGGCGGCCAGGCCGATGGCGAGGCCCTTGGAGCGGGCGTGGTCGGGGCGGGTGAGGTCCCAGAGGATCAGGCAGGCCAGGGCGAGGTTGATCTGTCCGTAGCGCAGGGTGGTGAAGACGGGTTCCAGCCAGACGCCCAGTCCGGTGATCAGGATCACGCCGATCGGCCGTAGTTCGCGGCGCGGCCAGCCGACGAGTTTGAAGGACAGGTGGGCGAGGGTGGCCAGCAGCAGCAGGTTCCCGGCGGTGACGGCGACCCGCAGGAACGGGATGCCGAACCAGGTGGTCGGCACGAACAGCATGGCGGCGAACGGCGGGTAGGTGGCGGGCAGGTCCCACTCGGTGACCCGCAGCGCGTACAGGTCCTGGCCGTGGGCGACGGCGGCGCCCTCGGCCCGGTAGACGATCATGTCGACCATCGAAGTGCCGACGAGGTGCCGGACGATCGCGTAGCCGAACAGCGAGACCAGGGCGATCACGGTGGCGGTGCGCAGCGGCCGCCGGGGGGCGGCGCGCAGGGCGGCGGTGGCGTCGGCAAGCAGGCGGGCGGGTGCGGTGAGGGCGTGCTTCCAGGCGGGAACGACGGGGGGCTGTTCGGGTCCGCCGGAGGGTGTGGCGCGCTCTGCTTGCACCGTGGTCACTGTGTTGCTCCGTCCGCCATCGACCTGCGCTGGGCCAGCAGCCGACACTACCTGACCGTCCGGTTCACGCCACCGGTCGCGGTTCGCCGGGCTCCACCGGTCGCGGTCACGGCGGGTGTGGGCGTTCGCGGTCGCCCCGGGCTCCCCTCCGGGGGCGGCACGGCCGGGTCGGCATCAGGCGCCGCTGAGAATGTACTGGGGAGTAGTCGAGGAAGAGGAGCGACACCAGCTGTCGCCCTCGCGGTAACAGCTGCTGTGTCGGTGTCATCGGCCGGTGTCAGTCCTTGCGGGTCAGGCGGCCGGGGCGGCGCCGTTGCTGGCGCGGCAGTTCGACTTCGGTGCGGGTGTTGAGCCGCACCGCGATCTCGGCGCCGCCGAGTGCGGCGGAGCGGCCGAGGGCGACCTCGCCGCCGGTGCTCTCGGCGAGCTTGCGGACGATGTCCAGGCCGAGCCCGGTGGAGCCTTCGCCGCCGTGGCCGGCGCCGCGGCGGATCTCGGGGGCCGGGTCGCCGAAGCCCGGTCCGGCGTCGCCGACCTGGACGGTCACGCCGTCCTCGGTGACGGTCAGGTCGACGGCGAAGGCGGTGCCGATGGCGGTGTGCCGGAACACGTTGCCGAGCAGCGCGTCCACGGCTGCGGCCAGGTCGCCGCGCTGCACGGGCACGGGTGCCGGTTCGGTGTCGCCGGCCAGCTGCCAGGGGCGGCCCTCGTCCTCGGCGAGGGCGGACCAGAACGCGACGCGTTCGCGGATCACTTCGACGGCGTCGCAGCCGAGCGTGACCGGTGGGGCGTGCACCGGGTCCCGGCGGGCGCTGCGGATGATCTGGTCGACCTCGCGTTCGAGCTGGGCGACGGCGTGCCGGGTGGCGTCGGCGGCGTCGCCGGCGCCGAGTGCGGCGGCGTTGAGGCGGAGCACGGTGAGCGGGGTGCGCAGCCGGTGCGAGAGGTCGGCGGCGAGTTCCCGTTCGGCGGCGAGCAGGTGGACGACGCGGTCGGCCATGGCGTTGAAGGCGTAGGCGGCTTCGCGGAGTTCTTCGGGTGCGCCGGCCGCTTCGGGGCCCTCGACCGGGACTCTCAGGGTGAGGTTGCCGGAGCCGAGTGAGCGGGCGGCGGTGGCGAGGCGGCGGGCGGAGCGGACGATCCGGGCGCCCATCCGGTCGGCGACCGCGACGGAGACCGCGACCAGGGCGAGCGCGACGCCGGAGAGCACCAGCCAGGCGGTGCCGACGCCGCGCGTCAGCTCGGCGTCGGGGACGAACACCTCGACCACGGCCACCCGGCCGTTGTCGACGGCGACCGGCTGGAGCAGGGCGTAGCCGCCCGGGATGCGGACGGTCCCGGTCCGCGCCCCGCGGCTCGGGTCCCCGGTGTAGCCGAGCTGCCCGGTGTCTGCCCGGCCGCGCCCGACCACCTGGCCGCCGGGCAGGTGGACGGCGAGGCGGTCCTCGGCGCCGGCCTCGGTGGAGGCCAGGGCGCGGGCGACGGCGTCCTGGTCGGTGGTGATGGCGAGCGCCGGGCCGAGGGCGGCGGCCTGCCGTTGGGCGGCGGTGAACGCCCGGTCGCGGGCGGTGTGCTGGACGACCAGGCCGAGCGGGATCAGAAATGCCAGCGCGACCATGACGGTGCCGGCGACGGCCGCCTTGACCATCGCCCAGCGCAGCGAGCGGAGCAGGCACTTCATGTGGTGCACCCGACCGGTCCCGAGGGCGCCTCCAGCCGGACGCCGACGCCTCGCACGGTGTGCAGGTAGCGCGGGCTGGAGGCGGTCTCGCCGAGTTTGCGGCGCAGCCAGGACAGGTGGACGTCGATGGTCTGGTCGCCGCCGTAGGTCTGCCGCCACACCTCGGCGAGGATCTCCTTGCGGGGGACGACCACCCCGGGTCTGGCGGCGAGGAAGGCCAGCAGGTCGAATTCGCGCCGGGTGAGGTCGAGGCGTTCTCCGTCGAGCAGGGCCTCGCGGCGCTGCGGGTCGATGGCGAGGCCGCCGACCCGCAGGATCTGAGGGGCCATCAGGGAGCCGCCGCCGAGCCGGCGCAGGACGGCGGCCATCCGGGCGGTGAGGTGCTCGCCGGAGAAAGGTTTCACCAGATAGTCGTCGGCGCCGTCGTTCAGCAGCCGGACGATCTCCGCCTCCTCGTCGCGGGCCGTGGAGACGATGACCGGCACGTTGGTCAGCCCGCGGATCATCTTGAGCGCCTCGCCGCCGTCCAGATCGGGCAGGCCCAGATCGAGGATCACCAGGTCGCAGCCCACCTGGGCGACTTCGCGCAGCGCCTCCAGGGCGGTGCCGACGGAGCGCACCGCGTGGCCGGAGTCGGCCAGATGGCGGATCAGGGCGGAACGCACGAAGGGGTCGTCCTCGACCACAAGCACTGTTGCCATGGGGCTGCACGGTACGGCATCCCCACCAATTGGTCTGTACCTCGGGGGGCCGGGCGGGCCGGGGAGAAAACCTGACGGATCCTCTGGAAGCGTGATCTGCAAGCTTGCTGAGGAACGACCGGGGCACTGACCTGCCCGTGACCCGAGTACGGCAGGATGGGCCCGCGATGCGGAGCGGATGGGTTCAACTGGGCGCCTGGACGGTGGCCACCGGGGCGGCGGTGGCGCTGTCCTGGCTCGGTGTGCACGCGGTACTCGCCGACACGGTGTACGAAGGGCCGGTGGCGCTGCCGCTGCCCTCGACGGCCTCCTCGCCGACCGGGCCGGCGGTGACGGTGCCGCCCGCGCCCTCGGCGACGGGCGCCCCGCCGGCCGCCTCGGGCGGCCCGGGCACCTCGACCGCCCCGCACCCCGATCCGGACCCGAGCGCGGACCCGGGACCGACCGCGGGCCCGGACCCGGGCCCGAGCCAGAGCCGCAGCCGGCCCTCCCCGTCCCGCAGCACCACCATGACGGCCCGCAGTACGCCGAGCCCGACCGGGTCGGTGCACAGCTACCTGATGCCGGGCGGCCGGGTCGCGGTCGATCTGCGGGAGCACGACGCCGAGTTGGTGTCGGCGACCCCGGAGGCGGGCTGGGCGATGCAGGTCTGGCACGGCGACCAGTGGATCCGCGTCCTGTTCACCAAGGACGACCGGGTCTCCCAGGTGTACGTCACCTGGAACGGCTACCAGCCGGACGTGCAGGTCGTCCCGGGCTGACGACACCGCCCGCGCGGCCCGGCGGGGGCTGACGGGCGGACCGCGCCGACCCCACAATGTCGGTCGACGCCCGCACCACCGAGGAGCCCGCCCGTGCCCCCGCAGCCCGATGCCATCGACGCGCTGGACGGAAGACTGATCCGGCTGCTCGCCGAGGAGCCGCGGATCGGGGTGCTGGAGTGTTCGCGCCGCCTCCAGGTGGCGCGCGGTACGGTGCAGGCCCGGCTGGACCGGCTGCAGGCCCGCGGGGTGATCGGCGGGTTCGGCCCGCAGGTGGATCCGGCGGCGCTCGGCTACCCGGTGACGGCGTTCGCCACTCTGGAGATCTCGCAGGGGCAGGGCGCGGACGTGCGGGCGCACCTGTCGGCGGTGCCGGAGGTGCTGGAGCTGCACACCATCACCGGGCACGGCGACATGCTGGTGCGGATCGTGGCCCGGTCGAACGCGGATCTGCAGCGGGTGATCGACCGGGTGGTGGGCTTCGACGGGATCGTCCGGGCGTCCACCGCGATCGCCCTGGAGAACCCGGTGCCGTTCCGGGTCCTGCCGCTGGTGGAACAGGCCGCGGGAGTGCCGGACGGGGCCTGACGGCGGGCCGGCGGGCCGTTTCTGGCGTGTCCATGGATGACGGCAGACGATTTTTGGCATATGCCTAGAGCTCATGCACGCAATGAACGCCGTCATGACCCCCGGGGCCACCCCCTCCCGGGGCCGGCCGGCCGTCCCCCCGCCGGCCCGCCGCGGCCGGCCCGCCGTTCCCGCCACCCGGGCACCGCGATGAGGCGGGTCACCCCGGAGCCCACCCTGATCGCCTCCGCGCAGCGCGCCCTGCGGCTGCTGGAGGCGGCCGCCCGGCACCCGGCCGGCGCCACCGCCAAGCAGCTCGCCCGGGACACCGAGCTGGCCCTCGGCACCACGTACCACCTGCTGCGCACCCTGGTGCACGACCAGTACCTGGAGCGCCGGGAGGGCCGCTACCGCACCGGTCCGGCGGTGTCGGGGCTGAGCCTGGAGGACCGGCTGGACGGTCCGGAGGCCGGGCGGATCCGGCTGGACCGGGTGCTCGGCCGGATCGCCCACGAGCTGAACGCGGCCGTGCACTACGCCCGCTACAAGGACGGCGAGGTCGAGCTGGTCGCCGCCCGGGCCGCGCCCGGCGCCGCCACCGCCGACCCGAAGCGCTTCCGGATCGGCGCGCACGCCCACGCGAGCGGCAAGACCCTGCTGGCGCTGATGTCCGCCGAGGAGCGCCGGGCGTACCTGGCGCTCCACCCGATGGTGCCGTTCACCCCGTACACCCTGCGCGAGCCGTCCCAGCTGCCGCTGCTGCCCGGGCCGGGGCCGCAGCGGGCCGCGCCGATCACCCAGTACCAGGAGTACCAGCTGGGCGTGGTGGGGGCGGCGGTGCCGATCGTGCTGGGCAGTGAGCTCGCGGCGATCGCGGTGGCCCTGCCGGCCGCGCAGGCGCACCGGCTGACGGCGGTCGCCGAGCAGTTGCAGGCCCGGGTCGGCGAGGACCTGGTGACCGCGGCATTCGGCATGTAGGCCGCGGGCGGCCCGCCGACCGGCTCAGCAGTGCGGGAGGGCGCCGCCCTCGCGCAGCGACTTGAGGGCGGCGATCGACTCGGACAGCGTGTCCACGGGGACGAGCTGCAGCCCGTCGGGGGCGTTGACCTCGCCCTGGGTGCACTCGCTGCGCGGCAGCAGGAACACCGTGGCGCCGGCGTTGCGCGCCGCCTGGGTCTTGAGCGGGATGCCGCCGACCTGGCCGACCCGCCCGTCCGCGTCGATGGTGCCGGTACCGGCCACGTTCCGCCCGCCGGTCAGGTCGCCGCCGTTGCCGTCGCCCGCGATCTTGTCGACGATGCCCAGGGCCAGCATCTGGCCGCCGCTCGGTCCGCCGATCTCCCCGAGCCGGATCTCGACGTTCACCTGCTCCGGCGACAGGTGCAGGTAGTTCAGCGCGGCCATGGTGGCGCTGTCCTGGGACTGTGTCATCTGCTGCTGCGTCGCCTGGTTGGCCTTGTTCGGGTCGCTCTGCGGGTAGACCTCCTCGGTCGGCACCACCGCCTGCTTCCGGTCCACCCAGGCCGACAGCGAGTCCCACAGGCTGTTGCGCTGGCCCGGGCCGGTGGCCTCCACGGTCACCACCCGCAGCTGCCCGGAGGTCTGGCGCTGCGGCGCCCCGGTGATCGTGATCACCGGGTTGCCCTCGTACACGCCCAGGGTGTCGGCGGTCCGGCCCGGCGACTCCAGGGTGTAGGGCAGCGGCACGAACGCGGCCACCGCGAACAGTGCCAGCACCGGTAGCGCGCACAGGGCGAGGGCGCGGCTGCGCGGGGCGGTCAGGGCCGTGGGCGGGTTCTGGAGAGGCACACCCCGCATCCAAACACACCGCGGCCGCCGCCAGGGACGGCCGCGCGGATCGGCCGGTTCAGCGCAGCGCGTCGGCGACCTCGGTGGCGGCCTCCACCACCCGGGGGCCGACCCGCTCCGGCACCAGGCCGTTGAGCATCACCACGCCGACGCTGCCCTCGATGCCGCTCAGGCCGATCAGCGCGGCGGCGGCGCCGCAGGCGCCGGACTGCTCCTCGGCACGGGTGATCACGAAGCCCTGCTCGGGACGGCGCTGGCCGGGGAAGCCGCGGGCGTCCAGGATCGCCCGGCCAGCCGCGCTCTCAGTGAGCGGGTGGCGCAGGCCGGTGCGGTAGGCGACGTGGAAGTCCGTCCAGGTCGGTTCGACCACGGCGACGGCGAGTGCCTCGTTGCCGTCGACCAGGGTGAGGTGGGCGGTGGCGCCGAGGTCCTCGGCGAGCGAGCGCAGGGCGGGCAGCGCGGCCTCGCGCAGCAGCGGGTGCACCCGGTGGGCGAGGCGCAGCACGCCGAGGCCGACCCGGGCGCGGCCGCCGATGTCGCGGCGGACCAGCCCGTGCTGTTCCAGGGTGGCCAGCAGGCGGTACACCACCGTGCGGTTGACGGCCAGTCGGGCGGCCAGTTCGGTCACCGTCAGTCCGCGCTCGGAGTCGGCGAGCAGTTTCAGTACCCGGACACCCCGGTCCAGGGTCTGGGAGGTCTCAGCAGTCACGAACGCCAGGTCCTTTCCGCGGCGAGTCCGACCCTACGGCACAACTGCCGTGGGCCACACCGGAATTGATCACACGCCAGAAGGGTGTCCGGCGTGGGAGTCCGGCCACGGCGGTGTCGTCCGGTCGCAGGGCTCCGCGGTTGCCCGGCCGAGCTGAGGGGTGGGGCCCGGACGGATTGGGGAGACGCTAGTGAACGGGAGGCGCGCTACGGAAGTAGTTGTTCAAAATCCGATCCACATCGTTGGAAAGTCGCGATGTAAAAACGGACAAGACACGCAAAACACCGGCCGCCACCGCACTGGTGTTCGATATCTGACCGGTAGCCGGACAGCGGCCTTCCCGGCGAGGGGTCACAGGAGGTTGCGGCCGACGGTCCAGAGCGCGGCGGCGGTGAGGATGGCGGCGACGGTGCGCGGCGAGAGCCGCAGCTTCCAGTGCCGGCCGGCCAGTCCGTGGCGCAGCCGCACCAGGTACCAGGCGGCGATGAAGGGGAGGGCGAGCAGCAGCGCGGCGTTGTCGTGCCAGGCGGCGACCAGGTCGCCGTGCAGCAGGTCCCAGGTCATCCGGGTACCGCCGCAGCCGGGGCACTGAAGACCCGTCAGGCGGCGCCAGGGGCAGAACGGCAGGGCCTGGCCGGGCAGGTGCGGGTTCCGGGTGTACAGGTAGGCGGCGCCGGCCAGGCCCGCGGCGAGCAGTCCGAGCGGGCCGGCGGCGGGGTGGCGCAGCAGGGCGAACGGCCAACGGCCGGCGCCCCCGCCGCGGGTGTCCGCGGGGCGGGGGTGCCGGCCGTTGGCCTCGGCGCGCAAGGTCAGCCGCGCAGCTTGCGGCCCTGGGCGTCGGTGCGGTCGTCGCTGACCAGGAAGATGATGCCGTCGATCAGCGCCCAGACACCGAGACCACCACAGGTGAACAGCTGGGCGAGGCCCATGCCGATGTGGCCGGTGTAGAAGCGGCCGACGCCGAAGCCGCCGAGCAGGATCTGCAGGACGCCGGCGACAACCTTGGACTTGTCGGACAGCTCGGGCTGGGCGGTGTACGCCACGGAAAGCTCCTCGTTCGGTGCAGACGGCCGGGCGGGCGTGGACGGCCCGCCTCGACATGAGTGGCGCCGGACGGGCACCTCGGGGTGAGGCGCCCAGGCGCTGGCACGCGGAAGATTAACGGAAGATAAGACCAGATGTCTGCACACTTTCTCTGATCGAAAGCCAAATTTCCTCCGCGAACCCTTCGGCCGAGAGTTCTTGACGCTCCGTCAGGCAATCGCTCCGTCAGCCCTGCGTCGCCCACTCCCGGATCCGCCCGATCCGCGCCTTCAGCTGGTTGGCGGTGGCCTGCGCGGTGAGCGGCCCGCCGCACTGGCGGCGCAGCTCGTTGTGAATGGTGCCGTGCGGCTGGGTGGTGCGGTGGTGCCAGGCCGCGACCAGCGCGTTCAGCTCCTTGCGCAGCTCGCGCAGCTCCTGGTGGGTGACCACCGGGCGCTCCTCGGCGGGCAGTTCCAGCAGGTCGGCCTCCCCGGCGGGGCGGGCCTTGGAGCGCTGGATCTGCCGGTGCTGACGTTTCTGCAGCAGCATCTGCACCTGGTCGGGTTCGAGCAGGCCCGGGATGCCGAGGTAGTCCTCCTCCTCCTCGCTGCCCGGGTGTGCCTGCATGCCGAACTCCATCGCGTTGTACAGCACCCGGTCGAAGACCGCGTCGCTGCCCAGCGCCTCGTAGGAGAACTCCTCGCTCCCGGTGTCCGGCCCGTCGTTGGCCTTCTCGGCCTCGGCGAGCAGCCGGTCCTCCTCGTCGAACAGCCCCTCGCCGTCCTTCTTCGGGCGGTCCAGGACGTGGTCTCGCTGGAGTTCCATCTCGTTGGCGAAGCCGAGCAGCATCGGGATGGTCGGCAGGAACACCGAGGCGGTCTCGCCACGCTTGCGGGCGCGCACGAAGCGGCCGACGGCCTGGGCGAAGAACAGCGGGGTGGAGATCGAGGTGGCGTACACGCCGACGCACAGCCGGGGCACGTCGACGCCCTCGGACACCATGCGCACCGCGACCATCCAGCGCGAGGTGCCCTCGGCGTAGTCGGAGATCCGCTTGGAGGCCTCGCTCTCGTCGGAGAGCACCAGGGTGACCTTCTCGCCGGTGATCTCGCGCAGCATCTTGGCGTAGGCGCGGGCCACCGTCTGGTCGGTGGCGATCACCAGGCCGCCGGCGTCCGGGATGCCCTTGCGGACCTCGGTCAGCCGCCGGTCGGCGGCCTGCAGCACCGCCGGGATCCACTCGCCCTGCGGGGACAGCGCGGTGCGCCAGGCCTGGGCGATCAGGTCCTTGGTCATCGGCTCGCCGAGCCGGGCCTCCAGCTCGTCGCCGGCCTTGGTGCGCCAGCGCATGTTGCCGGAGTAGCTGAGGAAGATCACCGGACGGACGACGTGGTCGGCGAGCGCGTGCCCGTAGCCATAGGTGTAGTCGGCGACCGACTTGCGGATGCCGTCGCTGCCCGCGTCGTAGGCGACGAACGGGATCGGGTTGGTGTCCGAGCGGAACGGCGTACCGGTCAGCGCGAGCCGGCGGGTGGCGGGCTCGAACGCCTCGAAGCAGGCCTCGCCCCAGGACTTGGAGTCACCGGCGTGATGGATCTCGTCCATGATCACCAGCGTCTTGCGGGCCTCGGTGCGGTTGCGGTGCAGCATCGGGTTGACGCCGACGCCCGCGTAGGTCACCACGATGCCGTGGAAGTCCTTGGACAGCGGGCCCGAGGAGTACGCCGGGTCCAGCCGGATGCCTATCCGGGCGGCGGCCTCGGCCCACTGCTTCTTCAGGTGCTCGGTGGGCGCGACCACGGTGACCTGCTGCACCAGGTGGTTGTGCAGCAGGTAGGACGCCAGGGTCAGGGCGAAGGTGGTCTTTCCGGCGCCCGGGGTGGCGACCGCCAGAAAGTCCCGGGGCTGCTGCTCGATGTACTTGTCCAGCGCGCCCTGCTGCCAGGCGCGGAGCTTGCCCGCGGTACCCCACGGGGCGCGGCCGGGGAAGGCCGGGGAGAGGTGCGCGGCGGCGGAGGTGCCGGTGGGACGGGGGTGGAGGCTGTCGGCGTGCGAGAACAGCGGGGCCATCGAGGAGGAGGCGGCGGTAGTCACGGTCTCCGAACGGGGTCGTCGCAGGTCAGGGCCTATGTGTGGCCCTTCTCCCGCGGTCTGCGGGCGGTCGTGGAACCTGCCCAGCCTAGCCCCTTCCGGGGGGCGGACCGCGGCGTTGGCGCGACCCTGTGGCGTGCGTCCCACTCCCGTCGCGCGGCCCTCACCACACCTTCACGCGGCACGGCCGGCCGTTCACCGTGATCGTGCCCGGGACGGTGCGCGGGCGCGCCGCGGCGCCGGTGAACCCGGTCTGCGCGCTGCCGCCGGGAAGCAGCGCGGCACTCTCCTCGAGCAGCACCGCCCCGGCCACCTCATGGGCCCGCCCGGTGCCCGGCCGGGGCGCCACCAGATGCTCGCCGTCGGCCAGCGGCCAGCGCAGCGTCCAGCCGCCGACCGGGCCGTCGGAGGTGTTGCGGACCGTCAGCAGCGCCACGAACCGGCCGCCGGCCTGCGTGGTGATCCGGTATTCCACCGCGCACGCGGGCTCGCCGCCGCGCTGCCCGGCGGCGCCCGCCGGGGGCGCCAGCAGCGCGGCCAGCAGCGCCATCGCGCCGCCCACCAGCCCGGCCAGGCCCAGGTTGATCCGGCGCAGCAGGGCCAGCCGGCCCCGGCAGTCCGCGCAGCGCGGCAGGTGGCGCTCCACCCGCTGCTCGGCCCGCCGTCCGGCCCGGCCGCGGGCATGCCCGGCCAGCGTCTCCCAATGCAGGGCGCAGGCCGGGTCGCACGGGCTGCCCGGGTAGTCCCGCAGGTAGGCCAGCCGCAGGCCTTCGCGGGCGCGGTGCACCAGCACCGTCGCCGCGCCGCGCCGCACCCCGAGCCGGGCCCCGATCTCGCCCGGCGGCAGCCCCTCCACCTCGGCCAGCCACAGCGCGTGCGCCCACCGCTCGGGCAGCCGGGCGAGCAGCCGGCGCATCCGGTCGGTCTCGGCCACGCCCGCGGCCGGGTCCTCGCTCTCGCCACCGGGCACGTCCGGGGCGGCCCGCTCGCGCACCGGGGCGGCAGCCAGGTGGCGGACGGTGGTGGCCAGGTAGGCGCGCGGGTCCTCGATCCGCTGCCCGGCGGCCAGCCGCCGCCACACCCGCAGGTGGGCCTCCGCGACCAGGTCCTCGGCCCGCCAGTGGTCGCCGCCGGTGAGGAGGCCGGCGTAGCGCAGCAGGCCCGGGTGGTGGCTCCGGTACAGCTCGGTGTACGCGGCGAGCGGCGGGCGCCCGGCCGTCCGCACTGATGACTCGACGATCTTGTCCTCCCTGGCCCGGCCGGACCGGCGGCGGCCCGGTCGGCTCCCGCGATCCTGCCCGGGCGATGGTGCGGATGCACACAAGACCCCCACACTCGGCAACCGAAATGCCCGATTGATCCCTGCCAATGTGGCGCAGATCACTCAAAATGGTCCCAAAACCGGTGTAATTCCTCCCAGCCCTTCCGACTCTTCAGTCACGGGAGGCGACACCGGTCGCACCCCGCGCAACGCACCCCCACACCCGGAGGAACCCCCGTGTCCCCAGCACCCGCGCCGGTCGAACAACACACCCAGGCCCGACTGATCCTCGGCACCCACCGCTCCGTCCTGCTGCGGGTCACCCTGCGCTACAACTGCGAGGACCCGCTGGCGGTCCGGATGGTCTTCCCCGCCGAGTACGCCGTGGACGCCGACCCGTACGACCCCCAGGGCGCGCACGACCCGCACGACACCGCCGCCCCCGCCGACCCGTCCGCGCCCGACATCGAGTGGGTGTTCGCCCGCCAGCTGCTCTCCACCGGCCTGGACACGGCGACCGGCGAGGGCGACGTCCGGATCCGGCCCGCGTACGGGATGCGCACCATGGTCGAACTGCGCTCCCCCGAGGGCGTCGCCCTGCTCCAGTTCGCCCGCGCCGACCTGCGCCGCTTCCTGTGGCGCAGTCACCTGGCCGTCCCGGAGGGCCAGGAGCTGCGGCACCTGGACTGCGACCGGGCGCTCGCCCAGCTGCTGGCCTGAGTCCGCGACGGCAGCACGTGTCCATCGGGCAACCGTCAGGCCCGTTGGGTGCGTACCAGATGTGCGTACACCACCACGTTCCCTTCCCAGCCACCCTCGCGGGTGTAGGCGCCCCCGCAGGTGATCAACCGCAGCTGGGCATCCGGGGTGGCCGCGTACACCTTGGTGTCCGGGAAGTTCCGTTTCGAATAGACCTCCACGCCGTCCACCTGGAACCAGGCGGTGGCCCGGTCGGCCCGGGCGACCTCCACCTGGTCGCCCCTGCGCAGGGCGCCCAGCCGGTAGAACACCGCCGGGCCGTGCGCGGTGTCGACGTGCCCGGCCAGCACCGCCGCGCCGCTCGACCCGGGCGCGGCGCCGCCTTGGTACCAGCCGGCCCGGTTGCCGTCCTCCTCGGGCGGCGGCTGCAGGCGTCCTTCGCCGTCCAGGCCCAGCGGGCCCACGGGGGCATCCACGCCCAGGGCCGGGATCCGGATCCGCACCGGCGGCGAGGACGGCAGCGGGGGCACCGCGGGCCCGACCGGCGTCCCGTCGTACGCCTGCGCGGCGACCGGGGCGGGCGGCAGCGTGCCCAGCAGGCCCCCGTGCACCAGCCAGGCCCCGGCCACGATCGCCCCCGCGGCCAGCACCGCCTTGTTCCACGCCCGTTCGCCCACCGCGCCCTCCGGTCCGCCCTTCGACAGGCCCAGTCAATCCAGCGCGGCCCGCCCCGGCACCCCCGGCGTTCCGCCCGGGTGACCGCCGCTCAGGACCGGCCCGCCCGGCCGCCGCGGCGCAGCCGGGGGCGGGTCAGGAAGCCCTCGGCGAGCGCGGTGGCCAGGCCGATCGCGGGCAGTTCGGAGGGCTTCTCGTACAGCATGTACCGGGGCTGCCAGTGCGGCCGGTAGCGGGCGTTGGCCCGGTACAGCGACTCCAGCTGCCACCACCGGGACAGGAACCGCAGCACCCCGCGCCACAGCCGCAGCACCGGCCCGGCGCCGAGCCGTTCCTCGAACACCTCGCGGAACCTAGCGAAGTTCAGCGACACCCGCCGCACCGCGGGCGCGCCGCCCCGGGCCCGTTCGAGCAGCCGGGCCACGGTGTACTCGACCAGCCCGTTGTCGGACTCCCGATCGCGCCGCATCAGGTCGAGCGACAGCCCGTCCTCGCCCCAGGGGACGAAGGACAGCAGGGCGGCGGTCCGGCCTGCCTCGTCGCGGCACTCGGCGATCAGGCAGTCGCCGTCGGCGGGGTCGCCGAGCCGGCCGAGCGCCATCGAGAAGCCTCGTTCGGTGCGGCCGTGCCGCCAGGCATCGGCGAGCCGCACCAGGTCGGCGAACTCCTCGGCGGGGATGTCGCGGTGACGGCGGATCACCACCTGGTACCCGGCCCGCTCGACCCGGCGGCAGGTCTGCCGCAGGCCGCGCATCTCCCGGCCGTCCAGGGTGAACCGGGCCGGCTCGACCACCGCCTCGTCACCGAGGTGCAGCGCCCGCAGCCCGGCCACCCGGGCGTACACGGTGCCGCCCCGCTCGCCGGCGCCGGTGACGGCGGGGATCCAGGCATGCGCGCGGGCCCGCCGCTGCCACTCCTCGATCGCCTGTGGCCAGGCCTCCGGGTCGCCGATCGGATCGCCCGAGGCCAGCGCCACGCCGTTCACCACCCGGTAGGCGACGGCGGCCTTGCCGCTGGCCGAGAAGCACAGCGACTTGTCACGGCGCAGCGCGAAGTAGCCGAGCGAGTCCCGCCCGCCGTGCCGCGCCAGCAGTTGACGCAGCCGCAGCTCCTCCTCGGGGCTCTGCCATTCGGTGCCGCGCGGGGAGCGCAGCAGGATCCGCAGGGTGAGCAGCAGCAGGGCGGTGCCGAGCAGGTTCAGCGCGAGATCGATCCAGCGCGGCACGTCCACATCGGTGACCCGGACGACGCCGGACAGGGTGACCAGCCGCAGCAGGCCGTAGCGCGCGGCCTCGCCCCAGCTCGGGACACCGTCGGCGTGCCCGAGCCGGACGGCGACCGCGCCGAGGCCGGTGAGCAGCGCGCCGCCGACCACCAGCACGGCGGTGGCCAGCGGCAGGTTGCCACGCCCGCCCCGCACCCGGAACACCGGGCGGCTCAGCAGCAGCGTCACCAGCACGGCCAGGGTGAGCGCGAGGGAGAACCAGTTGAACGGGTGGGCGCGGAACTCGGGGAAGGCCATCGCGAGCCCGTACAGCGCGGCGTGCACCAGGACGACGGCCAGCGCGGCGATCCAGGCGGCCCGCTTGCGGCGGCGCAGCATCACCGCGAGCAGCCCGGCCAGCAGCGCGGTGGTGAACCCGGAGGTGACCAGCACGGGCGCGAAGTACTCGCCGCGGTCGATCCGCTGGACCTGCGCGCGGAACGGGGCGACGACGGCGCCGAGCAGGTTGATCAGGGTGGCGATCCGCAGGTACCACTGGACGAACGCGGCGCAGCCCAACCGCCACGGCGCGGCCGGCCGTTGCTGCTGCTCGGCCGCGGCGGGCGCCGGCTCGACGGCAGCGGGCGACGGCTCGGGCACCGCGGGCGGGGCGGGTTCGTGGTCGGCGTCGGGGGTGCCGGCCAGCAGGTCGTAGACGGTGGTCTTGGCGGCGACCAGGCGGCGGTGGATGCGCTCCTCGCGCCGCTCGGCGCGGGCCAGCCGGCGCGGCCGGGACCGGTAGCGCCAGCGGGCCCACGGGCTCTGCGGCCGGGCCAGCCGCACGGCGCCGACCAGGGCCAGCGGCCAGAGCATGATGCCGAGCAGCCCCGTCCAGGTCTTGCCCTTGAGCAGGCTGACCACCACCAGGGCGAGCAGCCCGCAGGCCCCGGCCAGGGTCGGCCCGTCGGGGTGGCGGACGAAGCCGCCGAGCGGGAGTTCGCCGAGCAGCAGCAGCCCGATGGTGGCGACGGCGAGCATCACGGCGTCCACCGAGGTGCGGCCCTGGGTGGACCAGTAGACGTCCTTCAGGTGCAGCACCAGCGCGAACTCGTCCAGCACCAGCCCGCAGCCGACGCCGAACCCGAAGCCGAGCAGGTTCCACCAGGAGCCGCCGTCGCCGCGCACCGCGAACGCGGAGACACCGCAGATCAGCAGCAGGGCCTGGCCGAACACCATGTGGTGGATGTGCAGCCCGCCGGGGGTGACGTTGCCGGGCCACCAGCGGACCTGGGCGCGGATCAGCCGGGTGCTGATCCGGATGAACAGGAACGACAGCACCAGGCCGAGCAGCAGCAGGAACAGCGGCTCCCGTCCGGTCTCGACGATCCGGTCCCGGTAGGCGTCCAGCAGCGACTGCCACATCGGCGGGTGCGACCTCCGTGTCCAGGGTCCGATCGGTCCGTGCCATCTGATGTCAGCTCAGCTCGCGGATGCCGGTGCCGCTCCGGCCCGGTGCGCCTAACAGGTGAGCCCTCCGGCGTGGCGTCCCCCGGTCATCCGTACCCCGGGCCTCGCTTCCCGGCACGGCACGGCGGCCCGTGCGATGCTGGGGCCGA
Organism: Kitasatospora sp. NPDC048662; assembly: GCF_055587065.1. Lineage (NCBI taxonomy): Bacteria > Bacillati > Actinomycetota > Actinomycetes > Kitasatosporales > Streptomycetaceae > Kitasatospora > Kitasatospora sp. NPDC048662. The sequence goes on along the minus strand of NZ_JBVJHA010000010.1, from coordinate 69,796 downwards.
CTCCCCCGGACGACGCACCGGCCATTCCATCGGATGGACCGCCCCTCCGGCCGGTGCCATCCCCTTACTCCCTGGTGAACGGATGTGAGACATGGACGCCCTCTCCCGCAGGACGCTGCTGGCCGCCGGAGCGGCGACCGCCGCCACCCTCGCGGCCGGGTGCGCGAGCAGCTCCGGGAACGGGGGCAACGCCGCCGCGCCCGCCCAGGCCGACGGCGTCGCCGCGAACGGCAGCTCCGGCACCGTCCCCAGGCCCCCGGCCACCCTGATCGGCGACGGCTCCACCTCCGACACCGGCCCGCAGCCGGGCCAGCCCACCCCCGAACCCCTGGAACCCGGCCAGAAGCCCCCGCAGTTCGTGGTGTTCTCCTGGGACGGCGCGGGCGAACTCGACGACCACCTGTTCAGCCGGTTCCGGCAGCTCGCCAAGGACCACGACGCCACCATGACGTTCTTCCTCTCCGGCATCTACACCCTGCCCGAGTCGAAGAAGACCATGTACCACCCGCCGCAGCACTCCGTCGGTGCCTCCGACATCGGCTACCTGAGCGACTCGCACATCCGCGCCACCATCGAGCAGATCAGCGCGGCCTGGCTGGACGGCCACGAGATCGGCACCCACTTCAACGGGCACTTCTGCGGCGCCAACGGCGGCGGCCGCTGGTCCCCCGAGGACTGGGACAGCGAGATCCAGCAGGCGATGGACTTCGTCATGAACTGGAAGACCAACACCGGCATCACCGACCTGCCCGCGCTGCCCTTCGACTACCGCAAGGAACTGATCGGCGGCCGCACCCCCTGCCTGGAGGGCCAGCGCGGCCTGCTGCCCACCGCCGTCAAGCGCGGCTGGAAATACGACAGTTCCGGCCCCGGCGGCCTGCAGATGTGGCCGCAGAAATTCGCCGGCGGCGCGCTGTGGGACATGCCGCTGCAGTCCATCCCGTTCCCCGGGCACACCTTCCAGGTGCTCTCGATGGACTACAACATCATGTACAACCAGTCCGGCGGCAGCACCAAGGGCGACCCCGGCCGCCGCGCCTTCTGGCAGACCCAGGCCCGCGACGCCTACCTGGCCGGCTTCGACCGCGCCTACAACGGCAACCGGGCGCCGTTCATCATCGGCAACCACTTCGAGGGCTGGAACGGCGGCATCTACATGAACGCCGTCGAAGAAACCCTGAAGGCCATCGCCGGCAAGCCCGGGGTCCGGATGGTCTCCTTCCGGCAGCTGGTCGAGTGGCTGGAGGCACAGGACCCGGCCGTGCTCAAGAAGCTCCAGGCCCTCGCCCCCGGCCAGAACCCCGAGGGCGGCTGGAGCACCTACCTCGGCGGAGCGGGCACCGCGGCCTCCGCCCCCGCCACCACCCGGCCGTCGGTGCCGCCGGTGGCCGGGGGCAAGTAATTCCCTGTCGGGTCCTCGGGCCTTCGGGCCTCCGGCCGGGTCGTCAGCTCTTCGGCCCGGCCGTCAACCTTCCGGTGCGGCGCTCTCCGGCCGGGCCGCCACCGACGGACCGTTCCTCGGCACGCGGGCCGTTCGGGCGGCACTCGGGGCTTCGACCGGGCCGTCGACTCCCCGGCCGGGGCCACCGCCGACCGACCATTCCCCAGCACTCGGGGCTTCGACCTGTCCGCTCTTCACTGGAGCCGTCAGCTCTCCGATCGGCCCGTCGGCTCTTTGCCCGAGCAGTCAGCTCTTCGTCCGCGCCACCGCTGCCCGGCCGGAGAGCCTCGTGGCGAGCAGCGCCACCGCCAGCAGGGTCAGGAACACCGCCACGGAATGCTCCGGCTGGCCGCTCGCCAGCGCCTGGCCGTTCGAACGGCCACTCGGGCCTTCGGCCGAGCCGTCAGCCCTCTGCCTGGCCCGTCCGCTTTCGCCGGGGCCGTCAGCTCTCCGATCGGCCCGTCGGCTCTTTGCCCGAGCAGTCAGCTCTTCGTCCGCGCCACCGCTGCCCGGCCGGAGAGCGCCGCACCGAGCAGCGCCACCACCGGCATGGTCAGGAACACTGCCGCGAACGCTCCGGCCGGGAGGGCCGCGTCCCGGGCCACTGCGCTCACCGCGCCGCCGCCCAGTGCCGCGAACAGCACGCCCGCCAGGCCGGTCAGCAGCACGTTGCCCAGCGCATCGCTCAGTTGCAGCGCGGCCGAGTTCTCACCGGTCTCCTCCGGCGCCGACAGCTTCATCATCAGCACGCTGATGCTGGCGATCGCCAGACCCATGCCGACGCCGCCGACCGCCCAGGCCGCCGCCGTCACCCACACCGGCACCGACGAGAACAGCACCAGCGCCGCCGCGCCGATCGCCACCGCGGTCAGCACGAACCCGTACCGGATCATCGCCTCCCGGTAGCGCTCCGCGCCCGGTCGGCCCTGCAGCCACGACCCAAGCGCCCAGGACAGTCCGCCCGGCGCCAGCGTCAGGCCCGCCGTCGTCACCGACAGGCCGCGCTGGGTCTGCATCATCAGCGGGATGAACAGCTCGGACGCGAAGAACGCGCCCGCCGCCAGCCCGCGCAGCAGGATCACCGTCGGCAGGCCGCGGGCCGCCCGCAGCGTCCCCTTCGGCAGCAGCCGCAACACCGCCGGACCGATCAGCGCCACCCCGGCGGCCGCCAGCAGCAATGCCCAGACGTCCCGCCGCTGACCCGCGTACTGCAGCAGCGCCGCCCCGACCGCGACCATCGCCGCGTCCCGGGTCCGCCGCCAGTCGTACGGCTGCGCCTGCAGCGGCGGCTGGCGGCGCTCGGAGCGGCGCAGTGCCGGTCCCATCACCGCGAGCGGCAGCAGCACCAGCACTGGCACGGCGAGGAACACCCAGCGCCAGCCGAGGTTCTGGGTGACCGCACCGGAGATCACCGGGCCGAGGATCGACGGCAGCACCCAGGCCGCCGAGAACGCCGCGAACACCGCCGGCCGCAGCCGCTCAGGGAATGCCCGGCCGACCACCACGTACAGTGCGACGATCACCAGCCCGCCGCCCAGGCCCTGCACCGCCCGGCCCGCGACGAACATCCACATGTTCACGGCGGTGCCGGCCGTCACCAGTCCGGCCGCGAACACCGCGATCCCGGTGAACAGCGGCGCCAGCGGCCCGCGCCGGTCGCACCACTGCCCCGACACCACCATCGCCAGCAGCGTGGTGGTGAAGTACGCGGAGAACGCGAACGCGTACAGGCCGATGCCGTCGAGCTGCTGGGCCGCCGTCGGCATCGCCGTGTTCACCGCGGTCGCCTCGAACGCCAGCAGCAGCACCACCGAGACGATGCCCAGCGTCAACGCCCGCCAGGGCCCGCTGAGCACCCCTCCCGTGCCGTCGTCGCCGGATATCTGCTGCGGTGTTGCCGTTTCGGCCGGGGAGGTGGTGGTCACCTCGATATGGTAAGTGCCGTCATTGCCTTTTGATCCTGACCTTGCGACGGCCCTTCGGCGGAACGGGACCTCCGCCGTCGGCCCTGGGACCGCGCCTCTTCTCAGTGCAGCACCTTCAGCCCCACCACCCCCGCCAGGATCAGCACCAGGCAGGTGATCCGGGCCGCACTCACCGCGTCCCCCAGCGCCACCATCCCGTACAGCGCCGTCCCCACCGCGCCGATGCCCACCCACACCGCGTAGCCCGTCCCCAACGGGATCGACCGCATCGCGTACGCCAGCCCGCCCATCGACAGCGCCAGCCCCACCACGAACACCAGACTCGGCACCAGCCGCGAGAACCCCCTGCTGGCCTCCAGGGCCACCGCCCAGACGGTCTCCAGCACACCGGCGACGATCAGAACCACCCACGTCATGACGACGGACTCCTCGCAGTAGTCGAACCACCTACCGCGCCGTCTTGTCATACCGGGTACGACGCACCTCGTCCGGGACGGGCCACCAGCACCCGCCTCGGTCCCGACCGTAGCACAGCGCCGACACACGGAATTCATCAACGAATTCCCGCTTTCCGTTGACGCCGCCCGACTCCCGCCCGCTATAGTGAATTCACCGGAACGAACCGGAGCAGCCCCCGACGGCAGGAGAAGGCGATGAACAGGAAGACGGCGGCCCTCGCAGCGCCCCGCACCTGTGCCCCCTGTCCCGGCTGCCGGTGTTCCCTCTCCTGTTGCGCTTGACCGCAACTCCCCGCGCTGACAGGCCACTTGACGCTTGCGCGCACCCCTTCACGACCGTGTACCCGAGTGGTTCAGGGAACCGTCTGCAAAACGGTTGACACGGGTTCGATCCCCGTCACGGTCTCTCCCCGGAATTCACCGGGCGCAATTTATGCACCGCCGCGCCCGGTGAATTCCGCTGCCCTTTTTCATTCCCCTTTCCATGCCACCGGGCCGCGCCAACGGGCGTTTCATGGTGCGGGCACTTCTTGAACACGGGCGCCGCATGACAGCGGGCGCCGCATGACAGCGGGCGCCGGTGACGATCCCTCAGGACCATCACCGGCGCCCGCCGCTTCCTACTGTCTCTGCTACTCGATGACCGGCGGGTTCGCCGTGCCACCGCGCCAGGTCTCCTCGTCCTCGATCAGGTAGTCGGGACGGTGACCCTCGTTCTTCTTCTTCCGGTTGGCGCTCCCGGAACCCGGCGCGCCGTGCATGCCGGCCGCACCGCCCTGTCCGGCGCCCCGGCCCTTGCCGATGCCCGAACCGCCCTCGGTGAACGCGCGGCCACCGGCACCGCCGGCCTTGGCGCCACCGATCGTGCCACCGGCCTTGCGCACCAGGCCGCTGCCGCCCTTGGCGCCGGCACCGCCCTTCGCGCCACCGGCACCACCCATGCCGCCACCGTGCATGCCGCCACCCATACCACCGGCACCGGCCGCACCACGGCCGCCCGCAGCACCCGCGCCGCCGGCACCGGCACCGCCGACACCACCGGCCTTGCCCGCGCCACCGGCCGCGCCGCCACCGCCGGCCTTGCCCGCGCCGGCGCCACCGGTCCCGAGCCCGCCGGTCCCGAGCCCGCCGCCACGGCCGCCACCGGACCCGAGCCCGCCGCCACCACGGCCGCCGCCGCCGGACCCACCACCAGGCAGGTACCCGCCGCCGCCGACGCCGGGCACGTACCCGCCGCCACCGCCGAGCCCACCACCGGACCCACCGCCACCAGTACCGGGCCCCGGCAGAGTTCCCACCCCACCAGGCAACCCGCCGCCGTGCCCGCCCCCACCGATCCCGGTGTCCGGCGGAGTCCACCCGTCAAGCCCCGTCGACGGAGGCTTCGGAGGCGTCCAGGGCTGCCCCGGCGGAGGAACGGTCCCACCATGCCCGGGCGGCATCGGCTCCACCTGCCCCGGAATCCCGGGCATCGGAACCCGCGGCTCGTTCGGCGGCACATACCCGGGCGGGGGCAGGTCCTTGGGGTGCCCCTCTGGGTACTTCGGCATCGGGACGGTGGGCGGGGTGTGCCCGGGCGGGGGGCAGACCGTGGGCGGGGGCGGGTAGGCCTCGCCGCCCCCACCACCAATATCCCCCTCCAGCGGATTGTCCAGGTAACTTGCCGCCTGCGTGTACTGGGGACCAAGGTGCTCCATGACGCCGATCGCGTACTGATGCGCAACCTCGGTCGCCGACAGCTCGTGCGCGTTCTTGTTCACCGCGTCGATGCGGTTCATCCCCGAGGCGAGGTCCCGCTTGAGACCTTCGTCGGAGGACGCGAAGCCGTCGTTGACGGTCTTGACGGCCCGGTCCCACAAGCTGGGAACCTTGATCTGCGACATCGTCGACTTGGTCTGCTGCAGCGCGGTCGCCGCGTAGTCCATGGCGACCGAGGTGTTCGACGCATGCGCAGCGGTGTTGGTCAGACTCTGCTGGATCTGACCGCCCTTCTGCGCGAAGCCCTGGGCCGCAGCGCCCTCCCAGTTCGAGGTCGCGTGCTGCACGGCCTCCTGCAGCTTTGCGGCGACCTCGGTCAGCTCCTGGTGAACGCTCTTCCAGTGCTCGCCGACCTCGCGGATCCGGTCCGGGCTGGAGTGTCCGACCATGTTCTTGAGCGGGATGAGGGCGTACGTGTCGAACGGAGTCTTGTGCGACGCCATGTCAGACCGTCCTCGGGTTCAGCTGGTTCATCGTCGTCTGCCTGTCGAGCTCAACACCGGTGTACCTGGCATGAGCGGTCTGGGTCTTGTCGCCGTACTCGTTGATCAGGGCGTCAAGATCCGCGATCGTCTTGGTCAGGAACGCCTGCATCTTGCCGTGCGCGTCATACAGTGCCTGCGCCTCGACGAAGTCACCGCCGAAGGCATCTCGGGAGATGTCGGTCTTGTACTTCGTGTTGGTGCCGCACGTGCTGATGTTCTGCTGGAGGGCCCGCAGTCGCTTGACCACTGCCTCCAGCTCATCCGGGTTAACGCTGAATCCGTTGGACACGAGGCCCTCTCCCCCTGGAGTGTCGAAACTTCCCCGTGGTAGCGCTCTGGTGGGTGGGCTGACCGTTTACTCAGAGCGTTCGATCGTATCGCGTTCAGAGGGTGTATTGACACGCCCTCGACGCGACTGATTACTGTCCCTGATAAGGGTTCTGATAGGACGTCGGCGGCTGGGGCGGGTAGCCGGGCGGCGGCTGCTGACCGTACTGCGGGGCTCCCTGCTGCTGGCCGTACGGCGGCTGCTGAGCGGGCGGCCAGCCCGGCGGAGCACCGTAAGGGGCCGGACCACCTGGCTGACCGGGCACGCTCTGCGACCGACTCCGCCGCCGGCTGTTCGCCACCACGATCGCGATGATCACGATGAGCAGCACCACCGCGCCACCGACCGCACCGAGGATCAGCGGCATGGTCGAGCTGGTCGGCTGCTTCAACTCCGGTGCCGCTCCGGGATCTCCCACTCCGGAGCCGGGATCAGCGGAACTCTGGCTGCTGGCAGTCGCCCCAGCGCTGGCCGAAGGACCGGCGTTCCCACCGTCCACACCTTCCGGAAGCGCCAGCGGCCCCTGGGCAGCCCCAGCTGGAATGTCCATGGTCAGCGCTTCGTACGGGTTGACAATGCCATAGCCATAGTGCTCGTCAGGGAGCTTGCTCACCCCGGCGGGCCGTGCCGCCGACTTGACCAGCCGCTCTGCGACCTGCCCAGCTGTCAGCTTCGGGAACTTCGCTCGCACCAGAGCCGCGGCAGCGGCAACATACGGAGTCGCGTAAGAGGTTCCGTCGTCCATGCAGTACTGACTGGCCCCACAGTTGCCTGCGGAAACGATGCGCACTCCAGGCGCCGTAAGAAGAACCTCCGGGCCGAAGTTGGACCTCGACCAGACCTTCAGATCCTGGGAGATCGCACCAACAGCGAGAACCCCTGGGATCTTGGCGGGATACGACACCGAAGCTCCGGAGTTGCCCGTGCCGGCCACGACCAGAACATCGTGCTGATAGGCGTAGGCAATCGCATCGCTCTCGCGCGGGTTGAGCGTGTCACCACCCTGCGAAATGTTGATCACCTTCGCGTTGTGATCCACCGCCCACTTGATGCCTTCGGCGATCCCGCTGCCGCCTCCGGCGCCAACCTTGTAGATGGGCAGGATCTTGACCCCGGGAGCCAGCCCCACCACGCCGTCGCCATTGCCGCTGCCGTGACCCTGGCCGGCAATCAGGCTCGCCACTCCGGTGCCGTGCGGGTTGGAAGCTCCCACCTCGTTGTTGCCACCGCTCGGGTCGTACCCAGGCAGCGTGTGACCTGCAAGGTCGGGGTGGTTGACGTTCACTCCACTGTCGATCACCGCGACGGTGACGCCCTCGCCCCTGGTGATCGACCACACCTTGTCGAGGTTGAAGTACTGGTTCGCCCATTGCCCGTCACGCACCTGGTCCGCGGACGCCGTCGGCAAGCCAGTCAGCAGGAAGCCTGCGGTCAGCGTGGTCGCGCCGAGCACGCGCGTGAGTCTCGTCAGCCTCATCAGTACCCCGTCGGTCGAGTGACAGCCCGTTCGTTCTCGCAACGCCCCCGGAACACAGGACCATCCGATGGTACCGTCCGGCGCTCGTCCGCACGCCGGACACCCGCCACAGGCTCGCCGCAAATCGTCGGACATGAGGGGCCTGCGCGGATGTTGATCGCCCGTCAGGCGAGGATGGCGTCCTCCGGGAGGATGGGAAGGCGGCCGACCGGGAGGCCGGTGGCGGCGCGGACGGCGGCGGCTACGGCGGCGGGGGCGACGACGGCGGGGGCCGCGCTGACGGCCTTCGCGCCGAAGGGGGCGACCACGTCGCGTTCTTCGAGGAGGGCGGCGATCCGGATGTCGGGGGTGTCGAGGGCGGTGGGCAGCCGGTAGCCGGTGAGGGAGGCGTTGAGGGGGATGCCGTGTTCGGTGCGGAGGTTCTCCAGCAGGGCGAGTCCGACGCCCTGGGCGACGGCGCCCTCGATCCGGTTCTCGATCTGGCGGGGGTTCAGGGCGCGGCCGACGTCCTGGGCGACCGTCACGTCGACGACCCGGACGGCGCCGAGTTCGATGTCGACGTCGACGACGGCGCGCATCGCGCAGAAGGCGATGGAGACGAAGGCGTCGCCCTGCCCGGTCTCGGGGTCGAGGGGTTCGGTGGGGTGCGGGCGGCACTGGGCGGTGGCCCAGAGTTCGCGGCCTTCGAGCGCCTGGCTGACCGGCATGCCGAGCACACCGTCGTACGAGGTGATCTTCCCGTCGCTGATGGTGAGCAGTTCGACGGACATCCCGAAGTCCGCGGCGATCGGCTGCAGCATCTGGTGGCGGACCATCAGCGCGGCCCGTTCGACCGCGCCGCCGGAGACCCAGGTGTGCCGGCCGCGGGCGGCGGGGCCGGCCGCGGACTGGTCGGAATCGACGGGCGCGATGTACACCTCGCTGACGCCGAGCACCGACTGGACGATCTGCCGGGCCAGGGTGGCGAAGCCCTGCCCGGCGTCAACGGCCGCGCAGATCACGGTGGCGTGGTCGCCGGAGACCCGGACGGTCGCGGTGGAGACCTCGTCCTCGCCCTCCGCGCCGAGCATGTGCACCATGCCGACCGCGTAGCCGATGCCGCGGCGCACCGCGGCGGGGTCGCCGGCTCCGCCGGGGCCGCCGGGCAGCAGCCAGTCGGCCTCGGGGTCGTCGAGGGGCAGCGCCGGCAGCGGGGACTCGGCGAGCGCGTCGAGCAGGGCCGTGACGGGGGCGGGGCAGGTGACGGCCTGTCCGGTGGGCAGCGGGTCGCCGGTGGACATCGCGTTGCGGCGGCGGATCTCCACCGGGTCGACGCCGAGCTGCTTGGCGAGCTGGTCGAGCTGCGACTCGTACGCGAAGCAGGTCTGCAGGGCGCCCTCGCCGCGCATCCGTCCGGCGGGCGGGTTGTTGGTGCGCACCGCCCAGGCGTCCACGAAGACGTTGGGGCAGGTGTAGGGGCCGACCGAGAAGGCGACGGCGGCGGCCAGCGCCTCCGCGGAGACGTCGGCGTAGGCGCCGCCGTCCAGCAGGATCTGCGCCTCGACCTTCACCAACTTGCCTTCGGTGTCGGCGTGGTGGCGGTAGCGCAGGAGCGCGGGATGCCGGGTGGCGTGCGCCTGGAAGGACTCGGCGCGGGTGAGGGTCATCTTGACGGGGCGTCCGGTGCGCAGCGCGAGCAGCGCCAGGGTGACCTGGAAGGACAGGTCCTCGCGGTCGGTGTCGGCGCCGGGCACGCCGGTGACGACGAGCCGGACCCGGTCGGGTTCGAGGCCGAGGCAGGCGGCGGTGCGGTCGCGGTCGCCGTGCGGGTCGGTGGAGGACAGGTGCAGTTCGACGCCGCCGTCGGGGCGGGGCACGGCGAGGCCGGCCTCGGCGCCGATCGGGGCGGGGTCCTGCCGGCCGACCTGGTAGAGGCCCTCGACGACGATCTCGCCGACGGCGTCGGGGTCGCCGGTGCGCAGCGGCAGGTGGCGCAGCAGGTTGCCGTCGGGGTGCAGCGGCGGGGCGTGGAAGGCGGCTTCGGGGTCGGTGACGGGTTCCAGGACCTCGTACTCGACCAGGATCGCGGCGGCGGCGAGCCGGGCGGTGTCGGGGTGGTCGGCGGCGACGGCGGCGACGGCCTCGCCGTGGTGGCGCACCACGGCGGAGGCGAGCACCGGCCGGTCGGCGACGACGGGCGCGCCGTCGGCGCCGGCGGGCAGGTCGGCGGCGGTGACCACGGCGTGCACGCCGGGGACGGCGAGCGCGGCGGAGGTGTCGACGGAGACGATCCGGGCGTGCGGGTGCGGGGAGCGCAGCACGGCGCCCCAGAGCAGCCCTTCGGCCCACAGGTCGGCGGCGTACGGGTAGATGCCGAGTGCCTTGGGGAGGGCGTCGGTGCGCAGCGGGGAGCTGCCGAGGCCGGTGGAGCCGGTCTCGTCGTCCGCGGGGGCGGCCGCCGGGAGCTCGGTGGCGGAGGTCATGCGTTCTCGTCCTCGGGGAGCCTGATGCCGTGGGCGGTGGTGGCGTCGTAGCCGGTGTACTGGTGTCCGTAGCCGTCGGTGGCGTAGACGGTGCCGTCGTAGGCGCCCGCGTCCTGCTGCGGGAAGCCGTGCGCCGGGGTGCCGTGCGCCGGGGCCGCTTCGTAGACACCCGCGTCCTGCTGCGGGAAGCCGGGTGCCGGGGTGCCGTGTGCCGGGGTGCCGTGCGGCGGGAAGCCGTGCGCCGGGGTGGCGTGCGCCGGGGCCGCTTCGTAGACACCCGCGTCCTGCTGCGGGGTGCCGTGCGGCGGGGTGGGCAGGTACGGGGTGCCGTGCGCGGGGGTGCCGTGGACGGCGGCGTCGGCGGCGGTGCCGTGGGCGGGGGTGGGCTCCCAGCCGCCGGGCACGGGGGTGCCGTGCGCGGGGGTCGGCGGCGGGGCCTGTTGGGGGATCAACTGGTCGGCCTCGTGCCAGAGTTCGGAGTCGGCGTAGAGCGGCAGCTCGCCGGCCAGCGCGAGGTCGGCGAAGGACTGTTCGGTGGCCCGGGCGGGTTCGGGCGCGGGCGGCGGCGTCTCGGCGACGGTGGCGGCGGCCTGTTCGGCGGCGTCGAGTTCCGCTTCGAGGGCGGCCTCGCGGGCGTCGGCGACGGCTTGGACGGCGGCCAGTGCGCCCCGGTAGCCGGTGCAGCGGCACAGGTTGCCGCACAGCGCCTGGCGGGCCTCGATCTCGCTGGGGCGGTGGTTGCGCTGCAGCAGGTCGTGGACGGCCATCGCGAGGCCGGGGGTGCAGTAGCCGCACTGGACGGCGCCGGAGTCGGCGAGTGCCTGCTGGACGTCGCTGGCGCCGCCGGTGCCGGACAGGCCCTCGACGGTGTTGATCTCGCTGTCGGCGGCGAGCGCGGCGGGCACCAGGCAGCCGTTCACCAGCTGCCCGTCGACCTGCACCGAGCAGGCCCCGCACTCGCCCTGTTCGCAGCCGTCCTTGGCGCCGGCCAGGCCGAGGCGTTCGCGCAGCACGTACAGCAGGCTCTCGCCGATCCAGGCCTCGCTGACGGGCCGTTCGACGCCGTTGACGCGCAGCGTGTACGAGGTGGTGGGGCGCACGTCGCCGGTGAGCGCTCCGGGGTGGTTCAGCAGTTCGTCGGTCACTTCTTCAGCGCCCTTCCCAACGCCCGGCGGGCCAGCACGGCCACGGTACGCCGCAGGCGGGCGGCCGCCGGGCCCGCCCCCTCCTCGGGTGCCCCGCCCTCGGGGACGCAGGCGCCGGCCACGTATTCGCCGAACGCGGCGAGCGCGGCCGGGTCGATCAGGACCGCGCCGTCCTGGCCGCGGGCGTCCCAGTCGATGCAGCCGGCCACCCAGTTCTCGGCCTCCAGGGGCCGCAGCGGGACGGGGGCGACGGCGCCGACGGCGCAGCGCACGCCGCGCCGGGCGGGGTCGAGGACCAGCGCGACGGAGGCGGCGGCGCGGGACGGTCCGCTGCGGCCGGTGGATTTGAGGAACACCTGCGGGGCGTGCAGCAGCGGCACCCGCACCCAGGTGAGCAGTTCGCCGGGGCGCAGCGGGTCGAGTCCGGTGAGCAGGTGGCTGATCGGGACGTCGCGGACGGTGCCGGGCCGGACGAGGGTGGCGGTGGCTTCGAGGGCGGCGAGCACCGGGAGGGTGTCGCCGGCGGGGGCGCCGGTGGCGATGTTGCCGCCGAGGGTGCCGACGTTGCGCACCTGCGGGGGTCCCGCGGTGCGGGCGGCGTCGGCGAGGGCGGGGATCAGCGCGGCGAAGTCGGGGCGGTCCATCCGGGCGTGGGTGAGGCCGGCGCCGAGGACGGCGGTGCCGCCGTCCTCGTAGCGCCAGCCGCGCAGTTCGGTGATCCGGCCGAGTCCGATCAGGGCGGCGGGCCGCAGCCGCCCGCCGTTGACGGCCTCCATCAGGTCGGTGGCGCCCGCCACCGGCACCGCCCCGGGGGTGGCGGCCAGCGCTTCGACCGCCTCGTCGACCGAGGCCGGCATCATGATCGTCCGGTTCACCAGGTTCCCACCGTGCTCCATTTGCAGTGCGGCCTGCCGCCCGTAGGGTACGGGCGATCGGTGCGGGTTGGGCAACTCTGGCACACAAAGACCGCTGATCATTTCCGAGGTCGCGGACAGGTCCGAACAACTCGGGACAACTCCGGGCGCTAACGCGACCGGGTCGATGTCCAGGTGATCGGTTGTTCACCTGATCATGACGAGGCGGCCGCGCCCGGAGTTCCGGTACGTCCTACCCGACGGCCGGCCCGGCGCCCGGACGGCCGTCCAGCGGCCGGCCGACGATGCCGGGCTTGCGCTGCCAGGGGCGCGGGCCCTCGGGGCGGCGGTACTCGATGCCGAGGACGTCCAGGCGCGGGTAGTGGCCGGCCATCCGGGTCTCGAAGCCCGCCCAGTCGCGCGCGCCGGGGTCGCGCGGCAGGTCGGACCAGGCGACCTCGGCGAACGCGGCCAGCCGCGGGAACGCCTTGTAGTCGACGTCCCGGCCGTCGAGCATGAACTCGGTCCAGATGTTGGCCTGGGTGCCGATGACGTGCCGGGCGGCCTGCTCGTCGAGCTGCGGCGGGACGGGCTCGAAGCGGTAGACGTCCTCCAGCGAGCGCACCCAGCCGACCGGGATCGGCTCGTCCTCGCCGCCGTCCTGCCGGTGGTCGAGGTAGACGTGCTGCTCGGGGCACATCACCACGTCGTGCCCGGCCCGCGCGGCCGCGATGCCGCCCTCGTAGCCGCGCCAGGAGGAGACCGCGGCACCGGGGGCGAGGCCGCCTTCGAGGATCTCGTCCCAGCCGATCAGGCGGCGGCCGCGCTCGGCCAGCCAGCGGTCGAAGTGCCGGATGACGTGGCTCTGCAGCTCGAACTCGTCGCTCAGCCCGAGTTCGGCGATCCGGGCCTGTGCGGCGGGGCTGGCCTTCCACTGGTCCTTGGGGCACTCGTCGCCGCCGAGGTGGACGAAGGTGGAGGGGAAGATCTCCAGTACCTCCTCCAGCACGTGCTCGTAGAACCGCAGGGTGGCCTCGGAGGCGTTCAGGATGTTCTCGCTGACACCCCAGTCGGTCCAGGTGCCGAGCGCGGCGGTGTCCACCACATCGGTGTTGCCGAGCTCGGGGTAGGCGGCGATGGCGGCCTGGTTGTGGCCGGGCAGGTCGACCTCGGGGACGACGGTGATGTGCCGCGCGGCGGCGTAGGCGACGATCTCGCGCAGGTCGTCCTGGGTGTAGTAGCCCCCGTGCGGCTGGTCGTCGCGGCGCCCGCCGGCCCGGTAGCCGACCATCGACCGCTCCCGCCAGGACGCGGTCTCGGTGAGCTTCGGGTAGCGCTTGACCTCGATCCGCCAGCCCTGGTCGTCGGTCAGGTGGAAGTGGAGGACGTTCAGCTTGTGCGCGGCCAGCTGGTCGATGAACCGCAGCACCCCGGCCTTCGGCATGAAGTGCCGGGAGACGTCGAGCAGCGCGCCACGCCAGCCGAACCGGGGCGCGTCGTGGATCTCCACCGCGGGCACCGTCCAGCGCGCGCCGGGCAGCGGGGCGGTGCGGTACGCGGCGGGGCCGAGCAGCTGGCGCAGGGTCTGCGCGGCGTGCGACAGGCCCGCTGCGCTGCCGCCGGTGAGCCGCACCGCGTCCGGGCCGGCGCTCAGCCGGTACTCCTCGGCGGCCAGGGTGTCGTCCAGCGCGAGCACCAGGTCACCGGCCTGCCCGGCGGGGGCCGGGTCCAGGTCGAAGCCGGTGGCGGCGGACAGCTCGGCGCGCACTCGCCGGGCCACACCGCCGGTGCCCGGGGCGGCGGCGATCCGGGCGCCGGCGCGCAGCTCGAACGGGGCGGTGTCGGCGGGGGTCTGGACGTGCAACGGGGCAGGGATGAGGTCCATGCGCCTCATCCTGCCCCGGTGAACCCCGATTGGCATAGACCACTCGGGGCGTCGCACCGGTCGGACGTCAGTCCTTCTTGTCGTCCCCGCCCGGGTTGTTCAGCCCGTCGAAGATCTCCTTGCACATCGGGCAGACCGGGTACTTCTTCGGGTCGCGGCCGGGCACCCAGACCTTGCCGCACAGCGCCACCACGGGGGACCCGGAGAGCGCGCTCTCCATGATCTTGTCCTTCTGGACGTAGTGGGCGAAGCGCTCGTGGTCGCCGTCCCCGTGCGAAGTCTGCGGGACGGGCTCGACCAGGGTGCCGGTGCCGAGGCCGCGCTCGGGCTCAAGAGTGCTCATGGGTGCCAAGTCTATGGTGGCCGCGCGGAACGCGGCCACCATGCGGGAACAGGCCGCCGGTCAGTTCAGCATCGGGTCGTCCGGGTAGGTGGCGAGCATCGCCAGCGGCCCGCGCTGGCGGCGCAGCACGGCCCGCCACATCCGGTCCGGCTCGACGCAGGAGACGTCGCCGGCCTCGCACTCCACCGGGTACCAGGCGCCCTCGGCGATCTCCTGTTCCAGCTGGCCGGGCGACCAGCCGGCGTAGCCGGCGAACACCCGCATGCCGCCGAGCACCCCGGCCAGCACCTCGGGCGGGGCCTCCAGGTCGACCAGGCCGATCGCCCCGTGCACCCGCCGCCAGCCGAGCGGCCCCGGGTGGGTCTCCTCGCCGGGCACCACGGCGATCGCCAGCGCCGAGTCCAGCGCCACCGGGCCGCCCTGGAACACCACCGCGGGGTCGCCGGTCAGCGACGCCCAGCCGTCCAGCACGGCGGCCACGTCCACGGGGGTGGGCCGGTTGAGGACCACGCCGAGCGCCCCCTGGGCGTCGTGGTCGAGCAGCAGGACGACCGACCTGGCGAAGTTCGGATCCGTCAGCACGGGCGTCGCCACGAGCAGTCGCCCGGTGAACGAGGGGGCCGCTTCCATGCCTGCCATGATGCCTCCCGACGGGCCCTGCGGGACACCCGGCGGACCGCGGGCAGGCCACCCGTCCGGCCCAATGGCGGTGCCGCCGGGCACCCCCTCCAGCATGATCACCAATAGGGCACACGGGAACCAATCGCCCACCCTCTACCATCTATGAGGTGGCGAAGGGCCTTTCCCTCAGCTTCGCAGCCGAAAACCTCCCCCTGCGCACCCGGATTGCGAGAACGATGACCGACGACGTCCTGCTGGTCCACGGCGGAAACCCGCTGGAAGGCGAGATCCAGATCCGCGGTGCCAAGAACCTGGTCCCCAAGGCCATGGTCGCCGCACTGCTCGGCCAGGGCCCCAGCAGACTGCGCAGCGTTCCGGACATCCGGGACGTCAAGGTCGTCCGCGGCCTGCTGCAGCTGCACGGGGTCACTGTCCGCACCGGCGACGAGGAGGGCGAGCTGATCCTCGACCCGTCGCACGTCGAGAGCGCCAACGTGGCGGACATCGACGCACACGCCGGCTCCTCGCGCATCCCGATCCTGTTCTGCGGCCCGCTGCTGCACCGCCTCGGCCACGCGTTCATCCCGGGCCTGGGCGGCTGCGACATCGGCGGCCGGCCGGTGGACTTCCACTTCGAGGTGCTGCGCCAGTTCGGCGCCACCATCGAGAAGCACCCGCAGGGCACCTACCTGGTGGCCACCCAGCGGCTGCGCGGCACCAAGATCGAGCTGCCGTACCCGTCGGTCGGCGCCACCGAGCAGGTGCTGCTGACGGCGGTGCTCGCGGAGGGCGTCACCGAGCTGCGCAACGCCGCGATCGAGCCGGAGATCGTCGACCTGATCTGCGTGCTGCAGAAGATGGGCGCGATCATCTCGCTGGGCACCGACCGCACCATCCTGATCACCGGTGTGGACGAGCTGGACGGCTACACCCACCGAGCGCTGCCGGACCGTCTGGAGGCCGCGTCCTGGGCCTGCGCGGCGCTGGCGACCAAGGGCGACATCTATGTCCGGGGTGCCGAGCAGATCCCGATGATGACCTTCCTGAACACCTTCCGGAAGGTCGGCGGCGCCTACGAGATCGACGACGCGGGCATCCGGTTCTGGCACCCGGGCGGCGAGCTGAAGGCGATCGCCCTGGAGACCGACGTGCACCCGGGCTTCCAGACCGACTGGCAGCAGCCGCTGGTGGTGGCGCTGACCCAGGCCACCGGCCTGTCGATCGTGCACGAGACGGTGTACGAGTCCCGGCTGGGCTTCACCGGCGCGCTGAACCAGATGGGCGCGCACATCCAGCTGTACCGGGAGTGCCTGGGCGGCACCCCGTGCCGGTTCGGGGCGCGCAACTTCAACCACTCCGCGGTGGTCTCCGGCCCGTCCAAGCTGATGGGCGCCGAGCTGGTCATCCCCGACCTGCGCGGCGGCTTCTCGTACCTGATCGCGGCGCTGGCCGCCGAGGGCACCTCCACGGTGCACGGCATCGACCTGATCAACCGCGGCTACGAGAACTTCATGGACAAGCTGCGCGACCTGGGCGCGCACATCGAGCTGCCGTCGGAGGTCGACTCGGCCGAGGTCGAGCTGACCGCCTGACGGCGCAGGGCCCGTAACAAGCCGGTGGCCGGCCTCCCCGAGGGGAGGCCGGCCACCGTCGCGTTCAGCGGAGGGTCACTTGCCCTTCGCGGCTTCCTTCAGCTTCGAGCCGGCGCTCACCTTGACGCTGAAGCCCTCGGCGATCTGGATCGGCTCGCCGGTCTGCGGGTTGCGGGCGGTGCGGGCGGCGCGCAGGGTGCGCTCGAAGGTCAGGAAACCGGGGATGGTGACCTTCTCGTCGCCCTTGGCGACGACCTCGCCGGTGATCTCGGCGAAGGCGGCCAGCACGGCGTCGGCGTCCTTGCGGGTCACCTCGGCGCGCTCGGCCAGCGCGGCCACCAGCTCACTGCGGTTCATGTGTACTCCTGTGGTCTGTTGCTCTGCCGTGCGCGGAGGCATGGCCGGTCCGCGGCACGGTGCTCGTTCAGGCGAGGGGTGGTCAGGGGCCGGGCTCGCACCGCGAAGCGCCGCAAACTGCCCGCCTGGGTACGAATCCTGCCTCGACCGGCACTGAGAAAGCCAATCGGGTACCGGCGTGGTTGACCCGAACAGCGCCCACCGGACAGAGGTGTGACGCTCCGTCGGCTCCGGGGTGGCCGGGGCGGGCGGCGGCCGGGACGACACGCCGTGGCACAACCGGGGACGTTCCGTACTTGTCGGACACGCCGCCCCGTCGCAGGGCTACCGTACGCCCTGGCACCGACAAGCCCAAACACGCCCCTTTCCCTTGTGTCGCAAGGGATCCGGCACGTTCGCCGCAATCCGGCCGCGGCGAACGTGCCGGGCGCTCACCGGCTCAGAGCTGAACGGCCGGGAACGCGGCGGTGTCGAGCGTTCCGACGATGCCCGGGGTGGGCTTCGCGGGGGCCGTCTCGGCGTCGCCACGGGCCGCCACGGCGGCGTCCCGGACGGCCGAGGCGACGGTCTTGGCGACGCCCGGGTGGAAGACGCTGGGGATGATGTAGTTCGCGTTCAGCTCGTCGTCGGTGACGGTGGTGGCCAGCGCGCGGGCGGCGGCCAGCATCATCTCGGTGTCGACGCTGCTGGACTGGGCGTCCAGCAGGCCGCGGAAGACGCCCGGGAAGACCAGCACGTTGTTGATCTGGTTGGGGAAGTCGCTGCGGCCGGTGGCGACCACCGCGGCGGTCTGCCGGGCCACCGCCGGGTCGACCTCCGGGTCGGGGTTGGCCAGCGCGAAGACGATGGCGTCCTTGGCCATGGTGGCCAGGTCGTCGCCGTCCAGCACGTTCGGGGCGGAGACACCGATGAAGACGTCGGCGTCGGCCACCGCCTCCTTGAGGGTGCCGGTGCGGCCGGAGCGGTTGGTGTTCTCGGCGATCCAGCGCAGGTTCTCGTTGAGGTCCCCGCGGCCGAGGTGGACCACGCCCTGCACGTCCGCCACGGTGGCGTGCGCGACGCCCGCGGCCATCAGCAGCTTGAGGATCGCGGTGCCCGCGGCGCCGGCACCGCTCATCACCACGCGGATCTCGCCGATCTCCTTGCCGACCACCTTCAGCGCGTTGGTCAGCGCGGCCAGCACCACGATCGCGGTGCCGTGCTGGTCGTCGTGGAAGACCGGGATGTCCAGTGCCTCGCGCAGCCGGGCCTCGATCTCGAAGCAGCGCGGCGCGGAGATGTCCTCCAGGTTGATGCCGGCGAAGCCCGGGGCGATGGCCTTGACGATCGCCACGATCTCGTCGGCGTCCTGGGTGTCCAGGCAGAGCGGCCACGCGTCGATGCCCGCGAAGCGCTTGAACAGCGCCGCCTTGCCCTCCATCACCGGCAGCGCGGCCTTCGGGCCGATGTTGCCCAGGCCCAGCACCGCCGAGCCGTCGGTGACCACCGCGACCGAGTTGCGCTTGATGGTCAGGCGGCGGGCGTCCTCCGGGTTCTCCGCGATCGCCATGCACACCCGGGCCACGCCGGGGGTGTAGATCATGCTGAGGTCGTCACGGTTGCGGATCGGCAGCTTCGAGGACATCTCGATCTTGCCGCCGAGGTGCATCAGGAACGTACGGTCGGAGACCTTGCCGATGCTGACGCCGTCGATCGCGCGGAGCTTCTCCACGATCTCCTGGCCGTGCGCCACCGAGGACGCCGCCACGGTGACGTCGATCCGCAGCGCCTCCAGGCCGGAGGCGGTGACGTCCAGGCCGGTGACCGAGCCGCCGGAGGACTCGACCGCGGTGGTGATGGAGCTCACCGCGTTGCCGGTGGCCGGCACCTCCAACCGGACCGTGATCGAGTTCGAGACACTGGGCACCGTCGCCATCGACGTCCTTCTTCCTAGAATCAGCAGACCGTGAACGGCCTGGTAATCGCGCAGCATGCTAGGTATCGATCGTCGCACCTACCGAGGGCTTGCCAGAAATAACGTTCATTGAGTGTGCGGATCCGACAAACCCGCCCGGTCCCGGGCAGACGGCGTCCTTGCCCGTGGGCGCCGATGCGTTACATTGGAACGGCACCGGCTCGATCCAAGCCCCCGGGCCCAACCTTCGTCCCTTCGAGGGACCACTTGCCGCGAGGCGAGCATGGCGGGTCGGTGTTCTGCTTGACGAAAGGCCCCCCACCTCCGGGTGGGGGGCCTTCGTGCGTGCTACTTCAGCAGGGCCGGGACTCCGGCGGCGTCCGGCAGGTCGTCCGGGCCGGACAGCACCGTCAGCCGCTGGGTGGCGCGGGTCAGCGCCACGTACAGCACCCGCAGGCCCGCCTCGGACTCGCCGGCGATGCCGGTCGGGTCGGCGACCACGGTGGCGTCGTACTCCAGGCCCTTCGCCTCCAGGCTGCCCAGCGCCACCACCCGGCTGCCCAGGCCCTCGGTCCAGGACGCGGCCTCCGCGCGGCGGTCCATCGGGACGACCACCGCGACGGTGCCGTCCACCTCGGCCAGCAGCCGCTCCAGCTCGGCCCGCGCGGCCTTGCCGAAGGACTCCGCGTCGGCCTCCCGGACCGCCGCGAACCGCGGCCGCACGCCGGTGGCCCGGACCGCGCTCGGCGACGGGGTGCCCGGCGCGGCCAGCGCCAGCACCTTCGCCGCCACCTCGGCGATCTCCGCCGGGTTGCGGTAGTTCACCGTCAGCGTGTGCCGGCGGCGCGGCTTGCCCGCCAGCACCTCGCCCATCGCCGCCTGCGCCTCCTCGGGGAACGGCCAGGACGACTGCGCCGGGTCACCGACGATGGTCCAGGTCGCCATCCGGGCGCGGCGGCCGATCATCCGCCACTGCATCGGCGTGAGGTCCTGCGCCTCGTCCACGATCACGTGCGCGTACTCGCGCCGCTCCTCGGGGACGCGCTCGCGCTCCCGCCGGCCGTAGGTCCGCTCGCCGTACGTGGTGACTTCGTCCAGGCCGGTCAGCAGGTCGATCGCGTCGACCTCGCGGACCTTCGGACGGGCCGGCTCGCCGAGCAGCACCTGCAGCTCGTCGACCAGCGCCACGTCGTGCGCCGACAGCTCGCCGGCGCCGCGCTCGTCCAGGTGCCGCCAGGACGCCGCCAGCAGGCGGGCCTCCTCCGGGGTGACGGCTCGGCGGGCGATCCGGTTGGTGTGCCGGTGCTGGCGCAGCGTGGCCAGCACCCGGCGCGGGGTGACGGCCGGCCACCAGGCGTCCAGGAAGTCCAGGAACACCGCCTCGTCGGACACGTACTCGTCGAAGGACTCGCGTTCCTCCTGGCGCTGCTCGCGTTCGGCGTGGCTGACCGGCTTCGGCAGCTCGCGCACCGCCTCCGACCAGAGCGCGTCCAGCAGCAGACGGCGGGCGCGCGGGCGCAGCAGGTTCAGCGGGGTGCCGCCGCCGCCCACCACGTTGCCGCGCACGGTCTTCAGCCGGCCGGCGTCCAGCCGCAGCGCCTGGCCGCGGGCGAACACCTTCAGCTCGGTCGGTGCGTCCAGCTCCAGGGCCGCCCGGGCGGCCCGGCGCAGCAGCTGCACCATCCGCGAGGAGCCCTTGATCCGGGACACCTCGGGGCTGTCGTAGCGGGTGGCCTCGATGCCGTCCACCAGGCTGCCGACCGCGCGGATCGCCACCTGGCCCTCCTCGCCCAGCGAGGGCAGCACGCCCTCGGTGTAGGAGACCAGCAGCGGCGTCGGGCTGACCACCAGGATGCCGCCCGCGTAACGGCGGCGGTCCTGGTAGAGCAGGAACGCGGCGCGGTGCAGGGCGACGGCGGTCTTGCCGGTGCCGGGGCCGCCGGTGACCAGGGTGGCGCCGGCCGCGGCCGCCCGGATCACCTCGTCCTGCTCCTTCTGGATGGAGGAGACGATGTCGCGCATCGTGTGGCCGCGGGCCCGGCCCAGGGTCGCCATCAGCGCGCCGTCGCCGACCACGGCGAGTTCCTCGCCGTCCAGGGTCGGGGTCAGGTCGGGGCGCAGCAGGTCGTCCTCGACGCCGATGACCTTGCGGCCCTTGGAGCGGATCACCCGGCGGCGGATCACCCGCCCCGGTTCCAGCGGCGTGGCCCGGTAGAAGGGTGCGGCCGCCGGGGCCCGCCAGTCGATCACCAGCGGGCCGAACTCGGCGTCGAGTACGCCGAGCCGGCCGATGTGCAGGCTCTCGGCGACCGCCGGGTCGGCCGGGTCCATCGGCGTCTGCGAGGGGATCCCGTGCTCCTCGGGGGCATCGGCCTGCTGCAGGTCGATGCGTCCGAAGAGGAAGTCCTCGAACTCGTTGTTCAGCCGCTGCAGGTGCGCGCCCGCGCGGTACACCTGGGCGTCGCGCTCGGCGAGTGCGCCGGGGGTGCCGACCTGCACGCGCTTCGCGGCGTCCTCCAGGATGTACTCCGCCTCGGCGAGCTTCTCCTCGAGCCGTTGGTAGACGGTGTCGAGATGCTGCTGCTCCCCCGCGATCTCGCGGTCGCGGACAGTATCGGTGTGGTGCTCGGCAGAGCCGTGCGCGCCCAAGGAGCCCCCTGAGGTACGGAGAAAAAGGCGGACGGACGATCTTACGGGATGAACTGTTCCGCAGACGAGGACCCCCACCCACGGAACACCCCCGGAACGCACGAGAGCCGCCCTCCGGGTGGAGGACGGCTCTGCGATGCACATGGGGTGGTGGAGATGCCGGGAATCGAACCCGGGTCCAGTGGAGAGGATTCAGGACTTCTCCGAGCGCAGTCCGCTGTGAGTTTCTCGGCCCTGGCAGTCACGCGGACAAGCCGCCAACAGGCCCAGCCACTGTTTGGTTTCCCCGCCACCCCCGCGGCCGGGGTGGAAGGTTGAGTTCCCTAGATTATGCCAGGATCCGGGTCGGGAACGCCCCGGGCTGACACCCATTCACTTTCGCTGATCAGGCAGCGAGAGCGAACTGCTGGGAATCGCGCTTAGAGTTGGCGATTATTTTTTTGCGACAGATGGTTAACGAGATCATTGCCGCGTTCCTCGGCTCGCTTCTCCTGTTTCGACAGCCACTGTCGAAACCGATCATCCCCATGTTCATTTGACAAACAGCACCGGCGGGCGAGGCCCTCCGGGTGATGCGCTGCCATAGTACTCGGGCGGCGCGTCAAGGGTCCAGCGCATTAACGAGCGGCTGCCTGCGGGTTCTTCGCGGCCGCCCCCGGGGTGCCCAACTGCTGGGCCAGCCAGGGCAGCTGGCGTTCGAAGGCACCCGCCGCGAACTGCCAGACGTGCCGCCCGGGCTCGACGCTCAGGCGGGTGACCAGCCCGGCCTTCCCGGCCGCCGCCTCCAGCTGCTTGGCGTGCGCGAGCTGCCCGCTCTCCTGGTCGCCGACGTCGAACATCCCGGTGACGCCCTTGTACTTGCCGCGGTGCGCGGCCAGCACGGTCTGCGGGTCGTACGCGGCCCAGGCGGCGGCGTCGCCGCCGTACAGCTTGTCGATGGTCTGCTGCTTGTCGCCGATGTACGGGCCGAGGTCGCCGGAGATGTCCAGGAAGTGGCCGAACACCTCGGGGTGGGCCGCGGTCAGGGTGATCGCGCAGGTGCCGCCCATCGACCAGCCGGCCATCGCCCACTTCTTCGGGTCGGCGGCCGTGTCGAAGGTCTTCTCGACGTACTTGGGCAGGTCCTTGACCAGGTGGTCGGCGGCGTTCCCGGCCGGGCCGTCCACGCACTCGGTGTCGACCTTGAAGCCGCCGGTGGCGTCCGCGAACACCAGCACCGGGGAGAAGCCGTTGTGCTTGGCCGCGTAGGCGTCGGCGGTCTTCACCGCGTTGCCGGCCCGCACCCAGTTGTCGGGGGCGGCGAACTCGCCGCCGACCATCTCCACCACCGGCAGCTTGGGCCGGATCTTGCTGCGGAACCAGGCCGGGGGCAGGTACACCAGCTCCTGCCGGTGCGCGAAGCCGCTCGGCACCGCGGGGACGTCCACCGCGACCACCCGGCCGGTGCCGGTGCGGCCGGTGGTGTGCAGCGCCTGGTCCAGGCTCATCTGGTCGGGCACCGGGGAGCCGGAGAGTTCGCCGATCGCGTCGCCCAGCGTCGGGTAGTAGCCGGTCTCCGCGTTCAGGGTGTTCGCCCCGGCCAGCACCGCCGCCAGCACCGCGACGGGCACCGCCGCCCGGTGCCACCAGCGCGCCCCGCGCCAACCGAGCACCAGCACCAGCGCCGCCAGCAGGGCCACGCCCAGCCAGGCCCACAGCGCGGTCGGCAGCGGGTCGGTGATCCCCGACAGCTCCAGCACCCCGACCGCGAGCAGCGCCGCCGCACCGGCCGCCGCACCGACCGCCACCGGCAGCCGACGCAGCCACCAGCGGCGCCCGGGCCGGCCGACCGCGGCCAGCAGTGCGGCGACGGCGAGCGCGCGCACCGTCCACGGGAACCAGCCGTCCAGCAAGGAGATGTCCACCCGGGGATGGTAGGCGCCCGAACGGCGGCACGGCGCCCTCCGGGTGGACGGTGACGAAGCTGCGACAGTGCCGCCGGTCAGCCGCCGGCGCCCGGCAGGCCGAGTTCCTTGGCCAGCCAGGGCAGCGATTCCTTGAACGCGAAAGCACCGAACTGCCAGTCGTGCTTGCCGGGGTGGACCTCGACCCGGGTCTTCAGGCCGGCCGCGTTGGCGGCCCGGTCGAGTTCCTTGGCGTTGGCGATGTGGCCGGCCTCGGTGTCGCCGACCATGAACAGGCCGGAGGAGGAGCTGTAGTCGCCGTGCTTGCCGCGCAGCACCGTCAGCGGGTCGTTCGCGGCCCACGCCGCGGCGTCGCCCCCGTACAGCTTCTCGATGGTCTGCTGCTTGCTGCCGGTGCTCGGTCCGAGGTCGCCCGCCATGTCGACGAAGTGACCGAAGACCTCGGGGTGCACCACGCCGAGGTCGAGGGCGCAGGTGCCGCCCATCGACCAGCCCGCCGCCGACCAGGAGCGCGGGCCGGAGGCGGTGCCGAAGGTCTTCACGATGAACGGCGGGATGTCCTTGACCAGGTGGTCCTGGGCCTTGCCGGCCGGACCGTTGACGCACTCGGTGTCGGCGTTGAAACCGCCGGTGGCGTCCACGAAGACCAGCACCGGGGCATAGCCGTCGTGCGCGGCGGCGTAGGCGTCGGCGGTCTTCACCGCGTCGCCGACCCGCACCCAGTTGCTGGGGGACATGTACTGGCCGCCGATCATCTCCACGACCGGCAGCTGCGGGCGGTTCTTGCTCTTGAACCAGGCCGGCGGCAGGTAGACCAGTTCCTGCCGGTGCTGGAAACCGCTGGGCTCCGCCGGAATGTCGACCGCGACCACCCGGCCCTCGGTGGCCTTGCCGACCGTGCCGAGCGCCTGGTCGAGGCTCATCTGCTGGGGCACCGGGGCGCCCGCCAGGTCGGACAGGGCGATGTCCACGCTCGGGTAGTAACCGGTGGCGGCGTTCAGCGAGTTGGCGCCGCAGAGCACGGACAGCGCGGTGGCGATCGGCACCGCGGTCATGTTCCACCAGCGGGCGCCCTGCAGGCCGCAGGCGAGCGTGCCGAGCGCCAGCAGGGCGCAGAACACCCAGAACCACATCCCGACCGGCAGCCCGTCCTGGACATCGCCGAACAGCACCACCACAACGGCGATCAGCCCGGTGCCCAGGAGCGCCCCGCCGGCCGCCCACGGCAGTCGGCGGCGCACCCAGAACGGGCTGACCCGAACCACCGCCGCACCCACCGCCGCGAGGGCCAGAATGCGCAACGTCCACGGGAGCCAGCCGCTCAGCAGTGAGGAGTCCACCCGGAGATCGTACGAAAGCGTCCGGTCACCGCACGCAACCGGGTTGGCACACCCTTGACCTGACGCCGGATCAGCGCGGCCGTCAGCCCTGCCGGCGGCGGACCGCGGCAACCGCCCGGTCGGCCTCGCGGCGGTCCTGCCGCTCGCGCAGGGTCTGCCGCTTGTCGTACAGCTTCTTGCCGACGGCGAGGGCGATTTCGAGCTTGGCGCGGCCGTCCTTGAAGTACAGGGACAGCGGGACCAGGGTGTGGCCGGTCTCCTTGGCCTTGGACTCCAGCTTGCGGATCTCCATCTTGTGCAGCAGCAGCTTGCGCTTGCGGCGGGCCGAGTGGTTGGTCCAGGTGCCCTGGGTGTACTCGGGGATGAAGACGTTGTCGATCCAGGCCTCGCCGCCCTGGATGTACGCGTAGCCGTCGACCAGGTTGGCCCGGCCCTCGCGGAGCGACTTGACCTCGGTTCCGGTGAGCACCATTCCGCACTCGTAGGTGTCGAGGATGGTGTATTCGTGCCGCGCCTTCTTGTTCTGCGCGACCAGCTTCTTGCCCGTTTCCTTTGCCATAGCTCCGTCATTCTCGCACCTCGGGGGCGACCTCGGCAGCCCCTTTACGGCGCGGTGGGCGGTTCGGGGGCGGGGCTCAGCCCGTCCAGCACCCGCAGGGCCAGATCGTCCGTCCCGGTGCCGTCGCCGGCGGGGGCGGGAACGTCGGGCTGGACGCCGGTGCCGTCCGGGGAGCGGCCGGCCGGGGTCTGGTAGCGGCCGACGGTGAGTTCGAGCACCGAGCCGTCGGCGAGCGTGCTGGGCTGCTGGACGGTGCCCTTGCCGAAGGTGCGCTCGCCGACCAGGACGGCCCGGGAGCGGTCCTGCAGGGCGCCGGCCAGGAGCTCGGCGGCGCTCATGGTGCCGCCGTCGACCAGCACCACCAGCGGGACGGCGGTGTCGCCGCCGGGGGCGGCGGTCAGTTCGCGGCGCTCGCCACGCGCCTGGTAGCTGGCCACCGGGCCGCCGTCGAGGAACGCCGAGGCGACGCCGACGGCCTCCTCGACCAGGCCGCCGGAGTTGCCGCGCAGGTCCAGCACCACGCCCCGGGCGCCGGCCGCGGCCGCGCGCACCTGGCCGGCCACGCCC
Organism: Kitasatospora sp. NPDC048662; assembly: GCF_055587065.1. NCBI lineage: Bacteria > Bacillati > Actinomycetota > Actinomycetes > Kitasatosporales > Streptomycetaceae > Kitasatospora > Kitasatospora sp. NPDC048662. The sequence goes on along the minus strand of NZ_JBVJHA010000010.1, from coordinate 43,752 downwards.
TTGGTGAAGGCGTGCACCGCGATCCGCGCCACGCCTGGGCTGGGACGGTCGGTCTCCACCTCGCGGGCGGCCAGTTCGGCCCGGGTCAGGCCGAGCTCGCGCACCGGCCCGTCACCGTCCCGCACCCCGACCACGACCGCGCTGCCGGCCGGGCCGCCGCGCAGCCGGGACACCAGCTCGGTGACCGGCAGCCGGTCCGCCTGGACGCCGTCCACGCTGACCAGCCGGTTGCCGACGGTGATGCCGGCCCGGGCGGCGGGCGAGCCGGGCAGCACCCCGGCCACCTCGGTGGGGCCGCCGGCCGCACGCTCCACGGACAGTCCGACGCCCGGGTAGCGGCCGCCGGTGAAGTCCCGGTACTGCTGCGGACTGAGGTAGGCCGCCCACCGGTCGCCGCTGGCGCCGACCAGCTGCCGGGCCTCCTGCGGGCTCAGGTCGGCCCCGGACAGGTCCGCGCCGCGGACCCCGTCGGACGACGAAGGGGCCTGGGGCGAACCGATCGGTTCGCCCCAGGCCCCGGAAGCGGCTCCGGCGAACAGCACGGCGCCGAACACCAGGCCGAGGGTCATCCCCTGGCGCACTCGCGGAGCTGTCGGCATGCCAGCGAGTGTAGGGCCACCGGCGGGCAGTGCCGACGGCCCGTCAGACCTTCAGGTACTTGCGGAGGGTGAAGAACGCCGCGATGCCGGCCATCGCCATACCGACCACCACCAGCAGCGGAATGACCGCCAGCACCGAGGACAGGCCGATGAAGTGGATGAACAGCACCTTCTTCGCCAGCCATCCCTGGACGAAGAAATGCCCACCCAGAAGCAGCAACGAGGCCAGCGCCGCACCGAGCAGCGCGGCGAACGCGGCCTCCGCGATGAACGGCATCTGCACGTAGAAGTTGGACGCGCCGACCAGCCGCATGATGCCGGTCTCGCGGCGACGGCTGAACGCCGACACCCGGACGGTGTTGACGATCAGCAGCAGTGCCACGCAGAGCATCAGCGCCATGATCACGAAGGCGGCGGTCTGCAGGCCGCGCAGCAGGCCGAACAGGTTCTCCAGGATCTTGCGCTGGTCCTCGACCGACTTGACGCCGGGCTTGCCGGCGAAGGCGCTCTGGATCACGTCGTACTTGGTCGGGTCGTTGAGCTTGACCCGCCAGGACGCCGGCAGCGCGTCCGCACCGACCGCCGCGAGCAGCGGGTTGTCCGGGTTGGACTCCTTGAAGTGCTGGTACGCCTCCTGCGGGCTCTCGAAGGTGGCGCTCTGCACCAGGTCGGAGCGCTTGTCCAGCTCGGCCTTGACCGCCTGGATCTGGTCGTCGGTGGCCGCTCCGGCCGCGCACTGGGACGAGTTGTGGTCCGACTTGGCGCAGAAGTAAATACTGACCTCGACCTTGTCGTACCAGTAGTCCTTCATGGAGTTGACCTGGTCGCGAACCAGCAACGAGGCACCGGCGAGGGCGAGCGAGAGCGCGACACTGACCACGACGGCGATCGTCATGGTCAGGTTGCGGCGGAGACCGACACCGATCTCCGACAGAACGAACTGGGCGCGCATGCTTCTCTCTTCTAGCTCTGGTAGCCGTAGACGCCGCGGGCCTGGTCGCGGACCAGGATGCCCTTGTCGAGCTCGATGACGCGCTTGCGCATCTGGTCGACGATCGCCTGGTCGTGGGTGGCCATCAGCACGGTGGTACCGGTCCGGTTGATCCGGTCCAGCAGCTTCATGATGCCGACCGAGTTCTGCGGGTCGAGGTTGCCGGTGGGCTCGTCGGCGATCAGCAGCATCGGACGGTTCACGAAGGCGCGGGCGATCGCCACGCGCTGCTGCTCACCACCCGACAGCTCGCCGGGCATCCGCTCCTCCTTGCCGCCGAGGCCGACCAGGTCGAGCACCTCGGGCACCACCTTGTTGATGGCGCTCTTCGGCTTGCCGATGACCTCCAGGGCGAACGCCACGTTCTGCCCCACGGTCTTGTTCGGCAGCAGGCGGAAGTCCTGGAACACGGTGCCCAGCTGGCGCCGCATGTGCGGCACCTTCCAGTTGGAGAGCTTGCCCAGGTCCTTGCCGAGCACGTGCACCGCGCCGGTGGACGGGCGCTCCTCGCGCAGGCACAGGCGCAGGAACGTCGACTTGCCCGAACCGGACGAGCCGACCAGGAAGACGAACTCGCCCTTCTCGATCTCCAGCGAGACGTTGTCCAGGGCCGGACGGTTCTGCTTGGGATAGGTCTTGGAGACGTTGTCGAATCTGATCACGGCTGCATCACGGGGGCCATCCTAGGTGGATCGGAGGCAGTGACCTTACGCGACGTCCTTGCGCACCCGCAGTAACCGCACGGCTACCCATCGGAATGCCATCTGCGCCGGTTCCGGTTCGGACCCGGAATTGCGACCTACGTCACAGATCGACAACCCTTCCCCTCCGGGGGCCCAGGTGTCCGGAACCTGGCAGAGTGGTAGGAGAGTCGGAACCGAAGCCGCCTCCGGCACGTTGGCTATGCAGCAAGGAGGACACGCATGACCTGCGACCAACTGGTGTGCGCCAACTGCAACGGCCGCGTCATCGACGGCCGCTGCCCGGTGTGTCGCGCCAACCGCGCCCGGCTCCAGCAGGAGCAGCACGGGCCGTTCGCCGCACTCAACCCGACGGTGCTGCTCGCCGTCCTGTGCGCCGCCCTGATCGCGCTGGCGCTACTGGCACGCTGATCCCGAGACACGGAGAAGGGCCCCACCGCCGAGCGGTGGGGCCCTTTCTCATGACGATCAGCTTTCGCGCTGCTTGCGCCACCGGATGCCGGCCTCAATGCTGTGCTTGATGTTCATCTCGGCCGGCCTCCTCCCTCGCAGCGTCAGCTCTCCCGCTGCTTGCGCCACCGGATGCCGGCCTCGATGAAGCCGTCGATGTCGCCGTCCAGCACGGACTGCGGGTTGCCGACCTCGTGCTCGGTACGCAGGTCCTTGACCATCTGGTACGGGTGCAGGACGTAGGAGCGCATCTGGTTGCCCCAGGAGCTGCCGCTGTCCTTGAGGGCGTCCATCGCGGCCTTCTCCTCCTGGCGGCGCCGCTCCAGCAGCTTGGCCTGGAGGACGTTCATCGCCGAGGCCTTGTTCTGGATCTGCGAGCGCTCGTTCTGGCAGGAGACCACGATGCCGGTCGGAAGGTGGGTGATGCGGACCGCGGAGTCGGTGGTGTTGACGCCCTGGCCGCCGGGGCCGGAGGCGCGGTACACGTCCACGCGCAGGTCGCCCTCGTCGATGTCGACGTGGTCGGACTGCTCGACGACGGGGAGCACCTCGACGCCGGCGAAGGAGGTCTGCCGGCGGCCCTGGTTGTCGAACGGGGAGATGCGCACCAGGCGGTGGGTGCCCTGCTCGACGGAGAGGGTGCCGTAGGCGTAGGGGGCCTTGACGGTGAAGGTCGCGGACTTGATGCCGGCCTCTTCGGCGTACGAGGTGTCGTAGACCTCGGTCGGGTAGCCGTGCCGCTCGGCCCAGCGCAGGTACATGCGCATCAGCTGCTCGGCGAAGTCGGCGGCGTCGACGCCGCCCGCCTCGGCACGGATGTTGACGAGGGCCTCACGGGCGTCGTACTCACCGGAGAGCAGCGTGCGCACCTCCAGCTCCTCGACGGCCTTCTTGACGGCCTCCAGCTCGTTCTCGGCCTCGACGCGGGTGTCCGCGTCGTCCTCGGCCTCGGCGAGCTCGAACAGGACGCCCAGGTCCTCGACCCGGCCGCGCAGGGACTCCACCTTGCGCAGCTCGCCCTGGAGGAAGGAGAGCCGGCTGGTGACCTTCTGCGCGTTCGCGACGTCGTCCCACAGGGTGGGGACGGCTGCCTCCTCCTCCAGGGTTGCGATGTCGGCCCGGATCTTGTCCAGGTCGAGGACTGCCTCGATCGACGCCATGGTCGAGTCGAGGTTCTTGAGCTCTTCGGAAGGATCGACGGCTGCCACGCCACAAGGGTAATGGTTCGCCGGGGGGGCTCGGCTACAACCGGGGGTACCGGATGAGGTGGACGGCTCCCGTACTGGACGCGGGGGGCTCGGCGGCGAACGCCGTCCAGGCGGCGGCGGCCCCCGCGAGCAGCAGGATCACCGCGATCAGCACGGCCAGCGTGCGGCGGCGGCGGATCAGCTGGGCCCGGGTGCGCCGGTGAACGGGCGCGGGCTGGCTGCGCTGGGCGCGGGACTCCTCCGCGTAGGAGGCGAGCTCCCCGGCGGACGGGCGGCGCAGGCTGGTGTGGGTGTCGCGGGTGGAGTCGGGGGTGGGCCCGGGCACCAGCGGGACGGCGGGGCCGCGGCGGCGGCGGTGGGTGCCGCGGCCGGTGTCCGCCTCCGCGTAGACAGCCTCGCCGGGGGTGGGCGCCTCCTCGGTGGCGGTCCGCTGGGCGGGCACCGCGAGCGGGCCGACCCCGGCCAGTTCGGGCAGCAGCTCGCGCAGCCGGGAGGCCAGTTCGGCGGCCCGCAGCCGGGAGGCGGGGGCCTTGGCCAGGCATTCGGAGATGATCCGCCACAGGCCGTCCGGCATCCCCTCGACCGGCGGGACGTTCTCGGTGACGTGCCGGCGCAGCACCGCGCCGGTGTGGCCGCCGCCGAACGGGGTGGCGCCGGTGAGCAGCTCGTACAGCACGGTGGCGAGGGCGTAGATGTCGACGGCGGCGCGCGGCTCCAGGCCCTCGATGATCTCGGGGGCCAGGTAGTCGGGGGTGCCGATGATCCGGGTGGCCCGGGTGCGGCGGGGTGCGTCGACCAGGCGGGCGATGCCGAAGTCGGTGAGCTTGGCGCGCGGGGCGCCGCCGGGGCCGGGCGGGGCCGCCAGGTCGAGCAGGACGTTCTCCGGCTTGACGTCGCGGTGCACGATGCCGGCGGCGTGCGCGGCGGCCAGGCCGTCGGCGACATCGGCGATCACCGAGGCGGCGACCAGCGGGTCGAGCACGCCGTCGCGCTCCAGGCGGGTGCGCAGGTCGGTGCCCTGGACCAGGTCCATCACCAGGGCGAGGTCGCTGCCGTCCACCACCATGTCGTGCACCCCGACCACGCGCGGGTGGTCGAGGCAGGTCAGTGCGGTGCGCTCCTGGACGAAGCGGCCGACCAGGACCTGGTCGGCGGCCAGGTCCTCGCGCAGCAGCTTCACCGCCACCGGCCCGTCCGGGCCCTCGCCGAGCCACACCGTGCCGGCCGAGCCGCGGCCGATCACCTGGTGGACCGTGTACCGGCTGCCGATCTTGCGTGCCAATGCTGCTCCGTGGGCTCGTGAGGTCGGTGCTCGCGGACCAACCTACGCGCCCGAGCGGACTCCGGGGGCCGCGGAGGGCCCCCGGAGCGGTTCAGATCGGGAGGAATTTCGCCGGATTGTCGACAAAGCGTCAAACCTAGTTGCCGGTATGGCTGCTGATCCAGGACTTCGCCGAGTCGAACCAGCCCACCACGTTGTCCCAGTAGTGCGGCAGCGGCGTGAAGTTCCACAGCGCCAGGCAGCCCAGCGCCAGCACCACCAGCACCACCAGGCAGCCCTTCGCACAGCCCAGGCCGGGGATCCACATCCGGTTGCGGCTGCGCGGGCGCGGTTCGCGCTCCCGCGCGCGGGGCGGCTCCGGCTCCCGGTACGGCGGCTCCTGGTGACGCGGCGGGGCAGGCTCGGGCCGGCGCTGCGGGGCCGGCTCAGGTCGGTGCTGCGGCGCCCCGTAGCCCTGCGGCCGGCCGTCGTAGCCGGGCGGCGGGCCGGGCTGCTGCGCCTGGTACGGCGGCGGGGCGACCGGCGGGCGGCCGCCGCGGCCCTGCGGGTACTGGCCGCCGCCCTGCTGCGGGTGCCGGCCGGGCTGCGGCTGGTACGGGCCCGGCTGCGGGGCGTACCGGCCGCCGCCGGGCTGCTGCTGCGGGTGCGGGGCCTGGTACGGCGGCGGGGCGACCGGCGGGCGCTGTCCGGGCGGCGGGTACTGGCCGGCCTGGTACGGGCGGGGCGCGACCTGCGGGTCGGCCAGGTCCTCCGGCTCGAAGTAACCGATCCGGGTCTGCTCGTTGCGGTCCCGGGCGGCCTGCAGCTGGGTCTGCCACGGGTGCGGCCCGTCCGGCTGCGCGGGCGGCTGCTCGGCCCCGGGCGGCATCGAGGGCATCACCCTGGTGCGGTCGGCGGGCGGCGCGGGCGGCTGGGGGCTCATCAGCTGGGTGCGGTCCTCGGCGCCCGGGACGGCCTGATGGTGCGTCATGACCTGGGTGGCGGCCGCCGGGTCGTAGCCGTTGCCGCCGGGCGCGGGGGCCTGGGCCGGGGCGGGCGGGGCGAGGGCCGGGTCGGGCACCAGCAGGGCGCCGACCGACAGGGCGGCGTCCACGGCGGCGGGCGAGGAGTGCACGCCGATGCCGGCCGCCACCACCCGCAGCGCCTCGGCCAGCGAGACGGCGGTGGGCCGCTCGGCCGGGTCCTTGCGCAGGCAGCGCTCGACCACCGTCCACAGCGGCTCCGGCATGGTGCGCGGGCGCTGCGGCTCCTGCGCGAGGTGGGCCTGCAGGATCGCCATCGGGTTGTCGCCCTGGAACGGCGGCCGGCCGGTGACCAGTTCGTACAGCATGATGCCGGCGCCGTAGACGTCCACGGCGGCGGTCTGCGGGCGGCCGTCGGCGGACTCCGGGGCGACGTACGCGGGGGTGCCGACGAACTCGTGGGTGCGGGTGATGCCCGGGGAGTCGGCGAGGCGGGCGATGCCGAAGTCGGTGAGCATCGGATACATCTGTTCGCCGCCGTCGAGGGCCAGGGTGGCCAGCAGGACGTTGGCGGGCTTCAGGTCGCGGTGCACCACGCCGTCGGCGTGGCTGGCGGCCAGCGCGTCGGCGATCTGCGCCATCAGCAGCGCACCGGCGATCGGCGACAGCGGGCCGGACTCGCGCAGGTAGCGGAACAGGTCGGGGCCGTCGATCAGGTCCATCACCAGGGCGAGCAGCTCGCCCTCGACCACCAGGTCGCGGGTGCGCACGATGTTGGGGTGGGTCAGCCGCAGCAGGACGGAGCGCTCGCGCAGGAAGCGCATCACCACGTCCGGGTCGGCGGCGAGTTCCTCGCGCAGCACCTTCACCGCGACCGCCTGGCCGGGCTGCAGGCCCGGCACGGCGGCGTCCTCGCGCACCCGGCCGCGCCAGACCGTGCCGGTCGCTCCGCGTCCGAGGCTCTCCTCAAGCAGGTACTTGCTTCCGACAGGCCGCACCTGTGCACTCCGTTCGGTCACCCGGCGCCCGCTGCGGGGCCGCGTTCCGGCACTCCCCCGTTCCCGTGAACGGCGCCGGGGCCTTTGGGATCCGCCCGCGCGCGAGGGCTCCCGGTTTTCGGCAACTCTAACGGTGCCCGCGCGGGTTTCCGAGGTGTTGCCGGGGCCGGTCGCGCACTGTCGGCCACCTGGGGTGCCGGGGTGTCCTTGACCTGACCCGGCGTCGGATTCACCATGTCGATGATCGCAAGATCGTCAAATCCGGTACCGTGCGCGGACTGTCCGTCCCGAGTGGCAGGATGGCAGGCACCACACGTGTGCAGAAGGGACCCCGGGCGTGATGCAGATCCGGCTCACCGTCCTTCGACCGCGCAGCGGCCCGACCAGCCCCGGGAGCTCCGCCGACGTCCTGGTCACCGCACCGGCCGGCACCACGCTCGGCGCCGTCGCCACCGCACTGGCCGGCGCGGTCGGCGTCCGCGGCCCGCGCTCCGCCACCCACATCCACCTGTACGCCGGTGAGCAGCGCCTGGACGAGCAGCTCCCGATCGGCCACCCCCCGCTGATCGACGGCACCGTCCTCGCCCTCGGCGAACCCGACCCGGACACCGAGGACACCGCCGGCCACCCCGCCGCCGAACTGCGCGTCGTCGGCGGCCCCGACGCCGGCGGCGTCCACCGCCTGCACGGCGAGCGGATCCGGATCGGCCGCTCCACCGAGGCCGACGTGCCGCTCGACGACCCCGACGTGTCCCGGCTGCACCTCGCCCTGCACCTCACCGCCGACGGCCACGCCACCGTCCAGGACCTCGGCTCCACCAACGGCACCCTGCTGGACGAGCGCTACCTGCGCGAGGAGAGCGCCGAGCTCGCGCCCGGCGCACTGCTGCGGATCGGCGAATCCACCCTCCAGCTCGCCCACCCCGCCGACATAGCGGCCCGCAGCACCACGCCCGACGGCGAGGGCCGGCTCCGGCTCGCCCCCCGCCCCACCGCCCGCACCGCGCCCGGCCGCCCGGCCGGCCCCCCGCCCGCCGCCGAACCCCCCGCCGAGCACGGCGGCGGCCGCGGCCGCTGGCTGCGCCGCACCCGCCCCGAGCCGCCCGCCGTCGACACCGAACGCCAGCACGCCACCGCCCGCCTGCGGCAGGCCGCCAACCAGCGCGAACGCTGGCCCGACCCGGCCGCCCTGCTGCTCGCCGCCCTCGGCACCGGCCCCCGGCTGTGGGAACGCGGCCCCGACCACCCCGACGCGCTCACCCTGCGCCTGGGCACCGCCGACCTCCCCGGCGGCCCCGGCACCGCCCCCGGCACCCTGCTGCCCGCCGTCCCCGCCACCGTCGACCTGCAGACCGCCGGCAGCCTCGGCCTGGCCGGCCCGCGCCACCGCCTCACCGGCCTGGCCCGCGCCGCGCTCGCCCAACTCGCCGCGCTGCACCCGCCCAGCGGCCTCGCCCTGGTCGTGGTCGCCCCCGAGCACCACGCCGAGGACTGGGCCTGGGCCCAGTGGCTGCCCCACCTGCGGCCCTCGCACGGCCAGGCCTGCCGACTGCTCTACGGCCTCGGCCCCGAGCAGGCCGAGGCCCGGCTCACCGAACTCGCCTCCGCCACCACCGCCGCACCCGCCACCGTCGTCCTGGTCGACGGCGACCCCGGCACCGAAGCCGGCCGGCGCGCCCTCGGACTGCTGCTGCGGCAGGGCCCCGCGGCCGGCGTGTTCGCCCTCTGCCTCGCCGAGACGCCCGAGGAACTCCCCACCGGGCTCGGCGCGTTCGGCCTGATCACCGGCGAGGTCGCCACCCGCCTCACCCTCGACCGGCCGACCGGCGGCGCCCGCGAACACCTCACCGACATCGCCCTCGACGCGGTCTCCCCCGCCTGGGCCGAACGTCTCGCCCGCACCCTCGCCCCGCTCCGCGAAGCCGCCACCGACGCCGACCACGCCGCCCGCGGACCGCTCCCCGAAGCACTGCGCCTGCTCGACCTGCTGCGCTCCGAATCGCTCTCCCCCGCCCGGCTCGCCGAAAGCTGGAACGCGCTGCCCGCCGGCGCGGGCGCCGCCACCGCCCTGCTCGGCACCGCGCGCGGCGCCGCCGGCGAGGAGACCTGCGCCGTCGACCTCGCCGAGGACGGCGACCACCTGCTGATCGGCGGCGGCCCCCGCTCCGGCAAGTCCGAACTGCTGCGCGCCCTCGCCGCCTCGCTCGCCGTCTCCGAACGCCCCGACCGGCTGGCCCTGCTGATGATCGACGGCGACCGTGCCGAGGACGGCGGCCTGGCCGGCTGCACCGACCTGCCGCACGTCACCGACCACGTCAACGCGGCCGAGGACCCGCGCGGCGCACTGCTCGCCGCCGAACGCCTGCTCGACGAACTCGCCCACCGCGAAGCCCTGTTCGACGGCCTCAGCTTCACCGAGTGGCACACCCGGCAGGTCTTCGACAAGACCCCCGCGCTGGTCGGCGGCCCCGCCACGGACCGCGTCCGGGTGGTCGAGCCCCGCCGCTCCCCCGACGCACCGCCCCTCGACGCCTCCCCGGCCCGCCTGATCGTCATCGTCGACGACTACGACGCGCTGCTCGGCCCCGCCTCCCCCGGCGGCCGCCCACTCGCCCGCGCGCTGGCCGCCGCCGCCACCCGCGGCGCCCGCCTCGGCGTGCACGTGGTCGCCGCCACCGGCTCGCCGGAGAGCACCGCCGACACCGAACTCGACGAAGCCGCGCAGTTGCGGATCGCCCTGCGCACCGAACAGCCCGGCGACTCCGACCTGCTGATCGACCTGCCCGACGCCGCCGCGCTGCCCGGCACCACCCCCGGCCGCGGCTACCTGCGCCGCCCCGACGGCGCCGTCACCGCCTTCCAGGGCGCCCGGGTCAGCGGCCGCATCCCGCGCACCGCGACGCTCCGGCCCACCGTCGTCGCCCAACGCCTGGAGGACCACGGCGCCGCCCCGTCCCCGCGCCCCGTCCGCGAACTCGGCAACGGCCCCACCGACCTCGCCCTGCTCGCCTCCGCGCTGCGCCGCGCCACCGAGAGCTGACCGCCCGGGGTTTCCGGACGCCACTCAGCCGGCGGCGTCCGGAAGCTGCGACGGGCAGCGGCCGCCCGGCGTGGTCAGCAGCTCGAAGTGCCACATCTCGTTGGCGAACACCTGGCACAGCCCGTACTTGGCGCCCTTCCGGTTCAACCAGTCGTCGGCGTTGGTCGGCCCGATGTCCACCGCCTTGCCGGACACGTGCGAGGACTTGTCCGGCGTGTTCACGTACCGCCGCGCCAGCTCCGGACTGCCGTGCTTCTCCACCGCGGCGTCCAGCAACCGCTGCTGGTAACTCCGGCTGCGCCACCCTGACGTGACCCGCAGGTCGATCCCCTGCGCCTTCGCATCCGTCGCGGCGGCCCGCACCGCGGCAAGCAGCGCCGGGTCGAGCCCGCTCACCGCCGCCGAACTGTCGTCGAACGGGCTCACCGAGACACCGGCGGCCAGCTCGCCGTCGGCCGCCCGCACCTGGTCCGATCCCCCCACGGCAAACGCCGCCACCGCCCCGAGCACCGCCACCGCCCCCACTCCGACGATCGTCCGCCACGTGATCCTCCGCATCGCTGCCTCCTGCTCCGTGCACCTGCTTCCGGGCTCCACTGCAGGGCGAGCGGTGTTGCGAGGGCGTCTGCGTTTCCCCATACGTTTTCGACACCCCCGCCCCTCACCCCGCCAGCCCGCGCAGCACTCCCCCTCCCCTCACCCCGCCAGCCCCGCGCAGCGCGCTCCCTCTCCCCCCTTCCAGCCACGGGCAGCGTTCCTTCTCCCCACCCCTGCCGGCTACGCGCAGCGTTCTTTCTCCCCCAGCCCCGCCAGCCCCGCGCAGCGTTCCTTCTCCCCACCCTCGCCAGCCACGCGCAGCGTTCCTTCTCCCCACCCCCGCCAGCCACGCGCAGCACCCCTCCCCCACCCCTGCCAGCCCCGCACAGCGTTCCTTCTCCCCACCCCGCCAGGCACGCGCAGCGTTCCTTCTCCCCACCCTCGCCAGCCACGCGCAGCACCCCTCCCCCACCCTCGCCAGCCACGCGCAGCACCCCCTCTCCCCACCCCCGCCAGCCACGCGCAGCACTCCCCCTCTCCCACCCCACCAGCCCGCGCAGCAGGTGGTGGGGTCCCCATACGTTTTCGACATGGGGTGTCGGGTCCAATGGGGGTTCGGTCGTCGAGGAGCGGAGCTGTCGCGTGCGGGTGCTGGTGGTGGAGGACGAGGTGTACCTCGCCGAGGCGGTGCAGGCGGGGTTGCGGTTGGCGGCGATCGCGTGCGACGTGGCGGGGGACGGCGAGGCGGCGTGGGAGCGGTTGGGGGTGCACCGGTACGACGTGGTGGTGCTGGACCGGGACCTGCCGGGGTTGTCCGGGGACGAGGTGTGCCGGCGGATCGTCGCGGCGGGGCTGGGCTGCCGGGTGCTGATGCTGACGGCGGCGTCCCGGCTGGACCAGAAGGTGGCGGGGTTCGAGCTGGGCGCGGACGACTATCTGACCAAGCCGTTCGACCTGGCCGAGCTGGTGGTGCGGCTGCGGTCACTGGCCCGTCGGCCGGAGCACTCCGCGCCGCCGGTGCTGGAGTTCGCGGGGCTGCGGGTGGATCCGTTCCGGCGTGAGGTGTTCCGGGACGGGCGCTATGTCGCGTTGCCGCGCAAGCAGTTCGCGGTGCTGGAGGTGCTGATGGCGGCGCGCGGCGGGGTGGTGAGCGCCGAGGACCTGCTGGAGCGGGCCTGGGACGAGCATGCGGATCCGTTCACCAACGCGGTGCGGATCACCATCTCGGGTCTGCGCAAGCGTCTCGGTGAGCCGTGGGTGATCCACACCGTGCCGGGTGTCGGCTACCGCCTGGACGCGGTGTGAGCCGCCCGCGCCGGTTGACCGCCCGGCTGCGGCTGACGTTGAGCTACACGTTGTTCACCGTGACCACCGGCGTGCTCTGCCTGGGCGTGGTGTACGTCGGCATGAAGTACGTCCCCAACTATCCGCTGACCTCGGCGAATCCGCGCTACCGTTCGGACGCCCCGTCGCGGCAGGAGATCCTGCGCTCGCTGCTCACGGCGGAGGCGTTCGCGCTGGTGCTGCTGACGGTGGTGGGGATGGCGGGCGGCTGGCTGGTGGCGGGGCGGGTGCTGCGGCCGTTGCAGGAGGTGACGGCGGCGGCGCGGCGGGCGTCGGGCGGGGATCTGGGGCACCGGATCGCGTTGGCGGGGCCGCGGGACGAGTTCACCGAACTCGCGGACGCCTTCGACGAGATGCTGGCCCGGCTGGAGCGCGCGTTCGACGCGCAGCAGCGTTTCGCGGCGAACGCCTCGCACGAGCTGCGCACGCCGCTGGCGATCAACCGGACGATGCTTCAGGTGGCGGCGGCCGACCCGGCGGGGCAGGACTGGTCGCGGCTGGTGGAGCGGCTGCTGGACACCAACCGGCGCGGCATCGAGGTCACCGAGGCGCTGCTGCAACTCGCCGAACTCCCGCACCGCGTACCGGAGTCGGCGCCGGTGGAGCTGTCCGCGCCGGCCCGCGAGGCGCTGGCGGCGGTGGCCGCCGAGGCCGCCGAGCTGGGTGTGGCGGTCGGCGCGGAGTTGTCCGCCGCCCCGGCCGCCGGCCACGAGGTGCTGCTGCGGCAGGCGGCGGTGAACCTGCTGCAGAACGCCGTCCGGCACAACCTGCCGTCCGGCGGCCGGGTGGAGCTGGCCACCGGCCCGGACCGGCAGCACCCCGGCCGGGTGCAGCTGACGGTGCGCAACTCCGGCCCGGTGCTGGACAGTTCACTGGTCGCCACGCTCACCGAGCCGTTCCTGCGCGGCAGCGGACGGACGGCGCAGCGCGGCCCGGTGCGGCGCGGGCACGGCCTGGGGCTGGCGATCGTCGCCGCGATCACCGAGGCCCACGGTGGGGAGTTGCGGCTGGCGGGCAACCCGGACGGTGGGCTGACGGTGGTGCTCAGTCTGCCCGCAGCGGCCGGTAGTGGGGCTGCGGGCGCGGCCAGGTGAGGTCCAGGAACAGCGGGTAGTTCTCGCGTTCCAGGCAGCGCAGCAGGAATTCGGGGAAGGTGCCGCGGGTGGCGTACCACTGGCCGGTGTCGCTGACCACGGCGATCGGCCAGCGGTCCGGGTCGGGGCCCTGGGCGAGGAAGAACCAGGCGCCGCCGTACTTGTCGGCGCCCCAGCCGATCAGCCCGCCGGGCTCGGGGTGGTACGGGAACGGGTCGAAGTCCAGGTTGCGCTGCTGGCCGGGCTTCCAGCCGTACCACAGGCCCCACAGCTCGCGGGCCTCCGCCGCCGTGCCGTCGACCGGCCCGAACACGCTCAGGAAGCCGTCCAGGGTGCCGGGGCCCCAGCGGTCCACGAAGGTCTTGTAGCCGCTCGGCAGGCGGACCCCGAGCATCTCCTCGGAGGCGTCCCAACTCGCCTGCGGGGCCTGCTGGTCGGGCTCGCCGAGCAGCGCGGTCAGTCGGTCGAACACAGCCTCCGTCATGCCCGCCATTGTGTCGGAAACCCGGAGGTCCCAGAACGCCCGAAGGGGCCCGGGCAGGTGCCCGGGCCCCTTCGGGGTGGTGCGGTCAGCGACCGGCGCCCAGCAGGGTGCGGATGACCCGCATGGCGACCGAGAGGCTGGACAGCTCGTAGTTGTCCGAACCCCTTATGTCGTCGAGGGTGGTGCGGGCCCGGCTGAGCAGGTTGCCGTTGAGCTCGGCCCACTCGGTGTAGCGCTCCTCGGGGCTGGATCCGGCCGGTCCGGCGGCCAGCACGTCGGCGGTGAGCGCGGCGTGCGCGGCGAACAGGTCCTCGCGGATCGCGGCGCGGGCCATCGAGGACCACCGGTCGGTGCGCGGCAGTTCGATGATCCGGTCGAGCAGGTGGCTGATCTCCAGGCGGTCGCCGAGGTCGTAGTACAGCTCGGCGACCTCCATCACGTCGGCGTCCGAGCGGTCCGCGACACCGACGATGTCGAGGGTCGGGAACGCGGAGGACAGCCCGGCCATCCGGCTGGCCAGCTCGTCCGGCACGCCGGCCGAGGACAGCTTCTGGTACACCGACTCGTACCAGGCGAGGTCCTCGCCGCGCAGCGGCTTGGGCAGCGAGTTCCAGACCTGGTTGACCCGGTCGTGGAAGAACGCGATGGTGCCGGCGATGTCGAGCGGCTGGCGGCGGTTGCCCAGCATCCACCGGGTGGCGCGCTCGACCAGGCGGCGGGCGTGCAGCCGCATGGTGGTCTGGATCTTGGCGCCGACCTGGTTGTCGAGGCCCTCGACCTTGTCCCAGAGCTGCTCCAGGCCGAACACCGCGCGGGCGGCGGCGTGGGTGCGGGCGATCTCCTCCATCGTCGCGCCGGTCTCCTCGCGGAGCCGGAACGCGAAGGTGCAGCCACCGCGGTTGATCGTGTCGTTGACGATCAGGGTGGTGATGATCTCCCGGCGCAGCGGGTGGTTGTCGATCTGCTCGGCGAACCGGGCCCGCAGCGCGGACGGGAAGTACTGGTGCAGCACGTCCCGGAAGTACGGGTCGTCGGGCAGGTCGGTGGCGAGCAGCTCGTCCGCGAGGGTGATCTTGGTGTAGGCCAGCAGCACCGACAGCTCGGGCTGGGACAGGCCGCGGCCGGCCTGCTGGCGCTCACGGATCTGCTTCTCGGTGGGCAGGAACTCCAGCGCCCGGTCGAGCTGTCCGTTGGACTCCAGCCGGCTGATCATGCGGGCGTGCACGTTGACCATGCTGGCGGCCTGCGCGACGGCGTTGGCCAGCACCACGTTCTGCGCGTAGTTGTTGCGCAGCACCAGGCGGCCGACCTCGTCGGTCATCTCGGCGAGCAGGGTGTTGCGCTGCTTGACCGTCATGTCGCCGTCGGCGACCACCTGGTTGAGCAGGATCTTGATGTTCACCTCGTGGTCCGAGGTGTCCACGCCGGCCGAGTTGTCGATGGCGTCGGTGTTGATCCAGCCGCCGCTGGACTGCGGGCCGCCGTGGGAGGCGAACTCGATCCGGCCGAGCTGGGTGCAGCCGAGGTTGCCGCCCTCGCCGATGACGCGGGCGCGGACGTCGCCGCCGTTGACCCGGATCGGGTCGTTGGCCTTGTCGCCGACCTCCGCGTTGGTCTCGGTGGAGGCCTTGACGTAGGTGCCGATGCCGCCGTTCCAGAACAGGTCCACGGGGGCCTGCAGGATGGCCTTCATCAGCTCGGCGGGGGTGAGCTTGGCCGCCGCGATGCCGAGCACCTCGCGGACCTGGGCGGACAGCTGGATCGACTTGGCGGAGCGCGGGAACACGCCACCGCCGGCCGAGATCAGCGACTTGTCGTAGTCGTCCCAGGAGCTGCGCGGCAGGTCGAACAGGCGGCGGCGCTCGGCGTGCGAGACGGCCGCGTCCGGGTTCGGGTCGAGGAAGATGTGCCGGTGGTCGAACGCGGCGACCAGGCGGATGTGCTCGGACAGCAGCATGCCGTTGCCGAACACGTCGCCGGACATGTCGCCGATGCCGATGACGGTGAAGTCCTCGGACTGGGTATCGACGCCGAGCTCGCGGAAGTTGCGCTTGACGGACTCCCAGGCGCCGCGGGCGGTGATGCCCATGCCCTTGTGGTCGTAGCCCGCCGAGCCGCCGGAGGCGAACGCGTCGCCGAGCCAGAAGCCGTACTCCTCGGCGACACCGTTGGCGATGTCGGAGAACGTCGCGGTGCCCTTGTCGGCGGCGACCACCAGGTAGGTGTCGTCCTCGTCGTGGCGGACCACATCGACCGGGTTCACGACCTCGCCGGCGACCAGGTTGTCGGTGATGTCGAGCAGCGCCGAGATGAACGTCTTGTACGAGGCGATGCCCTCGGCCAGCCACGCGTCGCGGTCCAC
Organism: Kitasatospora sp. NPDC048662; assembly: GCF_055587065.1. NCBI lineage: Bacteria > Bacillati > Actinomycetota > Actinomycetes > Kitasatosporales > Streptomycetaceae > Kitasatospora > Kitasatospora sp. NPDC048662. The sequence goes on along the minus strand of NZ_JBVJHA010000010.1, from coordinate 27,700 downwards.
CGACGGGTCCGGCAGCTGCTTGGCGACGAAGCCGCCCTTGGCGCCGACCGGCACGATGACGGTGTTCTTGACCATCTGGGCCTTGACCAGGCCGAGGATCTCGGTGCGGAAGTCCTCACGCCGGTCGGACCAGCGCAGACCGCCGCGGGCGACCTTGCCGAAGCGCAGGTGGACGCCCTCGACCCGGGGCGAGTACACCCAGATCTCGAAGGCGGGGCGGGGCGCGGGCAGGTCCGGGATGGCCTTGGGGTCGAACTTCATCGACACGTACGAGTGCCAGTCGCCCTCGGCGTCGTGCTGGAAGAAGTTGGTCCGCAGGGTGGCCTTGATCAGGTGCAGGAAGGAGCGCAGGATGCGGTCCTCGTCCAGCGACACGACCTCGTCGAGGGCTCCGGACAGCTCTTCCAGGATGGCGTCGGTCAGCTCGTCGCCGCCGGAGCGGTGGCTCGGCGACAGCCGGGCCTCGAACAGGTTGACCAGCAGCCGGGTGGTGTGGGTGTTGTTGTTGAGCGCGTCCTCCATGTAGTCCTGGGAGAACGTGGAGCCCGCCTGCCGCAGGTACTTCGCGTAGGCGCGCAGCACCACGGCCTGACGCCAGGTCAGCTTGGCGGTGAGCACCAGCTCGTTGAAGCCGTCGTTCTCGGCCTCGCCGCGCCAGGTCGCCGAGAAGGTGTCCTGGAAGCGCTCGCGGTCCTCCTCGGTGAGGTCGGTGCCCTCGCGCAGGCGCAGGCCGAAGTCGACCACCCACGCGGTGGTGCCGTCGGTGCGGCGCAGCGCGTACGGGTGCTCGTCGAGCACCTCGACGCCCAGGCGTTGCAGGACCGGCAGGACCTCGGTGAGCGAGATCGGGCCGCCCACCCGGTAGATCTTGAAGCGGCGCTCGTCGTCGCCCGCGCCGACCGGCTGGTACAGGTTCAGGCGGAAGTCGCCCTCGCCGGTGAGCGATTCGATCTGCCGGAGGTCGGCGACGGCGGTCCGCGGCGAGTAGTCGGCGCGGTAGCCGTCGGGGAAGGCGGTGGCGTACTTGTGGCCCAGCTCGGCCGCCTTCTCCTCGCCGAACTCGGTCTGCAGCTGGTCGTTGAAGCCGTCCATCCAGAACCGGGCGGCCTCGGCGAGCCGGTTCTCGATCCGCTCGATGTCGGCGTCGGACAGCTGCGGCAGCTCGGTGCCGGGGGCGACCCGGACCACGAAGTGCAGGCGGGTGAGCACCGACTCGGTGGCGTACACCGTGTAGTCGATGGTGTCGCCGTCCAGCTCCTCCTTGAGGATGCTCATCAGGGCGAGCCGGATGCGGGTGGTGTAGCGGTCGCGCGGCAGGTACACGTACGCCGAGAAGTAGCGGCCGTACTCGTCCTGACGGAGGAACAGCCGCAGCCGGCGGCGCTCCTGCAGGTACAGCACGCTGGTGGCGACGGACTGCAGCTCGGCGGCGGCGGTCTGGAACATCTCGTCGCGCGGGAAGGTCTCCATGATCTGGAGCAGGTCGCGGCCGTCGTGGCTCTCGCCGGAGAAGCCGGCGCCCTCCATGACCTCCTGCACCTTGCGGCGCACCACGGGGATCCGGGTGACCGACTCGGTGTAGGCGGCGGAGGAGAACAGGCCGAGGAAGCGGCGCTCACCGATCGGCTCGCCGGCCGCGTCGAACTTCTTCACGCCGACGTAGTCGAGGTACGCGGGGCGGTGCACGGTGGCCCGGCTGTTGGCCTTGGTGAGGACCAGCAGCTTCTTCTCGTGCGCCTTGGCACGCACCGGGGCGGAGAGCCGGCCGAACGCCTCGGAGACCGGGTGGTGGTCGATGTCGTGGCTGAGCGGGTCGGAGCGCAGGATGCCCAGGCCGGTGCCGGCGACCGCCTTGAGCACCTCCTCGCCCTTGTGCTCGACCAGGTCGTACTCGCGGTAGCCGAGGAAGGTGAAGTGGTCGTCGGCCAGCCAGCGCATCAGCTCCCAGGCCTCGCCGACCTCCTGCTCGGACAGGTGCGCGGGGGGCTGCTCGGCGAGTTCGTCGGCCAGTCGGAGCGCGGAGTCGCGCATCTTCGACCAGTCCTCGACGACCTCGCGGACGTCGCCCAGCACGCGGCGCAGGCCCGCCTCGATGTCGCGCAGGTCCTCGCGGTTTGTCTCGCGGTCGATCTCGATGTGCATCCAGGACTCGACCGAGGCGTCCGCGGGCCACTCGGCGCCGGCGGCCTGCGCGCGGTTGCAGGCGTCGGTGTCGAGGATCTCCAGCAGCTTGCCGGTGAGGTCGCGGCGCACCGCCAGCTGCGGGTGCACGACCAGGTGGATGGCGCGGTTCAGGCGGGTCAGCTCGTTGGTGACCGAGTCGACCAGGAACGGCATGTCGTCGGTGACCACCTCGACCACGGTGTGGCCGCAGGACCAGCCGTTCTCCTCCACGGTCGGGGTGTGCACCCGGACCTCGGCGGTGCCCTGGGGGCGCTTGAGGCCCAGCCGGTAGTGGGAGGCCGCGGCACCGTAGACGTCCACCGGGTCCCGGCTGATCAGGTCCTCGGGGGCGGTGTGGAGGTAGTAGTGGTGCAGGTAGGCGGCCAGAGCGCCGTTGCTCAGCCCTTCCCCGGGCGCCGCTCCCCCCACCTGGCTGTTCTCAGCGGCTGCTGCTGCCTTCTTGAGCAGTTCGGCCTTGGCTGCGTCCAGCTTGGTCTGCATAGCTGTTTGGCTCCTGTCGCGCGCCGTTGCGTGACTCGGTGATGACGGTGGGTGCACCGCCGGGCCCCATCGGCAGTCTTCCCGCGGTGGAAAAGCGCTCATGTTACGCATGAGTCGCGCTTCACCCGGGTACGACAAGTCGTTTGGCCTGCCTGACCGAAACCGGCGACGCCAGCCAGCCTAACGTGGCGGCACCAAGGTGTCAGGGGACACGGAGGCACAATCCCGGACGAAGATCGTTCCTTCCTGGACACCTTGTCCAAAGCCGTCCGGGCGTCCTGTACGTCACTCGGGGGACCACTCCATGTGCGGGTGGACGTAGTCGGTCGGCGGGGTGAAGGTCTCCTTGATCGACCTGGTGGACGTCCAGCGCAGCAGGTTCTGCGCCGCGCCCGCCTTGTCGTTGGTGCCGGAGGCCCGGCCGCCGCCGAACGGCTGCTGTCCGACCACCGCTCCGGTCGGCTTGTCGTTGACGTACAGATTTCCGGCGGTGAACCGCAGCCGCTCCACGGCCTGGGCGATGGCCCGCCGGTCCTGCGCGATCACCGAGCCGGTCAGCCCGTACGGGGCGGCCTCGTCGACCCGCTCCAGGGCGTCCTCCCAGCGGCTGTCCTCGTACACCTGGACGGCCAGGATCGGCCCGAAGTACTCGGTGGAGAAGATCTCGCCGCGCCGGTCGCCGCCGAGCAGCACGGTCGGCCGGACGAACCACCCGATCGCGTCGTCGTACTGGCCGCCCGCGAGCAGTTCCACCTGCGGGTCGGCCTTGGCGCGTTCGATCGCGTCCCGGTTGCGCGCGAAGGCGCGCGCGTCGATCAGCGCGCCCATGAAGTTGCTCAGGTCGGTGACGTCGCCGACGGTCAGCGCGTCCACCTCGCCGAGGAAGTCGTCCTTGATCCGCCGCCACAGGCTGCGCGGCAGGTACGCCCGGGACAGCGCCGAGCACTTCTGGCCCTGGTACTCGAACGCGCCGCGCAGCATCGCGGTGCGCAGCACGGCCGGGTCGGCGGAGGGGTGGGCGATCAGGAAGTCCTTGCCGCCGGTCTCGCCGACGATCCGCGGGTAGCTGCGGTAGCGGCCGATGCCGCGGCCGATCTCCCGCCACAGGTGCTGGAAGGTGGCGGTGGAGCCGGTGAAGTGCAGCCCGGCCAGTGCCGGGTCCTGCAGCGCCACCTCGGTCACCGCCTGTCCGTCGCCCGTGACCAGGTTGACCACCCCGGGCGGCAGGCCGGCCGCCTCCAGCAGCCGCATCAGGAAGTGCGCGGCCAGCATCTGCGCCGGTGCGGGCTTCCACACCACGGTGTTGCCCATCAGGGCGGGCGCCGTCGGCAGGTTTCCGGCGATCGCCGTGAAGTTGAAGGGGGTGATCGCGCAGACGAAGCCCTCCAGCGGGCGGTGGTCGGCGCGGTTCCACACCCCGGGGCCGGAGATCGGCTGCTCGGCCAGGATCTGCCGGGCGAAGTGCACGTTGAACCGCCAGAAGTCGACCAGCTCGCACACATCGAGTTCGGCCTGCTGCACGGACTTCGACTGCCCCAGCACGGTGGCGGCGGCCAGCGTCTCGCGCCACGGCCCGGCCAGCAGGTCGGCGGCGCGCAGGAACACCGCCGCCCGGTCGTCGAACGACAGGCCCCGCCACTCGGGCGCCATGGCCAGCGCCGCGTCCACCGCGTCCCGCACGTCGGCGGCGGTCGCGTTGCCCAGCACGCCGAGCTTCGCCGCGTGGTGGTGCGGCTGCACCACCTCGATCCGCTCCCCGCCGCCGAGCCGCTGCGCGCCGCCGATGGTCATCGGCAGCGCGGTGTGCTGCCCGGCCAGCCCGTCCGTCACCCGCAGCAGCCGGGCCCGCTCGGGGCTGCCCGGCGCGTACGCCCGCGGCGGTTCGTTGACGGGGGTGGGGACGGTGGTGACCGCGTCGATCGGCATGCTGCTCAACTGCTCCGTACGGTGGTGCGTGCGTGCTGTTCCCCTCCCAGGGTGAACGCGCGTACCCGCGTTGACGTGCTGTGACACGCCTAGCGGGACAGCTCCTCGGCCACCGCGACGGCCTCCGCCAGCGAGTCCACCACCGGCACGCCGACGTGCACCAGCTTCTCCCGGGTGTGCGAGCCGCCCGTCCACAGCACCGACTTGATGCCCTGCGACAGCGCCGCGACGGCGTCGTCCGCCGCGTCCCCGATCAGCACGGTGCGCGCGCGGTCGATCCCGGGGCCCAGCGCCTCCAGGTGCACCGCCAGCTCCGCCGCCTTGCGCCCGCCGGGCTCCCCCCGCCGCCCGTCCACCCGCAGGAAGTGCCCGGTCAGCCCGAACGCGTCCACCGCGGGCACCAGCTTCTCGTGCTCGTACATCGACAGCACCGACTGGCTGCGCCCGCCCGCCGCCCACCCGGACAGCAGCTCCTCGACGCCCGGCGTCAGCCCGCAGCTCGGGAACAGCTCCAGGTACTTGACGTGGAACGCGTCGTCCAGCGCCAGCCACTCGGCCCGGCTGGGCATCCGCCCCAGCAGCCGCTCGTAGAACTTCGGAATCGGGATCTCGTACTGCGCCCGGTACTCGTCCAGCGTCATCGGCCCGATCCCGACCATCTCGAACGCCGCGTTGCTGGCCCCCAGCACGGCCGGCATGTCCGACAGCAGGGTGCCGTTCCAGTCCCAGACTATGTGTGTACGCACCCGCCAAGGGTAGGGCCACCTCGGCGGCTCCTCCCACGCTCCGCCTCAGCCGTTGAACTCGTCCGGGTTCGGGCCGGTGCGCAGGCCGCGGTCGGTGGCGGCGATGGCGGCCATCTCGGCGTCGGTGAGGGTGAAGTCGAAGACGTCGAGGTTCTGCCGGATCCGGGCCGGGGTGACGGACTTGGGGATGACCAGGTTGCCGAGCTGGAGGTGCCAGCGCAGCACCACCTGGGCGGGGGACTTGCCGGTGCGCTCGGCGATCGCGGTGATCGCCGGGTCGTTCAGGACGGCGCCCTGGGCGAGCGGGCTCCAGGCCTCGGTGGCGATGCCGTGCGCGGCGTGGAAGGCCCGCAGTTCGGCCTGCTGGAGGCCCGGGTGCAGCTCGACCTGGTTGACGGCCGGCACCAGCCCGCTGTTCCCGATCAGCCGCGTCAGGTGCGCGGGCTGGAAGTTGGAGACGCCCGCGGCACGGATCCGGCCGTCGGCGGCGAGGCGCTCGATCGCCCGCCAGGAGTCGAGGTACAGGTCCCGGGCGGGGGTGGGCCAGTGGATCAGGTACAGATCGACGGTCTCCAGGCCGAGCTTGTCGAGGCTGGCGTCGAAGGCCCGCAGCGTCGCGTCGTAGCCCTGGTCGGCGTTCCACAGCTTGGTGGTGACGAACAGCTCCTCGCGGGGCAGCCCGGACGCGGCCAGCGCCTTGCCGACGCCGCGCTCGTTGCCGTAGATCGCGGCGGTGTCGATGCTGCGGTACCCGGCCTCCAGCGCGGTGGCGACGGCGGCGGTGGTCTCCTCGTCCGGAACCTGGAAGACGCCGAAGCCGAGCTGCGGCATCCGGACGCCGTTGTTGAGGGTGACGGTGGGGACGGTCATGGGAATCAAGCCTTCTCGGTGAGGGTGTAGTTCAGGGTCTGGGCGCGGATCAGGCCGTCGCGGAAGACGAAGGTGTCGACTCCGTCGGTGACCTGCCGGGTGGCGGTGGCGGCGCTCCAGCGCAGGAACAGCAGGTCGTCGGCGAACAGCGGGGTGAGCTGCCACTCGGCGTCGGGCAGCTCGGCGAGCAGCCGGCCGATGACCTGCTTGACGCCGCCGCGGCCGGTGCGGACGCCGTCGGGCGTCAGGAACACCGCGTCCTCGGTGTAGCTCTCGGCGATCAGGTCGAGGTCTCCGGTGGCCAGGCGCCTGCCGTGCTCGGCGAACACCTCCTGCGGGGTGCGGGCGCTCATTGGGCGAGCTCCCGCAGCGCGGCGGTGGCGAACGCGTGGTCCTGCTCGGGGGTGCCGCCGCCGACGCCGACGGCGCCGACCGGCCGGCCGTCGCGAATGCACCGGGAGGCCGCCCCCGATGAACAGCAGGGGCCGGTCCAGCGCGGTCGGCAGCGAGTGGAACGGGCCGTCCGGCTTGACCAGGTCGACCAGGTCGGCGGTCGGGGCGTCCAACTGGAGCGCCGTGTACGCCTTGCGGGTGCTGGTCTCGCCGGAGATCAGCACGGCCCGGTCGTCGCGGCGGAACGCCAGCAGGTGCCCGCCGGCGTCCAGGATGGTGACGCTGACCGCGATCCCGGCCGCCTCGGCGGCGGCGCGGGCGGCGGCGACCAGGGTTTCGGCGTCGGAGGTGGTGATGACAGTGGTGCTCATGATGGTGCTTCTCCGGTGCGGGGAGTACGGGGAGTGCGGGTGGTTCAGTGGTTCAGGGCGGGGGCGCCGACGGCCGCGGGGGCGGCCTCGCGGCGCTCCAGGCCGGCCGAGACGAAGGCCAGCACCAGGGCGGAGCCGGCCAGCGCCGCGCCCACCCAGTTCGGTGCGGTCCAGCCGAGGCCGGCGGAGATGACGGCGCCGCCGAGCCATGCGGCGAGCGCGTTGCCCAGGTTGAATGCTCCGATGTTGACGGCCGAGGCCAGCGTCGGCGCGCCGTGCGCCTGGTCCAGGACCCGCTTCTGGAGCGGCGGGACGGTGGCGAAGCCGAGGGCGCCGATCACCAGCAGGGTGAGCGCGGCGGCGACTTCGTTGTGGGCGGTGACGGTGAACAGCGCGAGGGCGACGGCCAGTCCGCCGAGGGTGGTGAACAGCATCGGCATCAGCCGGCGGTCGGCGAACCGTCCGCCGAGCAGGTTGCCGAGGAACATGCCGACGCCGAGCAGCACCAGCAGCCAGGTCACCGCGCCGTCGGAGAAGCCCGCGACCTTCGTCATCATCGGCGCGATGTAGGTGATCGCGGCGAACACACCGCCGAAGCCGAGGACGGTCATCGCCATCGCCAGCACCACCTGCACGTTGCGGAACGCGGCCAGCTCCCGGCGCAGGTGCGCGCCTTCGGGACGGGGCAGGTCCGGCACCAGCCGGGCGATGCCCAGCAGTCCGACCACGCCGAGCGCGGCGACGATCGCGAAGGTGGCCCGCCAGCCGACGCTCTGGCCGACGAAGGTGCCGAGCGGCACGCCGACGATGTTGGCCACCGTCAGCCCGGTGAACATGGTGGCGATCGCCCCGGCCTTCTTCTCCGGTGCGACGAGTTCGGCGGCGACCACCGATCCGATCCCGAAGAACGCGCCGTGGGCGAGCGAGGCGACGATCCGCCCGGCCAGCATCGCCCCGAAGCTCGGCGCGAGGGCCGAGAACAGGTTCCCGACGGTGAACAGGGCCATCAGCAGCATCAGCATCCGCTTGCGGCTGATCCGGGTGCCGAGCACGGTCATCAGCGGCGCGCCGACGACCACGCCGATCGCGTAGCCGGTGACCAGCAGGCCCGCGGTGGGGATCGACACCCCGAAGTCCGAGGCGACCTCGGGCAGCAAGCCCATGATCACGAACTCGGTGGTTCCGATGCCGAACGCCCCGATGGCCAGGGCGAGGAGCGCGAGAGGCATGACGCCGACCTCCATGCGATTGCGAGTGCGCCTTACGTGCTTTGACAATAATTGCACGCGCACAAACTTGCAAGCGCAATGATTGCAAGCGCCTCGTATGCCGGTGCCGAGCCGGTGCCGAGCCGGTGCCGAGCCGGGTGCGGAGCCGGTGCCGAGCCGGGTGCGGAAACGCGAAAACCCCGCCCCGGCCGGGTGGCCGTGACGGGGTCGTACAGCGAGAAGATCAGGCGATCAGACCGGGGATCTCCTGGGTGGCGAACCAGAGCAGCTCGTGGTCCTCCGCGCCGTCCACGGTGAACTGCGCGTCCTGGTCGCCCTGGTCGGCGGCGGCGATCGCCCCGGCCGCGGCGGCCACGTCGGCCTCCACGTCCGGGTCCGCGTCGTCGGCGTGCACGGAGGCGGCCTTCGCCAGCCGGATCGGGCCGGCCAGCACCACCCGGCCCAGCGAGGCCTGGTCCTGGTACTCGTCGCCCGGGAACGGCGACACCGCGGAGTCGGCGACCTCGACGGCCACCACCACGCGCCGGCGCGGCGCCTTCGGGTCGGCGGCCAGCAGCCGGATCGAGGACAGCGCCGCCCGGTTGAGCGCCGCGTACTCCAGCTCCTCCAGGTCGTCACTGACGTACCACTCGCGCAGCGCCGGAGTCACCGCGTACGCGACGCTCTGCTCCAGGACCCCTTCGGGGTGCGCCACCGTCAGGTCGTTCAGCGTGGTGGGCACGTACACGCGCATGGGGGCACCTTCCTCGGTCACAGTGCGACGGGTCAAGAATACGCAGCCCGCGGCCGCCGGTTCCGCGCTGGGCCGGTCAGGGGACGGGCGGTGTCCCCCTTGGTGCCGCCCGGCCGCCGACCGTGCGTCAACTCCGCGACCGGCCGGGGCCGCAAGGTCCCGTCCGCCCCCGCGAACACCACCCGCACGAGTGGAGTTCCCGGCCGCCTCGCGGGCGCGCGAGACGCCTTGGGCCCGCCGCCGCACGCCCGATAGCAAGGTCGGGCACACCCGCCCCGACCCGACTCACCGGCCCCCACGCCCCGACGCCCCGAGAAGGCCCCGATGACCGAGCAGCTCACCCGGACGCCCGGCCCCCGCATCCGCCCGCTGGTCCACCCGGTGCACTCCGCCCGCCGCCCCGTCCGGCACCCGCACCCGCACCCGCCCGGCGAGGCGGTCCGGACCGTCCGCAGCCCCCGGGCGGCCTGCGGCGGCGGGCGCCCGGCCCGGCCACGCAGCCCGGCGCCGACCCGGACGGGGCACAGCGAGCTGGCGACCCGCTTCGCCCGCCGCCTGGTGGAGGTGCTGTGCGGGGTGCGCCCCGTGCACCAGTTGCAGCGCCACACCACGCTGCCGGGGTTTCACCAGCTCGCGGCGCTCACCCGCAGCGGCCCGCTCCGTCCGCGCGGGCGGTCCTGCCAGCCGCGGCTGGGCCACGTGCACGACTCGGCGCCCGCGCCGGGTGCGGTGGAGGCCTGCGTCCGGGTCGAACTCGGGCCCCGGCACCACATGTTGGCGTTCCGGCTGGAGCTGCACACCCGCACCGGGCAGTGGCAGTGCGCCGCCGTCGAGGCCCGCTGAACACCTGGGGAAACGCCGCGGGGCGCCACCCCCGGGAAGGAGGTGACGCCCCGTCGGGCACGCGCTGCCGGTCAGCTCTTGCGGCGCCGGCCCTTCGCAGCCTTGGCCGCCTTGCGGCGCTCGGCCCTGGTCAGTCCGTCACCGTCGGGCACCAGGCCGTCCTCGTCGAAGTCGCCCTCGACCACGCCGCCGCCGACCTCGTCGGACGGGGCGGTGTAGTGCAGCTTCTTGCGCTCGGGGGCCTCCAGGCCCTTGGCGCGGATCTCCGGGCGGGCGCCGGGGACGGTGGCGTCCTTCTCCAGCTTCTCCAGCAGCACCTGCTCGTCGTCCGGCACCGGCACCTCCTCGACCTGCTGCTCGACCTGGACCTCCAGGTTGAACAGGTAGCCGACGGACTCCTCCTTGATGCCCTCCATCATCGCGGAGAACAGGTCGAAGCCCTCGCGCTGGTACTCGACCAGCGGGTCGCGCTGGGCGTAGGCGCGCAGCGCGATGCCCTCCTGCAGGTAGTCCATCTCGTAGAGGTGCTCGCGCCAGCGGCGGTCCAGCACCGACAGCACGACGCGGCGCTCCAGCTCGCGCATGATCTGGTCGCCGAGCTGGTCCTCCCGCTTGCCGTAGGAGGCGGCGATGTCCTCCTGGATGACCTTGGTGAGGTACTCCGGGGTGAGGCCGCCGTTCTCCGCGGCGTCCTCCTCCAGCTCGTCGAGGTCCAGCGAGACGGGGTAGAGCTGCTTGAGCGCCGTCCACAGCTTGTCGAGGTCCCAGTCGTCCTCGAAGCCCTCGCCGGTGGCGGCGTTGACGTACGCGGCGACGGTGTCGTCCATGAAGTGGCCGACCTGCTCCTGCAGGTCCTCGCCCTCCAGGACGCGGCGGCGCTCGCCGTAGATGACCTCGCGCTGGCGGTTGAGGACCTCGTCGTACTTGAGGACGTTCTTGCGGATCTCGAAGTTCTGCTGCTCGACCTGGGTCTGCGCGGAGGCGATGGCGCGGGTGACCATCTTCGACTCGATCGGCACGTCCTCGGGGACGTTCGCCATGGAGAGCACGCGCTCGACCATGCCGGCCTTGAACAGGCGCATCAGGTCGTCGCCCAGCGACAGGTAGAACCGGGACTCGCCCGGGTCGCCCTGGCGGCCGGAGCGGCCGCGCAGCTGGTTGTCGATCCGGCGGGACTCGTGGCGCTCGGTGCCCAGGACGTAGAGGCCACCGATCTCCTGCACCTCCTCCTGCTCCGCCTTGACCGCGACCTTGGCCTTCTCCATCGCGGCCGGCAGCGCGCCCTCGTACTCCTCCGGGGTGTCCTCCGGGGTGATGCCGCGCTGGGCCAGCTCGGCGGCGGCCAGGTGCTCCGGGTTGCCGCCGAGCATGATGTCGGTACCGCGGCCGGCCATGTTGGTGGCGACGGTGACGGCGCCCTTGCGGCCGGCCTGGGCGACGATCTGCGCCTCGCGCTCGTGGTGCTTGGCGTTCAGCACCTCGTGCGGGATGCCGCGCTTGCGCAGCTCCTGCGACAGGTACTCGGACTTCTCCACCGACACGGTGCCGACCAGCACCGGCTGGCCCTTCTCGTGGCGCTCGGCGATGTCCTGGACCACGGCGGCGAACTTGGCCGGCTCGGACTTGTAGATCAGGTCCGGCTGGTCGATCCGCTTGGGGGTCTTGTTGGTCGGGATCGGGACCACGCCGAGCTTGTAGATCTGGTGGAACTCGGCCGCCTCGGTGGTGCCGGTACCGGTCATGCCGGACAGCTTGTCGTACAGGCGGAAGAAGTTCTGCAGGGTGATGGTGGCCAGCGTCTGGTTCTCGTTCTGGACCTCGACGCCTTCCTTGGCCTCGATCGCCTGGTGCATGCCCTCGTTGTAGCGGCGGCCCGCCAGAATACGGCCGGTGTGCTCGTCGACGATCATGACCTCGCCGTTGATCACGACGTAGTCCTTGTCCCGCTTGTACAGCTCCTTCGCCTTGATGGCGTTGTTCAGGAAGCCGACCAGCGGGGTGTTCACCGACTCGTAGAGGTTGTCGATGCCCAGGTAGTCCTCGACCCGGCTGACGCCGTCCTCGAGGATGCCGACCGTGCGCTTCTTCTCGTCGACCTCGTAGTCGCGCTCGATCTTCAGGCGCTGCACCAGCTTGGCGAAGTCGCTGTACCACTTGGTGGCCTGGTCGGCCGGGCCGGAGATGATCAGCGGGGTACGGGCCTCGTCGATCAGGATCGAGTCGACCTCGTCGACGATCGCGAAGTTGTGGCCGCGCTGCACCAGTTCGTCCTGCGACCAGGCCATGTTGTCGCGCAGGTAGTCGAAGCCGAACTCGTTGTTGGTGCCGTACGTGATGTCCATCGCGTACTGGCGCTTGCGCTCGGCCGGCGTCATGTTCGCCAGGATCACGCCGACCTCAAGACCGAGGAAGCGGTGCACCCGGCCCATCCACTCCGAGTCGCGCTCGGCGAGGTAGTCGTTGACGGTGATCAGGTGCACGCCCTTGCCGGTGAGGGCGTTCAGGTACGCGGGCAGGGTGCCGACCAGGGTCTTGCCCTCGCCGGTGCGCATCTCGGCGACGTGGCCGTGGTGCAGCGCGGCGCCGCCCATGATCTGCACGTCGTAGTGGCGCTGGCCGAGCACCCGCTTGGCGGCCTCGCGAACGGTCGCGAAGGCCTCGGGGAGGATGTCGTCCAAGCTCTCCCCGTCGGCGAGCCGGGCCTTGTACTCGTCGGTCAGTGCGCGCAGCTCGTCGTCGGTGAGGTTGACGAAGTCCTCTTCGATCGAGTTGACCTGGGCGGCAATCCGCTGCAGCTTGCGGAGGATCTTGCCCTCGCCTGCGCGCAGGATCTTGTCGAAGACGGACACGTGAGCGGGCTCCTTGCCTGGATCGGCTCTGGATGACTGACGGCGGGGAGTCCACCCCACCGTACGGGCCATCGTATGCGAGGAGGCCGAGCGCCCGGGAGGTCCGTCAGCACGCTATTCCTGTGTCACCCCTGGGGGCACATCGTCCGAAGCAGGGTGCAAACGGTCAAAGCGCTCGGGCGTGGCCGCACTGTCAGTGCCCTGCCCTAGCCTCGCCCCATGGCTGTGACCCCTGCCCCGACTGTCCGGATCTCCGCCGACCACGCCCGCCGGCTCGCGCTGCGCGCCCAGGGTCTGCTCGGCTCCCCCGACCGCCGCGCGGGCGCCCGCGGCGTGCTGCGCCGGCTCGGCGCCGTCCAGCTGGACACCATCTCGGTGCTCGCCCGCTCGCACGAACTGGTGCCGTTCGCCCGGCTCGGCGCGATCGGTCGCCGCCCGGTCGGGCAGGCGTACTGGGGGCACGGCACGGCCTTCGAGTACTGGTCGCACGCCGCCTGCATCCTGCCGATCGAGGAGTGGCCGCTGTTCGCGTTCCGCCGCCGCGCCAACCGGGCCAAGGGCCGGGTCTGGAACCACCAGGTCTCCGAGGAGGTGTACGGGCAGGTGATCGCCCAGCTGCGGGCCGAGGGCCCGCTGACCTCCACCGGCCTCGGCGGGGCGAAGAAGACCGCCGGGTGGTGGGACTGGTCCGACACCAAGATCGCGGTGGAGCGCGCCCTGGCCTTCGGCGACGTGGTGGTCACCGAGCGGCGCGGCTGGAAGCGGGTCTACGACCTCGCCGAACGGGCGGTCCCCGGCGATTTGTTCGAGCAGGACCTGACGGACGCCGAGTGCCTGGAGCAGCTGGTGACGCAGGCCGGCACGGCGCTCGGGGTGGCCACCCGCGCCGACCTGATGGACTACCACCGCCTCAAGGGCGCCCAGCTGGACGCGGCGCTGCCCGCCTCCGGCCTGGTCCCGGTCGAGGTGGAGGGCTGGGCCGCCCCGGCCTGGGCCGACCCGGCGGCGCTGGAGAGCGAGCCGCGCGGCCGGCACCGCACCACCCTGCTCTCCCCGTTCGACTCGCTGATCTGGGACCGGCCCCGCACCGAGCGGATCTTCGGCATGAGCCACCGGCTGGAGGCGTACACCCCCAAGCACAAGCGGGTGCACGGCTACTTCGCGATGCCGCTGCTGGCCGGCGGCCGGCTGGTCGGCCGGGTGGACCCGGCCCGCGAGGGCACCACCCTGGTGGCCCGCCAGGTCTCGCTGGACGGGCCCCGCTCGGTGCCCGCCCTCGCCGAGGCGCTGCGCGAGGCCGCCGAGTGGGTGGGCTGCTCGGACGTACGGGTCGAGCGGCTGGACGACGAGATGCTGCGGCCGGAGCTGGAGAAGCTGCTGGCCTGACGGGCCATCAGCGTTCACTCAGCCTATTTCGAGGATCTTTTCACGCATCGCGTAGACCACGGCCTCCATCCTGGAGTGCAGCTGCAGCTTCTCCAGGATGTTGCGCACGTGGTTCTTCACGGTGTTCTCGCTGATGAACAGCTCCTTGGCGATCTCCCGGTTGTTCATCCCGGTGGCCACCAGCTTGAGCACCTCCAGCTCCCGGTCGGTCAGCCGGGGCGCGGGCACCAGCTCCCGGTCGTCGGAGCGGCGCTGGATCATCGACTTGAACTCGGTCAGCAGCTTGGCCGCCATCGACGGGCTGATCTGCGACTGGCCGTCGGCCACCGCGCGGATCGCGGTGGCCACCTCGTCGGTGGAGATCTCCTTCAGCAGGTAGCCGGTCGCCCCCGCCTTGATCGCCTCGTAGAGGTCGGCCTCCTCGTCGCTGATCGTCAGCATGATGATCTTGGCGCTGGGCACCACGTCCTTGATCGCGGTGCACGCCTCGATACCGCTGCGCCGAGGCATCCGGACGTCCATCAGGATGATGTCGGGCAGCAGGTCGGCGGCCTTCAGCACGGCCTCCGCGCCGTCCCCGGCCTCGCCGATGACCCGGATGTCCTCCTCCTCGGCGAGCACGATCTCCAGGCCGCGGCGGAACAGCGCGTGGTCGTCCACCACCAGCACCCGGATCGGCTCCGCGCGACGCGGCGGGTAGCCGGCGTCCTCCGCGCCCAGGCTCTCCCCCATCCGGTCCTCCCCCGCCTCCGGTCACGTGACGCGCCCATCTTTGCACGCCCCGGACGGCCTGTGATCACCCTGTGACGTCGAACCGCCCGGCTGGGTGACTCCCCGAACGCCGGTGACCCCGGCGGCCGTTGACGGCCACCGGGGTCACCACTTCCTCGGTTCGACGGACGCGGCCGCCGCTCACTCCTCGTCGGGGCCGTTGATCGCGCCCCCGGCCCCGGCGAAGTCGGCCGCCGCGGCCTGGTCCTCCTTCAGGTGGATCACGCCGTAGTGGTAGCCGTGCCGGCGGTAGACCACGCTCGGCAGCCCGCTGTCCTTCTCCTGGAACAGGTAGAAGTCGTGGCCCACCAGCTCCATCGCGTACAGCGCCTGGTCCAGCGACATCGGCGCGGCCGAGTGGGTCTTCTCGCGGACCACCAGCGGCCCCTCCCCCTCGACCTCCAGGCTGCCCGCCAAGGTCTTGCGGACCGCCCCGTTGAAGCCCTCGGTGGCCTCCGTCGCGGGCAGTTCGGCCAGCGCGGCGGTGGCTGCGGCGACGCTCAGCGGGCCACGCCCGTTGGTACCGCCCTTCTGCACCCGGCGGCGGTCGGCGGACTTGCGCAGCTGCGCCTCCAACTTCGCCGAGGCCAGGTCGAGCGCGGCCCACGGGTCGTTGGCGGACGCCTCGGCCCGGATCACCGGGCCCCGGCTGCGGAGGGTGATCTCCACCCGATCGGAGCGGTCGGCCTGCCGCGGGTTGTGCTCCTTGGACACCTCGACATCCAGGCTGATCGCCTTGGTGTCGAACTTCTGGACCTTCTCCAGCTTCTCGGCCACGTGCTCGCGGAACCTCTTGGGCACCTCGGTCTTGCGGCCCTTGACGACGATGTCCACGCAGAACTCCGATCCCTTGTGCTGACCGGTCCGGAGTGCGTCCCGGACCGGCGTGAGACCCAGCCGGACCAGCCGGTCACCGCCCGCCCCCGGAACACCGCCCGGGAGACCCGCGAAAACCGCCGGCCCCTTACCTCACTTCCTCCCCACCAGGAGCGTTCGAAACCCCTGGAGCCCTTATGCAACACCTCACCCGGGGATCTCGCCTCCCCAGTCGAACGAACGTACCGACGAGCGTTGAGCTGTCCGGCTGTTCCCCCCTGTTTACCCTCCTATGGGTGAAACGGTGGTAAACGACTGGACAACACGCCTGACACCGCCCACCGTATGGCTGAAGTCGCCGCCCGGCGAGCGTTCCGGAGGGTCCCGTGACGAGCCGCAGCACCGCCCACCGGCCCGGATCCGGCCCCGCACCGGTCCTCGCCGCCCTGCTCGACCTGCTGATCCCGGCCCGCTGCGCCGGCTGCGGCGACGGCCGCACCGGCCTGTGCCCGCCCTGCCGGGCTCTGCTCGACGGCACCGGCGCCGGGCCGGCCGGGCCGATGCGCCCACCGCCCGGCCTGCCGCCGGTGCACGCCGCCGCCCCCTACGCCGGGCCGGTGCGCCAACTGCTGCTCGCCCACAAGGAACGCGGCGCGCTGCGGCTGGCCGCCCCGCTCGGTTGCGCGCTGGCCGCCGCGGTCCGCTCCGCCACCGGCGCGGGCGCCGCCCCGCTGCTGCTGGTGCCGGTGCCCTCCGCGCGCGCCGCCACCCGGGCCCGGGGCCACGATCCGATGCTGCGGCTGGCCCGCGCCGCCGCCCGCGAACTGCGCCGCGGCGGGGTGGCCACGCTGGTCGCCCCGGTGCTGCGGCAGGCCCGGCCGGTCGCCGACCAGGCGGGCCTGGGCGCGGCCGAGCGGCACCGCAACCTGCACGGGGCGCTGACCGTCCCGGCCCGGCTGGCCACCCGGCTGGCCGGGCACCGGCTGGTGCTGGTGGACGACCTGGTCACCACCGGCGCCAGCCTCGCCGAGGCGGCCCGGGCGCTGCGCACGGCGGGCTGCCCGCCGCGGGCGGCGGCCACCGTGGCGGCGGCGGCCCGGCGCGGCCCCGGTCCCGGCCGGCGCGGCGCACCGGCCGGGGAGGCCGGGCTCAGCCCGGGTAGATGAACGTCGCGGGCGTCGCCTTGCTGGTCACCGCGTGCCACTGGTTGTCCTTCAGCCGGTACACGCCGGTGCCGGACGCGGCGAGCACCGCCGGGCCGACCTGGTCGGCCTGCACCCGGGCCTCGGTGGCGGACAGCGCCGTCATCGACTCGCCGCCCTGCAGCGGGGAGTCGGTGGACTGCGAGCCGTCGGTGCCCAGGAAGTGCAGCTGCTGCAGCCGGTCGGCCTCCTTGCCGAGCACCACCAGCTGATCGGTGTCGCTCCAGGAGACCGCGGCGACCTCGGCGAGCTGCGGGGCGAGCTCGCGCAGCCCGGTGATCCGGGCGGTCGGGGCAGTGGCGGTGCCGCCGTGCGCCACCAGGCCGAGCGACAGCTTGGTCTTCCCGTCGGAGCCGCGCAGCAGCAGCGCGACCCGGGTGCCGTCGGAGGAGATCCGCAGCGACTGCACGGAGCGCTTGTCCAGCCCCTCCACCGTCACCGGGACGATGGTGCGCTCGCGCCCCGTCGTCCCGGTGCGCTCGCGCACCATCAGCACTCGGGGCACGGCCGGGTCGCGGTCGACCAGCCACAGGTCCCCCCGGCCGTCCCAGCTGGGCGAGGCCAGGCCCTGCGCGGCGTGGCTGGAGACGATCGGTTCGCCGTACTTGTCGGACGGGTTCAGGCCGGCCCAATAAAGGTTGCGGCCGTCCTTGTCGATCACCGCGACGGCGTTGCCGTCCCGGCGGACGGCGAGTTCGCCGGGCCGCGGCTGATTGCCCTGCGCGGGCTGGCCGAGCACCCCGGCGACCGGGACGGGCTCGGCGTTGGCCGGGACGGGATCCCCGCCGGACTGGCCGTAGCGGGTGAGCCGGCCGTCGGCCAGCTGGATGTACGCCTGCATGCCGTTCTCGCCACCGGCCAGCGCGCCCGGCGCGACCCGCGCGGCCTCGGCGCTGCCGATCGAGCAGCCGCCCTTGGGCGAGGACAGGTCGAGCCGGTCCAGCTTGCCCTGCTGGTCGGCCAGGGTCTGGAAGAACTGCTGGGCCATCTTCCGGCAGCTGTTCGCGTCCTTCCCGAGCTCGACGCCCTCCACCTTGACCGCGGCGACCCGGTTGTCGCCGGCGGTGGCGCTGACCACCTTGACGCCCTGGAGCGTGGTGGTGACCACCGGGCCCAGCCACTGCGAGGGCCCTTCGGCGGTGGCCCGGGCGGCCTCGGTGAGCGGGTCTATTCGGCGGCGCAGGTAGATCGGGTCGGGCACCAGCACCGGGTTGGCCTGGGCGAGTTCGCTGGTCGGGTCGGGGGCGGCGAAGAAGTACCGGTGGACCGGCTTGTAGGTGTTCTTGAAGTTGGTCTGGTCGACGATCAGGCCGTCGGGGAGCTGGTCGATCCGCCACTGGCCGGCGTCGGGGCCCTCGGCGACCTTCACGAAGATGAACTTCTCCTGGTAGTCGCCGGAGCGGGCCGCCTGGTAGGTGTGCCGGCCGTCGAGCTGGGCGACCTGCGTGCCGGTGACGCTGATCGGCACGGTGGTCTCGTCGGGCCCCGGAACGGGATGGCTCCGCGCGGGCGGTTCGGCCAGCACCACCACCTTCGCGTCGGGGCGCCAGCGCTTGGCGGCGTCCGCGGTCAGGTACTGCTTGGCGGTGTCGTAGTTGGCCTGGTCGGCGTTGGAGGAGTCGAGGAAGCCGGCCAGCAGGTCGCCGGGGCTCTCGCCCTTGTGCGGGGCGACCGGGTAGACGTGCACCTGGACGCCGTCGGCGGCGCCCTGCGGCACCTCCAGGCGCTGCGGCGGGCCGCCGGAGGGCATCGAGACGCAGCCGGTGGCGGCGGCCGCCAGCAGTGCGACCCCGCCCAGGGCGAGCGCCCGCCGCTCAGCCGTCCTGTCGTTCCTGTGCACCGGTGGTCCCCTCCTGATCGGTGTCGGCGCCGTCCGGTGCGGGCGGCGCCGGCTGCGTCGGGCGGCCGCTGCGGTCCACCACGATCTGCGCGCCGGTGGCACCGTATCCGGCGGCTCCGGCGCGGACGTCCGACGGGTCGGCGACCGGGGCGGCGCTCGGCCGGCCCAGGCCCGGGCCGATGCTGAGCACCCCGCCGAGGCCGGAGCCGAAGGTGGGCCGCTCGGTGGTGTCCGGGGTCTCCGGGACGGCGGTGGGCTCGCCGCCGCCGCGCACCGCGCGCCGGTAGGGCGCGCCGACCGAGGACATGCCGCGGTTGTGCCGGGAGTCCTCCGGCTCCAGCCGGAACGGCGCCCGGGAGATCTCGCCGCCGCGGGTGCGCGGCAGGGTCAGCCGGAAGTGCGAGCCGCCGCCGGGCTCGCCCCAGGCCTGCAGCCAGCCGCCGTGCAGGTGGGCGTCCTCGACCGCGATGGACAGGCCCAGGCCGGTGCCGCCGGTGGTGCGCACCCGGGACGGGTCGGCCCGCCAGAACCGGTGGAACACCCGGGAGGCCTCGCCGGGCTTCAGGCCGATGCCGTAGTCGC
This sequence comes from Kitasatospora sp. NPDC048662, assembly GCF_055587065.1. Classification (NCBI taxonomy): domain Bacteria; kingdom Bacillati; phylum Actinomycetota; class Actinomycetes; order Kitasatosporales; family Streptomycetaceae; genus Kitasatospora; species Kitasatospora sp. NPDC048662. The sequence continues at coordinate 8,479 of NZ_JBVJHA010000010.1, read as the reverse complement.
GCACGCCCACGGCGACCGCGCCGTCCCCCGCGCCGAGCCGGATCACCACGTCCCGGCCCTCGCCGTGCTCCAGCGCGTTGACCACCAGGTTGCGCAGGATCCGCTCGATCCGGCGGCTGTCCACCTCGGCGATCACCGGGTTCTCGCCGCCGCGGATCAGCACCGCGCTGCCCTTGGCCTGGGCCAGCGGGTCGGCGGCCTCCACGACGCGGGTCACGATGTCGCGCAGGTCGACGGGTTCGGCGTCCAGGATCGCCGCGCCGGCGTCGAAGCGACTGATCTCCAGCAGGTCGGCGAGCAGCGATTCGAAGCGGTCCAGCTGGTCCTGGAGCAGCTCGGCGGAGCGGGCCGCCATCGGGTCCAGGTCCTCGCGGCTGTCGTAGATCAGGTCGGCGGCCATCCGCACCGTGGTCAGCGGGGTGCGCAGCTCGTGCGAGACGTCGGAGACGAACCGCCGCTGCACCCGGGAGAGCTCCTCCAGCTTGCGGATCTGCGCCTGCAGGCCGTTGGCCATCCGGTTGAACGAGTCGCCGAGGCGGGCAATGTCGTCGGTGCCGGTGACCTTCATCCGCTCGTCGAAGTGTCCGGCGGCCAGCCGCTCGGAGATTCCGGCGGCCATCCGCACCGGGGTGACCACCTGGCGGACCACCAGCCAGGCGATGCAGCCGAGCAGGATGACCAGGAACAGCCCGGCGGTGGCCAGGGTCCCCATCACCAGGTTCAGGGTGCTGGTCTCCTGGTAGAAGGAGAAGACGTAGTACAGCTGGTACGGGTTGCCGTCCGGGCCGTTGAACTGCTTGCCGATCGCCAGGCCCTTGTTGTCGTCGGGCTTGGCCTGGCTGTCCGGCGAGCGGAGCAGCTTGACCGGCTGCTCGTGCGGGACGGACGGTTCGGCGGCGACCAGCTCGCGCATGTCGGGGGTGATCGTGTCGGGCAGGATCGAGCCCGAGTAACGGGCGCTGCCGCGCAGGCCGGCGCTGGCGGCGCTGTCCTCCTGGCCGCCGGGCCCGATCGCGATCACCGAGTAGACGCCGGCGCCGCCGGACGCCAGGTCGGAGACCTGCTTGGTCAGCCAGGCGTTGATCTGGTCGCGGGTCGGGTCGGCGGTCGCGCCGGCCTTGGCCTGCAGGTTGATCGCCTCGTTGATCTTGTCCTGCTCGATCTGGAAGCCGCCGATGGCCTGCCCGTGCGCGGCCTTCTGCTTGGCCTCCAGCAGGCCGGTGCGCACCTGGGCGACCACCACCACGCCGAGCACCAGCACCACCACGAAGGACAGCAGCAGCGTCGCCGCGACCACCCGCAGCTGGATCGAGCGGCGGTACAGCGCCAGTACCCGGCCCACCGGGTGCCGGAACTGCCGGATCACCGGCGCGAACAGCACCGACCACCACCGGCGCCGACGCGGCCGGCCGGTGGTGGAACTCAGCACGTCGCCGCGCACAGCAGCCTCCCCGCCGGCGAACTCGTCCGACGGGGAGGAGGCGGCCTGCTCGTCACTCATCCTCAGCTGGGCCCGGCCTTGTAGCCGACACCGCGGACGGTGACCACGATCTCCGGGCGCTCCGGGTCCTTCTCGATCTTGGAGCGCAGGCGCTGCACGTGCACGTTCACCAGACGGGTGTCGGCGGCGTGCCGGTAGCCCCAGACCTGCTCCAGCAGCACCTCGCGGGTGAACACCTGCCAGGGCTTGCGGGCCAGCGCGACCAGCAGGTCGAACTCCAGCGGGGTCAGCGGGATGCCGCGACCCTCGCGCTTCACCGAGTGTCCGGCGACGTCGATCACCAGGTCACCGATGGTCAGCTGCTCCGGCGTGGGCTCCTCGGCCCGGCGCAGGCGGGCCCGCACCCGGGCGACCAGTTCCTTGGGCTTGAACGGCTTGGTGACGTAGTCGTCGGCGCCGGACTCCAGGCCCACCACGATGTCGACCGTGTCGGTCTTCGCGGTCAGCATGACGATCGGGATGCCCGACTCCGCCCGGATCTGCCGGCACACGTCGATGCCGTCCCGGCCGGGCAGCATCAGGTCGAGCAGTACGAGGTCCGGCTTGGTCTCCCGGAAGGCGGCCAGCGCCTTGTCCCCGTCCGCGACGAAAAACGGCTCAAAACCCTCACCACGCAGCACAATGCCGAGCATCTCGGCCAGTGCGGTGTCGTCATCGACGACGAGGACACGTCCCTTCATGGCTCCATCTTCTCATCACCCGAATGTGACCTGACGCACAGCTGTTCCGTTGCCGGCCCCCCGGCCGTCGGCCGAACCAGTCATACCATCGCAAAGGTATCGGCTGGACGGCCTCGTCCGCACCGTTGCCGATCAGCAACGGGATACCCCTGGGGTACGCGTGCGCACCATGGCACGATGGGCACCCCGATGCACCCGCGCCCAGGGTGCCCCGACGAGGAGCGTCGATTGTCCGAGACCCCGGGTTGGACCTCACCCGGTTCTCCCGAGCCCGCGCCCGGCCCGTCCGAAACCGGCCACTCGGCTCCCCCGGCCCCGCAGGCCACCACCGCACCCCCGCCGCCCGGACCGGGCATGCCGCTCGGCCCGACGCCCGGCATCATCCCGCTGCGCCCGCTCGGCCTCGGTGAACTGCTGGACGGCTCGTTCGCCCTCGTCCGCAGGTACTGGAAGACCGCCTTCGGGCTCAGCCTGGTCCTCGCCTGCGTCCTCGAACTCGTCCAGGCCGGAGTCTCCTGGTGGATCCACGTCTCCGGCACCGACCTGGAAGCGGCGTTCTCCACCTACTACACGCTGCCGCTCGAAATGCTCGCCGGCGTGATCGCCACCGGTCTGTTCACCCCCGTCATCGGCAACAGCCTGCTCGGCCGTGACACCGCGCTCAAGGACGCCTGGGCGCAGGCCCGGCCGAACCTCGGCCGGCTGACCGGCCTGGCCCTGGTGCACACCCTGATCATGATCGGCGCGGTCGCCGTGCCGCTCGTCCCGGTGCTGCTGCTGACCGGCTTCACGGACCAGCCCGCCCTGCTGGTGCTCGTCCCGCCCGCCGTGGTGCCCGCGCTGTGGATCGGGGTCAAGCTCACCTTCGCCGCCCCCGCGCTGGTCCTGGAGAAGCAGGGCGTCATCGGCGCCCTCAAGCGCTCCTGGCGCCTGGTCCGCGGCTCCTGGTGGCGGGTCTTCGGCGCCATGCTCGTGTTCGAGATCGTCGTCGGCCTGCTCGCCGCGGTGCTCACCGTCCCCGGCCAGCTGATCGCCATGATCGTCGGCGGCGTCCCCGGCGACCCGTACGCCACCGACGGGGAGGCCGCGATCAGCATCGGCGTCATGGCGATCTGCGGCGTCCTCGCCAAGACGCTCACCGTCCCGCTCACCGGCAGCCTGCTCGGCCTGCTCTACATCGACCAGCGGATCCGCCGCGAGGCGCTCGACATCGAACTCGCCCGCGCCGTCGGCCTGCCCGGCCACTACCCGACCCCCACCACCGTGCCCGTTCCGGGCCAGTACCCGCCGCCAGGAGCCTGATCGCCATGGGACTCCGGGGGGGAGGGGCGCTGCTCGCGGACGGCGTCCCGGTCACCGTGCCGCGCGACGCCGCCCGCGACGCCGCGCACGAAGAACTCCGCAAATCCATCTACCACCAGCACGAACCCGGACTGGTCGACCGCTTCCTGAGCTGGGTCCAGCGCCAGATCGACCACCTGCTGAACGGCCTCGGCAGCCCGCTCGGCGGCGGCGACGGCGCCGCCCTGGTCGTGGTGATCGTGCTCGCCGTGATCATCGCCGTGCTGGTCTGGCGCCGCTACGGCGCGCCCCGCCGCGAGGCCCGCTCCACCGGCACGCTGTTCGCCGCCGACGGCCCGCGCAGCGCCGCCCAGCACCGCGCCGACGCCGCCGCCCACGCCGAACGCGGCGCCTGGGCCGACGCCGTCCGCGAGCAGATGCGCGCCCTGGTCCGCGGCCTCGAGGAGCGCACCGTCCTCGACCCGCGCCCCGGCCGCACCGCCGACGAAGCCGCCGCCGAAGCCGGCCGCGCCCTGCCCGACCGGGCCCGCGAACTCGCCTCCGCCGCAAGGCTGTTCGACGACATCGCGTTCGGCGAACGGACCGCCGACGAACAGTCCTACCGGCTCCTCGCCGACCTCGACCGCGCCCTCGAACGCACCCGCCCCACGCCCGTGACGGCCGGCGGAGGAACCGCATGACCACCACCGCACCCCCGCCCGCCACCGCCGACCCCGCCGAGCAGCCCACCACCGCCGCACCGGCCGCCGCACCCCGCACCACGCTGCGCACCCTGTGGCGCCGGTGGCGCTGGTGGCTGCTCTCCGCCCTCGCGCTGCTGCTGGTCGGCACCATGGTCGCCGGCATCCCCAACAACGGCTCCTACGAACCGTACGACCCCCGCTCCGGCGCCCCCGAGGGCACCCGCGCCGCCGACCAGCTCCTCCAGCAGCGCGGCGTCTCCAGCCGCACCGCCGCCACCGAGAGCGAACTCGCCGCCGCCCTGCGCGCCGACGACACCACCGTCGTCCTCGGCTACCCCGACGCGCTGTCCTCCCAGGAACTCACCCGGCTCGCCGCACTCCACCGCGGCGCCAACAGCCGGCTGGTGCTGCTCCTCCCCGACCAGCCCGCCCTGAAGGCCTTCGCCCCCGGCATCTCCATCTACTACTCCGCCAGCGACAGCACCACCGCCGTCGAACCCGCCTGCGCGCTGCCCGAGGCCGGCAACGCCGGCGCCGTCCAACTCGGCGGCGAGAGCTACCAGCCCGGCACCCACGACGTCGGCTGCTACCCGCACGGCGGCACCCATCACTCCCTGGTCAGCCGCACCACCGGCACCCAGCAGGTGATCGTGGTCGGCAGCCGCCGGCCGTTCACCAACGAACGCCTCGACCGCGAAGGCAACGCCGCACTCGCCCTCGGCCTGTTCGGCGCCCACCACCAACTGGTCTGGCAGACCCTCGACCACGGCGTCACCGCCGGCCCCACCGAGCACCGCAAGACCCCCGGCGACCTCATCCCGAGCGGCTGGTACTGGGGCGCCCTGCAACTCGTCCTCGCCGCGCTGCTCGCCGTCGTCTGGCGCGCCCGCCGACTCGGCCCGGTGCTCAGCGAACGACTGCCCGCCGTGGTCCGCGCCTCCGAGACCACCGAAGGCCGCGCCCGGCTCTACCACCGCGCGAACGCCCGCGGCCACGCGGCCGAAACCCTGCGCCGCGCCGCCCGCCGCCGGGCCGCCGCCGCCCTCGGCCTCCCGCACACCTCCAGCGACCCCGACCCGGCCGCCCTCACCGAGGCCGCCGCCGCCCGGCTCGGACGCCCCGCCGCCGACCTCCAGCAGCTGCTGTACGGCCCGGCCCCCACCGACGACGCCGCCCTGCTGCGGCTCGCCGACGACCTCGACGACATGGAATGGCAGGTACGACAGCCGTGACCGACCAGCTCTACAAGACCGACCCCGGCCAGACCCGCGACGCCCGCACCGCCCTCACCGGCCTGCGGGACGAGATCGCCAAGGCCGTGGTCGGCCAGGACGCCGCCGTCACCGGCCTGGTCGTCGCCCTGCTCTGCGGCGGCCACGTCCTGCTCGAAGGCGTCCCCGGCGTCGCCAAGACCCTGCTGGTCCGCACCCTCGCCACCGCCCTCGACGTCGAGACCAAGCGCATCCAGTTCACCCCCGACCTGATGCCCGGCGACGTCACCGGCTCCCTCGTCTACGACACCCGCACCGCCGAATTCTCCTTCCAGCCCGGCCCGGTCTTCACCAACCTGCTGCTCGCCGACGAGATCAACCGCACGCCGCCGAAGACCCAGGCCGCACTGCTGGAGGCCATGGAGGAGAAGCAGGTCACCGTCGACGGCGTACCCCGCAAGCTCCCCGAGCCGTTCCTGGTCGCCGCCACCCAGAACCCGGTCGAGTACGAGGGCACCTACCCGCTGCCCGAGGCCCAGCTCGACCGCTTCCTGCTCAAGCTGATCCTCCCGCTGCCCACCCGCGAGCAGGAGTTCCAGGTCCTCTCCAAGCACGCCACCGGCTTCGACCCGCGCGACCTCGCCTCGGCCGGGGTCCGCCCCGTCGCCGGCGCCGCCGACCTGGCCGCCGCCCGCGCCGAGATCGGCGCCCTCACGGTCTCCCCCGAGATCCTCGCCTACATCGTCGACCTGGTCCGCGCCACCCGGCAGTCGCCCTCGCTCGCCATGGGCGTCTCCCCCCGCGGCGCCACCGCCCTGCTCAACACCTCCCGCGCCTGGGCCTGGCTGGCCGGCCGCGACTACGTCACCCCCGACGACGTCAAGGCCCTCGCCCTGCCCACCCTCCGGCACCGCGTCCAGCTCCGCCCCGAGGCCGAGATGGAAGGCACCACCGCCGACAGCGTCATCCAGGCCGTCCTCTCCCAGACGCCCGCACCGCGCTAGGGCCGGACAGGCCCTAGCCGCCGCCGGGGGGAGAGCGCCACCCGCCTCTCCCCCTCCGCGTCCTCTGCCCCAGAAAGCGAGCCCAGCACCCCATGGCCCTGACCGGCCGCACGGCCCTCATCGCCGCCCTCGGCGTCCTCCTGGTCGGCCTCGTGCTCCCCTCCTGGACCGGCATCGGCGTGGTCATGCTGCCGCTGCTCGCCGCGGTCGTCGCCGACCTGGTGCTCGCCGCCCCCGTCCGCCGCCTCACCCTGGAACGGTCCGGCGACCCCAGCGTCCGCCTCGGCGAAGCCGTCGACGTCGACCTGCTCGTCGCCAACCCGTCCCGCCGCCCGCTGCGCGCCCGGATCCGCGACGCCTGGTATCCCTCCGCCTGGGCCCCCGGCACCTCCCTCACCGCCTCCCGGCACTCCGTCACCGTCCCCGCCGGAGAACGCCGCCGCCTCACCACCCGCCTCGCCCCCACCCGGCGCGGCGACCACCACAGCGGCCGAGTGACCATCCGCTCGCTCGGCCCGCTCGGCCTGGCCGGCCGCCAGGCCACCCTCGACGCCCCCTGGCGGATCCGCGCCCTGCCGCCCTTCGCCAGCCGCAAGCACCTCCCGTCCCGCCTCGCCCGCCTGCGCGAACTCGACGGCCGCACCTCTGTCCTGACCCGCGGTCAGGGCACCGAGTTCGACTCCCTGCGCGAATACCTCCCCGGCGACGACGTCCGCTCCATCGACTGGCGCGCCAGCGCCCGCCGCAGCATCGTCGCCGTCCGCACCTGGCGCCCCGAACGCGACCGGCACGTCCTCATCGTCCTCGACACCGGCCGCACCTCGGCCGGCCGCGTCGGCGACGCCCCCCGCCTGGACGCCGCCCTCGACGCCGCCCTGCTGCTCACCGCCCTCGCCACCAAGGCCGGCGACCGGGTCGACCTGCTCGCCCACGACCGCCACCGCCGCACCGCCGTCGCCGGACGCTCCCCCTCCGAGATCCTCCCCGCCTTCACCGACGCGATGGCCCTGCTGGAACCCGCCCTGATCGAGACCGATCTGCGCGCCATGGTCTCCACCGCCCTCCGGATGGCCCCCCACCGCTCCCTGATCGTCCTCCTCACCGGCCTCGACGCCCACCAGATCGAGGACGGCCTGCTCCCGCAGCTCCCCCTCCTCACCAAGCGCCACGAGGTCGTCATCGCCTCCGTCGCCGACCCCCGCCTCGACGAACTGGTCAACACCCCCCGGGTCACCGTCCGCGACGTCTACGGCGCCGCCGCCGCCGAACAGACCCGCGCCGACCGCCGCCGCACCGCCGACCTCCTCACCCGCCGCGGCATCACCGTCCTCGACGCCCCGCCCGAGTCCATCGCCCCCGCCCTCGCCGACACCTACCTCAGCCTCAAGGCCGCCGGCCGGCTCTGACCGCCCCCCGGCCCCACCCCCAGCCACCGGTTGCCCGGGGGGCTGGGGGTCTTTCTGTTCACCGGTCTTCATATCCTTCGCGGGGAGGTGAGTGCTGTGGAGATCACGGTGCAGTGGGTCAGGACGTCCTGGACGAAGCAGTCCCGAGGTGGCGAGGCCGCCACGCGCAGAAACGCGGCCCCCGTGGGCTTCGTGCTGCCATCGGACCTGGCTCCCTCCTCTGCGCACGTCGTCCGCATGCACGAGGACCACCGCTTCGAGCCGCGGGAGACCCGGGCGGAGCGTCGTAGCGTCGAGATCAGCCTTCAGGAGACCGAGGGCCGACTGCGCGTGCTCCCCCGCGTTGACCCTCTCTACGGTCTGCCCCCTCGCCACCGCAGGCCGCCGGCGGTCCGGCTCCAGCCGGGCCAGTGGGTGCGTTGGCAACTGAACTACCGCTTCAGCAGCGCGGCCGGGGTCCGTGATTGGTCCTACTGGCTCGACACGTTCAACGTCGCCTACGGGCCGATGGACGCCGACGTGTTCCTGTCGGCGCCGACAGTGTTCATCGACGAGCGCGGACCGGTGCGGTAGGCCTTGCCCGTCTCCGGGAATCCCCCCGGAAATGCAGAAAGGGCCCCAGCCAAATGGCTGGAGCCCTTTCCAGAATAATTGTTCGGCGGCGTCCTACTCTCCCACAGGGTCCCCCCTGC
>NZ_JBVJHA010000009.1:61892-245171 GCF_055587065.1 Kitasatospora sp. NPDC048662 | reverse complement strand
ACGTCGGCCTACTCGATGACCATCACGGGATCATTCGGGAAGGTACGCCCTCCGCGCTCCTCCCGGAACCGATCCACAGGTATCGAGCATTGCTCCGGCCAGACCAGTTCGGAGTCCGTCAGCCGCAGAGGGCGGCCCAGTATGCGCATTCGGCGCCGATGATCACCGATCCGCACGTAGAGTGCAGTCAGGAGGGTGTCCAGCTCGCAGATCGTCACAATCCCGATGCTGGACACACTCCCGCTTGTCCGAAGCAGAACCGGCAAACCCGGCCGACTCCGGAAGGGCCGCTGCTCCCGGCCTGGCCCGAGCAGTCACTGGGCCCGCGCCCGATGGACGACCCCCTGTCCCTGCAGGGCATCCTCTTCGTGCTGCACACCGGCACCACCTGGCCGCAACTGCCATCGCAGCTGGGATTCGGCTCCGCCCGGACCTGCTGGCGGCGGCTCGGCCTCCGGCAGGACCCCGGGGCGTTCGAGGCCTGCACCGCATACTCCGGGTCGAGCTGAACGCGGCCGGCCCGATCGACCGGACGAGCGCCTGCGTGAACACCTCCCACGTCCGCGCGAAAGAGGGGCGAAGCGACGGACCCGTCGGTCGACCGGCCCAAGACCGCCAGCAAGCACACCACCCGATCAGCGCGGCAGAGGCATCCCGCTCCACGTGATCACCACCGCCGCCGACGTCAACGGCATCACCCGAACACTGAGCCTTTTCAGCGTTGAAGCTCAAGGGTGAGGACGGCCTTGGCTCCTGACGTCAGCCAGTTCGGGCTGCAGCGGGCGTGCTGGAAGATTCTCCAGCGCTTGAGCGTGGCCACGCCGCGCTCGACGGGGTGGCGGAGCCGGGCGTGGGCTCGGTTCAACGACCGTTGCCCGGGGCTGAGTTCCTTGCGGGCGGGGCCTCTGGTCGGCACGGCGAAGGTGCCGCCGGCGCCGGTGTACGCCATGTCGGCCAGGGCCGGGATGCGGAGTCGGATGCAGGTCTTCACGATGCGGTGGGTGCGGGCTGCGGTGAGGTCGTGGGTGCGGCCGGGCAGGGCGCGGGAGATCCACACGAGTTTGCCCGTCGGGCCGGTGATGCGAGGAGGTCGGTGACCTGGTGGACGTAGGCGTGGGCGGTGCCGACGCTGATCCGGAAACCGGCCGCGATCTGGGCGAGGGTGTCGTGCTTGCGCAGGTACACCAACGCGACCAGGGCCCGTTGGGATGGCGGGAGCTTGCAGCGGCGGTCACCCTCGCGGGTGACGATGAGCATGGTGACCCACTCGACGAGCGCGTGCGGCAGGTCCAGTGCGGCAGGATAGGTGACCAACGAGGCTTCCTGGCTGGTTGCTTGAGACGTGAGACATCTCGCTCAACCGCCCGGGAGCCTCGTTCGTTCTGCCCCCGTCCCGAGCACCCGGCCGTCACCCGATCGGTGGCCGCCCTGAAAAAGCTCACTCCCCCGATCGACGACCCCTTGGCCAGCCAGGTCGCCCACCCGCGCAAACCCCCCAGCGCCCTGCCCAGAAACAAGGGCTACGACAGCAACCCAACCGCCCGGGAGCCGCGCAAACGCCAGATCCTGCCGGTCCTCCCCCCACCGCGGCAAGCCCTACATAACCGGCCTCGACATGCCCCGCCACACCATCGAGCAGGCATTCACCCAACTCCGCCAGTTCAAGCGCCTCGCTGCCCAATGACAACGACGCCTCGATCTCCACAACGCCTTCATCTCACTCGCCTGCGAACTCATCTGCTGGCGACGCCTCACCCGACAGACACAGTAATCGCATTACGAGTTCCACGTGTTCGCCCTGACTTCTGAGCCAATGCCATGCAGGTATTGACCAACTCGCCGGTGAATCAATCCACATGTCGGACAATTCCCCCCGGACCAACAACACCCTCGACCGCCCAAGCCTCATCGCCCGGGTACATAACAACTACCAAACCTCAGGCAACCACCTCATGGAAACGCCGGTCGCCCTCGCCAAAGTCTGGATGCACGACCATCCGCAGTCCCCGACCGGCGCCACCATGAAGGTCTCCGAGTGCGACTCCCTGCCGCCTCTCCTCACGACCGGACACCCCGAGCAACGAGCCCTGGCCGTGGTGCGGAGAAGATCGAAAACACGGCCCCGCACTGTCGCCGGCGGCAGGCATACTGGCGCAATGTCCGACCATCGCCCGTCCGATGCCATCGAACCGCCGGACCCGTTCGAAGGTCTGGTCCTGGACGAGGAGTTCGTCCGATCCGCCACCGTGCGCGAGCCGTCCGCGCGGGCCCGGATGCTGGCCGAGCGTTGGCGCCACGAGCCGCCGGTCGATCCGGGCGGCCGCCGCTGGTCGCCGGGCGGGTCGCGGCCGCCCCGCCGCAGGCGGTGGTTCGGGCGGGCGGGCCGGGCCCAACCTCCGTACCGCACTGGACGATTCGGGCGGCTGCATCGGTTCCGGTCGCTCAGCCGGGGTGAGCGGTGGACGGTGGTGCTCGGGCTGCTGATCGTCCTACTGGCGGTGGGCGGGGTGCTGTTCGAACCGCAGCGGGCCCACACGCCGCAACTGGCCCGCGCGGCAGGCGGGCCGGGCAGGCCGTCGCCCTCGGAGGACCGTGCGCTGCCCGGCGGCGGGGTGTCCACCGGTAGTCGGTGCGGGACGCGCGGCTATCACCGTTTCCCGACCGCGCCCGTCTCGCTCAGCCTCGACGGGTCGTCAGGTCCGGCGCTGCTGCTGGCCGCTCAGGGCTTCCGTGGTCTCGACACCGACCGGCCCGGCGAGTTCACCTTCGACCTGCGGCTCAGCTCGGGCTCCGCGACGCCGATGGCGCTGTCGGGTCCGCTCGGCCCGGAGGGCGTGGCGGTGGAGATCGAGGGGCCGGACGGGCTGGTGGCCGGCGCGTATGGGCTGCCCGCGACGGTCGAGGGCGCGCCGTATACTTCCGACGGCCGGGGGTGGCTGATCTCCGACCACGGCGCGGTCGCGCACGTCGTGCTGCCGGCGGCGGCACTCTGCCCGGGCGTCGGCGCGCAGGCCCTCGCCACCGGACTGGCACTGCGCACCGACGGCGGCAACACCATCACCGGCCCGGCGCCGTACACCGTCACGGTGTCGATGGCCGACCCGGAGGTGGGCGAGCTGCGGCGAGCCCTCGGGGTACTGCCGCAGGGCGAGGTGCTGGCCGCCACCAACCGGGTCCCGGTGCGGGCGGCCAACCCGAGCTGAGCCGATCGCGGACCGTCCTCCTGAAGCTGTCTCAAACCCATGGCTGTGTCGGGGGTTGGCAGGTGAACGGTGGTGGGGATAACCCCACCTTGAAGTCTCGTGCCCCCTTCATGGTGGGTGACCTGCGGATTTCCTAGCGTTGGTGATGCCCCGAAGGGAGGTCCGCCGGGGCGTCACCCTCCGAGGAAGGCTTCACCATGTCGCCCCGCCTGCGCCGTTCCCAGCCCGGCCGGCCCGCCCATCCTGCCGCTTCCGACGCTGCCGCCGCGCCCGGGTCGCCCTGGCCCGGCTCCGCAGCGTCCGCGGCTGCGCCCGGCCTGCCCATGGATGGACGGCCCTCCGGTGGACGGCTGACGGACGGACGGCCCACCAACGGGCAGCCGGCGGTCGAACTGCGCGGCGTGCGCCGGATCTACGGTCGCGGTGCGGGAGCGGTTCACGCCCTCGGCGGGATCGACCTGACGCTCCCCGCAGGCAGTTTCACGGCCGTGATGGGCCCGTCCGGCTCCGGCAAGAGCACCTTCCTGCAGTGCGCCGCCGGCCTCGACCGGCCCGATGCGGGGCAGGTGCTGCTGGCCGGGCATCCGATCAGCTCGCTCGGGGAGGACGCGCTGACCAAGCTCCGGCGCAGCCGGATCGGCTTCGTTTTTCAGGCGTTCAACCTCCTGCCCTCGCTGACGGTCCTTCAGAACGTGCTGCTCCCGCAACGTCTGGCCGGTGGCCGGCCGGACAAGGCCCGGGCCCACGAGCTGCTCGCCCGGGTCGGCCTGCGCGAGCACGCCGCCCGTCGGCCCGGCCAGCTCTCCGGTGGCCAGCAGCAGCGCGTCGCCCTGGCCCGGGCGCTGATCACCCGGCCCGACGTGATCTTCGCCGACGAGCCCACTGGCGCGCTCGACACGCACAGCGCACACGAAGTCCTCGGCCTGCTGCGCAACGCGGTGGACGGCCTCGGCGCGACAGTGGTGCTGGTCACGCACGACCCGGTCGCCGCGTCCTTCGCCGACCGCGCGGTCTTCCTGGCGGGCGGACTCCTCGCGGGCGAGCTCCATCATCCCGACCCACGCACAGTCTCCGACCACATGCTCACCCTCTCCGCCCAGCCCGTCGGCACCCGCGCATGAGCCCCCGCCGTCCCTGCCCATGCCCCGGAGGCGACCGCGGGCCCGACGGACCGGCCCGCGCCGGCCTCGCGACCCGCCCCTCCGCCCTCCTCTTCTGCCACGCCCCGGAGTTGACCGCATGACCAACGGACTGGCCCGCGCCGCCGTACGTTTCCGGCCCGCCTCGTTCGCGGGTACCTTCCTGGCGCTGCTGTTCGCCTCGGCGATCGTGACCGCGTGCGGCGTGCTGCTGCAGACCGGGCTCACCGCGAGCATCAAGCCCGACCGGTACGCGGACGCACCGATCCTGGTGTCTGCCGACCAGCAGGTGAAGGTGTCGGTCGTGCGCGGCAAGGAGCCCGACACGATCGCCCACACCCTCCCCGAACGGGCCCGGCTGGACGCCTCCCTGACGGCTGTCGTGGCCGCTGTGCCGGGCGTCGAACAGGCCCGGCCCGACTCCGCGTTCCCGGTGTCGGCCGGCCGATCCGGCCTGCCGGCGCTCACCGGTCGCGGCTGGGCCGCGCTGGGCATCGCCCGGGGCGAGCGGCTCACCGAGGGCCGCGCCCCGGCCGACGGCGAACTGGTGCTGGACGCCGCGAGTGCCCGCGCCGCCCACCTCTCGCCCGGAGCGGACCTGACCGTCGACACGCCCGTCGGCACCGCGTCCTACCGGGTCTCCGGCCTCGCCGAAGCGCAGCCCGGCCGGGCCACCGCCTGGTTCGCGGACAGTACGGCCGATCGGATCTCCGGCCACCCGGGCCGGATCGACTCCCTTGCCGTCCGCCCCGCGCAGGGCACCGCCCCGGCCGCGCTGGCCGGCGCGCTGCGCCAGGCGCTGGACGGCAAGGCGCAGGTGACGACTGGTCAGCAGCGTGGCGAGGTGGAACAGCCGGTGCTGCTCGAGGCGAGGGAGGTGCTGGCCGGCATCGGCGGCTCCTTCGGCGGGACGGCTGTCACCGTCGCCGTGTTCGTGCTGGCGAGCACCATCACGCTGGCGACCGGCCAGCGGGCCCGTGAGTTCGCGCTGCTGCGGACGGTCGGGGCGACGCCACGTCAGATTCGGCGTTCGATCGCCACCGAGGCGGTGCTGATCGCCCCGGTCGCCGCCGCGATCGGCATCCTGCCCGGGCTGGCACTGGCCCGCTGGTGGTTCGGTGAACTGGTCGCTCGCGGTGCGGTGCCCACTGGGGTGTCGCTCGATGTCGGCCCGCTGCCCCTGCTCGTCTCGGTCGCGGTCTGCACGGGGACGGCACTGGCGGCCGGTCTGCTCGCGGCCCGGCACAGTGCCCGGATGCGGCCGACCCAGGCACTCGGCGAGGCCGACAACGGGCCGGGTGCACCTGGCGCGGTTCGGGCGGTGATCGGTGCGCTGTTCGCCGCGGGCGCGGTCTCGCTGGCGGTGGTCGCGGCCAACCTGGCGGGTGCCACGGCGGCGAACCTGGCCCTGGGTGTGGTGCTGTGCTTCATGGTCGCCGTGGGGCTGCTCGGTCCGTGGCTGGTGCGCGGCGCGGTCGGTCTGGTGGGTGTGCTGCTGCGCGCTGCCGGGGCGTCGGCCTCGCTGGCCGCCGACAACGCCCGTGCCGGATCCCGGCGGCTGGCCTCGGCGACCGTCCCGATCGTGATGGTCATCGCCTTCTGCGGGACTCTGGTGTTCCTGCAGGCCAGCCTTCAGCACGCCGCCTCCGAGCAGGTCCGCGAGGGGCTGAAGGCGGATCGGGTGGTCACCGCCGGCGCCGGTGCTGGACTGCCCGCGAACGCCGTGGAACGTGCGGCCAAGGTGCCGGGCGTGGACGCCGCGGTCGGCCTGCTGCCCACCGGCCTGGTGTACCAGAGCTCCGGCGCGCTCAGCGCGGCCACCGCAGAGGCGGTGGACGGCGATCCGGCCGCGCTGGCGAAGGTCCTGGACCTTGGCGTGACGTCGGGTTCGCCGGCCGACCTGTCCCGGTCCGCCGACACCGTCGCGCTGGACGGCCTGCTGGCCGAGAGCCTGAAGGTGAAGGTCGGCCAGCGGGCGGCGTTCTGGCTCGGCGACGGCACCCGGGTCGAGCCCATGGTGGTCGCGATCTACCGCCGCGGACTCGGCCTCGGGCAGGCGCTGCTCCCAAAGGCCGCGGTCACCGCGCACACCGATTCGCCCTACGCGACCCGGCTGTTGGTCACCGAGGCCCCCGGCACGGACGGAGCCTCGATTACGAAGACACTGTCCGAACTCGCACCAGCGGGCCTGACAGTGACGGACCGCCACGGCTACGCGGCCCAGGCCGACCAGGATCGCGAGCTGAACGGCTGGGTGAACAACGTGATGGCAGGTGTGCTGGCCGGGTTCGCGGCGCTGACAGCCGCGAACACCCTGGTGATGACGGTGCTGGACCGCCGCCGCGAGATCGCCCTGCTGCGGTTGGCCGGCACCACCCGCCGTCAGGTCCGCACGATGCTGCGCTGGGAGGCACTGCTGATCGCTGCGATCGGCCTGGTGACCGGTGCCGCGATCGCCTGGGCGACGCTCACCCCGATCACCCGCGCTCTGACCTCCGCTGGTCCACATGTTCCCCTCACCACCGCCCTTCCGCTCGGCGCAGCGACTGCCCTGCTCTGCCTGGCCGCCACCGCTCTTCCCGGACGCGCCTTGCTGCGCACCCGTCCCATCACCGCGCTCTGATACCGCGCCCGGACGCCACAACCCTGTCCGGCGTACCTACGCGCCCTCGGCGGCCACTCCTCCCGGGGGTGGCCCTGCCGCGTCTCCCGGCACCGGGCGCGCTGAGCACCGGGCGTCGGTCATGGTCGGCCCAGGAGTTGGGTGCCGGCGGTGCTGCTGCCACGGGCGGTGAAGAACTCGGTGAAGCCCCGGACGAATTCCTCCTCGGTGATCTGGCCGTCCCCGTCGGTGTCCAGTTGGCGGAAGCCGTGGGTGAGTTCGGCTGGGTGGACGCGGGAGCCGCCGAACAGGGTCCGGTACTCGTCGGCGCACAGCTGGCCGCTGTGGTCGACGTCGGCGGCGTGGAACATGGCGCGGACGGCGACGTGCAGGCCCTGTTCCAGGTAGCCGGGGTCACGGTCGATCCCGGCCAGCATCGCGGTGACGAACTCCTCGCAGGAGATCTCTCCGTCGCCAGTGGCGTCCACGGTGGCCAGCAGGTGCTCCCACCAGGTGTCGAAGGCGGTGTAGACGGCGGACTCGGTCTCCTCGTCGCGCTCCAGCGGCCAGCAGACGTTGTGTGCCATGGCCCGGAAGTCGGCAGCGGTGAGGCGTCCGTCGCCGGTCTGGTCCATCACCTGGTGGTAGAAGGCGGCGATCCGGGCCGGTCGGTCGTCCCGCCGTGGTGTGCGTGGCGGGCGTGGCGGCCGGCCTGGTGCGGTGGTGGCCGCCCGGGACTGCTCGCCGCTGGGGTGGGTGCGGTAGCGGAGCCGGTCGGGCAGCCGCTCGGAGATCAGGCGCGCGCTGCGGTGGACCGTCCAGGAGAGCGCGGCGGCGCCGCGACTGCGTGGCAGGCCGCACTTGGCGCGGAACTCGACCGGCAGGTCGGCCAGGGTGAGCGTGGTGAGGAAGCGGGCGACGAGTCGGCGCAGCAGCGGCCAGGCGGGTCGGAGCCGGCCGAGGCGGCGTGGCGCTGGGGCACGGGTGAGGACGGTGTACAGCATGTCCTTGGCGGCTTCGGTGAGTTCAAGGGTCTCCCGGATGGTGTCCCGAATGTAGCCGGGCACGTCGGCGGCGGTGGGCGGGAACAGCTCGTCGGGGAGCCGGAAGGCCGTACAGACCTCTCGGAACTCCCGGTAGAGCCTGTCGAGTTCGACGGGGCTCAACCGGCGGCCGGAGAGTGCCCGCAGAGCCGTCATGGCCTCGTACAGGGTGACCAGCACCCAGACCCGGACGGCGGGGTCGAGGGCCGTGTAGGGGCGGCCCTGGCCGTCGACTCCGGCGATCCGGCGGTGGCTGCGTTCGAGGCGCTGGATCTCGCGGTGCAGCGCCTCCTGATCGGAGAAGAACAGGCGCCTGCCGCTGTCCATGGTGTGTTCGATCCGCCGCCAGGGGTGGCTCCGGTAAGTGGACAGTTGGTGGACTCCGGCGCCGACGGCGGGGTGGGCGTTCTGCAGGACGAGCAGCCGCCAGGCGACCAGGGCGATGCGGCGCTCGCCGAGGGTGCGGCGCAGCATGGAGTCCGATTCCGCTCGTGCGGCGTGTGTCATGGGTCCGTACCCCCTTTCCTTCCGGTGGCCCGACGGCCACTCAACGGCCTTTCGGCTTCGGCCCGTTTTGGATGTTCCGAAGCCTAGGGGCGGTTCCTGGCCAAACCCGCTGGTACAGACCCCAAACCACCCGGCGGGGTGAGCCGGAGGGCAATTCTCCGCCCGCACAGGTGGATCAGGTCCGCACGACGTTGACGGTTTCCATCAATTCCCGGTGCCAGGCGGCACGTTGCCTAGGCTCCGGGTCCGAGGTCCGGAGTCCGCGGTCCGGAGTCCGCGGTCCGAGGTCCGGGGTCGCTCAGTCCCACCAGAAGGACCACTGGTCTGCGTTGACCAGGCCGGGTGCGTAATCGGCGATCGTGCCGACGCCCTGGAAGATGTTGTCGGGACAGAACGCGAGGTGTTCGGCGGCGATCCGAAGCGCCAGGTCGTCCTCCTGGGGCGGCGCTCCGACGCTCAACTCCAGGTCGGCGAAGCCGACCTGGACCAGTCGGGTCCCGTAGCGGCGTTCCCAGTCGAGCAGCACGGCGGAGACCTTGGCGATGTCGCCCTCGTGGTTGACCGGTCCGGTCCAGCCGCAGGCGGTGAGCGCTTCGGCGCCGGTGGCGGCGGGTACCAGGCCGATCCGCAGGTGCGCGTTGTTGGCCAGCAGTTCGCGGGCCAGTGCGCGGGCGGCCCGGTCCGGGTCGCCGGGTTGTTGGGCGGCAGGTGCCGTTCCGGGCCAGCCGTCGGTGAACGGGGCGATGCTCTTGGCGAATTCGGCGCTCTCCTCGGGGTCGGGAATGTCATCGTCGGCGGGGGTGGCGGAGTGCTCCCAGCCGGCGCGCAGCAGTGCGGCAGGGTCGTACCAGTCGGGTTTGGTGGCGTCGCGCGGTTGGAGTTCGCCGGAGCCCCAGGGGCGGAACTCGGCGTCGCCGGCGGAGAGCGGGGCGAGCAGCAGCGGCCACAGCCCACTGGCCGGGTGCTCGCGGTGCAGTTTCTCCCAGAGCCCGAGGGGTGCCGGCCCATCGCTCATCCAGAGCAGGGGGGTGGCGTCCTCCTCGTTGTCGTCCGGCTTCACCAGCCGTCCGGCGGGCAGCAGGGCGGCGACGGCGGCCAGGTCGGCGTCGGGCCGCAGGTAGCGCAGTTGGTGGAGGGTGTCGGTCATGCGGGCAAGCTAGCAAGCCCGCCTGACAAGGCATTTTCCACTGAAGGGTAGTCAACGCCACGGCTGCACACGCTGGTTCACGGAGCTGTGGAAGTGGACGCGGAGGCCCTGCCTTGATTACGGTCTGACACCAAACTCATTGTCGGATGATCACGCAATCAGACGCATCCGGCCGGAGCAGAAAGAAGGAGCCCCATGGCTTCCCACCGACGCCCGAAACAACCGAGCCGCGCCCGTACCTACGTCCTGACCGGTGCCGCAGCGACCGCGGTCGCGCTGTCGGCCCAGGTGAGCGCGCACGCCGCGCCGGCCCAGCCGAACAAGAACGAGGTGAAGGCCCAGGTCGACAAGCTGCTGGAGGAGCAGGAGCAGGCGACCGAGAAGTACAACGGCGCCAAGGAGCGGGCGGACCAGCTGCACAAGCAGGCCG
This sequence comes from Kitasatospora sp. NPDC048662, assembly GCF_055587065.1. Classification (NCBI taxonomy): domain Bacteria; kingdom Bacillati; phylum Actinomycetota; class Actinomycetes; order Kitasatosporales; family Streptomycetaceae; genus Kitasatospora; species Kitasatospora sp. NPDC048662. The sequence goes on along the minus strand of NZ_JBVJHA010000009.1, from coordinate 235,100 downwards.
CCCAGTTGCAGGACCAGCTGGCCCGCGGCCAGGAGCAGTTGAACGAGCTGGCCTCCGGGCTGGCGGCGGTGGCCGGCGACCAGTACCGGCACGCCGGCGTCGATCCGTCGATGCAGCTGATGCTCTCGTCCGACCCGGACAAGTACCTGGCACAGGCGTCGTCCTTCGACCAGGCCGCCAGCACCCAGTCCGCCACCCTGAAGGCGTTGCAGGAGCAGCAGCGCCGGCTTGAGCAGCAGAAGCGGGAGGCGGCGACGGTGCTGGCCGAGCTGGACGACCAGACCCAGGTGCTCAACGGCGCCCGGAGCACGGTGCAGTCCAAGCTGGCGGAGGCCCAGCGCCTGTTGGCCACGCTGTCGGCCGCCGACCGGGCCGCGATCGTGCGGGGCACTGACGAGTCCGCCTCGCGCAGCGCCTCCCGGGTCGATCCGGCCAGCCTGCCGTCGGCCAGCGGCGCGGCCAAGGTCGCGGTGGAGGCCGCGCTCAAGAAGCAGGGGTCGGACTACATCTCGGGCGCGACCGGCCCGAACACCTTCGACTGCTCCGGCCTGATGGTGTGGGCGTACGCGCAGGCCGGCGTCTCGCTGCCGCGCACCTCGCAGGCGCAGGCCACCGCCGGAACCAATGTGGGCACCGACTGGCACAACGCCCAGCCCGGCGATCTGGTGATCTACAAGTCCGACCGGAGCCATGTCGCCATGTACATCGGCAACGGCATGGTGGTGCACGCGCCGAAGGCCGGTGACGTGGTCAAGGTCATGAAGGTCGACGCGATTTCGATCAACGTCATCCGCCGGGTCTGACGCGCGCGGGGCCAAGGCCCCGGCACCTGATCGCCAATCAGCCCCGAGCGGGGGCGGGGCGGCGGTCGGGCAACTGTCCGGCGACGATCGAGGCCAGCGCGAGGGCGAAGCCCACCAGCTGGACCGGGCCGAGGGTCTGGTCGAGCACCACCGCGCCGAGGACGGCGGCCACCAGCGGAGAGAGCAGCCCGAGCACCGCGACGCCGGTGACCGGAAGGCTGGTGATGCCCTGGAACCAGAGGGCGTAGGTGAGCAGTCCACCGATCAGGCCCAGCCACAGGTAGCCGAGCACGGCTCGCCCGTCGATGGCCGGCGGAGCGCCCTCGAACAGAAAGGTCAGCGGGAGCAGGAACAGGCCGCCGGAGGTGAGTTGCCATCCGGTGAGCGCGAGCGGGGAGACGCCTTCGGGACGGCCCCAGCGCTTGGTGAGGGTGACGCCGAGCGCCATGGTTGCGGCGCCGCCGAGTCCGGCGGCCACGCCGACGGCGTCCAGGGCGGCGCTCGGGCCGATCACCACCAGTCCGACGCCGAGTACGCCGACCAGGCCCCACAGCAGCTGTCGGCCGGAGAGCCGTTGGCGCAGTACGGCCACGGCCAGCACGGCGACGATCATCGGTTGGGCGGCGGCAAGGGTTCCGGCCACTCCGCCGGGCAGGCGTTCGGCGGCGGTGAACAGCAGCGGCAGGAACAGTCCGATGTTCAGTACCCCGAGAACGGCGGCCTTGCCCCACCAGCCTCCGCGCGGCAGCGTCCGGGTGACGGCCAGGGCGATCAGGCCGGCCGGCAGGGCGCGCAGCAGGGCGGCGAACATCGGGTGGCCGGGCGGCAGCAGTTCGGTGGTGACCACGTAGGTGGTGCCCCAGACGGCGGGGGCGATCGCGGTCAGCGCGGTGCGCGGCAGGACGCCGCGGTCACCGCCCGAACTGCCGGACGGTGCAAGGGTGGTGAGCGGTTCGGCGGACGGGGTGGCGGTGCTGGTCGCTGTCATGCGGAAAGTCTGACTTTCACTCGATCGATGAGTCCAACACATGTTTGTCAGCGCATTGATCTTGTTCCGCGATGGATGCAGGGTGGGGTGCATGGAGCTCCAGCAGGTGCGCTACGTCGTCGCGGCGGCCGAGACGCTCAACTTCACCCGCGCCGCGGAGCGCTGCCTGGTGGTGCAGTCGGCGCTCAGCCATCAGATCTCCAGGCTCGAACACGAGCTGGGCGCCCGGCTGTTCGAGCGCACCAGCCGCCGGGTACGGCTGACCGCAGCCGGCGAGGCCTTCCTGCCGGCCGCCCGCCAGTGTCTGGAAGCGGCGGAGCGGGCGGCGGCCGAGGTCGCGGCGGCGGTCGGCGAGGTGCGCGGGCGGCTCGCGGTGGGTCTGATCCCCACCGTCACCGCCGTGGACATCCCGGCCGGGCTGCACGCGTTCCGCGGCCGCCATCCGCAGGTGCGGATCAGCCTGCGGGTCGGCGCCAGCGACGATCTGATCGAACAGGTCCGCCAGGGCGTCCTGGACGTCGCCTTCCTCGGCCTGCCGCCGACCTTGCGCCCGCAGGGGGTCACGGCCCGTGAACTGGCCCGCGGCCGCCTGGTCGCGGTCGTCGCGCCGGACCATCCGCTGGCCGCCCGCAGCCGGGTGAGCCTGCGCACGCTGGCCGCCGAGCCGTTCGTCGATCTGCCCGCGGGCACGGCCGGTCGCGCCCAGACCGATCTGGCGTTCAGAGCGGCCGGCCTGGTCCGCGACGTGGCGTTCGAGGTCACCGACGCCGCCTACATGCCCCGGCTGGTCGGCCCGGGCCTGGCCGTGGCGATGCTGCCCGCCGCGTACGTGGACCGGTTGACGGGCGTCGCGACCGTCGAGGTCACGGACGCGCCGACCCGGATCGAGACGGTGGTGTGGAGCCGCACGGGCCCGACACCGGCCACCGCTGCCTTCCTCGATCTGCTGGGCATTCCGGCTGATGCGCCTACCTGAAGTCTGCTGATCCGACGATCCGATAATGGCCCGTCAGATCTCCGCGATGTGTCGCCACGTGTCCCCGCATGTCCGCTCCGGTGATCCGCTGGCGGGGCGTTCCCGCGCTGTGCTTACCTGACGCCGTGACCGTCCCGGCGGCCTCCTCCACCGCCCGGCATCCCGACGGTTCGTCAACTACGCCTCCCCGCGACGGTTTCGCCCTGCCCGCGCAGCCGTCCCCGCCCCGCACGCGTACAGGAGCAGCATGTCCGAGCAGAGCCCCGTCGCCACCCCCGGCTGGTCGTTCGAGACCCGGCAGATCCATGCGGGCGCGCAGCCCGACCCCGCGACCGGGGCCCGGGCGGTGCCGATCTACCAGACCACCTCGTTCGCGTTCCGGGACACCGCACACGCCGCCGACCTGTTCGCCCTCGTCGAGCCGGGCAACATCTACACCCGGATCCACAACCCGACCACCGACGTGCTGGAGCAGCGCCTGGCCTCCCTGGAGGGCGGGGTGGCTGCGGTCGCGCTGGCCTCCGGGCAGGCCGCGGAGACCCTGGCCCTGCTGACGGTGGCCGGAGCGGGTGACCACCTGGTCTCCTCGGCGTCCCTGTACGGAGGCACCTACAACCTGCTGCGGCACACCCTGCCCCGGTTCGGCATCGAGGTGAGCTTCGTGGACGACCCGGACGACCTGGACGCCTGGCGGGCGGCGGTCCGTCCGAACACCAAGGCGCTGTTCGCGGAGTCGCTGGGCAATCCGCGCGGCAATGTGCTGGACGTGCGCGGCGTCGCCGAGGTCGCGCACACCGCCGGGGTGCCGCTGATCGTCGACAACACCGTGCCCACGCCGTTCCTGCTCCGACCGATCGAGCACGGCGCGGACGTGGTCGTGCACTCGGCGACCAAGTTCCTCGGCGGGCACGGCACCACTATCGGGGGTGTGGTGGTGGACGGCGGCACCTTCGACTTCGGCGCCCACCCCGCACGCTTCCCCGGTTTCACCGAACCCGACCCGAGCTACCACGGCCTGCGATTCTGGGACGCCCTCGGGCCGGGCGCGTTCGCCGCCAAGCTGCGGGTGCAGCTGCTGCGCGACCTCGGTCCGGCGCTCGCCCCGCATTCGGCGTTCCTGCTGCTGCAGGGCATCGAGACGCTGTCGCTGCGGCTGGAGCGGCACACCGCCAACGCGCTGGAACTGGCCCGCTGGCTCCAGGCCCGCGACGAGGTCGCGGCCGTCCACTACCCGGGCCTGCCGTCCAGCCGTTGGCACGCCGCCGCGCAGCGTTACCTGCCGCGCGGCGCGGGCGCGGTGCTCTCCTTCGAGCTGCGCGACGGTGTGGAGGCCGGGCGGCGGTTCGTGGACGGACTCGAACTCTTCAGCCACCTCGCCAACATCGGCGACGTGCGCAGCCTGGTGATCCACCCGGCGTCCACCACACACAGCCAGCTGGACGCCGAACAGCTGGCGGCCACCGGCACCGCGCCCGGCCTGGTGCGGCTGTCGGTCGGGCTGGAGAGCGTCACCGATCTGAAGGCGGACCTGGAGGCGGGCTTCCGCTCGGCGAAGGGCGCGTCCTGAACGGCACCTTGGGCCTCGCCGTCCCGCCCGCCACCGGAGCCTGGCGGGACGGCGACCCGGCCGGCCGGCGGCGCTGGTTCGCGCTGCCCGGACCGCTCGCCCTGGAGGCGGGCGGCACCCTGCCGGGCGGCAGACTGGCGTACGAGACCTGGGGAGTGCTCGCGCCGGACGGCTCCAACGCCGTCCTGGTGCTGCACGCGCTGACCGGCGACAGCCACCTCGCCGGGCCCGCTGCGGCCGGGCACCCCACGGCCGGCTGGTGGGACGAACTGGTCGGCCCCGGCCGGGCCTTGGACACCGATCGCTGGTTCGTGGTGGCGGCGAACGTGCTGGGCGGCTGCCAGGGCTCCACCGGGCCGTCCGTACCCGCGCCCGACGGGCGAGCCTGGGGCGGGCGCTTCCCGTTCCTCACCCAGCGCGACCAGGTCGCCGCCGAGGCGCTCCTCGCCGACGCGCTCGGCGTGGAGCGCTGGGCGCTGGTGGTCGGCGGGTCGATGGGCGGGATGCGGGCGCTGGAATGGGCGGTGACGCACCCTCAACGGGTGGGCACGCTGCTGGTGCTGGCCACCACGGCCGCCGCTTCCGCCGAGCAGATCGCGCATGCCTCCACGCAAGTGCAGGCGATCCGCACCGACCCCGGCTGGCACGGCGGTGACTACCATCACCTGCCGCCCGGCGCCGGGCCGCACCGCGGCCTCGGCCTGGCCCGCCGGCTCGCCCAGATCACCTACCGCAGCGAACCCGAACTCGCCGCCCGCTTCGGCCGCGCCCCGCAGCCCGGCGAACACCCTTGGCACGGCGGACGGTTCGCCGTCGAGTCCTACCTCGACCATCACGCGTCGAAGCTGGCGCACCGCTTCGACGCGGGCAGCTACGTGGTCCTCAACGAGGCGATGAACGCCCACGACCTGGGCCGTGGTCGTGGTGGGACGGCCGCCGCCCTGCGGCGGGTGACCGCGCCCGCGTTGGTCGTCGCCATCGACTCGGACCGGCTCTACCCGCCCGCCCAGCAGGCCGAACTCGCCGCGCACCTGCCGCACGCCGACGCCCTCCGGTTGATCTCCTCGCCGCACGGCCACGACGGCTTCCTGCTGGAGGCCGACCAGGTGGCACCGCTGCTCGCCGAACTCCTGCCGGGCGCCGACCGATGAACGCGCACCACCGCGCCGGAGGTGCCCGACCGTCAGGCGATCGAGGCGGCGACGATCGCCGCGGCGGCCAGGTTGCAGCTGGCCGACACCCATACCGCCGGGTGCGACTCGTTCGACACCAGGATGGCGCCCAGCCGACCCGGGGTGAGCAGGTCCAGCAGCCAGAACGCGAGCGCCATGAGCAACAGCCCGAGAACGCCGAAGGCCAGCGTGGAGATCAGGCCCTTGCCGAAATCGTCGTAGGTGGTGCGGATCGCGGTATAGACGATGCCGCCGACGCCGAGCAGTGCCGAACTGAGCAGCAGGGCAGCATTGCGGTTGCCCTCTGCCCAGATCAGCCGGCCGAGCTTGCCCGGGGTGAGCACGTCGATCAGCAGATAGCCGAGCAGCAACAGCACCAGGCCGACCAGGCCGTAGACGGCGGCCGCGCCGAGGCCGTGGACTATGTCGTTCATCAGCGGGGCTCTCCCGGGGTCGGGCAGCCGCGCCGGGCCGCGCCATGGTCAAGGATCGGCAAAACATAACCCATCTCCCTGGCCGCCCGTCAGTTTCCGACAGCACTGGACCGAACATCACATCTTCCGCGTACGATGGTCCGCCATGACACCGCCGCCGCCCGCCAGTACCGCCCCGGACCGACCGATACCGGACGCCCGCCGCCGGTCCGGCTTCGTCACGCTGGGGATGGTCGGCACGCTCGCCCTCACCCTGTCCGGCTGCTCCTCCTCCAGCACCCCGCCCAGCCGCTGCGTCAACCCGACCACGCTGAAGGTGCTGGACAGCCACTCCTGCTCGGCCGGCGGCTCGGGCGCGGGACGCTGGTACTACTGCGGGTACGGCACCGACACCGTCAACGGCGGAACCTTCGACAAGGCCGCCACCAAGCGCGGCGGCTTCGGCTGCCCCAAGGGCAGCAGCAGCGGCTCGGGCGGCGGCTGACCCCTGATGCGCCGTCACACCATCACCCCGCGCCCCGACTGGCTGGCCACCGTCGAATCCCAGGGCCTCGTGTACGCGATGTGCTCCGACCCGTGCAACCAGGGCGGCCCACATCCCTACTGGGACGAGAGCGCCTACTACGAATTCTCGCTGCCCGAGGTCGAGGCCCTGGAAGAAGTCGTCGAGGAACTCCACGAACTCTCCCTCGCCGCCGCCGACCACGTGGTACGCACCGGCCGCTTCGCCGACTTCGGCATCACCGACCCCCGGCTCGCCGCGGTCGTCGCCGAATCCTGGCACCGCCGCGACGAACAGCCCAGCGTGTACGGCCGATTCGACCTCGCCTACGACGGCACCGGCCCCGCCAAGCTGTTCGAGTACAACGCCGACACCCCCACCTCGCTGATCGAGGCCGCCGGACCGCAGTGGTTCTGGCTGGAGGACCGCTTCCCCGACGCCGACCAGTGGAACTCCCTCCACGAACGCCTGATCGCCTCCTGGCACCGTCAGAAGCACCTGCTGCCGCCCGGGCCCGTGCACTTCGCCCACTCCCGCGGCGACACCGAGGGCGAGGACTGGCTGACCACCCTCTACCTCCAGGAGTGCGCCGAACAGGCCGGACTGCAGACCGTCGGCATCGCCATGGAGGACATCGGCTGGGACGGCCTGACCGGCCGCTTCGTCGATCTCGAACACCGCTTCATCCGCTCCGTGTTCAAGCTCTACCCCTGGGAGTGGCTCGCCGAGGACGAGTTCACCGACCAGCTCCTCGACGTCATCGACCTCGGCGGCGGCACCGGCTCCACCCTGTGGATCGAGCCCGCCTGGAAGATGCTGCTGTCCAACAAGGCGCTGCTGGCCGTCCTCTGGGAACTCAATCCCGGCCACCCGAACCTGCTGCCCGCCTACCTCGACGGCCCGCGCGAGCTCGCCGACCCCGACGGCCCCGGCTACGCCGCCAAGCCGCTGCTGGGCCGCGAGGGCGCCGGCATCCGCATCGTGGAACCGGACGGCACCCAGACCCGTCTCGCCGACTGGGCCGGTGACCCGGACCGCTACGGCGCCGAAGGCCACTGCTACCAGCAGTACCACCCCCTCCCCGACTTCGACGGCAACCGTCCCGTCCTCGGCACCTGGGTCGTCGACGGCGAATCCGCCGGCCTCGGCATCCGCGAAACCGACGACAGCCCCATCACCCACCAGGGCGCCCGCTTCCTCCCGCACGTCATCCGCTGAACTCCTTCTCCTTTCGACCTGCCCTGTCGACCTGCCCTGTCGGCGTGTCCCGCCAGCATGTCCCGTCGGCGTGTCCTGCTGGCGTGTCCTGCCAACCCACTCCTGCCACTACGCACTCTTCGCCGCGCCGGATGGGTATCCCCTACGCATTGATCAGCCCACCGTCCCACCGCAAAGCTGGTATCCGCTCTCCCCACCCCCAGTCAGGAGATCCGGATGACCCGCCGCGAACGCTTCCGCCTCTACGCCAGCGAGCACTTCACCGCCCTCGCCGAGCACCCCACCCCGCGCTGCCCCCGCCGTGGCTTCGTCGAACGCCAGACCCGCCGTGCCACCCTCTCCCACCTCGCCCGCCTGACCCCTCGCCCGCGTCCCTGAGCCCTGTGGCTCCCCGGCCCGGCGGCTCTCCGCCCGCACCCGCCAACTCGGCACCCGCGCCCATCGGCTCACCGGCCGTCATGTCGCTGCCAACGCCTCCGCCACCTCCTTCCGCCCTACCCCGAGCTTCCGCAGCACGCTCGCCACGTGGTGCTCGACCGTACGCGGCGACAGGAACAGCGCCTGGGCGATGTCCTGGTTGCTGATCCCCTGCCCGACCAGTTCCGCGACCTGTCGCTCGCGTGGCGACAGTGCCTCGCCGTAGCCCCGCCGCCCCGGCGACGCCATCCGCCCGAGACCAAGATCACGCCGGACGTGTTGGCAGCGTGCCGCGTCGGACGCGGCCCCGAGCGTGGTGAACGTCGCCTCTGCGGCGGCCAGTCGCTCGGCCGCACTCTGCGCATCGTGCTCGGCCAGCACCCGGGCCAGCCGCTCCTCCGCACGGGCGGCCTCGTACGGGCGGCCGATCGCCCGCCAGGCGTCCCGCGCCCGCCCAAAGGCCCCGGCCGCGCCGTCGCCGCTGCCGACGCCGTCCAGCAGGTAGCCCCTGGCCAGTTCGAGTCCGGCGTGCGCCGCCGGCGCATCGACGCCTTCCAGCGCCTCCGCCGCTTCCTCGGTGAGGTGACGGGCGGCGTCGATGTCGCCGACCGCTCGTGCGGTTTCCACCGCCACCGGCAGCAGCTCCGCGCTACGCGCCCAGGCCCCCGCCTGCCGCAGGATCGCCACTGCGGGCCCCACCACCGCAGCAGCAGCAGCCCCGCCGTGCTCGGCCAGTTCGAGCGAACCAAGACCGGCGGCAGCCCGCAGCGCGGCGGTGACCTGCGATTCCCGCTCGCCGTACCTGGCCGCGCTGGTGAACTCTGCCCTGGCCACCGCCAGTCTCCCCCGGGCGGCCGCCAACCGGCCCAGCAACATGGCTCGTTCGGCGCCCGCCATGGCCACGTCGGGAAACTCGGTCCCCAACACCGCGAACCGTTCTTCGAGCCCCTGCCAGCGCCCCGCCAGCCCGTCCAACCGCAGCAGGGCAATCCGGCTGTAGCACTCCAGGTAGGCGATCGCAGCCTGCCGGGCCAGCGCCCGGCTCTCGGCGAGCAGCCGACCCGCCTGCTGGTCGTGCCCGGTGTCGAGAGCGATGTCGCCGACGTTGTACAGGGCGCGGGTGGTCTGCCGGACCACCTCGGGGTTGGTGGAGTGGCGCGGCAACCGATCCAGCTCGGGCCACAGTTCGGGGTCGCCCTCCCGGGCCTGAAAGGTCAGGAGGGTGGCCCGGTAGGCAGCGGTGACCTCCTCGTCCGGTTCCATCTCCAGTGCGGCCGCAGCTTTCGCCATGCGTTCCCGGGCGGCGGCACCGGCGCCGGCGCGTTCGTTCATCGCGAGCGCGAGCAACGCCCGCGCCGCCCGTGAGGGACGCTCGGCAAGTTCATCGGCAGCGCGCTCGATCTGCGCGAACCCCGCACGGTCACCGCCCTGAACGGCCATCCGCAGACCGAGTGTCAGCCGGATCTCGCCCCGGTCGCCGACCGGCAGACGGGGGTCGGCGATGATGCCGGCCAGCGCCGCGGTGCTTGCTGCGTCGTCGGCGGCGTTCGCGGCGATCGCCGACAGGGCCCGGGCAGCCCGCACCCGCCGCTCGGACACCACATCCGTGTCAGCCAGCAGTTCGCGCAGCAGCAGCCCGGCCGCCGCCGGATCACCCTGCTCCGCCGCCTGCTCGGCCGCTGCTTCGGCCACCTGCTGCCATGCCTCCCGGTCACCGAGCGCCCGGGTGTGTGCGGCGATCCGGGCGAGCGGCTGTGGCTCGTGGCTGCGCAGCACAGCGATCGCCCGCCGGTGCAGCGCCGACCGCAACGGACCCGGAATACGCCGGTACGCCACCTGCCGGACCAGTTCCCTGCGGAAGGCGTACCGGGCTGCGGTGGGCTCGCCCAGCACCCCCGCCCGCAGCGCCTCCACCAGGCCCGCCGCCACCCGTTCGGCCGACAACCGCGCCACCTCGCCGATCATCTCCTCCCCGGCGGGCTCGCCCAGCACCGCGGCTGTCTCCGCCACCGCGAGCGCGTCCGGTCCGAACGTGGACAGCCGTTCGGTGACCGCGTCCCACAAGCCCCGCGGTGGCTCGGCGGCGGTCAGCGCCGCAACGGGTTCCGGGTGCGGGCCGCTGTCACGCAAGGCCGCCAGGTCCTCCAGGACGACCGCCGGCAGGCCGCCAGACCTCTCGCCCAGCACGGCCGCCAGCCCCGGCACCACATCAGCGCCCCACTCCTGGCCGACCAGCTCCCGCACCTCGGCTTCCGCCAGAGGCCCGAGCTGCATCGTCCCGCCGACCACCCCCGGCGGGCAGCGGTAGGCCGCACCCAGCACCGGCGCGCCTGCCACCGTCTCCTCCGCCCGGTAGGTCACCAGCAACGACAGGCCCGGCAGCGGATCCCTGGCCAGCAGCAGCAACAGTTCGCGGCTCGCCCGGTCCGCCCACTGCGCGTCCTCGATCAGCAGCACCACGCCGCCCAGTGCGCCGAGCAGCGCCCGCACGCCCTGCACCAGCCGGTACCGTTCGTCGCCGCCCTCGACCTCCTCCGGAAGCCACGCTCCGAGATCCGGCAGCCACGGCCGAAGCGCACCCGCGCTCGGCGGCAGCTCCGCCACCTCGGCAAGAAGCGGACCGCTGCGTCGCAGCGCATCGAGCACCGGCCCGTACGGCGTCGGCTCGGGCCCGTACGGCGTCGGCTCGGCGAACGGATGGCAGTGCCCGGTCAGCACCCGCCCCGGCGCCACCCCGGCCTCTGCCAACGCCTGTCGCACCAGCGCGGACTTGCCGGCGCCCGCCCCACCTTCCACCAGTACCACCGAAGGTGCCGCCCGCACGGCCGCGACCAGCCGTGCCAGCTCTCGCCGCCGCCCGACGAACTCCGGCATTCCTCCGACCCTCAACACCGCGCACCTCCTCCGTCAACCGTTCCGATCTCGCCAGCCAGCAGACCACATGGCCTCCGCGCCGCTCATCGTGCCCTGTTGCACCAGCCTCCCATCACCGCCGGCCCAGTCCGTCGGCCACTTCGCCGCATCACGTCACTGACCAGCGGACCCACCCTCCAGCACCGGTGCTGGCCTGCCTCATCAACCCTGTCTACTCGAAATAGCCAGACCCGAACCGGCACCGTACCTCCCTCGACCACTGCCCCCGCTCACTCGCCCCCGCCTCGCCGTCCGCCGCCATTCCGTCCACCCCCGTTGCCATCGCAGCCCCGGACCCCGGCCACGGCCCCACCACCACCTGTCGCCGCACCGCTCCTACCCGCAGGCTCTCCCGCTCGCTCAGCTCTCCCATTGCCGACCGCCTCCCGACGCTCGTTCCTGCACCGACCACCTCACTCCACCTCCCTTCAGCCGCCCCGCCCCGCACGTTGACGCCATCGCTACGCCGACGCCGTCCGCCTTGACGCTTCCCTGAGCAGCACAGACCTCCTCCGATCCACGCCGCGAGGGCGTGTCTCCCGCCGTGAGCCGCGCGAACGGCGACGCCACCCAACGCCCGGCTGGCCGGCCGTCCCGCACCGCCTTCTCAGGCCGCTGCCACCGCGCCGTGTTGCGAGCCGGGTGGCTCCCTGGCGAGCATGAAGAAGCTGGGTGGGACCTCACCCCGAGTGACGAGGACAGGTGCTGTCATGACCGACTGGGACGCCCAGGACCCGGAACCCGCCGAGGACGACGGCGTTCTCGAACCGGCCGACTCCCTGCTGACGGACCGGCTCGACAACGACCCGCTGGACACCGGAGTCATCCCTCCCGATGGGTACTACGGTGCGACCGCGTACGGCACAACACCCGGGGAGGCCGCACGCGGGGAGTCCCTGGACCAATTGCTGTCCGAAGAAGAACCCGACGACACCCCGGAGACGGTCGACGACCGTTGGACCGAAGGGCCGTCCCCGCGCGCCGGGCGCCTGGTAGAGGACGGAACCGACACCGCAGGCTCCGACGTCGGCCCCGACGGCGGGGCGGCCAGCGCCGAGGAGGCCGCCGTGCACCTGGTCTACCCGGACGAGGACGCCGAGGCCGAGTTCGACGACGCCGTGCCCGACGAGCCGCTGCGCGAGGCGGTCCAGTTCACTGTTCTCGACGACTTGGCCGACCGGGTGCCCGACGACAAATACCGCTGACGCCCAGCACCCACCGCCGGCTACCCGCCTGTCTCAACTGCTCATCCCCACCTCCAGGTCACCCACCAGCACCTGCGGACCGGTCTCGTCCGCCTCCGCCACCACAGACCCGTCCGGAGCCCACACAGCACTGCCTCCGCAGCCCGTCCACGGCCCGGCGACGCCGACATGGTTGGCCAGCATCACTTGCATACCGGTCGCCTTCGCTATCGCCGGATGCACCGTCCGCCGCTCTTCCCTCCCGCCCTCGGTGCCATAGAGAGAACTGGCGAGATGCACCTGGCATCCCAGCGCCGCATTTCGTGCCGTCACCTCCGGGAAGTGGTTGTCGAAACAGGTGGCCAGTGAGAAGCCGATCCCATCCAGCCAGAACCGGCCGCCACCGCTGCCCGGGGTGAACACCTCCTGCTCGTTCTCGTACAGGTGCTCCTTCGCGTACGTCGTCACCACGCCCCCGTCCGGCCCGTACACGGTGCTGACGATCTGCGGTCGATCCCCCGGCCCCGCAGCGGGGCCGTTGACCACCACTGCGATGCCGATGCCCCGCACCGGGTCGAGCCTCACGTCATCCGGCTCCGTCCACAGCCCCCGATCTGCGGCTATCATTCCGAGCTCATATCCGGTGAGGCACAACTCCGGACCGAACACCACAGACGCGCCAGCCTCTCGCGCCCGCTGCGCCAGCGCCGTGATCTGCTCGACGTTCGCCCCCACATCTCCCGGCACACATTCGAACTGAGCCGCCGCCACCCGAACTTGCCTCACACCGTTCCCCTCCGACACACCGTCACCTCGTCTTTTGATCAGCCCGTCACCACGGCTCGCCCGAGCTCGAGTTGCAGACCAACCGCCACGGCCGGCCCCCTGACGACAGCTCTCGCGGATCTCCCTGAGCTCCCGCCCCCCAAGTTCTCCACGCCCAATGAGGACAGTTCGAGGGACACCGCATGGCGTCCGGACCTGGCCCCCAGCGGGCTCCTCAGTCGCCAATCGGCTCGCTCTGGTTCGCTTACTCCCTCGTCTCACCCATTGGTCGGATGGCTGTCTCGGATGCCGGGGGCTACCGACCTATGCCTTCTCGCAGCCGTCCGAAGGCGGTCGAGTCTGGCTGGTTGGGCAGAAACGCTTTGATCTGCTCGGCGCACTCACGCGGCGAGTACGCTCCACTGTCACATTCGAAGTCGTAGTCGCCGTGACGGTGCACCAGGTCGTACTGGTGGGCCGCCAGACCGGGCGGTCGGTCACCCCGGACTACCTCACGCCGCGTTAGCTCCTCCACGTCGCAGCGAACCCCGACGAACAAGACTCGGTAGGGCCTGAGCACATCCAGACAGTCGGACAGCCGCCACGGCTCACTCAGGACGTGGTCAACGATCACACTGTTGCCGACTTCCGCCATCGCGGCGATCGACCGGTGAAATCCCTTCCTGGTCCGCTTCAGCGCTTCGTCGAACTGGGCCTGCTCCAGCGGACGCCTGGTCCGCATGGCGTTGAAAGTGTCGACGCCGAGATGGAACCAGATCTCATCATCGAGAATGTCCAGCAACTCACGCGCAATGCTCGATTTTCCCGAGCTGGACGTGCCATTGAGAAAAATAATGCGCCCCGCCGATCCACTCATTTAATCACCTTCCATGTTCGCTCCACTGATGATTATCATCCTGGACAGTCCAGGCCTGACGTCGCCGCCAACCAGTCAGCCTTCTGCGCCAGAAACCGCATGCCGATCCAGAGATCGACGAAACCGGTACATCTCCCCTTGGCCGGCCAGCTCCAGGTAGGCCAATGACACCGGTGTCGCACCGAGCATCCACCCTCCGAGCTTCGCAGCCCGATCCGGTTCACACTTCCACCGATCAGCTCCTGACACTTCCCGGCGCCAAAGCGAGCATTCTATATGGCTTTCACCCCATGCCCCTATGACCCGAAACCTGTCGATCAAATCCACACATTGCGAACATTTCCAGCAGGCCTGATTGCCAAGGCATGACCGCCAGAGACGGACGAAAGCCGCCACGCTTCGCTCTGCCCCGCGCCCACCGGCGCGGGCGCCCTTCCTCCGCTGTCGAGCAACCACTCATTGGGGGCATTTGGCAGTGCGCCCCGGTGCCTCCCTCACGACGCGCCCGTTGAGCACCACGGCGGCGCCCCGCACAGTCGGACGACCCGCCACATCCGACCAGGTCAACGGAGGTAACCCATGTCCATCACCACTGCCTTCACCATCGAAGGAATGAGCTGCGGCCACTGCGAACGGACCGTCACGGCCGAGTTGACTGCGCTGCCAGGCATCACCGATGTCATCGTCGACACGCAGGCCGGCCAGGTCACCATTGAGTCGGCCCAGCCCTTGGACGATGAGCAGGTCCGATCTGCCGTGACCGGAGCCGGCTTCGATCTCGGCGACCGCATCTGACTCACAGCGCCCCCTTAGGTGCCCGAGGCGCTAGAGGCCGGCGCCCCCGTGCGCCGGCCCGGCACTCCGCCCGCTCATTGGTCGACACCTCCTTCCGGGTTCGCTGCCGCCGGTGGCATTTCTACCGCTGCCGAGTCAGCACCAACCGCGCTCGAGGCCGATATTTACAGATGCACTCTTTCGAGTAATTCAGCGTAACCTGCCCCAGCCGTCGACGTACCGGAAACCGTTGCGCATCAAATAAATGCTTATCGCCAAAACCTCACGACGCGCAGACCGTTTCCACAGCGACTAGCAGCACAGTCGCACGACGGATGATCCAGCTCGGCATGCAGACACCACCGCCCAACGACGGCTCTCGGGACTGCCGATATCCTGGCCGCGCCAGGCCCGCGAAAGAATCTCCGAAAAATACTTTGCGAACCATCCGCCAACCTCTCTAAGCTTCGGGCCACTGACGGTGGATCAGCTCTACCGACGGTCCAACTCACGCCCGGCCACAGAGTGGCTTCGCACCCGCGTTGCCATATGCCGAGAGGAGGTCCTGTGATGGTTCCGATAACTCAGCCCCGTCCCACGGCGCATCCGATCACCCCCGCGTCCAGCTGACACGCCGTCCCTTGGGCGGTCGCCACGGATCATCGCGGTCGGGCTGCGTCCCCTACTCCTCTTCCTCGGAGACACTGTGATCTTCCGCCCGATCGTCCCTCAAGAGCTCGACGCGGTCCTGACCTGCCTTCGGTCCGACCCGTCTACCACGATCTCCGCCAAGCTCGTCCGCGCCCGCATCGCCGATGGCGAGTACCGTCCTGAATGGATCTGGATCGCGGAGGACGGCCCTGGACGAGTGCCGTTGGCACTCGCCATCTGGTGGGGCATGCCCGACGACGCCTGTCCGCGCAGCTTGGACGCCCTGTTCACCACCGACACCCTGTTCATCACGAAGGCGGCCACAGCTCTCACAGCCCTCGACACCCTGGGGTCGGCAGTGCACCAGCCACCCAGCGATCCTCGCGCTGCGGTCGCCGCCGCTCTGCTCACCGCAGCACACCAGGTCTTCGCCGCAGACGGCCTGGCCGTGCCGCCGGAGTACCACCTGCTGCTGCCACCGAGCTGGCGCGGCCAGCCCGAGGCTGCGGCAGCAGTGGAGTGGCGCAGCGAGGCCGCGAAGGTGGCCGGTCTCCGCCTCGCCACCGAGCGTCTCCGTTTTGAGTGGAACGCGGAGCGACCGGTCCCCACCCTGTCCGACCGGCTGGTGTTCGCACCGGAACCCGACGACGAGGTCTTCGTCGACCTTTTCCGCCGGGCCCTGCCCGGAAGTCTTGACGCGGCCACCACGCGGGAGGCACTGCTTCTCGGGCCGGCGAAACAAGCACGGAACGATGTCGCCTTCTACCACCACGACATGCTCGGCGAACGCTCTTGGTGGCGAATAGCTCGAACGCCCACGGGGCAGGTAGTCGGCTTCGGGATCCCCTCACGCAACTCCACCACTTCTGTGGTGGGTTATCTCGGAGTCCTTCCCGAGTTCCGCGGACGGGGTTTCGTGGCCGAGATCCTCGCCGAGGTCACCAGAGTCCTCGTCGCCGAGGCTGAGGAACCTGTCATCCGCGCCGATACGGACCTCACCAACCATCCCATGATCGCCGCTTTCGAACTTCTCGGTTACCGCGAAACAGCGCGCCGGCTTGTTCTCTCCGCGAACTGATCAGCCCGACCACACGACCAGTCCGCCCAACCATGCGTGAAGTCGGCTGGACGGTCCGCCCACGCCGCCGTTTCCAGTGGTCCGTCCAGCCGATGCTCAGTCTCTGTCCGCCCCGCCGACCAACTCTTGATCCTTCACCCTCGCCGCCCACGGAAAGGAGCTCGCCATCAAGTACGACTTCCTGCACAGCAGCCCGCGCGGCCCGCTGTCCACGTCAGCTCAACGAAAACGCCCCGGCCGGTGGCGGCGGCGAATCCTCGGCAGTCGCATCCGTGACCGGCTCGGAAGCCTGCTGCGGCGATTCCGTCAGCCGGGCTGGGAAGGGGTCGGAGGCGAGCCGCCGACTCAGCTCCCCCGTGGGCAGCGGCTCATCGGAGCCGATCAACAGAACGTTCCCGTACCGCCGGCCCCGCAGCACGCTGGGCTCGGCCACCAGACAAACGTGAGCAAAGACCGCGGCGACGGTGGCCGCCTGGGCCTTGGCGAATGCGAGTGGCGGGCCATCTGCGAGGTTCGCCGCGAAGCACCCGCCGGGCCTGAGCGTGGCGGCGGCCAGCCGGACGAACTCCACGCTGGTGAGGTGCGCCGGCGTCCGCGAGCCACGGAAGACGTCAGCCACCACGACGTCGAATGTCCTCGGCACCACGGATTCGAGTGCCGAGCGGGCATCGCCGACCACCACGTCGATGCCGGACGGCCACGGAAGGTGCTCCGCGATGAACTCGGTCAATGGCCCGTCGACCTCGACCACTTGCTGCCGCGAGCCGGGCCGAGTCTGCGCCAGGTAGCGGGGCAGGGTGAGCGCGCCACCACCGAGGTGCAGGACATCGAGCGGCTCTCCGGCGTCCGCGACCACGTCAAGCAGGTGGGCAATCCGCTGAACGTACTCGAACTCGAGGTGCGTGGGGTCCTGGAGATCGACATACGACTGCGGGGTGCCATCGAGGGTGAGCAGCCAACCGCCCTCGTCGTCGATGTCGGGCATCAACTTGGCTGTCCCCAGCGCCACCTCGCGCTCGACGGGGCGCGGGTCCGGCAGGCCGGCGGTCGGACCGGTCATCGGACAGCCCTCCAATACATGGCAGGAGGGAGAACGATTGAAGAGGGGGCAGCCATGCGGGCAGCTTAGGCCCGACCAGGGCAGTCTTCCCAAACGGAGCGATCTACCGACCGGTATGGTCGCGGAAGCGGCACCACCCTGGACGGCCCGGCCCGGGGTGGCGCAGCAGAACAGGAAGCAGAACAGGAAGTGGGTGTGGCTGACATGGAGTTCCGCGAAGACATCCTGGGTGCCCCGTACGAGGCGGCGGAGCTCCCACTGACCCCTGACGAGGAAGGAGAGGTCAGCGCCACGCTGGTCCGCAGGTTGGTTCCGGGATCCCGCCAGGCGGTGCTGTATTTGCACGGCTACACCGACTACTTCTTCCAGACCCACCTCGCCGACCACTTCATCGCCGCCGGCTATTCCTTCTACGCCCTGGACCTACGCAAGTACGGCCGGTCGCTTCGGCCCCACCAGTCACCCAACTTTGTCACTGACCTCGCGTCGTACGACGAAGAACTGGACGAGGCGATCCGCGTGATCCGGGAACTCGACGGCCACAGCCGAGTCCTGGTGAACGGGCACTCCACCGGTGGGCTGGTGGCGGCGCTGTGGGCGTCCCGGCGTGATGGGCGTGGGCTGGTCGACGGCCTTTTTCTCAATAGCCCGTTCCTGTCGATGCCTGCCTCACCCGCAGTTCGCACTCTCGGGGCGCCGGCGCTCGATGCCCTCGGCCGGGCCGCCCCCACCCGGAAACTGCCCGCGCCGCTCAACCCGCACTACGTCCACAGTCTTCACCGGGAGCACCGTGGTAGCTGGGATTTCGACCTGGCTTTGAAGCCGGCTGAGGGCTTCCCGCTCTACGCCGGCTGGCTGGCGGGGATCCAGCGCGGGCACCGCACGATCCGGCGCGGGCTCTCCGTCAGCTGCCCGATCCTGATGATGGCTTCCACCGCTTCCACTGTCACCAGCCGGTGGGATCCCGCACTGATGCACACCGATGCGGTCCTGCGAGCCGACGACATCGCGGCGCTCGCACCACGTCTCGGCCCGCACGTCACCACCATCCGTATCGAAGGCGGTATCCATGACCTGGTCCTCTCGGCCGAGCCGGTCCGGACCCAGGTGTTCACCGAGCTGGACCGCTGGCTCACCGCCTACTTCCCCGCTCCCTGACCGTTTCACCACCACCGGGGCAACCAACCACCCGGTCCCGATGGTGACGCAGACGACCATCGACCCGTATCGACCGCGATCTCAACTGGGAGGCCATCGCTGATCAGCGGTCAGATCTGCACCTGTCCGAAAACGCCCGACCATACCCGCCATCGCAAGCTCTGATCGGCGAACACCTCAGCTCTCGGAACGCTGTCGCCTGCGACGGCTCGTGGACACTCCCGGTGTCCCCGCGCCGCCGCGCAGCACAGACACCACACCGAGGCCGGCCGCGCTGACCGGAACGGCAAGCAACGCACCGATGATTCCGGCGATCCCGGAGCCGGCCACCACGGCAATCATGATCGTCGCCGGGTGGAGTTCGACGGTCCGGCTCTGAATGACCGGCTGAAGGACGTTGCCCTCGATCGCTTGCACTGCCAGCACCACGCCAAGAGCCCAGAGGGCGGTGCCGAGACCGCCGTTCGCCAGCGCCACGAGTACCGCCAAAGTCCCGGAGAGAAAGGCCCCTACGAACGGAATGTAAGACCCCATGAAAACGAGAGCGCCCAGTCCGGCCGCACCCGGGACACCGAGGAGCAGCAGTCCGATGGAGATGAACGTCGCGTCAATCAGCGCGATCAGCGTGGTGCCACGCATGAAACCGGCCATAGCCGCGAAGGCCTGCTGACCACAGGCGATCACCGTGTCGGAGTGCTTGCCCGGCATCATTTCGTGAATGGCGTCGGCGAACCGATGGCCATCGCGCAGGAAGAAGAAAACCAGCGCGAGAGCCAGCACTCCTCCGGTCAACACTTGAGTGACCAGGCCGAGTCCCGACAGCACCCCGTTGGCGAGTGAATCCACCAGATTACTTCCCGAGCCGGCGCTCTGCCGGAGGGCGTAATGGATCCTGTCGCCGAGTGGTCCGAGCCACGAGGCGATCCGGTCACCCGCCTGTTGGAGTCCCGCAGCGATCTGTGGGGCGCTGTCCACGAGAGAGTTGACGAGCAGTGCGATGGCGCCGGTGACAACGAGCACCAGGGTGGCGCAGGTCAGTCCGGCTGCCGTGCCGCGGCCTACACCCCGGTTCACCAGCCACGGCATCACCGGGTAGAGCAGGGCGGTGGCCAGGAGTGCGACCACCATCGGAATGGTCGCCGCTCTGAGTTCCACGACCACGAACACCGCGATCCCGGCAACGGTGATGAAGAGGATCACCGCAGCCGACCAGGCGGCAGCGGAACGAAGGGATGGCGGCAGCATCAGGGCCGGCCTCCGATCGTCCGGCGCCGCAACTCGGGTGGCCACCACCGCACCTGTTTCCGACGAACCCTCAGCATCTATGGAGGTGTATTCACTTGGCGTCGACCGCTCGCCAGTTGCTGGCACCGCACCGGAATGGCCCCGGCCGCTCTCCCCGGTTTTCCCACCGGAGACAGTGCCGTCATCCTGCCCTCCGCTGGCCCCACCGGCTGCACCATCATCGGCTGGACCGGCGTCTCCACCAGCGGATGGTCTGCGATCATCTGGTCCCGGCGCGCCGGAGTTGTCATCCGGGCCGGCCGCTGACGGGCCACGATTCGGGTCGTTCACACTGGGTTGCTCGGGGCCATCCTCGCCGCCGGACGGTGTCGGCGGCCCGGCGTGCTCGTCCGGTTCGTGTGGTTCCGGGGAGCCCTCCGTTGCCACCGCCACCTCCGCCGCCCACGCGCCGCCGTGATCGTGTCATTGCAGCACATATCAGCCGTCACAGCAGGTAGTCGCCTGTGGAGCGGCGCGCCGCCGCTCGCGCTGCCGGCGAACGGGCCATCAACTTGTCCGGGCGACCCGTCTCCGGCCCGGAGCCCTATCACCCACCACACCCTCGCACTCCCCAACACGCTGCCGGATCGGCAGGCAGATCGGACACACCGTGACCTCACTTGCCATCACTGTCTGCACCACCACCCTCACCCTCCTCGCCAGGGCGGCCGCCCGGGTCTCTGACGTCGCACGAAAGAAGGCACGCTGGCGCCTCCCCCGACCGCTCGCTCGCGAGCCCGACAGCAGCGGGATGTCACGAGGCTCACCGAGCCCGGAGACTCGGCCCACGGCGGGCACCGCACGCAGAACACCGCCGCTGCCCGCACACCGACTCCGGCGTCAGAGCGAGGCCCGGCACCTTACTGTCGAGCCCGCGATCGGCTTCAGCATGGCGAAGGTCGACCAGGGCCACGCCGGCGGTACCGACGCCGACGTCGAATCGATGCAGCGCGGCGACAGCACAGCGGCCGCCCCGGGCCGGGCCCGGCCGATGGCGTGGCCCGAGCGCGGTGGCTCAGCGGGCGTGCTGGTCGATCGTCCGGCGCAGCAGGGCCACCCGGTTGGAGGTCAGCGAGTCGACGCCGAGGTCGAGCATTCGTCGCATCGTCCTGCGCAGGTCGACGGTCCAGGTGGCGAGGGCGAGGCCGGCGTCGTGCACGGTCGCCACCAGTCGCTCGTCGACCAGTCCGAAGGGCGGATTGAGGTAGCTGGGGCGCAGTTCGTCCAGCAGCCGCTGCTTGGGCAGTTGAGGTCGGTTCCAGGTCAGCGAGATCTCCGCCTGGGGTGCGAGCTCCCGGACGGCGAGCATCGCGGCGACGGGTCCGCAGAATGCGACGCGGTCGGTCAGGCCGAGATCGCTGACGGTCCGCCAGGTCGCGGCGGCCGGCTGGGCGTCATCGAGATCGATCAGCAACTGTCGGCCGTCGGTCTGCGCGACGATCGGGAGTACCTCGGCGAGGGCGGGGATCCGCAGACCGGGTGTGGCCAGTTCCGCGAGCTGTTCGGAGGTCACGCGGTTGATCGGGCGCGGGTCGTTCCAGAACCGTTCCAGGGTCCGGTCGTGGAGCAGGACCGGAACACCGTCCTTGGTGAGTTGGACGTCGACCTCCACGGCGTCCGCTCCCGCCGCGAGGGCGGCGCTGACCGCCGGCAGGGTGTTCTCGCGGTGCTGGTACGGGTCACCACGGTGGGCAACGGCGCGCACGCGGCTCTTCAACGGGGTCGTCCTCTCGCACGGTCGGGTGGCTCACACCACGGGCCGCCTCGCCAGCGGTGGGCCGCAGAACTCCGCATCCTAGGCCGCGCCCGTTCGACGCTGTGCAGGTACCTCCGATACCTGGCGGCGGGCATCGCGCCGGGCCGACCCGGGAAGCCGCTGCACCAGCGGCATCGGTTCACCGGCCGGGCAGCGGGTCAGCGGCGCTCGACGACAACGTTGGTCGACTTGATGACGGCGGTGGCGGGTGCGCCGGGCACCAGGCCGAGTTCCTCTGCGGAGTCGCGGCTGATCAGCGAGACCACTCGGAACGGCCCGGCCTGGATCTCCACCTGTGCGGCCACGTCACCCAGCACTACTGCGGTCACAATCCCCGGGAATCGGTTCCTGGCTGAGGACCGGCCTTCCGCCTCACTGTTCTCGGGGCGCGCCAACTCACGGGCGAAGGCGGCGAGTTCGGCCCCGGCAATGATGCGGTGCCCGTGCTCGTCGCGGGTCGCCGGCAGTCGCCCCGCGTCCACCCACCGCCGCATGGTGTCGGCGCTCACCCCGAGCATCGAGGCCGCCTCGCCGATGCGGTACGGGTGGACAGGCAGGTCGGGGATGGCCATGGATGCAGCTCCTGGGCGGCTCGCGAAAGGAGGGACAGACTCCGTCATCCTGCCGTACCGGCAAGCAGCCCGGTACGCACCCCACCTCCGGCATTCCTCGAACCGCCGTCCGGGCGCACGCGGCCGGGCCTCCGGATGCGCCCCGGCCTCGACCGCGCCGCACCTCCCGGCGACCACGCCCATGCAGCAATCAGCGACTGCTCCACCTCTCCAGTCCCGCCAAGGCCTTGCTCACCCCCGGCCCACTACCCATACGGGGACTGCCCGCCCCAGCAACCCGCCAGCGGGACAGAACGCCGGCACCCAGTCCGCGTATTGGCCACGGCTGGAGCTTCACTCGCCTCCGAACAGCTCGCGCCGTACCGCGTCCCCGGCGGTCAGCACCGCGCCGGCGAGCACGGCGCCGCCACCGGCCGTGCCGGCGCGGACCTCGGTGGCGAGTGGGGAGAGCCGAGCGAGATGGCGCTGGACTCGGGCAGCCAGTTCGGGGCCGCCTGCCTGGCCGATCTCACCGCCCAGCACCACACAGCCCGGGTCGAGCACCACGCAGATCGAGGAGGCTCCGACGGCAATGCGTCCGGCCAGTTCCTCCAGGAAGTCGTCGGCCCCTCCGCGGACAGCAAGTCGCACGACGGCTTCGGCCCCGGGCTCCGACCCGTCGGGCTCGGCCTCCAGGCCGTGGCGGGCACCGAGTTCGCAGATCGCGGCGCTCGAGACCAGCGAGTGGAAGCCACCGTCGCATCGGGTGGCGTCCGGCAGGCCTCCGGTTCCGGGGATGGGCAGGAACCCGATCTCGCCGGTGCCGCCGGAGGCTCCGCGCCGCAGCCGGCCGTCCAGGACCACCGATGCGCCGACGCCGTGGCCGAGCCAGATCAGGGCGAAGTCCTTCCGGTCCTGGGCGGCGCCGATCCGGTGCTCGGCGATCCCGGCCAGGTTCACCTCGTTCTCGAGGATCACCTCGGTCCCGCGGCGTGCTCGCAGGGCGGCAAGCAGCTTGGCGTGCCACTCGGGCAGCTTCCCGGAGTTGTTGAGCGCGCCGCTCACCGGGTCCACCAGACCGGGCGCGCCGACCGCGACGGTGTGCAGTTCCTTGGCGCCGGCTGCGGCGGCGGTCGCGAGCAATGCTTCGACGGTCCGCTCGACGAGCAGATCGCCGTCCCCCGCCACTCCTTCTGCGGGCACGGCCGCTCCCGCCCCGGTCGGCATCGACGCACCGTCACCGCCTCCGACTGCCCCTGCCACGTCTGCCGCCCCGTCGGCGAACGTCAACGGCCGCCCCAGCCCCCCGGCCTCGCTCGGCACCGGCGTCGGCGCTGGCGTCGATGCCGGCGGCGCCGCGATGGTGGCCGTGCCGAGGGTGCGTCCGGTCAGGTCGGCGACCACCAGGCTGACGCCGGTGGCGCGGATGTCGATCCCGGCAAGGTGCGCACGATCGGCGACCAGCCCGTACAGCCGGGCGTTGGGGCCGCGACGGAGTGCGGCGCTCTCGCCGGCCTGGGCGACCAATCCGCTGCGCTGGAGGCGTTCGAGCAGGTCGGCGACGGTGGGCCGGGAGAGCCCGGTCAGCGTTCGCAGGTCGGATGCGGTGAGCGGGCCCCGTTCGAGCAGCAGGTCGAGGGCGAGCCGGTCGTTGATGGCCCGGGCGGTGCTCGGCGTCGCAGTGCGAGCGGTCGTCATGAGCCTGCATCCTTCCAGAGGTTTCTATCAGGCAGGGTCCCTGATAGTTTATTCAATCCGACCGACCCAAGGGGGAGCCCGGCATGGGCGAAACTCTCAAGGATGTCCGGCGCGCAAGGCTGAGCGTGGCGCTGGTGTTCGCCGTCCACGGTGCCGTCACCGGCACCTTCGTCACCCGCATCCCCTGGATCAAGGACCAGCTGGACTTGAGTCCCGGTCAGCTCGGTCTCGCGCTGGTGTTCCCGGCGGTCGGTGCCTCGCTCGCGATGCCGCTGGCCGGAAGCATCGTCCACCGCTTCGGCGCCCGGGCCGCGTTGCAGGGTCTGCTGTCGCTGTGGTGCCTCTCGCTGGCGCTGCCCGCGCTCTCGCCGCACTTGGTGGTCCTCTGCCTCTCGCTGTTCCTCTATGGCGCGACGTCCGGCATGTCGGACGTGGCGATGAACGCCCAGGGCGTCGAGGTCGAAAAGCGGCTCGGCCGGTCGATCATGTCGGGTCTGCACGGGATGTGGAGCCTGGGCGGCCTGGTCGCCTCCGGCTTCGGCGTGCTGGCGGCGCATCGACAGGTGGACGCCCGGATCCAGTACGCGGTGACCGCACTGGTTCTGGTCCTGCTCGCACAGGTGGTGTCGCGCGGCGTGCTGGACGTCCGGCCGACCGCCGACGAGGAGGCACCGCCCCGCTTCGCACTGCCACCGAAGGAGGCGCTGGTCATCGGCCTGGTCGGCTTCTGCGCGGTCTTCGCCGAGGGCGCGTCGATGGACTGGAGCGGCGTCTACCTGCGTGACATCACCGGCGCCTCCGCATCGATTGCCGCCGCCTGCTTCACGGCCTTCGCCGCCACCATGGCCGCAGCCCGCCTGGCGGGCGATGCGGTGATCCGACGCCTCGGCCCGGTGCGCACCGTACAGGTCAGTGGCGTGGTCGCCGGCGTCGGCGGTCTGCTGGTGGTCCTTGCCCACAGTCCGTACCTGGCGATACCGGGGTTCGCGCTGATCGGCATAGGCATCGCCGTAGTGGTTCCGCTCGCGTTCGCCGCCGCCGGACGGGCCGGCAGCAACCCGAGCCAGTCCATCGCCGGCGTCGCCACCATCACGTACACCTCCGGTCTGGTCGCCCCGGCCGTGGTGGGCGGCATCGCCCAGGCGAGTTCGCTGACGGTCTCGTTCCTCGTCGTCACGCTGCTGGCGGCCGCCCTGATTCCGTCCGCCGCGGCCATGCGCCAGCGCACGTCGGCGGACCCCACGGCCGCGTCCGGCTCCCTGGAACCCACGCGCTGAGGCTGTCCCCCGACCGAACCGGCGGCCGAACCGGCCACTGACCCGCCGGGTGAGGGGTGCGGGGTGACCACCCCGCACCCCTCACCGCGCCGGCGCGTCCCCGGCCCGGGCCGGCGCCCGTATCAGAATCGACCGGCGTACCGCGCGCCACAGACCCCACCCACACACAGCACGCACCCGCGGGCCCTACATGGCCGGCCCCACGCACCCAGCCCCCCACGCGCCCAGCGCCGCGTCTCAATCCGTCCGACGATGCGTGACCCGCCAGAGCCGGCGCGGCAGATCGCCCTCCTCGAACGGTTCGACCTCTGCCGGGCCCCAGCCCTCCGCGAGGCGGTCCACCAGTTCCCGCGAGAAGAAGTGCACCGCGAAACCGCCGTGCTCCCAGATGTCGTCGCCGTGGTCGATCCCGGCCCCGTAGTGCGCATCGCCGGTGTGCCGCACGGTGTACACGAGTGCACCTCCGGGCCGCAGCACCCGCCGTACCTCCCGGGCCAGGGCCTCCAACTCGGTTGTGGAGAGCGCCATGCAGAACAGCATGTGCGCGTACACCGTGTCGACCGACCCGTCCGGCAGCTGCAGCGGCCGGCGGACGTCCTGCACCAGGGTGGTCACCGTCAGACCGTCGGCTTCGGCCCGTGCGGTGAGCTGGCCGAGGGCGACGGGGCTGAAGTCGGCTGCGGTGACGGTGAAGCCCTGGCGGGCGAAGAACAGCGCGTCACGTCCATGGCCGGCGCCGAGTTCCAGTACGGCTCCCCCGGGCGGGGATACCGTGGCGGCGTACTCCGCCGACTCCGACGGCCGGTCCCCGTACATGCCGGGGTGCGCGGAGTACGTACGCTCCCAGTGCTCGCGCTGCGCCCGCGGCAGTGACTTGTCCATCTGCTTTCTCGCCTCTCCGTCCCGTGGCCGCCCGTCAACCACCCGGCCAACTCTGCCCGACCTGATCCAGCCGGCCACCCCGCCCGGCCGGCTCCCCCGAGTTGCCGACCGCCGTAGCGAAATGGCCGCTGCCGACCCCGGTGACCTGCCGGTCCATCCTGCCGTGGGATGCTCATGGTCATGCATTCCGGCCCGCGAAACCCGATCGGCGCCCATGTTCCCGTTGCCGGAAAGGGTCTGGCGGGGACGGGGCTGGCCTACGCCGCCAAGGTCGGCGCGGAGGCGGTGCAGGTGTTCGTCGCCAACCCGCGCGGGTGGGCCACTCCGGCCGGGAATCCCGCGCACGACCTGGCGTTCCGGACGGCCTGCGCGGAGCAGGGCATCCCGGCGTATGTCCACGCGCCCTACCTGATCAACTTCGGCTCCGGTTCGGCGGCGACCCGCGAACGTTCGGCCGAGTCGCTGACGCACTCGCTGCACCGCTCGGCGGCGATCGGCGCGCTCGGCGCGGTGGTTCACACGGGTTCGGCACTGTGCGGCACCCGGGAGGAGGCGTTGGCCCAGGTTCGCTCGCAGCTCCTGCCGATCCTGGACGGCCTCGACCGGTACGGGGACGAAGCCCCTTGGCTGCTGCTGGAGCCGACGGCCGGCCAGGGCAGCTCGCTGTGTGCCCGGATGGAGGACCTCGCCGCCTACCTGGACGCGCTCGACCACCACCCGCTGGTCGGCGTCTGCCTGGACACCTGCCACGCCTTCGCCGCCGGTCACGACCTGGCCGCCCCGGGTGGGGTCGACGAGCTCTTCGACGCCCTGCATCAGGCCGTCGGCCTGGACCGGCTCCGGCTGATCCACGCCAACGACTCGCAGGATGTGGCCGGTGCCCGCAAGGACCGCCACGAGAACATCGGTGCCGGTCACATCGGCGCCCCCGCGTTCCGGGCTCTGCTGGCGCACCCGGCCACCGCAGGCGTCCCGCTGATCATCGAGACCCCGGACGGCCGCCACGACCCCGAGCGCGTCGAAGGTGTCCGGCACGCCGCCGACATCGCCCTGCTGAAGCAGCTACGCCTCCCGGCCGTCTGAACCCGCACCCGCCGGGTCCCGCCACCGACCACGCCGGCAGCACCGCCCGCCCCGAAGCACCGCGCACCGCAAACCGCACACCCGCAGCCCCTCGCCGAACGCCGGCCACAGCGCCGGTTAAGCTCCCCGGGTGCCCGCCCTGCAGCCGACATCCGGCCCCACCGCGCCACTCCCCGCCGACGCCGACGCCGGCACCACCAGCACCACCGCGAGCGCCGGTGCCGGCGCCATCCCGGACGCCCACTCCCGCGCCCACGCCCACGCACCGGACGTGCCAGCACCGCACCCGCGCCCGCACCGCCACGCGCTGCTGCGCCTCGGCCTGCTCGTGGCCGTCCTCGCCGCTGCGGCGGCCTCGCTGCTGCTCTGGGATCCGACGGCGGTACTCGCGGCGGCGACCGGTCCGTGGCGAATGCCGATCGCGTTGGCGGCCTACGCCTTCGGCACGGTGGCGTTCCTGCCTCGCCCGGCGCTGAACGCGGGGATGGGGTTGCTGTTCGGGTCGCTGTGGGGCGTACCGCTGGCGGTCGCCGGGTCGGCGATCGGCGCGATCGCGGCGTTCGCGCTCGGCCGGTCACTCGGCCGGGAGGCGCTGCGGCCACTGGTACGTGGAAAGGTGCTGACCGAGATCGACCGCAGGCTGTCCGAACAGGGCTTCCGCAGCGTGCTGTTGGTGCGGCTGTTCCCAGGGGCGCCGTTCCAGGCCGGCAACTTCGCGTGCGCGTTCTCGGGGGTCCGATTCTGGCCGTACCTGGCGGCAACGGTGCTCGGCGTGGTCCCGACCACGGCCGCGTACGTCATCGCGGGGGCCAGCGCCAGCTCTCCCGGGTCCCCGGCGTTCCTGATCTCGGCGTCGGTGATCGCGGCGATGTGCGTGTTCAGCGCCGTCTCGCTCTGGCGGGCCCGCCCCCGCCGCGCCACCTGACCGCCCGGCACCGCGCGCCAACGCCGACACCACGGTCCAAAGCCGCCCCGAATCGCACCAGCGCCTGTTCACCCGTCGACATCTCGACGCCGCACCGGAGAACGAGTGCGGCGCCGGCCGCCCTGCCTACCGCTCGATCTCCGGCGACCATTCGCCGACCAACCGCAGCCACACCGTATTGACGACCATCAGCGCACCGAGCCACAGCGCCCAACCCGCGTGGCCGGTGACGGCCAGCAGGGCGACCGAGCCGCCCCAGATCAGCAGTTGCACGCCGTACCAGGCGGCCACCGAGTCACGTACGGGCCGTCGCGGCGCCGCGTAGCGTCCCCACAGCACGGCCGCAACCACCGGCAGGGCCAGCGCGATCAGCACCCGCACCACCACAGGGCCACCGCTCCACAGGCCGTAGCCACCCACCGCCAACGCGACCAGTGAGGCCAGCTCCAGCAGCAGACGCAACGTCAGCTGGACCCCCGTCATCACCTTGCGCACCCTGACACCCCACCCGAGTCAATCAGCAATGAAGATCCGATCATCGCACCGCCCGCCACCACCACACCGACCCAGCACCGCCCGCCACCACCACACCCACACACCACCGCCCGCCACGCCCCAGCACCGCCCGCCACCACCCAGAACCGCCCCGCCCACCACCGGAAAACGGCTCGCCCCCATCGCCGCCCCGCCCCCACCATGACGGCATGACGAACAACAGCAGCGCCGCCCCTACCACCACCCGCACCGACCCGGCCTTCGCCTCCGACGAGGTGACCATGCTCACCTCCTGGCTGGACTTCCACCGCGCCACGCTCGCCCTCAAGTGCGAGGGACTGACACCGGACCAGCTCCGCAAACGGTCCTGTCCGCCGTCGTCGATGTCCTTGCTGGGGCTGGTCCGGCACATGGCGGAGGTGGAACGCCACTGGTTCCGGCTGTACCTGAACGGTGAGGATCTCGGGCCGACCAGCCGCTACTGGTCGGAGGAGTTCCCGGACGGCGACTTCGACCTGGTCGACACCGCGGATCCGGTGGCCGACACCGCCGCCTGGCAGGAGGACATCGCCTACGCCCGCACCGCGGTCGAGGGCGTTCCGTTGGACACGGTGGCCAAGCGTCCCTGGCGTGGCAACGTGGTGACGCTCCGTTGGATTCTTGTCCACCTGGTCGAGGAGTACGCCCGGCACAACGGTCACGCCGACCTGATCCGCGAGCGGATCGACGGCGCGACCGGCGAGTGACCGCACAAGCCCCGCCGACCCACCGAGCCCGGGCCATCCGCCGACCCGACTCAGCCGCACCGAAACCACGGCACACACCCGAAGCCGCGACACTTGCGACACATGCGACACACACGGCAGACACGACACACGGGGACAGAACCGAGAATCCGCAGCCGAAGTGAACCCCATTGAGTGGCGCTGTTACACGATCGTTGACACTCAGTCAACTGTCCTCCGGCTGCCACCGATAGTGTCGTCGGGCGCAACCGTTCACCGGCCGTTGGCGTCGTTACGAATATCCGGGTAAGCACGGATATTCGCCCACGCCACAACCCGTCGGGTGGGCGCGTGCGGGCACTTCTGCGGTGATCAGTGCGATACTCGGACAGTTCCAACAAGTGGATGACGTGTCAAAACGACTCGTCATCCCCCGGGGGACGAGTACGGAACGAGACAGGGAGGCGCGGCTAATGGGAGCACTTCGCGACGAGCACCACAACGGGTGGCTGATGCCCTCCGGCAGCTACCCGGCCGCGATGTACGAGGAATCGTGGGACGGCGAGGAAACGCTGCCGGGCGGGCAGATCGGGCCGTCCAAGATCGTCTCGCTCCGGCCCACCGGGTTCGAGGCCGCCCGCACCGTCGGCGAGCACATCCGCGCCGCCACACCGGTGGTCATGGACCTCACCGAGATGGACGATGCCGAGGCCAAGCGGATGGTCGACTTCGCCTCCGGCCTGATCTTCGGCACCCGCGGCGGCATCGAGCGGATCGCCCGCCGGGTGTTCCTGCTCACGCCGGCGGACGTCGAGGTGATGGTCATCGACCGCCCGCTCGACGAATCCGGCTTCTACAACCAGAGCTGACATCGCCGGGCCGGCATCCCGCCCGGCCCACGCCCAGCGGCCCACGCCCAGCGGCACAGCCCCACAGCACACCCCTCGAAGACCCCGCGCCCCGCGCGGGGTCTTTCGCGTACGCCCCAGCCCCACCCGCACCCCCACCCGCGCCCCCACCCGCACCCCCACCCGCGCTCCCTGCACTCCGCACCCGAGACCCGCGACTCCAAAGTGAGACACCAATGTCTCATCTGCGCTATGCTGCTCTCATGGCAACCGACCGCGACTCCGTCCTCGAGGCCGCCGTCGGCGTCCTCTCCCGCCGCCCGACGGCCCATCTCGACGAGATCGCCCGCGCCGCCGGCATCAGCCGCGCCACCCTGCACCGGATCTTCCCGGGCCGGGAGGCCCTGATCCGCGAGGTGGGCGCCCTCGGCCTGCGCCGGTTCTCCGCCGCGCTGGACACCGCACGGGTGGAGGAGGGAAGCGCCGAGGCGGCGCTGCGTCGGCTGGTGGATGCGGTGGTGCCGGATGCCGCGCTGTGCGCCTTCCTGGCCGGCGAGAACCAGCTGTACGACGATCCCGGGATCAACGACCTCTGGGAGCTCCAGGACGCCCGGGTCCGCGCGCTGTTCCTGCGCGGGCAGCGGGAAGGAACGTTCCGGATCGAACTCTCGGCCGGCTGGCTCAGCGAGGCGTTCTTCGATCTGGTGGCCGGCATCGGCTGGGCCGTCCAGGAAGGCCGGCTCGCCCCTCGCGAAAGCGCATTCTCGCTCGCCGAGCTGTTCCTCGGCGGCGCTCTACAGAGACCTGATACCCCATGAGTTCCCCCATAGCCGCCCAGCCCGTAAAGGCCCAGCCCGCCCACGACCGGCCCGTCCACGGCCGGCCCGCCCAATCCGGCAGGTCGGGCGGCCACCGCTGGGCCGGTCTCGGCGTCCTCGTGCTCGCCGTCACCCTGGTGGCGGTGGACGCGACGGTGCTCTCCCTCGCCATCCCGTCGATCACCGAGACCCTCCGCCCGTCCGGCACCCAGTTGCTGTGGATCGGTGACATCTACTCGTTCGTGCTGGCCGGCCTGCTGGTGTCGATGGGCGCGCTCAGCGACCGGCTGGGCCGCAAGCGGGTGCTGCTCGTCGGGTCGGCCGCGTTCGGCCTGGCCTCGCTGCTGGCGGCGTACGCGCCGGGGCCGGGCTGGCTGATCCTGGCCCGGGCGCTGCTCGGCGTGGCGGGGGCGACGATCATGCCGTCCACGCTGTCGCTGATCCGCTCGCTGTTCCCGGACGCCCGGGAGCGGGCGACCGCGATCGGCATCTGGGGTGCGGGCGCGACGGCGGGTGCGGCGCTGGGGCCGCTGGTGGGCGGGGTGCTGCTGGAGCACTTCTGGTGGGGGTCGGTGTTCCTGCTGAACCTGCCGGTGATGGTGCTGCTGCTGGTGTTCGGCGCCTGGTTGCTGCCGGAGTCCCGCGATCCGCGCCCGGGCCGCTGGGACATGCTGAGCGTGCTGCTGTCGATGGCGGGTGTGATCGGCGCGGTGTACGGGATCAAGGAGTTCGCCGCGCACGGCCTGTCCACCTGGACCACCCCGGCGGCCTTCGTGCTCGGTGCGGCGGCACTGGCGCTGTTCGTACGGCGTCAGCTCCGCCTGGAGACCCCGCTGCTGGAGGTGCGGCTGTTCCGTGCCCCGCGGTTCACGGCGGCGGTGGTGTCCTCGCTGATCAGCCTGATCGGGCTGTCCGGTGTGATCTTCTTCATGTCGCAGTACCTCCAGTTGGTGCGCGGGTACTCGCCGCTCTCGGCGGGTGTCGCCGAAATGCCGGCCTTCGTCGGCTCGGTGGTGGGCGGTCTGCTGACGGCCCGGCTGGCGCGGCGCGCGGGTGCGCGTCGGGTGCTGACGGTCAGCCTGCTGGTGATGGGGCTGGGCATAGCGGTGCTGGGCATGGTCCGGGTCGACAGCACGTATCTGCTGCTCGGCTCGTCCTTCCTGGCGCTGGGTACCGCCGAGGGGGTGGTGTACACCCTCTCCTCGGACCTGGTGCTGGGTGCCGCCCCGGCCGACAAGGCGGGCGCCGCCTCGGCGGTGTCGGAGACGGCGTACGAACTGGGCGCGGCGCTCGGCATCGCCCTGGTCGGCTCGATCGTGACGGCGCTGTACGCGGGGTCGCTCACCGTCCCGGCGCACACGGACCCGGCTGTGGCCGACCAGGCCGGCCAGTCGCTCGGTGGTGCGGTGGAGGCGGCCTCGACGCTGCCGGGCGACCTCGCGGGCCCGCTGCTGACCAGCGCCAACAACGCGTTCGTCCATGGCATCAACATCGCCGCGTGGGTCTCGGCCGTCCTGCTCCTGGCCGCCGCCGCCCTCGCCCGCCACCTCCTCCGCCCCCGCACCCGCACCCGCACCCACCCCACTCCGGCCGAAGCCTCCTCGACCCCCCACGAGCCGACCCACCACGAGCCGGCCCACCACTGAGACGGGCCGACGCGTCAACACGCCGCGTCAACAACACCCGTCAAGGCTGCTCCCGCAGGGGGCACCGGCGCATGGCCGGTGAGACGTCATGGACGCGCCGCCCGTTCAGCCAGGCGGGCCGGCTCCAGATCCACCCCGACCAACGCGCTCCAACTCGGCACGCGCCGTACGATCCGCTGCTCCCCCACCGCCGCCGGCCTCCCCACCGCGCTCATTCGCCCACCAGCCGCCAGCCACCAGCCACCAGTATCTCCCCATCCCGGCCGCCGATCTGACGGACCGTCGGGCTCCCCCCAATGGCGCAGCGCCGCTGGCCTGGGGGGTTGCCGGGCTCCGACGATGGGGACGGAGAGCGGAGCGCTGGTTCCGCATGTCCGGGCGCGGGCCGACGGCTCGCCGGATCGACCGCGGCGCGAAGTGGCCGGCGCGGTTCTGAGCGAAAGGGTGCAGCGCGATGCGAGACGCGGACCAGAACAGTTCCGGCCAAGGGCCAACGCCCCGCCAGCCGCTGGTGCGCCAGGGCCGGGTCGGCCCGCCGGTCCGGCCGGAGCAGCCCGGACGGGGGCGGGCCCTGCGCGGCGCGCGGCTGGTGCTCGCGCTGGGCGCGGGCGCGGCCGGGATCGCGGTGATGGCGTCCTGTGGCGGCAGCTCGGGCGAGGACCCGGTGCAGGCGGCGATGTCGACGTTCACGGTGGGGACGGAGCGGTTCTCGGGCGAGCCGCCGTCCCCGCTCGGCTCGCTGCACTCCTCGGCGCTGGCCTCGGTGTCGGCGGCGCAGGCGTCGGCCTCGCAGCGGGCGGCGGAGTTCGAGGCGTCGGCCAACGCGCAACTGGCGGCGGGCCGGGCGAAGGCGACCCAGGTGTTGTCGACCGTCTCGGGCTCGGGCAACGCGCTGGGCGATGTGACGCTGACCGGGATTCCGACCCAGGTCACCGGCGATCTGACGGCGGCGAAGGTGACGGTCACCAACAGCACCCAGGAGACCCGCTCGTACGCGATCCAGGTGGACTTCACCGACAGCAACGGGCAGAGCGTGGACTCCTCGGTGGTGGGTGTGGAGAACCTCGCGCCGGGTGCGACCGCGAACCCGGTGGCGTTCTCCACCAAGGGTGCGGGCACCACGCTGAGCCCGGTGGTGGTGAAGGCCCAGCGCTACTGAATCCCGCTGAGTGCCCCTCGACGCACTGTGCCCGCCGCTCGATCACGGTCGAGCGGCGGGCACAGTGCGTCGAGGGGCACTCAGTTGACCGACCGAAAGATGACGTCGTCGTAGTCCCAGGCGGGGTCCTCGGTGTCCGGCCAGCTCGGGGTCTCCGCTTCGGTCTCGGGGCCGACGGTGGCACTCTGCCGGGCGGCGAGTTCCTCGTCGAGCCGGTACTCCTCGCTGCGTTGCCGCTCGGTGCGGTAGTGGTCGGCGGAGTGCGGTTCGGCGGGGAACAGTTCGGTCCGGCCGGCGCCGGTGGGGCGCAGGTCGTCGGGGGCGGGGTCGGTGTGTTCGGTGATTCGTCCTCTGTGCAGGGTCATGGGTCCATAGTGGTTCCGGCCGGTCGAGGGGGGCCCGGTACCCGGCCGTAGTGCCCCCCGATCGGGTGTACGGGTGGTGCCGTCCTTCCGGCCACCCGGTCGGCGGGCGTGGGCAACTCGTGCGACCGAACCCGGCTGGCCGTGGACGGGACGCGACCTTAGCTTCGAGGCGGCGGGCGCGCGCCAACGCCGTCCGCG
The DNA here is from genome assembly GCF_055587065.1 of Kitasatospora sp. NPDC048662. Classification (NCBI taxonomy): domain Bacteria; kingdom Bacillati; phylum Actinomycetota; class Actinomycetes; order Kitasatosporales; family Streptomycetaceae; genus Kitasatospora; species Kitasatospora sp. NPDC048662. The sequence continues at coordinate 200,853 of NZ_JBVJHA010000009.1, read as the reverse complement.
ACCGCAACCCTCTGGAAACCGGCTTCTCCTGATGACTTCTCTTTTCGATCCGGCGCGCCCGCGCACCCGCCTCGCCGCCGTACTGCTCGTCTCCGCCGCCACCGTGCCCGCCCTGCTGGCCGTCAGTCCGGCGCCCACCACCTCCGTCGCCCTGGCGCACTCGGTCTTCGCCGTGCCGGGCCATCTCGCCGTCCCGCTCCCGCTGCCGGCCTTCCCGGCCGCCCTCGCAGCAAGCCCGAACGTGTTTCACCTGCCGCCCGGTGCCTCGGTGCAGGCCGCCGTCGACGCGGCCCGCCCGGGTGATGTGGTGGAGCTGGCCGCGGGCAGCTACCCGGGCAGTGTCACCCTCACCACGGACGGGGTGACGCTGCGCGGACAGGGCGGCGGCCGCACCGTGCTGGTGCCCGATCCGGCGGACCACAGCGCCTGCGCCGCGGCCGGCAACGGGCTGTGCGTGACGGGTGTGGCGGACGACCGGGGGGCGCCGGTGCGGCCGGTGTCGGGCGCGGTGGTGGAGTCACTGGCGGTGGCGGGGTTCGCGAAGAACGGGATCGCCGCCGCCGTCACCGACAGGCTGACCGTCCGCGAGGTGACGTCCCACGACAACGGCCTGCAGGGCATCAGCGTGGAGATGTCGACCCGCACCATGGTGCTCGACAACGAGGCCCGGGACAACGGCCAGGCGGGGATCTTCATCGCCAACTGGTTCGACCGCAAGGGCGGCGCGCTGGAGACCCGCGGCACCCAGGTGGCGGCGAACCGGCTGAGCGGCAACCGGATCGGCCTGCAGCTGCGCCGGGTGCGCGACCTGACGGCGACGGCCAACCTGGTGTCCGGCAACTGCGGCGGCATCTTCGTGGTCGGCGACGACGGGGTGCCGCGGGCCGGTGCGCTGACCGTCGCCGGCAATGTGGTGCGCGCCAACAACCGTTACTGCGAGCCCAATCCGCGTCTGGACTCGGTCCAGGGGACCGGCATCCTGCTGACCGGCACCGAGGACGTCGCGGTCACCGACAACCTGGTCGTCGACCACTCCGGCGCCTCTCCGATGTCGGGCGGCATCGTGCTGTACCCGAGCGTGGTGGGCGCGCCGAACGCCCGTGCCGTCGTCACCGACAACACGCTGAACGACAACGTGCCCGCCGATCTCGCCGACCGCGATCAGGGCAACGGGGAGTCCTTCACGAACAACATCTGCCACACCTCCCAGCCCGCCGGCCACTGCTGACCGGCCTTACCGAGCCCTCCAGCCCCGACGAAAGGCCGCCACGCCCATGACCTCCGCCCCGACCCGACCGGTCCCGCCGTCCTCCTCCCCCGCGACGACCGGCCCCGCCACCACCCCCGCCACCACGACGCCTCCCGGTGTGCCGCCCGCGATGCTGTTGCGCGAGCTGGTCTTCGGCGCCGCCTGCGCGGGTGCGGTGCGCGCCGCCGCCAGTCTGAAGCTGGCCGACGCCTTGGACGATCAGCCCGCCACCGCCGAGGAGTTGGCGGTGCGGCTGGGCGTCGAAGCCGGCCCGCTGGAGCGCCTGTTGCGGGCCCTGGCCAGCTACGAGGTGTTCGCCCCCGCCGGTGACGGCCGCTACTGCCACACCCCGCTGTCGCGCCTGCTGCGCTCCGACGAGCCGGGCAGCCTGCGCGACATCGCGCTGTGGTGCACCGAGCCGTGGACCTGGCAGTCCTGGTCCCGGCTGGACGACGCGGTGCGCACCGGGCGCAGCGTGTTCGCCGACGCGTTCGGCAAGGAGTTCTTCCAGTACCTGCACGACGACGCGCCGGAGTCGGCGGCGCTGTTCAACCGGGCGATGACGCAGTCCAGCCGCCAGTCCGCGCAGGACCTGGCGGACTTCCTGGATCTGACGGGCATCGCCTCGGCCGCCGACATCGGCGGCGGCCAGGGCCACGTGCTGGCGGCCCTGATGGAGCGTCTGCCGGGCCTGCACGGCACACTGTTGGATCTGCCGAAGGTGGTCGAGCACGCCGATCCGCGGCTGCTGCCCGGTGGCCCGCTGGCCGACCGGGCGCGTCTGGTGCCGGGCGACTGCCGGGTGGCGATCCCGGTGCAGGCCGATCTGTACCTGGTGAAGAACATCCTGGAGTGGGACGACGAATCCACTCGCCGCACGCTGCGCAACCTGCGTCAGGTGGCCCGCCCGGGTGCCCGGGTGGTGATCGTGGAGAACCTGGTCGACGACTCCCCGTCGATGCGGTTCACCACCGCGATGGACCTGCTGCTGTTGCTCAATGTCGGTGGGGCCAAGCACACCCTGGGCAGCCTGACCGCGCTGATCGAGGAGTCCGGCCTGCTGCTGAAGGCCGTCGCCCCGGTGAACGCGTACCTGCACGCGTTCACCTGCACGGTGCCCTGACCCCCGCCCACCCACTGAGAAGCCGTCCGGACCACAGTGGTCCGGACGGCTTCTGGGTGACCTCGGCTACGAAACAGCGGCCGCCGCTTCCGCGGCCATTTCGGCGACCAGCGCGGTGGTGTGCCGGCCGGCCCGGAAGCGCGGGTCGGCGAGGGTGCGGCGCAGGTAGTCGGTGGTGGTGCGGACGCCGGGGCCGTCGATGCGGAACTCGGCGAGGGCGCGGTCGAGGCGGGCGACGGCCTGTTCGCGGTCGGGCGCCCAGGCGATGGTCTTGGCGAGCAGGGAGTCGTAGTCGGGGCCGATCGGCCAGCCGGGGTAGGCGTGGGTGTCGACCCGGACGAACGGGCCGCCGGGCGGGACGAATTCGGTGAGCAGCCCGGGGGTGGGCAGGAAGCCGCGTTCGGGGTCCTCGGCGTTGACCCGGGCCTCGACGGCGGCGCCGCGCGGGCGGACGGCGTCCTGGCGGAGTGTCAGGGGCTCGCCGGCGGCGATGGTGAGCTGTTCGCGGACCAGGTCGATGCCGGTGACCATCTCGGTGACGGGGTGTTCGACCTGGAGGCGGCAGTTGACCTCCATCAGGTAGAAGGTGCCGTCGGGGGCGAGCACGAATTCGAAGGTGGCGGCGCCGACGTAGCCGACGGCGAGGGCGCCGCGGACGGCGGCGGCGCAGATCTCGTGGCGCAGCGGGTCGGACAGGTTGGGTGCGGGGGATTCCTCGATGAGTTTCTGGTGGCGGCGTTGCACGGAGCAGTCGCGTTCGGCGAGGTGGACGGCGTTGCCGTGGCGGTCGCAGAGCACCTGGACCTCGATGTGCCGGGCGCCGTCCACGTAGCGTTCGAGGTAGAGCCGTTCGTCGCCGAAGACGGCGCGGGCGTGGGCGCGGGTTTCCTGGAAGGCGGTGGGCAGGTCGGCGCCGTCGCGGACCACGGCCATGCCGCGTCCGCCGCCGCCGGCGACGGCTTTGAGGATGACGGGGTAGCCGGTGCGGGCGGCGGTCTCGCGGGCTTCGGCGGGGCTGCGAACGGCGCCGGTGGAGCCGGGGAGGACGGGCAGTCCGGCTTCGGCCATCAGCCGGCGGGCGGCGGATTTGTCGCCGAGTTGTTCGATCACGTGCGGGGGCGGGCCGATGAAGGTGAGGCCGTTGGCTTCGCAGATCTCGGCGAAGTCGGGGTCCTCGGAGAGGAATCCGTAGCCGGGGTGGACGGCCTGGGCGCCGGTGAGCCGGGCGGCTTCGACGATGGACGGGATGTGCAGGTAGCTGGCTCTGGCGGCGGCGGGTCCGAGGTGGACGGCCCGGTCGGCGAAGCGGACCACCGCCGAGTCGCGGTCGGCGGTGGAGTGGACGGCGACGGTGCGGATGCCCATCTCCCGGCAGGTGCGGGCGATCCGCAGGGCGATCTCGCCGCGGTTGGCGATCAGCACGGTGGTGAACATGCGCGGGCCCCTTACGCGGGTTCGACGGCGATCAGGCGCTGCTGGAACTCCACGGCGGTGCCGTCGGCGACGAGGATCTCCGCCACCCGGCCGGCGATGTCGGCTTCGACGGGGCTCATCATCTTCATCACTTCGAGGATGCCGATGGGCTGGCCGACGGTGACGGTGTCGCCGACGGCGACGAACGGCGGCGCGCCCGGTTCGGGCGCGTGGTAGAAGGTGCCGATCATCGGGGCGCACACGTGGTGGCCGGCGGCTCCGGGCTCCGCCTCGGGCCCTGTCTCGGGTGCTGGGTGGGGGCTGCTGCGGTCCGGCGCGGCGGTCTCGTCCCATTCGACCTCGACGGCGGTGCCGAGGTGTTCGAGCCTGATCCGGCGGGGCGGGCGGGTGCTGGTGCGGGCGAGTTCGGCGACGCTGCGGCACAGGTCGGCGAGGTCCGCGACCCGGTCGGGGCCGCCGGATCCGTCACCGGTGAGGGCGATCCGTCCGTGGGACGGCTGGTGTTTCACCTCGACGGTCATGGCTGGCTCCAATCTGCCGCGTCGGGGCCGGTGTCGGCGCCGTAGCGGTGGAAGCGGGCCCGGCGGGCGGCGCGCAGCCGGTCCGGGTCCCAGGGGATCAGTTCGCGCAGGGCCTCGGTGACGGCGGCTTCCAGCAGGTCGGCCGCGGCGGCGTGGTCCTGGTGGGCTCCTTCGGGCGGTTCGGGGACGATGCCGTCGACGACGCCGAGGCTGAGCAGGTCGCCGGGGTGCAGGCGCAGCGAGGCGGCGGCGGTGGGTGCGGCCTGCGGGTCCTTCCACAGGATGGCGGCGCAGCCTTCGGGGCTGATCACCGAGTAGATGCCGTTGGCGCTGACCAGGACGCGGTCGGCGACGGCGAGCGCGAGGGCGCCGCCGCTGCCGCCCTCGCCGATCAGGACGGCGACGACGGGGACGGGCAGGCGGGCCATCAGGCGCAGGTTCTCGGCGATGGCGGCGGCCTGTCCGCCGGTCTCGGCCTCGGGTCCGGGGTTGGCGCCGGGGGTGTCGATCATGGTGACCACGGGCAGGCCGAGTTTCGCGGCGAGGCGCATCAGCCGGTTGGCCTTGCGGTAGCCGGAGGGCTGGGCCATGCCGAACCGGCGGCGTCGGCGTTCGCCCAGGTCGGTTCCGCCCTTGTGGTGGCCGATCAGGACGACGGGGGTGCCGGCCAGGCGTCCGGTGCCGGCGACGATGGCGGGGCAGTCCTCGGTGAGCCGGTCGCCGTGGAGTTCCTGGAAGTCGTCGACCAGGCGGCGGATGTAGTCGAGGGTGCTGGGCCGTTCGGGGTGCCGGGCGAGGCGGACGTTCTGCCAGGGGTCGCGGTCGGTGAGTTCGTCGGCGGCGCGCAGGATGGCGGTGGGGTCACCGGGGGGCCGGGGCGCCTCGGCGGGCCGCAGGCCGAGCAGTCGGCCGAGGACGGGGCGCAGGCCGATCCGGGGCACGACGTCGTCGACCATGCCGTGGGCGAGCAGGAACTCGGCGGTCTGGAAGCCGTCGGGGAGTTTTTCGCCGGTGGTCTGTTCGATGACGCGGGGTCCGGCGAAGCCCATTCGGGCGCCGGGTTCGGCGAGGATGACGTCGGCGAGGGTGGCGAAGGAGGCGGCGACGCCGCCGTAGGTGGGGTCGGTGATCACCGAGACGGTGAGGATGCCGGCTTCGTCGAGTTCGGCCATGGCCTGCGCGGTCTTGGCCATCTGCATCAGCGACAGCACGCCTTCCTGCATCCGGGCGCCGCCGCTGGCGGTGACCAGGACGAGTGGGGCGCGGCGCTCCAGCGCGAGGGTGGCGGCCTGGGTGATGAGGGCGCCGACGGCGCAGCCGAGGCTGCCGCCGAGGAAGCGGAAGTCCATGACGGCGGCGACGCAGGGTTGGCCCTCGATCTGTCCGGCGGCGACCAGCACGGCCTCGTGGAGGCCGGTGCGGTCGCGGGCCTCGTCGAGGCGGTCCTGGTAGGGGCGGCTGTCGACGAAGCCGAGCGGGTCGTGCAGGGCGGGCACCGGTCCGAGGGGTTCGGCGGTGCCCGGGTCGAGGAGTTGGGCGAGCCGCTGCGGGGCGGTGAGCCGTCCGTGGTGCCCGCAGTCGGGGCACACCTGCAGGGTGCGTGCGTAGCGTCTGCCGTAGACCAGGCCGGCGCAGCCTTCGCAGCGCACCCAGTCCGCCGGTTCGCTCTGTTCGGCCACGGCGGCTCTCCCTTCCGTGTACAGCGCAGGATGGTTCAGCGGTCCCAGCGGTAGAACTCGTGGGCCATGGCGTCCTTGGGGCTGCGCCAGGTCGACGGGTCGTAGGCGTCGACGTAGACGGCGAGCCGTTCGCTGATGTCGCGGAATTCGGGGTGGTCGGTGTACTTGGCGACCTCGGGTCCGGCGGGGCGCTCGGACTCGATCAGGTGGAGGTAGATGTCGCCGTACTGGAACAGGCTGCGGCCGTGGACGCCGATCAGTCCGGGCAGCGGGCCGCGGTCGGAGTCGGCGAAGACGCCGGCGATGTGGTCGGCGGTGCCGGGTTTCATCCGGGCGACGATCAGGGCGCGGTGCATGCCGGTCACCGGGCCGCGCCGGCGCGGTGTTCGACCTTGGCGCGGATCAGTTCCATCTGGACCTTGGAGTTCTGGTTGATCATGTCGGTCATCTGGAGGTCGTCGACGGGGGCGGTGGGCTTCATCGCGAAGTCCTGGATCCAGCGCATCCGGGTGCCTTGCGGGAGGTCCTCGTACTCCCAGCGGATCTCCATGAATTCGAACGGGCCGGGTTCGACGCGGCGGGCGCGGACGGTGAGCGCGTCGCGGTCGGTCTCGCGTTCGGAGACCCAGCTCCACACCTGGCCGTTCTCGTCGGGGTGCATGGTGAGCCGGAACTTCACCAGCGGGCCCTGCCGGTCGAGGACCTCGACGGAGGCGTACTCGCTGAACAGCTGGGGCCACTGCTCCAGGTCGTTGGTCATGTCCCAGACCAGGTCGACGGGGGCGTTGATGAGGATGGTGTTGTCGGTGTGTCCGGGCATCTCAGGCACCAGCTTTCACGGTGGAGTTGACGGTCTGCAGGAACTCGGCGACGGGGCGGCCGAGCAGTTCGGAGGAGTCGATGGAGACGCTGTAGCGGTTCTCCAGGTCGGCGAGGACGCCGAGCACCCCCAGCGAGTCGACGCCGAGGTCGAGGAACATGCAGCCCGGGTCGGCCAGTTCGTCGACGGTGACCTGGACGCCGGCCCGGGCCTTGATCAGGGTGGCGAGTTCCTCGTAGGTGATCTCGGATGCCATCTGTTGCTCCTAGCGGTGGGGTGGGGTCAGGCCCGGCGCAGCACCAGGGCGGTGTTGGAGCCCATCTGGCCGCGGCTGAGCACCAGGGCGGTGCGCAGTTCGGCGGGCCGCGGGTGGCCGATGACCAGGTCGAGGCCGTACGGGCAGTCCGCGGTGTGCGGGGTGGGCGGGATCAGGCCCTGTTCGAGGGCGAGCACGGCGGCGGCCACGTCGAGCGCGGGGGCGCCGCAGTGGGCGCGGCCGAAGCCGGCCTTGGGGGCGGTGACGGGGACGCGCTCGGCGTGTTCGCCGAGCGCGTCGGCCAGGGCGAGGGCTTCGGCGCGGTCGGCCTCGGGGATGCCGAGGGCGTCGGCGAAGACCACGTCGATCTCGTCGGGCGCGCAGTGTGCCTCGGCGAGGGCGCCGCGGACGGCGTGGGCGAGTCCTTCGCGGCTTTCGGCCCAGCGGGCGGCGCCGGTGAAGGTGGCGGTGTGTCCGGCGATCCGGGCCCGGGTGCGGGCGCCGCGCCGGCGGGCGGTGTCGGCGTCCTCGACCACGAACATGGCGCCGCCCTCGGCGGGGACGAAGCCGTCCGCGTCGGAGCCGAACGGCCGGTAGGCGCGGTCGGGGTCGTCGGTGGTGGACAGTCCGGGGTAGCCGAGTTGGCAGACCATCGAGTACGGGGCGATGGGGGCTTCGGCGGCACCGGCCAGGACGGTGTCGGTGCCGCGGCCGACGGCGCGGGCGGCGTGCGCGAGGGCGTCGAGGCCGCCGGCCTCGTCGGAGGCGACCACGCCGCACGGGCCCTTGAAGCCGCCGCGGATGGAGATCTGGCCGGTGGAGGCGGCGTAGAACCAGGCGATCGACTGGTAGGGGCCGACGTGGTGGGGTCCTTCGGCCCACAGGTGCTGGAGTTCGCGCTGGCCGAACTCGCCGCCGCCGGAGCCGGCCGCGGTGACCACGGCGACCTGGAACGGGTCGTCCGGCTGCGGTGTCAGGTCGGCGTCGGCCATGGCGAGTTCGGCGGCGGCCATCGCGAAGTGGGTGAACCGGTCGGTCTGCACCAGGTAGCGCGGCTCGACGTACTCTTCGGCGTCGAAGCCGCGCACCAGGCCGGCGACCCGCAGCGGGAGCCGCTCGCAGCCCTCGCGGTCGATGAGCGCGAGGGCGGAGCGGCCCTCGCCGAGGGCCTTCCAGTAGTCGTCGGCGCCGATGCCGTGCGGGGAGACCACGCCGACTCCGGTGATCACCGCGCTGCGGGTCGGGTTCATGCCGCCGTCTCCACTCTGCTCAGCACCACCGCGGACTGGAAGCCGCCGAAGCCGCTGCCCACCGACAGCACGTGGCGCAGCGGCAGTTCGCGGGCGGTGCGGGGGACGTAGTCGAGGTCGCACTCGGGGTCGCGTTCGGTGTAGTTGGCGGTCGGCGGGACCACGCCGTGGTGCAGGGCGAGGGTGCAGGCGACCAGTTCGATGGCGCCGATCGCGCCGAGCGAGTGCCCGACCATCGACTTGATGGAGCTCATCGGGGTGCGCCGGGCGTGCGCGCCGAGGGAGCGCTTGACGGCGGCGGTCTCGTGCCGGTCGTTCTGCTTGGTGCCGGAGCCGTGCGCGTTGACGTAGTCGATGGCATCGCCGGGCAGTCGCGCGTGGGCGAGGGCGCGGTCGATGGCTTCGGACATCTCCACGCCTTCCTGGGTGAGGCCGGTCATGTGGTAGGCGTTGCCGAAGGTGGCGAAGCCGCCGAGTTCGGCGTAGATCCGGGCGCCGCGCCGCTTGGCGTGCTCCCATTCCTCCAGCACGATGACGGCGCCGCCCTCACCGAGCACGAAGCCGTCGCGGCTCGCGTCGAACGGGCGGGAGGCGTGTTCGGGGTCGTCGTTGCGGGCCGAGGTGGCCTTGATGGCGTCGAAGCAGGCGACGGTGATCGGTGAGATCGGCGAGTCGCAGGCCCCGGCGACGATCACGTCGGCGCGGCCCTCCTCGATGCTGAGGGCGGCGTAGCCGACGGCGTCGAGGCCGGAGGTGCAGCCGGTGGAGACGGTCTGCACGGGGCCGTGCGCGCCGATCCGTTCGGCGACCGCGGAGGCCAGCGTGGCCGGGGTGAAGGCCCGCTCCAGGTGCGGCCGGGCGGGCCGGTGATCGACGTCCCAGTGCTCGCCGCGGCCGCTGACCAGCACGTAGTCGGCTTCCAGCCGGGTGGTGCCGCCGACCGCGGTGCCGAGCGAGACACCGATGCGCCAGGGGTCCTCGCGTTCGGGTTCGAGTCCGGCGTCGGCGAGCGCCTCGGCGGCGGCGACCAGCGCGAACTGCACGTAGCGGTCGTTGCGGGCGATCTGGTCGGCGGTCAGGCCGTGCGCGGCGGGGTCGAAGTCGCACTCGGCGGCGATCCGGGAGCGGAAGCCGTCGGGGTCGAACAGCGTGATGCCGCGGGTGGCGGTGCGGCCGGCGGTGAGCAGCGCCCAGAACTGCGGGACGCCGATGCCGCCGGGTGCGACCACGCCGATCCCGGTCACCGCGACCCGGCGGTTCACGAGGCTGCCCCTGCCGGTTCCGGCGGGCCGGCTTCGGAGGTGCTCTCCTCCTCGGTGTCGACGTGGCCGAGTTCGGGGCGGGGCGCGAGCGGCCCCAGGTGGAAGACCATCCGGGCCTGGCCGGCGCCGACGTTGCGGAACCGGTGCTTCATCCCGATCGGAATCATCAGGCCCTGGTTGGGCCGCAGCGGCTGGGTCTTGCCGTCGAGGTCGACCTCGAGTTCGCCGGACATCACGAACACGAACTCCTCGGAGTACGGATGGTAGTGCTCGCCGATCCGCTCCCCCGGTTCGACGATCGCCACCCCCATGAAGCCGCTGGTCGCGCCGACCGCCGTCGGGGTGAGCATGGCCCGCAGGTCGCCGCCGCGCTTGCGGTTCGGGGGCGCGTCGTCGACGTGGACGACTCGTGGCATCTCGGTGGTCACGGTGGACTTCCTTCCGGGCGTGGGATGTGCGGGGGCGGGTGGTCAGACGTCGGCGGAGCGGCGGTCGGTGACCGGGGTCATGGTGCATTCGGCGAGCAGGTGACGCAGGCCGTCGGCGCTGGGCACGGGGTGTTCGGCGGGGATGTCGGCGAGCTTGCCGAGCACCGCGGCGGCGCGCGGGCCGGCCACGCCGAGGGCGGTGGCGGGGTCGCTCGCGGGGTCGGTGAGCAGGTCCACCAGGCGGACCACCAGGTCCTCGCGGCAGTGGACGGTGGCGCGCACCAGCGGCGAGCCGGGGTCGGCGGCGGCGTGCTGGTCCTCGCCGGCCAGCAGTTCGGCGAGCGCGGCGCCGCAGCCGGGGCGGACCGGGTACAGGTAGGCGTGCCGCTGCACCGGGCCGGCCTTCAGCGCGGCGTGGTGGTGGACGGCGGGCAGCGCGGCGCGCAGGAAGAAGTCCCGGGCGGCCAGCGGGTCGTTCAGGTCGCGCTTCTCCTCCAGGTACGGGTTGATGGCTTCTTCGACGGCCCGCACCTCGGGTTGCTGGGCGACGTGCCGCAGCGCGGCGACCAGGTCGCCGGCGACTTCGACGCAGCGCACGATCCGGTTGCCGCGCATGAACAGCGAGGTGCGCAGCAGCCGGGTGGTGTCGTCGACCCGGGCCTGCGGGGAGCGGTAGCCGGCCAGCAGTTCGGCGGCCTTGGCCTCGGTGCCGGGCCGCACGGTGAAGCTGAGCGCGTGCCGCACCACGCCGTCGGGCCCGGGCCGGGGCGTGGCGGGCACGCCCGGGTGGTGCTCGCCGGGGCCCAGCGGGGCGGCGAGGCTGTCGATGGTGTGCTCGCCCTGGGTTTCGCGCAGCACGGTGTAGCGCAGCGAGCGGGTGTCGCGGACGCAGCCGTGCAGCGGCTTGACCATCTCGCGGTGGGCGGGGCTGTCGACCCAGGCGAGGAACGGTGGGGCGCTCTCCCATTCGCTGGTGATCAGCCAGCGGGACGGGTCGTCGATGGACTGGCAGAGCTGGTCACTGATGTGGCCGGGGACGGCGGCCACCTGGTGGCGCAGCAGTTCGTAGACGTTCAGGAAGTGGTCCTGGGCGCCGTCGTGGACGTCGAGCATCAGGACGACGCGAAGCCGGCCCGTGGCGGGCCGGCCGGTGGTGGCGGTCTCCTCGGTTGTGGAGAGCAGGGTCATGGCGGCGGATCCTGTCGTTTGTTCACATGGGCCCTCGGCCGGCCGGTGCCGTGCGGGTCGGCGGGCGGGGCGTGGTTCGCACTCGATCGTCACGGGGGTACGGGGGTGGCGCGAGAGTTCGCGGCCATCCGGGCGAAGCACCCTGCGTGGCCGTCGGTGGTGGGGGATGGATGTCGGGTCTGGCGCATCCAGCGCCCTGCACGGATGGAGCAGAGCTGATGAACACACAGATGGCGGACCGGGTGCCGGTCCTGGTCGCGGGCGGTTCCCTGGTGGGGCTGTCGGCGTCCCTCTTCCTCGGCCGGCTCGGCGTGCCGCATCTGCTGGTGGAGCGGCACGCGGAGACCTCCCGGCATCCGCGCGGGCGCGGCAACAACCTGCGGACCATGGAGCTGTTCCGGGCCGCCGGGGTGGAGGCGGACATCCGGGCGGCCGCGTCGGTGCTGGCCGACAACCACGGCATCCTGCAGGCCGAGACGCTGTCCGGCGGCGAGCAGGAGTGGCTGTTCCGGGAGATCGACCCCGGCGGGGGCCTGGCCAGGTTCAGCCCGTCCTCCTGGTGCCTGTGCAGCCAGAACGACCTGGAGCCGGTGCTGCGGCGGCACGCCGCCGCACGTGGCGACGTCCGTTTCAACACCGAGCTGGTCTCCTTCGAGCAGGACGCCGACGGGGTGACGGGGCTGCTGCTGGACCGTGCCACCGGTGAGAAGCGCGAGGTGCGGGCCGACTATCTGATCGCCGCGGACGGGCCGCGCAGCCCCGTCCGGGAATGCCTGGGCATCGGGCAGTCCGGGCGCGGCGACCTGTTCCACAACATCAGCGTCACCTTCCGGGCCAAGCGGCTGGCGGACGTGGTCGGGGACCGGCGGTTCATCGCCTGCTACCTGACCGACCCGGCGGGGGCGGGCGCGCTGCTGCCCGTCGACAACCGCGAGCAGTGGGTGTTCCACCTGCCCTGGCACCCCGAACGCGGCGAGAGCGTCGAGGACTTCACGGACGCCCGCTGCGTCGCGCACATCCGGGCCGCCGCCGGGGTGCCCGACCTGGAGGTGGAAATCACCGGCCGGGCCCCGTGGCACGCCGCCGAGCGGGTCGCCGACCGGTACGGCGCCGGGCGGGTGTTCCTGGTCGGGGACGCCGCGCACGAGATGCCGCCGACCGGCGCGTTCGGCTCCAACACCGGGATCCAGGACGCCCACAACCTGGCCTGGAAGCTCGCCGCCGTCCTGGCCGGCTGGGGCGGGCCGCGGCTGCTGGACTCCTACGAGAGCGAGCGCCGCCCGGTCGCCGTGCAGACCGCGGCCCGGGCGGCGGCCCGCTCGGTGGAACACCAGCACCCCGGTTTCGACGCCGCCCCCACCGGCGGGCCCCGCACCAACGTCCTTGCGGTGGCGCTCGGTTACCGCTACCCCGAGGGTGCGCTGGTCGGCGCGGACGCCACGGCGGGTGTCGTCCCCGAGCGCTTCGCCGCCACCGGCGAACCCGGCACCCGCGCCCCGCACCTGTGGCTGCGCGACGTCGCCGGCAAGCGGCTGTCCACCCTCGACCTGTTCGACGGCGGTCCGCTGCTGCTGGCCCCGGTCCAGGGCGGCCGGGCCTGGCCGACGGCCGCCCTACAGGTGGCCGAGCAGACCGGGGTGCCGGTGCGCTGCCTGCTGGTCGGCGAGGGCGGCGACCTGGTGCCCGAGCCGCCCGCCGACCCCCCGTCCGGCGCCCGCCCCACCGGGCCGGTCTCCCCCACCACCTGGCCCGAAGCGTACGGACTGCACCCGGGCGGCGCCGCGCTGGTGCGCCCGGACGGCTTCGTCGGCTGGCGCGCCACCGGCGCCGTCGGCGACCCGGCCGCGGCCCTGCGAGTCGCCGTCCGCGGGGTCGCGGGGCTGGCCTGAGGGGGAGAGCGCAACAGGGGCGCGGGGAACTGCGCGAAGGGGAACGCACCCAACCGTGAGATCGCAACGCAGGACAGTGACCTGCACTTGATCGCGACCTTGCGGACGTTGCGCTCCCTTCCCGCGCAGTTCCCCGCGCCCCCGGCTTCGCGCCCGCCGGCGTTTCGCGCCCACGACCCGACCCGACGTCATGTGACGGGGATCACGCCGCGGCAAGAACCCGGGCGCAAGCCCTCGCGTCTGGCAGGTGTGAGAGCACGCAGGAGAGCACTGCACGAGCTGGACGAGGAACGTCTGCTCCGCCTGGTCGCCAGGAGCGACCGGGCGGCGTTCGACGAGCTGTACCGGCGCACCGCCCCGTGGCTGGCGGTGCGCCTGCGCCGCCGGTGCGCGGACGAGCAGATCGTCGCCGAGGTCATGCAGGAGACCTATCTCGCGGTCTGGCGCGCGGCGGGCGCGTTCGCCGGCAGCGCGGTGGGCGGCAGCGCCGTCGGCTGGCTGTGGACCATCGCGGCCCGCCGCCTGGTCGACGCCTTTCGCCGCCGCGCGCACCACGCCGAGCCGCCGGCCGCCGCGGCCGGTACGGCCACCGCCCCGGCCGCCGAGGACGAGGCGCTGGCCGCGTCGGTCGGCGGCGACGTGGGGGACGCGCTGCGGCGCCTGGCCCCCGAACTGCGCGCGGTGCTGCAGGCCACCGTCCTCGACGGGCTCTCCGTCCGGGAGACCGCCGTCCTGCTCAGACTGCCCGAAGGCACGGTCAAGACCCGCGCCCGCCGGGCCCGGATCGCGATGCGGAAGGAACTGGCATGAAAGCGGAACACGCATCGGCCGGGCTGATCGACGCGTACGCGCGCGGCGGCGACGACCTGCCCGCGGACACCGTCTGGGCCCTGGAGGCCCACCTGGAGGACTGCCCGCACTGCCGGGGGCTGTTGACGGCCGCCGTGCCCGCCCGGGTGCCCGGCGTCGCGGCGCTCGTCGACTCCGTCCACGCCGCGCTGCTGCCGCAACTGGACGCGGCCCGCCCGGTGCCCGTGCGCCGCCGCCTGGCCAGGTGGCGGCCGGTCTGGGCCGCGCCGGCCGTGGTGCTCTGGCTGCTGACCGCCGTCGCGGTGATGCTGCTGGCGCTGGTGCTGGACGCCGCCGGGCCGCCGGACCTGTCCGGCCAGGTGTCGCCGCTGCTGCTGGTGGCGCCCGTGCTGCCGCTGTGCGCGGCCGCCGCGACCTGGGCGACCGGCCTCGACCCGGCACACGAACTGACCGCCGCCACCCCGCGCTCCGGCCTCCCGCTGCTGCTGCGGCGCACCGCCGCCGCGCTGGCCGCAGTGGTGCCGGTACTGCTGGCGGCGGGCCCACTGACCGGGGCGATGACGGCCGCGCAGTGGCTGCTGCCCTCGCTCGCCTTCACCACCACCGCGCTCGCCCTCGGCAGCGTCATCGGCGTCGGCCGCGCCGCCGCCGCGCTGATCGCCGTCTGGGCCGCCGCCGTCGCGGCCCCCGTCTGGGCCACCGGCCGCCTGCCGTTCGTCCTGCGGCCCGAACACCTGCCCGACTGGGCGGCGCTGCTCGTCCTCGGCGCCACCACCGTGCTCGCCCGCCGACGCGCCTACTCCACACCCCGCACCTGACCCCTCCCCGCCAGAAGGACCCACCCCCCATGCCACGCACCATCAGCACGACCCCCGCCACACCGCCACCGCACTGACCGCCATTCGCACCTGCGGCCCGAACAGCTGCCCGGCTGGGCGCCACTCCTCGTCCCCGGCGCCACCACCGCGCCCGCCCACCGACGCGCCTACTCCACACCTGACCCCTCCCCATCGGAAAGAACCACCCCCATGCCACGCACCATCAACACGACCCCCGCCACACCGCCACCGCACTGACCGCCCCCTGGGCCACCGGCCGCCCGCCCTTCGCGCCTGCGGCACCAACAGCTGAGCGCCACTGCTCGTCCCCGGCGCCACCACCGCGCCCGCCCACCGACGCGCCCAGCCCACATCTGACCCCTCCCCGCCGGAAGGACCACCCCCCATGCCACGCACCATCAACACGACCCCCGCCACACCGCCACCGCACTGACCGCCCTCCGGGCCACCAACTGGGCGCCACTTCTCGCCCTCGGCGCGCCGCCACCTCGCCCGCCCGCCGACGCGCCTACTCCGCACCTGACCCCTCCCCATCGGAAGGAACCACTCCCATGCCACGCGCCATCAGCGCGGCCTCCGTCGCGCCCAAAACCCATGCCTGGGAGATCCGGGCCGAGGGCCTGCTCGTCCGGGCCGGGCGCAAGAAAATGGCCGTCAATGGCCTCGATCTCCGCCTGGGCACCGGCGCCCACGGCCTGCTCGGCCCGAACGGGGCGGGCAAGACCACCCTGATCCGGGCGCTGGCCACCGTGCTGCGCCCGGCCGGTGGCGAACTGGAACTGCTCGGCACCGCCGCCGGCCGCGCCGACCTGCGGGCGCTGCGCCGCCGGATCGGCTACCTGCCGCAGGACTTCGGCTACTACCGGCGCTTCACCGTCCGCGAGTTCGTCGAGTACATGGCCTGGTTGAAGGAGGTCCCGAAGGCCGAGATCCCGGGCGCCGTCCAGCGGGCGGTGGAGCGGGTCGGCCTCGCGGACCGCGCCGATCACCGGATGAAGACGCTGTCCGGCGGCATGGTGCGGCGGGCCGGCATCGCCCAGGCCATCGTCAACGATCCCGACCTGCTGCTGCTGGACGAGCCGACCGCCGGGCTGGACCCGGCGCAGCGGCTGCGTTTTCGCGAACTGCTGCAGGAACTCGGCCGGGACACCTGCGTGGTGGTCTCCACCCACCTCGTCGAGGACGTTGCCGCCGCCTGCTCCGACGTGGTGCTGTTCGCGGACGGCCGCCTGGTCTTCCAGGGCACCCCGGAGGACCTGGCCGCCGCGGGCGGCCCCGAACACCCGGGCGACAGCCCGCTGGAGCGCGGCTACTCGGCGCTGCTCCGTCACACCGAGCGGCCCGGGGGTATCTGGTGAACGTACGTGTCCTGCGGACCGAGCTGCGTCGCTCGGCCGCGCCGTGGGCCGGGCTGCTGGTGCTCGGCGGCTCGCTGGCCGTCCTGTTCGCGATCGACGGCATCTGGTGGCGCGGCACGGCCGGCTGGACGGCGCAGTGGACGTCGATGGCGATGTGGACGCGCTGGCTGCTGGGGTTCTGGTTGCCGCTGACGGTCGGTGTCGGCGCGCTGTACGGCCTGCGCGACAAGCGTTCGGGGACGGCGGAGCTGTTCGGCACCGTGCCGAAGCCGGCCTGGCGGCGCGCCGCGCTGCCCGCCGGGGCGATGGCCGGGGTGCTGGTGACCGGGTTCGGCCTGGTGGTGACGGCGGGCGCGGTGCAGGTGGCGCTCGGCGACACCGGGTACCGGCCGCTGGGCTGGGTACCGATCTCGCTGGTGGCGGCGCTCGCCCTGGTGGCGGCCGCGGTGTTCGGCATGGGCGTGGCCCGGACCGTGCCGTCGGTGTTGACTCCGCCCGCGCTGGTGGTGCTCTCGCTGGTGGCGACGGGCCTGCTGCGGTTCACCGGCGACGGTGCGACGCCCCGTGCCACCGTCACGCCGAACCGGCTCGCGCTGCTCTCCCCGGTGACCGTCGATCCGCGCGAGTCGCTGCTCACCCTGGCCGGTTCGGTCCACCTCGGCCAGACGCTGTGGCTGCTGGGCCTGGCCGCGACCGGCTTCGCCCTGCTGGTCGCCGCGTCCCGGCGGGCCCGGCTGCTGGCCCTCGCCCCTGTGCTGGCGGGCGCGGCCCTGGCGCTGGCGGTACTGCCCGGCGACGCGCGCCACACCTACGTGGTGGATCCGGCGGCGGCGCGGCCGGTGTGCGACGGGCCGGTGTGCGTGACCGCACTGAACCGGGCCCGGCTTCCTGAGCTGTCGGCGCGCAGCGCCGAGGCACTGCGGGTCCTGCACGGCGTGCTGGGCGAGCGGGCTCCGCAGTCGGTCACCGAGGACAGCACACTGCACGCCCTCGGCGACCTCCGGCAGGTGTCCGCCGGAACGATCCTGGTGGACTTCGACGAGCGGGAGTTCGACGGGAAGAGCGGGCTGGACCTCACCCGCGCCCTGGTCGGGCAGGGCCTGGTGCCGACCTGCTACCCGCGCACCGGCCGGGAGGGCGGCTCGGTCGAGGACGCCACCGTGCAGAGCATCGCCGCGAGCTGGGCGCTCGGCGATAACACCATGGTGCCGGTGGAGACTCCGGGCGCCGGCACGTACGACCAGCAGGCCTGGGAGGAGGCCCGAACCGTGTGGACGGCGTTCACCGCCGCTCCCCCGGCCGAACAGCGGGCCCGGATCGCCGCGCTGCACGACGCCGCGCTGTCCTGCTCGATGAAGCACCGTCTGCCTGTCCTGACCGGATCGGAGGCCCGATGAACTGGCTGGTGCTGTACGCCCGTTCGCGTCAGGTGCTGCTCTCGGCCGCCGTCGTCACCGCCGTCGCGCTGGCCGTGTGGGCGCTGGTGGACGGCGCTCCGGACGGCTCGGAGGACCGGGGGACCACCGCCCTCGTGCTGACCGCGAACGTACTGGCGGCCATCGTCGGCCTCGGCGGGCAGGACACGGTGCTCGACCGCACCGCCGCGATCCGCTGGGTGCCGCGCCGCGTCGCGCACGTCCTGCTGATCGGCGCCGCCGCAGGGACGGCCCTGCTGGCCGTCCAGGGGGCCGGGCCGCATCTCGCCGCCACCTCGGTGGTGGTCCGCGACAGTGCGGGCCTGGTGGGTCTGGCCGCGCTCGGCACCGCCTGCTGGGGCACCACGTACGCGTGGACGCTGCCGACCGGCTGGCTCGCTCTCACCATGCTGGTCCCGCCGATGGCCGGCCGGCCGGGCCACGTGGCCTTCTGGCTGGTCCAGCCCGCAGGCACCACGGCGGCCACCGCGACGGCGGCGGCGCTGCTACTGGTCGGCACCACGCTGTACGGCTGCGCCGGGCCACGGCGGTAGGCCGGCCGCCAGGGCTGAGGGAACTGCGCGACAAGCGCAAGGCCCGTCCGCAGGGTCGCGATCACGTGCAGGTCATTGTCGTGCGTCGCGATCTTGCGGTGGGGTGCCTTCCGCTTCGCGCAGTTCTCCCCCAGCCCTGGCGGGCCGGGAGGTACCCCCACGCGCCCCTGTTTTCGCGCCCTCTCGCGCCCGCACCGCTCCGGCACTCAGTCGCGGAGGGCAGCGAGCAGGGCGAGCAGGACGAAAGCGATCACCACGGCGAGGCTGAGCTGGAAGGCGCCGGGGTAGTCGGCGGGGGTGTGCAGGTGGCCGAAGAAGGTGGCGCCGACGGTGGCGATGCCGGCGGCGGAGCCGATGCGTTGGGCGGTCTGCAGGACGCCGCCGGCGCTGCCGGCCCGGGCGACGGGCACCTCGTTGAGGGTGAGGGCCTGGTTCGGGGAGACGACCAGGCCGCTGCCGAGGCCGGCCACCAGCAGCGGCAGGGCGGTGGCCCAGCCGACGAACGGGCCGTTGAAGAGGTGGACGGCGAGTGCGGCGAACGCCAGGCCGATGGCGACGGTGGCCAGGCCGAACGCGATCAGCCGCCGCCCGTAGCGGACCACGATCCGTCCGCCGACGGTGGAGGCGACCGCGGAGGCCAGTGCGAACGGGGTGATGGCCAGGCCCGCGTACAGCGCGCTGTAGCCGCGGCCGGCCTGCAGGTACAGCGTGAAGACGAAGAACACGGCGGTGAACCCGGCGAAGTACAGCAGTGACACCAGCGAGCCGGAGGTGAAGGAGCGGGTGCGGAACAGCGCGGGGTGGACCAGCGGTTCGCGGTGGCGGGCGTACCGGAGCTCCCACCCGGCGAAGGCGGCCAGCACCAGCAGGGAGCCGGCCAGCAGCAGCCACTTGCGGGGGTCGTGCCACTGGGCCTGGACCAGCGGGAGCAGCAACAGGACGGTGCCGGTACCGAGCAGCAGCACGCCGGCCGGGTCGAAGTCGCGGCGGGCGCAGGTCTCGGGGGTGGGGGCGGGCAGCAGGCGGCCGGCGAAGGGGAGCAGGGCGAGGCCGATCGGGAGGTTGACGTAGAAGACCCAGCGCCAGCCTTCCTCGGTGCCGAACGCGGCGATCAGCAGGCCGCCGAGCATCGGGCCGACGGCGGTGGAGAAGCCGATGGTGGTGCCGAGCAGGCCGAACGCCCGGGCGCGTTCGCCGCCGCGGAAGAGTTGCTGGATGAAGCCGGAGACCTGTGGCACCAGCAGTCCGCCGGACATGCCTTGCAGCAGGCGGGCGGCGACCAGCCAGTCCTCGCTCTGGGCGGCGCCGGCCAGGGCGCTGGTGGCGGTGAACGCCGCCAGGCCGGTGAGGAAGACCGGGCGGCGGCCGATCGCGTCGCCGAGCCGCCCCGCGGGGACCAGGACCAGGCCGAACGCCAGTGAGTAGCCGGACAGCACCCATTGGAGTCCGGCTTCCGACATGTGCAGGCCGGTGCGCACGGACGGCAGCGCGACATTGACGATCGACACGTCGAGCAGCGTCATGAATCCGGCGGCCAGGCACACCGCGAGGGCCCGCCAGCGGCGCACCCCGGTGCTCGCGCCGCTGGCGGTCGTGGGCTGGGCCATACGTGTGTTCCTTCCGTCCGGCGTCCAGTCTGGGCGGCGCGGGCGGTGGCGGGCGGGCGGCGCGCCGGGGTTGACGATCGGTCGGATGATCTCAAGTCAGGCGTCGGGCAGCAGGTCGAGGGCCAGCTGCCGGGCGTCGGCGAAGGCGGGCGGGGTGGCGCCGAGGTCGGTGAGGGTGGTGATCACCACGGCGTCCACGCCGGTCAGCCAGTTGCTGGTCTTGGACTGCACCACCGCGATCTGGGTGTGCTCGGTTCCGTCGCACTCCACCTGGGCGGGTGAGGTGCGGGTGGAGCCGAAGGCGATGGTGGCGGGATCCTCGGGGTCGGTCTGCTCGACGGAGGTGTTGAGCGAGCGCGGGCCGTCGGTGGGGGCGCAGGTGTAGGTGAGTTCGACCTGGACCCGGCTGGGGACCTTCGGATCGATGCCGACCCCGGTGATCGCGATGACGGTCGCGACGTCCGAGTCCTCGGTGTCGGGGTCCTGATCGGCGAGGGCGGCGGGTGCGAGGGCGGCGGGCGCGAGGGCCAGGCCGAGGACGAGGGCGGTGACGGCGGCGGGGAGGCGCAGTTGCACGGCGGGGCCTTCCGGACGGAGGGGGTTTCTCCGACTGTCCGTCAGCCCCGCCGGGCGGGCGAGCGGTGGCCGCCGAGCGGGTGTCACTGCGGCGTGTTTGCGCCCCGGAGGTCAGCCGGGCCGGTAGGGCAGTTCGATCTCGGCCCAGACCACCTTGCCGTTCTTGGTGGGGCGGGTGCCCCAGCGGTGGGCGAGTTCGCTGACCAGGTGGATGCCGCGGCCGCCCTCGTCCTCCTCGGCGGAGCTGCGCAGCCGGGGCGGCTGGCCGCCGGCGTCGGAGACCTCCAGGGTGAGGGTGCGGTCGCGGAACAGGCGCAGCCGGCGGGGGGCGTCGGCGTGCAGCAGGGCGTTGGTGACGAGTTCGCTGACCACGAGTTCGGCGTAGTCGGTGAGGGTGGACAGGCTCCAGCTGTCCAGGGTGGCGCGGGTGAAGCGGCGGGCACGGGCGGGCAGCGGGCCTTCGGTGGGGAGGACCAGGGTGGCGATCCGGTCGGCTGGCACGGGCAGCGCCCGGGCCATGATCATCGCGATGTCGTCCTCGGTGCCGTCGGTGACCAGCGCGGCCAGTGCCGCGTCGCAGCTCTCCTCCAGGGTGCGGCCCGGGGCGGCGAGGGTGCGGGCGAGCAGGTCGATGCCCTCGTCGATGTCGCGGCCGCGGCGTTCGACCAGGCCGTCGGTGTAGAGCGCGAAGGTCGAGCCGGGCGGCAGGGTGAACTCGGTGGATTCGAAGGCGCCGCCGCCGATGCCGAGCGGGACGCCGGGCGGCAGGTGCATCACGTGGGCGCTGCCGTCGGGGTCGACGCGCACCGGCGGGAGGTGGCCGGCGGAGGCGATCACCACGCTGCGGTCGACGGGGTCGTAGACGGCGCACACGCAGGTGGCGAACTGGCCGTCGCCGATCGCGGAGGCGGTCTCGTCGAGCCGGGCGAGGACCTGTTCGGGCGACAGGTCGAGGGTGGCCAGGGTGCGGGCGACGGTGCGCAGTTGGCCCATGGTGGCGGCGGCCCGGATGCCGTGGCCCATCACGTCGCCGACCACCAGGGCGACCCGTCCGCAGGACAGTGGGACCACGTCGAACCAGTCGCCGCCGACCTCGCTGACCACGCTGGAGGGCAGGTAGCGGTGGGCGATCTCCAGGCCGAGGGTGCGGTGGATCTCCTGGGGCAGCAGGCTGCGCTGCAGGGTGAGGGCGGTTTCGCGTTCGCGCCGGTAGAGGCGCGCGTTGTCGATGGCGAGGGCGGTGCGGGCGACGAGTTCCTCGGCGAGCGAGACGTCGGCGGCGCTGAACGGCTCGGGGTTGCGGGTGCGGATGAACTCGGCGCCGCCGAGCACCATGCCGCGGGCGCTCAGCGGCACCAGCAGGTAGGAGTGGATGCCGGCGGCGATGCCGGGGGCGACCCGGTCCTCGCTGGGCACGATGCCGCGCAGCACCTCCTCGTCCACCTGCGGTTTGTACAGCGGGCGGCCGCTGCGCATGCACTGGGTGTAGGTGCGTTCGGCGCCGTACTCGGTGGTGCCGCCGACCTGGTCGGCGGCGCCGGTCAGGCTGGTGCCGTAGGCCTCGCCGACGGCCAGGGCGCGGACCTGGACGGCCTTTCCGGGCTGGATCGGGGCGGGTTCCTCGCCGCGCACCACCGGTTCGAGCAGGTCGACGGTGGCGAAGTCGGCGAACCGCGGGACGACCGCCTCGACCAGTTCCTCGGCGGTGCGCTGCAGGTCGAGGGTGGTGCCGATGTGGGCGCTGGCGGAGGCGATCAGTGCCAGGCGTTCCTGGGCGCGGGCGGCGCGGGCCTCGGCCTGGAAGCGCTCGGTGACGTCGATGATCGAGGAGGAGACGCCGAGCACCCGGCCGGTGGAGTCCTCCAGCCGGAAGTAGGACGCCGACCAGGCCCGGTCGTGGTGCGGGTCGGCGGGGACGCGGCCGTGCGAGCGGGCGTCTATGACGGGTTTTCCGGTGGCCAGCACCTGCCGCATGACGGCTTCGACCTCGGCGGCGTTGATGCCGGGCAGCACGGCGGTGATCCGCCGGCCGAGGTGCTGCTCGGCGGTGAGGCCGTTGATCCGGGCGAGCGCCCCGTTGAGGCGGACGAAGCGCAGGTCGGTGTCGTAGACGGCGAGGCCGATCGGCGACTGGTTGAAGAAGCCGTCGAAGACGGCCAGGTCGGACTCCACCTCGTGCAGGGCGTGCAGGTCGGAGGCGGTGGCCAGCAGCAGGGTGCGGCCGTCGGGCTCCACTATCGGGTAGGTGTGGAACTCCAGCTCGACGGTGGAGCCGTCCCGGCGGCGGACCCGGTGGGTGCCGGACCAGCCGCGGCCGGCCAGCAGTCTGCGGAACAGTTCCTCGCCGGCGTCCGCCCCGTCGTCGGCGAGCAGCAGCTGGGCGGGGTGCGCGCCGAGGGCGTCGCGGGCGGGCCAGCCGGTGAGGGCCTCGGCCTCCTCGCTCCAGTGCAGGATGCGGCCGTCCTCCTGGACCAGCGCGGTGGCCAGCGGGACCAGGCGGTGCCCGGCCAGGCGCGCGGAGGCGGCACCCGCCGCGTCGCGGCCGGGCGTCTGTTCGAATCCGTGCGTGCTCAGTTGGCCACCTGCCCGGTACCTTCCCCGGTTCTGCCGGTCGTTCCGGCTTCCACCAGACTGCACGGCCTGTCGCACGCCTGCGACTGGTGATCGTGCGGGCGACGTGACCGAAGGTGAGAGTCTCCTCGATCCGGGCCATTCCGGGCAAGGGGAAGACGGTGATCTGCCGGTTTCACGGCCGGTCAGGGCGGTGTCCGGGCGCTCAGCCGGCCAGTGCGGCGTCCAGCAGGCGCGACCACTGGCGGACGATGCCGACCCGGCGCGGGCCGTCGTCGGTGAGCAGGTTGGCCAGGCCGAGGCCGCGGGCGAGGTCCAGCGTCGCCTGGACGGTCTCCCGGACGCCGGTGGCGCTCTCGTCGGCGCCCAGCCATTCGACGGCGGCCCGGTGCGCCTCGCGGCCGACGTGGTTCTCCAGGGTGACGATCCGCTCGCGCAGCGGCTGTTCGGTGGCGGCGGCCACCCACAGGTGCAGGGCGGCCCGGAACAGCGGGCCGGTGTAGAGCCGGACGATCATCTCGACCACCGCCTCGGTGCGCGCGGGCCCCGGCGGCGGAAGCTCGCTGACGTGCGCCAGGACGGCGGCCAGCCGCTCGGCGGCGACGTGTTCGACGGCGGCGGTGAACAGGTCCTCGCGGGTGCGGAAGTGGTGCTGGGCGGCGCCGCGGGTGACGCCGGCCCGTTCGGCGACCGCCGAGACGGTGGAGCCGTTCCAGCCGACCTCGGCCAGGCACTCCACCGCCGCCTCCAGCAGCCGGCGGCGGGTGGCGCGACTGCGGTCCTGCTGGGGGGCGCGGGCGGCGGGGGTGCTGGTCGTCATCGGCGGCTCCTGCTCGGCTGGGTGGTCTGGGCGTCCCGATCCTCGCAGACCGTCAGCCGCCTGCGGCGCGGTCCCGCAGTTCGCGGCGGAGGATCTTGCCGCTGGCGGACTTCGGGACGGCGTCCAGGAACTCCACTTCGCGCACCTTCTTGTACGGGGCGACCCGGCGGGCCACGTACTCGATGACCTCCTGCTCCGCGAGTTCGCACCCGAACGCGGGCACCACGTACGCCTTCGGGCGTTCGGTGCCCTCGGCGTCGGTGACGCCGATCACCGCGGCGTCGGCGATGGACGGGTGGGTGAGCAGCAGGGCCTCCAGTTCGGCCGGGGCGACCTGGTAGCCCTTGTACTTGATCAGCTCCTTGACCCGGTCGACCACGTGCAGGTAGCCCTTGCCGTCCACGTGGCCGACGTCGCCGGTGTGCAGCCAGCCGTCGGCGTCCACGGTGGCGGCGGTTTCGGAGTCGCGGCCGAAGTAGCCCTTCATCAGCTGCGGGCCGCGGAACAGCAGTTCGCCGTCCTCGCCGGGGCCGAGGTCGCGGCGCGGCTCGTCGAGGGACAGCACCCGCAGTTCGGTGCCCGGGACGAGGCGGCCGACGGTGCCGACGGGCGGGTGCGGGTCGTGCGGCGGGACGAGGTGGGTGGCCGGGGAGAGCTCCGTCATGCCGTAGGCCTGGAGCAGGTGCGGCAGGCCGAGGCGGCGGGCGCAGGCGGCGGCGAGTCCGGCGTCCAGCGGGGCGGCGGCGCTGAGCACGTAGCGGACGGAGGACAGGTCGTAGCGGTCCACCAGCGGGTGCTTGGCGAGCGCGAGGGCGATCGGCGGGGCCACGTACACCGCTTCGATGCGGTGGTTCTGGATGGCCGTCAGGAACTGCTCCAGGTCGAAGCGGGGCAGCACGACGACGGTGCAGCGGGCGCGCAGGGGGCGGTTGAGCAGAGCGGTCAGGCCGTAGATGTGGAAGAAGGGGAGGACGGCGAGGATGCGTTCGCCCGGGGCGGTCTTCAGCAGCCCCTCGATCTGGGCGAGGTTGGTGGAGACCGAGCGGTGGGTGAGCATCACGCCCTTGGGCAGGCCGGTGGTGCCGCTGGAGTACGGGAGCACGGCGAGGTCGGTGGCGGGGTCGAGTTCGGGGGCCGGTTCGGGGGCGTCGGTGGCGGCGAGGTCGGCGAGCGAGCGGTGGCCGGCGGCCTGGTCGCAGACGAAGATCTCGGCGACCGGATGGGCGGCGGCGGCCTCCAGGGCGACCGGCAGGAACGCGGAGACGGTGATGATCCAGCGGGCCCCGCAGTCGCGCAGCTGGCCGGCGAGTTCGGCGGCGGTGGCGAGCGAGCTGACCGGGGTGACGGTGGCGCCGGTGCGGGTGGTGCCGTAGAACGCCAGCGGGTAGGCCACGGTGTTCGGGCTGAACAGCGCCACCACCTCGCCCTTGCCGACGCCGGCCGCGGCCAGCCCGGCGGCGATCCGGCGGCTGCCCGCGTCGAGTTCGCGGTAGCTGACGGTCCGTCCGGTCAGTGCGTCGATCAGGGCCGGCCGGTCGGCATGCTCGCCGGTGGCGCAGTCGCCGAGGACGGCGTCGTGGATGGGCCGGTCGAGCGGGGCGACGGTCGGGTAGTCGCTGTGGAACACCATGCGGGCCTCCGGGGCGGGCTCGGGGGTCGGGGTGGCGGCGCTGTCCTGTTCGGTGGTGCTGCTCGTGTGCCTGGTGGTTCGTGTGGTGCGGGTGCTCGGTGGCGGTGCGGGTGCTGGGTGGCGGTGCGGGTGCTCGGTGGCGGTGCGTGCTGCTGGCCAAGGGTGCCCGGGTCGTGCGGGGCGCGGGCAGGGCGCGTGGCGGGCTTGTGGGGTCGCGCGGCGGTTACTGGCGGTGTTGACGGTACTGGCGGTGTCAGCGGTGCTGGCGGTGCTGGCGGTGCTGACGGTACTGGCGGTCGATCAGGTCGAGCAGGCGGGCGTGGGTGTCGGGGTCGGCGGCGACCAGCAGGCCGCCCTCGCCGCTGTGCAGGGGCTTGCCGCGAAGGTCGGTGACGGTGCAGCCGGCCGCTTCGCACAGCGCCAGGCCGGCGGCGAAGTGCACGCTGTCGGCGAGGTGCCCGTCGGTGACGTAGGCGGCGCGCCGGCCGGCGGCGACCCAGGCGACGGCCAGCGTGCTGGAGACCACCCGGGGGCGGAACGCGGCTTCGAAGTCGGGGTCGGTGAGCAGGTGTGCGGCGCGGAACGCGGCGGCGTTCGGGTACGGCGGGTCGAGGTTGAGGTCGACCAGGTGGGATTCGGCGGACGGCGCCAGCGGGGTGTCGTGACCGTCGTGGCGCAGGAGCGCCCGTTCGCCGTCGGTCCAGTAGGTCTCCCCCGTGTAAGGGTCGGCGGTGGCGGCGGCGACCGTCCGGCCGCCTTCGCGCAGGGCCACGTTGACGGCCACCAGGTGGGTGCCGACGGCGTAGTTGAGCGTGCCGCAGAGCGGGTCGATCAGCCACCGCCGGTCGGCGTCCGCCGCGCCGGTGCGGCCGCTCTCCTCGCCGGTGAACGCGTCGCCCGGGCGGGCGGCGCGCAGCAGGTCGAGGATGGCGCCCTCGGCGGCCAGGTCGGCGGCGGTGGCGAAGTCGCCGCCGCCTTTGTGGTGCCGCTCGACGGTGGCCCAGGCGTGGGCGCGGACGGCCTCGGCGCCGGCCTCGGCGGCGCGGCGGGCGAGTTCGGCGTCCTGGGGGTGGCCGTCGGCCGTGGGCGTGATCGTCATGGCGGGAGCGTAACCTTCGGCGCCGGTGCGGGGAGCGGGTTTGTCGGGCCGGTCCGCGCACCGGTGCACCGGGCCTCCTGGCGGGGTGTCAGTAGGAGCGGGGCAGGCCCAGGGTGTGCTGGGCAACGTAGTTGAGGATCATTTCGCGGCTGACCGGGGCGATCCGGCCGACCCGGGTGGCGGTGATCAGGGAGGCGAGGCCGTACTCCTGGGTGAGGCCGTTGCCGCCGAGGGTCTGCACGGCCTGGTCGACGGCTCGGCAGGAGGCTTCGCCGGCCGCGTACTTGGCCATGTTGGCGGCCTCGCCGGCGGCCAGGTCCTCGCCCGCGTCGTAGAGGTGGGCGGCCTTCTGGGTCATCAGGCGGGCGAGTTCGACCTCGATGGCGCACTGGGCGAGCGGGTGCGCGATGCCCTGGTGGGTGCCGATCGGGCGGTCCCAGACGGTGCGGGTGCGGGCGTAGTCGACGGCGGTGTCGAGGGCGTACCGGGCGATGCCGAGGGTGAAGGCGGCGGTCATGATCCGCTCGGGGTTGAGTCCGGCGAACAGTTGCAGCAGTCCGGCGTCCTCGTCGCCGACCAGGGCGTCGGCGGGGAGCCGGACGTCGTCCAGGAAGACCTGGAACTGCCGTTCGGGGGCGGTGAGTTCCATCGGTATGGGGCGGTAGTCGAAGCCGGGGGTGTCGCGCGGGACGACGAACAGGGCGGGCTTGAGCTTGCCGGTGCGAGCGTCCTCGGTGCGGCCGACGAACAGGACGGCGTCGGCCTGGTCGATGCCGGAGATGAACACCTTGCGGCCGCTGAGCAGCCAGTCCTCGCCGTCGCGGCGGGCGACGGTGCCGATCCGGTGCGAGTTGGAGCCGGCGTCGGGTTCGGTGATGCCGAACGCCATCACCTTGCTGCCGTCGGCGAGTCCGGGCAGCCAGCGCTGCTTCTGTTCCTCGGTGCCGAACCGGGCGATCACGGTGCCGCAGATCGCGGGCGAGACGATCAGCATCAGCAGCGGGCAGCCGGCCGCGCCCAACTCCTCCAGCACGACGGCAAGTTCGCCGATGCCGGCGCCTCCGCCGCCGTACTCGGCGGGCAGGTTGACGCCGAGGTAGCCCAACTTGGCGGCCTCCGACCAGAGTTCCTCGACGGGCTGGTTGGCGCGGGCCTTGCGCTGGAAGTACTCGCGCCCGTAGCGGCGGCCGAGCGCGGCGACGGCCTCGCGCAGGGCGCGGCGGTCCTCGGACTCGATCAGCGGGGAGGCGGGCACTGCGGTGGTGCGCGGTGCGGACATCGCGGGATCCTTCCGGGCGTTGGTGGCCGGGCGGCGCGGGATCGCGCAACCGGCTTGTTTTGCAGGGGAGTTGATTCAGTCCTCGGACCGGACCACCGCGAGCACGGCGCCGGTCTCGACCTGCCGGCCGACGGCGACCGGGAGTTCGGCGAGCACGCCGTCGGCCGGTGCGGTGACCTGGTGTTCCATCTTCATCGCCTCCAGCCAGAGCAGCGGCTGGCCGGCGGTGACGGTCTCGCCCGCTTCGGCGGCGATCCGCACGACCGTGCCGGGCATCGGGGCGAGCAGGGTTCCGGGGGCCAACTGGGCCGCGGGGTCCGGGAATCGGTCGAGCACGGTCAGGGTGTGGTGTTCGGTCGGGCCGTCCACGAATTCCTGGTCGCCGTGCCGGGCGATCCGGTAGCGGCGGCGCAGCGGGCCGACCGCGAGATCGACGGATTCGGCGGTGCTGCCGAGGAGTTGGACCTCGGGGTGGTCCTCGGCGAGCAGGCCGTCGCGGGTGAGGCGGTAGCGGACGTCGA
The DNA here is from genome assembly GCF_055587065.1 of Kitasatospora sp. NPDC048662. Taxonomy (NCBI): domain Bacteria; kingdom Bacillati; phylum Actinomycetota; class Actinomycetes; order Kitasatosporales; family Streptomycetaceae; genus Kitasatospora; species Kitasatospora sp. NPDC048662. The sequence continues at coordinate 172,675 of NZ_JBVJHA010000009.1, read as the reverse complement.
GTTCGGTGCCGTCGCTGGTGCGGTAGCGCTTGAGCTGCGGCTGGGAGGGCAGGTTGCGCCAGCCGGACGGTACGGCGCCGGGGTGGCGGGCGGCGTCGGCGAGGGCGGCGGCGAGGGCGGCCAGGGGTGCGGATTTGCCGTCCTGGTCGAGGAGTTGGTCTGCGTGCTCGGCGAGGAAGGCGGTGTGCACGGCGCCGTCCAGGAAGGCCGGGTGGCGAAGCGCGCGGACCAGCAGGTCGCGGTTGGTGGCCGGGCCGTGCAGGCGGGTGCGGGCCAGGGCGTCGGCGAGGCGGCGGGCGGCGGCGCGGCGGGTGGGGGCCCAGGCGATCACCTTGGCGAGCATCGCGTCGTAGTGGACGGTGATCCGGTCGCCGCCGCCGCCCGCTCCCTCGCCGATTCCGGCGTCCAGGCGCAGTCCGGCGGGTGCCGGACGGGTGTCGAACTCGACGTCCACGCCCGGGACTTCGAGCAGGTGCACGGTGCCGGTGGCGGGTTGCCAGTCGCGGGCCGGGTCCTCGGCGTACAGCCGGGCCTCGATCGCGCAGCCCTGAGTGGGCGGTGCGGCGGCGGGGAGCTTTTCGCCTTCGGCGACGGCGAGTTGGAGGGCGACCAGGTCGAGGCCGGTGACGGCTTCGGTGACGGGGTGTTCGACCTGGAGGCGGGTGTTCATCTCCAGGAAGGCGAGTCGCCCGTCGGGGGCGAGCAGGAACTCGGCGGTGCCGGCGCCGCGGTAGCCGATGGCGCGGGCGGCGGCGGTGGCGGCGGAGTGCAGGCGGGTGCGCAGTTCGGGGTCGAGGCCGGGCGCGGGGGCTTCCTCGACGACCTTCTGGTGCCGGCGTTGCAGCGAGCAGTCGCGGTCGCCGACGGCCCACACGGTGCCGTGCGCGTCGGCCAGCAGTTGGACCTCCAGGTGGCGGCCGGTGGGCAGGTAGGGCTCGCAGAACACCTCGTCGTCGCCGAACGCGGCTGCTGCCTCGGCGCGGGCGGCGGCCAGCGCCTCGGGCAGGTCGGCGAGGGTGCGCACCACTCGCATGCCGCGTCCGCCGCCGCCGGCCGCGGCTTTGACCAGCAGCGGCAGGTCGGCCTCGGCGGGCTCGGGCCCGACGCTCAGCACGGGGACGCCGGCGGCGGCCATCAGCCGTTTGGCGGCGGTCTTGGAGCCCATGGCGGCGATCGCGGCGGGTGGCGGGCCGATCCAGAGCAGGCCGGCGTCCTGGACGGCGCGAGCGAACCCCGCGTTCTCGGAGAGGAATCCGTACCCGGGGTGGACGGCGTCGGCGCCCGCGTCCAGCGCGGCCCGGATCAGCAGGTCGGCGCGCAGGTAGGTGTCGGCGGGCGCGGCGCCGGGCAGCCGGACGGCGGTGTCGGCCTCCTGGACGTGCCGGGCGTCGGCGTCCGGGTCGGCGTACACGGCGACGGTGGCGATGCCGAGGGTGCGGCAGGTGCGGAAGATCCGGCGGGCGATTTCGCCGCGGTTGGCCACCAGCAGAGAGCTGATCATCCGTCAGTTCGCTTTCGCTGTAGGGGGTTTGAGTTCGTCGGTGGCGCTACATCCGGAACACGCCGTAGCCGCGGGCGCCTTCGACCGGGCCGCTGTGGATCGCGGAGAGGCAGATGCCGAGCACGGTCCGGGTGTCGCGCGGGTCGATCACCCCGTCGTCGTAGAGCCGGCCGGACAGGAACGCGGGCAGCGACTCGGCCTCGATCTGCTGCTCGACCATGGCGCGGATGGTGGCGTCGGCGTCCTCGTCGTACGGCTGGCCCTTGGCGGCGGCGGACTGGCGGGCCACGATCGAGAGCACCCCGGCCAGTTGCTGCGGTCCCATGACGGCGGACTTGGCGCTGGGCCAGGCGAACAGGAAGCGCGGGTCGTAGGCGCGCCCGCACATGCCGTAGTGGCCGGCGCCGTAGGAGGCGCCCATCAGCACCGAGATGTGCGGGACGGTGCTGTTCGACACGGCGTTGATCATCATCGCGCCGTGCTTGATGATGCCGCCCTGTTCGTAGTCGCGGCCGACCATGTAGCCGGTGGTGTTGTGCAGGAACAGCAGCGGCCGGTCGCGCTGGTTGGCGAGTTGGATGAACTGGGCGGCCTTCTGCGACTCCTGGCTGAACAGCACGCCCTGGGCGTTCGCCAGGATGCCGACCGGGTACCCGTGGACGGTGGCCCAGCCGGTGGTCAGGCTGCTGCCGTACAGCGGCTTGAACTCGTCGAAGTCGGAGCCGTCGGCGATCCGGGCGATCACCTCGCGCGGGTCGAACGGTGCCTTCAGGTCGCCGGGGACGATACCCAGCAGCTCGTCCTCCTGGTACTTCGGCGGCTCGTACCAACTCCTCGGCTCGGGGCCGGACTTGCGCCAGTGCAGGCGGTGCACCACCCGGCGGGCCAGGCGCAGCGCGTCGGGTTCGTCGAGGGCGAGGTGGTCGGCCAGGCCGGAGGTGCGGGCATGCATCTCGGCGCCGCCGAGGGACTCGTCGTCGGCCTCTTCGCCGGTGGCCATCTTGACCAGTGGCGGTCCGCCGAGGAACACCTTGGCCCGCTCCTTGACCATGATCACGTGGTCGGACATGCCGGGCACGTACGCCCCGCCCGCCGTGGAGTTGCCGAACACCACGGCCACGGTGGGGATTCCGGCCGCCGAGAGCCGGGTGAGGTCGCGGAACAGTGCGCCGCCCGGGATGAAGATCTCCTTCTGGCTGGGCAGGTCGGCGCCGCCGGACTCCACCAGGTTGACCAGCGGCAGCCGGTTGCGCAGTGCGATCTCGTTGGCCCGCAGGGCCTTGCGCAGCGTCCACGGGTTGGACGAACCGCCGCGCACGGTGGGGTCGTTGGCGGTGATCACGCACTCGGTGCCCTCGATCACGCCGATCCCGGTGACCAGCGACGCGCCGACCGGGTAGTCGCTGCCCCAGGCGGCCAGCGGCGAGAGTTCCAGGAACGGCGAGTCCGGGTCGATCAGCAGCTCGATCCGCTCCCGGGCCAGTAGTTTGCCCCGACTGCGGTGCCGCTCCACGTACTTGGGCCCGCCGCCGGCCAGCGCCTTGGCGTGTTCGGCGTCCAGCGCGGCGAGCCTCTCCAGCATGGCGGCGCGGTTGGCGGTGTACGCGGGCCCGCTGGTGTCCAGCCGGGTGGGCAGTACGGTCACAGCAGTGCCTCCGGGATGTCGAGGTGCCGGGAGCGCAGCCACTCCCCCAGCGCTTTGGCCTGCGGGTCGAACCGGGCCTGGGCGGCGACGCCTTCGCCGAGCAGGCCGCGGATGGTGAAGTTGACGGCGCGGAGCTTCGGCAGCAGGTGCCGCTCGATGGTCAACTGGCCGGTCTCCGGTATGAGTTCGCGGAGCCTCTCGGTGGTCAGGGTGTGTGCGAGCCAGCGCCAGCCGGCCTCGTCGCGGGCCCACACGCCGAGGTTGGCGTCGCCGCCCTTGTCGCCGCTGCGGGCTCCGGCGACCAGGCCGAGCGGGGCCCGGCGGGTCGGGCCCTTCTCCGGCTCGGGCGGCAACTGCTGTTCCGTCGGGGCGAGTTGGCTCACACCGTGCTGGTGGGAATTGACGGTGACGGGGGCGCCGCCGGGCAGGTGGGCCAGGTGCTCGACCTCCTTGGCGTCCAACTCCCTTGCCTCGAACACCCCGTAGGGGGTGGCCGGGGCGGGCGGGGCGGTCAGATGGAAGCCCGGATAGCCGGCCAGGCCGAGTTCGACGGCGGCCGCGGTGAGGGCGCGGCCGACCTTGGCCTCCTGCGGGTCGCGGGCGGTGAGCCGGAGCAGGGCGCTGGCCCGCTCCTCGGTGTCGGCGTCCGCATGATCGGTGCGGGCCAGCGTCCAGCGCAGTTCGGCCGGCGGGTCGGCCAGCGCGCGGGTCAACTGCCGTTGCAGGAAAGCCGCTTTGGCCTCGATGTCGAGCCCGGTGAGGACGAACACCAGCTCGTTGCGGTAGCCGCCGAGCCGGTTCAGCCCGACCTTGAGGGTGGCCGGCGGGGCCTCGCCGCGCACCCCGTCGATCCGCACCCGGTCCGGCCCGTCCTGGGTGAGCGTCACGGTGTCCAGGCGGGCGGTGACGTCCGGGCCGAGGTAGCGCGGTCCGCCTGTCTCGTACAGGAGTTGGGCGGTGACGGTGCCGACGTTCACCACGCCGCCGGTGCCCGGGTGCTTGGTGATCACGCTGCTGCCGTCGGCGTGCAGTTCGGCGAGCGGGAAGCCGGGGTGGTCGAGGAGGCCGTTCCTGTGTTCGGCGAAGAATGCGTAGTTCCCGCCGGTGGCCTGCGCCCCGCACTCCAGCACATGTCCGGCCACCACCGCACCCGCCAGCGCGTCCAAGTCGCCGGGCGTCCACCCGTAGTGTGCGATCCCCGGCCCGACCACCAGCGCGGCATCGGTCACCCGCCCCGTCACCACCACGTCCGCGCCACCGCGCAGGCACTCGGCGATGCCGAACGCCCCCAGGTACGCGTTGGCGGCGAGCAGCGGACGGCGCGGGTCCTCCCCCGTCCAGCCGAACTCCGCGGCGCGGGGCAACAGTTCGTCTCCCGTCAGGTACCCGATCCGGGCCCGCACCCCTTGCCGGTCGGCGAGCTCGCCGAGTGCCTCGGCGAGGCGGGACGGGTTGAGGCCGCCCGCGTTGACGACGATCCGCACGCCTCGGTCGATCGCCTCGGCGAGGCATTCCTCGGCCTGCCGCAGGAACGTCCGCGCGTAGCCGCGCTGCGGGTCGCGCAGCCGGTCGCGGGCCAGGATCAGCATCGTCAACTCGGCCAGGTAGTCGCCTGTCAGCACGTCCAGCGGACCGCCGGTCAGCATCTCCCGGAACGCGGCGAACCGGTCCCCGTAGAACCCCGAAGCATTGCCGATCCGCAGCACGGAACCTCCCAACTCCCAGCCGTCCGACCACCGTTCGTCCGGGTGGTCGCGACCGAGCGTGACACTGGCCCGCCGACAAATCAAGCACGCGTGCTTGTTTTTCTGCCGGCGCACGGCGCCCGCCCACCTGTCAAGCAAAACTGACGTTTCGTCGGTTTTGGGGAGGAAATCCACCGGCGGATCGACGGCCTCGGGCATGCTGAGCCTGCTGTGGTCAACCACCTTCCGGAGGAGTGAACATGTCGAACATCCCTGCTGATCTGCGGTTTGCCGAGTCGCACGAGTGGGCGCGCCTGGAGGCCGACGGCACGGTGACGGTCGGAATCAGCGATCACGCCCAGAACGCGCTCGGCGATGTGGTGTTCGTGGAGCTGACGGCGGTGGGGAAGGTCTTCAAGGCCGGCGACGCGGCCGGTCTGGTCGAGTCGGTCAAGGCCGCGTCGGACATCTACGCGCCGGTCGGCGGCACGGTGGTCGCCGTCAACGAGGAGCTGAACGACAGCCCGGAACTCCTCAACGAGGAGCCCTACGACGCCTGGATCTTCAGGCTCAAGCCGTCCGACAAGTCCGAGCTCGACAATCTGCGCGACGCGGCCGGCTACAAGGCGGTCATCGGCGAGTAGCCTCCGGGTCGGCCGGGCAGGCAGGGTCGGCCGGGGGCGCAGGGCCGGCCCGGGTGCGGAACCGAGCTCCCCCGCCGGGCGTCTTCTCCCGACGACGGCGACCGGTGATCATGAATGCCACCGGCGCCCCCACCGGAGGAGCATCGTGGCTGACGGCGTGTCGGGAACCGGTTCACTCGCGCGGAGAGGCCGCTGGTGGCGTCCGGCGCTGACCGTCCTGTGCGGCCTGCTGCTGCTCGGGCCTGCCGCGCTCGCCACGGTCCGCGTCCTGGGCCTGGACGACGGGACGGTCCTCGCCCTGCCGATCGCCGGGCTGCCGTTCGCCGCTCTGCTGACCTTGCTGCTGGTGCCGGTACTGGCCGTGCTGCGCCGCCGCTGGCTCGCGGGTCTGGCCGCCGTCCTGGTCGGGCTGCAACTGTGGTGGCTGGTACCGCGGTTCGTCCCGGACGGGGCGCAGGTGCCGGACGGTGCGCCGCGGCTTCGGGTGGCGACCAGCAACGCGTACATGGGCAATGTCTCGCCGCAGGCACTGGTCGACCTGGTCCGGGCGCAGCGACTGGACGCGCTGGCGGTCGAGGAGTTGAGCGGTTCGGCGGCGGCCGCGCTGGACGCGGCGGGCATCCGCGAGCTGCTGCCGCACCGGGAGATGCCGGACGGCACCGACACCGCGATCTACACCCGGCTGCCGGTGACGGCGGCGGCCGATCCGGCCTGGCCGACCACGAACGTGACCGTCACCGTGGACGGCCGGCCGGTCCAGCTGGTGGCGGTGCACACGTACTACCCGCTGGGTGACGCCCGCAAGTGGGCGGCCGGGATGCACGCGCTGCGGGATGCCGCGCCGGGGCGCAGCCGCAACGCGGTGCTGCTGGGCGACTTCAACGCGACGCTCGACCACGCGCCGATGCGGAGCCTGCTGGAGACCGGACTGGCGGACGTGCACGCCGAGTTGGGGGCCGGACTGTTCCCGACCTGGCCGGAGCACAACCTGGACTTCCCGTACCTGCCGCCGATGATCCAGATCGACCACGTCCTGCACGGCCCGGCCATGCTCCCCGTGTCGATCGACGAGCACACCCTGGTCCGGACGGACCACCGTGCGGTGGTGGCCGAACTGGCCGTCCGCGACAGCTGACTTTCCGGCCGCGAGGCTGGGGACCGCGACGGGTCGGTGGCGGAGCCCGCTCCACCAGCTGCCGGAAGACGTGCCTGCAGATCCGCTCGGCTGAGTGACCGACGTCTTCGTCGCCTCACCGCCCACGACACCCGCGCAGGCGAACGAGCCACGGACGGGCGCGAGCGGCCCAGCGACCGGCCCGCACGCCTCGGGTAGCGTTCAGCGGAAAGTGATCAAGCGATTCCGCCGGGCCGCGCCGGCGGACGGCGGTCATGGGAGGGCGATGTGACGTCGGCTACCGGCCGGAGGCTTGTGCTGGTGCGGCATGGGCAGGCCGAGCGGGACACGGCCGTTGATCAGGAGCGGCGGCTCGACGGGCCGGGGCGGGCGGAGGCGCTCGCGGCCGGGCGGTGGCTCGCGGGGTTCGGTGTCGTGCCGGAGCTCGCGCGGGTGTCCGGCGCCCGACGGACCCGGGAGACCTGGGACTGCATGGGCGCGGCACTGGCGCGGCTGCCCGAGGTGGTCCGCGAGCAGCGGCTCTACGACCTCAGCGTGGAGATCCACCGGCGGGCGGCGCCTCTCGGCGAACTGGTCACGCTGCTGCGGGAAACGCCCGAGGAGGTGGGCGAGCTGCTGGTGGTCGGGCACAATCCGAGCCTGCCGGAGCTGGTCGCGTTTCTGCTCGGAACGGCCGGCGGCGAGCTCTCGCGGCGGGTGGCGGATTCCGGTTTCCCGACCGCCTCGGTGGCCGTCCTGGAGTTCGACGGTTCCTGGCAGGACCTCGGGCCCGGTGCCACCAGGATCACCGCGTTCTGGACGCCGACGCAGGTCGCCCGGCCCGACGGGGGTGCCGGGCCGGGCGCCGGGTGACGGGCCGGGCGCCGGGTGACGGTCGGGCGCCGGGTGACGGTCGGGCGCCGGGTGACGGTCGGGCCGTCAGTCGAGGCAGAACTCGTTGCCCTCGACGTCCTGCATGACCTGGCAGGACTCGTTGTACCCGTCGGCGAGCAGGAGCTGGCCGCGGGTCGCGCCGAGGGCTTCGAGGCGGGCGCATTCTGCTTCGAGGGCGGCGAGGCGCTCCTGGCCGACCAGGCCGGTGCCGACCCGGATGTCGAGGTGGACGCGGTTCTTGACGACCTTGCCCTCGGGGACGCGCTGGAAATACATCCGCGGGCCGACGCCCTCCGGGTCGCTGGCCACGAACCAGGAGCCACGCTGCTCGGCCGGCTGCGACTCGGTGTACGCGCCCCAGCTGTCGAAGCCCTCCGGCACGGCCGGAGGAACGTAACCGAGCGCCTCGCACCAGAAACGACCGACGCGCTCCGGTTCGGCGCAGTCGAAGGTGACCTGGAACTTCTTGACCGTTGGCATCGCGCCACCGTAGCAGGGGGCCATCCTGCCCTCGACTGATTTACAGCGCCCGGCAGTTGATCCCGATGCCCTGGGCGCCGCGAGTGGATCGGGCGCGCACCTGCGGGGAAGCGGGCGGCGGAGTGATGGCGTGTCGGTGTGGCGTGCGATGCTCCCCCGCATGGGAGTGCTGTTCGGTTACTTCGCCGCCGCTGACGATGACGACGCCCTGGGGGCAGTGGTCCGGGACGACGACGAGCCCTTCGGGGCGGGGTACGACGGGGTGGTGGTGAAGGGCATCGATCCGATGGTGGTGCTCGGCCCGGCCGAGGAGTTGGTGACGGGCCGCTCGGCCGCCGAGCTCCGCGCGGACCCGCGGCGCGCGGCGCTGGTCGGCATGGCCGAGGGCGGCGAGGTGGTGGTGCTGACCCTGTCGGACACCTTCCGGGGCGCGCTCGGGCAGCTCCACGAGGACGCCGCGCTGCTGCACGAGGTCGCCGAGCGGTGGGCGGCGACCGAGGACATGGTCCACGACCAGGCCGAGCTCGCCGAGTTCCTGAGCGAGTTGTCCGGGATCGCGGTGCGGGCGGAGGCCGGCGGTGCGCGCCTGTACTGCTGGGCCTGCCCCTGACGGCCTGCTCCAGGACGGTCAATACCGCGCTCAACGGCGCGGCGGCCCTGCCGGGCGGGCGGGAGCTGGTACCCGGGATCGGGTGGGAGGGGCGTGCCGGTGCGCGTCGGGCGGTGCGCTGCCGGACAGGGCGCGGCCGGCGGTCTTCGAGCCGGACGCCACGACGCTGCTGCCGCGCAGGCGGGTGGCCGCCCTCCGGTGCGGGGAACCGTTCCCTCTCGCCGAGCGGACCGGCGTGGACGAATAGCGGGCGACCGGTACGTGCAGGTGCGGTACCGGCGGGACAGCGCGTGCTACCGGTTGGAGTACCGCGACGGCCTCCCGTCCGGGCATGACCGGGCGGTGACGGACTCCCCCGCTGCGGTGGCGGGCCTGTCGGCGTGGCGGCGGAACTTCGACCGGGCGCTTCTCGACGACCGGTGCACCCACCCGTCCGCCGGGCCGGTCAGAGGAGCCAGAGGCCGAAGCCGGTGACCAGGATGCCGGTGGCGATCAGGAGGGGGCCGAGGAGGTGGTCGCGCGGGCGGTCGGTACCGGGGCGGATCCGGATGGTGGAGGCCAGACCGACGGCGAAGAGCACGGCGCCGAGCGGGGCGATCACCCAGAGCGCGGGCGCGACAGTGTGACCGGAGATCATCGGGCGGTCGGCAGGGCGGCGGGTCGGGGGCGCTCGCCGGGCGCAGACGGGGTGTGGGGTGTGGCCATGGTGGGTCCTCCTGCGGTGTTCCGCACGACGCTACCCGCGTCCACAACAAGACTCCGCCACGGATTGGCAAAGCCTTTACCGCGACCGGCGGACGGGCGGGCCCGCTCGAAGTTTTGACGGTGCGTCAGCTCCCGCACGCGGTCCAACCGGCCGCGACGGGCGTCCTTCGGCTCCCAGCGAACGCCCAGGAAACTCCCCGGCCGTTCGCAGGGGGGTTCCGCGCGGGTTGCGCAGGCGGTGAGGAGAACGCGCCGAGGGCGCGGCGGCCGTGCGGAGGTCCTGCGCAGACGCCCCGGCCCCGGTCCGGCACCACTTTGCCGGTCCGGGGCCGGGGGCCCGTACGTCGAAAGGTCAGCCGACCGGGACGGAGGACGGCGTCGCGTTGACGGCGGCAGCTTCCTGCTTCGCGGTGCGGCTCGCGGCACGGCGGGCGAAGAAACGATTGACCAGGGTGACCGCCGCCCAGGCGTAGGCCCAGCCGACCAGCACGTCGATGATGAAGTGCTCGCCGCCGTAGACCAGGGTGAAGCCCATGGCCAGGGGGTACGCGGCGAGGATCACCCGCAGGGTGCGGCCGGCCCGGGGCCAGAACACCAGGGCGATCATCATCGGGTACGCGGAGTGCAGCGAGGGCATCGCGGCCACGTCGTTGGCGAACCGGCTGCCGTTCTCGAATATGGTGCCGGCCCGGTGCAGGCCGCTGTTCTCCAGCACGACGTTGACGATCCGGTCGACGGCCGGCATGTGGTTCTCGATCCCGGCCAGCCACGGCGGGACGGCCGGGTACAGCACGTAGGTGAGGAAGCCGGCGAAGGTAATGGCGAGGTAGCAGGCGAGGAAGTGCCGGAACCGGGCGTGGTTGCGCTTCCAGAGCACGGCGAGGATCACGAAGACCGCGAAGAAGTGCGACATGTAGACGCTGACTATCGCGTAGTCGTACCACTGCGGCTGGCCCGGGTGGTAGAGCAGGTGCTGCAGGCGCACCGTCCACGTCTCGCCGAAGCCGAGGACCTTGTCGAAGGCGAGCTGGGGGGCGTAGTGCGGCCGCCAGGGGGTGTGCGCCCCGTAGCCTCTGAGCAGCGAGTACGCCCAGACCACGGCCATCACCGGCACCCAGTCGCGCAGCACGTGCAGCCAGCCCTTGCGGCCGCCGCTGTGCACGGACGCGGCAACCAGCGCGGCGATCAGCCAGAGGAAGACCACGTCGTTGGCGTAGGGCAGTCCGTAGACCGCGAGGTAGCGCCAGAATGCGAGGGCGAACAGCGGCCAGGCGGAGTGCCTGGGGCGGAGTCTGGCCAGCAGATTGACCAGCAGCGAACGTGACCGGGCTGCCAAGTGGGACGAGTCGATCATGCGTCACGAAGCTAGCAAGAGCGTCTTGGAGAAACCTCAAGCCGCGCGCCCGGGCTCCCAGTGAATTCCCAGACGGCACACGGACGGGCGACGGGGGTGCGCCGCCGCCCGCCGGCGGTGGGCCGGGCCGGTCGGAACCGGCCGGGAAAGCCGAGACCAGCTGGGTTCAGTGGAGCCGGGTGGACTCGCCGAGGGCGAGGCGCGTGTAGCGGGCGTCCGCCTCGCCGTCGAGCCAGCCGTCGAAGTTCTCCCGGCCGGCCGCGCTGTGGTAGTGGTCGTGGATCGGGACGACGCGCCCCGGGCGGACGGCGCGCACCATCTCGATCGCCCCGCGCATGGTCAGCCACGGCCCGGTGGTGGGCAGCAGCAGGGTACGCACCTCCTCGTCGGGGACGTGCAGCGAGTCGCCCGGGTGGTAGAGAGCGCCCTCGACCAAGTAGCCGAGGTTCGGGCAGTCCGGGTAGTTGTCGATGACCTGGGCGTGCCGCCCGCCGACGGCGCGCACCGCGAAGCCGCCCGCCTCGAACCGCTCCCCCACCGCCAACGGGCGGACGCCGTCGCCCAGTTCGGCGGCGACGTCCTCCGGGGCGAACACCTCGAGGGCCGGGCCGGCCTTCCGGGCCGCCGCCAGCAGGTCGTGGTCCACATGGTCGCGGTGACCGTGGGTGATCAGCACCGCGCGGACTCCGGCGAAGGCTTCCGGCGCCGTCCAGCACCCCGGGTCGATCAGCACGGACTTCTGGTCGTCCTCGATCCGGACGCACGCGTGGACATACTTCGTCAGCAGCATCCGGTCAACCTATCGGCCCCGCCGGAGCGCCGCCTCCCGTTTTTCCCAGGCTCCCTGACGCTCCGTCAGCTCCCGGGAGCCCGGGGCGGCGGTCAGTTCGCGGCGGCCTCGCGCAGGCGCTTCTTGTCCGGCTTGCCGACGGGCGTCAGCGGGATCTCCTCGACGAGGTGCAGCACCTCGGGGGCGTAGATCCGGCCCTTGCGTTCGGTGACGAAGGCGCGCAGCTCGTCCAGGCGCGGCTGCCGGCCCGGGGCGGGGACGACGGCGACGTGGACGTGCTCGGTCTCCTGCTCGTCGCGGACGCCGAAGACCGCGCAGCGGGCGACCGTCGGGTGGGTGACCAGGAGGTCTTCCAGCTCGGAGGGGTAGACGTGCCCGCCGACCACGATGATCAGGTCCTTGACCCGGTCGGACAGGTAGAGGTAGCCGTCCTCGTCGAAGTAGCCGACATCGCCGGTGTGCAGCCAGCCGTCCCGCACCACCGCGGCGGTGAGCTCGGGCTGCTTCCAGTACCCGGCCATGACGGCCTCGGAGCGCAGGTGGATCTCGCCCTCCTCGCCGGTCGGCAGGTCGGCGCCGTCGAGGTCACGGATCGCCACCTCGACGCCCGGGACGGGCCGGCCGACCGGGATCTGCCCACCGCGGCCGGTCCGGCCGTGCTCCTGGGGGCCGAGGGCGGAGATCAGCTGTGCCTCCGACATGCCGTAGACGCCGACCAGCACCGGGCCGAAGACCTTGAGCGCCTCGCGGATCCGGGTCGGCGAGGCGGCGCTGCCGCCGTACATGATCAGCCGCAGGCTGGACAGGTCGGTGCGGCCGATCATCGGGTGGTCGAGCAGCTGGTGGAGCAGCGCCGGCAGCACCCAGAACTCGGTGATGCGTTCGCGTTCGATGGCCGCCAGGACGGCGCCGGGGTCGAAGGAGCGCTGCAGGACCACCGTGCCGCCGCGCTGGAGGACCAGGTCGGAGAAGATCCCGGCGAGGTGGGCCAGCGGGGTGGCGACGAGGAGCCGGGGCGCGAGGGCGCCGCTGCCCACCGGGGCGTCGAAGACGCGGCGGTAGGGCCCGTGCAGGCTGACGATGCCCTTCGGGATGCCGGTGGTGCCGCCGGTGTGGCGGATGCCGAGGTCGTCCTCCGGGCCGATCCGGACGTCCGGCGGCTCGGCGGGGCGGTGGGCGGCCGCGGCGATCACATCCACACCGATGGCGTTGGTGCCGTCGGCCGGACCGGGGCCCAGGGTGAAGACGGTCGGCACGTCGATCAGCGGGAGCAACTCCGGTGCGTGGGCATACCGTTCGGCGTCCACGAGCAGCACGGCGGTGTCGACGCTCGCGGTGATCTCGGCCAGCACCGGGGCGCTCATCCCGTCGTACAGGTTCACCACCCGGGCGCCGGCCAGGCCCGCCGCGTACCGGGCGCTCAGCGCCTCGGGGGTGTTGCCGGTCAGCAGGGTCACGGTGGTGCCGCGGGCGACGCCCCGGGAGATCAGCTCGTGGGCGAGGCGGTAGGTGGCGGCGGCGAACTCGCCGGCGGTGATCCCGGCGCCGTCGGCGGTGACGATGGCCGGCCGGTCCGGGGCGGCGGCGAGGGACCGGAGGATCAGCGCAAGGCCGTTGACGAACTCCGCGTCGGGCATGGCTACTTCTTCGTTGTGGTAGGCAACCATGGCCTCAGGCTAACCCGGCCGGGCCGCCGAACCGGGAAGCGGCGGCCGGTAGTTGGCGCGAACACTTCGCCGACGGCGCATTTTTGACGACCAGCCGGATTGCGCGCCGGGGGTGACGGTGGTGCAGATGCCATCCGGCGCTCGATGTCGGCGAGGTCCTCGTGGATGAGGCCGGTTGACGTGGCCGCACCGGGCGTGACCGTCGTCGCGCAGCGTGAGCAGCGAGCGGATCTCGGCGAGGGTGAGTCCGGCACCTCGGGTGTCGCGGAGGAACCGGGCCGGCTCACCGCGCTGTCCGGGCAGTCGCGGCAGCCGCCCGGGGTGCGCGGGGGCGGGCGCAGCAGGCCGCTGTCCTCGTGGAAGCGGACGGTCTTGGTCCTCGGCCCGGTGCGGGCGGCGAGGTCGCCGATGCGCATGGCCCCAGGCCGGCGCTTGACCTACCAGTACGGTGGAAGGTCCAGCCTCGAACGACGAGGCGACGAGGCGGCGAGGCGACGGGACGCCGGAGAAGTGGAGGAGCGGCACATGCGCATCACGGTGCTGACGGTGGCGGACTGCCCGAACGCGCGCCCCGCGCTTTCGCTGGTGACCGCCGCGCTGGCCGGGCAGGAGGCCGAGGTCGACCTGATCGAGGTGGCCGACGAGTCCGAGGCCGCCCAGCTGGGCATGTACGGCTCGCCGACCATCCTGATCAACGGCGCCGACCCCTTCGCCCCGCCCGGCGCGGAGCCCAGCCTGTCCTGCCGCCTCTACTGGCACCCCGACGGCAGGATGTCCGGCCTGCCGGACGAAGCCGCCCTCCGCCGGGCCCTCGCCGGACAGGCCACGCCGACGCAGCACGGCGCGGCAACGCAGCACGGCGCGGCGGCGGACTGCTGTTCGACCAAGTGACCGGCTAGTGGCGCAGCGCGGCGAGGGCGTCCCGCAGTCGTCCCGACCACTCGTCGGCGGTGCCGGTGATTCGGGGGTCGGCGGCTCGCAGGTCCGCCCAGTCGGGCGGGGGGACGGCGAGGGTGTCCAGCCGCAGTCGCCCCGGGTGGCCGGGCTCGCGGGCGAGGACGCGACGCAGCAGGTCCGGGGTGAGGGTGGCCGCGCACACTTCGGCGAGCAGGACGGCGTCGTACAGGTCCTTGGCGCGGGCTCGGCCCTCGGCGCCGTCGGCGTGCAGCCACAGCAGTTTCCAGGCGAGCGACAGTTCCCTGCTCGCCGTCCGGACCGCCGTCACCCCGGCGCCGTCACCGCGTGGCACGGCTGTCAGTACGGGCGGCTCGGGCAGCCGTTCGTCGTGCGCGAAGTCGACGGTCACCTCGCCGGCCGGCCGCCCGTCCGCCGTCCACTGCACGGCGATCCGCACGCCCGGTACCTCGCCGTCGCTGTCGTAGGTCCACCCGCCGTCGGTGCGAACGGAGTTGGGGTCGAGCGCGATGCCGGGGGCGGCCACCGGGTGCCGGGCGACGAGCTCGCGCAGCACCGTTTCCGGCCCCTGGTCGTCGGCCTCGGCCTCCGGTACCCAGTGGCATCCTTCGGGCGGGAGGTGCGCGCGCAGGCCGCGCGTCTCGAACTCCTCGAACGCCCACATCTCGTACCCGGCCGCGCCGTCGGCCGCCTCGGGCCACTGCTGGAGCGTCGTCAACTCCTGGACGTACGGGTAGGGGTCGGCCTGGTCGACGGGGACCAGGGTGGACGGTTCCACGACCCAGTCCAGATCGGCGGGTTCCCGCGCGGCCTCACCCACCCAGGCGGGCATCACCATGCTCCCCCGCAGCACCAGCGCGCCGCCCCAGGCCGACCCCGCCAGCAACGCCACCAAGTGGTCGAGCACCGCACGCCGCCCCACCGGCCACCCACTTTCCGTCCTGGTCCGCGCGGGCGACAGTAGCGGGCCCCACGGACAATCGGCCCGGCCGGGCCAATACTGTTGCCGCACACGGAAGTTATGTTGACGAACCGGTCCGGCTGGGCAACACTGTCTGACGCGGTCGCGTCAAGCGGCGGCAGATTCAGTCACCCGCACGACGCCCGGTCACCGGAGGTTGCGGTGGCCTGCCGTGCGCTCTTGTCAGGAGGACCCTCCATGGAAGCTCCTACCCTGCAAGCACCCCAGGGCGACACCCTCGTCCTCGACGAGGAGTTCGACCTCGTGGTCGGCGAACTGGAGCAGACCGCTCCGGCGAACACGCCCAGTGCCACCACCTGCACCCTGCACATCTACTGCGTTCCGCAGTAAGCGTTTCCGAATCGCTGGGCCCCTCCTACCGTCAGGGAAATCGATGGAGACTTTGACCGTGCAGGCGCCGCAGGACTTCACCTTCACCGCGGAGGAGGAGTTCGACCTGGTGATCGGTGACCTGGAGCAGGGCGTTCCGGAGCACCGGCAGACCAGGATGGAGAGCGTCCCGACCGCGACGTGGGCGCGCATCTACTGCTGCTTCTAGCTCCGGGCGCGACGTAGCCCACGGCGCCGCGCGGCCGGGCGCCGCGCGGCGCCCGGCCCGAACGGCCGCGCGGCGTCGTACCCCGACCACCTGACCAGGGGCGGAATGGAACTGCGCGACCACGGCGGCGCCACCCGTGCGCCCGAACTCCCGCCCGCGACACGGCGGTTGCTGGCGGCACTGGCCGAGGGCAGGGCCGGGCGGGCGTTCCCGCCGGTGGCCGTCCCCGGGCCGGACGGCACGCTCGCCGTCGCGCGCCCGCTGGGGGGACCGTCCGACGCGCGGGCCCTGGAGCAGGCGCTGGCCGACGCCCGCTTCGCGCCACTGCACGAGGTGCTGCGGCGGATCGACGCGTGGTCGGCGCGGGCCGATGCCCGGCGGGTCGATCCGCAGGTGCTGCGGCTGGAGAACGCGGACCTGTTCGGTCCGCTGCTCGCCGAGACCCTGGCGGCCTGTCTGGACCAGCCGCCCGGGCGCGCCGCCGCCTTCGCCGACCGGCGGGCCGGGCAGTACCTGGACTTCCTGACCTTGTTCCTGGAGCGGCTGGCCCGCGACCGGCCCTCCGGCCACCGGGTCACCGGCCTGTGGGCGAACGGCGAGGAGACGCACAACGGCGGCCAGCGGGTGCTGCGGGTCGAGTTCGCCGACGGCGGCCGGCTCGCGTACAAGCCGCGCCCGGCGAACGGCGAGATCCTGTTCCTGGCCACCGAGGGCTCGGTGTTCGCCCTGCTCAACTCGCTGCCCCCGGCGGCCTGCCCCATCCGGCTGCCGACGATGCGGAGTTGGGCGGGCAGTGGCCCGGACCGGGCGTGCTACTCCTGGCAGGAGTGGATCGAGCCGCCGGACGCGTGGGGCGTCCTGCGCGCCGACGGCGGGTTCAGCCTGCGCGGCGCCGTCCTCGACCCCGGGGCGGCGGCCCGCTACTGGCACCGCGCCGGGTCGTTGGCCGCCGCCGCGTTCGCGTTCGGGATCGCCGACCTGATCGGTGGCAACGTGCTGATCGGGCAGCGCCCGGAGGACGGCGAGCCGCTGCCGTTCCCGGTCGATCTGGAGGCGTACTTCGCCGATCTGAAGCGCCTGTTCGAGACCGGGCTGCTGTTCGATCCCGCGGTCTCCGCGCAGCACCACACCGGCCTGGAGAACGTCGCGCGCTGGTGCGACGTGGACGGCCCCGCGACCTGCTGGCGCCCGCAGCCGGACGGCTCGCTGCGGCTGGAACGGCGGACCCTGCCCCTGGCCCGCACCGAGACCCGCGCGGTGGTCGGGGACACCGAGGGCAGCGCCGGGTACGGCCCCTACCTGCCGGCCATGCTGCGCGGCATGTTCGACGCCTGGACGCTGATGTGCCGAAACCGCGCCCGGCTCGCCGAGTTCATCGGCGAGCGGGCCGCCGGGCACCTGCTGCGGGTGATCGCCCGCCCGACGGCCGAGTACCCGGACGGCGGTGAAATCCCGTTCACCGAGGGCGAGTTGGCGCAGCTCGCGGGTGGCGACGTCCCGTACTTCTTCCGCGCGGCCGACGGCGGCCCGCTGCTCGCGCTGCGGATGCCGCCCGGCCGCGAGCTGCGCACGGACCCGGCCGATGCCCCGGGGTGGGACGGGGGCCGCCTCTGGCCGCCGGTCGCCGCTGTCCGCGAGGGCGGGAAGCTGGACCTCGCCGGGCTCGGCATCGCCCTGCGCGACGCGGTCGAGCACGTGTACGGCGACCTGGAGCCGCAGCGGAGCGAGCTGCACGACCCCGAGCGCGGGGTGCGGATCGCCTGGCGCGGCCCGCGTGAGGGCGAGGCGTCCTTCGACTGGCCGCAGGCGGACCGCCGCATCACCTACCGGTGGGACGAGACCACCTTGCGGCTGCGCGTGGACCCCTTGAACGGTGCGAAGGCCCAGGCCGCCGCCGGGATCCGCGCACGGCTGCTGCGCCTGGGCCGGCTCGACGCCGCGCTGCGCGAGCCGTGGGCCGCCGGGGGCTTCGCCGACACCGGGCTGGAAGCGAAGCTCGACCGGCTGACCAGCACCGGGATCAGCTGGCTGCGCGGCGTGGTCGCCGAGCACGGCTGGCCCGGCCGCGCCCTGGTCGGTGCGCAGGCCGCCACGGTGGCGTGTGCCCTGCTCCAGCACCACACCGGCGACCTCGCGTTCCGGCGCGAGTGCCTGGCGCTGATCGAGGCCGCGGCCGAGCGCGGCGACCTGCCCCGGCGCGACGCCGCCTACCTCACCGACTCGCTGCGCCGCGCCGAGGGCCGCCCGCAGCTGTACGGCACGAAGTTCGAGCGGGTAGCGGGCGGCGCACTGCGGCCCTGCCCGATCGAGGACGAGGACCGGGTGGACGAGCGACGCGCGGCCGTCGGCCTCGGCCCGCTCGCCGACTACGCCGCCCTGCTGGCACGGAAGTATCCGGCACCCGAGAACGAAGGGGTACAGGCGTGAGCACCACCGACTGGACCGAGCTCCTCGCCGGAGCCTGGGGCAAGGAGCCCGCCCTGCTCCCGGCACCCGCCCCGGCGGACCCGGCGCACCTGCACCGCACGATCGTCGCCGCCTGCGAGCCCTTCCGCGCCGGAGCGGTGTTCCGGACCTTGCCGCAGGTCCGCCTGCACACCCCGCTCGGCTGGCTCGGCGCGCCGGGACGGCTGCTGCCCGACGCCGCCGACCGGAGCCCGGCCGCCTACCGGGCCCGGCTGCGCGGCGAGCCGCCCGGCAGCGGGACGGACGCCGGATTCCTGCTGAGCGTCCGTCAGCCTCTGCACACCGACTGGTCGCTGTGGTCGGCGGTCCGGGACACCCTCGCCGCACTCTGGCGCCAGGTCGGCCTGCCGTGCCTGCCGGTCGTGGCCGAGCTGACCGAGGGCGACGACTTCACCCACCTCCGGGGCCTGGGCCTCCCCTCCGAACACGCGGTGCTGACCTGGGTGCTGGAGGGCACCCTGGAGGCCGAACTGCACGAGGCGGACGGCGAGTTGCGCGTCCTGCGGGCCACCGCCGGCGAACTGCTGTACTGGCCGGAGGGCTCCCGCTGGCGCGAACGCCACCTCGACGGCTGCCTGACGCTGCGGATCTGCGTCCCCCGTGCGCAGCGCCTGGCGACCGGAGCGGTGAAGAACCTGCTGGCCGAGGACGTCCGGGACCGCCTGGAGTACGACGGCACGGTGCCCTGCCTGCCCTACCCGCCGCCCGTTGACCGGCCGCCCCTCCCGGCCGCCGCGGTGGTCGCCGTCGGCGAGGCGGCCCGCGCGGCGGCCGGGGGCGCGGAGCTGCCCGCCGCGCTGCGCACCCGGTGGGCGGCCTGGTGTTCCTCGGCCGGGCTGGAACCCGCACCCGGGCCCCGCGCCGAGGTCCCGCTCACCCCCGGGCAGCGGCTGCGGGTGATGCCCGAGATCGTCCGGCTGCCGGACGGGCCCGGCCGCTGGATCTGGGCCGTCAACGGGCACGTCTTCCCGGTCGGCGGGGCCGCCGGGGAGCGGATCGCCCAGCAGCTGCGGCCCGGCCGCGAACTGACGGTCGGCGAGCTGTGCCGGGCGGTGGGCGCGGACGAGCACAACGGCGCCGTGACCGCGCTGCTGGGCACGCTCCACCGGCTGCGGGGAATCGACCTGACCGATGGCGGGAGGACGGACGGATGACGACCGCACCCGTGAGCGACCTGGCCGTCGTCCAGGGACCGCTCCGCTGGGACGAGTTCACCGCGCTCTACTGGGACCGGCGCCCGGTGCTGATCAAGGCCGCCCTCCCGGCGCCCTTCGAGCTGCGCGAGGTCTTCGCCGCCACCACCCTCGGCACCCGGCCGCCCGGCGCGTACCTGATGCCGCCGAACGCCCAGTTCGCCGTCGGCCGTTTCCAGCAGTCCGAGCCCGCGAACTGGTTCCCGCGCTCCGGGGACGGCAGCTTCGACGGCTACCGGCGGCGGCTGGACGCCGAGTTGGCGGCCTTCTCGCGGGAGCGGCGGTACGCGCTGGTCGTGCACGCCTTCCACGCCTTCCACGCCGGGCAGTGGGAGCGCCAGCGGGCGTTCTTCGAACCGCTGTGGGAGCGCACGGGGCTGCCGCTGTCGGGGGCGATCACCACGCTCTTCCACGGCAACTACGAGCACACCCCGGTCGGTGTCCACCGGGACCGCTTCGCCACCTTCCTGTTCGCCCTCGCCGGCCACAAGCGGATGCGGTTCTGGCGGGAGCGCCCGTGGACCGAGCCGGTGACCACCAAGCTGGACTACCAGGCCCACCTGGCCACCTCGTTCACCGCCGAACCCGAGCCCGGCGACCTGCTGTACTGGCCCGCGAACTACTACCACGTCGGCGAGAGCGTCGACGGCGCGGTCGCGACCAGCGTCAATGTCGGCGTGCCGCGCGAGGCGCACCGCGCGGTCCACGACGTGGACGACCTGCTGCTGGGCCGGGCTGCGGACGCCATGGTCGATCCGGACGCCGCCCTGGTGCGGCTGCCCGCCGCCACGGCTCCGCTGTCGGTGCCCGCACTGCCGGCGGACGGCGCGCTGCCCGAAGCGCTGGAGCAGACCCTGCGGGTCTTCCAGGCGTACCGCGACCCCGACCGGATGCGGGACCGCGTCGCCTCGGTCTCGCTCCGCGACCTGAGCGCCTCCGGCCTGTGCCCCGTGCCGCCGCCCGAGCCACTGCGGCCCCTGGACGACGGCACGGTGGTGCGGGTGCGCGCCCGGGTGCTGTACGAGCCGGTCGGCGGGGCGCTGCTGTGCGCCGCCAACGGGCACCTGCTGCGCAGCGCGCTGACCCGGCAGCAGGCGGAGCCGCTGCTGCGGCGGCTCGCCGGACGGAAGCCGGTCCCGGTCGGCGAGCTGCTGGCCGGCCTGCCGGACGCCGCCCGGGCGGACGCCCGCGACCTGCTGGAGGCGTTGGAGAGCTTCCGTGCCCTGACCCGCGACCGGTAGGGCCGTCCGTCACCAGATGGTCACGTCGAGCTTGACCAGGCCGAGATCGTAGGGGATGTCGGCGATCCGGACGGCGATCACGGCGCCCTTGCTGCTGGTCAGGCAGAGCGTCGCGCCGGCCCGAAGGCCCTTGGCGTCGTTGGCGGGGCGCTCGGCGGCGGTGGCGTAGCGAAAGCTCTTGATGGTGCCGGCCCGGGCGGCTTCGCGGCAGCCGGCTTCGGTGAGCTCGGTGCCGGGCGGGAGCACGGCGGCGAGGTTGCCGAGCACGAGGGTGGGCGCCGGGTGGTCGTGGGCGACGAGCTCGTAGGACTTCTGGTCGGCCTCGGACATCGCGTTCCAGTCCTCGTCGGTGACGAGGGTGGAGAGCGGCTTGTCGTTCGGGGCGTCCAGGTCGATCAGCTCGTAGCCGGTGCTGACCACGTCGATCTGGAACGAGACGGTGCGCGGCGCCCGGATGCTCGGACTCGGACTCGGGCTCGGACTCGGTTCGGCGGACGGCGACGGGAGCGGCGACGGCGCGGGCACGGACGGGGCCGACGGCACGGGCGCCGACGGTGGCGGCGGGACCCGGGGAGTGCTGACGGCCTCATTGGACTTGATGCCGATGGGGAGCGCCGTGATGATGCCGGCCGCGTTCATGGCGAGGACGGTGATCGTGGTGACCGTCCCCAGGATGGCGAGCGAGAGCAGCAGGGCGCGCCGGTTGGCCTGGGTGTCCGGGGCCTCCCAGGAGACGCCGTCGCGGCTGGCGTGGAACGTCACCCGGTCCGGATGGCCCTCGGCGGGGTGCGGGCCGTCCGGCTGCTCCCCGTCGTGAGGTGGGGGCCCGGGGTCGGGTGCGGTCACGTGGCTCTCCTGCGGTCGGATCTCGTTCGCCACCGTACAGTTGGCGCCGCCGACCGCCGGTGGCCGTCCGATGCCTGGTCAGGGGCTCGTCGGCAGCCGGTCGGCGGCTTCTCTGCTGGGCGCATGCCCCGTCCCGGTGCCGGTGGAACTGATCCTTTCGGGGTGCGCACCGATCGGGTGAATCGCTCGTTCGAGCGATCCGCGCCGGGGCCGGCTGACGGCCTGTCGGCAGAACGGGATCCGGGGGTCAGACGGCGGACTCGATGCGTTCCACGATCAGTTCGCACAGTTCGTGGGTGCGCAGCGCGTCGGTGGCGTCGAGGGTCTTGCCGGCCCGCAGCGCGTCCAGGAAGTGCAGGACCACCTGTTCGATGCCGCGCTGGCGGGCGACCGGCACCCAGTCGCCGCGCCGGCGGACGGTGGGCTGGCCCTTGTGGTCGATGACGTCGGCGAGGTTGTGGACCTCGCGCTTGGAGTCGGCTCCGGACACTTCGAGGATCTCCTCGGCGGAGCCCGAGACCCGGTTCATCAGGCCGAGCGCGGTGAAGCCCTCGCCGGCCAGGGTCAGCACGACGTGCTCGACCAGGCCGCCCCGGACCCGGGCCCGGACGTCCACCTGCTCGATCTCGCCGGGGGCCAGGAATCGCAGCGTGTCCACCACGTGGATGAAGTCGTCGAAGACCAGGGTGCGGGCCTGCTCGGGCAGCCCCTCGCGGTGCTTCTGCAGCACGATCAGGTCGCGCGGGCGTTCGGCGGCCAGCAGGTAGCCGGGGGCGTGGCGGCGGTTGAAGCCGACCATCAGCGAACGGCCTTCGCGCCCGGCCAGCTCGACCAGGTGCCGCGCGCCGTCCAGATGGTAGGCCAGCGGCTTGTCCACGTACACCTCGACGCCCCTGGTGAGCAGCTTCTCCACGATCGGGACGTGCTGCTCGGTGGCGGCGTGCACGAACGCGGCCCGGATGCCGGAGTCGATCAGCTCGTCCAGGTCGGTGGTCCGGAACGGGATCCGGTAGGCCTCGCCGATCCGGTCCAGCTTGGCCCTGTCCCGCGTCATCAGCCGCAGGTCCAGGCCGGGCTGGGCGGTGAGGACCGGCAGGTAGGCCTTCTGCGCGATGTCTCCGAGCCCGATGACACCGATCGGAAGGGCGGCGGTGCGGTCGGACTCGTGATCGCTCATTCTGGGCACTCCTGCGAGGTGGATGACGGCCCGGCGCGGGCCACCCGGCAGCATATGCCAGACCGCTGTTGAGCAGTCAGGTTGCGGATGGACCGGCCGAATCACCCCGTCTCCGGGCTCCGTTTCGACGACTGCGCCTGCGCCGCCGATGCGCCCAGCATCCCGCGGAAGTCGGCCACCGCGTCCGGCAGTTGGCCGGCATAGCCACCCTGGGCCAGGCGCAGCACGAACTCGACGGCGTCGTCGGGGTGCGGGTCGGTGTAGGGCTGGTGGTTGTAGTCGAGGAACAGCAGCATCGACTCGAAGCTGGTGCGCTTGTTCCGGTCCGTCATGGGGTGGTTGCGGGCCAGGGATTCGCCGAGGGCGACCGCCTTGGTCCACACGTCCGGGTAGGCGTCGGCGCCGAACACCGAGGCCTGCGGGCGGCCGAGTGCGGACTGCAGCAGGGAGCGCTCGCGAACGGTGGCGACCTCGCCCAGCAGGTGGGTGAGGTCGTCCTCGTCGAGGTAATCGGTCGCGCGCACGGTGGTCACAGGTCGGCCAGCCTCTCCAGCGTCTCCGCGTTGGCCGCGCGTATCCGCGCCACCAGCGCGGCCCGCCGCTCGGCACGCTGCGCGGGCGCCCAGGCGAGGGCGCGCGGATCCCGCTGCTGGTCCTGCTGCTGTCCCTGCTGCTCCATGGTGGCGCTCCCTCCCGGTTCCGTCGGTTCGGGCACCGACGGTAGTGAACCGGAAGGCGGCCGTCCACCGATTTAGGAGCGCGGAGGGCCCGTCAAACCGCTTGCCCCGCGCGGCGGTCGAGGTGGCCGGCGGCTTCGGCGAGGGCGCGTAGGACGGGCCGGATCAGGGGGTGGAGTTCGGCGCCGGCCCGGGTCGCGGCGAACACCTTGCGGGTGGCGAGGGCGCTGGTGACGGGGCGGACGGCGACCCGGCCGCGGTCGGCGGCGCGCAGGGCGGAGCGTGGGACGAGGGCGACGCCCGCGCCGGCCGAGGCGAGTGCGGTGACGGCGCTGAAGTCGTCGGAGGAGTGCACCAGCCGGGGCTGGAAGCCGGCGTTCTCGCAGGCCAGCAGGACCACGTCGTGGCAGGGGTTGCCGGGGTAGGGGCCGATCCACGGTTCGTCGGCGAGTTCGGCGACGGCGACGGGGCCGGTGCCGGCGGCGAGCGGGTGGTCGAGCGGGAGGACGGCGTCGAAGGGTTCGGCGTACAGCGGGAGCCGGGTGAGCCGCCGGTCGTCGGGGCGCGGGGCGCCGCGGTATTCGACGGCGACGGCGATGTCGGCGCGGCCGTCGAGCAGCATCGGCAGGCTGGCGTCGCCCTCGGAGTCGCGCGCCTTGACGCGCAGGCCGGGGTGGGTGCCGGCCAGTGCGGCGATCGCGGGGGCGAGGACCATGGCGATGCCGGTGGCGAACGCGGCGACGGTGACTTCGCCGGCGGCTCCGGAGCTGTAGGCGGCCAGGTCGGCCTCGGCGCGTTCCAGTTGGGCGAGGACGGCGTCGGCGTGGCAGACCAGGATCTCGCCGGCGGCGGTGAGGCGGACGCCCCGGCCGTCGCGGACCAGCAGGGTGTGGCCGGTCTCCTGTTCGAGGGCGGCGAGCTGCTGGGAGACCGCGGAGGGGGTGAGGTAGAGCGCGGCCGCCGCGGCGGTCACGGTCCGGTGGTCGGCCACGGCCCGCAGGGTCCGCAGCCGTCGTGCGTCGATCACGGGTCAATTCTGCCAGCGCCGCGGGGGTGATCCGAACGGGTGCTCGGAGGTGGCGCGGGGAGCCGGGGATCGGCTCCCCGCGCCTCGGCGGGCCGCCCGGGGGATGGGAAGGAGGCGGCCCGTCGCGGATGGCGCGGTTGAGGGTTGGCCCGCGCCGGGTCGTGGGGCTTACTCTCCGAGCGCGGCCCGGGCGTCGATGAACGCGGCGACGGCGCGCTCGACGTCCTCGGTGCTGTGCGCGGCGGACAGCTGGACCCGGATCCGGGCGGCGCCGTGCGGCACCACCGGGTAGGAGAAGCCGATCACGTAGACGCCGCGCTCCAGCAGCAGCTCGGCGAGGCGTCCGGCCTTGGCGGCGTCGCCGATCATGACGGGGGCGATCGGGTGCTCGCCGGGCAGGATCTCGAACCCGGCCTCGGTCATCCTGGTGCGGAACAGCTCGGTGTTGGCGGCGAGCTTCTCGCGCAGGTCGTCGCTGGTCTCCAGCAGGTCGAGCACGGTGAGCGAGGCGGCGGCGATCACCGGGGCGAGCGAGTTGGAGAACAGGTACGGGCGGGAGCGCTGGCGCAGCAGCGCGACGATCTCGCGGCGGGCGGCGACGTAGCCGCCGGACGCGCCGCCGAGGGCCTTGCCGAGGGTGCCGGTGATGATGTCCACGCGGTCCATCACGCCGTGCAGCTCGGGGGTGCCGCGGCCGGTGGGGCCGACGAAGCCGACGGCGTGCGAGTCGTCGACCATGACCATGGCGTTGTAGCGGTCGGCGAGGTCGCAGATCTCGGCGAGCGGGGCGATGTAGCCGTCCATGGAGAACACGCCGTCGGTGACGATCAGCCGGCGGCGGGCGTCCTGGGTGGCCTTGAGCTGCTGCTCCAGGTCGGCCAGGTCGCGGTTGGCGTAGCGGTGGCGGCGGGCCTTGGAGAGCCGGATGCCGTCGATGATGGAGGCGTGGTTGAGGGCGTCGGAGATGACCGCGTCGCGCTCGTCCAGCAGCGTTTCGAAGACGCCGCCGTTGGCGTCGAAGCAGGAGGAGTAGAGGATGGTGTCCTCCTGGCCGAGGAACTGGGAGAGCCGCTGCTCCAGTTCCTTGTGCACGTCCTGGGTGCCGCAGATGAAGCGGACGGACGCCATGCCGTAGCCCCAGCGGTCCAGCGCCTCCTTGGCGGCGTCGATCACCTTGGGGTGGTCGGCGAGGCCGAGGTAGTTGTTGGCGCAGAAGTTGAGCACCTGGCCGCCGGTGCCGGAGGTGACGGTGATCTCGGCGGACTGCGGGGTGCCGATGACGCGTTCGGGCTTGAACAGGCCGGCTTCGCGGATCTCGACGAGGGTGGCGGCGAGGTCGTCGCGGACGGTGTCGAACACGGGGGTGTCGCTCCTAACGAGGGTCAACAGGCTTGCCGAGCTTGCGGTCTAGAGCGTGGTCCAGTCGAGGATGACCTTGCCGCAGTTGCCGCCGGCGGCTTCGTCGAAGGCGGCCTCGAAGTCCTGGGCGGCGTGCCGGCCGGTGATCACCGGGCTGAGGTCGAGTCCGCCTTCGAGCAGCACGGACATCGCGTACCAGGTCTCGAACATCTCGCGGCCGTAGATGCCCTTGATGGTGAGCATCGAGGTGACCACGGCGGACCAGTCGATCGGGAACTGGTCGGCGGGCAGGCCGAGCATGGCGATCTTTCCGCCGTGCGTCATGTTGGCGATCATCGACTGCATGGCCTCGGGGCGGCCGGACATCTCCAGGCCGACGTCGAAGCCCTCGCGCAGGCCGAGCTGGTGCTGGCCGTCCTCGATGGTGTGCTGCGAGACGTCCAGGGCGAGGGTGACGCCGAGCTTGCGGGCCAGCTCCAGGCGGTACTCGGAGACGTCGGTGATCATCACGTTGCGGGCGCCGGCGTGCTTGGCGACGGCGGCGGCCATGATGCCGATCGGGCCGGCGCCGGTGACCAGCACGTCCTCGCCGACCATCGGAAAGGACAGCGCGGTGTGCACGGCGTTGCCGAACGGGTCGAAGATGGCGGCCACGTCGAGGTCGACGGGGACGCGGTGCACCCAGACGTTGGAGGCGGGCAGCGCGACGTACTCGGCGAACGCGCCGTCGCGGTTGACGCCCAGGCCGATGGTGTTGCGGCACAGGTGGCGGCGGCCGGCCAGGCAGTTGCGGCACTTGCCGCAGACCAGGTGACCCTCGCCGCTGACCAGGTCGCCGACGCTGATGTCGGTGACGGCGGCGCCGAGGGCGGCGACCTCGCCGACGAACTCGTGGCCGATGGTCATCGGGGTCTTGATGGTCTGCTGGGCCCAGCCGTCCCACTTGCGGATGTGCAGGTCGGTGCCGCAGATGCCGGTGCGCAGGACCTTGATCAGGACGTCGCCCGGGCCGATCTCCGGCTCCGGGACGTCGGTCATCCACAGGCCGGGGGCGGCGTCCAGCTTGACGAGTGCCTTCACTGCGAGGGCTCCTGACGCGAAGTGCGGGCGGTCCTGCGGTCGGCAGGCCCGGGGGTGGCCCGGCGTGCGGCGGTTCACCGGCCGGGCAGGGTGAAATCTGCCTGGTCACGGGGGGTGCGGTCCATCGAGGAATTCTTAACGGGTGCCACAGCAGGGCTGAACGATCGTGCCCGAGCAGGACGGCGCGGCGGTCGGCGGCGTGCCGGAAAGCACCCGGACGGAGCAGCGCCACGGGGGCCCGGACGGCCGCTCGGCGCGCCGTCCACAACCGCTGTGCCTTCAGTCGGCGTTCGCACCCGGCAGGTAGTGCGCCAGGTACGCGAGGTGCTCGGGGTCGAGGTCGGCCGCGCGTCTGCGGTCGTTGATCGCCTCGATGAGGTGGCCCTCGGCGAGGAAGCGGTAGGCGAAGATCTCGGTGCTCGGCGCGTTCCAGAACAGCTCCGGGGACGAGGGCATGACCAGCTCGCCGTCCGGTCCGTAGCGGGCCTCCGGTTCCTCGGTGAGGTCCCGGGCCGAACTGACCACCGCCGACTGCCCGTTGTGGTGCAGGTACAGGTACCAGACGATGCAGCTCTGCTGGTCGCGGAAGAACGCCACCAGCCGGTCGGCCGGGTCCAGCGGGCTGGGCACCGGGCCGGAAACGTCCGTCCACGCGCCGCCGCCGACCCGGTCGAGGCAGCGGTGCAGAGCGGCCCGGGTGATCAACGCCAGGAAATCCGCCGGGAGTTCGAGCCCGTCCCGGGCCAGCTCGGCCGCGATCGGGTCCGTCACGGCGGTGCGGTAGTCCAGCGGCTCGCCGGTCTCGCCGAACCACGCGTAGTCGCCGACGAAGCTCGCCTCGTCCAGCGGCGGCACGGTGTCCGGGGCGTAGGCCTGGAACCAGGCGAAGGTCCGGGACTGCCGGTCGTACGGCCGGTAGGGGCCGATGCCGTACCCGGCCCAGCACGCCGGCAGCCGCACCGCCGACGGGCCGTCGCCGATCGCCCGGTACGCGTCCTCCGGTGGCGGCGGCGCTGCCGCGAGGACCCGCGTGTGCGGGCTCCACCGCGCTTCGGGCAACTGGACGTCCGGGTGGCCGAGTTCGTCCGGCAGCGGGTCCCGGTCCTCCGGGGCGGGCTCGGGCTCGGGCACCAGGAACCCGCCGAGGTCGTCGCGCCGGTCCTCGGGCCAGCGGGCGTCGATGGCCCGGGCCGTGGCGGTGCAGTCGGGGCACTCGTCCTGGCCGCCGCCCCACATGCCGAACGGCGAGCCGGTCAGGTCCGGGCGTTCGATCCCGCAGAGCGTGCGCCGGAAGTACCCGTACGCGTGCCGCCGGGCATCCGGCAGCATGTCGCTCCAGGCGGCCTCCCACCGCAAGTCCCACTCGCTGTACGCCTGCCGGGCGCACGCGCCGTCGAGGCCGACCCGGACGACCGCGAAGCACCAGGTGCAGATCCGGATCTCGCGGTACCACCGGGAAGGCGGCACGTCGTACTTGGCCAGGTCGTGGTCACAGAGGTCGCAGCGCATGACGTTGATCATGCCGTTCGCCCCCGACACCGGCCGTCCGAGCACTACGCTGCGCGCGTGACTGAGCAATCGAACGCCCGTCTTGAGGAACTTCTCGACAGCCGCGCGGACGGGCACGAGCCCGCGCCGGAGGCGGTGCTGACCGCACTGTTCGAGGGCGGGGCCTTCATTCCCGTCACCACCGACCGGAAGGTGATCGTCCTCCCCGACGACGAGATGCCGCCCACCCTGCTCGGATTCACCGGCGCGGAGGTCGGCGCGGAACTGCTGCCGTCGGCCCCCGCGATGCTGCACTGCGACGTGGCGCAGCTGCGGGACATCCTGGCGCAGACCGGCATCGCCCGGCTCGCGATCCGCTCCAGGGACGGGCAGGCGCTGCTGCCCGAGCAGGTGCTGCGCGACTGGGCGGACTACGGGCCCGGAACGGAGATGGAATACGGCCCGTCCACCGACCCGACCGCGATCGCCCTGCGCGACGCGATGGCTCGGCGGATCCGCGAGTTCCCCGCCGTCCGCTCGGTCTGGGTCGCCCGGGTGACGGCCGAGGGGGAACACCTGATGGTGCACTTCGCCGTGGACGAAGACCTGCCCTCCGGTTCCGCCGACCGCCTGATGCAGACTGTGCTCCGCGAGGACGTGGAACTCGGCCCGGGCCGGCCCAAGGTCGCGATGGCCGCCCTGAACACCATCACCCACGCCGACACCATCGCCCAACTCGACCGCCAGGGCCTGGACACGGTGCGCCACGACGCCGAATCGGGCCAGGTCCAGGTGGTCTCCCACGAACACGACGACCCGATGAACACCCCCGCGCCCCCGCCCAACTCGCCTGCGGGGAACGGCAGTCGGGCGTCGAGGAGACCCGGCGGGCAGCAGCCGCCCAAGAACTCCGGTGCGCCCGGGAACAAGCAGTCGAACCACCGTCTCGCCGAGCTCCTCGACAGCCACACGGACGGGCACGAGCCCGCGCCGGAGGCGTTGCTCGCCGCGCTGGTCGAGGGCGGGGCGTTCATTCCCGTCACCGACGCCTGGAAGGTGATCTTCCTCCCCGACGACGACCAGTCGCCCATCCTGATCGGGTTCACCAGCGCGGAAGTCGGCGCGGAGCGATTTCCGACGGCCCCCGCGATGCTGCACTGCGACGAGGCACGGCTGCGGGACATCCTGGAGCAGACCGGCGTCGGCAAGCTCAAGGTGTACTCCGGGCGCTGGTGGGCGTCCTTTCCCGGGCAGCTGCTGCGGGATCGGGCGGCCTACGGACCCGGGGCGGAGTTCAGGCTCGACTGGTCCACCGACCCGACCGCAGTCGCCCTGCGCCAGGCCCTGGTTCGGCGGATCCGCGAGTTCCCCGCCGTCCGCTCGGTCTGGATCGCACAAGTCCGGTGGCAGACCACCGGCGAGGAGCACCTGCTGGTGCACATCTCGGTGGACGAGGACCTTCCCTCGGGCTCGGCCGACCGCCTGATGCAAACCCTGCTCCACGAGGAGGTGGAGCAGGGCCCGAAGCATCCGAAGATCGGGATGATCGCCCTGAACACCACCACCCACGCCGACACCATCGCCCAACTCGACCGCCAGGGCCTGGACACGGTGCGCCATGACGCCGAATCGGGCCAGGTCCAGGTGGTCTCCCGCGAGTACGACGGCCCGCCGGCGGACGCCCCCGCGCCGCCCCGGCCCCCGGCCAAGCGCCGCTGGTTCGGCCGTTCCTGACGACGGCTCCACGCTCAACCGCCGTGTGGGGCCAAGGCGTTGGCGTAGTCGGGCAGTTCGACCTCGCTCGCCTTCGCGGCCTGGGCCTCCATGATGGAGCGCAGTGGCCTGCGGGTCATCCAGCGCATGGACGCGGCGCGCAGCGCGATCATCGTGCGGCCGTTGGGGGCGTAGCCCGCCATGCCTCCCGGGGGAAGTTCCTGGGCCTTGGCGGCGTAGGGCTTCATCCGGTGCTGGAAGCGGGCGAAGGCGGTGGTGAAGTCGCCGTTCGCGGTGGCGAGTTCGCCGGCCAACAGGTAGGCGCCGACCAGCGCGAGGCTGGTGCCGAGGCCGGTGAGCGGGGTGGGGCAGCAGGCGGCGTCGCCGATCAGGGCTGTTCGACCGCGGGTGTAGCGGTCGAGGCGGACCTGTCCCAGGTGCTCGAAGAAGAAGTCGTCGGCCTCCGTCATCGCGGCGAGCAGTCGGTCGACCTCCCAACCGGCCCCGGCGAAACGGTCGGTGAGCAGGCGCTGCTGGGCGGCGCGGTCGCGGCGGTCGTAGGCGAGGGGGGCGGAGCGGAAGCTGAGTCCCGCCTTGACCTCGCCGGGCGCCCGGCCGGGGCGGGCCATCGCCACCCGCCCGCCGGGGGCGTTGTACATCAGGAACCAGTCGTCGAGGTCGAGGCCGAGGCGGGCGGTGAACCACGCGGTGTAGCCGCCGATGGGGACGAAGTGCTCGCTCTCGGGCCCGAAGGCGAGCCGGCGGACGGTGGAGTGCAGGCCGTCCGCACCGACCACCAGGTCGAAGCGGCGGGGCGGGGCGTTCTCGAACGTGACGTGCACGCCGTCGGCGTCCTCCCGGAGGGCGGTGACGGTGTCGTCGAAGAGGTACTCGACGTCGTCGGCGGTGGCCCGGTACAGCACGGTGGCGAGGTCGTCGCGGAGGAGTTCGAGGTCGGAGACGATGCCTTGGCCGCCGAAGGCTTCGGTGGGTATCTCGGCGATGCGCTTGCCGTCCCGATCGACCAGGGCGAGGCCGCGCTGGTCCACGGTGACCTGCCGGACCTGGTCGAGCAGGCCCATCCGCTCGATGACGGTGCGTCCGGCGCCGCGCAGGTCCACGGCCTGTCCGCCGGGGCGGGGCGCGGGGGCGCGTTCCACCACGACGGGACGGAAGCCGGCTTTGCGTAGCCAGTACGCCAGGGTGGGTCCGGCGATGCCGCCGCCGGAGACGAGGATGTCCGCGTTCTTCATGGCATCGAACGTACGGCGTACGCACCGCACTGCACAACCCAATCAAGCCGATCCCTCGAATTACTGCACTAGTGCACTAGTGCAGCCCGAAGCACTCCGAACCCTGGTACGGTGCCGAGACGGGCAGCTGGCACGGGCCGACTGGTGCACTAGTGCGGAGGTGGAGCGGGTGGATCGCTACGAACAGATCGCGGGCGAACTGCGGCAGCGGATCGAGCGCGGCGAGCTCCGGACCGGCGACCGGGTGCCGTCCACCCGGGAGATCACCCGCCGCTGGAACGTGGCGATGGCCACCGCCACCAAGGTGCTGACGGAGCTGCGCGGCCAGGGCCTGGTGCGGATGGTCCCCGGCGTCGGCACCGTCGTCGCCCAGGCCGCCGCTCCCACCGCGCACGGCGCACCCGCCACGCCCACCGCACCCGCCAGGCCCGCAGCCCGCACGACCGCCGGCGGCGAGCGGCAGATCCCGCGCCGGCTCACCGTCGAGGGCGGCCTGACGGCGGACCGGATCGTCGCGGCGGCCGTGGCGATCGCGGACGCCGAGGGCCTGGAGGCCCTGTCGATGCGCCGGGTGGCGGCCGAGCTGGACGCCGCCACCATGTCGCTGTACCGGCACGTGCCCGACAAGGACGGCCTGGTGCACCTGATGATGAACCAGGTCTTCGCCCACATGAGGTTCTCCCCCGCCGACGCCGCGCTGCCCTGGCGGGCCCGGCTGGAACTGGCCGCCCGCCTGCTCTGGGACCTGTTCCGGGCGCACCCCTGGCTGGCGTCCGCAATGTCGGTGACCCGCCCCCAACCGGTCGCCAACGCGCTGCCGTACGGCGAGTGGGTGCTGTCCACCCTGGTCGCCGAGGGCCTGGACGTTCAGACAGTGTTCACCGCGTACCTGACGCTGTTCAACTACATCCGCGGCACCGCGCTCAACCTGGAGATGGAGGCCGCCGCCGAGGCCGCCACGGGGCAGGACGCCGAGGCCTGGATGGACCAGCAGGAGCCCCGGTTCATGGAGTTGATCGCCGAACACCCCACCTTCCTCCGACTCACCCACGAGAGCTACGACTTCGACCTCGACCAGCTCTTCGAGTTCGGGCTCCAGCGCCTGCTGGACGGCCTCGCGGTACTGGTCAACTCGGCCGCTCAGCCCAGCAGTTCGCCCAGGTCGTAGGAGACCGGCTCCTCCAGCTGCGCGTACGTGCAGCTCTCCGGCGTGCGGTCCGGCCGCCAGCGCTTGAACTGGGTGGTGTGCCGGAACCGGGTGCCCTCCATGTGGTCGTAGCCGACCTCGGCCACCCGCTCGGGGCGCAGCGGCACCCAGGAGAGGTCCTTCTTGCCGGTCCAGCGGCTGACCGCGCCGGGGAGCCGACTGCTCGCCTGGGCCTGTTCGTCCGCCCAGGCCGCCCACGGGTGGCCGCTCAGGTCGTCGGCGTCGAGCCTCAACGGGGCGAGTTCCTCGGCGAGTTCGCGGCGGCGGGCCATCGGGAAGGAGGCGCTGACGCCGACGTGCTGGAGGCGTCCGTCGGGGTCGTACAGGCCGAGCAGCAGGGAGCCGACCACGGGGCCGCTCTTGTGTTCGCGGTAGCCGGCCACCACGCAGTCGGCGGTGCGGACGTGCTTGACCTTGAACATGGTGCGCTCTCCCGGCCGGTACGGGGCGTCGAGCGGTTTGGCTACCACGCCGTCCAGGCCGGCGCCCTCGAAGCGGGAGAACCAGCCGCGGGCGGTGTCGAGGTCGGTGGTGGCGGGGGCCAGGTGGACGGGCGGGGTGCCGTCCGCCAGCAGCTGGGCGAGTTCGGCGCGGCGTTCGATCAGCGGGCGGGTGGTGAGGTCCTCGTCGTCGAGGGCGAGCAGGTCGAAGGCGACCAGCGAGGCGGGAGTGCGTTCGGCGAGGGTGCGGACCCGGGACGCGGCGGGGTGGATGCGTTCCAGCAGTTCCTCGAAGTGCAGCCGTCCGTCGTGCGCGACGACGATCTCGCCGTCCACCACGCACCGCTCGGGCAACTGGTCCCGGACGGCCGCCACCACCTCGGGGAAGTATCTGGTCAGCGGCTTGCCGGTGCGCGAGCCGAGTTCGATCTCGTCTCCGTCGCGGAACACGATCGCCCGGAAGCCGTCCCATTTCGCCTCGTACTGCATGCCGGGCGGGATCGCGGTGACGGCCTTGGCGAGCATCGGCGAGACCGGCGGCATCACGGGTAGCTGCATGCCCCCGATGGTCCCCGGCCCGCGCACCGCGCCACGGCGTGTCGAGCCGCCCCGGCGTGTCGGCTGCCTGAGCGCGGTGGGCGCAACGCGCGGCGGGCGCAACGCGCGGCGGGTGCAGCGGGTAGTGGGCGCAGCGGGCGCAACGCGCGGCGGGCGCAACGCGCGGCGGGCGCAACGCGCGGCGGGCGCAACGCGCAGTGGGCGCAACGCGCGATGCGTGGGCGGGCCGCCTAGCGTGGACGGCATGGCTTCTGCTGTGGAACTGGAGGTCGGCGGCCGCACGGTACGGCTGTCCAACCCGGACAAGGTGTACTACCCGGAGCCCGGGTACACGAAGCGGGACGTCGCCGAGTACTACCTGGCGGTCGCCCCGGGCGTGCTGCGCGGCCTGCGCGAGCGGCCGACCACGCTGCAGCGCTTCCCGGACGGCGTGGACGGCGAGTTCTTCTACCAGAAGCGGGCGCCGAAGGGCCTGCCGGAGTGGCTGCCGACCGCGCGGATCGCCTTCCCGTCCGGCCGCAGCGCCGACGAGATCTGCCCGACCGAGGACGCCGCCGTGCTGTGGGCGGCCAACCTGGGCTGTCTGACCTTCCACCCGTGGCCGGTGCGCCGCGCGGACACCGAGCACCCCGACGAGCTGCGCATCGACCTCGACCCGCAGCCCGGCACCGACTTCACCGACGCCGTCCGCGCGGCGCTCCAACTGCGGCCGCTGCTGGAGGAGTTCGGCCTGACCGGCTGGCCGAAGACGTCCGGCGGCCGGGGTCTGCACGTGTACGTGCCGATCGAGCCGCGCTGGACGTTCACCGACTGCCGGCACGCCGTCATCGCGCTCGGCCGCGAGTTGGAGCACCGCAGCGGCGGCGAGGTCACCACCAAGTGGTGGAAGGAGGAACGCGGCGAGCGGATCTTCGTCGACTACAACCAGATGGCCCGCGACCGCACCATCGCCTCCCCGTACTCGCTGCGCCCCCGCCCGCAGGCCACCGTCTCCACGCCACTGCGCTGGGAGGAGGTCGAGCAGGTCTCCCCCACCGAGTTCACCCTGCGCACCGTGCCCGAGCGGTTCGCCGAACTCGGCGACCTGCACGCCGACATGGAACGCCGACCCGCCTCCCTGGAGCGCGTGCTGGAGCTGTACGCGCACCAGGACGCGGGCGATCTGCCTTACCCGCCGGACCACCCGAAGATGCCGGGCGAGCCGCGCCGGGTGCAGCCGAGCCGGGCCAAGAAATGACCCGCCCTCACTCGAACAGGTCGGGCTGTTCGCGGGTGATCTGGTCGTACAGGGGCTGGTAGTTGACCCAGCCGGCCAGGTCGTTGCCGATCTGGCGGTAGGTGAGGGCGGCGTTCTCGGGGGAGATCGGGACGGTGGGGCCGGCGGCCTGGGCGAGCAATTGGACCTGGCAGGAACGTTCCATGGTGATGAACCACCAGGCGGCGGCGTCCACGGTGCTGCCGACGGTGAGCAGGCCGTGGTTGCGCAGGATGACGGCCTTGTGCGGGCCGAGGACGGTGGCGATCCGCTCGCCCTCCTCCAGGTCGGTGACCAGGCCGGTGTAGTCGTCGAACAGGGCGTGGTCCTGGTAGAAGGCGCACACGTCCTGGGTGATGGGCTCAAGGCGGCGGCCGAGGGCGGACAGCGCCCGCCCGTGGGTGGAGTGGCTGTGCGCGGC
This sequence comes from Kitasatospora sp. NPDC048662, assembly GCF_055587065.1. Classification (NCBI taxonomy): domain Bacteria; kingdom Bacillati; phylum Actinomycetota; class Actinomycetes; order Kitasatosporales; family Streptomycetaceae; genus Kitasatospora; species Kitasatospora sp. NPDC048662. The sequence goes on along the minus strand of NZ_JBVJHA010000009.1, from coordinate 137,750 downwards.
GGCGACCACGTCCGGGCGGGCCCGGTGGATGGTCGAGTGGATGACGAACGCGGCCTGGTTGACGGGGTAGCGGCCCTCGACCACGGTGCCGTGGTGGTCGACCAGCACCAGGTCGCTGACCTTGATGTGCTTGAAGGACAGGCCGAACGGGTTGACCCAGAAGTGGTCGGTGAGTTCCGGGTCGCGGGCGGTGATGTGCCCGGCGACGCCTTCCTCGAACCCGAGCTTGCCGAAGATCCGCAGCGCGGCGGCCAGGCGTTCCTTGCGGTGGCGGCGCTCCTCCTCGACGGTGTCGAAGCTCGGTGGCAGTCGGAAGATCAGGTTGCCGGGCAGGCGGTCGAGCAGGGACTCGGTGTCGGACATGGCAGGTCACCTCTCCATGGGGTGCGCACTGGCGGGGGCGGGCACAGCTCACCAGGGCCGGCCGGGCCGGGCATAGGCTTGCGGCGCCCAACGCGGACGGCGCCGATTGTCCGCCGGGGTCAAGCACGAGCGGGGTCGAGCACCGGCAGGGTCGAACACAGGCCGGATCGAGCACCGGCAGGGTCGAGCACAGGCAGGGTCGAGCACAGGAGGTTGACGGTCGGTGGAGGCGTTCGTGCGGCTGGTGGCCGGGCGCACCGAGGACCCGGAGGTGCTCGCGGCGGCGGTACGGGCCGCGCGGGCCGCGTCCGAGCTGGTCGCCGCGCTGCCGGAACGGGAGGTGCGACGGCACACCCGGGCCCTGCTGGACGGGGTGCGCGCGGCGTTGCAGGGCGACGGCGAGCCGGGGGCGCAGGCGCTCGCGGCGGCGGCGCTGCTGGGCTCGGACCGGGCGCGCCAGGGGGTGCCGGTGGCGGCGCTGCTGGACGGTTTCCAGGCGGGCCGCTCGCACCTGGTGGGGGCGGTGATCGCGGAGGGCCGGCGCTGCGCCGTCCCGGCGGACGAGCTGCTGGACGGCGTGACCCGGATCGACCACATCACCATCATGCTGGCTCGCCGCATGGTGCAGGCGCACCGGGTGGCGGAGCTGGCGGCGGCCCGCACCGCCCGCGAGGGCCACGCCCAGACCCTGCGTCAACTCCTGCACGGGGAACAGGTGGAGACGCCCGGAGCGCCGCTGTCGCCGACCGGCCGGTACCGGTGCGTGGTGACGGCGGTGAGCGATCCGGCGCTGGCGGGCCCGCTGGAGCAGGCGCTCGCCGCGGCGGGCCCCGGCCTGTGCGGTTTCGTGGACGGCCGGCTGGCGGCGCTGACCGGACCCCTGCCCGTCCTGCCCATCGACGGCCCGACCGCCGTCGTCACGCCGCCCGCCGAACCGTCCGGCCTGGCCCCCCTGTACGTCCTCGCCCGGCAAGCCCTTCGAGCCGCCGAGGCGGCCGGCCTGACGGGACTTCACCACTTGGCCGAGCTGGCCCTGCTCACCGCCACGCCCGCCGAGAGCGAGCTCGGGGCCCTGCTGGCGGGCTCCCTGCTGGGCGCCCTGGACCCCGGCGATCCCTTCCACCGTGAGCTCGCCGCCACCGCTCTGGCCCAGCTGACCCACGGCGGCCGCACCGACCGGACGGCCGCCGAGTTGCACGTGCACCCCAACACGGTGAAGTACCGGCTGCGGCGACTGCGCGACCTGACCGGTGGCGACCCGCTGACCGGTGGCGTCGAGCACACCGCGCACTGGTGGTGGGCGCTGCGCAGCTGGCTGGAGCGTGGGGCGCCGCCCCGGGCCCGCCCGCAGAGCGCGGCGGGCCCGGGCGCGCCTGGACCGTCGTCGGTCACTTGTTGATGCAGATGTTCCCGACCGCCGGGTTGAGCAGGCCGACGATGTTGACCGAGTTGCCGCAGACGTTGGCCTGCACCTCGATGGGGATCTGGATCAGGTTGCCGGAGAGGACGCCGGGCGAGTTGGCGGCGACGCCTTCCGCTTCGGCGTCGGCGGCGGCGGAGCCGGCTCCGACGAGAAGGCAGGCCACGGCCAGTCCGGAGGCGGCGAGGGACGTGCGAATACGCATGGAAAACTCCTCATGTGATGATCGGACAATCTGACCCCGATCACACCTGCTCAAGCGCCCCGAACCTCCGCATTGAACGGATCGTGGGCGTGTCCGCCGCCCGCCCCGAACCGGGCCCGATGCCCAACCGGTCCGGTGGTCCGGCCGGACGGGCCGCCGCGACCACGCCGACCCTGGTGATCGCGGGCGGTCCGGCCAGTCACCGACCGCAGAGCCGGGTCGCCGCGTCGGCCCGCACCATCCCCCACGGCCGCCTGCACACCGTCCCGGTGGGACACCTGGTGCACGAGGCGGCCCCGCCTGGCGATCGACTTCCCTACGGGGGCCGGCTGCCCGGGGAGCCGGTCAGCTCCGCAGGAACTCGCGGTTGAGCCGGGCGATTCCGGTCAGCGGGATCCCCTTGGGGCAGGCGGTGGCGCACTCACCGGTGTTGGTGCAGCCGCCGAAGCCCTCGGCGTCCATCGCGCCCACCATGTTCCGTACCCGCGAGGCGCGTTCGGGCGCGCCCTGCGGGAGGACGCTGAGGTGGACGACCTTGGCGGCGGTGAACAGCATCGCCGAGCCGTTGGGGCAGGCGGCGACGCAGGCCCCGCAGCCGATGCACTCGGCGTGCTCGAAGGCGAGGTCGGCGGCCTCCTTGGGGACGGCGGTGGCGTGCGCCTCGGGGGCGGAGCCGGTGGGTGCGGTGATGTAGCCGCCGGAGCCGATGATCCGGTCCAGCGCGGAGCGGTCCACCACCAGGTCGCGCACCACGGGGAAGGCGCCGGCCCGCCAGGGTTCGACGTCGATGGTGTCGCCGTCGTTGAAGTGCCGCATGTGCAGCTGGCAGGTGGTGGTGCGTTCGGGGCCGTGCGCCTGGCCGTTGATGACCATGCCGCAGGCGCCGCAGATGCCTTCGCGGCAGTCGTGGTCGAAGGCGACGGGGCGCTCGCCGCGCAGGATGAGTTCCTCGTTGAGGGTGTCCAACATCTCCAGGAAGGACATGTCCTCACTGATGCCGGATATCTGATAGATCGTCATCTCGCCCGGGGTGTCCGGGCCTTGCTGGCGCCAGATGCGCAGGGTGAGGTTCACGCGTAGCTCCGCTGGGTGGGGTGGACGTGCTCGAAGACGAGCTCTTCCTTGTGCAGGACGGGGGCGTCGCCGGTGCCGGTGAACTCCCAGGCGGCGGCGTAGCTGAACTCCTCGTCCCGGCGAGCGGCTTCGCCGTCGGGGGTGGCGGATTCGGTGCGGAAGTGGCCGCCGCAGGACTCGCTGCGGTGCAGCGCGTCCAGGCACATCAGTTCGGCGAGTTCGAAGTAGTCGACCAGCCGATTTGCCTTCTCCAGCGCCTGGTTGAGTTCGGCGCCGGTGCCGGGAACCTTGATCCGCCGCCAGAACTCCTCGCGCAGTTCGGGGATCCGGGCCAGCGCGTGCCGCAGGCCGGCCTCGTCGCGGGCCATCCCGCAGTTGTCCCAGAGCAGTTCGCCGAGTTCGCGGTGGAAGGAGTCGGGGGTGCGGTCGCCGTCCACCGAGAGGATCAGGTGCAGCCGGTCCGTCACCTCGGCCTCCACCTCGGCGAGTTCGGGGTGGTCGCCGGGGACGGGCTCCAGCGGGGTGCGGCCCAGGTAGTCGTTCAGCGTGGGCGGCAGGACGAAGTAGCCGTCGGCGAGGCCCTGCATCAGCGCGCTCGCGCCGAGCCGGTTGGCGCCGTGGTCGGAGAAGTTGGCCTCGCCGATCGCGAACAGGCCGGGGACGGTGGTCTGCAGGTCGTAGTCGACCCACAGGCCGCCCATCGTGTAGTGGATCGCCGGGTAGATCCGCATCGGCACGGTGTACGGGTCCTCGGCGGTGATCCGCTCGTACATCTCGAACAGGTTGCCGTACTTGGCCTCGACGGCGGCCCGGCCGAGCCGGGCGATCGCGTCGGCGAAGTCCAGGTACACCCCTTGCCCGCCGGGGCCGACGCCGCGGCCCTCGTCGCAGACCACCTTGGCGGCCCGGGAGGCGATGTCGCGGGGCACCAGGTTGCCGAACGCCGGGTAGATCCGCTCCAGGTAGTAGTCCCGCTCGTCCTCGGGGATCTGCCCGGGCGGCCGGTTGTCGCCCTTCGCCTTCGGCACCCAGATCCGGCCGTCGTTGCGCAGCGACTCGCTCATCAGCGTCAGCTTGGACTGGTGGTCGCCGGAGCGCGGGATGCAGGTCGGGTGGATCTGCGTGAAGCAGGGGTTGGCGAAGTACGCGCCGCGCCGGTGGGCGCGCCAAATGGCCGTCGCGTTGGAGTTCTTGGCGTTGGTGGACAGGTAGAACACGTTGCCGTAGCCGCCGGTGGCGAGCACCACGGCGTCCGCCAGGTGGGAGCGGATCTCGCCGGTGACCAGGTCGCGGGCGACGATGCCGCGGGCCCGGCCGTCGATCACGATCAGGTCGAGCATCTCGGTGCGGGCGTGCAACTCGACGTTCCCGGCGGCGATTTGGCGGGACAGCGCCTGGTAGGCGCCGAGCAGCAGCTGCTGGCCGGTCTGGCCTCGGGCGTAGAAGGTGCGGGAGACCTGGACGCCGCCGAAGGAGCGGGTGTCGAGCAGGCCGCCGTACTCGCGGGCGAACGGCACGCCCTGGGCCACGCACTGGTCGATGATCTCCACCGAGACCTGGGCCAGGCGGTGCACGTTGGACTCGCGGGCGCGGAAGTCGCCGCCCTTGACGGTGTCGTAGAACAGCCGGCGGATCGAGTCGCCGTCGTTGCGGTAGTTCTTCGCGGCGTTGATGCCGCCCTGCGCGGCGATCGAGTGGGCGCGCCGCGGGGAGTCCTGGAAGCAGAACTGGACGACGTGGTAGCCCTGTTCGGCGAGCGTCGCGCCGGCCGCGCCGCCGGCCAGGCCGGTGCCGACCACGATCACGGTGTGCTTGCGGCGGTTGGCCGGGTTGACCAGCTTGGCCTCGAACCGCCGCTGGTCCCACCGCTGTTCGATCGGCCCGGCCGGGGCCCGGGTGTCGGCGACGGGCGCGCCGACGGTGTAGTCGAGGTAGCTCATCGGGGCCTCTCCGGCGTTCGTTCCGTCGTGGTTCATCGGACCAGTCCCGCCATCACGGAGACCGGCACCGACAGGAAGCCGACCGTCAGCAGCAGCGCCAGCGCGTTCGCGGCGAGCTTCAACACCCGGTCGCGGCGCGGGTTGTTGACGCCAAGGGTCTGCGCGGCGCTCCAGAACCCGTGCCGGATGTGCAGCCCGAGCGCGAGCATCGCCAGGCAGTAGATTCCGCCGCCGTACCAGGTGGAGAACGAGGCCACGATGTTCCGGTACGTGTTCCCCTCCTCGGCGGCCGGATTCACGGTGAGCGTGGTCAGGTCGAGGATGTGCCAGACGACGAACAGGCCGAGGATCACCCCGCCCCAGCGCATCGTCCGGGTCGCGTAGCCGGCCTGTCGGCGCCGGTGCACGTACTGCTGCGGGCGGGCCCGCAGGTCGCGGCGGGAGAGCTGGTAGGCGGCGACGCCGTGCGCGACCACGGCGGCCAGCAGGACGGCGCGGGCCAGCCAGAGGAACCAGCCGAAGTGCAGCAGCGGCTGGCCGATGGTGCGCAGCCAGTGTGCGTAGCCGTTGAGGTCGTCCGGGCCGAAGAACACCTTGAGGTTGCCCAGCATGTGGGCCACCAGGTAGGCGAGCATCAGCAGCCCGCTGACGGCCATCACCGCCTTCTTGCCGACGGAGCTGCGCCACAGCGCCACCGCGGCGGACGGATGCCGACCGGGAGTGAGGGTCCGGTTCTCCCGGTTTGTCCGGGTAGCAGAAGCCATGAGCATGACGGTAGGCCCGGCGCGCAGGCGCTGTCCAAGACATGAAACCGCTGCCGACGATAGGCGATTCCTATGATTGCTGCCTAGGATGGCCGGTGTGCAGTTGCAGCAGCTCACCTACTTCGTCGCCGTCGCCGACGCCCGGCACTTCACCCGGGCCGCCGAACTGACGCACGTCTCACAGCCGTCACTCTCGCAACAAATCCGCTCTCTGGAACAGGAGTTGGGCGCGGAGCTGTTCCACCGATCGCGCTCGGGCAGCTCGCTGACCGACGCCGGGCAGGCGCTGCTGCCACTCGCCCGGCGCATCCTGGCCGACGCGGAGAGCGCCCGGCGGGCCGTCGCCGAGACGGTGCAGCTGCGCCGGGGCCGGGTCCGGTTCGGGGCGCCGCCCTCGCTCTGCGCCAGCCTGGTGCCCGAGGTGCTGCGCGCCTACCGGGCGCTGCACCCCGGCGTGGACCTGCGGCTGACCGAGGGCGGCTCGCGCGACCTGGTCCGCGATCTGGAGGCCGGTGAACTCGACCTCGCCCTGATCATCGCCGAGCCGTCCGCCGCGCCCGCCGGCCTGTCCGTCACGCCGCTGCTGCACGAGGACCTGGTGCTGGTCTCCGCCGAGCCGCTCCCCCGCCGCCGGGCCCGGATCACCGACCTGCGCGGCCAGGGCCTGGTGATGTTCCGGGAGGGCTACGACGTCCGCGAGACCACCCTCGCCGCCTGCCGCGCGGCCGGCTTCGAGCCGACGTACGCCGTCGAGGGCGGCGAGATGGACGCCGTCCTGGCCGCCGTCCGGGCCGGCCTCGGGCCCGCCGTCGTCCCCGGCATGGTCGCCGCCCGCTCCGGCCTGGGCTCCACGCCCTTCGCCCCGCCCGGCCTGGGCCGCACCATCGCCCTCGCGCACGGCCGCGACCTCCCGCTGACCCGCGCCGCGAGCGCCTTCCGCGGCACCCTGCTCGCCTACCTGGTCGACGCCGACCGGGCCGGATCCCTCCCGCCGGGCAGCCGCCTGCTCCCACCGGACTGACCGCCGCATAGGCTGACGGAAGGAACGTTCGTTCAACGAAAGGCGGTCCGGGTGTCCGGCAACGTGGTGGCAGTCAGCAGCAAGGGCGAATACTCCTTCAGCAAGCCCAACCGGCCCGGCATCCGCCTGCTCGAAGGCCTCGGCGTCGAGGGCGACGTGCACTCCGGCGTCACCGTCAAGCACCGCTCCCGGGTCGCCCAGGACCCGACGGCGCCGAACCTCCGCCAGGTCCACCTGATCCACGCCGAGCTCTTCGACGAGGTGGCCGAGGCCGGATTCACCGTCGCCCCGGGCGACTTGGGCGAAAACGTCACCACCCGCGGCCTCGACCTGCTCGGCCTCCCGGTCGGCGCCCTGCTGCACCTCGGCCCCGAAGCGGTGGTCGAAGTCACCGGCCTGCGCAACCCCTGCGCGCAGATCGACAACTTCCAGCACGGCCTGCTCAAGCAGGTGGTCTTCCGCAACGACAACGGCGACCTGGTCCGCAAGGCGGGCATCATGGGCATCGTCCGCACCGGCGGCCCGATCCACCCCGGCGACACCATCACCGTCACCCTGCCGGACGGCCCGCACCGCCCGCTCGACCGCGTCTGACCGCCCCGGCGCCCGGGCCGGGGAAGGCGGTTCGGTCAGAACCGGCCGGTGCCGAGCTCCAGGTCGAACGGGGCGGGCAGCCGGACGGCGCTGCCGAAGGGGTGGGGGGCCGTCGACTTCCCGCCCGCTTCTCCACCGAAAGCGACTCACCGTGCCGAACCGGCGGGCCGTTCACCATTTCGGGGCTGCGGCCCCCGGGCTGTCGGGGGCCTCGTGTCAGTCGTCGATCCGGACCAGGGCGAGGGTGATGTTGTCCGGGCCGCCGGCGCGGATTGCGGCGCGCCAGAGCTCGACGACGGCGTGCTGGTCGTCCTCGCCCGCGTCGCCGTCGGCGATCAGGGTCGTCCACTGCTCCGGCGGGACGGGGTCGCTCAGGCCGTCGGTGCACAGCAGGTAGCGGGCGCCGCGGCGGAGGGGCAGGCGGGTGACGTGCGGGTGGAGGGCGTCGCGGGGGGTGGCGCCGCCGAGGACGCTGGTGACCAGGTGGGTGGTGCGCTGCCCCTCGGCGAGCGGCGGGCTGTCGTCGGTGCTGAGCAACTTCGGTTCGGTGTCGGTGAGTTCGTAGACGCGACTGTCGCCGACGTTGAACACGAGCACGGATTCGGTGGTCAGCGCCAGCCCTGCCACCGTGGTGCTCATGCCGGTCAGCGCGGGGTCGGCGTCGGCCGCGTCGTGCAGGGTCGCGTGGCCGGCCTGAAGCGCGTCCCGAACGGCCTGTTCATCGGTCAACTCCGTGCCGGTCGAGGCGAGGTGGCCGGCGATCAGCGAGGAGGCCAGGTCGCCGCCCGGGTGGCCGCCCAGCCCGTCGGCGACCGCCACCGTCAGAGCGGTGTCGCCGAGCGGGAAGTAGAAGGTCTGCGGGCTGTCGGTGGCCGTCGCACAGAGCGTCCACGGCCCGACCGCCACACTGTCCTCGTTGTGCTGACGCACCACTCCCGTGTGACTGAGCACGCTCACCGCGATGATCGGCACGACCATCCACCTCTCTCCGAACTCTCCCGCTCGCGCGATCCGTTGCGCGGCCGTGACGTCAAGCCAAGCACATCCGACCTGGTGCTCCCTGCCGAGGGGGCCCGGGCGCTGCCTCCGCTCCACTCGGGCGGAATTCACGGCCCGGGAATTCTCTTCGTCAAGGAAATCCGCTGGAACGCGCCCGGTCCGTCCTGGTGCGGGTACTGCGGCCACCAGGACTCCTTGTCTCTTGCACCGGCTCCCGACGGTCACCGTCAACGGCGGCGCCGGCCCGCGCGGCCCCCTCGTGGTCGTGCCGTCAGCCCTGCTCGGTGCTGCTGCCGCTGACGCTGCCGCTCCGTGACCAGCCGCGCCGCTCGCCCTCGTCGATCAGCCGCCGCCCGGCCTCCCACAGCGCCGCCGACGCGTCACCGATCACCGCCTTGCGGGCCCGGACGTCGTCCGCCGTCACCCCAGGGGTGCGCCAAGTGCCGCCGTGCGCCATCCAGTTGAGCAGCAGCGGCTGCAACCGGTCCATCGCCTTCGCGAACCGCGCCTCCGGTGTGCGGCGCTCCTCGAACTCGTCCCACAACTCCCGCATCCACCGGGCCTGGTCCTTCGGCAGCAGCCCGAACAACTCGTCCGCGGCCGCCGACTCCCGCTCCGCCTGATCAACGCCCGCCGCCGCGTCGTACAGCGGCGTGTCCCCCGCGTGGATCTCCACCAGGTCGTGCAGCAGGACGAGTTGAACGGTGCGCCCGACATGGATCGGCTCGTCCGCGTGCTCGGCGAGGAGGGTGACCATCATCGCCAGGTGCCAGGAGTGCTCGGCGTCGTTCTCGCGGCGCTCGGCCGCCACCAGGGGCGACTGCCGCAGGATCGTCTTGAGCCGGTCGATCTCCACCAGGAAGGTCAGTTGGGCACGCAGGCGATCGTCGATGCCGTCGGGGAAGGGCGTACTGTCCACCAGCAGGGGTCGGGGTGAGTCGCTCATGCGGCCCATCGTGCCACGACTCCAGGCATGCTTTTGACGCACCGTCAGCTCACTGCGTCCCCGAAGGAGTCCCGGCAGCGATCGACCGACCTGCGCGGCTCGCAGGCCGGTCGCCACGCACCGAGACTCGGCGGCACCCGGCGGGAACCCCAACCACCGGGCGCCACCGCGCAGTTCTAGCTGTCCTGCCAGATGGCGTCGGCGTCGCTGAAGCCACCGGAGACACCGGTGTCGTCGGCCCAGACCCCGAAGTCGGTGTGGTAGACGCCGTAGGGGGACACGACGGAGCTTTCCTCGGTCTCGCCGGCACCGTTCTGGTTCGCGGCGAACTGATCCTCGCTGAAGTGTGCGGCCACGCTGTCCTGGGCGGACGCGAATCCGGCACAGCCGAGGGCGAGCGGGGCGGCGAAGGCGGTGACGGCCAGGACACGCTTGAGAGCACGCATGAAGATCTCCTTCGAGAAGTTGGTCGATGGCGGGGCGCGGTGGTGGCCCTGCCGAGATCCAGACAGCCACGGGTTCCGGAGGCCCGCAAAAGGGGCCATGCCGCCGTGTGGTCCTCACGGGGCGTGATGGGCCCTGGTGCCCGCCCAGGCGGGGCAGATCGAAGGTTCACCCCTGGGTGGCCGCCGGGCGACGCAGAAGTGGTGCAGGTCGGGCGGGCGGTCGGTCTTCCTCGCGGCGGCGCGGTGGTCGCGCCCCGGGGCCCGCAGTACGCCCGGCCGGGACACACGACGGTGCCCGGCGGGTGGGGTTCCCGCCGGGCACCTGAAGGTGAAATGTCGAGGTCAGCCCTTAGAAGTCGGCACCGGACTCGGTGTGGGAGCCCTCGACGCCCTCGTCACCGGCGAAGACGCAGCTGACGCCGTGCTCGACGCCGTCGCCGTCGACCTCGGAGAACACGTGGGCCTCGCCGGCGCCCTCCTCGTTGGCGACGAACTGGTTCTGCGAGAAGTGGGCCTCCGGGCCTTCGTGGCCCTCGTGGCCCTCGTGGGCGGAGGCGAGTCCGGCGCAGCCGATCACGAGGGGGGCGGCGAGGGCGGTGACGGCCAGGACACGCTTGAGAGCACGCATGAGAATCTCCTCCGAGAGGTTGGGGCGGTGGCGGGGCGCGGTGGTGGCCCTGCCGAAATCCAGACAGCCACGGGTTCCGGAGGCCCGCAAAGGGAGCGTGCGGCCGTCCGGCCCTGACGGGACGTCGGCGACCCTTGCGGCGGCGAGGGAGGGGCGTCCCGAAGGTTCACCCCTGGGTGGTCGCCCGGGAAGCGCAGACGGGGTGGATTCGGCCGCACCCGGCAGACGACGTGACCCTCGATGCGATCGTACGGCTCGGTGGGCTTGTCTCCGACTGACTGCGCTGCTCACTGACGGTCCGTTGGGCCGGTAGGGTGCGGGCGGGGACGGGTGGAGCGAAGGGGCTGTGGGATGTCGGTGGTCGCGACGGCGGCGGGTGTGCTCGGGAAGCTGGTGGCGAAGCCGCTGACGGATGCGGCGATGCGGCAGGAGCGGGTGCTGCGGGCGTTGAAGGCCGTCAGGTTGGATCCGCGGAAGCCGCCGCAGGACTTCGACGGTATTTACGCCGTCACGCTGATCGAGTACTGCGCGGGTCGCGCGGAGTCGGTGCTCGCGGTGTTCCGCGACGAGTACGTGATCGGGTCGTTCCGCCGGTCGTTCGCGCTCCGGGATCTGGCGCGGGTGCGCCGCGAGGTCGCCGAGGCGGTCGAACGGAACGGGGAGACCGGGGAGTTCGGGCATCTGGCACACGGATTCGAGGAGCATGTGGACGGGTTCGCCGCCGCGTTCGAGCAGGTGGTGGACCGGACGCGGGCGCCGCACGAGGCGCGCTTGGAGGAGACCGTCAAGGCGCTGGTCAGCCAGGTGAGCCGGACGCGGGAGGAGGAGGAGGGCCGGCGGCTGCGGATCGAGCCCGGGCGGGCCGAACTCACGCCGGCGCAGCGGCTGGCGCGGGACGCCGAGGAGTGGTTCCGGGCGGTCGGGTACGAGATCCGGCAGCCGCAGTGGCCGGTCGGGGAGGACGCGATCGCGCTGCTGGTGGATATTCCGCGGCGCCGGGGACGCTTCGACCGGACGGTGATGCTGTGCGTGGCGGGCGAGTTGGGGCCGCACCATCTCAACACGCTGGCCGGGCTTGCCGATTCGGCCGATGCGGCGGAGGGCTGGGGCATCGCGCGGCTGCGGGTGAGCGCGGCGGCCCGGGCCAGGGCGGCCGCGAGCGAGGACCGGCTGTTCTGCTACTCGTTCGACGAACTGATCGACGAGGAGGCCGACTTCGAGCCGTACCTGGCCTGGGTGGAGGAGGAGGTGCGGCGGCGCGGCATCGACACCCGCTACGTGCCGCAGTCCTGCGAGAAGAGCGAGATCGACCCGGCCACCGGGCAGCCGATCGCCACCAGTCGGTACCACTGGCAGGACGGCGGCCTGGACGACTACGTGGCCCGCTGGTTGGACGAGCCGGCCAAGCAACACCTGTCCGTGCTGGGCGAGTTCGGCATGGGCAAGTCCTGGTTCGCGCTGCATCTGGCGCACACCATGGTGCTGGCCTGGCGGGACGCCAAGCGGCGCGGTGTGCCCCGGCCCCGGCTGCCGCTGCTGATACCGCTGCGCGACTACGTCAAGCAGACCACCGTGCAGGGACTGTTGGCGGAGTTCTTCTTCGACAAGCACAAGGTGAATCTGCGCAGCGCCGAGGTGGTCCGGGTGCTCAACCGGATGGGCCGGCTGCTGCTGATCTTCGACGGCTTCGACGAGATGGCGGCGCGCGCCGACCGCAACACCGTGGTGGCGAACTTCTGGTCGCTGGCCTCGGCGGTGGACCAGGGCGCGAAGGTGCTGCTGAGCAGCCGCAAGGAGCATTTCCGGGACGACCGGGAGGCCCGCGACCTGTTCGGCGCGAAGATCACCGCGGCCGGGCACGGCGCGACGGCGGACGGCCCGATCTTCGAGATCGTCCAGCTCGTCGAGTTCGAGGACGAGCAGATCGAGCGGATGCTCCGGCACCGGCTGAAGCAGGACAAGGTCCGCGAGGTCATGCGGCATCCCACCGTTCGGGAGCTGATGCGGCGCCCGCTGATGTCCGAGCTGGTGATCGACGCGCTGCCGGAGATCGAGCAGGGCGCGGAGATCGACCTCGCCCGGATCTACCTGTACGCGGTGCGGCGGAAGATGGACCGCGACATCCACGCCGAGCGGACCTTCACCTCCCGCGCCGACAAGCTGTACTTCCTCTGCGAGGTCGCCTGGGAAATGCTCTCCACCGATCGGCTGACCCTCAACTACCGTGATTTTCCCGGGAGGTTGCGTTCGTTCTTCGGCCCGGTGGTGCAGCGTGACGCGGACCTGGACTTCTGGGAGCAGGACATGCGCAACCAGGGCATGCTGGTGCGCAACGCGGAGGGCGACTACGGGCCCTCGCACAAGTCGCTGCTGGAGTTCCTGGTCGCGCTGAAGCTCGCGGGTGAACTCGGCCTGCTCACGGGCGACTTCCTGGACGCCGTGCGGGTCCCCGGCGCGGCGGCGGGCGACGGCTCCCGGTCCTGGTCCGCGCACTTCGCGGCGCGCGGCGCGGACGGGAGCCTGCCCGGTCTGACCGCGTTCGCGCCCGAGCCGGCGGAAGCGCTGGCCGGAACCTTCGGCGAGCTGGGGCCGGACGACGCGGTGTTCGAGTTCCTGGCCACCATGGTCCGCGAACACCCGGACCATCGCGCCCGGCTGCTGGAACTGGCGCAGGTGAGCAGTTCGGGCAGGCCGCTGCTGAACTGCCTGCGCCTGCTCGCCGAGGCCGACGGCCATCTGGAGAACGCTCCACTGGCCGGGCTCGACCTGTCCGGTTTCGGGATCTGGATGACCTACCGGAAGCTTTCGCTGTCGCGCGCGGATCTGCGCGGTGCGGACCTCACGGCGGCGGAGCTGAGGGGTGCCGACCTCTCCGGGGCCGATCTCACGGGCGCGCAGCTGTCTCGGTCGATCCTCCGGAGCGCCGAGGGCTGGCAGTGCCTGCTCACCTCGGGCGGGGGTCTCGTGGCCTGGAGGCGCGACCGGGCCTTGCACTGGCCCGGTGGCCTCCCGGTCGGGCCTCCCCTGCGGTTCGGTCTCGATGATGCCCTGATCCTCCACGAGTGGACCGAGTCGGTCTGGTGGACCTCCGACTTCGAGGCCGGTCGGCTGGTCGACACCCGGGCGGGCCGGCCCACCAGCAGCACCGTGCTCGACGGGTCGATGCTGCTGCCCGTCCGCTGGCGTGGCCGACGGCTGCTGCTTGAGCCGACGGAGGGTTCCTTCCGCGATCCGCGGACCGGCCAGGAGATCGAACGCTGGACTCCTCCTGCCGACGGTGCCCGGCACTGGGTGCTTCTCGGCGGAAACTTCCGGGCGAGCGTGATCGCCGTCAACGGCGACCGGATGTCCTACCTCGTGCCCGACAGTGACGCGGCGGACGGCTGGCGGACCGTCGCGGTGCTGGACCACGGCGGCGACCGCTTCAGTCAGGTGGGGTCCGGCGACAGCGCGTTGATCGTTCCCGGCGGGCGTCCGGTCATGGCGATCGACGCCATTGCCCAGCAGGCACTCGTCCGACCCGAGGGCCTGCCGCTGCGCATCGACGGGGACACCGGCCTCGAAGGATTCGTGTTCCGGGCCGGAATCGGGCTGGCCGTACTCGCCCAACTCGGGCGAATCACGGCATGGTCGATGACGGCGGAGGCGGGCGATCCGGTGTGGGAGCGCACCATCGGCTGGCCGGTCAACGGGATCTGGGCCGACCCGGCCGGCGAGCGGCTCGCCGTCGTGACCACCATGGGCGAGCTGTGGCTGCTCGACTTCCGCACCGGCGAGGTGCTGGCCCGGGCCCCGCTCACCGAGCGCCTGCGCGGCACCCGGTTCTCCCGGGACTGCGGGTTCGACGACGAGACCCTCGCGACGGTCGTCCGTCTCGGCGGGATCGTCGTCGACTGACCAACACCCCGTCTACTCCTGAAACTTCGCCAACTCCGCCCGCCCCCGCACCCCGTACTGGCGGAACAGGCGGGTCAGGTTCGCCTCGACGGCCTTCACCGACAGGTGCAGCGTCGCCGCGATCTCCCGGTTCGTCGCCCCGGTCCGGATCAGCGCGAGGATCTGCTGCTGTGTCGGCGTCGGGTCGGCCTCCAGTGCGTCCAAGGACGCCAGGGCCGTCTCGACGTACCGGAGCCAGGGCAGGCAGCCGGCTGCCGCGTAGCGGGCGTGGGCGTCCTGGAGGGCGGTACGGGCGGCGGCGCGGCGGCGAGCGCGGCGTTCGAGGGTGCCCAGGGCCAGCTGGGCGCGGGCGAGTTCGAGGGGGTAGGGGTGGGCGGCGGGGAGGAGGGCGCGCAGGGTGTCGGCGGCACGGCGGGGGTCGGTGAGGGCGGTGAGGTGGGCTTCGGCGCGGTGCAGGCCGAGCAGGACGACTTCGCGGCCGAGGCGGGTGGCGCGGTCGCGGGCGTCGGCGAGGGTGGCGGCGGCGTCGGCGGGGCGGCCGGAGAGGGCGAGTGCCTCGGCGAGGTCGGCGTCCACCAGGAACAGGCTGGGGTCGGTGAACTGCATCCGGCGGAGCAGGAGTTGGCAGCGGGTGAGGTGCTGGACGGCGGACGGGAGGTGGCCGAGCAGCAGTGAGGCGCGGCCGCGCAGTCCGTGGGCGTAGGCGAGCCATTCGTGGTCCTGGTCGTCCTCGGCGGCGCGGATGGCGGAGTCGAGGAGGCGGGCGGCGCGGTCGGCGGTGCCGCCGTTGAGTTCGGCGGCACCACCGAGGACGCGGGCGGGGCCGGGGGTGGGTTCGATGCGTTCGCGCAGGTCGTGGGCGGCGCGGCCGGCGGCGTAGGCCTCGGTGCAGCGGCCGGCGCGTTCCAGGACGGAGGCGGCGATGTGGAGGACGGTGGCGAGGTCCTCGGTGCGGCCGGCGGCCTCCGTTTCGGTGCGCAGGGTTTCGACCTCGGCGAGAGCGCGGGTGGTGTCGCCGCTGCGCAGGGCGGCGACGGCGAGGCCTTCGCGGCAGCGGACGGCGGCGGCGGTGGGGGGTCGGCCGGCGGCGAGGCGGCAGCCGCGTTCGAGCAGGGCGAGGCCGTGGGCGGGGTCGGTGAGCAGGGTGATGGGGGCGCGCAGGGCGAGGAGTTCGACGAGCAGGTCGGGGTGGTCGGCCTGGTCGGCGTGCTTCTCGGCGATTTCGAGTTCGGCGAGTCCTTCCGCCCGGTCGCCGCGGTGCAGGGCGCGGACGGCGCGTTCCTGGTGGACGGCGGCGGTGAGGGCGGGGTGGCCTCGGGTGTCGTCGGCGGCGGCGGTGAGCAGGGCTTCGGCGCCGGGGTGGTCGGGGCCGAGCAGGCGGGTGAGCAGCAGCCGGGCGTGGACGCGCAGGTCGGCGGCGGGGGCGCCGAGCAGGGCTTCGGCGCAGGCGCGGGCGAGGTCGGGCAGGCCGGCGGCGGCCGCGTTGCGGGCGGCGGCGAGCAGGCGGCGTCCGGCGGTGTCGGGGTCGGGGGTGTGGTGGGCGGCGTGGCGCAGGAGTTCGGCGGCGGTGCCGGGGGCGCCGCGGGTGAGGGCGGTGTCGGCGGCGCGGGTGAGGCGGGAGGCGAGGTGCGGTTCGGGGTGTTCGGCGGCGAGGGCCTGGTGGCGGACCTGTTCGACGGCGTCGGCGGTGAGTGCGGCAAGCAGGCGGTGCGCGTCGCGCAGGGCGGCGGGGTTGGCGTCGGCGAGGACCACTTCGGCGATCAGCGGGTGGCTGAACTGCGGTGTGCCGGTCCGGGTTTGGCGGAGGATGCCGTGGCGCAGAGCGGCGGCGAGGGGTTCGGTGACGGTGGCGGGCAGGCCGGTGCCGGTGCGGGCGGCGGCGAGCACGGTGAGGGCGGCGCGGGCGTTGGCGGGGAGTTCGGTGAGGCGGGCGGAGACCAGGGCGCGCAGCCGGTGCGGGACGTCGAGCGGGCGGGCGGGGTCGGTGGCGAGCGCGGCGTCGCTGCCGCCGGCGGCCAGTGAGCGTCCCAACTCCAGGGCGTAGTACGGGTTTCCGCCGCTGACGGCGTGAACGCGGCCGAGTGTGAGGCCGCTGAGGCGCAGGCCGAGCCGTTCGCGCAGCAGGGCGCCGGTGCCGCGTTCGCCGAGCGGGCCGACGGGGAGGTCACGGGCGGTGGGCGGGCAGAGGGCGCCCATGGTGGGGGCGGCGTCGGCGTGTTCGGTGCGTTCGGTGACGGCGAAGCGGACCCGGCGGTCGGCGAGGCGGCGGGCGGCGAAGGCGATGACCTGGCGGCTGGCTTCGTCGAGCCACTGGGTGTCGTCGAGCAGGACGAGCACGGGGCGGCGCCCGGCGAGTCGGCGCAGGGTCTCCAGGACGGCGACCCGGACGGCCAACGGGTCGGTGGCGGCGCCGGGTTGGGGGGCGCGGTGGAGCAGCGCGCATTCGAGGGCCTGGCGCAGGTGGCCGGGGAGTTCCTCGGCGAGCGCGGGGAGGGTCTCGCCGAGCAGGTCGATCAGGGCGAGGTGCGGCAGGTCGGCCTCGGCGGCGGTGGGGCTGCTGCGCAGGACCGACTCCCCTGCCGCGTCGGCCTGTTGGGCGAGTGCGTCGAGCAGTGCGGTCTTGCCGATGCCGGCCGGGCCGTGGAGCAGGACGCCGCCGGTGGCGTCGAGGGTGGCACGGATGTCGGCGAGCAGGTGCGCACGGTCGACGAGTGCGGGCTCGGCCGGACCTGCCATGGTGGTGGCTGGTCCGGCCGGGCCGGGGCGAAAGCCGGTCATGGCGGTCAGTGTGCCGCCTTCGCCCGGGTCGCGCGAGGGTGTCACATGAACACGACACTGTCGCGACTTGGCGTTAAGTCCCCTTTAAGACTGCCCGGTTGGTGTCCGCCGGGACGGAC
Source organism: Kitasatospora sp. NPDC048662 (assembly GCF_055587065.1). Classification (NCBI taxonomy): domain Bacteria; kingdom Bacillati; phylum Actinomycetota; class Actinomycetes; order Kitasatosporales; family Streptomycetaceae; genus Kitasatospora; species Kitasatospora sp. NPDC048662. Next base: position 120,556 of record NZ_JBVJHA010000009.1, on the reverse strand, counting down.
CGCGGGTTGGCCGGTCAGCCGATGCTGACGTCGTCGAGCAGGAAGGTGGTCGCCAGGTGGGCGTCCTCCTGGCCGGCGAACTGCAGATTGACGCTCTGGCCGCGACAGGCGCCGAGGTCGACGGTCTTCTGCACGTATCCGGCGCCGGCGTTGGCGTTGGAGTAGGTGGCCAGGGTGGCGCCGTTGACGGTGACCTTCAGGGTGTCGTAGGGCGTGGTGCCGGTCTCCTGGGTGGTGACCTTGAGCCAGAAGGTGAGCTTGGGGCTGCCGGTGGCGGGCACCGCGATGCTGTTCTGGGCGAGGGTCTCGCCGGCGGCGGAGCCGTAGCCCATCATCCACGCGTACCACGAACCGCCCTGCGGGGTCCGCTGGTTGGAGTTGGTGATGTCGTTGGCGCTCTGCGTCCAGCCGGTGGCACCCTGCTCGAAGTCGTCGTTGGTGAGGGCGTTTCCGGGGTTCGGGTTGCCGGTGGGCGAGCCGGACGGGGACGGGCTGGGGCTGCCGTTGCCCGGGTCGGGCAGAGCGGTGCCGAGCGAGACGGCGGCCCACGCCTTCGAAATGCGGTACCGCTCCTGGGAGTTGGCGCCGTACGCTAGATCCGCCGCAGGCCCCAGCGACATGCCCTCGCCAACCCCACAAGGGCCACGCAAGGGTGATCCCTGCCCTTCCGGGGGGGGCGACCCCTGAGGTGCTGTCAGGGTGTGCTCGGGTTGTCGAGTTCAGCGCGGCGGCTCAGTTCGGTGTCCAGGCGGCCGAGGGTACGTGGCGATCCGTCAGGGCATCGCGGCGCGCCGTCCCGACGGGCTCTCAAGTGACCGCGTACTTTGGCTCGTTCTGATGCTGCGTGTACCATCTACTTCCCTGGATACTGCTGGCCATGAACGGACCAGCAGCTCCGCGGTTCCTCGCCGCTCTCGCCGCTTTTGCGGCCGGCGCCTCCCTGCTCGTGAACCTCCAGGTAACCCCCGCGGCCGCGGAAGTCATCTGCGGCACCTACTCGGTCGATGGCGCCATCTGGACCGAGTACACCCAGACGCCCGGCGTACGGGAGGCCCTCGGGTGTCCCAGAAGTGACGAACTCGGCCTGCCCGACGGGGTCGGCCGGCGGCAGGTGTTCGACAAGGGCTCGATCTACTGGAGCCCGCGCACCGGGGCACACGCCGTGTGGGGTCTGATCGGCGAGGAGTGGGCGCAGCACGGGTGGGAGAGCGGCTACCTGGGGTACCCGCTCACCGACGAGTTGCGGAACCCCGACGGGGTCGGCGTCCGCCAGGAGTTCCAGGGCGCCACCGTCTACTGGTCGCCCAGCACCGGGGCGCACGCGGTGCACGGCAACATCGGCTGGTGGTGGGGGCAGTACGGGTACGAGCGCGGGACGTACGGCTACCCCACGAGCGACGAGTACGGCGCCGGGCACGTCGGCGGAAACGTCGAGGACAACAACGGGGTGCGCCAGGACTTCCAGTCCGGCAAGTACCTGTTGTGGAGCGCCGGCCAGGCCGACGCCTTCGAGTCCTGCCAGTCCGCGTGCATCGGCTACGGCGGCATCACCAACACCAAGTGGGTGCAGAAGACCGAGGTCTACATCAACTGGAACGACAGCCGCTTCACCTCCGTCCACGTCACTCCGACGTCCGCCGCGTTCAAGACCGTCCTGGGGCACGACGACGCCGCCAGTGACGTGAAGGACGACTGGCGGCAGGTGTGGTCCAACACGCAGATGTTCCCGGGTGCCACGCCGGCCGCGCAGAACTCGACGTATCAACAGCTGATGTGCCACGCGGAGTTCTCCTACCCGAACACCAGCGGGGGGCATCTCGGCGGTCCGACCTGGGACCTGGAGACCTGGCGCCCGGTACTCACCGGGAACGGTGACACGATCCTCAAGAAGATGCTCTCCTCCGGGTGCAACTGGGACACCGACGGATAGTTCCTGCCGCCGCCGCGCGGACAGTTCGGTGTCGGCCGGGGCTGCCGGGACGCTCAGGACATGGACGGAGGTCCGGTTCGGGAAGACGTGGTTCCGTTTCTGAGGTAGCGTCAGGGCCCGGTCGGGATCCGGACGCCCGGTGCCGGTGGGGGGAACCCTTCGGACGTGTGGCGGCTGTTGGTCCGGCCGACCGTCGCCCCGCTCCCCCGGGCGGGGCGGTAGCCGACAGGAACGGAGCCGCACCCATGCAGAGCGGAGCAACCCGCACCAGATCCGGTAGAGCGCCCCGGCCCGTCCAGGTGGCGCTGGCCGTGGGGGTGGCCGCGGTGGTGACCACGGGCCTCACCGTGGTCGGCCCGGAGGGCGAGGCCGCCGCCTCCCGGCGTCACGGCGCGGCCTCGGCGCCGCCGCCCACCGCCGGGTCCATATCGAACTCCCCATCCGCGGCGGCGAGTTCGGCCGCCCCGTCCGCGACCTATCTTCCGTCCGCACCCGGCTCTTCCTCGGCCGCGCCGACAGCGACCGGCACTGCCACCGCCACCACCCAGGCCGCGCCCAAGCCCTCGCCGAGCGCCGCCGCGACCACTGCCACGACCATCGCGCCCGCCACGCGGCCGGACCTCACCGACCCGAAGTGGAAGGAGTACGCGCAGGAATTGGTCTCCAGCGCCGAGAACTCCACCCTCGACTGGCGCTCCCAGTACCCGTACATCGAGGACATCGGCGACGGCAACGGCTACACCGCCGGGATCATCGGCTTCTGCTCCGGCACCGGCGACCTGGCGGACGTGATCCGGCGCTACACCACCCTGAAGCCCGACAACGTGCTGGCCAAGTACCTGCCGGCGCTGGCGCTGCTCGACGGCAGCCCCTCGCACCAGGGCCTCGACCCGACCTTCGTCGGCGACTGGCAGCGCGCCGCGTCGGACCCGCTGCTCCAGCAGGCCCAGAACGAGGAACGCGACCGGCAGTACTTCACCCCGGCGGTGGGACAGGCCAGGACGGACGGGCTGCACGCGCTCGGCCAGTTCGCCTACTACGACGCGCTGGTGGTGCACGGCCCGCAGGGCTTCGCCGCCATCCGCACCACCGCACTGGGCAAGGCGAGGACTCCGGCCAAGGGCGGCGACGAGACCGCCTACCTGGACGCCTTCCTGGACGCCCGCAAGGCGTACATGCTGTCCGGCAACCCGAACCGCGACACCTCCAGGATCGACACCGAGCAGCGGGTCTTCCTGCGCGCCGGCAACCTCGACCTCCAGCCCCCGCTGACCTGGCAGGTGTACGGCGACAGTTACACCATCCCGGCCTGACGCACCACCGCTCCACCGGCACGGAGTGCGGGCGGCGGGAAGCCCGCCGAGGGCGGCGCGCCGGGCCGGCCTCCTGGGCGTGACCATCGGCAGCTCCCAACAGTTGGGAAGTCTTCCCTGCCGCCGCTGGAAGCCGGAGCGCCGGCCGGAGGCGGTCAAGACGCTTCGTCGCTTACCTGACGCACCGTCAGTCTGATTGTCGGGGCCCGGCCTACCGCGTCTTGACCACCACGCCGACCGCGAAGGCGATCTGGTCGGCTGTCAGGTCGGCGCGGGCGGTCAGGCGCAGCCGGGGCACGCCGTCGGGGACGGACGGGGGGCGGAAGCAGCCGACCGCGAGTCCTTCGTCGCGGCACGCGGCGGCCCAGCGCACCGCGTGCTCCGGGTCGTCGGCCCGGACCGACACCACCGCGCCGTCGGGTGCGGTGGTGTCGAGGCCGAACCCGGCGAGGCGGGTGGAGAGTTCGCGGGCCACCCGGAGCGCGTCGGCCGCCCGGCCGGGTTCGGCGCGCAGCAGGCGCAGCGCGCCGAGCGCGGCGCCGACGGCGGCCGGGTTGAGGCCGGTGTCGAAGATGAAGGTGCGGGCGGCGGAGATCAGGTGGCGGATCACCCGTTCGGGGCCGAGCACCACGCCGCCCTGGGAGGCGAGCGACTTGGAGAGCGTGGCGGTGGAGAGCACGTCGGGCTGGCCGGCGATGCCGAAGGCGGCGCCCGCTCCGGCGCCGCCGGGGCCGAGCACGCCGAGGCCGTGCGCGTCGTCGAGGACCAGTGCGGCGCCGAACTCGCGGGCGGCGGCCAGGTGCTGGGCGAGCGGCGCGGCGTTGCCGTCCACCGAGAACACCGAGTCGGTGACCACCAGGGCGCGTGGCTGCGTACGGGCGGCGAGCGCCTCGCGGACGGACTGCGGGTCGCAGTGGGCGGTCCGGGCGACCTGGCCCCGGGCGAGGCGGCAACCGTCGATCAGCGAGGCGTGGTTGTGGGCGTCGGAGACGATCAGGGTGTCCGGGCCGGCGAGTGCGGTGAGCACGGCCAGGTTGGCGGTGTAACCGGAGGAGAACACCAGGGCCGCCTCGTAGCCGCAGAACTCGGCGAGTTCCCGCTCCAGTTCGGTGTGCGCGGCGGTGGTGCCGGTGACCAGGCGGGAGCCGGTGGAGCCGCCGCCCCAGCGCAGTGCGGCCTCGGCGGCCGCGCCGGTGACCGCCGGGTGCCTGGTCAGTCCCAGGTAGTCGTTGGACGCGAGGTCGAGCACCTCGTCCTCGGCGGCCCGGCTGCGCAGCCGCCTGGTCAGCCCGGCGGCCTCCCGTTCGGCGGCCGCCGCGTCCACCCAGTCGAACACCGTCTCCGGGCGCGCGCCCCGCGTCCCCGTCCTGACCTGCGACTCTTCCATGTCCGGCACTCTGTCACCCTGCCCCGGCCGGGGGCAACGGCCGCCGCCCCGATGTGCGCCTTCGCACACACCGGGGTGCCGGCCGCCGCCCCGGGCGCCTTGGCGGCTGGTCAGTTGCGGTAGCGGAACAGGATCCGTCCCCTGGTCAGGTCGTACGGGCTGAGCTCGACCAGGACGCGGTCGAACGGGAGGATCTTGATGTAGTTCTTGCGGATCTTTCCGCTGATGTGGGCGAGCACCTGGTGGCCGTTCTGGAGTTCCACCTTGAAGGTGGCGTTGCGCAGGCACTCCAGTACGGTGCCCTCGATTTCCAGGCCTTTGGCGATACGCGGCAAGACAGCTCGTTTCTCGAGTCGGTGAAGCGAAGTGTGGTGGTGCTTGGTGGCGGTGTCAGTGCGGGCGTCGCACCAGCTCGGCGAGCTGGCCCGTGCGCCGGGCGCCGAAGTGTTCGAACAGGGTGGTGGCAGGGGTGTTGGCCTGGTCGATCTCCGTCCAGGCGGTGTCGATTCCGGCCTCGTGCAGCGTGTCGAGCGCATGCCCGAGCAGCACCCGTCCGATCCCCCGCCGCCGGTACTCGGCACGCACGGCGAGCAGCCCGATCCGGGCGCGCCTGCCCCGCGATACCACCCGGATCAACCCGCCGTACTGGCCGTCCACCACGGCGACGGCGTACAGCGACGGATCCACCAGGGTGTCCCCTGCCGGGCCGGACCTGAGCTCGGCGGGCATGGTGTGCCAGCCGACGGTGGCCTCGACCTGCGCCCGGATCTCCCGATCGAGCTCGCGCAGTAGCCGCTCATCGGCCGTGCCGGCGGGCAGGATTGCCACGCCCTCCGGAGCCTGGCCGCTGGTCTCCGTGCGGGTGGGCAGGAGGTACTCCCACTCACGCCGCTCAACGGCGAACCCGGCCTTCCCCCAACGGGCCGCCAGTTCGGCGTCCTCGCCACCGACCAGCGTGTGCAGCACGGCATTCGGCAGCTCGCCCAGCATCGCCTCGGCGAGCGGGTTGAACGCCTCGTCCTGCCACACGTCGATGCTGACGAAGAGCCGTCCGTCCGGCCGCTCGCAGACATCACCGCGGCCGACGATCTGCTCGTCCGCCACCGCCTGCCACTGGGCCTCGTCGACCCGGGAAATCATCACAGTGTTCATGGCTGTCGCCTTTCGGAAGTACCTGCACAGCAGGGCGCTCCCGACAGCGGCTCGATCAGCCGCACACCGTGAGGAAAAGGGGGAGCACCCACCTTGGTCCAGCTCTCATGGGTGTTCACCTCCTCGCGTCCTGTCACGGTGCTCCGTACGGTAGCAACCACCCCCGCGGCACCGCCAACGATTTAATTTTCCGGTCGCCACAAGGGGATTGGGCAGACTCCCCCGGGTCCGCCGACAGGCCGTCCGCCGAGCGGGCGCACCGGTGGACACCGGAGGCCGCGCGCGGTGGCCGAGGCCGGGCGGTTCGGCTCCGCGTTCGAGTGGCGGCATGGTGCTGCCCAGTCCGCCCGCCGACCGTCGGCGGACCTGTTGGCGCTGGGCGTCCGTGCCCGGGTCGTCGGCGCATCCTCGGCTCCCGGCAACGCTCCGCTTCCTCGGCCGGAAAGTCGGGATCGGGACCGCGGGAGTCCTGGCCCTGCGGGGATGAGCGCGGACTCCCGTCCCCGGAAGCCTCCACAACATCCGCCGATGGCCGGCCGCAGGTGCTGTCGGGGGCGCGTGGCAGGCTTGGCGGGTCGGCGGAGCGGGGAAGGTCCGGAGCGAATGGGAGGGGGCCGGTGATGTGGCGTCGGTTGAAGTCGTTGGCACCGGGGTTGGCGGTGTGGTGGCTGTGGATGCCACTGCTCGCCGCGCTGGTGTGGGTGGTCAAGCATGCGGTGTTCGGCGGGTTCGGGCAGCAGGACCAGAGCTATGTGCTGTTGCTGAAGCGGCAGCTCTTCCCGCACGGCGGGCCGGTCGATGCCGCGCCGCTGTTCTGGTTCTGGCTCGCGGTGGGCTTGTGCGGCACGGCGTGGGCGGTGGTGGGCGCTGTGGGCTTGGACGGTTGGCGGGCGCGTCTCGCCGTCTCGGTGGTGCTGCTGGCGCTGGTCGGTTCGCTGGTGCGGGCCGGCACCGGCGTGTGGGACAACGACAAGGACGCGGGCCGGTTCTACGCGGCGGCGACGGTGCTGGACGTACCGGCGGGCGGCGCGGCCGCGCCCCGTTCGGTGCTGCCGGTGACGCAGCACTCCCGGCCCGGTGACGGCACCCGGTGCGACCTGGTGGGCACGGCGGACGTGCCGGCCTGCGTGAAGACCGCGTCGATGCCGGACTTCGACTTCGAGGCGCGCACCGCCTCGTACGCGGCGGCGACCAAGGCGCTCACGGACAGCGCCGGTCTCTCCTCGGGCGTCCATCTGATGAACCACAGCCTGCACTACCTGCCCGGCGCGGCAAGTGGCGGCGGCGCGTGGACGGCGGTGCTGGACGGTTCGGGCGAGCAGCCGATGGAGGGCGTCGCGGTCTGGGACGGCAAGTCCAACTCGGTGGCCAGCTGCGCGTTCCGCGGCGACCACGCGTTCGACCGGGCGTTCGGCGGGACGGGCGCGGTCAGTCTGCGCAACCTGCTCGCCGAGAAGTTCCCCGGCCTGGTCTACAGCGACCAGGACATCTGGGGCTACTGCGACGGCCCCGACCCGCGCACTGCCCAGCCGGTGGTGGTGATCTCGGTGGCCCGGCAACTCGCCTGGAAGCAGCGCACGGTGGTGGCCCCGGCCGGGGTGCTGGTGCTGCGCGGATCGTCCGACGGGAAGCCGGACGTGACGTACCGGGCGCAGGTCGAACCGGGCGAGCTGCCGGGGGCGGTGTACCCGGCGTCGGTGGTGCGCTCGCAGATCCACGAGGTGCAGTGGCTGGGCGGTCGCGGCGCGAAGGACGACCAGGGCTTCGGCTTCGCGCACACCTCGGCGGGCACCAACGCCACCAACCCCGGTGAGTTCCTGCTCCGTTCGAAGGCGGACGGCCACCTGTACTACGTGACGCCGCTCGTCCCCCGGGAGAGCTCCTCCCAGCTGGTGGTGGCCTTCGCCGTCCTGCAGGCGGACCGGGCCGGTGGCGGCCTCAACGACCTGCACGTGTACGTCCGCAGCGACGACGCCCCCGCGGTGAACCTGGACGTGCTGGCCAGCCGGATGGTCTCCTACATGGCGCAGCAGACCGCGATCACCATCAGCGCGGGCCAGGGCGGCGCCCTCCAGGAGATCATCCCGTTCGGCCGCGACATGTGGCGCGGCTTCGTCGACTTCAACGGCCAGACCCAGGACTACATCGACCTCTCCGGCGACGCCACCGTCACCCCCAACCTGGTCTCCCTGACCGGCCCGATCACCGCCCCGGGCGGCCAACCCCAACCCCAGCCCCCAGGCCAGCCGACCGGCCAACCGTCGGGCCAACCCACGGCCAACTGCGGCGGCGACCCGAGCCAGCTGACCAACACCCAACTCGCCGCCTGCATCGCCGAGTTGTCGAAGGCCCTCCAGGGCCGGGTGAAGGACTAGCCACCCGCCCGGCCGCTACTCGCCGGCCGCGCCCTGTTCGTAGGCCGTCATGGTGCGGACGAACAGGGCGCGTTCGGCGGGGGTGAGCGGGGCGAACGCGGCGTGCCAGGCGGCGGCGCCGTTGGCGAGCCAGTGTTCGATGGCGGTGCGGGTGGTGGGGTCGGAGGTGAGGGAGACGATGGTGCGGCGGCGGTCCTCGGGGTCGGGGCGGCGTTCCAGGACGCCCTGACGGGTGAGGTCGCCGACCATCAGGCTGGCCGTGGTGGGCGCGACTTCGAGCCGTGCGGCCAGCGTCCCGACCGGCATCGGGCCGTCGTAGACCAGGTAGGAGAGCAACGACAGGTGCCGGGGGGCGAGTTGGAAGCCCGCCAGCGCCTCGGGGACGGCGATCCGTTTGACCCGGGCGGCGACCCGGGGCATCAGCAGCAGCATGGCCCGGACGGCGTCCGGCGCGGTGAGGCCGTCGTCCGGCTCCGGCCGGGGACGGGATGCGTGGGCCATCCAGCCTCCTTGCGCTGTCCGGTTCCTGGCCGCCGGGCCTCACCGTACCGGACGAGTCGGTCAGCGCGGCGGGTGCGGGGCGGACGGCGGCAGCAGGTGGGTCTCCTCGTAGGCGAAGTGGGCTTCCAGGCCGTCGGTGAGCCGGTCGAGTTCGGTGCGCAGCTCGGCGGCATCGGTGCCCGGGGCCGCCAGCCGTTCCTCGAAGCGGGTGAGCGCTTCGGCGACGGTGCGGTGTTCGGCGCGCAGCCGGGCGAGGGCGGGGATCAGCTGGGGGTACTGCCGCTCGAAGGCGGTGAAGGCGCCGTCCTCGCGGGTGTGGTGCATGCCGAGGCCGTAACAGAACTCCAGGCAGTGCTGGCGCAGTTGGGCGGCGAGGTCGGGTCCGGGGACGGGTCCGGCGTCGTCCAGCCGGGTGCGCAGGTCGGCGAGCTGGCGGCGCAGGTCCTCGTGGTGGAGCCGGAGTTGGCCGACCACGGCGGCGGCGGTCGCGGGGTTGTCGGTGAGATCGAGCGGGTGCAGCGCGAGGACCGGGATGGTGCGGTCGGTGCGCTCCGCGTAGGCGGCGAACGACGGTACGCGGCGGGCCTGTTCGGCGTACTGGCGGTCGCGTTCGGCGGGGTCGAGTTCGGCGGGGCGGACCGAGAGGGTGGTCAATCCACCTTCGCCGTCGGGGAGTTCGATGATGCCGCCGCCGGCGGCGAGCAGGTTGCGGTACCACTGGGGGTGTTCGGCGGCGCCCCCGTTGGAGCCGAACACCAGGTAGCGGCCGCCGTCCCGGTGGTAGGCGAGCGGCGTGGTGCGGGGCCGGCCGGTGCGTCGGCCGGCGGTGGTGAGCAACAGGATCGCGGGGAAGCCCTCGGCCCGTCCGCCGCCCGCCCGGAATTCCCTGATGACCCGCTGGTTGACGTTCTCTTCCATGGCTGAGCCTCTCCCCCGCTCCCAGATTATGTTTGCAAGCAAAGACAATCTAGGCAGACCGCCGACACCCGGTCAACATCCCGCCGGAAGCAGCGACTTGAAACTCCATCAGTAGTCGTAGACCGTCACGGCCGTACCCCGCACGGTCAGGCGCGCGGTCACCAGCGGCTCGATGCGCTCCCAGCGTCCGCCCGCCAGCCCGCACCCGATCCGCGGCATGTGGACGGAGGCGCCGAGGCGGCGGGCGTGGCCGCCGAGGGTGGCGAGGGCGGTGTCGATGGCCTCGTAGCGGACGGGGACGCCGGTGGAGCGGCCGGTCCTGATGCCGCGCTGGCCGACCATGTTCGCCACCCACAGGTACGACTCGACCTGCACCAACTGCACCGCACCGAGCCCGAAGTCGTTGCCGGACCGCTCCCGGTGCCAGCGCCGGTACGCGGCCTCGGGTTCGGGCCACCGGCGCGACAGCGCGAGCACGAAGCCCTTGCCCCACCCGCCGAGGTCGTTGCAGACGTGCGCGATGATCCGCGCGCCCTTGCCCTGCGGCGCGGAGGCGTCCCCGCGCAGATAACTGATCGACTGTTCCATCCGGGCATCCTCGCAGCCGCCCCGGACAGTGCTCAGTGCGCGTGCTCGGCGCCCGTGTAGCTCCGCGGCACCGTGCTCTCCGTCCCGGGGGCGACGGTCACGAACTGCCCCATCATTCCGGCGTCCTCGTGGCGCAGGATGTGGCAGTGGTACATGTACGGCTCGACGGGGTCGCTGAACGGGCCGAACCGGACGGCCAGGCGGACGGTGGTGTGGGCGGGGGTGAAGACGGTGTCCTTGTGGCCGCCGGTGGGGGCGCCTTCGTCGTCCAGGACCTGGAAGGCGACTTCGTGGATGTGGAAGTTGTGGGAGGTGCCGGTGCTGTTCTCGACCTCCCAGATCTCGACGGCTCCGGAGGGGACGACCTCGTCGATCCGTTTCATGTCCATCGGGCGGCCGTTGATGCTGTCGCGTCCGCTGAGCGTGAAGTGACGGACCGTCGCGCCGGCGGGCGGGACGATCGGGTCGGGCGCGGGGAGGGTGGCGGGGAGGTCGGGTGCGGAGCGCAGCTGCTCGGCGGCGACGAAGCGGATCAGGTCGAGGTCGCCCATGGCGATGTCGAGGCCGGTGTCGAGGCTGCGCAGCACGACGTTGTCGCCGGGGCTGAACTCGACCACGATCTCGGCGCGTTCGCCGGGGGTGAGGGCGAGCGTGTCGGTGGCGAGGGGTGCGGGCAGCAGCCCGCCGTCGGTGGCGACGAGGTGGAAGCTGCGGTGGTCGGCGAACGCCAGTTGGTACATGCGGGCGTTGGAGGCGTTGAGCAGGCGCAGCCGCAGGCGGGTGGTGGTGACGTCGAAACGCGGGTTGTAGGTGCCGTTGACCAGGATGCGGTCGCCGAGGATGCCGAAGGGGCCTTTGAGCGGGTCGCCGTCGATCCGGCCGTGGTCGTCGAGGTTCTTGTCCTGGAGGATCAGCGGAATGTCGTCGGTGCCGTAGCCGCTGGGCAGTTGGACCTCGTGGTCGTCGTCGATCAGGAACATTCCGGCCAGGCCCCGGTAGACGTGCTTGGCGGTGGCTCCGTGCGGATGGGGGTGGTACCAGGTGGTGGCGGCGGGCTGGTCGATGGTCCAGCTGGGGGTCCAGCGGGCGCCGGCGGCGATCAGCTGGTGCGGGCCGCCGTCCATCCTGGCGGGCAGGCGCATGCCGTGCCAGTGGACGGTGCTGGCTTCGGGGAGGGCGTTGCGGACGGACATCGCGACGCGGTCGCCGCGGCTGGCCCGCAGGGTGGGGCCGAGGTAGGCGCCGTTGAAGCCCCAGGTGGTGGTGGGTTTGCCGGGCAGCAGTTCGGACTGCCCGGCGAACATGATCAGCTCGAAGCGGCGGACCCGGTCGGCGTCCGGGTCGGGGTGCAGCAGCGGCGGGATCCGCAGGGGGGTGGACAGGTCGAGCGGCGGGGGCGGGAGGTGGTGCCCGGCGCCGGATCCGCAGCCGGCGGCGAGGCCGGCCGTCCCGGTGGCGCAGGAGAGCGCGGCGAGGGCGAGGAAGGTGCGCCGGTTCAACGGGTCAGCGCCGGGATGACGTGCTCGCCGTAGGCGTCGATGGTGGCTTCGCGGGCGTCGTGCATCGCGTAGATGGCGAACTGGTCGGCGCCCGCCTCCCGCAGGACGTGCAGTTTCTCGATGTGTGCCTCGGCGGGCCCGAGCAGGCAGAACCGGTCGACGATGGCGTCGGGGACGAAGTCGGTGGAGGGGTTTCCGGCGCGGCCGTGGTGGCTGTAGTCGTAGCCGTGCCGGCCCTTGATGTAGGCGGTGAGTTCCTCGGGGACGAGCTCGGAGTGTTCGCCGTAGCGGGCGACCAGGTCGGCGACGTGGTTGCCGACCATGCCGCCGAACCAGCGGCACTGTTCGCGCGCGTGGTCGAGGTCGTCGCCGATGTAGGCGGGCGCGGCGACGCAGACGGTGATCGCGGCGGGGTCGCGGCCGGCCTGTTCGGCGGCCTGGCGGACGGCCTTGACCATCCATTCGGTGAGGTAGGGGTCGGCGAGTTGGAGGATGAAGCCGTCCGCCTTCTGTCCGGCCAGGGCGAGCGCCTTGGGCCCGTAGGCGGCCATCCACACGGGCAGGCGGCCGCCCTTGATCCAGGGGATGCGGATCGGGGTGCCGTCGACGACCGCCTCGCGGCCCTCGGCGAGCTCGCGAATGGCGTCGATGGCCGCCCCGAGCCGGGCGAGCGTGTTGGGCCGCCGGCCGGCCACCCGCATCGCGGAGTCACCGCGGCCGATGCCGCAGACGGTGCGGTTGCCGTACATGTCGTTGAGGGTGGCGAAGGTGGAGGCGGTGACCTCCCAGCTGCGGGTGCCGGGGTTGGTGACCATCGGGCCGACGTGCAGCCGCTCGGTGTGTTCGAGGATCCGGCTGTGGATCACGAACGGTTCCTGCCACAGCACGGCGGAGTCGAAGGTCCAGCCGTAGCGGAAGCCGTTGCGTTCGGCGCGGCGCATCAGGTCGACGACCTTGGAGGCCGGCGGGTCGGTCTGCAGGACGAGTCCGAAGTCCACTGCGGAAAATCCCCACTTTCTCAGAGGTACTGGCAGGTGGAACGGGGCAGGAAGGCACCGTGTCCGGGGCGGCCGAGGTAGTGGCCGCGGTCGAGGACGACCTCGCCGCGCGACAGCACGGTCTCCACCCGGCCGGTGACGGTGCGGCCCTCGTACGCCGAGTAGTCGACGTTCATGTGGTGGGTGGCGGCGGACAGCGTGTGGGTGGCGTGCGGGTCGTAGATCACCACGTCGGCGTCCGAGCCGGGCGCGAGGGTGCCCTTGCGCGGGTACAGGCCGAACATCCGGGCGGGCGCGGCGCAGGCGATGTCGATCCACCGGCGGCGGGTCAGGTGGCCGTCCACCACGGCCTGGTGCAGCAGGTCCATCCGGTTCTCCACGCCGGGCAGGCCGTTGGGGATCTTCGAGAAGTCGCCGCGGCCGAGCTCCTTCTGCCCCTTGAAGCAGAACGGGCAGTGGTCGGTGGAGACCACCTGGAGGTCGTCGGTGCGCAGCCCGCGCCACAGCGCCGCCTGGTGGTCCTTGGGCCGCAGGGGCGTCGAGCACACGTACTTGGCGCCCTCGAAGTCCGGTTCGGCGAGGTTGTCGGTGGACAGGAACAGGTACTGCGGGCAGGTCTCGCCGAACACCGGCAGGCCCAGGTCGCGGGCGGCGGCGAGTTCGGCGAGCGCCTCGTGGGCGGAGACGTGCACCACGTACAGCGGTGCGCCGGCCACCCGGGCGAGCTGGACGGCGCGGTGGGTGGCCTCGGCCTCCAGCAGCGCCTTGCGGACCTCGCCGTGGTGGCGGGGGTCGGTCTCGCCGCGGGCGAGAGCCTGCTCGACCAGCACGTCGATGGCGGGGCCGTTCTCGGCGTGCATCATGATCAGCGCGCCGGTCTCGGCGGCCTGCTGCATGGCGCGCAGGATCTGGCCGTCGTCGGAGTAGAAGACGCCCGGGTAGGCCATGAACAGCTTGAACGAGGTGACGCCCTCGCCGATCAGCCCGGGCATCTCGCGCAGCGTCGACTCGTTGACGTCCGACATGATCATGTGCAGGCCGTAGTCGATGGCGCAGCGCCCGTCGGCCTTGGCGTGCCAGGCGTCGAGTCCGGCGCGCAGCGAGGCGTCCTTGGACTGCACGGCGAAGTCCACGATGGTGGTGGTGCCGCCCCAGGCGGCGGCCCGGGTGCCGGTCTCGAAGGTGTCGGAGGCGTACGTCCCGCCGAACGGCAGCTCCATGTGGGTGTGGACGTCCACCCCGCCCGGAATCACGTACTTGCCGCTCGCGTCGAACACCCGCTCCGCCGCCCACTGGTGGCGTCCGGGCAGGCCGAGTGCGAGGACGGTGCCGTTCTCGATCAGCACGTCGGCGGGCATCTCCTCGGCGGCCGTGACGACCAGTCCGCCGGTGATCAGGGTCCGGGTCATCGCGCTCACGCCCCGGTCAGCGGGCCGTAGGCGTCCGGCCGGCGGTCCCGGTAGAACGCCCACTGCTGCCGGACCTGGTCGATCAGGCCGAGGTCGAGATCGCGGACGAGGAGTTCCTCGCGCTTGTCGGAGGCGACCTCGCCGACGAACTGCCCGCGCGGGTCCACGAAGTAGCTGCTGCCGTAGAAGTCGTTGTCGCCGTACTCCTCGACGCCGACCCGGTTGATCGCCGCCACGAAGTACTCGTTCGCGACGGCCGCGGCGGGCTGTTCCAGCTGCCACAGGTAGGCGGACAGGCCGCGGCTGGTGGCCGACGGGTTGTAGACGATCTCCGCCCCCGCGAGCCCGAGCGCCCGCCAGCCCTCCGGGAAGTGCCGGTCGTAACAGATGTTCACGCCGACCTTGCCGACCGCCGTGTCGAACACCGGCCAGCCGAGATTTCCGGGCTTGAAGTAGTACTTCTCCCAGAATCCGTGCACCTGCGGAATGTGATGCTTGCGGTATTTGCCGAGAAAGCGGCCGTCGGCGTCGATCACGGCGGCCGTGTTGTAGTAGAACCCGGCCTGCTCGATCTCGAAGACCGGCACCACCATCACCATTCCGAGCTCACCCGCGAGCGCACACATCCGCTGCACGGTCGGCCCGTCCGGCACCGGCTCGGCCCACCCGTAGTGCTCGGGTTCCTGCACCTGGCAGAAGTACGGCGCGTTGAACACCTCCTGGAACCCGATGATCTCCGCTCCCTGCGCGGCGGCCTCCCGTGCGGCCGTCTCGTGCGCCGCGATCATGGATTCCTTGTCGCCCGTCCACGCGGTCTGGAACAGGGCAGCCCTGACGACACGACTCATAGTCGTACTCCTCGCTCGAAGGCCCGGCGGAAGAGGCACCGTAGATCGTCGAGACTAGGAGGTGCAGGGGAAATGCCGGTGTGCCACGCGGAAGACGACGGAAATTCCGCGATTGGAACGATTTCCGGATCGTACGTTCTACGGGGCGGAATTCACCCCGCGCGTCCACCAGCGACCGCGCCCCCCGGACACCCCACCCGCCCCATGCGTCCCCGCCCGGCGCCGATGTCGAAAACGGCGGTGGCCTGGCCCGACTTCGAGTGACCGGGCGTCCGCGTCCGTCAGGCGGTCGGGGGCAGCAGGCGGTTCAGGGCGTTGCGGGTGCGGGTCGCGGCGAGCGGGTCGCGCAGGAGCTGGAGGGACTGGTTGAGCGCCAGGTAGATACCGGTCAGCTCGTGGACGATCTGCTCGGGATCGGTGTCGGCGGGCAGCTCCCCGGCCTCGATCGCGAGCCGGACCTCGCCGGCCAGGCGGCGGCGCCACACCAGCAGCAGGCGGGCGACGTTCTTGCGGACGGGCCCGTCGTGGGCGTCGAACTCGACGGCGGCGGTGGTGAACAGGCAGCCGCCGGGGAAGATCTCGCGGGCGTGCTCCAGGTACGCGATCCAGCTCTCGCAGACGGCGCGCAGCCGCCGCAGCCCGGGCTCGGCGTGCGCGGCCGGCTCCCAGACGAGGGTGGTGAACAGCGCGGACGCCCGTTCCAGGGTGGCGAGTTGGAGGGTCTCCTTGGTACCGAAGTGGCCCAGCACGCCGGCCTTGCTGAGCCCGAGATCGGTGGCGAGCCGTCCGATGGTGAGGCCTTCGAGCCCGTCCACGGACGCCAGCGCCACGCTCCGGTCGATGATCCGGGCCCGGGTCCGACGCGCCTCGGCCACGGTGTTGCGCGGGCTCATCGGTCCACCTCCGTCACGCTGCCCGGTCCGGCGGCGCCCGGTCGGCACCCCGGTCGCGAATCCTACGTGGTGCCGACCTGGCGCGGTGAACCCGTGTGCCCGGTGGATCGGCAGGTCAGGGGGCGGGCGGTGACGCGGCACGCCGAGTGGTCCGGAGGGGCTGCTTCTGAATGAACGGCCACCGCGTCCGTGGCGCGCCGAGGGCGTGGCGGGGGGAGCCGGCGGGTGAGGATGCAGCCGTCGTGCGCCGGTCCGGCGGCGCGGTCGAACCTGCAGAGAGGCGCCCATGTCCGTCGAGGAGAACAAGAGTCTGGTCCGCCGGTTCTATCGGGAGATCGATGCGGGCAACCTGGAGGCTATGGACGAGTTGGTCTCCGAGGACTACGTGGACCACTCGCCGCCGCCGTTCCCGGGGCTCGCGCCCGGGCGTGAGGGCTTGAAGCAGGCGTTCCGGCTGTTCTGGGAGGCCACACCCGGGGTGCACGAGATCGAGGACCAGATCGCGGAGGGCGACAAGGTCGTGACCCGGCTGACGGGGCGCGGGACGAGCGTGGGCGACCTGCCGGGCATCCCGGCAACCGGGCGGCCGATCACCATGACGGCGACGGTGGTCCACCGCATCGAGAACGGGAAGCTCGCCGAGAAGTGGTCGGACAAGGACATTCTCGGCTTCCTTCAGCAGCTCGATGTGATCCCGCCGCTCGGTGAGCAGTCGGAATAGGCTCCCGTGGCACCGAAACTCCTTTTCCAGGGCCCGACCGACCGACCACAGGATGGCCGCAGGATGGCCGACAGCGGCGTCAGGCTCGGCGGGCAGAGGCGGTGAGCCGCTCGGCGAGCGCGAGGACGAGGTCGCGGAGTTCGTCCGGGCGCTCGATGACGAACGGCCGGTCGAGCGAGGCGAGGACGGGAGGCAACCAGTCGAGCCGCTCTGCTCGCACTTCGACGTGGAGCCACCGCTCGGTGTGCGTGTCGCCCTCCGCCGGCGCGGCCTCCGCCACGCTCGCGACGCTGGCCGGCAGTCGGGTGCGGATCTGTTCGACCGTCCCGTGGATCCGCAGGGTCACTTCGTGCCGGTACGCAGCCTTGGCGAGCCCTGACAGGACGTGCTGGGCCGGATCGAGTCCGGCGGGCGGCTCGAACGAACCCGGCAGCGTCCTCGCGTCCGCGATGCGGTCGAGGCGGAAAGTCCGGTCCTGGCCGATCCCGGGATCGGCGCCCGTGACGTACCACCGGCCCTCATGGGTGACGATCCCGTACGGGTGCAGGGTGCGTTCGCTCCGTCGGCCGTCCCGGGTGGTGTACCTGATCGAGATCGGGCGGCGGTGGCGTACCGCATCGGCGATGGCGAGCAGGACGCCGGTCTCCGGGGTGGCGGACTCGCCGGGCGGAGCCGTGAAGGCGAGGGATTCCATGACGGCGTCGAGCCGGCGGGCCAGTCGCTCGGGCAGGACCCGGCGGATCTTGGCCGCTGCGGTCTCGCCCGCGGTCCCGGTCGCCGTCAGCAACCCCGTCCGGCGGCCGGCGACGAGGCCGAGCAGCACCGCGAGCGCCTCGTCGTCGTTGAGCATGAGCGGCGGCAGCCGGTACCCGGGGGCGAGCCGGTACCCGCCGTAACGGCCACGGACCGCCTCGACGGGGATGTCGAGCTCGACCAGGTGGTCCACGTACCGCCGCACGGTGCGCCCGTCCACGCCGAGCCGGCCGGCGAGTTCGGCCACCGTTCTGACGCCGCCCGACTGCAGGAGTTCCAGGAGGGTGAGCACGCGGCTGGTGGGTCGAGCCATGTCCAGGAGCCTAGCGCCGATACCGGACCGATTCTGTCCACTATCTGCTCTAGCGTCCGGGGGCAACGGCTTCACCGACCCGAGGAGAGCACCATGGACTTCGTTTCGACCCGGATCATCACCGACGACATCGCTCGCCTCGTCGGCTTCTACGAGCGGGCCACCGGAGTGCGGGCGGACTGGTCCACCGAGGACTTCGCCGAACTGCGGACCGCCGGCGCGACCCTCGCGATCGGCAGCACCCGCACCGTGGCACTGTTCGCCCCAGGCTCCGCCCGTCCGGCCGACAACAACTCCGTGATCATCGAATTCCTCGTCACCGACGTGGACGGCGTGCACCGGAACCTGGCCGATTCCGTCACCGACTTCGTGGCCGGGCCCACCACGATGCCCTGGGGCAACCGCTCACTCCTGCTCCGCGACCCGGACGGCAACCTCGTCAACTTCTTCACCCCTGTCACGCCGGCGGCCATCGAGAAGTTCACCCGCTGACGACAGCCCGGCCGCCCCAGCGGGGTCCGTTCCGGGCGGGTCAGCAGCCCCGGCGGGTGGCGGCGGTCGGCGGTTCGGCTTTTAGCTTCCGACCGATCGGTTGCTATATTCGCGGCCGTTGCCCCCGGCACCGGCCGGTGGCCGTTGTTGCGGAAGGGAACTGCCATGCCCGGAGTCCGTATCACTGGTCTCGGCCACCACCAGCCCGGCAGGGTGCTGACCAATGACGAGTTGGCGACCATGGTGGACACCAACGACGAGTGGATCCGGCGGCGAACGGGCATCGCCACCCGGCGGATCGCGGGGCCGGACGAGTCGGTGGCGGATCTCGCCACGACCGCCGCCGCGAAGGCGCTGGCGGCGTCGGGGCTGGACCCGGCGGAGATCGGGCAGATCACGGTGGCCACCTGCAGCGCGATGGACCGGTGCCCGTCGACCGCGGCGCAGGTCGCGGCCCGGCTGGGGATCCCGTCCGCCGTGGCGTTCGACGTGAACAACGGCTGCGCGGGCTTCTGCACCTCGCTCTCGCTGGCCGACCACTCGCTGCGCGCGGGCGCCGCCCGCCACGCGCTGGTTATCGGCGCGGAGAAGATGTCGGACGTCACCGACTGGACGGACCGCCGCAGTTGCATCCTGCTGGGCGACGGCGCGGGCGCGGCCGTCCTGTCGGCGACCGACGGCACGGAAGCCGGCGTCGGGCCGGTGGTGTGGGGGTCGGATCCCTCGCGGGCGAGCGCGGTGCGGCTGCTGGGCGACTGGCACCCGCGGTTCGAACAGGACGGGCAGGCGGTGTTCCGCTGGGCGACCACGGAACTGCCGGCGCTGGCCGAGCAGGCATGCCGGGCGGCGGGGTTGAGCCCGGCGGAGCTGGACGGGGTGGTGACGCACCAGGCGAACCTGCGCATCATCGAGTCGCTGGTGCAGAAGCTGGGCCTGTCGGAGAACGCGGTGATCGCCCGGGACGTGGTGGACTCGGGCAACACCTCGGCGGCCTCCGTCCCGCTGGCGCTGGCGAAGCTGGTGGAGCGCGGTGAACTGCGCTCCGGCGCCCGGGTGTTGCTGTTCGCCTTCGGCGGCGGCCTGTCCTGGGCCGGCCAGGTCGTCACCTGCCCCTGACGCATTCGCCGTCGCCGGGACGCCGGCTTCCGTCGGCGCAGACGACGGTCGGGGCCGGCCGACCGCCAGGGCTCAGCTCCCGTCGGTGCAGGTGATGGTCAGGCGGATGGAGTCCGGCGGCGGCGGGGAGCCGCCGTAGGGGGCGATCCACGCTCCGACGCCGGTGGCGCCGACGGCCGTGGTGTGTACGCGCTGGTCGGGCCCGAGCGGGGTGCCGTCGCCGTTGGTGACGCGCACGTCCGAGGGGTGGGTGCCGTCGGGGCAGGTCGCGACCACTCCGCTGGGGGCGCCGGTCGCGGCCACCGTCTCGGTGAACACCGCGGCCGGCCCGGCCGCCATCGCCACCGTCGCCATAGCGACAACCGCCGGGCCGGCAACTCGCTTGCGCATGGATGTCCTTCCGTCGGGTCGCCCCCAACCACGTCGGGGGCGGGCGGCCCGATCCTCCCGTAACGCACAGCAACACGCCAAGCACGTAAAGGAATCGACCGGACGGTCCGGCGGCGGCGCGGGCGGGCCGTGCGGGCCCGAGCTTTGCCCATGGTCATGCCGGACGGGCAAGATAGCGGGGTGACCCTCCTGGACCTGATGCCGAAACCCGCCACGCCCGACTCGCTGTTCGAGACCTTCGCCGAGTGGGCGTCGGAGCGCGGCATCACTCTCTACCCCGCCCAGGAGGAGGCGCTGATCGAGCTGGTCTCCGGGAACAACGTGATCCTGGCGACGCCGACCGGCTCCGGCAAGTCCCTGGTCGCGGCGGGCGCGCACTTCGCCGCGCTGGCCGAGGGGAAGCGGACGTTCTACACCGCGCCGATCAAGGCGCTGGTGTCGGAGAAGTTCTTCGACCTGTGCAAGATCTTCGGCACCGAGCAGGTCGGCATGATGACCGGCGACGCCTCGGTCAACCCGACCGCGCCGATCATCTGCTGCACCGCCGAGGTGCTGGCGCAGATCGCGCTGCACGACGGCCCGCGCGCCGACATCGGCCAGGTCGTGATGGACGAGTTCCACTTCTACGCCGAGCCGGACCGCGGCTGGGCCTGGCAGATTCCGCTGCTCGAACTCCCGCAGGCGCAGTTCCTGCTGATGTCGGCGACCCTCGGCGACGTCCGCCGCTTCGAGGAGGACCTGACCCGCCGCACCGGCCGCCCGACGGTCGCGGTGCGTTCGGCGACCCGCCCGGTGCCGCTGTTCTACGAGTACCGGCGGACGACTCTCCACGACACCCTGGAGGAGCTGCTCAACACCGGTCAGGCGCCGGTGTACGTCGTCCACTTCACGCAGAAGGAGGCGGTGGAGCGGGCGCAGTCGCTGATGAGCATCAACATGTGCTCGAAGCAGGAGAAGGAAGCGATCGCCGATCTGATCGGAAACTTCCGTTTCACCACCAAGTTCGGTCGTAACCTGTCGCGTTATGTCCGGCACGGGATCGGCGTGCATCACGCCGGCATGCTGCCGAAGTACCGCCGTCTGGTGGAGCGCCTCGCGCAGGCCGGTCTGCTGAAGGTGATCTGCGGCACCGACACGCTCGGCGTCGGCGTCAACGTGCCGATCCGCACGGTGCTGTTCACCGCGCTGTCCAAGTACGACGGGCAGCGGGTGCGGATCCTGCGGGCCCGCGAGTTCCACCAGATCGCCGGACGGGCGGGCCGGGCCGGCTTCGACACCGTCGGCCAGGTGGTGGCGCAGGCGCCGGAGCACGTGGTGGAGAACGACCGGGCGCTGGCGAAGGCCGGGGACGACCCGAAGAAGCGCAAGAAGGTGGTCCGCAAGAAGGCCCCGGACGGGTTCGTCTCGTGGACCGAGGAGACCTTCGAGCGGCTGATCGGGGCCGACCCGGAGCCGCTGGTGTCCCGGTTCAAGGTCAGCCACGCCATGCTGCTGTCCGTCATCGGCCGCCCGGGCAACGCGTTCGAGGCGATGCGCGAGCTGCTCACCGACAACCACGAGGACCGCCCGGCGCAGCGCCGTCACATCCGCACCGCGATCGCCATCTACCGCTCGCTGCTGGAGGGCGGCGTGGTGGAGCAGCTGGACGAGCCGGACTCCGAGGGCCGCACGGTGCGCCTGACGCTGGACCTGCAGGAGAACTTCGCGCTGAACCAGCCGCTGTCCACCTTCGCGCTGGCCGCGTTCGACCTGCTGGACCCGGAGTCGCCGTCGTACGCGCTGGACGTGGTCTCGGTCGTGGAGGCGACGCTCGACGACCCGCGGCAGATCCTCGCCTCGCAGGAGAACAAGGCGCGCGGCGAGGCCGTGGCGGAGATGAAGCGCGACGGCATCGAGTACGAGGAGCGGATGAACCGGCTCCAGGAGATCACGTACCCGAAGCCGCTGGAGGAGCAGCTCGGTCACGCCTATGACGTGTACCGCCGGGCGCACCCGTGGATCGGCGACCACCCGTTGCAGCCGAAGTCGGTGGTCCGCGACCTGTACGAGCGCGCCATGACGTTCACCGACTACGTGGGCTTCTACGAGCTGGCGCGCACCGAGGGCATCGTGCTGCGTTACCTGGCGGGCGCGTTCAAGGCGCTGGAGCAGACCGTCCCGGACGACATCAAGACGGACGACCTGAAGGACGTCATCGCCTGGCTGGGCGAGCTGGTCCGCCAGGTCGACTCCTCGCTGCTGGACGAGTGGGAGGCGCTGGCCAACCCGACCGAGCCGGAGGCGGGCGAGGTGCGCCTCGACGACAAGCCGGCGCCGGTCACCGCGAACTCGCGGGCGTTCCGGGTGCTGGTCCGCAACGAGCTGTTCCGCCGGGTCGAGCTGTGCGCGCTGGAGCACTACGACGAGCTGGCCGAACTCGACGGCGAGGACGGCTGGGACGCGGACCGCTGGGCGGACGCGATGGACGGGTACTGGGAGGAGTACGACGACCTGTTCACCGGCCCGAACGCGCGCGGCCCGAAGATGCTGCTGATCGAGGAGGTCGAGGACGAGGGCCTGTGGCGGGTCCGGCAGATCTTCGACGACCCGAACGGCGACCACGACTGGGGCATCTCCGCGGAGGTGGACCTGTACGGCTCCGACGAGGAGGGCCGCGCGGTCGTCAAGATCACGGCGGTGGGCGCGCACTGACGTCCCGCCGGTCGGCGGCGGCTCCGGTGTCCACCTCCGGCGCCAGGTGCCCGGAGCAGCCGTCCTCCGGCCCGCCGAGGGGGAACCGCACCAGCGGTGTTCCGTGCGTCAGGTCACTCCTTCCCGGTGCTGCACACCTGCCCCCGGTACGCCCCGGGCGGGAGTTTTCGGGCGGCGGCGTCGGGCAGTGTCTCGTCGCCCAGCGCCCGGCAGAGCGCGGCCAGCCGCGCCCCGGCGTCCGCCGCGTCGGGGCGCTGCCCGGGCTTGGGCAGGCGGGTCAGCGGATCGCGGCCGGCCACCACGGCGAGCAGGCCGGGGTCGGCCATCAGGACCGCCGGTTCGGCTTCGGTACCGAACAGGTCCAGCGTCCAGTTGCCGCCGATGGACAGGACGGGCCCGTCGTCCGGGCCGGTGGCGACGGGCCGGCTGTCAGCGATGGGGAAGGCACCGTCGGTCTGGTAGGGCACGGCGTGTGAGCCGCCGGGGGCGATCGTGACGCCGGAGGCCACCACCTGCTGGTCGCTGGTGGTGTCGCTGAGGACGTGTCCGCTCGGCAGCTCGTGCACCACCAGGTGGTGACTGACCGTCCCCCCGGCCCCGATCCGGCTCTCCACGACCGCCGCCCGGTCCGCCGTCGGGCTGACGCCGACCACCAGGCCGTCCGTGGCGGAGGCGTCCCAGTGCAGCAGTTCCCGCCCGGTGGGCGCGTCGCCGCGCAGGTCCCAGAGTCTGAGCGAGTGGACGATCGCCATGTCCCGGCCCAGGCCCTCGTTCAGGCTGAGCAGGGTGTCGCCGCCCGCGCCGAGCCAGAGTTGGCCGTTCAGGTCGCTGGGGGCGGGCATCACCTTCCTGATCCGCCCGGACGCGGTGTCCCACAGCACCACCCGCCCTGCTGTGCCGAAGGCGCCGGTGCGGGCCAGCAGCAGCGAGCCGTCGGCCGAGAAGGAGAACTGCGCGTACTGGGTCGGCAGGGTCAGTCCGTCCGCACCGGCCTGTGCGAGGTCGGGCAGTTCGAATCCTGGCAGGACCCCGCTCACGTCCAGGTCCCAGCGCAGCGGGTCGCCCTCGACCGGCCTCTCCAGCTCCCGCACGGCGCCGGTCCGCACGTCGTACAGCTCGACCGGCAGTCCCCGGGAATCGGAGTCCGCGGTGAACGGTGGGGTGTGTCCCATCGCCAGCGCCGAGCCGTCCGGGCTGACGCCGATCACGGCGGCGCGGCGGCCGGTGGGCTGCCGGTGCACGCCGTCGGTGCCGAGGCGGAGCACCACCGCGGTGCCGTCCCCGGCCCACCCGACGACCATCCGTCCCGAGGCGTCGGTGAGCATCGCGGCGGGCAGTGCGCCGGTCAGCCCGGCGAGTGGCGACTCGGAGCTCGGGTAGCGGGGCACGAGCAGGTCGGCGAAGCCGTACTTGGCGTACATCTCGCCGAGCCGGGCCCGGGTCTGCTCGGTGTCGCGGGTGCGGTAGGCGCGCATCGCCAGCAGCAGCGCGGTGTAGGACGAGCCGCGGTCGGTGACGAAGGCGCCGTCGGCGTCCCGGGACTGCTGCACCAGCACCTCGGAGGCGGTGGTCGCCGCCTCGTCCCGGACGGTGTCCTGCCAGGCCCACGTTCCCAGTCCCACGAGCAGGCCGAGAACGACCGTCAGGGCCACCGCCGTGCTCCATCGCCGATGACTGCCGCGCACGCTCGCCGCGATGAACTCCCGTTCGGTGGGCGGCAGTTCGTCGGCACGGCGGCGCTGCCAGGTGCGGGCGTCGCGCAGTTCGGCGCCGCGCAGCAGGCGGCGGGCCGGACGGCCGTCGCCCTGCCAGCGGCCGATCCGCCGGCGCAGGTCGGCCTGCCAGGTGCGGAACTCGCGGTCCGCCTCGAACCAGCCGCGCAGGCGGTCCCAGTGGGTGAGCAGCACCTCGTGGGCGAGTTCGACGGTCTCCTCGGGCGGCCCGTCGGCGGGGAGGTACTCGGCGCCGGGGACGATCAGCCGGGTGGTCAGCAGGCGCTGGGCGATCCGCCACTGGCGGTCGTTCAGGTCGGAGCGGGCGGCGGTCCGCCGGGTCGGGGCGGTGCCGTCGCCGCCGGGTTGCACGAGCTGGACCAGCAGGGCGCGGGCCGCCCGCTGCTCGTCCTCGCTCAGGCTGCCCGTCCACAGCTGCTCGGCGTGCCTGGCCAGTGCTTGGCCGACGCCGCCGAGGGCCTCGTACGCGGTGTGGCCGATGGCGCCGTCCTGCTGGCGGTCCCACAGCTCGGCGAGGGTGAAGGCGAGCAGCGGCAGCCGGCCGGGGTCGCCGCCGAGGTCGCCGAGGAGCCGGTCGACCAGCCCCGGCTCGTAGCGGACGCCGGTGCCCTCCAGTGGCCGCTGCACGGCGGCGCGCAGTTCGCTGTCGGTCATCGCGCCCACGGTGACCAGGCGGTCGCCGCCGAACAGCGGGGCGAGGCCGGGGTGGGTGAGCGCGGCGGTGAGGAAGTCGCTGCGCAGGACGGTGACCACGCGCAGCGGGGAGCCGGGGCGCAGGGCGGCGGCGAGGGCGGCCGCCAGCGTGTCGAGGTCGGTGGCTTCGGTGCCGCTGAGGGCCTCCTCGAACTGATCGACCATCAGCAGCAGGCGGTCCTTGCCCTGCCGGGCGAGCAGCCGGTCGGTCAGTTCGGGCAGTCGGCCGTCCCGCAGCAGCTCGGTGAGGGCGGGGAGTTCGGCCAGCCGGGCGGTCTCGCTGAGGGCCGGTTCGAGGGCGGGCAGCAGGGCTGCCGCGAGCGCCTCGACCGGGCTTCGGCCGTGCTGCCCCGGGCGGAGCGTCACCACGTGGAGTCCGTCCTGGCGGCGCAGCCCGGGCAGCACTCCGGCGTGCACCAGCGAGGACTTCCCGCAGCCCGACGGCCCGACGACGCCCAGCACGGGCGCCCAGGCGAGCTGGTCGACGATCCGCCCGGTGAGCTGTTCGCGGCCGTGGAACCGGTCGGCGTGGCGTTCCGCGAACGGCTCCAGTGCCCGGAACGGGCTCACCGGCCGGGCGGCCGGGCCGAGTTCGGGGCGGCCGGCGCGCAGCGTCTCGGTGGGGATCAGGTACGCGGACCGGCCGCCGCCCGCGCCGTCGGCCGCGACCACCATGCCGACCACGCCACCCTCGGCGACGTCCCACACCGGTGCGCCGGAGAAGCCGGGGCGCACCCGGTGCTGCCCGGCCGGGTCGGTGTCGTACTGGTACCAGCCGGCCGCCGTCCGCCCGCGCAGCCACCCGACGCTCCACACCCCGTCGTCGTGCCCGGCCGGGAACCCGAACGTCCGTACCCGCCGGTCGGATGCCGCGCCCTGCTCCACCACCCTGGCCGAGGCTGCCCGGGCGGGCGCGGCCTCGACCAGGCGCAGCACCGCGACGTCACCCGACCCGTCCGGGGCGATCGGCGTCCACCCGGTGACCTCGGCGGCCGTCCGCCGCCCCGGCGCGACCAGGGGGAAGTCCACCTCCAGCCGACCGCCCGGCGCCTGCGCCGCGTCCGCCGCCACGCCGAGCACCCGGGCCACCACGTGCGCGCAGGTGACCACGTCGCGCCGCCCCACCAGGAACCCGGCCCCCTCCGGCCGCCCGTCCCGGCCGAGGACCCTCACCACCGAGGTGTCGCTCGGCGCGGCAGTGCCAGGCTCCATCCGCCTCACCCCCGAGGCAAGGAATTCTAATGCAGCGTCAAAATCCTTACCAGACAGCCTCGTTCACATTCACAGTGGCGCATCGGGAAGTCGGCGTGCGGTGCGTGACCCTTGCCACCGCACGCTAGTGACGGCCACTGGCGCTCAGCCGCTCCAGCCGTTCCACGATCGCTCGGGCGCACTCGGACGGGGGTGTGCGGGTGGTGTCCACCTCCAGGTCGTAGTGGACGCCGTGGTGCACCCGCAGGGCCTGGTCGGCGGCCATGCCCGGGGTGCGGTCGGGCCGGGCGCGCTCGCGGGCGGTCGCGGCGGCCGGGTCGCAGCGGACCCCGACCCAGAGCACCTCCAGGCCCAACAGTGCTTCACGCCAACGGTGTTGGGAGTCCGCCCCGGAGAGGAACACGTCGTCCACGAGGACCCGCGCACCCGCCCGGGCGGTGGCGGCGACGCCGGCCATCCAGGCGGCTTCCAGTCGGCGGAAGGTGTCGCCGACGGTGACGGCGCCGTCGCCGCCGAGGTCGATCCCGGCGTCCTCCGCCAGCAGGGCGGGCGGCATCGCCTCGATCAGGCCGTCGATCCCGAAGGTCAGCCAGGGCTCCGGCAGCCGGTCCTGGAGCGAGCGCGCCAGGCTGCTCTTCCCGCTGCTGGAGCCGCCGTTGAGCACGATCACCCGAATGGTCACCGGGCCACCCTATCTGCCCCTATCACCACTGGTGTGCGGCGAAGTCCACCGGGCTGGAGACCAGTTGGGCGGCGTGGGCGACCAGTGCGCCCAACTGCTCGGCCATCTGCCCGGGCGTCAGCTGCTTGCGGTCGCCGTGTCCCGGGAGCATCCATTCGAAGTGCAGCAGGGGCGCGACGCGGGCCAGCGAGGCGGCCTGCTCCTCGATCGAGTACCAGGTGACGTGTTCGGCGACGGCCAACGCGCCGGCGGTGCGCGACCAGTAGATGCTGTCGCCGCTGAAGCAGTACCGCCGGTCGGCGAGGTAGAGCACACTGCCCTCGGTGTGGCCCGGCACCGGGTGGGCGGTCACGCCGTCGGCGATCTCGACCGGATCGGTGCCGCGCAGCACCCGGTCGGCGTCCGGCGCGGCGGCCGAGTCGCCTTCGTGGATCCACAGTCGGGCCTTGAAGCGGTCCGCGTAGCTGCGGCCGTGCGCGGCGTGGTCCCGGTGGGTCAGCAGGACGTCCGTCACCCGCCCGACCGCCTCGTAGCGGGCGGCGAGCGACTCCGACCAGCGCGGCGTGTCGATCATCATCACGGTGCCGTCCGGCCGCCGCAGCAGATAGGAGTTGGCGCCGGCCGTCTGCCGCGAATTGTGGCCGCAGAGCAGGACGTTCTCGTCGATCGCCAGCGGGAACGGGTCGGCCGCCGCGTCCAGCGGCCCCGAGTGCCGGCGGATCGAACGGGTGTGGCAGGCGAACGCGGCCGCGTTCAACTGCGCCCGCTCGGCGGCGTCGCGCGGCTGGCGCACCACCTCCGAACCCCGGCCCACCTGCACGATCAGGTCGGGTGCGAGCTGCCGCGCCACATCACACCCGGTGCATCGATCGTCCACATACCAGTCTTCGCCCATGGCAGTGCCCCCACTTCGTTCCGATGAATCGTCAACGAGCCAGATCGGCCCGGCACATCAAGATTCACCCGAACAGACCGGAAAGGGGAAGAGTCACAGATCTTGTACTTCGGGCGACGAGGCTCTCTACAGCCGGAACGGGACGGGTTCGTGCCGGACGTCCATCGGCCGGCTCAGCGCGGGGCCAGGCCGTCCACCACCAGATCGACCAGGGAGCCCAGGAAGGCGGGGGTGACGGGTTCGCCGAGCAGCAGGTGGCGGGCGAACAGCGGGCTCATCAGCGCCTCGACCGCCGCCCGGGGATCGGCGTCCGAGCGGATCTCGCCGCGTTCGGCGGCCCGGCGCAGCAGGATCTCGGCGCGTTCCAGCCGCTCGGCCCAGTAGGCGTCGCGGCCGCTGCGGGTCTCGGCGGTGGCCGGGGCGATGCTCAGGTGGAGCAGCGCCGGACCCTCCGGGGTGTCGAGGAACGCGCCCAGGGCGGTGAGGAGTTGGCGCAGGTCCTCACGCAGGCTGCCGGTGTCGGGCAGCGGCAGGGCGTGGTCGGTGTAGTCGGCGAGGGCCTCGCGGAGCAGGTGCTCGCGGGTGCCCCAGTTGCGGTAGACAGACGTCTCGTGCACGCCGGCGGCGGCCGCGACGGCCGAGACGCTGGCGGCGTCGAGTCCGCCCTCGGCGAGCAGCCGCACGGTGGCGTCGAGCACGGCCCGCCGCATCGCGGCGCCGCGCCGACGCAGCGGGGTGGCGGCCCTGCCCTCGGCCGCGTCCGTCCCCGTAGGTCCCACCGGCTTCTCCTTCGACACGCCCGAAGCCTAACGCAGGCCTCCTTGCATTGCCGTGTGTCGCGTCGTAGCCTCGGCAATGCAAGTCGCCTTGCGATACACCTCGGGCAGGGCGCTGCGGCAACGAGGCCGCCGACACGTACGCCGCCGGCCGGAGAGGATCGACCATGGCCCGGATGCGTGCCGTCCGCCTGCACCTGCCCACCCGCAAGCTGAGCGTCGAGGAGGTGGAGCGCCCAGTCCCCGGCGCCGGCCAGGTGCTGATCAGGGTGGAGGCGGCCGGCGTCTGCCTGTCCGACGTCCACCTGATCGACGGCTCGCTCACCCCGCTGTACCTCCCCGGCGAGAGCGTCACCCTCGGACACGAAGTCGCGGGCACCGTCGCCGAGTTGGGCGAGGACGCGGGCGCCTGGCAGATCGGCGACCGGGTGGTGCTGCAGGCCGGCGAGAAGCGCGACGGCATCACCTGGACGCGCGGCGTGGACTACGACGGCGGCTGGGCCGAGTACGCGCTCGCCCGCAAGGACACCCTGGTCCGGCTGCCCGAGTCGATCCCGTTCGAACAGGGCTCGATCATTCCGGACGCGGTCTCCACCCCGTGGGCCGCCATCACCACCACCGGCCAGGTGCGCCCGGCCGAGCCGGTCGGCGTCTGGGGCGTCGGCGGCCTCGGCGCGCACGGCGTGCAGCTGCTGCGGGCGATCGGCGCGAACCCGGTCATCGCCGTGGACCCCTCCCCCGCCGCCCGCGAACGGGCTCTCGCCTTCGGTGCGGATGTGGTCCTCGACTCCGCCGACCCGCAGCTCGCCGCGAAGATCGGCGCCGCGACCGGCGGGGCCGGCCTGGCCGCCGCCTTCGACTTCGCCGGTGTCCCGGCCGTCCGCGAGCAGGCGCTGGCCGTCCTCGGGGCGCACGGGCGCCTGATCCTCGTCGGCCTGACCGACCAGCCGCTGACGGTCGCCAACAGCGTCCGTTTCTCCTACCTCCAGCAGCAGATCCTGGGCCACTACGGCTCGGAGGAGAACGCCGTCCCGCAGCTGATCTCCCTCGCCGCCGGCGGCCGACTCGACTTCTCCCGCTCGGTCAGCGAGGTGCTCCCGCTGGAGCAGGCCGCGGCGGCCGTCGAGCGCCTGCACACCAAGCAGGGCAACCCGATCCGCCTGATCCTCAAGCCCTGACACTTCGCCGGTTCGCACCCGGCCCGGCCCGTCCCGTCGAGAGCGGGGCGGGCCGGGCCGGCTCTGTGCCTCAGGCCGGGCGGGCCGGCCGAGGCGGAATCGTTTCCGCGGTCCCGGCGGCCTGGCGAAAACCCTCCCGGTGGGCGGGTACCCAGGCCGCGTCCGGTCGTTCAGGTCCGGGCCGAAGGCGCGCACGGAGGCCGGATCGGGCTCGACCGTCAGTACGGTGTGCGCGGCGACGAGCTCCCGTGCCCGGTGGAGCAGCTCGCGCGGGAACAGGTTCGCCTCCCCCGTCCTACCCACTCGTGCTCGACGGCCACAGGCGCGAAGCCGTCCTCGATCAGTTGGCCCACGTCCCATGCGTATGCCACAGCGGGAGCGTGGCGACGGGCGCTCCGGCCGTGCGAAGGAATTTCGTTCGCTCTCGGGCGGGTGTGCGGTGAATGATCGACGGATGACACTGCACGAGGACGAGATCCCGGCCGACGAAGCCCTGGTCCGCCGGCTGTTGGCCGAACAGCGGTCGGAGTGGGCCGGGTTGCCGATCCGCGCAGCCGGGTCCGGGACGGACAATCGGATGTTCCGGCTCGGGGGCGAGTTGCTGGTGCGGTTGCCGCGGACGCCGGGGACGGCGGAGGCGGTGCGCAAGGAGCAGAGGTGGTTGCCCAGGCTGGCGCCGGAGTTGGCGTGCGAGGTGCCGGAGCCGGTGCATGAGGGGGTGCCGGGGGGTGGGTTCCCGTTGCCGTGGTCGGTGTACCGATGGATCGAGGGCACCGAACCGGGGCCCGGTTCGGTGCCCGACTGGGGCGCGTTCGGGGCGGAGTTGGCGGGGGCGGTCCGCAGCCTGCACACCGCCCCGCTGCCGCCCGAGGCCGAGCGGGGCGGCCTGCACTGGTACCGGGGTGGGGAGTTGACGCCCTGCGCCGACTGGGTCGATGAGTGTTTCGCGCAGGCCCGCACCCTGCCGGGCCTCGACCTGGACCTCGACCGCCTGCAGGCGATCTGGCGCGGGGCGCTCGACCTCCCCGCCCCGGCCGGACCCCGGGTGTGGCTGCATGGGGACTTGAAGCCGTCCAACCTGCTGGTCCGGGACGGCCGACTGCACGCGATCATCGACTTCGGCGGCCTGTCGATCGGCTTCCCGGACGCCGAACACGCCCCGCTGTGGGACATGCCAGCGGCCGCCCGCCACGCCTACCGGGACGCGCTGGGCGTCAACGAGCCGACGTGGCAACGGGCTTGTGGCTGGGCGGTGGCCGTGGCGATCAGCGGAGTGCCGTACTACTGGCACACCGACCCGGCGTTCGTCGCCGAGTGCGTCGCCCGCCTGCGCGCCGTCCTGGACGACCCGGCCGGGCTGTGACCGAAGCGAGCGCCTCCGCCGCCGATCACCGCTCGGGCACCACCGCATGGCTCAGCACGGAGAGTTCGAACGGGCGCAGCGCGTCCGTCCGTTCCTCCCACAGGTGGGTGTCCACGGCATCGCGCTGGCGCAGGTGGCTGAGCGGGCGCAGGCCGTGGGTGCGCAGCAGGGTCTCCATCTCCTCGACGGTGAGGAAGGTCCGCCACGGCTCACCGCCCTCCGCGGCTGCGGCCTGCACGTGCTCGGCATAGGTCTGCCCGGCCGGGTCGCGGTGTTCCGCGGGGAGCAGGTGCTCAGCGATCAGTTCAGTGCCGGGCGCGAACTCGCCGATGGTGGAGAGGACTTGGCCGATCGCCTCGACGCTCAGGTACATGGTGACGCCCAGCCAGCCGACCACGGCCGGTCGGTGCGGGTCGAAGCCGGCGGCCGTCAGCGCTGCGGTCAGTGCGCGCGCCCCGCCCTGTTCGAGGTCGAACGGAACGAAGGACACCGTGTGTGGGACGGTGATTCCGGCGTCGGTCAGCCGGTTCCGCTTCCAGTTCTGGGTGTGGGGGTGGTCAACCTCGAACACCCGGACACTGTGGGCGAGTTCGCTGCGGCAGGCGAAGGAGTCCAGACCGGCGCCGAGCAAAACGTACTGGTCGATGCCGCGCAGGGTCACCGCCTCGGCGAGGCGGTCCTCGGTGCAGCGGCTGCGGGTGACGGCGGTGGTGCGGGCACCGGCCAGGATCGGGTGGCTGCCGAACTCGCGGTGATAATCGAGCAGTTGCTCGGCGGCCTCACCAATGAGGGTGGCGGCGAGGGTGTCGGCGAAGATCGGCGGCTGTTGGTCGACGAGCAGGTGGGCCGCTCGGGCGGCGGCCGACATCAGGGCGGTGCGGCTGGGCCGGTGTGCGTGACTGTCCATGACCCGGAACACTAATGCCAATTTCTGACATCATATCATATTTGGGAATTTTTCGACAGTGCTATTCAGTATGCTTTCCGCAACAATTCCCCGACGGATCGGTGGTCGCAGGCGGCAGGCAGGTGCAATGGCTTTCCCTCCCGCCTTTCCGGCCCCGCTGCACCGAATCGACGAGCGCTCCGCCCCCCCCCACAACGAAGTGACGCCTCAGCCCCCGCGTGTTGCCCCTCCGGGTGCCGTCCGGCTGCTCCCTGGTGCAGGGCTTGGCCATCACGCCACCACCCCGGCGAGCGAGGTCGTTTGGGTCGTCCTACGCTTTTGCCCTGGACGTCACCCCCATCGCCCCGGACGCCGAGGCGCACCCGTATCAGCAGATTGCGGCGGACATCATCCGGGCCATTCCAAGTCTTCATGCGGGCGAGGACGTGGGAGACCCCCGGGGGCCATGTCTTCTGCCTCCTGCGCGCCCGCAGCCCGGCCGGCTGATCGGTCCGGTCCGGCGGGCTATGCCGAATTGCTGTGCGGGGACCAACCTGCCTCGGTGACCCAGGAGTTGGCGACGGTGATGACGAGGTCGACGACCGGATCCTTGACGTCGGCGTAGGTGTCGAGGTCGCCGACCGCACCGGCGAGGACGGTCTTGAAGTGGGCGTAGGCGGGCACCGCTTCGGGATGCGCGCGGAACCAGTCGCGGAAGAGGAGCGCGAGGCGTTCGTTGGGGGAGCCGAGCAGGCGGACGTGGAGGTTGCAGTCGGCGTCGGCGTGTCCGCGGCGCAGCCACAGGCGCTTGGCCCACCGCGCGGGGTCGTCGTCGAGTCCGGCCGGGACGTGGTCACGTTGGTACGGGGAACGCCGGAATCCCCTCGCGGCCAAGGGCTGGTCGAAGGCGCGTTCGGCTTCGGCGAGGTCGGTGACGGTGATCTGGAGGTCGAGGACCGGCTTCGCGGCCATGCCGGGGATCGCGGTGCTGCCGATGTGTTCGATGTGCACGGGCAGCGGCGCGAGTGCCGAGCGCAACTCGGTTGCGAGGGCGAGTGCGTGTGCCTGCCAGGCTGGATCGTAGGGGGCGACGACGATGGGTTGGGTGTCAGTGGCCATTCGCCCCACTGTAGGTGATCGGTTGGATCCTTCGAGCGTGCAGGCCGGGCCGGAACTCCAGGCTTCCGCGCCACGCCAGAAGGCGGCTCGGGCATCGGGGATGCCCCTTACTCCACAGGTGCCCGGCTACGTCTCGCGGGCGAGGGCCGCCTCGTCCCGTGGAGCGATGACCGGCGGTCGACGTGCGTGCCGCGTGCGAGGCGCTCGCCGCCTGGGACACCCGGGCCGACGCCGACAGTCGGGGCACCGTCCTGTGGCAGGCGTACCGCGACGCGCTGGCGGGCACCCGCACCAGGGCCTGGCAGACGGTCCCGTACGACCCGGCCCGGCCGCTGACCACCCCGCGCGGGATCGCCGCCGACAACGCCGACGCGCAGCGCGCCTTCGCCGACGCCGTCCGCGGCCTGGCGGCCGCCGGGCTGCCGGTGGACGCCCCGATCGGAGCCGTCCAGCGCTGGGCGGGCATCCCGCTGCACGGCTGCGCCGGCCAGCTCGGCTGCTTCAACGTGCTGACGGCCGAGCCGGGTTCGGGCGCGGGCGGCGGCACCTACCCGGCGGCCGGTGCGGGTATCCCGCACGGCTCCAGCTTCCTGATGGCCACCGAGCTGACCCGGCAGGGCCCGCGCACCCGAACGCTGCTCACCTACGGGCAGTCGGCCGACCCGGACTCCCCGCACTTCACCGACCAGACCCGCCGCTACGCCGCCAAGCAGTGGGTGACCGAGCGCTTCACAAAGACGGGCGGGGTCAGGCCGGCAAGGTTCCTGCTGCTCAGGTGCTACCGCCCGTGCTCCACCGGGGATGACTTCCTAGGATGGTGGGGTTCGCAGGGTCGGCAGGGGGGCGGGGCGTCGTGGAGCGGTCGCGGCTGGTGGGGGTCGGTGGGCCGGGCGGGCCGGGTTCGGGGTACGCGATCGGTGGGCGGCTGGTGCTGACGTCCGCTCATGTGGTGGGTGGTGGCGGGCCGGTGGAGGTGTTCCGTCCGGCGGGGCCGGGTCCGGTCGGCGCCGAGGTGCTGTGGTGCGGGACGCCGGGCGGGCGGGACGACGCGGCGCTGCTGCTGCTCGAGGAGTCGCTGTGGGCGGAGCCGCCGGGGCCGGTGCGCTGGGGGCGGCTGGTGACGGACCGTCCGGGGACGGCCGGTGAGACCTGGGGCCTGCCGGACGTCGGCCAGCGGGCGGGGCGTCCGGCCGAAGCGGTGCAGTTGGTCGGGGAGTTGAATCCGGGTACCGGCTACGTCGACAACCGGCACGTGCTGAACCTGCGTCAGCAGCCGCCGCAGTGGTCCGGCGGTTCGCCGTGGGGCGGGCTGTCCGGCGCGGCGGTGCACTGCGGTGACCTGCTGGTGGGGGTGGTGGCCTCCGAGCGGGCGCACTCGGGCGGGGCGCAGCTGAACCTGGTGCCCGGGTACGTGCTGCACCACGATCCGGCGTTCCGGGCGGTGTTGGCGGCGCACGGGGTGCCGGCGGCGGCGCTGGAGCCGGTCGAGTTGCAGCACCTGGCCGATCCGGCCCTCGCTCCGGAGCGGGCGGCGGGGCCGGTCCGCTCGCCGGCGGCGCTGCTGCGGGCGGCCCGGCAGGTGGTGCCGTTCCACGGGCGGGGGGAGCTGCTGGGTGAGCTGGTCGAGTGGTGCGGGCGCGGCGGGTTCGGCGCCTGGCTGCTGCACGGTCCGGGCGGGCAGGGCAAGACCCGGCTGGCGCACGAGCTGGCGGCCCGGCTGTCGGAGCGCCAGTGGGCGGTGCTGTGGCCGCGTCCGGACGCCGGGGCCGAGGAGTTGGCGGACTGCCGGCGGGCGACGCGTCCGCTGCTGATCGTTCTGGACTACGCCGAGCACCGCACCGAGCAGCTGGCGGCGCTGGTCGGGGCCGCTGCCGCGCACCCCGGTCCGACGGCGTTCAAGCTCCTGTTGCTGGCCCGCACCGACGGCGACTGGTGGCAGCAGGCCGTCACCGCCGACGACGTGGCGCAGGACCACCTGGAGTTCGCCCCGACCCGGCGGCTGGAGCCGCTCCAGGACGAGCCTTCGGGCCGCCCGGCCGCGTACCGGGCCGCGGTGGAGGCGCTGGCCGCCGCGCTGCCGTTCGTGGACGGCCAGTCGGGGCCCGACTGGGCGGGTGTCGCGGCTGCGCTGCCGGTGCCCGCCGAACTCGGCCGGGCCGGGTACGACAATGCGCTGACCTTGCAGATGGCGGCGCTCGCCGACCTGCTCGACACCACCGGGGCGGCCGATTCCGCCGGACGGCCCGGTGCCGCCGTGGTGGAGGACCGGCTGCTGGGCCACGAACGCCGCTACTGGCAGCGCACCGCCGCCGCGCTCGGCCTCTCCCCCGCGCTGTCGGCGCGGGCGCTGGACGCCGTGGTCGCCGCCGCGAACCTGGCCGGCGCGGCCGACCGGGAACAGGCGGACCGGCTGTGGTGTCAACTCCCGGCGCTGGCCGACCAGCCACGCGACCGCCGCGACACGGTGACGGACTGGCTGGGCGCGCTCTACCTCGCCCCCAAGCCCCAGCCGTTCGGACCGCTCCCGCCCGACCGGCTCGCCGAACGCCACATCGCCCGGGTCGTCGAGTCCGATCCCGCGCTTCCCGAGCACCTGCTGCCCGCCCTCGACCCGCGCCGCACCGCGCAGCTCCTCACGGTCTACACCCGCGCCGCCGCGCACCCTGCCATCGGTGGCCGCCTCGACGCCGCGCTGACCGCGCTGTGTGTCCGTCAACGTGCCACGCTGGCCCCGTACTTCGTCTTCCTGGCCACCCGCAGCCCGCGCCCGGGGCCGCTGGTGGCGGCGCTGGACGCGATCGTCTCGGACCCGGGGACGCCGCTGGACCAGCTGTTCGAGCTCCACCTGCTGTTCCCGCCCGCCAGTCAGGCCCTGGTGCACGAGGCGGCCCGGGTGGCCCAGGTACTGACGGACCGCCTGCGGGAGCCCGCAGCCGCCGACCCGGAGCGGTTCCGCCTGGCGCTGGCCGGCACGCTCCAGGACCTCTCCCACCGCTTGGACCAGCTCGGCCGCGCCGAGGAGAGCCTGGCCGCGATTCAGGAGGCGGTCGAGCTGTGCCGGGCGTGCGCCGCCGCCGATCCCGAGCTCCACACCGTCGATCTGGCCGTCATGCTGGACAACCTCGCTGACCGGCTCACCGCCCTCGGCCGGCCGGACGAGGGTCTGGCCTTCGCCGGGGAGGCCGTCGAGCTGCACCGGGCGCGCGGCGAGGCGGGTCTGCCCGAGCTGGCCGACGCTCTGATCAACCTGACCACCGTTCTCGGCAGGCTGGGACGGCACGAGGACGGGCTGGCCGCCGTCCAGGAGGCCCTCGCCGTGATCGATCGGCTCGCCGGGGCCGACCCGTCGACGCAGCTGCGACGGCGGGCGGCCGCGACGGCCAACCTGGCCATCCGGCTGGGTGATCTGGGCCGGCTGCGGGAGAGCACACTGGCGGCCCGCCGGGCGGTGGCCGCGAGCCGGGAGCTCGCCGAGTCCGATCCGGACGCCCACCTGTCCGAGCTGGCCGGTGCGCTCGCCAACGAGTCCCAGGCCTGGCGGCTGCTCGGCCGGCCGGACCAGGGGCTGGCCCCGGCGGAGGAGGCGACCACGCTGCTGCGCCGACTCGCCGACCACAATCCCGATGCGCACCTGCCGCGGCTGCGCACCGTCCTCACCACCCTCTCCGACCACCTGCACGATCTCGGCCGGCCGGCCGAGGCGCTGGCCCTGGCCCGGGAGGCCGTGGCCATCGCACGGACGCTGAACGCCACCCCGTCGGACGCCACCCGGCCCGATCTCGCCGCCGCCCTGTCCGGTCTGGCCCGGCACCTCGGTGTGCAGCACCGGGCCGAGGAGGGCTTGGCGGTCGCCCAGGAGGCGGTCGAGCTGTGCCGTGCGCTCAACGCCCTGCGCCCGGCCGTCCACTCGGCCCGGCTCGCCGTCGCCCTGGACCACCTGTCCGGCCACCTTCAGTTGCTGGGTCGGACGCAGGAGGCGCTGGACAGCCGGGCCGAGGCGGTCAGCCTGCTCCGTGCGCTCGACGCACCGGTCCATCGCCCCCAACTGGCCACGGCCCTGGACAGCCTGGCCCACCTGCTCGGCTCCCTGGGGCGGCACGCCGAGGCGGTGCCGGTCTGCGCCGAGTCCGTCACGCTCTGGTTCACCCTGGCCGAGGCCGACCCGGGCGCCCACCTGTCGCGGTTCGCCCATGTCCTGATCCGGCTCAGCGAGGAACTGCGGCTCGCCGGGGACTTCGCCTCGGCCGTCCGTCCCGCCCGCGATGCCCTCGGCCTCGGCCGCGAGCTCGCCGAGGCCATGCCGGAGCGTCATCTCCCCTTGCTGGCCCACGCGTTGACCAACCTCGCCGACTGCCTCGACGAACCGGGCCAGTGGGCCGAGAGCCTCGCCCTGGCCGAGGAGGCGGCAGCCCTCCGGCGCACCCTCGCCAAGACCGACCCCGACACCCATCTGCCTTTGCTGGCCCACGCGTTGATCGTCCAGGGCACCCAGTCCGGCCTGGCCGGCCGGGCGCAGGACGCACTCGCCCCCATCCTCGAAGCCGCCGACATCTGCCGCGCACTCCACCGCGCCGACCCGGAACTCCACCTGTCGCCCCTGGCCGCCGCCCTGCGCATCCTCGCCCTGGTCCGACACAACCTCGGCCACCGCACGGAGGCACGGGACGCCGCGCTCGAAGCACTCGACCTCTACCGGGTGCTGGCCGCCGAACAGCCCGGCGAATTCGACCGGGTGGCAGCGCAGTTCGGGCAGATCCTGGCCGCGATCGACCAGCTGCCCTCCTGACGGGCCCCGTTGCACGGCCGGATACTGGCGGCACGGGATTCCGGACAGCTAGTATCCCGAATATGCGGACGAGCGAAGGTGTCGAGTGGGGCCTGCACTGCTGCCTCACCCTGGTATGGCTGGACGAGACCGACCCGGTGCCCTCGGCCCGGCTGGCAGCGATGTTCGAACTGTCGCCGACGTACCTCAACAAGGTGCTCCAACGACTCACCCGCGCAGGCCTGTTGACGTCCACCCCGGGCCCGCGCGGCGGCGTCCGACTGGCCCGCGACCCGGGCCGGATCACCATGATGGACGTGGTGACGGCCGTCGAGGGCGCCGACCCGCTCTTCACCTGCGCCGAGATCCGCCAACACGGCGCCTCCGCGGAGGGCGCCGGCCCCCGCGAGTTCACCCGCCCCTGCGGCATCGCCGCCGCCATGCGCCGCGCCGAACTCGCCTGGCGCCGCGAACTCGCCGCCCGCACCATCACCGACCTCGCCCAGAACGCCCCGGCCACCTCCATCACCCGCATCCGCCACAACTACGCCCGCCTCGCCTCAGCCGCGTAAAGGGGGCGCGAGCGCGAGCAAAACCAGGGGCGCGGGGAACTGCGCGAAGGGGAACGCACCACGTCCGCAAGATCGCGACGCAGGGCAATGACCTGCACTTGATCGCGACCTTACGGACGTGGCTTGCGCTTGTCGCGCAGTTCTCCCCCAGCCCTAGCGGGCCGGGAGGTACCCCCACGCGCCCCCATCTTCGCGCCCAACTGGTCTCGCGCCCCCGCCTTCCCCAATTCCGGACAACAAGCATCCAGAATATCCAGGAGCCCCACCATGCCCAGCACCGTCAAGTCCCCACCCGCCTCCGCCCTCGCCCCTCGCGGAGCCGGTCTCCGCCCGGCCGCCGTGCTCGCTCTCGGCACGTTCGCCGTCGGCACCGACGCTTTCGTCACCGCCGGCTTCCTGCCCGCCATGGCCGACGCGTTGCAGGTGTCCACCGCCGCCGCCGGGCAGTCCGTCAGCCTGTTCGCCGCCGTGTACGCGGTGGCCTCGCCGCTCCTCGCCGTCGTCACCGCCCGCCTGCCCCGTCGCACCCTGCTGGTGGGGGCGTTGGTGCTGCTCGCCGCCGCGAACGCGGCGTCCGCATTGGCGCCCACGTACGCCGCGCTGCTCGCCGGCCGCGTCCTCGCGGCTCTGGGGGCGGCCGCGTTCACCCCGACCGCCGGGGCGACGGCCGCGGCGCTGGTGCGGGCCGAGTCGCGGGGGCGGGCGCTCGCGGTGGTGATCGGCGGGCTGACGGCGGCCACCGCGCTCGGCGTGCCGCTCGGACGGGTGGCCGCCGTCGGCCTGGGGTGGCGGGCGGCGCTGGGCGCGGTCGCGGCCCTGTCCGCGCTGGGCGCCCTCGCGGTCGGGCTGGCGCTCCCTCGACTCCCGGGCGCCGAGCCCGCTTCGCTGCGTCGGAGGCTGGCCGCGCTGCGCCGCCCGGGGGTGCTCTCGGTGCTGCCGCTGACGGTGCTCGGGATGGCGGCGTGTTACGTGCCGTACTCGTACAGCGTGCCGATGCTGGCGGCGGTCGGCGTCTCGGGGCGGGTCGCGGTGCCGGTCGTGCTGGTGCTGTACGGGGTGGGCGCGGTGGCGGGCAACCTGCTGGCGGGGCGCTGGACGGACCGGGCCGGTCCGGTGCGGGTGCTGACGGCGGGCTATGCGGCGATGGCGGTGTCGTTCACGGCGCTGACCGGCCTCGCGGCGGGCCATCCGCGCACCGGCATCCCCACCGGTGTGCTGGCGTTCCTGTGGGGCGCGAGCAGTTGGTGCCAGACCCCGGCCCAGCAGCACCGGTTGCTGGCGGCGGCCCCCGAACAGGCCGCGCTGTTGGTGTCGTTGAACGCGTCGGCGATCTATCTGGGCATCGGCGGGGGCACCGTGCTGGGCGGCCTGGCACTGCCGTCGGGCGCGGTGGCGGTGTTCGCGCTGGCGGCGGTGCTGGCGTGCGGTGCGGCGGGGTTCCTCCGGGTGAGCGCCGCACGCAACCGAAGCGGTGGTACTACATCCACATGAACGGCTGACCGGCGATGGCGGCGGCGACCCGGGCGCTGGCGGTCAGTATCTCGTCCGGGTTGTCGCCGGCCCGCTGGTCGGCGTAGCGCGAGACGGCGATGGTGATGTGGTGGCCGACCAGTTCCACCTGGGTCGCGGCCATCGGCCGGATGCCCGCGGCGGGGGCCACCAGCCCGTCCGGGAAGGTGAATTCGAACTCCGCCGCGTGCTCGCGCACCGTCTGCACGGCCCGGGCGGCGGCGTCCCGGTCGTTGAAGCGCAGCACGGTGATGCTGCTGATCACGGGCTGGTCGTTGCGGGTGAGCGCGACGCCGAGCCAGCCCTGGCAGTCGAGCTTCTCCAGCAGGTTGTGGCTCTTGTCGATCTGGACGCCCTGGCAGTCGGCCCCGTCCCGGGCGGCGGTCCGCCGGGCCTTGAACGCGTCGTACTCGTACGCGCGCTGGGCGGGGAAGTACCGCTCCGCCCCGAATGCCTGAGGCTCCGTCAGCGGCTTGGCCACCTGTCCGGGCGCGGCAGCGGCAGCGGCGGGCAGAGTGCTGGTCGGGCCGAGTCCGGGCAGGATGTCACCGGGGTGCGGCGTGGACACCACCCACACGCCACCGGCGGCCAGCACCGCGACGACACTCCACAGGACGGCCAGGCGTCTCCGCTCGCCGATGGCCCGATGCCCGGTCACCGGCAGGTCCTCATCGGCGCCTGCGGGCGCGTCCCCCTGGATGGTCATGGCGCAGATTCTAAGCAGGTCATCCCACAATCCCACCTTCGGGTTGGGCGTACCGAAAGCACCCATGCCATGACCGCGGCAGCAGGCACTCGACTTATCGGCAGAAATACCGTTATGTCCAACTTGTATGCCCCAGCCCGACACTGGGTGGTTGTCAGAAAATCACTCGCACCACATCCGGCTTGGCGAACGGCATCATCTCCCAGCCCAGCGACCGGCCCCGCTCCCCCGGTTCGGGCGACCCGCCGGCCCGCCGGCCGGCACCCGCCACCTCGGCACCCGCCACCTCGGCACCCACCGACTCGCCCACGGGCTCACTCACCGAGCCCCGGCACCCACACCAGGCGCAGGACGTCGATGGTGCGTTCCTCCGGGTTGACGAACAGTTCGGCGGTGACCGACGGGGCGAGCACCGCGCTGCGCAGGTCGCCCCACTCGTCGACGGGGGTGCCGGCCCGGCCGTCGAGGGTCACCAGCGCGGCGGTGACCAGGGCGAACAACAGGTCGTCCGCCTTGGAGATTTCGAGCATCGTCTGGGCGGGCTGGTCCTGCAGCCAGAACCGCCAACCCTTCACGCGACGGCTCCGATCTGTCGCGACCGGGCGGCGGCGAGCACGGGGCCGACGGCCGCCCGGAACCCGGAGCGGTCGCTGCCGTACGCCGCGGACATCGCCCGCAGCCACCACGAGGTGATCACGGCCTCCCGGTCCAGCGAATCCTCGACCGGGCCCAACTCCCCGTAGAACCTGGCCCGTTCGTCATAGGTGAGCGCATGCCCGATGCCATTGATGCTCCGCGGCACCCGCAGCGTGCCGGACTCCGCCATTGCCGTCATGCCTTGCCCTCCCGTCCCAATGTCTCCGACCGTACCCGGGCAGGCTCGATCCGTCTGCCACCTTTCCCCCACGAACTCTTCCCCGACCCGAGGAAGCCGCTGCTGTCCCCCACTCGCGTCCGGGTGGGCGGACACGGCGATTCACCGCTCCGAGCCGGGCGCCCTCTCCTACGATTTGGGCGCCGACAGTCCCAGCGACAGGGGTGATTTCGATGCCGGACGACACCACGGGGATCGACCCGTCCACGCCGAGCATCGCTCGCGTCTACGACTATCTGCTCGGCGGCACGGACAATTACCCCGCCGACCGCGAGATCGGCGATTTCTTCCTCCGGGAACTGCCCGGTTCGGCCGCGGTCCCGATCGAAAACCGCCGGGCCCTGATTCGCGCCGTCGCGGCGATGGCCGACGACGGCATTCGCCAGTTCCTCGACATGGGCAGCGGCCTGCCCACCGCCGACAACGTGCACCAGGTCGCCGAGCGGCACCGCCTTGACGCGCGCGTCGTCTACGTCGACAACGACCCGACCGTACTGGCTCACGGCCGCGCCCTGTTGGCCGCCGACGACCGCACCACGGTGATCGGGGCGGACGTACGAGAACCGGAGAGCATCCACCGCCATCCCGAGGTGGCCCGCCTGATCGACTTCGACCAGCCGGTGGGCATCGTCTTCAGCGCCGTCCTGCACCATCTCAACGACGCCGAACGCCCCGGCGAGGTGGTGCGCTGGTGGGCGGACCGGGTGCCCTCGGGCAGCCGGATCTACATCTCCCACTTCCGCTCCGGCGACAACGAACAGACCCGGATCGCCGAACAGAAACTGCAGAGCGTCTTCGGCCGCGGCCGCTGGCGCACCGACGAGGAGATCACCGCCCTGTTCGGCGACCTCGACCTCCTCGATCCGGGCCTCGTCAACTGCCCCCTGTGGCGCCCGGAATCCGCACCGCTCGGCACCACCGCTGCGAGCCGCCGCGAACTGACGGTGTGGGAGCAGATGATCTCCTGCGCCCTGGCCCGCAAGCCGTAGGGGCCTCGACCGGGCTGCGTGAAACCGACTTTGACAATTCGCACGCGACCCCTATCCTTCACGCCATCTCTGCGCGTGATCCACACCGCAGACACCACTTCGGCGGGGGATCACTGTGCATTCCGAGAACGTTCACCACGCGCCGGGCCCGCAGGTCCTGCCCGACAGCGGATCGGCCACCGGCTTCCGGCGGTTGGCGCTGGCCGCGCAGGTGCTGATCGGCCTTCAGACCACCCTGCAGGTGACGGTCGCCGTGGCCGGCGGCACCCGCTCGGCGCTCTTCCTGGCGCTCGCGCCGCTCCTGATCGGACTGTTCCTCGGCACCTGCGTCGTGTTCCTTCTCTGGTTCCGGCGCTGCCGGCTCAACGTCGACCGCTTCGGTCCGGGGACTCAGAAGTACTCGGCCGGATGGGCCGTCGGCGGCTGGTTCGTCCCCCTGGCGATGTGGTGGATTCCGCGCCGGATCGCGCTGGACATCTGGCGCGCTACCGCGCCCACCGGCAAGACCTGGTTGATCAATGCCTGGTGGGCCGCGTGGCTCGCCAAGACGCTCGGCGCCCTGTGGGTCAACCGACTCAACGCGAACTCCAACGGCTACTCGGCCTTCGACGTGGTGGCCGGCCTTGCTGCGGCGGCGCTCGCGATCCTGGTGATCCAGCAGATCACGTCCGCTCAGGAAGCACGGCTGCACGCCGCCGCGCAGCCCGCCGCGACGGCGCGTGTGTGAGCAATGTCTCGCAGGCCCGCCCGCCAGGGTTCGGAATACCGTCAGATGGTGCGTAAAGCGGCAGGTCAAGGCCTGTTGTGACTACTCGCACACGCTCCGGGCGATCTTCTGGTGTGTTCCCTCTGGCGAACGGCGGGGCGGCCCGGGCAGGATCGGGCCATGGATCTCCTCGACACGCTGACCGACAAGGGCCTTCGCCGGGAACTGCCCACCCGCG
Organism: Kitasatospora sp. NPDC048662; assembly: GCF_055587065.1. NCBI lineage: Bacteria > Bacillati > Actinomycetota > Actinomycetes > Kitasatosporales > Streptomycetaceae > Kitasatospora > Kitasatospora sp. NPDC048662. Next base: position 77,373 of record NZ_JBVJHA010000009.1, on the reverse strand, counting down.
AGGAGGCGCTGGCCGTACTGGCCACCACGGATGACGAGCTGCTGGACGTGGTCGCAGCGGCGGGGCGGGTGCGCCGGCAGTGGTTCGGGCGGCGGGTGAAGCTCAACTACCTGGTGAACCTGAAGAGCGGGCTGTGCCCGGAGGACTGCTCGTACTGTTCGCAGCGCCTCGGGTCGAAGGCGGAAATCCTCAAGTACACCTGGCTGAAGCCGGAGCAGGCCGCCGAGGCGGCGGCCGCGGGTGTCGCGGGCGGCGCGAAGCGGGTGTGCCTGGTGGCCAGCGGCCGTGGGCCGACGGACCGGGACATCGACCGGGTGGCGGACACCATCGCTGCCATCAAGGACGCGGACGAGCAGGTCGAGGTGTGCGCCTGCCTGGGTCTGCTGTCGGACAATCAGGCGGAGCGTCTGAAGGCGGCCGGCGCGGACGCGTACAACCACAACCTGAACACCTCCGAGAGCACCTACGGCGAGATCACCACCACCCACACCTACGCGGACCGGGTGGACACCGTGGAGAAGGCGCACGGGGCCGGGCTGTCGGCCTGTTCGGGGCTGATCGCGGGCATGGGCGAGAGTGACGAGGACCTGGTGGACGTGGTCTTCGCGCTGCGCGAGCTGGACCCGGACTCGGTGCCGGTGAACTTCCTGATCCCGTTCGAGGGCACCCCGCTCGCGGAGGAGTGGAACCTGACGCCGCAGCGCTGCCTGCGGATCCTGGCGATGGTCCGGTTCGTCTGCCCGGACATCGAGGTGCGGATCGCGGGCGGCCGAGAGGTGCACCTGCGGTCGATGCAGCCGCTGGGCCTGCACATCGCCAACTCGATCTTCCTGGGCGACTACCTGACCAGCGAGGGCCAGGCCGGACAGGCCGACCTCGACATGATCAAGGACGCCGGTTTCGAGGTGGAGGGCGCCGAGCAGACCACCCTGCCCCGCCACCGCGCGGCGGCGGCCGGTGGCTGCGGCGGCGGCGCGTCCGTCTGCGGCGGCCACGGCGAGGACGCCGCGAACGCCTGCGGGACGGGCGGCGGCTGCGGGACGGGCGGCGCCTGCGGCCCCTGCGGCGGCCACCCGACGGAGGACGCCACCGAGGACCAGGCCGTCACCGAGGACCAGGCCGTCACCGAGGACGAGGCGCGCACCGACCTGGTGCGGGTGCGCCGTCGTGGCGCAGGCACCGAACTGGCGCCGAACGCGTGAGCGACAACGCGCAGTTGCTCGACCTGGACCGGGCGCACGTCTGGCACCCGTACGGTCCGATGCCGGGGACGGTCCGGCCGTTCGTGGTGGAGTCGGCCGCGGGCGTGCGCCTGCGGCTGGCCGAGCCGGTGGGCGGGCACGAGGAGCTGATCGACGGGATGTCGTCCTGGTGGGCGGCGATCCACGGCTACCGGCACCCGGTGCTGGACGCGGCCGTCCACGATCAGCTGGAGCGGATGAGCCACGTCATGTTCGGCGGCCTGACCCATCGCCCCGCAGTCGAACTCGCCGTCAAGCTGGTGGAGTTGACGCCCGAGCCGCTGCAGCACGTGTTCCTCGCCGACTCCGGTTCGGTGGCGGTCGAGGTGGCGCTGAAGATGTGCCTCCAGTACTGGCAGTCGCTGGGACGGCCGGAGAAGCGGCGGGTGCTGACCTGGCGCGGCGGCTACCACGGCGACACCTTCCACCCCATGTCGGTGTGCGACCCCGAGGGCGGGATGCACCACCTGTGGGGCGGGGTGCTGCCCCGTCAGCTGTTCGCCGCCGAGCCGCCCGCCGGGTACGACGCCCCGGCCGACCCGGAGTACCTGGCGCACCTGGCCGGCCTGATCGAACGGCACGCCGGCGAGCTGGCCGCCGTGATCGTCGAACCGGTGGTGCAGGGCGCGGGCGGAATGCGCTTCCACTCCCCCGATTACCTGACCGCTCTGCGGGAGTTGTGCGACGCGCACGACGTCCTGCTGGTCTTCGACGAGATCGCCACCGGCTTCGGCCGCACCGGCGAACTGTTCGCCGCCGACCACGCGGGCGTCTCCCCGGACGTGATGTGCCTCGGGAAGGCGCTGACCGGCGGCTACCTGACGCTGGCCGCCACCCTGTGCACCAGCAGGGTCGCGGAGGGCATCTCGCGCGGCGAGGTCCCGGTGCTGGCGCACGGTCCGACGTTCATGGGCAACCCGCTGGCCACCGCCGCCGCCAACGCCTCGATCGACCTCCTGCTGAGCCAGGACTGGCGCACCGGGGTCAAGCGCATCGAGACTGCGCTCCGCACCGCCCTCGCACCGTGCGCGGGGCAGCCCGGGGTGCGGGACGTCCGGGTGCTGGGCGCGATCGGCGTGGTGCAGCTGGACGCGCCGGTCGACATGGCGGCGGCCACCGCGGCGGCCGCCGAACAGGGCGTGTGGCTGCGGCCGTTCCGCGACCTGATCTACACCATGCCGCCGTTCGTCACCGGGGACGCCGACGTGGCCGCGATCGGCCGCGCCGTCGCCGCCGCTGCCGCGTCCCACGCCGCGCACAGCGGCTGAACCCCGCACAGCGGCTGAACCACCCTCCTGAGGAAGCACCATGTCGTCCGTTCTGTTCGTCACCGGCACCAACACCGAGGTCGGCAAGACCGTCACCACCGCGGCCCTCGCCGCGCTCCGCACCGATCCGGTGGCGGTGCTCAAGCCCGGCCAGACGGGGCTGACGCCGGGCGAGCCGGGCGACGTGGAGGAGGTGGCCCGGCTGGCCGGGCCGCTGGTGCACGGCGTCGAACTGGCCCGCTACCCCGAGCCGTTGGCGCCCGACACGGCGGCCCGCCGGTCCGGTCTTCCGGCCCTCGCACCGGACGAGGTGGCGAAGACCGTGGCCGACCTGGCCGGACGCTTCGGCGCCGTGCTGGTGGAGGGCGCGGGCGGGCTGCTGGTCCGCTACGACGCGCAGGGCCGGACCATCGCGGACCTCGCCGCCGCCTGCGAACTCGCGGGCGTCCAGGTCGAGTTCCTGCTGGTCGCGGCAGCCGGCCTGGGCACCCTCAACGCGACGGCGCTGACCGCGGAGGCACTGCGCCACCGCGGCCTGGCGCTGCGCGGGGTGGTGGTCGGCAGCTGGCCCGCCGACCCCGACCTCGCGGCCCGCTGCAACCTGGCCGACCTCCCGTCCGCCGCCGGCGCCCCCCTGCTGGGCGCCCTGCCGGCCGGCGCGGCGGCCGCCCAATCGCCGTCCGCCTTCCGCGAGTTGGCCGCATCCTCGCTCGCCCCGTCGCTGGGCGGTCACTGGGACGCCGAGGCGTTCGCGACGGCGCACCACCCGGGCTGAGACGCCCGAACCGCGCCGCGCCCGAACCGCGCCGCGCCCGAACGCGGGCGGGCGACCGGCGGGCCGGGCAACCACGAGCCGATCCCGCCGACGCACAGGCCCAGGTAGGCGTCGTCGGTGACGTCCATGACGAACAGCGGCAAGGTGGCGGACATCCGACCGGCCGCGATCTGCCTGGGCGGAGGTGCCCGCGTTCGCCGGGTCGTACTCGCCGGAGGCGGGCGGGTACCCGGTGCTGCTCGACGCGCCGACGGGCACCCTGGTGGACTCCCGGCCGCCGAAGCCCGGACACCGCGGCGGGCGGCCGGTCCTCGCGCTACTCCCCCGCCCCTCCCGGTCCGCCGATCAGGCGGGTCACCAACTCGTCCACCAGCTTGGTGCGTTGCTCGGGGGTGAACAGGTCGGGCAGGGCGAGGCGCTCCAGGATCAGCCAGTTCAGGGCCAGGTACAGCAGTTGCACCGCGGTGGCGTCGCCCGGCAGGCCGGCGGCGAGGTGGTAGTCGATGTTGAACTGGAGGTCCGCGCCGATCCGGCGGGTGACGGTCTCCCTCAGTTCGGGGCGGCGCAGCGCGGCCAGGCGGAGTTCCAGCAGGGCGAGGAAGCCGGTCGGGAAGTCGGCGACCCGGTCGACGAGTTGGTGCATCAGCTCGGCGACCCTCGCGCTGTCGCGCGGCCCGGCCAGGCCCTGGGCGAGAGCCTCCGGGTCGGCGCCGAGGCGCTCGTACACGCGCTCGGCGCACTGGGCGAGCAGGGCGTCGCGGTTGCTGAAGTAGTTGGAGGCGGTGCCGGCGGGGACGGCGGCGCGCTGGTCCACCGCCCGGAACGTCAGCCCGCGGGCGCCTTCCTCGGCGAGGACTTCGATGGCGGCGTCGAGCAGGGCCGCGCGTCGTTCGGGATTACTTCGGGCCATTGCTTGTAACCACTCCACTCGTAGTGCTACGTTCTTACCACTCCAAACAGAGTACTACAGACCAAGTGGTCAACCCCTTCGAAAGGCACTGAATGCGAAAGCTCGTGTACTACGTCGCCGTCTCCATCGACGGCTTCATTGCCGGCCCGGCAGGCGAGTACGACTTCTACCCCCAGCCCGCCGACATGGCGGAGTACCTCCGGGCCGAGTTCCCCGAGACGATGCCGAGCCACGCCCGGCCGCACCTCGGCCTCGACGGGGTGCCCAACAAGCGCTTCGACACCGTGGTGATGGGCCTGAACACCTACCGGCCCGCGCTCGGCATCGGCGTCACCAGCCCGTACGCGCACCTGAAGCAGTACGTGGTGTCCTCCACCCTGCCCGAGCCGACCGATCCGACGGTCAACCTGGTCCGCACCGACCCGCTGGGCCTGGTACGGGAGTTGAAGCAGCAGGGCGGCGACGGCGATATCTGGCTGTGCGGCGGCGCCCGGCTGGCGGGCGAACTGCTGCCGGAGATCGACGAACTGATCTGGAAGCGCTACCCCGTGGTGGCCGGCACCGGCCTCCCCGCCTTCGCCGGCGAGTTCCGGCCGCGCCCGTTCGCCCACGTCGAGACGCTGGAGTTCAGCAACGGCGGCACCATTTCCACCTACCGCGCGGCCGAGTAGCCGTGCGACACCCGGGCGCGCGGCCGGCGCCGGGCGGGGCCCACCGGCGCGGTGCACGGGAGGCCGGGCGGGGCCGGCCTCCCGTGCGGGCCCGCCGCGCCGAACAGCGGGCGGCAGGGCGGCAGTTGCGTCAGCTGCGCCAGCCGTGCCAGCCGTGCCAGCTGCGTCAGTCGCTTCAGTCGCTTCAGTCGCGGAGGAAACCCTCCAGGGACGCCGCGAGGGCCACCGGGGTCTCGTACATCGGGTAGTGGCCGCTGCCGGCCAGCTCCTCGAGCTCGGCGTTGGGGTAGTGGGTGAGGAAGGTCCCGCGCATCACGTCGGCGGTGAGGGCGAGGTCGTGCTCGCCGACGATCACCTTGACCGGCACCGGGTTGCCGCTGATCCGGCCCTCCAGGTCGGCCGTCGCCCAGTCGCGGACGTAACCGCCGAAGGCCTCGGGGGCGGACAGCCGGAGCGACTGCTCGACCATGCGGTCGAGCCAGACCCGGCCGGCCCGCTGTCCGGTGACCAGATCGAGGATCGCCAGGCGCTTCTCCCGATCCTCGGCGGCACCGTAGAACAGCGCCTCACCTGCCTCGTCCAGCGGATACGCCCCGGCCGGCACCGGGGCCAGACCGACCAGTTTGCGCACCCGCAGCGGCGCCTCGGCAAGCACCTGCTGGGCCGCCTTCCCGCCCATCGAGTGGCCGACCAGGGAGAACCGGTCCCAGCCGAGCTGGTCGGCCAGGGCGAGCGCGTCGGCCGCGATCTCGGCGAGCGTGTACCTGCCGGGGACGTCCTTGCGCTGCCCGTAGCCGCGGTAGTCGAGGAAGGCGTAGCTGAACGCGCCCCCGTCGAGGTAGTCGAGGAACGGGCCCCAGCCGGCGCTGGTGCCGAACCAGTCGTGGAGCACCAGGACGTGGTGGTCGCCGGTGCCGGTCGAGCGGTGAGAAATCGTCATGCCCTCGGTCGTTCCCCGCGAACCGCCCGCCCGAACGGACGGTTCGCACGGGACGGACCGCGGACCCCGCACCGGCGGACGCGCCGCCCACGAAAGAAGCCCTCACCACCTGCCTGGCCCCGCCTCCGCACCGCGCCGGTTCGCGGCTCGCCCCTGCCCGGCCTCGGCAGGACGCGACAGGACGCGATAGGCCTCGGCAGGGCACGGCCGATCAGGGGTGCAGGGTGGCGAGTTCGGCCGCGGTGAGGGCGAGGCCCGCCGCGGCGGCGGAGTCGCGGATGGAGGCGGGCCGGCGGGCACCGGGTATCGGGACGACGGTCGGCGACTGCGCCAAGTGCCAGGCCAGGCACACCTGTTGGGGGCTGACCCGGCGCTCGGCGGCCAGCGCGTGGAAGGGGGTGGCGCTCGGCGGCCCCGGATCGGCCTCGCCGACCACCCCGGCCTGCTTTCCCTCCCCCCTCGCCGAACCCGCCCCGCGCCGCCACCTCGGCCTCGCCCTCTCCCGCCGCCGACGCGGCCACCCGGCCCGTCTCGCCCAGGAGTTGGCCACCCGCATCACCACCGGGGCCCGCACCCTCACCTGCACCCGAACGGGCGTCCCCGCGTCACCACCGCCCCCGCCCGCCCGTTGAACAACCGTCAGCCCCCGTCCCCGAGGAGTCCGCCATGCGCACCGCCCTCACCGCCCTCGCCGCCCTCCTCCTCGCGGCCGCCCCGGCCACCGCCGCCACCACCCCGGACCAGACCTACAGCATCCCGGTCGGCGCAATCACCGACCTCGGCGCCCTCCCCCAACTCGGCGGCCTGGGCTACGACTTCGCCCACCTCCTCGGCCAGTGACACGACTCCCCTGGCGCCCCCACCCCAACGGAGTTCCCCCTCCGCCGGGGCTCGCCTGCTGCGCAGCAGCGCGGTCGCGGCGACTGCGACAACCAGGCCCGTGCGGCGCGGCATGGCGGTGATTCCTCGCTCCATGGTGGTTCCCCCTTCGGGAAGTTGAGGGCGATTCACGGTGAGCCGCCCGCCGCCTGACCGGTTCGAGGCCGGACCGCTGCCGACCCGGGCGGATCCTCGAATCCTTGGGGTTCCACGAGCCCGTCGGAGGAGGTACCGGCCGTCCCGAACGGCCTCGCCGCGGCAACTCACGGCCGCGACGGCCGCGTTCGCCTCGCCTGCGGCATCCGGTGGGGTGCGCCGTTTCGGATCCCGTCCGGGCGCTGGACCGGATCGCGTTGCGGTCCACGGAGCCCGGCACCGGCACCGCCGACCTTGGCGCCCTCGGGACGACGCCGTTATTGACCGCAAGGTCAAATATGTCGTACCGTCAGGTCATGGGACGACCCAAGCAATTCGACGAGGGCACTGCGATCGCGCAGGCGATGCAGGTGTTCTGGACGAACGGCTACGCCGGGTCCTCGCCGGCCGAGCTGGCCGAGGCGGCGGGCATCGGCAAGGGCAGCCTGTACCACGCCTTCGGCTCCAAGCGGGAGCTCTTCGGCCGGGCGCTGGACGCGTACGACCGCACCGGCACCGAGCTGACCGAGGAGTTCCTGGCGGGGCCGGGCACCGCGAAGGAGTGCATCCGGACCTACCTGGCAATGCTGGTGGACAGGGACTTCGACGGCCCGGTGCGACGCGGCTGCCTCGCCGTCAACACCGCACTGGAGCTCGGCGGGCGGGACGCGGACGCCGCGCTCGCAGTGCGCCGACTGACCGAGCACAGCGCCGACCTGCTGGCCGCGCGCATCGAGCGGGGCAAGCTGGACGGCGACGTCCCGGGCTCGATGGACGCGCGGACGCAGGCCAGGTTCCTGATGACCGCGCTCGCCGGGCTGCGGGTGATGGCCCGGGCCTACGACCGCGAGACGGTCCTGGCGATCGTCGACACCACCGTCACCACCGTCTTCGGTCCCTGAGGAACCCCCAAGCGCACGACCCCCAAGTGCACGACCTCCTGACCGCACGGCCTTACCGCCGCGCGGTCTCGCACACCCTGATATTTGACCTCTGATTCAAGAATGTCGGCCGCCCGCAACGGGCGGACCGGAAATGAGGAGCCATGGATCTCGGACTCAACGGCCGCACCGCCCTGGTCACCGGCGCGGGACGCGGCATCGGCCTCGCCATCGCCCGCGCGCTGGCCGCCGAGGGAGTGAAGGTGGTGGGCGCGACCCGCACCGCCACACCGGAGTTGGCCGCCGTCGCCACCGTGGCGACCGCCGATCTGAGCACCCGCCAGGGCGCCGAGGACGCGGTCGGGCAGGCGCTGGCGACGCTCGGCGGCATCGACCTGCTGGTCAACAACGTGGGCGCGGGCGACCCCTCAATCTTCGCCCTCGGTGGCGTGCTGGACGCGGCGGACGAGCAGTGGCAGTCGCTGTTCTATCTGAACGTGATGTCGGCGGTGCGCACCACCCGGGCGGCGTTGCCCAGCCTGCTGGAGCGGCGCGGCGCGATCGTCAACGTCTCCTCGATCAACTCCCGTATCCCCACCGGCTCCCCGGTCGGCTATGCCGAGGCCAAGGCGGCGCTCACCCAGTTCGGCAAGCGCCTCAGCGAGGAACTCGCACCGCGCGGGGTGCGCGTCAACACTGTCTCGCCCGGCCCGACCTCCACCGACCAGTGGACCGCCGCCGACGGCTACGGCGGCCGGATGGCGGACGCCATGGGCGTCCCCCTCGATGCCCTGCTGGACGGCCTGCCCGCCCGGGCGGGCACCGCGTCGGGCCGGCTCTCCACCCCCGAGGAGGTCGCCGACCTGGTGGTCTTCGCCCTCTCCGACCGGGCCGCCAACATCCACGGAGCGGACCTGGTGGTTGACGGCGGAACCCTCAAGTCCGCCTGAACAGCAGCGAGTTGACGTTCAATCAGCTCAGCAGCCGGGTCCAGCGGCGCCACTGCTCCTCGCGCCCGTACCCGGCCGCCCGCCAGGCCGACCGGCCGAGTTCGTTGTGCTCCAGCACCATCGCGTCGGCCCGCCGCCCGCCCAGTGCCTCGAAGCGGGCGTGCGCGGCGGCCAGCAGTGCGCCGCCGATGCCGCGGCGGCGGGCCGACGGGTGGACGGCCAGCCGGTAGAGGTGGCAGCGCCAGCCGTCCCAGCCCGCGATCACCGTGCCCAGGATCGCGCCGTCCCGCACCGCCAGGATCAGCGCCTGCGGGTCGCGTTCCAACAGCCCTGCCACGCCTGCCCGGTCGTCGCTGATGCTGGTGCCCTCGGCGGCCTCGGCCCAGAACGCCAGCACCGCGTCGATGTCGGCGGGCAGCGCGGCCCGCAGTTCGTACTCGTTCATGGCACCCCTTCCTACCAGCGGCGACGGCCCGGCCACCAGCCATGTGCGGACCCGCTCTTGACGGCACCGGCCCCGCCCCAGCAAGGTGTGGGCCACTCCCTCGCACCGCTTCCCGTCCCGACCCTCCCCACCTCGGAGATGGCATGCGTGCGCAAAGAACCGCCCATCGCTACCGCCGCGACGGCCTGCCGATCGGCCTCGCGGCCGCCGCCCTCGCCCTGGCCGGCGCGGGCCTGGGCCTCGGCCTCGACTCCCCCGCGTCGGCGGCGCCGCCGACCGTCGATGTGGTCGACAACGGGCACTTCGACCAGGGCAACCGGATGCCCGCCTGGAGCTTCGAGAGCGGCCGGGTGCTGCCGCCGTCCGACGCCTTCGGGACGCTGGAGGGCCGTCCGACCGACAGCAGCTTCGCGGGCTGCACCCAGCGCGTCACGGTCGAACCGAACTCCACGTACCGGCTGAGCGCCCGGGTCACCGGGCCGTTCGCCTTCGCGGGCGTCACCGGATCCGGCACCACGGACCTCGCCCTCTGGTCGAACCGGAACGACTGGAACGAACTGACCGGGACGGTCACCACCGGCCCGGACACCCGCACGCTGATGGTGTACTTCCACGGCTGGTACCAGCAAGGGCCGTACCGGATCAGCTCGTTCGAGCTGTGGGGCCCGGGGCAGCCGCGGAACACCTGCACCCCGGTCCCGGCCGGCGGCAGCCCGGCACCCTCGGCCGGCCCTGCCACCTGACGCCGACCGCGACGCCCGCCCCGTCCGCCGGCTGACACCTCTGCACCGTCCGCACACTCCGCCCCCGCCTCGGAGCTGACGGTGCATCAGCCGCGCAGCGCCCAGACCGTGGTGGTCTTCACGGCCGCGTCCTCCAGGTCCGCGGCGACCGGGACGGCGTACTCGGCGAGAGCCGTGAAGCGTTCGCGCGGCAGATAGGCCCGGCCCGGATCGCCGACCACCACGGTCGCGCCCCGGGCGGCGGCGCGCTCCAGGAACGGCAGGAAGCGCGCCGCCATCGCCCGCTCGTAGAACACGTCGCCGGCCAGCACCACCTGGCAGCCGTCGCCGTCGCCGTCCAGCACGTCCGCCAGTTCCGCCGTCACCGACACACCGTTGGCGGCCGCGTTCACGGCGATCGCCGCCACCGCGTACGCGTCGATCTCCGCCGCCCGCACCTGCGCCGCGCCGCTCAGCGCCGCCGCGACCCCGACCAGGCCGGAGCCCGCCGCCAGGTCCAGCACGCTGCGCCCCGCCACCAGTTCGGGCCGATCCAGCACGTGCCGGGCCACCGCGACGCCACCCGCCCACGGGAACGCCCAGAACGGCGGCGGCAACCCGATCTCACCGCGTTCCCGCTCGGTGACCTCCCACAGCGCGATCGCGTCCTGCGCCATGCGCAGCCGCACCTCGGGCACGAACGGAACCGGCCCGGGCCGGGTGTGGGCGCGCACGAACTCCGTGTCGGCGGAAGAGATCTGACGCTCGGCGGTACCCCGCAGCGTGGCGGTGTCGTTCCCCATGGCGCACAGCCTAGGGCCAGTGATCGCTTCCCACGCGCAAGCAGCAGGCCGCCCACACGATCGCCGCGATTGCCTCCGCACGAGCACCGACCGAACACAGGCCACGTACCGTTTCGATACCGAAGCCGTCATGAGCTGCGGAAACGCTCGCTCCGCGGAGGGCGCCCGAGTACGATCCGGGCAGATGCCCCGGTTTTCACGGCACCACCGCACACGGGTTGTGCCCGGCCGCGGGCGGCAACTCGCGCGGGGGCGCCCGGTACCACACGCCGGTGTGCCGCGACCCGCGTCCACGGCACCGCGCGCCAGGGCGGTGGCGCGAAGCGGAAGGGCAGCGACTTGGCGGATCGTCTTACCGGCGGGGACTCCTCGCTGCTGCGGCGGATCAACGCGGCGGTCACCCTGCGGTCGTTGCGCGACGGACAGGCCGTCACGCTCACCCAACTCGTCGGCGACACCGGCCTGTCCAGACCTACCGTCGAGGGCGTCATCGAGGGGCTGCTGGAGTCCGGACTCGTCGCCGAGGTCGAACACGTCCAGGAGTCGGGCCGTCAACGCGGCCGCCCGGCCCGCTGGTTCCGCTTCCGCGCCGAGGCCGGGCACGTCCTCGGCATCGAAATCGGCGTCCACGACCTGCGGGTGGTCCTCGCCGACCTGGCCGGCGAGGTACTCACCAGCTTCGCCAAGCCGGTGGACGAGTCGATGGAGGCCGAGGAACGGCTCACCCAACTCCGCACCACCGTCGCCGAAGTACTGCGCAAGGCCGGGGTCTCCCGCGACAACCTGTGGGAGGTCGCGGTCGGCACGCCCGGCATCGTCGACCGCGAAGGCGTCGTCCGGCTCGGCACCGCGATGCCCGGCTGGACCGGCCTCGACCTCGGCGCCCGGCTGCGCCGCTCGTTCCGCTGCCCCGTGGTGATCGAGAACGACGCCAACCTCGCCGCCATCGCCGAACACTGGAAGGGCGCCGCCGTCGGCAAGGGCGACGTGGTGTTCGTGATGGCCGGCCTCAGCCCGGGCGCCGGCTCGCTGATCGGCGGCCGGCTGCACCGCGGCTTCGGCGGCGCGGCCGGCGAGATCGGCGCCCTCCACCTGCTCGGCCGGCAGGCCACCCCCGAGCGGCTGCTCTCCACCACCGGCCAGCCCCTCGACCCGCTGGACGAGGCCGCGGTGGCGCGCGTCCTGCGCCTGGCCCGGGAGGGCGACCAGGTCGCCCAGATCGCCATGGACCGCTTCCTCGGCCGCCTGGTCCACGACGTCACCGCGCTCGTCCTCGCCCTCGACCCCGAACTCGTCGTGGTCGGCGGCTGGGCGGCCGGCCTGGACGGCGTCCTGGAGCCGCTGCGCGAACAGCTCTCCCGCTACACGCTGCGCGCGCCCGAGGTCGCCCTCGCCGCACTCGGCTCCGAGGTGGTGGCGATGGGCGCCCTGCGGATCGCGCTCGACCACGTCGAGGAGCAGCTGTTCGCCGTCGATCCGCCGGTGCGGTAATTCCGTCTCGCGGCACACGGCGCAACTCCCGGCCGCCGAGCCGGTCCCCGAACCGACCGCCGAACCAGCCGCCGACCCGGCCCCCGCCCCGGTCGCGGGCATCGGTTCGCGACCGGTCCGGCTCAAAGCCGTGCCACCCCTGTTCACCGTTCCGCATCGGTGACCAGGGATGGCACGGGCAGCTGAAAATCTTCCGACGGACCGTCAGGACGCAGCGTTGGCCGCCGCGTTGGCAGTGACCGGCGTCGCGACCTGGACGGCCGTGCCGAACTCGCCGAAGGTCAGCTTGCAGGTGTCGGCGCGGTAGGTGGAGATGCCGACGGCCGCCAGCCGGCCCGCCGCGGCGTACTGGGTGGTGACCACCAGCACCGGGGTGCCCGGGGGGCGCTCCAGCAGCGCGGCCTCGGCGGACTCCGCCACGCCCAGCTCCACCGAGCGGGACTCGCCGTCGGCGCCGAGGCGCTCCAGCTGGCGCAGCACGCCGCGGGCGCGGTCGCCCTCGTCCACCACCACGGCCAGCCGCGGCTGCCCGGCGGCCGCCATGTGCAGCGACTCGACAGCGACCGTCACGCCCTGCGCGATCCGCAGCCGGCGCACCGTGTGCACCTGCTCGCCCTCGGCGATGCCGAGGGTGCGGGCCAGTGCGGCGGAGGCGGCGCCGGTGGTGCAGTCGACGACCTTCCACTCCTGGCCGCGCGCGGCCCCGGCCCGGGCGGACTCGCGTTCGCCGACCGGGATGCCGACGCGCGGAGCGGCGACGAGCGTACCGATGCCGCGACGGCGCACCAGGCGGCCCTCCAGCTCCAGCTGGTCGAGCGCCTGCCGCAGGGTGGCGCGGGCCACTCCGAAACGGGCCGAGAGCTCACGCTCGTTGGGCAGGATCTGGCCGGTGGAGAACTCGGCGTCCATGGTGCGCAGCAGCACCGAGCGCAGGTGCCAGTACTTCGGCTCCGCAGTCGCCGTGAGCGTTCCTTGCCCCACCGTGTCCTCCACCCTGAAGAGCGACGGCCCCGCCGCTGCTCCCCCGGTTTCGGCAGGTGGGAAGGGCGGGCTTTATCCGTGCTTCTTTATTAAAGGTCTTTGCAGTAAGCGACAGTAGGGGGTGCCCGTGGACATGGTCAAGACCAATGGGTGGGCTCCTTCGGGGCAAAGCGAACCTGCGCGCGACCGCAACCCGGTACTCTCGCCGGGTGAAGAGTGTTTCCACGGTCAACGTCAACGGGATCCGGGCTGCCGCCAAGAAGGGCTTCCTGGAGTGGATCGACGACACCAAGTCCGAGGTGGTGTGCCTGCAGGAGGTCCGAGCCGAGCCCGAGCAGTTCGGCGAGGTGCTGGCCCGGCTCGACGGCTGGCACGCGGTCTGGGCGCCGGCCGCGGCGAAGGGCCGTGCCGGCGTTGCCGTTCTCTCCCGCCGTGAGCCGGACGCCACCCGGATCGGCTTCGGCTCGGCCGAGTTCGACGTCTCCGGCCGCTACGCCGAACTCGACCTCCCCGGCCTGACCGTCGCCTCCCTCTACCTTCCCTCCGGCGAGGTCGGCACCCCGCGGCAGGACGAGAAGGAACGCTTCATGGCCGAGTTCCTGGTCCACCTCGGAGCGCTGCGCGAGCGCGCCGCCGCCGAGGGCCGCGAGGTGCTGGTCTGCGGCGACTGGAACATCGCCCACCGCGAGATCGACCTGCGCAACTGGAAGGGCAACTCGAAGAAGGCCGGCTTCCTCCCCGAGGAACGCGCCTGGCTCTCCCGTGTCCTCGACGACCACGACTACGTCGACGTCCTGCGTCAGCACCACCCGGACCAGGAGGGCCCGTACTCCTGGTGGTCCTACCGGGGCCGCGCCTTCGACAACGACTCCGGCTGGCGGATCGACATGATTTTTACAACGCAGGGTATCGCAAGCCGCTGCACCGACGCCTACGTGGAGCGCCCGGCCTCCAGCGCCGAGCGCTGGTCCGATCACGCCCCCGTCACAGCGGTCTTCGACCACACGTTCTAGCCAGGGAATCCGAACCGCTGCTGCCGTCGGCGCGCGGCAGCAAGGGGTGTCACGGCAATCGAATGCATACCGCCCATCAGGACGGGAGTAGGTGGCTGGGGCGATGCGGCCATCCCGGCTTCGGCTGGTGGCGGGGTCGCTCGCGCGTTCCGGCACCGGGCCGGACGCGTGACAACGCCCCTCGCGCCCGAAGGGCCCCAGGAGCAACCAGCTGGCTCCGCGCTTCTCCTCTCATCTGGCGAGGGAGGACAAGCACTGCCCCGTCAGTCGGTCCCACTACGGGCCCGCACCAGCAGTACGTCGCCCACCGTCAGCAGTCCGCCACCGGCCAGGCCGGCCCACGTCAGCGCCCCGGGCGCGCCCGTGTCCGGCAGGCCCGCACCGCCATGCGGCCGCGCCAAGGGGCCGCTGCGGCCGGGCGCCTTCGCGCAGACGCCCGCCCCCCGCGCCTGCCCTTCGGCGAGCATGCCTGCACCGCCACACAGACCTGTGCCTGGCCGCTGTGCACCGCCTCCCCTGCGGGTCCCACGCCGAGGCGGACGCGGCGTTGGTCACCTTGCCCGCCCGTCGGCGTCTGGTTCCGCCTCCATGGCCACGAGGAATCCCGAATCCACCCAGGCCGCGAACGCCACCAGCGGCCCCGGTATCCGCATTCCCCAGGGCCGCACGAGAGCGAGGGCCATGACGATCCCGGTGCCTGCCATGCCGATGGTCACGGTGTTGAGCACCACCCAGCCGGCCAGGCCGAATCCGTCGCCGATCGGTAAGAGTCCGGCGATCGCGCCGACCACCCACGAGACCTTGATCAACAGATAGGGCGTCATCACCAGCGCCGCCCCGTACGCAGCCGGCCGACCCACCCGGTCCAATCGATCCATTGCGGGTTCCCTCCTCAGTCGCGGGAACCACACCTTCATCCACTGCCCCGCCCCGTCACATCGTGCGCGGGTCGTGCGCGCATCATCCGCCAGGATGAAACTGGCCAACACCCGAGCCGAGCTTGGCGTGGTGGACGGAATGGCTGCGGCCGTAGCGGAGGAAGTCTTCCCCCGAGCAGAGCGGGCAGCAGCCGGCCTGCGAGGCGGTTCGTCCGGCAACGGGCCATCAAAATGGAATGGGCGCCCACTCGTGAACGAGGTTCCCCAGGTGCCGCCGCCGGACGCCGATGTAGCAGACGGCGAGCAGCGGACCGACGTCGCGGCAACAGTGTTGCGATCCTCGGCCGTCCCGAAGGACGACCGCCACGGACTGTTCCTGGCGCCCGCCTCCGGGGAGACGGATGTTGCGATCCTCGGCCGTCCCGAAGGACGACCGCCACGGACTGTTCCTGGCGCCCGCCTCCGGGGAGACGGATGTTGCGATCCTCGGCCGTCCCG
>NZ_JBVJHA010000009.1:0-61799 GCF_055587065.1 Kitasatospora sp. NPDC048662 | reverse complement strand
CGTCCCGAAGGACGACCGCCACCCCGGCCCGGCACCCGAGGTGCGGTACGTCGAACGGTTGCGATCCTCGGCCGTCCCGAAGGACGACCGCCACCTTGACCCGGTCGAGCGCGATGGGCGTGCCCTCGCCGTTGCGATCCTCGGCCGTCCCGAAGGACGACCGCCACCGGGCCGAGCTCCGCCCGGCGGGCGTAGATTGCGTCGTTGCGATCCTCGGCCGTCCCGAAGGACGACCGCCACCAGTGCGACGGCCGTGGTGGAGGCACTGTTCACCGGTTGCGATCCTCGGCCGTCCCGAAGGACGACCGCCACTGTGGCAGCAGCGGGGCGAGACGATGATCCCGGTGCAGTTGCGATCCTCGGCCGTCCCGAAGGACGACCGCCACGTCGACGTTCCGTGCCGAGGACAAGACGGGTGCCAGGTTGCGATCCTCGGCCGTCCCGAAGGACGACCGCCACGGCCCGCCCCCCGCAGCCGTCACGACACCCCCGGAAGGTTGCGATCCTCGGCCGTCCCGAAGGACGACCGCCACCCCGGCGCACCTCCGCGTGAGTCTGGGCAGACGAGATGTTGCGATCCTCGGCCGTCCCGAAGGACGACCGCCACCCGGCGCCGCACCCGGCACTGCTGCTGCCGCCGATGTTGCGATCCTCGGCCGTCCCGAAGGACGACCGCCACCCAGCTGATGATCGGCCGTGACGACGCAGCGCTCCGGTTGCGATCCTCGGCCGTCCCGAAGGACGACCGCCACCGGCGCGGGGTCACAGCCGGTAGGCCGGCCGCAGGAAGTTGCGATCCTCGGCCGTCCCGAAGGACGACCGCCACCCACGGCCTCGGCCTGCTCGACTCCGGAGCCTGGGAGTTGCGATCCTCGGCCGTCCCGAAGGACGACCGCCACCGGGGCATCAGGGCGGTACCCGGGGGTATCGGGCGCGTTGCGATCCTCGGCCGTCCCGAAGGACGACCGCCACGGCATATAACCAGGGTGAACACGTCCCGAGTGACTGCGATGCGGAGGCTGTTCACCGGCTGATTCCGCTCAACTCGGACATCGCGCTTCGGTGCGATCCGCGTGGCGTGTGTGCACTTGGGGTTCCGAAGCTTGCTCTGTCACAGGATGAGGTCCTCACGGTGGCTTTGCACTTGGGCGATGCCGAGTGTCCGTACGTCGTTGAAGCCGTTGTGCGGGAGGCGGTAGATCCGGATGCTGTCGGTGTTCTCGTCGATGGTGTTGCCGATGTCGTTGAGGAGGTGCAGGAGGTCGACGTCGGTCGCGGCGATCTCGAAGACGGACTTCTGGACCCTCAGGCCGTGGCCTTCGCACAGCTTCGCGACTTTCCGGAGTCGGCGGCGGCCTTCGGGTGTGGTGGTGTCGACGCCGTAGGTGAGCAGCAGGTCCATCAGCCGGCCGTCCAGGGTAGGTATCCGGGGAGGTCGCCTCGGATGTGGCGGGCGAGGATGCGGCACTGCAGGACCGGGAGGAGTGCGGCGGGGACTGTCCGGCCGGCTGCCGGGTGTTCCCAGGGTTGGGTCTTCCATTCCTGCCAGGCGGCGAGGACCGTTTTGCGGCCGTCTTCGGTGAGGTTGACGGCTCCGCCTGCGAGGGTGTCGAAGTGGTGGGCCCTCAGTTCTCGGCGGTTGAGGAGGGTGAGGGCGAATCGGTCGGCGAGGACGGGCCGGAATTCTTCCATCAGGTCGAGGGCGAGTGCCGGTTTCGCGGGGCGCAGGCCGTGGAGGAAGCCGATGTAGGGGTCGAGGCCGATCTGTTCGATGGCGCCGTGGACGAGGTTGCGCAGCAGTCCGTAGGTGAAGGAGAGGGTGGCGTTGACGGGGTCGGTCGGTGGGCGGCGGTTGCGGTGGGTGAAGGCGGGGATGTCGTCGGTGGGGCGGTGTATGTCGCGGAGGGCGGCGAAGTAGTTGCGGGCGGCGTTGCCTTCGATGCCCATGAGGATGTCGAGCGAGTCCGTGTACTGGGTATCGGTGAGTGCTTCGGCGAGTTTGGCGGCGGCTTCGCGGATGCGGGTCTGTGCGGTCGGGTTGGTGTCGCGGGCGGCGCGGAGCAGGATCCAGCGGCTGTTGCGGATTTTTCCGGCGACGGTGTTACGGGCGATGGCGAGTCGTTGGTGGGGGTCGGTGTGGGCGCGGTGTTGTTCGTGGCGCAGGAGGACGTTGCCGCGGACGGGGCCTTCGAGGCGTGCTTGGAAGCGTCCGCCGCGGGTCATCCAGGTGATGGGGCGTCCGTCCTGGGCGCAGCGGGTGAGGAGTTCGGTGGAGAGGTTGATGTGGCCGTAGAGGACGATGGCGTCGAGGCGTCGCAGGGGGAGGGTCTTGCGGCCGGGGGTGTCGGGGAGGTGGATGCGGAGGGCGTCCTGGTCGAGGCGGAGGTCGGTGCCTTGGGTTTGGACGTAGAGGGTGTTGAGGAGTTCGAGGGTCATGGGTGTGTGGAATCTTCGTCGGGGAGGGTGAGAGGTCGGTGAGGGCGTGGTGGTAGTGGCGGGTTCGGGTGAGGATGATGGGGATGCAGGTGGCGGCCATGGAGCAGCGGCGGCAGCGGTTGTCGTTTGCGGGTGGCGGTAGTTGGCGGGTGGTGAGGAGCTGGCGGACGGCCTGAGTGGTGGTGGCGACGCGTTGGTGCAGTTCGGGGGTGATGGTGATGGTGTGGCGTCGTCGGTCGGCTGCGGAGTAGATCGCGGCGTGGGGTACGGGTTGTTGGAACATGTGTTGCAGGCAGATGGCTTGGGCTGCTGCTTGGACGTCGGCGGGTCCGCCCGGGTGGTAGCGGCCTGATTCGTGTTCGACGGGCGGGATGGTGCCGTTGTCGTGGAGTTCGACGGTGTCGCACGCTCCGGTGAGTCCCAGGTCGTCGTGCCAGACGCGGAGGGCGTACAGGGTGCGGATGGTGCCGCGTCCGCGGTTGCCGGGGGTGTCGACGCGTTGGTGGAGGAGGGTTCCGCGGGTGGTGGCGGCGTCCTCGGTGTTGCGATTCTCGGCCGTCCCGAAGGACGACCGCCATTAAGAGGGCAAACAGGTGTAGTGCTCCGGCCAGGAGAGGGCGACTTGGGGTTGGTCGCCGTCTCCCGGGCGGGGGTTGGGGTGGGTCATCCGACGATGCGGGTGAGGGTGACGCCCTTGTCGGCGAGGCCGGTTTCGTCGATGTCGATGGGGCCGTAGTCGGTGATGCTGCGGGCGGTGGCGTCGTGGAGTTGCTTGATGCGGATGCGGTCGAAGAGGGTGTGGGAGGGCAGGCGGCCGAAGGCGTCGTCGTGGGTGAAGACGTAGAGGCCGCGCAGGGCGAGGCTGCCGCGGGTGGCGGCGCGGTCGTGTTCGAACATGATCTCGAAGGCGCGCCAGAACATGGCGAGGTCGTCGCTGGTGACGCCGGTGCGCTTGGCGAGCGGGGCGCTGAAGTGGCCGGCCCCGCGGTACAGGGCGTAGGGGACGATGTGCTTGGTGCCCATCTCGGTCTCCTTGCCCTTCTTGTCCTCGGTGGGGTTGTTGAACGCGTCGACGTCTTCCTGCTTGGTGGGGGTGACGCGGGTGATGCCGATCTCCAGGGGGGTGATCGGGTCGATGGAGCGGGAGAAGGTGAGTTGCATGGGGCCCTGGACGCGGCCGGCGGGCTTCTTGCCGGTGCTCATGACGGCGCCGAACATGCGGATGTCGTAGAAGGTCTGGCACATCCAGGTGCGGGCGTCGGCCTGCTGGGTCTTGGGGCCGAGGGCGGTGTAGGCGCGTTCGTGCTGGCTGTTGAGGGCGACGCCGGCTTCGACGTAGATGTCGTAGCCGGGCTTGGGCTGGTGCTGGTTGAGCATGGCGACGGTGTTGCGGATCTTGCGCTTGATGGCGACGTCGGTGATGAGGCCCTGTCCGGAGACGGGGTCGGTGCGGGGGCTTCCGCCGGCGTCGGGGTCGCCGTTGGGGTTGCTGTCGACGGCCTCGACGAGGAAGACGAAGTCGTGCTTGCGGGCGGGGTCGAGGTGGGCGTCGGTCATGGCGGTCTCGTTCTCCAAGAAGTGGTACACGGACGGGGATTGGCGTTTGGTCAGGAGGGCTGTTCGTCGGGGGTGTTCGCGGCGGCCTTGGCTGCCTTCGCGGCGGCTTTGGCAGCTGCTGCCACGGCGCGGGCGGCGAAGTCGGCGGCACGCTGCTGTTCGTAGCCGATGACGAAGCGGGCCTGCTCGCGGGGCGACAGGTGCGTGGGCGGGTCGTCGGTGAGCGCGCTGAGCACCTGCGCCAGCCGCTCGCTCAGGGCGGCGTGAGCACCCGGCTTGTCACGGCGCAGGCGCTTGAGGTGGGCGTTGGCGCCGTGGCGGAGGTTGGCCAGGACCGCGGCCGGGGCGGTCATCGCGGTGCCGAAGTACTTGTCGCCGATGGTGGCCTTCACGTCGGGCAGGGCCGCCGCCTGGATCGCCTCCAGGACGGCGAACGCCCGCCCGCACAGGTAGGCGGGGTCGGTGCTGTCGGAGTCGAGCCTGGGCATCGGGCGGTCCGTTCGGTCGTGGGAGCGGTTGAGGGCGAGGCGCAGCAGCGCGGTGCGCGGGGCGTCGATGCGGTGGTCGGCGCGGATGCGCTGGAGCAGGAGCGGGAGCAGGCGCGCCGGTGGCGGGGTGCGGCGCAGGGCGCTGTGCAGGAGTTCGCGTTCGATGCCGTGGGGTGCGGTGCCCTTGACGTACTGGGTGCCGTTGTGGCGGCCGGCGGCGAGGGTGAGGTGCCACAGGGCCAGGTAGCGGGTGGTGCCGCGCCAACCGTCGTGGACGCCGTGGTCCTCGAACCAGGCGCCGAGGTTGGCCTTGACGGTGTGCAGGGGGACGTCGAGCCATTCCCGCACCACGGTGCGGGCGTTGTTCAGGCCCAGGGTGAGGGCGTAGAAGTCGTTGGGGTCGACGCGGCCGGCGGCGGCCGGGTCGGGGGTGTGGTGGAGGGTGTCGATGAGGTGGGCGACGGCGTCCGGATCCGGGTCGTTGTCGTCGATGAGCTCGATGAGCGGCTCGTCGACGGGCTCGCGCGTCCACCACAGCAGCACGCCGTCGGACAGGGAACGGCGGTGCCGGGCGGAGGCGAGCATGGTGTTGAGCGCGGCCATGGAGCGGCTTCCGCAGCGGTCGCACACCGGGGTGTTGACCAGCTTGACAGCTCCGCCCCTACCCTGCGCGGGCGAGTTGACGCTCACCAGCTGCGCCTCGTTACTGCCCCCGGTCGACGGGATCGTGCCCTTCCTGATCGGCTCGGGGATCGTCGACAGCAGGTCGCCCGGCTCGCCGCACACCAGGCACAGCTCCTGCTGCGCACCGCCAGCACCCTTGCGCTCGCGCACGACGCGCGCCCACAACTCCCGCACCGATGCACGCTCGTGCAGCCAGCGGCCGTCCACCAGTACGCCGACCGTGTGCCGGGCGTCCACCTCCGGAGGAATCCTGTCCTTGGCGAGGCCGCGGGTGAGCACCTCCAGAGCCAGGCCGGCCGACGGATCGTCAGGCACCTCGTCCGCCCAGCGGCGCAGCAGGGCGAGGTACTCCCCTCTTCGGCGGGCGGCCTCGGCCACGTCCTTCTCGCTCGGCCCGTGTTCGTCGCCTTCGCCGCGGGCTCGGCCGAGGACGAACTCGGCGGTGTCCACCAGCAGGAACGGCGGTACGCGCGTTCCCGACCGCTGCACGTACGGCACCGCCTCGACGGTCGCCTCGCCCCGTGACTTCGGCGGCGGCCGACGATCGGCCAAAGACGGGGCCGCGCCACCGGTCGTGATCACCAGCGCCCAGTCGACCTGCCGGTACCGATAGAACTCCGGCGGCAGGCCCTCCAACCGCCCGGCCTGCTCGGCCAACCGCTGCAGCAGCACCGGCTCACCCCTCGCCGTCGACACGCCACGGTGCCGACGGCATCGCCACCGCGTCCGCGGACAGCGGCTCCTCGGGCACCTCCATCACCCCGTCCACCAGCCGCGCACGGAACCACCGGTAGCGCTCGCCCTTCGGCGTGTAGACGATCGAGTGCAGCATCACCCCCAGCTCCTCGATCCGCCCCGCCGGCGCGGGCGCCTCGCTCGCCGGCCCGAACGAGGCGCTGAACTCCCGGCACCCCAGGAACGGCTGCGAGAAACACGCACCCCGATCCACCCGCCGGCGCAGCTGCTCCCGGAACTTCTCCTCCGGCGCGTTCGCGTGCCGCGCCACCACGATCTGCGCCCGGATCCGGTACGCGACGTCCGCCAGCGCCATCGTGTTCCGCTGGTCCCGATCCTCCTCCACGTCGTACCGGGCGCCCGGGACGGTCTGGAGCTCCTGCACCTTCTTCGCCGTGACGACCGACTTCACCTCGTTGCGACGCACCTGCATCCACTGCACCGGCCGCAGCACCTCGATCGCCCGCACCACATACCGGAACTCGGGCTTCCAGTAGATCGCCTCCAACACCCCCGTCGCGGCCGACGGAGTCATCACCGGATAGCTCACCCGCTCCGACTTCAACTCCGGCCTGGTGAAACACGCAAGAGGCCCCCACACCTCCACCACCAGATCCGGGAACACCCACCCCGCATTCCCCCGCCGACGAGCGAGAGCGTCCCGCTCCGCCACTACAACCCTTCCGGCCACCACAACCGCCCTTCTGCACACTGGAGCTGACGCAAAATCAGTTCTCTGCTGCGCCGAGGCGACCGTAGACCATGTGACTGACATGCGGTTCAGGCAGCCAACGCTTCCAACACCCGCCACGGCGAGCAGAATTACGCAGACTCGATCAGGGAACGTCAAACAAGTGACCCGCAACTACTCTCCCCCTCGCCGGGTATCAAAATAGTGTTCACCTTTGATCGAAGGAGATGCGAAAATGATCGAAAATTTTTTTGCCGCCGCATCTGGCGATCACGCGAGCCACAGACTCCGAATTGAAGGTCGAACTTCTTGACCGTCCCGGGTGCAACCTCGCGGCGCAGGCCTCTCAACAATCCGATCAGGTGGGTGAGCATCACTTCGCAAGCCACCAGCACCCTGTTTCATCGATCGAAGTACCCGACTATGCTTCAACCACGGCCTCACGACGGGAGTCCGGTTGCGCGGCTGACCCCGGTCAGTTGGCGAGGATCGAAACAACAGGTCGCGCGGGGTCCGCGTTTGACTATTTTCGGATGTGGGCCGGGATACCGGCCCACATTATTTTCATGAAATTACTCCAAGGTGCTGACGCGGCGCGCCGACGCGCATCGTTCCACTTCGGGTTCAGCTAGGTTGTGGCCAGTCCGCACCCCGCGAACTGTTGAAGGAGTGAAGCTGTGACCTCGTTCCACGTATATGTCCCGGCCCCGTGGTGGGTCCTGGTACTCATGACGGCGTTCGCTGGAGCAAGCGACATGGGCCTGCGCACCCAGATCGGACGGCCTCGACAGCTGATGAGCAACTGGCTCCGAATGACGTTTAGTTAGCAGGATCGGCCTGGATCCAAGCTGTCAGGGCAGGGCCAAGTCCATCCACTTGCTCGGCCCCGCCCCGGCAAGACCTCGCCGTCCTCTGGTTCATGGCAGCTGAGGAGACCGTCACCTCACCGTCATCGAACACGCCAACAACCAAATCGTTTTCAGTCGGCGCACCCGTTGCGCACAGATTGAAGCTGTGGTCCTCGGCCATCACGAAGTGCGGCCTCCGAAGGTGGAGATCGTGGCCGCGTCGAAAGAGCACCGCCACAACAGCCGATCGGCGGCAGGCTCGACCGGCACAGACTGCAATATCTTCGGCCGTCCGAAGAGCGACCGCCACTCCGCGACCGCGTTCATCCCGGTCACCGACATCAAGCCATGGCGATCCTCGGCCGTCCTGAAGAACGACCGCTACCCGGCGCGGTTGTTGGCACCGGGGGGTTCCCTCGTTGAGGTGGCGATCCTCGGCCATCCCGGAGGGCGACCGCCACACCGTGTTGACGACGCCGGGCTCGATGGTTTCCATGTTGCGATCCTCGGCCGCCCCGGAGGATGGCCGCCACACGGATCGGCAGCGCTGGTCCTGCTTTGTCTGTGACCTGTTGCGATCCTCGGCCGACCCGGAGGATGGCCGCCACGGCTTCGCGCGGTTCTGCAGCGCGTCGACCGACGCGTTGCGATCCTCGGCCGCCCGGAGGCGACCGCCGCAACCCGGCCTACATGAAGTTGGCCGAGCGGGAGATCGAGTTGCGATCCTCGGCCGCCCCGGAGGATGGCCGCCACGTGGGCCGCGCTGGTCGGCTCAGGGTAGCAGGGGATGCTGCGATCCTCAGCCGCCCCGGAGGGCGACGGCCACCGGTGCGCTCGTCGGCGACGGGGCGGAGGCCGTAGCCGTTGCAATCCTCGGCCGCCCCGAAGGGCGACCGCCACGGGGCGCGGGGGTTGTAGGCGGCGACGGCCTGCAGGTTGCGATCCTCGGCCGCCCCGAAGGGCGACCGCCACCGTCGCCGCGATGCCGACGACACTGTGGCATGGCTGTTGCGATCCTCGGCCGCCCCGAAGGGCGACCGCCACCACCCGCGTCACCCTGACCTCCACCACCTGGGACCCGGTTGCGATCCTCGGCCGCCCCGAAGGGCGACCGCCACACCGGCCCATCAGCGGAAACCGGCTGTCTCTCGTGCTCTTGCGCGACCAACGGGACAGGCAAATCTACAGAGTTCGGACATCCTGCTTCGGTGCGATCCGCGTGTCGGCTGCACACTCGGGGTTCCGAACCGCTGCCCGCCGACGTCAGTCAGCAGCGGTACGGTCCGGCCCGTGAACAAGGTAACCACTATGGACGGTTCAAACAGCGAAGCGGCACCACTGTGGGCCCACAGCCGGAACCTACCAGGTGCCCGCCACACCCTGGAGGACCATCTCCGAGGATCCGCCTCACTGGCACGCCGGTTCGGATCGGCCTTCGGCGCAGGCGAGTTGGCCGAGTACCTGGCCCTGATCCACGACGCCGGAAAGGGCTCGTGCGCCTGGCAGCACGGCCTGGACGAAGCGGAGAAGAAGCAGCGCAAGGTCGGCGTCCCCCACAAGGAGGCCGGCGCGTGGCTGGCCGCCTCGCACGCGGGGGTCCCGTTCGGCGCGGTCGTGCAGGGGCACCACGGTCGACTCCCCGAATTCCAGAAGGTGAAGGATCTCGTCCACGCCGTGAAGACCGGCGCCCACGCGAACCAGGCGCTGATCGAGGAGGCGATCGCCCGCACGGCGGCCGTCGTCCCGGAGATCGTCCCGACCGGACGCATCCCCCTGCCGGCCTGGCTCGCCCGCGCGGCAGGCCCGGAAGGCAAGTTGAACCGTGACCTGCTGGTGCGGATGCTGTTCAGCTGCGTGGTCGACGCCGACTTCCTCGACACCAGCGCCCACTTCGCGAACACGCCTGCGCAGGTCCGGGCCGACGCCGACATGACGCACCTGCTGGAGGTCTTCGACACGCGCCGGAACGAAGCCCTGTCCCGGCGCCGCGCCTCGAAGATCGACGGCATCCGCCGGCGGGTCTACGAGGAGACGGTGGCCGCAGCGACCGGCGCGCCCGGCATGTACGTGCTCCACGTGCCCACCGGCGGCGGGAAGACCCTCACCTCCGCCGGCTTCGCCCTGCACCACGCCGTCGCGCACGGCCACCGCCGTGTCGTCGTCGCTGTCCCCTACACGAGCATCACCCAGCAGAACGCCCGCACCTACCGTCGCATGCTCGACCCCGACGACCCGGACCTTCCCCCGACCGTCCTGGAGCACCACAGTTCGGTCGATCTGGACGGCGCTAAGGGAACCTGGGCGCGCACCGCTGCCGAGAACTGGGACGCGCCGTTCGTCGTCACCACCACCGTCCAGCTCTTCGAATCGCTCTTCTCCCACCGGCCCGCCGCCATGCGCAAGATCCACCGCCTGGCCGGCGCGGTCATCGTCCTCGACGAGGTCCAGGCCCTGCCGGACCGGCTCCTGGCCCCGATCCTCAGCGCCCTGCGCGGCCTGGTCGACCACTTCGGCGCCGCCGTCGTCCTCACCTCCGCCACCCAGCCCGCTTTCTGGTCCCTCGCCCAGCTCGACGGCCTCCCCCGCCGCCAACTCATCGCCGACCCAGCCGAGTTGTTCGAGAAACTTCGGCGCGTCACCTACGACTGGCGCACCGGCCCCGACGTCACCTGGGAGTCGATGGCCGACGAGATCGGCCGGCGCAGCGGCCGCCAGACACTGACCGTGGTGAACACCACCAAGGACGCCGCACACCTGCACCGCCTCCTGGAAGAACGGGCGAGCGGCACCGTCCTGCACCTGTCCACCCGGATGACCGCCGGCCACCGCGGCGGCGTCATCGAACACATCCGCAGGCTCCTGGAGTCCGGCAGCGACGTCCACGTCGTGTCCACCCAGCTGATCGAGGCCGGCGTCGACCTCGACTTCCCCCGTGTGTTCCGCGCCTGGGCGCCCGCGGAGTCCCTGCAGCAGGCCGCCGGCCGGTGCAACCGTGAAGGCCACCAGGACGAAGGCACTGTCGTCGTCTTCAAGGTCCACGACGCCGGACAGCCCCGCGACAAGGCCTACACCGCCGCACTCGACGCCACCGCCGCCCACATCGGCCCGGACCTCGCCCGACCCGACAACCTCGACGCCCTCGACAAGTACTACCCGCTGCGCTACACCCTCCAAGGCAGCGGCCCCACCGGCATGGGCGCCCACATCGACACCCTGCGCGCCCAACTCGACTTCCCCGCCGTAGACGACGCCTTCCGCATGATCGACAACACCCTCAACCAGCCCGTCGTCGTCATCCGCGACGAAGCCCACCGCGCCGCCGTCGAAGCCGACATCGCCGCCCTCAGATCCCCCTACCCATGCGGCCCGGAACCACTGCGCCGGCTCCAGCCCCACACCGCCCAACTCCCCCGCCACGAAGCCGACGCCGCACTCACCGCCGGCCTCGCCGAACCCGTCATCGGCAACCTCCTCCTGTGGAACGGCGCCTACCACCCCCACCGCGGACTCGACCCCGCCCAACCCGAAGACCGAACCGCCTTCCTCCTTTGAGCCCTCCTCAGCACGGAAGCCGCCCCGGGGCCTCCCTCGTTCCACGCACGCTGACCACGAGACCGCACTTGGGCGCAGTTCCGACCTGGTTGGCGCGCCGGGCCGCGTCGGCGACGTTGCGATCCTCGGCCGCCCCGGAGGACGACCGCCACCTTTCCGACCCGGCCGCGCGGCTCGCCTGGCCAAGGTGTTGCGATCCTCGGCCGCCCCGGAGGGCGACCGCCACGCCGTCAACGGCGGCCCCTGGGACTCCGCGTGGACGTTGCGATCCTCTGTCGCCCCGGAGGGCGACCGCCACCTGCGAGGCACCCGTCACCACGCTGTACGAGCGCGCGGTTGCGATCCTCGGTCGCCCCGAAGGGCGACCGCCACCTGGCGATCCGCCGACGATCGGCCGCCAGCTTCTCGTTGCGATCCTCGGCCGCCCCGAAGGGCGACCGCCACACGCCCACCAAGGCGAAGGCGAAGAGCAGGAAGAGCAAGTTGCGATCCTCGGCCGCCACGAAGGGCGACCGCCACCGGCGACACCGGCGAGTACGCCCGCATCGTTTCGGCTGTTGCGATCCTCGGCCGCCACGAAGGGCGACCGCCACGTCCGGGCCGGTGTCCTCGGTGAGGGTCCACTCCCCGTTGCGATCCTCGGCCGCCCCGAAGGGCGACCGCCACTCGCGGCCTCGGCGAGCCGCACCACGGCGGTGTTGTCGTTGCGATCCTCGGCCGCCCCGGAGGGCGACCGCCACGGCGTCGGCGGCCATGGCGACCTGGATGTTCTCGATGTTGCAATCCTCGGCCGCCCCGGAGGGCGACCGCCACCCCGACAGCACCACCACCTACGTCCTGACCACGAAGGTTGCGATCCTCAGCCGCCCCGGAGGGCGACCGCCACTTCATCGACAATGACCAGCTGTCCCGGGCGCAACCGGTTGCGATCCTCGGCCGCCCCGGAGGGCGACCGCCATGATGCTGCCCCTGTCGGCGATCAACGCGGCCGTGATGTTGCGATCCTCGGCCGCCCCGGAGGGCGACCGCCACCGGTGTCCAGCGCCCACCCGAGCACGGTGAGCGCCAGGTTGCGATCCTCGGCCGCCCCGGAGGGCGACCGCCACGCCGGTCCATCAGCGGAAACCTGCTGTCTCTGGTACTCCTGCGCAACCAACTGGACAGGCAAATCTACAGAGTTCGGACATCCCGCTTCGGT
This sequence comes from Kitasatospora sp. NPDC048662, assembly GCF_055587065.1. Classification (NCBI taxonomy): domain Bacteria; kingdom Bacillati; phylum Actinomycetota; class Actinomycetes; order Kitasatosporales; family Streptomycetaceae; genus Kitasatospora; species Kitasatospora sp. NPDC048662. The sequence goes on along the minus strand of NZ_JBVJHA010000009.1, from coordinate 49,610 downwards.
GCGATCCGCGTGTCGGCTGCGCACTTGGGGTTCCGAACCGCTGCCCGCCGACGTCGGTCAGCAGCGGTACGGTCCGGCCGTGAACAAGGTAACCACTATGGACAGTTCAAACAGCGAAGCGGCACCACTGTGGGCCCACAGCCGGAACCTACCAGGTGCCCGCCACACCCTGGAGGACCATCTCCGGGGATCCGCCTCACTGGCGCGCCGGTTCGGATCGGCCTTCGGCGCGGGTGAGCTGGCCGAGTACCTGGCGCTGGTCCACGACGCCGGAAAGGGCTCGTGCGCCTGGCAGCACGGCCTGGACGAAGCGGAGAAGCAGCAACGCAAGGTCGGCGTCCCCCACAAGGAGGCCGGCACGTGGCTGGCCGCCTCGCACGCGGGAGTCCCGTTCGGCGCGGTCGTGCAGGGGCACCACGGTCGACTCCCCGAATTCCAGAAGGTGAAGGATCTCGTCCACGCCGTCAAGAGCGGCGCCCACGCGAACCAGGCGCTGATCGAGGAGGCGATCGCCCGCACGGCGGCCGTCGTCCCGGAGATCGTCCCGACCGGACGCATCCCCCTGCCGGCCTGGCTCGCCCGCGCGACAGGCCTGAACGGCAAGCTGAGCCGCGACCTGCTCGTGCGGATGCTGTTCAGCTGCGTGGTCGACGCCGACTTCCTCGACACCAGCGCCCACTTCGCGAACACGCCCGCACAAGTCCGGGCCGACAGCCGCCTATAGAGCTACAACCTCTCGGGCGTTCCGATGCCGAGGAGGTCCATGCCCTGCCGGAGGGTTTGGCCGGTGAGCTGGCAGAGCAGCAGCCGGGTCTCCATGATCTCCCGGCTGGGGGCCTTGAGGACGGGGCAGTGCTCGTAGAAGGTGGTGTACGCCGCCGCGAGGCTGTGCAGGTAGGCGCAGAGGCGGTGGGGTTCGAAGGTTTCGGCGACGAGGTCGATGGTGGCGCCGAACTCGTCGAGGAGGAGGCCGAGGGCGCGTTCGGCCGGCTCCAGGGCCAGGTCCTGGTGGGCGGTCGCGGTGACGCCTTCGGGGGCCTTGCGCAGGATGGACTGGATGCGGGCGTAGGCGTACTGGAGGTAGGTGCCGGTGTCGCCGTTGAGGGAGACCATGCGGTCGGCGTCGAAGATGTAGTCGCGGGTGCGGGAGGTCGAGAGGTCGGCGTACTTGACCGCGCCGATGCCGACCTGCTTGGCGCGGTCTTCGAGTTCCTCGGTGGCGAGTTGGGGGCTCTTCTCGGAGACGACGGTGCGGGCGCGGTCGACGGCTTCGTCGAGGAGGTCCATGAGGCGGACGGTCTCGCCGGAGCGGGTCTTGAAGGGCTTGCCGTCCTTGCCGAGGACGGTGCCGAAGCCGAGGTGCAGGGCGCGGACGTTGTCGGGGAGCCAGCCTGCGCGGCGGGCGGTTTCGAAGACCATCTGGAAGTGGAGGGCCTGGCGGCTGTCGACGACGTAGAGGAGCTGGTCGGCGCCGAGCAGGCCGACGCGGTCGCGGATGGCGGCGAGGTCGGTGGTGGCGTAGCCGTAGCCGCCGTCGCTCTTCTGGACGATCAGCGGGGTGGGTTCGCCGTTGGGGCCCTTGATGTCGTCGAAGAAGACGCACAGGGCGCCGTCGGAGCGGACGGCGACGCCGGACGCTTCGAGGTCGGCGCACACGTCGGCGAGCATGGGGTTGTAGTAGCTCTCGCCGATGGCGTCGGCGTCTTCGAGGAGGACGCCGAGACGGGCGTAGACGGCTTCGAAGTAGACCTTCGACTCGTCGACCATGCCCTGCCAGGAGGCGACGGTCTCGGCGTGGCCGGCCTGCAGCTCGACGACGCGCTGGCGGGCGCGGTCGGCGAAGTCGGTGTCACTGTCGAACTTGGCACGCGACGCCTTGTACAGGCGGTTCAGCCGGGACATCGAAGGCCCGGAGTCGTCCGGCTCGGTGCCGTCGCCGAGCTCGTCGGGGTGCTCGATGAGGTACTGGATGAGCATGCCGAACTGCGTGCCCCAGTCCCCGAGGTGGTTGCGCCGAATCACCTTCTCTCCGCTGAACTCCAGAGTGCGCACCAGCGCGTCGCCGATGATCGTCGAGCGCAGGTGCCCCACGTGCATCTCCTTGGCGATGTTCGGCTGGCTGTAGTCGATCACCGTGACGCCGGCCTCGGCGTCGCTGCCGACACCGAGTCGGGCGTCGGCAGCACGGGCGGCCAGGCTCTCGAGGATGGCGGCGTCGGTGACGGTGACGTTGATGAAGCCGGGCCCGGAGACCTCCAGGTTCGCGATCACCTGGTCAGAACCAAGGTTCTCGAGCACACGCGCGGCCACCTCGCGAGGGTTCGCGCGCATCGGCTTGGCCAGGCTCATGATGCCGTTGGCCTGGAAGTCGGCGCGGTCACTTCGTCGCAGCTGGGGGTCGCTGTCCGCGGCGTCGGGGAACGCAGTGGAGATCGCCTGTGCGAAGCGCTCGCGCAGCGCGTCGGCGATGGAGAGGACCGTAGGCATAGAACGAAGGACCACTTCTGTGAGAGGGCGGATCCGCGGCCGGGCCGCAGGCGTCGCACAGCGCCGCAACGTCGAGTCAGCCAGCGTCGTCTGCCGAGTATCCCATTCCCCCCACAGCCAACGGCCCAACTTCCTTCGCTACGGAGCGCAGCCCGAACACTCAAGACCGTTGATCGCAGCTCATCCTGAGTGGCCATCAGCAACAAGCACGAACCCGCCCGACGTGGGGAAAGCAAGCGTTCGCCACGCTCCGATCCCTCGCGCACGCCGCCGCCAGGATCAGGTCGGCATCGTCACCCTGATGACCTCCACCGAAGCGGAACGACGGCTGGCCGCAGACCTCCTCGGAGAACGCCTCCACCTCATCCACGTCCACGCCCCCGAACCGGTGCGCCACGCCCGCGACGCCGTCCGCGCCTACCGGACCAACCCGGCACCGGACGCGCCGGAGCTGTCGTGGTCCGGCCCCGAACAGCCCGCGCTGGCGCTCGACACCACGGTCCCTCTCAACACCACCGCGAACGCCCTGTACACCTTCGCCGCCACCGTCCTCGCGAACGCCACTTCTCCATAGACATCGGTCAAGCAGCAGTCGGGAGATGCGGCATCGAACCGGCTCTCACGGGGGCCGTCTGCCGCCCGTCGTGCGAGCCGGCCCCATGCCCGCTGCGGCCGCCCCTGGCCTTCTCCGCCACCGCGATGAACGCCAGCTCGGAGAAGAAGAAGCCACCCAGCCGGTCCGCATCGCACACCGAGGTGTACCAAGCCTCGACCTCTTCAGGGGCGACCGCGCCACGACCGTGCCTGGCGGCGGACAGCAGGGCCTTCCGGGTCTGGCCAACCCGGTCCTGTGCGTGCCCCGTGAACTCGGTCGACCACGCCAGCAGCGGCTCGACGCCGACGAGGTCCAGCGGGCTGCGGGCGAGGAGCAGCCCGAGCTTGCGGCCGATCCTGCCATCCGTGTGATCCATCCAGCTCTGCGCGTCGTCTGCGAACGCGTGGCACACCCGCCGGTCGAGATCGGTGTCCGCGCCCGCGACGACGATCGAGTCGAAGTCGACGTGCGCGATGACCGCCCGCCCGCCAGGCCGGAGGACTCGTGCCACCTCGGCCAGCATCTCCTTCGGGTTCGGCAGGCACTCGATGGTGTTGTACGACAGGACGACGTCCACGCTCTCGTCGGAGCACGGGAGAGGATCGCGCAGATCCGCAACGATCGCCGCCGTCGACCCCTTGTGGCCTGCCAGACCCACCCGGGCCTGGTGCAGCGACGCCGCCGAACGGTCGATCCCGATGAGGGAAGCCTGCGGCGCTATCCGGCTGACGGCCCGCAGCGTCGGTCCCGCACCGCAGCCGAGATCAACAACAACCTGGCCGGGTTCCTGCAAGCGGGCCAGCTCCGCAAGGCGCGCGTGGATCGGCTCGGCACTGTCGGACACGACGCAGCCCTCGTCCCCTGTTCACGCCAGAGCCCGAGATGGCGGCACCAAGAGTTCGGATTTGCACCATATGACATGCTTCGAGATGCCTCATCCCGAGAAGAGAACCCACCCCCCATGGCTCGCCCCTTCGAGCCACCGGCCACCCCAGCAGCACGTCCCACCAGACGAAGAACACCCAGCCCCACAGTCGAAGCCGCAGCCACATGCCGCCCCGAGTGCCTCCTGGAGTCAGCCGAGAACGCCGCCGCGGGTAGCCGACGAGCCCCGGCATACGCGGGCCGAACCTGCCCCATTGTGCAGGTCGGGACCTCCCATCCGGCGGTCACTCGAGCACGATGGTCTCCGCGCTCCACCCGCACCGCTGGCCTCAGCCGAACCCGCCGAGGAGCCCGCAACCCGGGCTCAACCGCCTCCGCCCACGAGGGGGCTCGCCCTCTCCCGGCCGTCGACGCCAGCCAGCTGCACGAGCCAGAGCGTTCTGACGATGCGCCAGAATGGCTCGATGCCCGGCGACGCCGCCGAGCAGATCACCGGAGGTGCGGCTTCATGACCCGCTACAGCATCGACTCCGAACGGCACGAACTGATCGCCACCTGGGGAACCGGTGAGGGTGATCTCGCCACCCGTATCGCCGCCCTCCCGGCCGGCACGGACACGGACGCGCTACTGCGCCTGGCCCGCGCCCTCACCCACCTGTCCGAGGCCGCGTGGCGTACCTACACCCACCCGGCCAGCGCCACTGCCTCCCAGGACCCCAACACCGAGGGCTGGCGCCGCGAACAGGAACGCGGGCACTTCGGCGCGGTCGCGGACGCGATCGCCAAGCCGAACCTGCCCAGCGGCGGCGCGACGATCGTCACCTACAGCCGCCTACTCGAATCCGCCCACCAGACCGGCCGCTCCCTCCACGAACTCGCCGACACGGCGCTGACGGAAGCCGTCCTGGGCGAGGCCGCCACCGAGCTCGCCGCTGTGGAGAACGCCGAACTCGGCGACCTCACCGGCCGCGCCCAGCAGGCCGTCCTCCTCAGCCGGGAGGACGCCTCCCCCGTCGTCGCCGCCGCCAACCGGTTCCTCGAACAGGACCCCTTCGGCCCGGCCGAGCTGTTCTCCGCCGTCGATCCCACCGCGGCCGCCGTCGCCGCGGCCCACTACCTCGCCGTCGCGGCCGAAGTGAGGCCGAGCTGGCTGAACAGCTGAAACGCTGCCTAAACGACGAGGAAATCCCGCTCGACGTCCGCGTCGCGGGCGCGCTTGTCGGACTCTATGCCCTGCCCGTCACCCGCCTGGTCGAACTGACCACCGACCGCTTCTCACGCACCGGCAACGGCGCATACCTCACCATCGGCCAAAACCCTGTCCTGCTGCCACCAAAGCTGGCACACCTGATCGAGAAGCAAACCGCCCAACCGGCGCTCCACTCCATGGTCCAGCTGCCGCGTGACGGCCGCCCCGTCCCTCTGCTTCCCGGTCGGCCCTCTCACCGTCCGATCACAGCTCGCCGGCTCCAGGGCCAGCTCCGAGAACCCGGTCTCGAAGTCATCAACACACGCAACACCGCCATGCTCGAAGCCGTGACGGATCAGCCCCCTATCGTGATCAGCGACTTGTTCGGCATGCACCCCAGCACCGCTTTCAGCTGGGCTCGCTTCGCCCAGGACAGCTGGGCGGACTACCTCGCGGCCTGCGCCGACGACAGCTAGGTGTACTGACCACGGAGGTTGGTGACAGGGCTCACGGCGTGGTGATCTTGAAATGAGTGAGGGCCTTCTGGCCTGGTGTGGATTGCGACATCTTCACCGGCGACCAGAAAGGCCCTCATGCCACACCGTAACGCACCGCTGACCGAGACCGGACGCCTGCGCCTGGCCCGCTGCGTGGTCGAGGACGGCTGGCCACTGCGGCGGGCCGCCGAACGCTTCCAGGTCTCCCCGACCACCGCCAAGCGCTGGGCCGACCGCTACCGCGCGCTCGGCGAGGCAGGCATGGACGACCGCTCCTCCCGACCCCACCGCAGCCCGCGCCGGACCCCGACCCGCACCGAACGACGGATCGTCAAAGTCCGCGTCCTGCGCCGCTGGGGACCGGCCCGCATCGCCTACCTCCTCGGGCTCAACCCCGCCACCGTCCACCGCGTCCTGGTCCGCTACCGGCTCGCCCGCCTCGCCCACCTCGACCGCGCCACCGGCAGGCCGGTACGACGCTACGAGCACGGCGCGCCGGGCGAGCTGGTCCACGTCGACATCAAGAAGCTCGGCAACATCCCCGACGGCGGCGGCCACAAGACCCTGGGCCGCGAGGCCGGCCGCAAGACCCGCTCCGGAGCCGGCTACAGCTACCTGCACAACGCCGTCGACGACCACTCCCGCCTCGCCTACAGCGAGATCCTGCCCGACGAACGCAAGGAGACCGCCGCCGCGTTCTGGACCCGCGCGAACGAGTTCTTCGCCCGGGCCGGGATCACGTCCGGCGCGTGCTGACCGACAACGGCGCCTGCTACCGCTCCCGGACCTGGCGCGACGCACTCGCGGCCGAGCACATCGCGCACAAGCGCACCCGCCCCTACCGCCCGCAGACCAACGGCAAGGTCGAACGGTTCAACCGCACCCTGCTCGACGAATGGGCCTACGCACGGCCCTACCGCACCGAACAGGAACGACGCGACGCCTACCCCGCCTGGCTCCACACCTACAATCACCACCGCGGACACACCGCACTCGCAGGCAAACCACCCGCCAGCCGCGTCCCCAACCTCACAGGACAGAACACCTAGGTCACCTTCCGATCACGGGACGAAAACCAGATGTAGGGAGGGCGAAGGACGAATCATCATGGAGCGCGTGAGAAGCCCGACGCCAGAGCAGTGGACAGTAGTGCAGCGGCCAGCGGGAGTGCCAGGCCGCCGCAAGGAGATCGCCGACATGGCCGCCTGGGAGATCCGGGAGGAGAACGGCTACTGGCGGGTCCGCACCGCCGAGTCCTACCGCAAGCAGCCAGCAACCCTCCTGACCGGTCGCCACATCCGTGGGAACCAGTACGACTTCCTCGGCACCCTGCCCGAACAGGGCCCGAGCCTCAGCACGTCCGCCGACAGCGTGGTGACTCGGGCGGTGGATCATCTGCAGGGCCAGGACACCCTCGCCTCCGAAGTCGCACAGTTCCAGATCAGCTTCCTTCGCACGCCGACAGCAGAGTTGCCCGAAGCCATGAAGGCGTTCTTCTCCGGAGCGGTGAAGCGGCTGCCGCAGTCCGAGCTGCTGGTCGTGGACGTGGCCAGTGAGCTCGCCGTTCGCTACAGCCTCGCCAAGTTCCTACTCGCTGCTGAACTGGCACCCGCCCAGTTGGCTGGCGACACTCTTCCAGTTGGGTCGCGCGCTAACGACAGGTGGCGTCTTCGGCGCCCAGTTGTTCACCACACCCGCGCTACTGGCACTGGCACCCTACGTCGTCGGCGTGCCTGCCTCCCGAGCTCGTGCCACGGCTGTGTGGCTGTTCGGTCGGCCTGTCGCCGGACTCACATTCCCCACGGACCAGCTCATCGACACCGTCAGGCCAAAGACTGAGCGGTTCAATGGGCCCAACCAGCGAGGGGGTCAGAACCCGCCAGCTGCCACCGCCGAGCAGACCATGGCCTTCTTCACCTGGTGGACCACCCAGGTCAACAAGGTCCTGGCAGTGGCCACAGACCCGGTCAACTTCGCCGACCGGAACTCCAACGTCTACAGTCCGGTCAAGCACTGGCAATACTTGGCCAGCATCGAACGGCTCTTCCGTGACGTCGCCGAGACCCTCGCCGACACCGAGCACCACGAGACGGCCCAGCTCAGAGCGGCATACGACGCTCTCGACACCCTCGAAGGCATGCGCCTCGGCACCTTCGACACCTTGGCCACCCCCTCGCGCGCTGCCGCAACTCTGCAGAAGCTTCGGCATGACCTACCCCCGGACATCGCGGTCGTCGCTCTGCCTATCTGCCAGCGGGCCGTCGACGCCCTCGACACGGTGAAGGACGGCTTCATACAGACCAGCACCTACTACACCCCTAACGGTCTTGCCGGCCTTCCTGGAAAGAAGGGCCCCATGAGCAAGACCTGGGACCAGGCCACATCCCTCTACCTGCGGCGGGATCGCAACAGCGCCCACTCTTTTCTCAGCATGGAAGCGTGGGAGAAGGGCTCCTGTTTTCGCACGACGGCACAGTCCCTCGGGGAATGGCTGGGCTCGCCTTCCTCTATCTACTCGACCTCGTGGCCCGTCCCGACCAGATCTCCGCGAAACTGCGCTGATCCCCGGCCGGTCAGCTCCTTCATCCGCTGGGCTGTCGCCCGGCATCTCACCGGAGAGCTTCGTCCCTACGCAGTAATCCGGCTCGCCATACCGGTTCATCGGCGACCAGGAGCACCCCTTGCGGCCTGCCATGAGGCCGCAGAGTAGCCACACCAACGGCACCAGAAGCCCATGTCTTGCAGCTCAGAACGGAGGTTCTGACGTGTACGGCGCCAATCCAGGGGGGCCGAACGCCGGTCCGTTCTCATTGTCCGAGATGGCAGCGTTCCACAGCTTCCGCAGCGCTTCCCCGTAAGTGACAGTCTGGGTGCCCCATCCGGTGTTGGCGCGCACTCCTGAAGGGTTAAGGCCTGAGCGCTCGCAGAGGAGGATGAGCACAGCTGCCACCGTGCTCCAGCGCATCGGCACCGTCTCGCCCTTGAGCATCCGGCGAACGGTTTCTCTGCTCGCCATGCCTGGCAAGTTGTCCCGTCGTGCGAGGTCCTCGGCGATCTCCAACAGGGTTGGGCGACCGGCCTCCTCGTAGTGGAAGAACAGCTCCGCAACGAACGCTCGCCTTGGTCCAGGCGGAAGGACATCCTCCGACGGCATCCGAATGACTCTACCCACGGGTTCCCTCCCAGCTGTCCGAAGGTCCGAGTCTAGGCAAAACACACGACGACACACCAAGCCCAGGGAGGACACGTTTCTACCAGTAGCGACTCAACGCGCCTATAAAGCACACCTGTTGACTCTGCGTAACAACGGCGCCAGCGACACCCCATGCTGGATTCAGAGCAGGCGCCGCTTTCTACGGGTTCCTGCGATGCCCGGCCGACCGGTCGGGTGCCGAACAGCGCCGGCCCTCCCGAGTTCTCTAGGCCCAAGGAGAACCGGCGCTGCGAGAGAGGAGACCCGTGAGCGGATCACACTCCCACCCCAATCTTGCCCGACGTCGCTGGCGCCTCGCGTCTGCGTTCGCTGTCCTAATCGGCTTCGCCGGGTTGATCGCGATGATCTTCTGGGTGCCATTGGAGCGGGCGCAACTTCTTGTCGCGCTGATCTCCGCACCGTTGGCCAGCGTGGTGATCGTGGTTGCGGAACGCCTGCGGAAGAACCGTCGGGAGGACTGACCGTTCGCTCTGGGCCGGTTCGCCGCCAGAAGGGCAGCAGGGCGAATCGGCCCAGGACGAGGGAATAGCGCAGGGTTGGAACACTGTCTCTTCACCAGTCCGGTACGACCTGGTGGCGGCCGGGATGTCCCACCACCGGATCGACATGGTGGTCTACCGGCGCTATGGGGATGACCTGGTGACGCTTGAGCTGGCGGCGTCGGTCGCCGGCGGGTGCGGCGCCCTCTCGGGTCGGCGGACGGAACTTGCCCGCCCGGTCGCGGCCAGCCGCCGGACGGTCGCCGACGTCCTCGCGCAGGCCGACGGCGAGATCCGCGGGCTGTACGAGGAGCTCGACGCCCGTCTGCTCGACCTGGGCGAGGGCCACGCGGTGCCGCTGCAGCACTACGTTGCCTACCGCCGCCGGCGGAACTTCGCCTGCGTCCGGGTGCTGGCGCAGGCTCAGGCTCTGGTTGTCTTCCTGAGGGTCGACCCGACGACGGTCCACCTGGTCCCGGGCTGGACCCGGGACGTCCGGAGAATCGGGCACCTCGGGACGGGCGAGCTGGAGGTCCGGATCGGATCGGTGGAGGACCTCGATCGGTCGATGGAGCTGCTGCGCACGAGCTACGCGGCTGCCGCCGAGCTCGTCAACGGCGATGGGTCGCACCCCTTCGAGGGGTGCGGCCCATCGCCGTTGGTCGGCCCGCTCGTTCAAGGGCCGGGTCCGCGGGGCGGACGGTGACCTTCAGCGGTGCCGGGTTGGCCAGGGTGGCGGTTACCGTCGGCGGGGCCGAGACGGCGGGGGTGGTGCGGTGGCGGTCGGTTCGCTTGCCCGCGGGGCGGAGGCCGAGTTGATGGCCTGCTGGATGTGGGCGCGGCGGGCGGCCCAGCGGCTCAGGTCGCGCTGGTAGGTCCGGGCTTCCTCCCCTCCGGCAAGGCTCGGGTGAGGGGCTGCGGGCTGATGGTCCTTGGGGTTCGGCTGTTCGATGTATTGGTCCTCTGCGTCAGGGGTGGCGATTCCCGGTGCCGCCGGGAGGCGAGCGGGGTCATAGTCCTCGGTGGTGCCGCGGTTCTCGGGCCAGCGCGGTGATCAGAGCGCGTTCACGGACGAGGTCGGCGTGGACGTCGGGCTGGTTCGGGTCGAGGGCTTCGATGGCGCTGTCGATCGCGTCGAGGGCTTCGGATCGACGGCCGAGGCTCCGCCAGGCGGTGGCCGTGCGAAACAGCATGATCGGGTCGGTGTCGTCGAAGGTGGGCCAGGCGGCCAACTCCAGGATCCGCTCGGCCTGGTCGGGTAGTCCGTCTCCGAGCCAGAGGCCGTGGAGCAGGGCGTGGCAGACCTGGAGGTTGTCGCCGGCCTCGGCGAGGCTGCGGTCCAGGGCTTCGAGGGCACCGGTGGCGGAGCTTCCGAGGAGGGCAAACGCCGAGAGGGCTCGGGTGTACGGATCCCAGCGGGCTCGCTCGCTCCCCGGGACCTGTTCGAGCAGCTGTTGGATGCTGCGGCACCGGAAGTCGAAGCGGCGGGCAGCGAGGTGGATGTGCCGGAGCGCCTGGGCGTGGGTGCGGTCGGTGCCGGGCTGGGTGAGGTGGTCGGTGCCGGCGAGATGGGCGAGGGCGCTGTTACGCCGACTACGGGCGTACCAGGTGAGGTAACTCTCTCTGGTCTGAAGCTGTTGAGATCCCTGTGTCGGAGCTGTCGCGAAGCGGCGGCGGTGAGTCGACTCCCCGGTGGCCACCGAGTCACCGGCTACGTGGGTCGCCGCTCGTCAAGGTCATCTGCCCCCTGGTGGCCGGTACCTCGATGGGGCCGCTCGCCTGCTCGTTCCGTGGTGGTGCGTGGCGGGAAACAGGGGCCGGGCGTCGGAGTACCGTCCGGCGGTCCGCGCCCAGTCGCAGCGTCCGCGGATCAGGGCAGAACGCCGCACTCGCCGCCAAGGCCGCCGCCGACGCCAACAACGCCAGCGCCGAAGCCGACCAAGCCGCCGCCGACGCCAACAACTACGCCAAGGCCGCCGGCTACGCCAAGGACGCGCAGACGTCCGCCACCGCGGCAGACACCTCCGCCACCGCGGCCCGCACCTCCGCTGCCCAAGCCAACCAAGCCGCAGCCCAGGCCCATGCCAGCGCCGTCGACGCCCAGGCCTTCGCGCTGCGCGCGGCCGGCAGCGCCACCGCCGCCCGGGCCTCCGCCGACATCGCCTACGCCGCCGTCGCCGCCGCCCGCCAGTCCGCCAAGAACGCGCACAAGTCCGCCGAGAACGCCGCCGCGATCAGCGACGCCGCACAGACGCAAGCCATCGCCGAAGCTGACCGCGCCGCCCAGGAAGAGAAGGCGTTCTGGGAGTACATGAGGCTTCGCCAGCAGGCGGAGGACAGCGGCGTCGACAGGAGCCAGAGCTACCGGAACCCACCCACCGCCGTCAGGCGAACGGCTCCGACATCACTCAATCAAGTTCAGTAGTAAAGTGGGGGTATTTCTCTGGATAGAACATCTGATCAAGACAGCGACGCAACCCGCCGTCGACGATGTGGTCCAACCACGGGATCGATTCGAGAAGAGCGGCGAGATCGTCCGTGACGGACAGCTCCAGGAAGGCTCGAAGGTTGTCGGGGACAGGGCCGTCGGTGAGGCACAGCCATGTCAGGGCCGCGCATACCCTGACTTCTGCAGGCTGATTGTAGTCCTGCCACCAAGCACACATTTGATCGATGGTATCCGGGTGCCGTTCTTCCCACGCAAGCTGGCCGATTGCCAGCACCAGGCAGGCACGTACCGCGGGATCCTCTTCATCCTGAAACCGAGCGCTCAGGCGGTCTGCGACTGACGCGGGCCGGTTCGGAACGGCGGCCAAGGCGTAGGCAGAAGCCTGGCGCACTTCCGGATCAGGATCGCCAAGCAATGGCAGCAGCAAGCCAGCGTCGGCCGCCAAGGCCTCGCGAGCGGCCTGTACCGACCAGTTTGCAAGGTAGCCGGAGGGTTCAAATACTATCTGGTCATCGGCGCGAGCGGCTCGCAGTAGACCGGTGCGGCTACCGTCCCCGAAATACTGGCGTCGAGCCAAGCCCGCAATGACCCGCAGGATACCGGCACGATGAAAGGGGAGGGCAACGACAATGCGGACCAAGAAGGGAATCGCCAAAGCACCAGCCGCCGAACTGGTACCCTGCTGAAGCAGTCTCCCCGAAAGTTTGCTGAGCGCTTCATTAGAGCTACGTTCATCGCCGGTGCGAGCCTGCTCCAGAAGATCGGGCACATCACTACCGGGCCCGTATGCATGGCTGAAATTACTCCATGGAACGGCGCCGTAGACGAACCCATTTTTTACTTCCACCGGCATGTGAGCAACGACAAAACGCACGTCTTCTACTGTGCCGGCATGGAATTCCATCCCTTCCTCGCTCCACACCGAAGGAGCATCCGGCCCACCCCGCCAACTCATCAAGAACCTCTTTCATTGCGCATACCAGAGTCAGTGTTGGAGCGTTGCCGTCTCAACGCTAACCGGGAAAAGCATATTCGTTCGAAGTAGCCGCCAGCCCCATCCATTCGGCGCCCGCATGAGCGGGCACCGCCGAACCGGTCGTCCATGCAGAGCGACAAGCGAACAGGGGGCGAGACACGAAACGGTCGCGGGCGTACATCACCCAGGCATGCGATCGTTCGACCACCCAGCGGCGGGACAGGACCACGAACCCCTTGGCGGAAGACAAGCGTGGACGGCCGTTCACGAGTCTCTGGGGGTGCGGCGCTGGTTGATGGAGGCCACCGCCGGGTCCGGCGGGGCGGCGAGCTGCGCGCGGAGGGCCTCGTTCTCGATGCTGAGCTCGTTGATCAACAGGCCGTAGGTGGTGACGAGCTCCTCGAGGCCCGCGCAGTGGCTGCGGAGCCGATCGAGCTCGTCAGAGCTCTGCAGGCTCGCTTCGATGGATTGCCCGAAGCCTTGAGTCTGCCGCTTGGCCTGGGTGGCCAGCTGCTGGAAGTGGTCGCGCAGGTCGGTGTGCTTCTGGGCGACGATCCAGTATTTGACCTGGGCCTCGACGGCGAGCTGGACGACCGAGAGTCGGCCGGTGGAGTGCTGGGGTTTGCCGGCGAGGAGGCGGTCGGCCGCGGTGAGGATGGCGATTCGTTCGGGAGCTGTCTCGGGTGTCGGCCATGCGATGGTGGCGGTGCTCATTGTGCTTCCCGTCCGCGGTTGTGGGTATCGATGATGCTCTGGAGGGCTTGGAGCTCGGCGCGTTCGCGCTGGTGGCGGGGAGAGGGGGCGAGGACGTCGGCGACCAGGTGCCGCAGTTCTTCGGCCCGGGTCTCGCGTTCGGCGATGTCGCGGTCGGTGTAGGCGATGTTCTGGCAGGTGGGTCGGCAGTCGTCCTGGTCGGGTGTCTGGCGGGTGCTTCCTTGGACGGTGAAGACCCGGCACAGGGCCTTCGCCGCGTCGTGGACGCAGGTCATAGCCCGTCCGGGGTAGATCTGCAGGAGCGGGTTGGCGACCAGGTCGCGCGCCTGCTTGGGGTTGGTCAGGACGCGGCCGGCGAACTTCGCGTTGCCCTCGCGGACCCGGTGCTGGTAGCGGTCGGCCGCGGGGCCGCTGACGTGTTCGCCCGCGTCCAGGAGGCGTTCGTCCTCGGCAAGCTGGTCGAGGCGGGCGAGCCACTCCTCGAAGGCGTGCTCGCCGGGGAAGCCGGACTCGTAGGTGCCCGAGTAGCCGAGGGTGACCTGGGTGTAGACGTGCGCGTACTGGATCGCGGCGGCGACCAGGCCGCGGGGCCGGCGGACGATGTGCCAGGCGAGGGTCCTGCGGAACCTCGCGGGGGCGATGGCGCCGTGCGGGTCGGGCGGGATCGCCTCGCTCAGGCCGCTGTCCTGGCAGAAGTCGTTGACCCAGGAGATGAGGGCGGCGATGTCGCGGGGCGTATCGCGGCTGGTGCGTGCCTCGCCGGGCCGTGTACTGAGGGCGCCGATTGGGTTGTCCGGGTCGAGGTGGACGGGGAAGAGCAGCCGGTGGTCGTGGAGCCGCTCGACGGCATCGACGGCGCGAGCGACGACGTCGATGACCGACCACGGGTCCTTGCGCTCCTCGCCCTCGGGGATCTTGTTGCCGTTGCTGTCCTTCACCCCCTTGAAGTGGCGCCCGGTCAGGGTCCAGACGCCGGTGGCCTCGTCGTAGGCGCTGCAGCCGCGCTCCAGGTTGAGGACTTCCCCCGGTCTCATCCCGGAGAGGTAGGCGACCGTGATCGTCGCGGCCGTTCTCAGGAAGCGGGCCAGCTTCGGGGCCTGTTCGTAGGTGATGCGGCCGTGCCAGGGCCTGCCGTGGACCTGGCCGGTGACCGGGGTATCGAGGTAGGCGTCGTCGTCGACGGCGATGCCGGATCCTGTCACCATCGCGCGCAGGAGCGCGCCGCGCTGGCGGCGCTCGCGGAACGCGGACTCCGAGGTGTCGAGGATCCGCACCAGGTGGGGCCAGCACGGCTCCAGCTTCCCGTCCGCGCCGATCCGGCCCGGCAGCGCCTTGCCGGTGCGGCGCAGGCCGTCGAGGTAGGCGGCAAGGAGCGGCGCCAGCTGGTGCGGCTGGTTGGGCGCCGTGGGCGCGGTGCTGCCGTGGCGGGCGCGTCGTGCCCGGTCAGTGCTGCCCTGGTGGGAGAGCGCGAGGTAGGCGCGGTGGGCGGCGATGATGTCGTCGGCGAAGTCGCCGACGAAGCGCAGGGCCCAGAGCAGCAGCGGCTCCATGGTGTCGGGATGGATCCGCGGGGTCCTGTTCTCGCCGTTCGTGCGGGAGGCGCCGAGCAGGTCAAAGGGGTAGTCCCCGCTCCAGGGCGCTTCCTCCGGCAGGCGGGCTTCCTCGGGAACGCGCTCCTGGTAGGTCCACAGGCGGCGGACCTCCAGCAGCAGGTCGCCCTTGGCGCCGACCGGCTTCTCCATCTCGTCCACGGCGTCGAGATACGCCTCAAGATCGTCGTGGGTCACCTGGCCGAGCGAGGTCAGGCCGCGGGCTTCCAGCCAGAGGATGAACGCGTTGAGCTTGCTGAAACCCACGGAGGTGGTCCGCAGGGCCGGCCGGTCGCCGGGGGTGTGCCGCATCGGCCTGGGCATGTCGTGGTTGATCATCTGCCAGACGTAGTGCTTGACCTGGGTGCGGAACGACTCGGGGACGACTGCGAAGTTGAGCGTGGTCGTCGGGATGTGGCCCTCGAACAGTCCGGGGGTCAGGTCCCAGCGCTCGTCGCGGAACACGGACGCGACGGCGCGGCCGGCCTTGGGGTTGAGCCGGCGGCGCAGGAGGACCGGGGTGTCGGGGCCGGGCAGGGCGGTGTCGGGGAACTCCTCAGGGGCGATCGGCAGGTTCACGGCAGGTCCAGCTCTCGGGCGAGGAAGCGTTCGGCGAGGCGACGGTGCTCGGGGGTGATGGAGTCGCGGGCCTCGGCGACGGCGTGCGGGTCGGCGCGGTCCAGGAGGTCGTCCAGCTGGGTGTGGGGCAGGGCGAACCGCTCGGCCCACCGAAGCGGCGTCGTATTGATCCTGCGGTTCGCCAGTTCGTCCCGGACCAGGATCTGCAGGGGCAGGTGGTGCGGCGCCGCCCGGGCGCACGGACACGACAGACAGAGCATGAACGAGGCACGGCAGGGCTGTCCGGCCGGCGCGTGCGGGCTGTTGTCGTGGTCGACACACCCGGTCATCACGGTGTCGAGCTCCGCGGCGAGCAGGCGCCGGAGCGTCGCCGCGTCCATGCCGTGGCGGGCGGCGACCCGGGCCGGGTGCTCGGCCGCCTCGGCGACCTCCTCGGCGGTGAGGACCTGCAGGGCGGCGTGGCTCCTGGCCTTGGCGACCTCTCGGGCCAGGGCACCGGCGACGACGCGCTGATACTCGGCCAGGTTCCCGCAGTTGCGCACGAGGTAGTCGTTGACGAGGGTCGTTTCGGTGTGGGCGACGGGCTCCTGGTTCAACTCGTTGTAGGTCAGCCGCAGCCGTCCCAAAGTCACGTCAAGGCAAGGGAGTTGGACGTCCTGGGCGGTGCCCGGCGCCGGGTCTGCGGGGATCCGCCTGGTCTGGGACCAGTACCGGATCAGGCTGCCGGCCGCTCCGGTGCGCAGGCCAGAGCCCATGCCTCCGCCGCCGCTGCGGGCCCACCAGACCAGCAGCCGGGCGCTTCCCAGCAGGCGGCGGGGACCTTCGGCGAGTTCGTGCAGGAGCATGAACACCCCGAACGGGGTGCTGAGCCTCTCACGTTGGTCCGGCCCCGGCCCGGCGGCTTCCGTCTCGCTCTGTGCCCACTTCGGCAGGTCGACCAGCGGCCGGTCCATGTGGCGCCGGCTGCCCCGCCAGGGCTTGTCCAGCTCGACGACTGCCGAGGCGATGCCGCCGGCGTGCCCGTCCGGGCGGTGGTGTCCCGCCGGGGCTTTGGTGATCGTGCTCTCGTTCTCCCCGGTCATCGCGACCAGCAGGATCACGAACGCGGCGATCTCCAGCGCGGACAGGTGCACGGCCTCCATGTGCTCGGCGACCGTCCCCAGCTCCCTCACCCACCACTGGGGGGCGCCGCGCGGTGTACGGGGGACGTCGGCGTGCTCCTCCACGAAGGCGGCGAGTCGGCCCCGCCGCCGCTGCTGGGGAGGTTCGCCGTCCAGGTCACCCGCCCGCCACCGGTCCGCCAGCGCCCGGCCGGCGCGGATGCGGGCGGCGGCCTGCCGGACGTCGTGGCGTGCCGCGTTCAGGATCCGCTGGTTCTCGGCCCGGCTGTAGGAGGGGTTCGCCCGCTCCCGGCGGCGGTTGGCATGCTCGGGCTGGCGTTGGTTCAGGGCGGTGGGGAACTCCGGCCCCAGCCCGGGAACGGCTCGGAGGTTGCTAATCATCTCGCCCACCTGGTGCCATAGGGAGGCGTAGTTCTGCCGCTCCAGCCGCCAGCCGTCCAGGTGCACCGGCAGCAGGTCCTGCGGCCGCGTCGGCGGCGTGTTCAGCGTGCCCAGGTAGGTGGCGAAGCTTCGGAAGAACCGGTAGGACTTCTCTGCCGAGCTGAGCCTGCGCAACCGCCCGCCAGCCCTGGTGCGCTGAACGAAGCCCTTCGCGAACGCAAGTTGGAGCTCCGGCGAGACCGTCAGCCGCGCGAAGTCGAAGACCTGGGAGGACTCCTCGGCGTCCTCCGGGATGAACAGGACCTGCAGCGGCGTTTCCTCCTCGACCCGTCGCCGCGGCCGGTATCCCGCCGGCGGCAGCGCTCCGGGGCGCCCGCCGCCCGCCGCGCTCATCGCCGACCTGCCAGCGGGTCGTTGATGACCAGCGGATGACCGGCCAGGAACGTGGCCAGGAAACCGTCCAGGGCGAGCCCGTGGATCTGCTGCAGCAGGAACTCGACGTCCAGTGGGACGAACGGCTCAAGATAGAACTTTTTGGTCGTTTCCGGACTGGCATGGCCGAGGATCGTCGCCACCAGCTGCCAGGTGCCCCCGAACTGCTCGCGGAAGTCCTTCGCCTCCTCCTGGTCCAGGTGCGCGAACTGCTGCGAGTAGACCAGCCGCCCGACCGCGTACCACCTCAGCGCACAGCTGTGCCGGAGCATGTGGGGCGTGCAGGACAGGCCCGGCAGGTTCATTGTGCTGATGCGGGCGTTGGCCTGCGCGAACGTGTGGTGCCAGCCGTGGGGGTGCCGGGGCAGGCCGTCCTCGTTCAGCCAGAGCGCGAGCGGCTCCAACCCCTGGGGCGTCGATCGGAACAGCCGGCGGCGTTCCTGCGGCTTGAGATCGTCCATCGCGACGACGGACTCGCGCCCGTCGGCGCCCGTCAGCCTCAGCCGCCCGCTCTCGACCCGGACGACTCTGCGGACGCTCGGCTGGCGCTCGTAGCGGCCGGCGGCCTGGGCGTTGCGCACGGCCCGGGCGCGAGCGCCCTCCACGTAGTCCAGGACCCTGAGCAGCGGCAGCCGGGCGATCCAGTACTTATGGCCCCACCGACCCTTCGCGCTCGCCGAAGCAAGCCGACAGGTGGAGAAGCCGCGGGCCCCCTCGTCGGTCGGGAGTTCGGGCAGCAGGACGCTGCCCCACTCGGTCAGCCGCAGCCCTGTCGAGTAGAGGCCGTCGGCGAAGGCCGCGTCGCGCTGCTCGTTCCGCCCCCTCCATCCCCGACTCGTCCGGCCGTCCAGGTCCTTGCCGCGCAGGCCCACGTCGCGCCAGCGTGCGTAGCCCGCCGGGTCGAGCCACTTGATGTCCCGATCGCGGGCACCTCTGGGCTGGAGGTCGAAGTCGTCGAAGCTGGCCACGGGGTCCGGAACACCGAACTCGGCCGCCGCCCAGCGGTAGAAGACCCGCAGCGAGGTCACGTTGGCGCGGAAGGTCGGCGGCTTGACGCGCCGGGGGTTCAGCTCCTCCGTCAGCCGCCACTCCTTGAAGAACTCCGCGTCCTCGTCCGTCGCGTCGTCCCACCGGCCACCGGTCGCGTTCAGGAAGTTCAGCCACAGCCGCAACGACTGCGCGTACTTGTCCCAGGTCAGGGGCGACCGCCTACGGACCCGGCGCGACTCGAAGAAGGCGTTGATCCGCCGGTCCGGCAACCCCGCCGGCGACAGCAGGAACGGCTGCCGATCCTTCGGGCCGCGCACCCCCACCGCGTTCAACAGCTCGCAATGACGGTCCGCGAGGGGCACCGATGGACTGACCGCGACCGACGCCAGGTCGTACCGGAAGACAATCCACTGACCAGGCATGTAGGTGGCTTTCACACCCGTGACGCTAGGCCCCGAGCAACACCAACAACAGTTGCTCGGCTAGAGACTGAGGTGGTTGACCAGCGCCGCGCTGGTCCGCCAGTCCGCGTTGGCGCGGCTGAGCCAGCGAGCGGCTTCGGAGGGCCAGGGTCGGCCCGCGTCGATGTCCTGTTCGATGAGGGTGCGGACGGCGGCGAGTGCGGTCGGGCGGAGGTCGTCGCGGTGGACGGCAGCAGCAAGGGCGGCGTACGAGCCGGGTGTGTCGAGCAGCCCGCGGATCATGATCCGTTGGGTGGGCGGGTAGGCGGCAGCGCGGGCGATCCGTTCGATGGTGTCGAGAGCGGTGGTGGCGGTGGTAATCAGGCCGTGTCCCTTGTGGAGTCTGTTCCGTGGTGGCGGTGGAGGGTTCAGCGGGTTCGGCGGGTGGTGGCCGAATGGGGCTCGAAGGCGCGCCGCATCGGTCGTGGTTCGGGCGCAGGTGCCGCTCGCGGTGGTCAGCGGGCCGGCTGCCGGAGCTGGTCGGGTGGGTTGGAGGCGGTAGTCGAGCGGCTGGCGGCCGGTGCCGGCGGTGAGAGAACGACGCGGGCGCGAGCGGCCAGCGACCGCGCGGACGGACCGGGCGGGGCCTTGGGGACGAGGGGGCGGACGTCGAGGCACAGCAGGTGCTCGGATGTGAGGTCACGGCCGAGGCGGGCCACCGGCGCCGGGTCGGCCATCGCGGCGGTGACGGCTTCCAGGAGCGGGGCCGGGATGTTCTCCGACATCTCGATGGTCCAGCCCTCGGCTTCGCTGCCGCCGCTGATCTGCCAGGCGCGGCTCTCCCCGACGAACATCTGCCCGGCGGGGGCGGTGCAGCGGTAAACGCTGGCCATCTCGCCGCCCGGTGCATCCCAAATCAGGTGTTCGCGGGTGCTGTTGTCGTGCCAGCCGGCGGAGATGATCGGCACGAGACCGTCCTCGGCGTTCCCGGCGGTCCGGATCAACTCGCTCGGGTTGGCGGCGAGCGCGGTGTGCAGGGCGGTCACGATCTCCGGCGGGGTGCGGGGGTCTGCGGCAACCCGCCAGACCTCCTCGCCGCTCAGCAGGTAGTTGAAGGACGCAGTCCAGCTCGTCCCCGTGTCGTCGGTGGTCGACTGGGCGCGCAGCCGCCGGCACGGGCTGGTGTACACCATGGTGGTGCCCTGCTTCTCGGTGGTCCAGCCTCGATCGGTCAGGGGCTTGGCCGCGATCGTGCGGTCGTGGCCGGGGCCGGCGAGGTAGACCGGGGCGACGAGGGCCAGCGGTGCGGGCCTGAAGTCCGGGGCGAAGAGCTCCGGGGTGCGTGCGGCGGCCCCGGTCAGCAGACGGTCGATCGCGTGGAGCGCCTGCTCGTGCTGGGCGGTCGGCAGCGATCCCCAGGTCCACGTGGTGCCGTCGCCGACCGGCCGGTCGTGCAGCGCTTCGGCGATCCCGCTGAGGTCGGTCCCGTTGATCTGCGCCGCGGCGGCGTAGGCTGCCGCGTCCTTCAGGTCGCTGATGTTGAAGGGGAGTTCACTCAGTGCCGCGGTGAGGGGAGGTGTCGGCTTTCGGCTTGCGGTCCGCGGGTCGAGGTTGGCGCCGAGGTCCAGGTCGAGGAGCGCCGGTGCACTCGCTGCCGCCGCGATGACCATGTCTTCCACCAGCAAACACGCCAGGGCCCTTTGCTCCGAGGGAAGTTGGTCCCAGGTCGTCGGGGTGCGGCTCCGGCTGCTGGGGATGACCCGGTCCACGATGTACCACTCGGGTACGAAGTCGAGGTGTTCGACCTCCTCCAGGGCCTCCTCGCACAACTCGGCCGCCGCTTCCCGCAGGTCCGTCTCGGTGTACGGGCTGGCGGCAGCTGGGCCGGCCTCCGTCCGGTGACCGAGGTGGGCCAGGAGTTCCTCGTCCATCCAGTCCCGGTCGCGCTGCAGGGGGGTGGGGTTGGTGAGGGCCCGGGTGAGGGCGTCGGCGACGACCGCGGGGGCGTTGGTGGTGACCATGGCCTGCCAGTAGGGCGGGTAGCCGCCGGAGCCCCGCGGGCCGATCTCCACGTACAGGTGGGGGTGGGCCATGAGGTCGTCCGGATCGCCGGGCGGGTCCAGGCGGACCTGGACTCGGGCGAGTTCGTCGGGAGCTTCGAGGTCGAGCACACCGCCGCGGTAGGTGCTGCGCCAGCCGGCGTCGGTGAGGGTGCGGATCAGGGTCCGCCGGTCAGTCGGCTGCTGGAGGGCGGGGTGCGACTCGCCGGTCCAGTCGATGGTGTCCCCGGTGCGGGCGAGTACGTCGGTGACGGCCATGATGATCTCGGGCGGCGTCTCGGTCGAGAAGCCGGCCATCCAGGCCGGCACGCCGAGGGGCTCCGGGGCGGCCGTGATCCGCCAGGCGGCGCCGGGGTCGAGCTGGCCGTCCGCGATGCGGAAACGGTGGTTCGGGCTCCAGGCGAACTCCTGGCCCAGGTCGTCGTCGGTGCTGCGGCCCCAGCCCTGCTGGACGAGGCGGTCGAAGACCCGGTTGGTGTGGCTGGCCCCGGCGAGGTAGGCAGGGGTGACGTAGATCGTGGTTTCGGGGATGGCGGTTCCTCGGGGGCTGTCAGCGGCTGGGTCGTGGGTGACGGTGGCGGAGCGGGCTGCTGGTTCGGGATCGGCGACGGGCCGCGGGGTGGCCGCCTCGCAGCCGCACCCCGGTGTTCAGCGGTAGCGCGGCCCCGGCCCAGAGGCCGGCTGCGAGAAGGGCGCGGAAGCCGAGAAGGCGATCCGGGTGGAGTCGGCGGCGGCGCGGGTCGGGGAGGTCGTGCGGGCGGCTCGGGCGCGGTGGGTGTCCAGCGGCGTCGGGCTGGAGGGGATCTCCGTCAGTTCGGCGGCGCCGACGACCGCCGCGCCGACGGCCAGGTCGCCGAGGTCTCCGATGTCGCGGATGGCGGGGGCGAGCATCGCGCTGACCATGGTGTGCAGGATCTGGTCCGGCGTGCAGATGCTGGCTGCGGCGGACCAGCCGTCGAAGTCGCCTGCGATGTCGACGCTCCAGAATCCGTCCTGCCCGGCCTCCTCCCACTCCTCCGGGTCGAGGACCGCCTGGGTGTTGAGGACGATCCTGTCCTGCGGGCTCTGCTCGGCGAACGCCGTCTCGGTGCCCGCCGCGGCGTCCCAGATGAGGGTCCACCCGTGGGCCTGGAGGGGGGTGCGCCACTCGTCGTCGGCAGCGCCCCCGGTGAGCCGCCTGCCGGTGCGCAGCCGGTCGGCCAGCTCGGTGGTGATGGCCTCGACGACCTCGATCGGCGTGTTCTCGGTGAGGCTGACGGTCCACAGCGGCGGGCGGAAGGGGCGTTCATGGACGGCGACCTTCCACATCACGTCGCCGCCCTCCGGTTCGAGTCCGAGCCGGATTCGGCCGTCGGTGGAGATGATCAGCTGGTTGCCGCGGCCGTCGTCGAGGCGTACGGCTTCCGCGTCGGTGAGCGGCCGGATCGCGCGCTCGATGTCCCGGGTGGGGCCGGCGTACAGGGCTGGGGTGATGCGGACCTGCTGCCAGGGTCGTTCGCGGGCCCGCTTGGCCCAGTGGGGATTGGCCGTGGTCAACTACTGCTCCAAGTAGGCGGGTTCACGTGGTGCGCGGTCGGACCGTCACTGCGGCAGGCGCGATGGAGCGGGGGAAGCGGCGACCTGAACGTCGTCGGGCATGGGCAGGGCCTCGTGGGGGTCGGTGCGGGGGTCAGCGGGACTTCGACCGCAGGCTGTCGTGGCCTGGCGCTCCTGTGTGGCCGAGCGGACCGGTGACCGTAGGAAGTGCGGCCGGCGTGGTTCGGGTACGGGCTGCTGCGGACCGCAGTGAGTGGGCGGTGCCGAGGCGGCCGACCGCGTGGTCGGCCGCCTCCCGGCCGGAGGCGACGATCTCGGCCGTCAACCGGAGCGCTTCACCGGCGTCTCCACCGACGCGGTGGTGGAGGGCCCAGCCGCCAGCCGCCCGCAGAGCCCGGGCGCTGCGGTCCAGCACGCCGCCCTCCCCGGTGATGACGCCAGCCGCCCTGCGCACCTCAGCCGGGTCGGTGGCACGCAGCAGGCGGGTGGTGACCTCGTCGATGCCCTCGGCCAGCCGTTCTGCGGTGTTGCTCGGCAGAAGCTCTCCAGTAACGGGGACGAAGGGCTGTGGCGACGGGCGGACGCCGAGGGTGGGGTCGAGAGTGACGTCGTACCCGGCGGTGGCGAGGAGGACGGCCGCGTCGGTGGCGATCTCGTTCTCCTCGTACCGGGGGTGGCTGGCGGGCAGGGTGTAGTGGTTCGAGCGCCCGGGGGTGGGGGCGAACCCGGTGGTGCCGATGAGGAAGGCGGTGCGCTCGTCCCCGCCGGTCGCGGTGATCGCGCCGTCGTCGGTGCGTCGGATGGTGACCGCGTTCGGGCCGGCTCGGCCGGGGTCCGCCGGTCCGGGCTCGGCTGGTGCCTCGCCCTGGTCTTCGCGGGTGGGTTGCCGACCCTTGCCAGGTGGGAGGTTGCGGCGCGGGCGCGGCTCGAGCTGGACCTGGGTGCGGTTGGCGGCGGGGATCTGGAGGCGCTGGCGGAGCGCCGGCAGGGGGTTGACGACCTCGTCGAGCGCGGCGCTGATGAGGGCGGTGGGGGTGTGGCCGGCGAAGGCGACGTGCCAGCGCTCGCTGGGGTAGCTGCGGGGGCCGCCCCAGACGGTGACGGTCGGACCGATCCCGCGGATGTCGCCGATGTTGTGGTTGACGGCGATGCCGGCGGTGGCGTCGGGGCGGGTGCAGCTGTAGACGCCGTGGACAGGGCTGGTCTCCCGCGACCACGGTTCGTCGGCGGCGTCCAGGTCGGCCGCGATGGTGTTGTCCAGCGATCGGCGGCCCCACAGAAGTTCGTCGCGCACCGTCTCGGAGGTCGCGGTCAGGGCGTGGGAGAGGCGCTCGGCCACCGCGGTGACGACCTCGACCGGGGTGCGGGTGCAGAAGGTCGCGCGCCAGGTCCGCTTGCCGACGGGCGAGGCGTATGCGGCGATGGTCCAGCGGGGCCCGGTGCTGGTGTCGTGGTCGAGTTCGATCGCGGCAAGGAGGGACTCGTGCAGCGCAACGGTGGTGTCCTGCCCCGGGCTGTAGCGGCCCCAGGTGGGGGACGTTTCGAGGAAACGGGCGAGGGCTGCTTCGGCGTCGCCCGGTCCGGCCAAGTGGCCTGGTGTGACCACCACTTCGAGGTCGCGAGCGGGGGTGGTCAGGGGGTCTCCTTCCGGGCGGGCTCACCTGCGGCACCGGTGCCGGCCAGTGCCGCGGTGCTGCAGGGCGGATACAGCACCGGGGGCAGGATGTTGGGGGCGTCGTGTACCCGGGTGATCGCGTCGACCAGGGCGGTCAGGACCGGCGCGGGGGCTGCTTCGCTCACCGAGATCGACCAGAACCGGCCGTCCTTGACGCCGTCGATGTCCCAGCAGCCGTCCTGGCCCGACTGGAACGGATCGAGCATCCGGCCGGCACGGTTGTGGTGGGTGGCCGATGCCCTGTCGCCGTTGGCAGCCCGGTAGCGAAACGGGTGGGCGCGCAGCCGCTGGAGGCGTTCCAGTGGTTCGACGGCGGCGTCTTGCGCTTGCTCGAGTACGTCTCGCCCTGGTGCTTGAACACGTGGGTGGCCGGGGTGTCGAAGCCGGCCGCCTCCAGCGCCGTGGCGATCATCCACTAGCTCTGCCCCTCCAGCAGCAGCTTGCCCATGTAGCGCACCGCCTCGGAGGTGACCGGGTCCGGCTCCAGCGTGCGCCCGCCGCCGGGCCGATCCACGATCCGGTACCCGTACGGCGGCTGCCCGCCGGCCCAGCGGTCCGTCTTCCGGAGGTGCTTGTGGGCGGCGGTGACGCGCGCATTGATGCGCTTGAGCTCCATCTCCGCGAAGATCGAGGCCAGCAGAACACCTTGGCCAGCTCGTTCCCGAAGGAGCTCTCCCTCCCCTTGCGGTAGTCCAGGGTGATTCCGTCGTCGGTGAAGACCAGGACCTTGTGGTTCTCCTCAGCCTAGTGCGCTACGTCCGCGCAGTCCTTGGCTGCGGACTTGGTCCCCTTCTTCTGCACCTGGGTGTCGTCCAGTACCAGCGACGCGGACGGGTCGCCCAAATGTTCGGCGACATACGCCCTCAGCTCGTCCAGCAGCGCGTCCGCGGACCACGAGGCCGCGTTGAGGAACTTCTGGATCCGCGAAGGCGTGACATGGCCCGCCCGTGCGGACATCGTCCACGCGTTCTTGCGGCGCAGGTCCGACAGCAGGCCCTCGACCAGGTCGGCGAACACCTCTCGCGGCTCCGGCCGCGCGAACAGATGGTCGAGCCCACCCGGCAGGGCAGCCAACTCCTCGGCCCACTCTCCGAGATGCCTCTCCGCCACATCCACCAGCATGACCGCTCAACGACAGAACCGATCAGCAGTCACATGATCTGCCGCTGTAGTACACGGCACGGCAGATCTCAAACACGGTCTGACACCACTCGATCAAGATCGACAGAAAGACCGAAATCTCGCCACGGAGCTTCGAAAGGAGGCAAATATTTTCACGCGTCAACATCTGGAGGAAAATCCATTTTCAACTATGGCCAAACCTCCACTCAATGTCACTAGCGGCCTTCAATCGGTCGAATGCCGCACGTGAGTTCACGCCCATCGTTACCGTGAAAGCTCCGTCAGAGTACGGGGCCACCCCAACATGGCCGATCATTTCGTCAGTCATGAGGAATCGCCAACCGTTGGCTGGCCATCGCGACCCACCAAACTGCACCGGCCGGAACATTGAAAGAAAAGGCTCGAGATCGTCCACCGAAAGGCCAGAAGACCGGCACACAAATGGCGCTGCCTCGATCGCCTCAGTAAAGGCGTGGAATCCGAAGAAGTCCTCCCATCCCATCAAAATCCGCCGCCACGGCTCATCATCCTTGGCCTCGAACACGACTCCCGGCAGCTCCTCGTCAAATGCCCAGGCCCACCCTCCGGGATCCATCATGAAAATGCACATGTGCTCCTCTCGAGTTATCTCGCGCGGAAGGAATACTCGCTTGACCCCCTCGAGAGGGACATCCCAGGATGCGCTCATATCGTAAAAACTTCTTAGCCCGCCGGGAACCCAAATGGCTTCAATTCCGTCCAACGCTTTTCGGGAGGCGGATTCGGAACGGTACCAGGAGGAGAGGAACTTTCTCTCTCGGAAAATTTTTAGTTCCATGAAATCCTGCTCCATCAGTCCCACCAGTCTCGACTCAGAAAGGTCTCACCGTACACTTCTCCGCCTTTCTTGTAG
Organism: Kitasatospora sp. NPDC048662; assembly: GCF_055587065.1. NCBI lineage: Bacteria > Bacillati > Actinomycetota > Actinomycetes > Kitasatosporales > Streptomycetaceae > Kitasatospora > Kitasatospora sp. NPDC048662. The sequence continues at coordinate 23,347 of NZ_JBVJHA010000009.1, read as the reverse complement.
TAGATCGTCAGGGACGACTTCGAAGGCAGCATATCGGGAAGTGTCGAACGGCATGTCGGGCAGTTCCAATCGCCCGTATGGTACAGGGTCCCCTCGGAGAGCTGCTTCTCCCTCATGAACGAGGCAGTCTGTGCTTCGAGGTGATCGTAGTTCATGCCGGCACCCGGCGGCGCCTTGTAGCCCGCAGGCAGGTTCCGCTCACCTGAGACCATCTTGATCGGCGAGTCCATGTCGAAAGACTCAGAATGGGGGAAGAACGCGCCACCAATCGATTGTCGCTTGTGCTTCAATCCATCGAGCGCTTCCTGGGCCGCAGTGAATCCTGCTTCGTGACAGTTATGGACAAGAATCGGGGTATTACCTGCTACCACATAGTACGTGTGGACGCTGGCGACGGTGAGGTTGCGGACAGTGGCCTGCTGGGTCCAGCGCTTGACAGCGGTGATCTGGACGTGGGTGCCGGCGCTGGTCTGGATCCATTGGCCGGGTTGGAGGTCGGTGGCGTCCGTCCACTGGCCGGTTTCGGGGGTCCAGAAGGGGTGGTGGTCGGTGGCGGTGATGGTGTCGGTGGTGGTTCCGGCGGGCCCGTCAGTGTCGACGGTGATTTCAATGAGGTTCTTGGTGCCGGTGCCGATGATGGTGGCGAGGACGGTGTGGGCTTCGGTGGTGTTCTGCTCAGGGTCGGTGGCGAGGACCTGGTCGCCGACCTGAACCTGGTCGATGGGTTTGGCGGTGCCGTCGGCCATCTCAACGGGTGTGTCGGGCGTGAAGCTGTTGCTCTCGCAAGCGATCGGTACGTTCGGCCCGCCGGAGTCGGGTATGCCCTTCTTGGCTATGAGGTCGCGCAGGTCGTCAGCTTTGCGGGAGGCGTAGGCGGCCGCGTCGTCGGCCCATTTGAGGATGGCGTTGGCTTCGGCCAGGCGCTTCTCGAAGGAGCGGTAGGCATCGTAGGCCCTTTCGAGCGCCTTGGCGATCTTCTTGGCCTTGAAGATCTTGCCCCAAGGGATGGCGCCCATGATCATGGAGGCGCAGGCGCCGATGGATCCCTTGGTGAAGCAGTCGCGGATGTCGTTGATGCCGAGGACTTCCATGAGGATCTCGCCGCCGGCTTCGATGACGACGTCGACGAGGGTCTTCTTCTTGATCTTCTTGGCTTCTTCGACCTTTTCGGCCGGGGGCGGGGGGATGGGTTGGTCGGCGGTGTCGATGATGGGGCTGTCGTCGTTGGGGAGGGGGGCGCGAACCATGCCGCTGGGGTCGCTGCTGGTGACGGGTGCGTTGTTGGCGTAGGCGTAGGCGTTCAGTGCCTGGGGGTCCGAGGGGTTCAGGACCGGATCGACGGAGATGAAGCGGCCGGTGGCGGGGTCGTATTCGCGGGCGCCGAGGTGGGTGAGGCCGGTGGAGTCGTCCTTGGTGCCGCCGACGAAGCCCTTGCTTCCGGGCCACAGGGTGGGCGGGGTGCCGCGGTCGGCGCCGAAGGGGGTGGTGCTGCGGCGGGTGACGGCGCCGGTGGCGCTGTCGATGGCGAGTTGGGCGGTGCCGTGGTGGTCGGCGATCTGGATGGAGACGTTGCCGTCGCAGGTGCGGACCAGGGTCGGGGAGGTGCCGTGGCTGTAGTAGCGGGTGCCGCAGACGGTGCCGGCGGGGCCGGAGCCGGTGAGTTTGAGCTCGGTGGCGCCGAGGTAGAGCGTCACTCCGTCGGGGGCGCGCTTGAGCAGCCGAGTTCCGTCGGCGTCGTAGAGGAAGGAGGTGGTCTTGGTGCCTTCGGCCACCTTGGCGAGGCGGCCTTCCGCGTCCCATTCAAGGGTCTGCTCGGAGCCGGAGACGCGGCGGGTGATCTGGTTGCCTGCCGCGTCGTAGACGTATTCGTCGAGGCGCTGCCCCGCGGGACCGGTGGAGGTGGTGGAGGTGGAGGCGTGCGGGCGGGGGCTGCCGGGGGCGGGGTAGGCGTAGGTGCGGCTGATGTTCTTGGTGGTGTCGCCGGCGGGGTCGTGGATGGTTTCGGAGAGCCGGTTGCCGGTGACGTCGAAGCCGTAGCTGTTCCAGTAGGGTTCCGGTCCGCCGACGGTGGTGGCGGCGTTCTGCGGGGTCGGTGTGGTGGAGCAGTCGGTCTTGGCCGTCCAGGCGGCGCTCATGCGCCGCAGGTGGTCGTAGCGGAAGCACTGCTGGTCGACGGCCCCGGTGTCGGTCTTCTCCTTGATTCCGGTGACGTTTCCGGCGTCGTCGTAGCTGTAGGTGGTGGCGGAGATCTCCGGGACGGTGCCGGTGGTGCGGGAGACGACCGAGTCGGTGAGGCGGCGGGTGCCGTTCTCGTAGTAGTAGGCCTGGGTGATCGGGTTGGCCGCGGTGCCCACGACGTGGGAGAGGGTTTCGCCGCTGTCGCTGTAGGTGGTGGAGCGGACGTAGGAGGTCGCGCCGGTGAGGCTGGTGGGCTGGCCCATCGCGGTGTAGCCGTAGACGAGGTTCTCCAGCGGTAGCCCGCCCGCCTTGGGCAGGAGCGTGGAGGACAGCACGCCGTTCGAGCTGTAGGCCATCGTCGTGCTGTACGTACCGGCCAGGGCTTCCTCGCCCGCGACGGACGGGACGGTGACCTTGATGCCGAGGGGGGAGCCGGCGGCGCTGTAGCCGGTGACGGCGGTGGTGTAGGCGGCTCCGCCGCTGACGCGGCTGGAGGTGGCGGGCAGGCCCAGACCCTTGGCGGCGGTGTCGTAGGTCCAGGTGGCGAGGGTCGTGCCGGCGCCGTCCTGCAGGGAGGTCTTGCGGCCGAGGACGTCGTACTGGGGTGTGAGGACCTGGCCGCGGGCGTCGGTGGTGGACAGGAGCCGGCCGGCGAAGTCGTAGGTGCTGGTGGTGGTGCCCTTGTCGGGGTCGGTGGTGACGGTCGGCCGGCCCCTGAGGTCGTAGGTCCAGCTCCAGGTGTTCTTCCCGGTGGCGTCGGTGACGGAGGCCTGCTCACCGCGCTTGGTGTAGGTGAAACGGGTCGCGTCGTAGTCGGTCGCGGGTGCGTCGATCGCCGGGGTGGCGCTCTGGGAGTGGTACTGGCGCAGCTCGGTGGGGTGGCCGGTGGCGTCGGTGAGGGTGAGGGTGCGGGTGCCGCCGGTGGGCGGGATGGTGGCGGTCCAGTTGCCGCCGTAGAGGGTGCGGGTGCGCCACTTCTCCACGCCGCCGGTGTAGGTGATCTCGTCGGTGGGGCGGCCTTGGCCGTCGAAGAGGAAGCCGTTCTGGGTCGGGATCTCGTTGTCGGGGATGTTTCCGACGGCCGTTCCCTCGGGGGCTCCGCTCACGAGGTGCGGAGGGTTGGTCTGGGCGACCTGCCCGAGGGTGTTGTAGTAGGTGTCGCTGACGTTGCGGTTGGTGACGGTGGTGCTTGTGGACTTCGCGCCGGGCTCTTGGCTCTGGCGGGTGCGTCCGAGTCCGTCGAAGATCGAGTAGGAGGTGCGGTATCCGCCTGCCTCCAGGCGGGTCGAGGTGCTGGAGGAGACGTCGTCGCTGACGTCGTTGGCGGCGTTGACGGGCAGCCCGTAGCCGAACTTGCTGCTGGGTTCGGTCGGGTGGGCCGACTTGGTCCACAGCGGGCTCCACACGTTGGCGAGGCGTCCGACCGCGTCGTACTCGAGGTCGGTGCGGTTGCCGTTGGCGTCCTCGGAGGCGATCTGGTCGCCGCGGAGGCCGTCGAGGTGGGTGACGCTGGTCAGCCACTGGGTGGCGGGCCGGTCCCGGGGCGTCTTGGTGGTGATGGAGGTGGTCAGTCCGCCCGGGTTGGTGGTGTAGCTGGTGAGGGTGGTGTCGCCGTAGGAGTCGGTGCTGGTCTCGGGGCGGCCGTGGGCGTCGTAGGTGGCCTGGGTGAGGGTCTGGTACTGCGGGTTCTGCCCGTTGTAGGAGGCGACTTCCTCGGTCTTGGTGACCAGGCCCCGGCTGGGGGCGGCGGTCAGACTGGTGGAGCCGTCGTAGTAGATCCGGGCGTCCTGGACGGTGTCCTGCGGGTAGGCCGGCGTGGTGGCGCAGTCGACTGCGACCTTCTCGGTGCGATACGGCTTGTCCTTGATGCGGCCGCTGGAGTCGGTGAACCAGAAGCGGGTGCAGGAGTCGTCGTCCGAACGGGTGGGGTCGCCCTCGTCGTTGACCTGGGTGGTGCGGCCGAGGCTGTCGAAAGTCTTGGTCAGTTCGGTGCGCTGCCAGGCGGTGGAACCGGTGGAGCCGGTGGTGACCTGGGTGTAGGAGGTGGTTTTGGCTGTGTCGCGCTGGTAGGCGTTCAGTGCCCCGGGGGTACCGGGGCGGTTGCGCGTGGCGGTGGGCGCGGAACGGTACGGCTCGGAGGAGACGCTGCCGGTCGGGGCTCCGTTCTCCCCCGAATAGGTGACCGTCTCACGCAGCGACCCGGCGAGGCCCTCTTCGTCGGTGATCGCCACGTTCTGGGAGTCTGCGACCGAGGCGCTGCGGGTGCCGTTCTTGAGTTTGTCGCCGTTCATGCCGCGGAAGTAGACGGCCTCGGTGCGGACGGCGTTGTCGCCCTGTGCGGAGTCGCCGGTGATGGTGCGGACGCGACCGTAGCCGCGGAAGTCGTTCCAGGTGCGGTCGGCGTCGTTGGTGGTCTCACTGGTGTCGTAGTGCCAGGCAGCGCCGCCGAGGTACTCGTAGCGGGTCGTCTTGCTCCTGGCGCCGACGAGGCGGTCGGTCTCGGTGACCTGGCGGACGACGTACTTGTGGAAGAAGTCGTCGGCGGCGATCTGGGACTGCGGGGGCGTCCAGCGGACGGGGTAGCAGCGCAGGGTGTTCTGGTCGAGTGCGGTGGGCATCACCGCGGGGGCGTCGCGGCGGCACTCGGGGTCGGAGTAGGTGACGTCGATCTGGCCGCCGGTGTCGAGGCCGACGGCGGTGATGCGCAGTCGGGCCAGGTAGGGCAGTTGGTCGGTGGTGGCGCTTCCGGTCACGCGGTTGGCCATGGGTGTGCCGACGAACGTGGTGCGCGGGAGTTTGACCTCTGCTCCGGTGATGCCGGTGCCGGCGGCCTTGCCGGTGCGGGTGATCGAGTTCAGCCACAGGGCGGGGGCGAAGCCGTCGTTGGCGCTCTTGAACTCCTGGTCCAGGGCCCAGTTGTCGATCGGCTGGTAGGAGGTGCCGTTCCAGACCTGGGTGGAGATGCCGGTCAGCCGCTTGCGGTTGAAGAACGACGGCGTGTGCTGCGTGCAGGTCGCGCTCGAGCAGACCTGGTCGAACGGCACGTCGGGCCAGTTCGCCGCGTGTGCGGAGTCGAAGGCGCCGCAGTCGGCCGCGCAGCGCTCGCCGGTGTTGAAGAGCACCTGGGCGGGGGCGGTGGCGTAGAGGTTGTCGGAGCGCAGGCCGTAGTCGATGCGCTCCAGTTGGCCGCCGCGCACGTAGGAGGCGGGGGCGGTGCCCATGTTGGGCGCGTAGCTGTTGGTCTCGGCCGCGTAGTAGTACGACATGGCGTTGCCGTGCACGTCCTCGACCAGGTCGAGGTTCCACCGCCAGCCGAGGTTCGCGCACTGGGAGGCGGCGTAGGTGGCGGCGTGGCACGGTTCGCCCGGGTGGTTTCCGTAGACGGGCTCGGTGAACACCGCCTGGGTCTCGCGCTTGCCCGAGCTCCAGCCGGGCAGGCGGCCCGCGCCGAAGGTGTAGCGGGTGCCGTCAGTCGTGGTGCAGGCCCAGTCGTCCAACCTCACCCTCGGTCTGCGCGCCAGCGACGAGAACGACACGAACGCCTGGAAGAAGTTCGACAACAACCCCCGGCTGGTCGTCACCTACAACTACCCGCCCAACAGCCCCACCGGCTACGGCACCAACCCGTACACCGCCTGCGCGACCACCGCGGCCGGCGCGACAACCCTCGGGGCGACCACCGCCACCAACCCGATCCAGTTGCAGGCCACCGTCAGCGACCCGCAGGGCGACCAGGTCCGAGCCCACTTCTGGCTCACCGACGACGACACCAACACCCAGTTGACCGAATGGACGTCCGGCTTCGTCAACAGCGGAACACCCGTCGGCTTCGCGATCCCGAGCAACCTCATCCCCACCGACCGACCCATCAGCCTCCGCTGGCAGGTCCGCGCAGAAGACGGCACCGACGCCTCGCCCAGCGAGCCGGCCATTCCCTGCCATTTCAAGGTCGACCCGGTCGGTCCCAAGTACCCGCCGCTGGCCGCGTCCCCCGAGTACCCGCAGCAGCAGTTCGGCGCACCCGCCGGAACCGCCACCAGGTTCACACTCGACGGCAGGGGCGACCCGGACGTCGTCGGCTACCGCTACTCGTACGACAGCGACGCCCTCACCCAGGCCATCAACACCACCGCCGGCGCCAAGGTGACGCTTCCGGAGTTCAAACCCATGAGCGCCGGCCTGCACACGCTCTATGCGGCCAGCATCGACACCGCCGGCAACCGCTCCTCCACCACCGCGTACCGCTTCTACCCCGTGCGCCCCGCCAACGCGCCGAAGGTCCCCGGCGACCTCGACAACGACGGCTACGTCGACCTCATCGGCACCGCGACCAACGAGGACAAGCTCTACTTCTACAAGGGCACCGCCTCCATCGACCCCGCCACCACCCTCGTCACCACCAACTTCACCCGCAACACCGACCCGCTGGCCGCCGACCTACCACCGTGGAAGACCGCGCTGATCGCCCGCGGAGGCGACTTCATCAACGACGGCATCGCCGACACTCCGCCCGTCGGCCAGCAACGCCAGAGCTGGGACGACGGCACCGAGGACGTCCTGGCCCTCCAACCCGACGTCTACAACGACCCCGCACTGCGCACGCTCTACCTGTACGCCAACGACGGTGGCGGCCCCGGCGGCGCGGGAACCGTGCACTTCCAGAGCACCCTCGGCACCCCGGTCACCGACCCCAAGGTCGGCGGCGCCGCCTTCGGCTGGAACGACGTCACCCAACTCGCCACCGCAGGAGACATCGGCACCTCACCCACCAACACCGCCAAAGACGGCAACCCCGACCTGCTCATCGTCGTCGCCGACAAGCTCTACGCCGTCTACGGCCGCCCCTGCACGGTCGGAGGCGACTGCACCTTCAGCCAGCCCCAGGAAATCGGCGCCACCGGCTGGAACAGCATGCAGATCCTGCGCGCCACCGACCTGACCGGCGACGGCAACCCGGACCTGATCGCCCGCAGCAAGACCTCCACAACCGACGGGCTGCGGATGTACCCCTACTCCGCCACCACCGGCCCCGTCGGCCTCGGCACCGGCGCCACCCGCATCGCCATCGGCACCATCGGCTGGGACACCACCGCCCTCCCCACCCTCACCGCGCCCGGCGACATCGACCTCGACGGCAAGATCGACCTCGTCGGCACCACCGGCACCGGCAGCATGCGCTTCTGGCACGGCAACAACGCCACCGGCTTCACCAGCTCACTCACGGGCAGCATCACCGGCATCGGCAACAAGTGCGTCGACGTCTCCAACTCCCAGGATCAGGTCGTTCTCTTCACCTGCAACGGCGGCGACAACCAGCACTGGACTTGGAACAACAACACCCTCACCACACTCGGCAAGTGCCTCGACATCGAACACCCCGCCAACTCCAACCCGCTCGCGCTCATCACCACCTGCACCGGCTCCACCAACCAGCAGTGGGAAGCCCTCCCCGACGGCAGCCTGCGCAACACCGGCTACAACCAGTGCCTTGCCTCCCCGGAATCCAGCACCGCCGACCTCACCCGCCTCATCCTGTGGACCTGCGCCGGCTACACCGACCAGAAGTGGCAGGCCCCCATCCAACTCGGCCCACGCGAAACCCTCTCAGGAGGCTGGCTCACGACCGCCAAACTCGCATAGCCACTCCCTAGTGTGCTGGGACCACCAGTCCGGCGAACCCCGAACCGGGCAGTCGAAACTGCGGCAGATCTCCGGTCGTCGGCACACCGGGACGTGGACCTTCCTGCCAGGTTGAAGCGGCCGTGCCGTCGTGAGGGCATCCCTCTCGGCGGGGCGGCCGCCGCAGCGCCAGATAGCCGAGGTGCATAGACATCGGGTTCGTATAGTCCAGCAGCCATGCATCCGTCGCCTCTCGCACGATCGCCTCGACTATCTCGCCCAGGACCGGGAAGGTCCGCAGGGCACGGAAGACGCCGCCGGCTCCGAGACTGTCGCCGACCGTCTACCGAAGGTCGAACTCGCGCGGAACCGCGAAGTCGGTGAGCGTCGCCGGGTGGCCGCCGAAATTGACCACGTTGATGACGAAGTCCGCCCCGCTCACCGCCGCAACCAGCTCGCCGAACGCCGCGATCGTCGGTACCGTCTCGCCCTACCTCGCCACCGCATGCGCCATCAACGACGCCGTCCGAAGCCACTCCGGGTCGCCCTGCGGTGTACGTCCGTAGGAGGTTGATGCAGAGCTACGGGCCGCCCGGGTCCGGAGCTGTGGACCCGCGGACTCGGTGCCGACCGTAGTTCGGCCGTCAGCAGGCGGCTCGTCCTATTCGAGCTGCTTCGGCCAGGCTGGACGGTAGGTGCCAGCCTTCCAAGGTCGATGTCATGTAGAGCCTCGCCTTGAGGCCGATCAGCAGTTGGCGGCGGTGCTCCTGGTCGGCTCGGGCCCACTCGTCCGCGAGGGTCTGGCCGGTTTCGACGTCGATCCAGGCGGCGGGTCGCTGCGGGAGAGCAGCGAGGCGGCAGCGTTCCTCGACGAGGACCTCGAGGGCCTCGGAGTACTCGTCAGCGCCACCGGGGTAGTCGAACAGACCGCGGCGCTTCTCCTCGCGCAGGTCCTTCATGGCCTGGGCGACGTGGTTCAGCTGCTCGGTGTGGTCCTCACCGGGGATGAACTTGCGGACCGTCATCGCCACGCCGGCCAGGCGCTCCACCAGTGCCGCGACCGCGGCGGTGGCCCGCTCCCCCTTGACGGACTGCCCCTTGCACGCCGGCTTCCCGGTCTTCCGCACGCACCGGTAGTACTCGTAGATGCGGCCGTTGCGGGCATGGTTCTCCTGCCGATACAGCCGGTCCCCGCACCGGTCGCAGTGCACCACCCCCAGCCACGGTGCGGCCCCGTTCGCGCGTTCTCTGGTCACCGACCGCTCGTCCATCGCGGCCTGGATCGCCGCCCATTCCTCGTCGGTGAAGAGGGGCTTGGCCATTCGGATTGGGAGGCCCTTCGCGTCGCGGGCGAGCTTGCGGGCCTTCACGGAGCGGCCGATCAGCTTGAGGCCCATCGTGGCCGGTGAGCGGAGGATCTTGCCGATGCTGGAGGCGTTCCAGTGGTTCGACGGCGGCGTCTTGCGCTTGCTCGAGTACGTCTCGCCCTGGTTCTTGAACACGTGGGTGGCGGGGGTGTCGAAGCCGGCGGCCTCCAGGGCCGTGGCGATCATCCACTGGCTCTGCCCCTGCAGGAGCAGCTTGCCCATGTAACGGACCGCCTCGGACGTGACCGGGTCCGGCTCCAGCGTCCGCCCGCCGCCGGGCCGATCCACGATCCGGTACCCGTACGGCGGCTGCCCGCCCGCCCAACGGTCCGTCTTCCGCAGATGCCTGGTGCGCGCCGGCGACGCGGGCCTTGATCCGCTTCAGCTCCATCTCCGCGAAAATCGAGGCCAGCATCAGGAACACCTTCGCCAGCTCGTTCCCGAACGAGCTCTCCCTCCCCTTGCGGTAGTCCAGGGTGATGCCGTCGTCGGTGAAGACCAGGACCTTGTAGTTCTCCTCAGCCCAGTGCGCCACGTCCGCGCAGTCCTTCGCCGACCGGAACGCCCGGTCCACCTTCGCCCACACCAACGCGTCCCACTCGCCCTGCCGATCGGTCAGCCACGGCCCCAGGTCCGGACGCTTCCACGGAGTGACCTCCGCCGACACGTCCAGGTCCTCGAACGACCCGACGATCTCCCACTCCTTCGACAGCGCATGCCGCGCCGCCGACTCCGCCTGGACCAGGTGCGATACCTTGCCCTCGTCCCCGTGCGTGTCCGAGACACGCGAACCAACCACCGCCCGAACCGGCGCCAACGTCGTCATACTGCCCACGGGTAGCCCCCAACCGCCCAGGCCAGCAGACGCATCCGAACCACCCACACTCGAACGGGTGGACCCTTTCAGAAAACGCGTCGTTCCGCTGGAGGATCGACTACTTGATGGCCACCCCCGACCTCGCCGCCCGCTCCGTCGAGGCCCGCGTCGAACGCGCCGCCACCCACGCGGAGCGCTGGTCGGACCACGCGCCCGTCACGGCCGTCTTCGACATCGCCTGACTCCCATACCACCAGCGGAAGATGAAGCATCCGCTGAATCCTCCCAGGTCACTGCCGCACCTGCTCGGCGCGGAGCCCCCAGAGTGTTCTGGCCCCTCCTTGGACCGCAAAGCACGGTTCGCAGGTCGCCCCCGTTCGGAGGGGGTGGGGCCAGCCGTCGATCGGCGGGGCGAATCGAGTTGTCAACGTCGAGACGGAGCCGACGGCGGCCGCGCCCTGATCCTCACCACCGACGGGCGCGGTCTCCGTAGCCGACCGGCTCGTCTCCACCGCCGACGGGGGCGTCGGCCTCCAGGGTGGCAGTGGCGGTCGGACGCTCCGTCGACTTCTTCGGATTCTCCGGCACTCTCTTCTCACGCCTCGCCCTGATCGCCACCGGGCAACTCGTATCCCCGGAGCGAGGGCCAAGGTGCGCAGCCCATCGGCGACGAACGGGTTTCGGCCCATACGCGATTTGACGGTACGTCAGAAGTACGGGCCGACGGGGGCTTCTGCGGAGGGCTTCGACCACGAGTTCCGTCGATATGGTTGACCGCATTGAAGTGACCATGGCATTTTCGTGCGGCGCGGACGTGCACCACCCGGTCGCACGCCTGCAATCCCCCACAAGGAGAGCCATGTTCAAGAGATTCGCCGCCGCGCTCGGCGCGGTCGCGGTCGTCGCGGGTGCCCTGACCTTCGGTGCCGCTCCCGCGCAGGCCGTTCAGGCGGGCGACCTGACCTCCACGATCGCGCTGAGCAACTGCTCCGCCTCGCTGGTCCGCTACCCGAGTTCGGTGGACACCGACCGGGCGATGATGCTGACCAACGGCCACTGCCTGCCGACCATGCCGTCGGCCGGCCAGGTCATCCAGAACGCGACCGCCAGCCGCAGCGGCACGCTGCTCGACTCCGCCGGCACCTCGCTCGGCACCGTCCAGGCGGACAAGGTGCTGTACGCGACGATGACCGGCACCGACGTCGCGCTGTACCAGCTCACCGACACCTTCGCCGCCATCACCACCAAGTACGGGGCGACGGCGCTGACGATCAGCGACACCCATCCGGTCGACGGGTCGGCGATGTACATACCGTCCTCGTACTGGAAGCAGGTGTGGAACTGCTCGATCAACGGGTTCGTCAGCACCCTGCGCGAGGACCAGTGGACCTGGCACGACTCGCTGCGTTACAGCGCGGGCTGCAACACCACGCACGGCACGTCCGGTTCGCCCATCGTCGACGCCGCCAGCAAGAAGGTCGTCGGCATCAACAACACCGGCAACGACGACGGCGCGATGTGCACCCTGAACAACCCGTGCGAGGTGGCCGCGGACGGCACCACGACCGTCACCAAGGGCCAGAGCTACGGTGAGGAGACCTACTGGTTCACCACCTGCCTGGGCACCGGCCGGGTGATCGACCTGAACGTCAGCGGCTGCCTGCTGACCAAGCCGGCCGGCGCGGCCGTGTCGGTGACCAACCCGGGCAACCAGTCCACCGTGGTCAACGGTTCGGTCAACCTGCAGATCCAGGCGTCCGGCGGCACCGCCCCGCTGAGCTACTCGGCCACCGGCCTGCCCGCCGGCCTGTCGATCAACGCCTCCACCGGTCTGATCAGCGGGACCCCCACCACTGCGGGCGGCTCCTCGGTGACCGTCACCGTCAAGGACGCGGCCAACAAGACCGCCTCCACCACGTTCTCCTGGACGGTCACCACGAACCAGGGCACCTGTACCCCGGCGCAGCTCCTCGGCAACCCCGGCTTCGAGACCGGCACCGCCGCCCCGTGGACCACCACCTCCGGTGTGGTCGACAACTCCACCTCGCAGGCCGCGCACAGCGGTTCCTGGAAGGCCTGGATGGACGGCTACGGCTCCGCCCACACCGACAGCATCCAGCAGACCGTCACCATCCCGACCGGCTGCAAGGCGTCGCTGAGCTTCTGGCTCCACATCGACACCGCCGAGACCACCACGTCGAGCGCGTACGACAAGCTCACCGTCACGGCGAACGGCACCTCGGTCGCCACGTACTCCAACCTCGACAAGAACACCGGCTACACCCAGAAGACCATCGACCTGTCGGCCTACGCCGGCCAGTCGGTGACGGTGAAGTTCAACGCCGTCGAGGACGCCTCGCTGCAGACCAGCTTCGTGATCGACGACACCGCGATCCAGACCAGCTGAGCCCCACGGCCCGGCGGAGCCACCCGAACGCTTCCGGTGGCTCCGCCGGGCTGAGTCCTCAGCGCGGCGGGGTCGGGTTCAAGGCGCCCAGCACAGGGTGCGGCCCGCGCCCCGCCGAGCGACTCGGCGGGGCCCGTCGCCGGGCCTCGGCGGGGGTCCGGTCGGGGACGGGGGCGCCGGGCCGGGGGACGCCGTCGGACGGAGGACGGGTCATGCCATCAGGGTCCCGGACGTGTGATCACGACTTCCGCGAATCGACGACCCGGCGCAGCTTGCCGAGCGAGCGTTCCAGGGTGTCCTGGTCGACGACATCAACGCCGACGGTCATGCCGACGCCGTCCTTGACGCCCTTGGCGAGGGCTGCGGCGGCGGCCCCGCGCTCGTCGGCGGTCGCGTCCGGCCGTGCTTCGACACGCACGGTCATGTGGTCCATGCGTCCGCGCCGGGTCAGTTCCAGCTGGAAGTGCGGGGCGAGGGCGGGGATGCGCAGGACGATCTCCTCGATCTGGGTGGGGAAGACGTTGACGCCGCGCAAGATGATCATGTCGTCGCAGCGGCCGGTAACCTTCTCCATGCGGCGGAAGGCGGGCCGCGCGGTGCCGGGCAGCAGCCGGGTGAGGTCGCGGGTGCGGTAGCGGATGATCGGCAGGGCCTCCTTGGTGAGGGAGGTGAAGACCAGCTCGCCGCTGTCGCCTTCGGGCAGCGCCTCGTCGGAGAGGGGGTCGACGACCTCGGGGTAGAAGTGGTCCTCCCAGATGTGGAGGCCGTCCTTGGTCTCGACGCACTCGCCGGCCACCCCCGGGCCGATCACCTCGGACAGGCCGTAGATGTCGACGGCGTGGATGTCCAGGCGCTCCTCGATCTCACGGCGCATCTCCTCGGTCCACGGCTCGGCGCCGAAGATGCCGATCTCCAGGGAGCTGGTGCGCGGGTCGATGCCCTGGCGCTCGAACTCGTCGAGGAGCGTCAGCATGTAGGAGGGGGTGACCATGATGATCCTGGGCCGGAAGTCCTGGATGATCTGGACCTGGCGGGCGGTCATGCCGCCCGAAGCCGGTATGACGGTGCAGCCCGCGCGTTCGGCGCCGTAGTGGGCGCCGAGGCCACCGGTGAACAGTCCGTAGCCGTAGGAGTTGTGCAGGATGTCGCCGGGGCGGCCGCCGGCCCCGCGGATGCACCGGGCCACCATGTCCGCCCACATCGACAGGTCGTTCGCGGTGTAGCCGACCACGGTGGGGCGGCCGGTGGTGCCGCTGGAGGCGTGGATCCGGCGGACCTCCTCCCTCGGGACGGCGAACATGCCGAAGGGGTAGTTGTCGCGCAGGTCGGCCTTGGTGGTGAACGGGAAGCGGACGAGGTCGGCGAGTGTGCGGCAGTCCTCGGGCCGGACGCCGGCCTCGTCGAACTTACGGCGGTAGAAATCGACGTTCCGGTAGGCGTGTTCCAGGGTGCTCCGGAGCCGGGTGAGCTGGAGCGCCTTCAGCTCCTCGGGGTCCAGGCGCTCGCCCTCGTCCCGCAGACCGCTCGGGAGTGCGTCGCCCAGTCGCCGGGGCCCGCCGACGGAACGCGTCGTGCCGGTGGTCGTGCTCATCGTGTCTCCTTCACATCCTTGAGGCTGCGGCTGCGGCCGCGGAACTCCGCGATCACCTCGTCGCCGCGCAGGACGGTGATGTCGTAGATGCCGCTGCGGCCGAATCTGGTGCGCTCGTGTGCCGTCGCCACGAGCAGGTCGCCTTCGCGTGCCGGGGCGACGAAGGTGATGTCGGCGCCCGCCGCGACGGTGACCGGACCGTGGCTGTTGCAGGCGCAGGCGAAGGTGGTGTCGGCCAGCAGGAACAGGTATCCGCCGTGCGCGATGCCGTGGCCGTTGACCATCTGCGGGGTCACCGTCATGGTCGCCGAGGCCGTTCCGTCGCCGGCGGCCAGGAGTTGAATTCCCAGGCTCCGGGACGCCGTGTCCGCGGCGAACATCAGCTGGGCGGGTCCTGCCGCGACCGTGCCGTCGGGTGGTCGATTCATATGCATTTCACCACTCTTGTCGCCCGACCGAACATTCGGTTACAGTCTCGATTTCGGCCAAGTAATCCAGCATCGGCAGTGCCTGTCAAGAGGTGAGCGCATGTCGCCGAACGCCCAGGACCGACCCGATTTCTTCGCCGGTTCTCCTCCGTCCAATGCGCCACGTCCGCGAACTCCTTCGCCCACCTGAACGCCCGGTCGACCTTCGCCCACACCATCGCGTCCCACTCGCCCTGCCGATCGGTCAGCCACGGCCCCGGGTCCGGACGCTTCCATGGCGTGATCTCCGCCGACGCGTCCAGGTCCTCGAACGATCCGACGAGCTGTTCTGTCCGCTGGAGGATCGATTACTTGATGGCCAGTCAATGACTCGCGGCCACCTGCACCGAGGCCTGCGTCGAACGGGCCGCCTCGCGACAAGGCCGAGCGGCAGGTGGCGCAGCCGCTCGCCGATGGTCCTGGCATGGAGCGGCGGGCGCGCGGGGGTGAGGGCGTCGAGTGCGCCGCCGGGGTGGACGAGCACGCTCGTCGTCGTGCTGCCGGCGGCACGCAGGCGGCGGTCGAGTTCGACGGCGAAGAGCATCTGGGCCAGCTTGGAGCGTGCGTAGGCACGCTTGGGCCAGTAGTCGTAGCTGCTCCTCAGGTCGTCGGGGTCCAGGGATTCGGACTTGGCGGCGAAGCTGCCGGTCGCGACGATCCGGCTCCCCGGGGTCGCCGCGAGCAGGGGCGTCAGGTAGTGGGTCAGGGCGAAGTGGCCCAGGTGGTTGGTCGCGAACATCAGCTCGTGGCCGGCCCTGGTCTCGCGACGTGGCGGGTGGTCGAGCGCCACGCCCGCGTTGTGGACGACCGCGTCCAGGCGGTCCAGCCCGAGCGCGTCGACGGAGGCCTCCACTGAAAGCGAGATCGGCCAGGTCCATCGGCACGTACCTCACCTTGGCGCCGGGCACGCGCGAGCCGATGGAGGCGATCGCGGCTTCGGCCTTCGCCGCGTCGCGGCTACCGAGAACGACCGTGGCCCCGGCGCCCGCGAGCTGCTCGGCGACGAAGTACCCGATGCCCGCGTTGCCGCCGGTGACCGATCCAAGGACGAGCGGACACTTGGCGGACACTTGTTCGTCATCGAGTGGCCGTGAACGTTGCGGTGCTTGGCCCCGTTGTACAGCTGTTCCCTCGTCGGCTGGTCGGATCTGTTTTTGTCCGGCCCGGCCCGGGCAGGCGCGCCGCACAGCGAAACGGCAGAACTCTGCGGAGGAGAGGTGGCAGCCGTGGCACGGGTGGAGCTGGAGGGGAAGACGGCACTGGTGACGGGCGGCTCGCGCGGGCTCGGCCTGCTGGTCGCCGAAGAACTGGTCCGGCGCGGCTGCCAGGTGGCGGTGTGCGCCCGGGACGGGCAGCAGCTGTTGGTCGCCGAGCAGCGGTTGGCGCGGCTGACCACCCGGTACGCGGCACTCGAGTGCGACCTGACCGCGCCCGGCGCACCGGACGAACTGGTCGAGCGGGTGACCGCCCGGCTCGGCCCGGTGGACGTGCTGGTCAACAATGCCGGGGTGATCCAGGTCGGCCCGCTGGCGGCCATGGACGCGGCGGACTTCCGCCGCGCCTGGGACACCATGGTCCGCGCCCCGCTGGAGCTGATCCTGGCCGTCCTGCCGGGCATGCGGGACCGCGGCGCCGGCTCGCTGGTGACGATCGCCTCGATCGGCGGCCCCGTCCCGGCCCCGCACCTGCTGCCGTACAACACGGCCAAGGCCGCACTCGCCGCGCTGTCCCGCGGTCTGCGGGTGGAACTCTCCGGAAGCGGCATCCAAGTCACCACTGTGACACCGGGGTTGATGCGGACAGGCTCCCACTTGGCCGCGCAGTTCTCGGGCCGGGCCCGGCACGAGTACTCCTGGTTCGCCACCGCGTCCGGCGCACCGCTGCTCTCGATGGACGCGGGCCGCGCGGCGCGGCGGATCGTCCGCGCCACCGAGTCCGGCCGGGCCGAGCTCACCCTCACCCCCGCGGCCAAGCTCGCCACCCGCATCCAGGCCCTCGCCCCGGCCACCGCCGGCCGCGCCCTGGCCTTCACCGCCCGCCTCCTCCCGGGCCCCGGCCCGGATCCGGATCACAACTGCCCGGGCCAAGACGCCGCCCGCCGCACCGGCCGCCTCGTCCCGGCCCTGACCGCCCTGGCGGACCGGGCCGCGAGGCATACCAACGAGCCCGGGGCGCAAGGCTCTTGACGGCGCTCCGGGCCGACCTGGGAACAGCGGACCGAAGAACGCGTCGCGCGGCAACCGGGCCTGTTCCAGGCGCAGTTCTGCGGGCGACGGCACCTCCACCTGCCGGGCCGGGGTCAACTCATCTGCGTGTTCGACGAGTTCTTCGAGGGCGCCGAGCAGGGCGCCGGTGGTGGTGGCGTCGTCGGCGTGGGTGAGTTGGGCGCTGATCCGGCGGTGGTCGCACACGTGGGCGGTGATCTGGCGGTGGGAGCGCAGCCAGTCGCCGGCCCGGTAGCCAGTGGTGCCGAGGGCGCTGATGTCGATGATGACCTGCAGGGGGTCGAGGTCGGCGGCGAGTCCGGGTCCGCAGAAGTCGTCGCGGCCGTGGACGTGCAGGCCGTCGTGCGGTCGTCGAGGCCTCCCGTCGCGAGCACGTCGGAGCGGAACACGTCCGCGCCGAGGACGTCCAGCACCCTGGGGTCGGCGCCGCGGCCCTGCTTGTGGCCGGGTGGGGTGAACGCGACGAGCGGGTTGGCGTGCAGTGCGGAAAGCGCTTCCACCACGGGAGCCTGCGACTGGTCAATGCGGCGCGCCTGCCCGTCGCCCGCTTCCGGAAACCGCCCATGGCCCGCTTGGGGTGCGGTCGTCCCGGGCAGACGCGGGGTCGGGCCCGGCGGACCCCGGGCGGAGACGACCGGCGGAAGGAGTGCGCGATGCGCGCGGTGACCTGGCAGGGCAGGCGGGACGTGCGGGTCGAGGAGGTGCCCGACCCGCAGATCGAGGATCCGTCGGATGTGCTGGTGGAGGTGACGTCGACCGGCCTGTGCGGCTCCGACCTGCATCTGTACGAGGTTCTCGGGCCGTTCCTGGACCCGGGCGACATCCTCGGGCACGAGGCGATGGGCACCGTCCGGGAGACCGGCTTGGCGGTCCGCACGCTGAGTCCGGGCGACCGAGTGGTGGTGCCGTTCAATGTCAGCTGCGGCACCTGCCGGATGTGCGCGGACGGCCTGCACTCGCAGTGCGAGACCACCCAGGTGCGCGAGTACGGCAGCGGCGCGGCACTGTTCGGCTACACCAAGCTCTACGGTCAAGTACCGGGCGGTCAGGCCGAGTTGCTGCGCGTTCCGTTCGGCGACACGCTGCCGGTGAAGGTGCCGGACGGGCCGCCTGACGACCGGTTCGTGTTCCTGTCGGACGTGCTGCCGACGGCCTGGCAGGCCGTCGAGTACGCGGACGTCCCGGACGGCGGCACGCTGCTGGTGCTCGGGCTCGGCCCGATCGGCGACATGTGCGTGCGCATCGCCTTGCTGCGCCACGGCGTCAGGCAGGTGATCGGCGTGGACCTGGTGCCCGAGCGGCTGGAGCGCGCCCGGGACCGCGGCGCCGTCGTCCTCGACCTGAACGACCTGCCCGACGCACTGCCCGAGACCGTTCTCGACCTGACCGACGGCCTCGGCCCGGACAGCGTGATCGACGCGGTCGGCATGGAGGCGCACGGCTCCCCCGGCGCAGCCGCCGCGCAGCGCGCCACCGGCCTGCTGCCGGACGCGCTCGCCCGGGCGCTGATGCAGCGGGCCGGCGTGGACCGCCTGCAGGCCCTGCACCTGGCCATCGAACTGGTCCGCCGCGGCGGCACCATCTCGGTGGTCGGCGTCTACGGCGGCATGACCGACCCCCTCCCGCTGCTCACCATGTTCGACAAGCAGATCCAGCTGCGGATGGGCCAGGCCAACGTCCGCCGCTGGACGGACGACCTGCTGCCGTTGCTCACCGACGCGGACCCGCTGGGCGTCGACACGTTCGCCACCCACCACCTGCCGTTGGACGAGGCACCGGCGGGGTACGAGATGTTCCAGCAGAAGCGGGACGGCGCGGTGAAGGTGGTGTTCCGTCCCTGAGCCGCTTGCCTGTCGCCGTGATCCGCGCAAGAGGAGGGTGGACCGCAGGCCGTCGTACGCCCGCGCCCGCTCGAACGACGAGAGCCGCGACGGGCGAGAGACGCCTGCCGCACCCATGCGGGGGAATCCCATGGAGGTCGACCACCATGGACCCCACTCGCCGGTACGCGGTGACTCTGCCCGGCGCCGTCGGCCGCCATGCACCACCAACCGTGGTCATCGTTCACTCCACCGATGCGGTCGGGCCTGACGGGCGACTCGTCTGGGAAAGTTCCGCCGGCGACCTGCGGGTGGAGATCGACGGCGATGTGGCGATCGTGCTGCCCGCTCCCGGACGGGACGTCCGACCCCTGCCTGCACGCCGTGCCCCTGCCGTAGGCATCTCGCCGAGTTCGGCAGTGTCGGGCAGTCGGCCGAGGTCCTGTTCGAGCCGGTCGGAGGCGCGGGCGGCGGCCAGGTAGCCGGCGGCGGCCCCAAAGGCCATGTCCTGGAACTGCGTTCGGAGGGAGACCCGCCGTGACTGCCCCTCCCCCACCGACCGCACCGCCGCCGCCGGCCCCGCGCGGCCCCCTCTCCGCAGCCGTTCTGACTGCCCTGGGCGGCTCCGGCCGGTACGCGTTGCCTTCGTCGGCACCGGCCGGCGATCCCTGGGGGGACGACCTCCAACTCGCCCTGTACGTCTGCTATGAGCTGCACTACCGGGGCTTCGCGGGCGTCGATGACGGCTGGGAGTGGTCACCGGAACTGCTTGCCCTGCGCGCCGAGCTGGAGGCGGTCTTCCTCGCCGCGCTGCGCCGCGAGGTCGGGCGGCCGGCGCCGCTCGCCGAGGTGCTGGCGGGCCTGCTGGTCGACCCGCCGGACGGCGACGGGCCCTCGCACCACCTGCTGGCGCGCGGGACCAGGACGCAGGCCGGCGAGTACCTGGCCCACCGATCGCTGTACCACCTGAAAGAGGCAGACCCCCAGATGTGGGCGGTACCGCGGCTGCCGAACCCGGCGAAAGCCGCGCTGGTCGCCGTGCAGTACGACGAGTACGGCGCGGGCCGGCCGGAGCGGGCGCACGCCCAGCTGTTCGATCCCGGCGGAGTGCTGCTCCTCGTTCGGTCCTCACTGGCCGATCCCGACGCCACCGTCCGACGCTTGCGCTCCGCCGGCCTGCACACCGACATCACAGCGCGGAAGTCGCAGGACCCGACATCACAGCGCGGAAGTCGCAGGACTTCGGCCCGGTGATGACCTCCCGGGCGCAGTGGTTCGAGGCGAACGGGCTGGTCGAACCAGGCGTTCGCACCGAGGAGTTGGCGGTGATACGCAGTGTCCGCCCCTGACGACGACCCACCTGCC
Organism: Kitasatospora sp. NPDC048662; assembly: GCF_055587065.1. Classification (NCBI taxonomy): domain Bacteria; kingdom Bacillati; phylum Actinomycetota; class Actinomycetes; order Kitasatosporales; family Streptomycetaceae; genus Kitasatospora; species Kitasatospora sp. NPDC048662. Next base: position 3,491 of record NZ_JBVJHA010000009.1, on the reverse strand, counting down.
TCACGAGTGCGCCTGACTGAGCGCGGCCCCCTGCTGATCGACGGACCGGTGGAGCTGCTGCTGCCCGACGGCAGCACGCTGTACTGCGACCGCCCGGTGGTGGCCGTCTGCACCTGCCGTCGCAGCCGCCACTACCCGCTGTGCGACACCAGCCACCGCTGGCACGGTCGCTCCCGCTCCGAGCCTCCGTCTTCCACTCCGGTACCGCCGGCTTCCCGGTAGGCCCGCCGTCGGGAAGATCCTTGGCGCGGTCGCGAACAGCGCGCACACCTGTGAGTTCACCCGGAGCGTGGCGTCTCACTCACTCGGTGAGCATCCGGGCGACGGCCCGCTCGACGTCCTCCCCGATCCCAGGCAGTCCGGGCCCCGGCGGCGGACCGCCGGCCGCCAGCTCGGGCAGGGCGTCGGCCACCGTGACACCGCGCTCGAAGCACTCGAACAGCTTCGGGTTCAGGTACGAGGCCCGGCAGACCGCCGGGGTGTTGCCCAGATACCCGGCCACCTCCCGCACCACCCGCGCAGCGGCCCGCCGACGTGCCGCCGACGAACACGCGGCCTGCGGCCAGGACACCGCCAGGCCGACGGCGGCGAGCACAGTCGCGTGCCAGGTGCGATGGTCCTTGGCCGTCAGGTCCGTCCCCGAAGCCTCCCGCAGATACGCGTTGAGTGCGTCCGCATCCACCTGCTGCCACCGGCCACCGGTCCAGGAAGCCCACAGGGCCGGCTCGGGCTCGTTCCGCCGCAGCAGGGCGCGGACCACGGCCGCGCACTCCCGGTCGATGACGGTCAGTTCACGCCGCCGTCCGGACTTGGCCGGGTAGGCGAACCTGATCCGCTCCCCACGCACCGCCACCTGCGCGCGCAGCAGCGTGGTCAGCCCGTAGCTGTCGTTCTCCGCCGCGTAGCTCGCCGACCCGGCCCGGAACATTCCCAGATCGAGCAGGCGCGCGGCCGCCGCCAGCACCCTGGTCCGGGACAGGCCGCGCCGCCCGAGATCGTCCGCCACCCTGACCCGTACCTTCGGCAGGCACTCCGCGACCGCCAGCACGTGGGCGTGCTTCGCTGCCTCCTGCTGTTCCCGGAACTGCGGGTGGTAGAGGTACTGCCGATGTCCGGCCGCATCGGTGCCGACCGCCTGCAGGTGTCCGCGCGGGTCGGGGCAGATCCACACATCGTTCCAGGCAGGCGGGATGGCTAGCGCGGCAAGTCGCCGCCGCACCTCGGGATCGCGGATCACCGCACCGTCGACGTCGCGGTACCCGAATCCCCGCCCGTGCCGGACCCTCCGCCAGCCGGGTCGATGCGGGTCACTGGTCCGCAGCCTCATCGTCATCGCCGCCCCCGCAGATACGGCCCCCATCGTCGGCGGGTGGGCGCAGAGTGCGGTGGAACAGTTCGAGCACCGCACGAACCGTGTTCGCCTGGACGGCGTGGCGGTCGCCGGAGACCGCCGCAGGCCGATCGACCAGGGTGAGCGTGGGCGTGGCCAGTGCCACGAAGACAGTGCCCGGCTCGGCGCCGCCGTGCGGGGCCGGCCCGGCAGCGCCGGTCGTCGCCAGGCCGTACGTGGTGCCGCAGACCCGTCGAACACCACGCGCCATCGCAGCGGCAACCTGCGGGTCCACCGGGCCTTCCGCCCGCAGCAGGTCCGGGTCCACGCCGAGCAGCTCGCGCTTCATCCCGGTGGTGTAGGCGACGACGCCGCCCCGGAACGCCTTCCCCGCCCCGGGCGCGTCCGCCAGCGCCACGGACAGCAGCCCACCGGTCAGCGACTCGGCGGCCGACACGGTGTGCCCTGCGGCGGAGAGCGCCGCCATCACCTGCCGCGCCAACTGCCCACTGCGGGTCGCGAAGGATTCGGTCGATGCCACGTGCACGCTCCGCGGCTGCCCCGGTCCAGCCGTCCAAAACGGCCGGCAGGCACCCGCCGGCACCGCTTGAAGTGCTGCACGCCGCGACCACCGTGCGCTCACCCGCGTTGAAATCCCGTCCTAATACTCCAGCTGTAGATCGTGATCTTGCTGGTTAGGGCCGGCGCGGGGACGGATACGGCCACCGTTGATCATCGTGAGTTGTGTGGACTGACGATGAGACGGTGGCCGCAGGTCACAGCATGGATCCCGCTCGATGGCGGGAAGGGTTCCTCGCTGTCGTCCGTGCCGACGAGCACGCCCGGCACCCCGCTCCGGAGGAGCTGATACCGCTCACCTGCCATGAGATCCAGCGCCTGTTCGTCGCCCCGGTCGTGCGCCCCGTGCACGACGCCGCCCACCGGATCGGCTGGTCCGACTGGCGGCGACGTCACCAGGCTCGGTCCCGAGCCGGCCACTACCACCGGCAAGCCGCGAACCAGACATGATGTGCCGAGCACGCTGGTTGGCAACTGAGCACCGCAGCTGGCCACTTCGGTGCTCAGCGGGCAAAGGGCATCTGTTCAGTCGAGGACCGCGGTGGCTTCGATCTCGACCAGATGGTCGGGAACGTCCAGTGCCGCAACGCCCAGCAGCGTGGCCGGCGGGACCGGGGTGGTGCCCAGCTTTGCGGCCGCCCGGGAGATCCCCTCGAGCAGCGGCGGCATCTTGTCGGGGGTCCAGTCGACGACGTAGAAGGTCAGTTTCGCCACGTCGTCGAAGGAGCCGCCAGCCTCGGCCAAAGCGGTGCCGATGTTGAGGTAGCACTGCTCGACCTGCGCGGCGAGGTCGCCTTCGCCGACCGTGATCCCCTCGGCATCCCAGGCGACTTGCCCGGCGATGAAGACCAGCTTCGACCCAGTTGCGATCGACACCTGCCGGTAGACATCGATCTTGGGCAATCCACTCGGGTTTACCAGGTTGACGGCCATGCTGCCTGCCTCCTTGTCCTGAGCGCCTGTGGGCTCGTGTCCGCCCAACGAGGGCACCTTCGGTCTCTTGCGGTTACTCAGGAACCGTAGGAGAGTGGACGCTGACATGGAAGAACGCACTTTCCAGTGACTGGGGAACCCGATGGTGACCAAACAGATCAAGGGCCCATCCGAGGGAGCAGACCTCAGGCGCGCGGACTCATTGGCGCGAGAGATCTTCTCCGACGTTGCCAACAAGTGGGCATTCCTGATCATCGAGACTCTCGGTGAACGCACCCTGCGCTTCAGCGAACTGCGGAACGAGATCGAGGGCATCAGCCACAAGATGCTCACCCAGAACCTGCGCATGCTGGAGCGCAACGGCCTGGTCGAGAGAGACGTGCACCCCACCGTCCCGCCGCGTGTCGAATACACCCTCACCGAGCCGGGCCAGGGCCTACGCGAAACCGTCGACGGAATGTGCGACTGGACCCACCGCTACTTCGGGCACATCGAGGCCGCCCGCCACCGCTTCGACGCCTGACCGCTGATCACGATCTACAGCTGGAGTACTAAGGGCGTCCGCCAGTAGGTGCTGGCAGCAGGGCAGGCACGGTTCACCCGATCATGGAGTTCTCTACGCTTCATGATCACCGGGGGATCCGTGCCT
>NZ_JBVJHA010000008.1:262615-313015 GCF_055587065.1 Kitasatospora sp. NPDC048662 | reverse complement strand
CGGCTGGCCGGGGATGTCAACATATCTGGCGTTGACTTTTGGCACGCTGTTGAGTTCTCAAGGAACGGACACTTCCTTCGAGCCGCATTCCTGCGGGCTCTCCGGGCGCTTCGTTCTTTCGTGTTTCCAGCTTATCAGATGTTTTCCGCTCCGTTTTCCGGAGTTTCATTCGATCCGATTCGCTTTTGCCTTTCGGCGCTCCCGAACTCTAGCAGAGTTATTCGGTCCGCATTTCCACCCGAAGTTTCGAATGGACGCGCGACGAGTCGCTCAGCGAGGGTTTGGGGGCCGCCTCCCGGTCACGTCCGGTTCAGGCGACTCGGACTACGTTAGGTCACTAGGACGGCCGAGTCAAACATCGAGGGGCCGGATCTGGCTGGATCCGGCCCCTCGATCTCTGTGTCACAGGTCAACTGCGCTCTGTTTCAAGCCACTCGGCAGCCGACAAGAGCCGTCGAAAGCCGCCGGAGCCCGTCAGCACCCGCCGCGGAGCGGTCAGGTGCCGGCCAGTTCGACCGCGGCCAGGTTGCGCTTTCCGCGGCGGAGGACCAGCCAGCGGCCGTGCAGCAGGTCGTCGGTGGTGGCGACGGCCTCCTCGTCGGTGACCTTGGCGTTGTTGAGGTAGGCGCCGCCTTCCTTGATGGTGCGGCGGGCGCCGGAGCGGCTGGGGGCCAGGCCGGATTCGACCAGGAGGTCGACGAGCTGGCCGAGTTCGGTGACGGTGGCCTTGGGGACCTCGGCGAGGGCGGCGGCCAGCGTGGCGGGTTCGAGGTCGGCGAGGTCGCCCTGGCCGAACAGGGCCTTGGAGGCGGCGACGGCGCGCTCGTACTGCTCGGCGCCGTGGACGAGGGTGGTGAGTTCCTCGGCGAGGGCGCGCTGGGCGAGGCGGGCGGCGGGGCGCTCGGTGGTGTCGCGTTCCAGCTGCTCGATCTCCTCGCGGGAGCGGAAGGAGAAGATGCGCAGGAACTTGGCGATGTCCCGGTCGTCCGCGTTCAGCCAGAACTGGTAGAAGGCGTAGGGGGTGGTGAGTTCGGGGTCGAGCCAGACGGTGCCGGACTCGGTCTTGCCGAACTTGGTGCCGTCGGCCTTGGTGATCAGCGGGGTGGCGAGGGCGTGCACGGAGCGGCTCTCGGCCTTGCGGATCAGGTCGGTGCCGGCGGTGAGGTTGCCCCACTGGTCGCTGCCGCCGGTCTGCAGGGTGCAGCCGTAGCGGCGGTTGAGCTCCAGGTAGTCCATGCCCTGCAGGATCTGGTAGCTGAACTCGGTGTAGCTGATGCCCGCGTCGGAGTTGAGGCGGCGGGCCACCGCCTCCTTGGCGATCATGTTGTTGACCCGGAAGTACTTGCCGACGTCGCGCAGCAGGCTGATCGCCGACATGCCGGACGTCCAGTCCAGGTTGTTGACCATGCGCGCGGCGTACTCGCCCTCGAAGTCGAGGAAGCGGGAGATCTGGCCGCGCAGGCGCTCGACCCAGCCGGCCACCGTCTCGGGGTCGTTGAGGACGCGCTCGGCGGTGGGCTTGGGGTCGCCGATCAGGCCGGTGGCTCCGCCGACCAGGCCGAGCGGGAGGTTTCCGGCCTGCTGGATGCGGCGCATGGTCAGGATCTGGACCAGGTTGCCGAGGTGCAGGCTGGGCGCGGTCGGGTCGAAGCCGCAATAGAACGTGACCGGGCCGTCCGCGAACGCCTTGCGCAGTGCGTCCTCGTCAGTGGACAGGGCGATCAGCCCGCGCCACTGGAGCTCGTCGACGATGTCGGTCACGGTCCCGCGTCTCCTTCGGTCGTGGGTCCGGCGCGGTCATGCGGCCCGGTGGGCTGCGCGCCTGGACAGTTCCAGCGGGGTAGAGCCTACGCGGTCGTGACACGGGGGTTCGGGGACAGGTCGGTGGGCGGGACGGAAATTCCGTTGTTCGAGACGGGGCGGGCCTTCACAGTGGTGCCACCGCCGACCCGGCGGCCGCGAGCACCGGAGGTGGCCCGTCATGCGCAACACCCTTGTCCTGAACGCGAGCTACGAACCGCTGAGCACGGTGCCGCTGCGCCGTGCGGTGGTGCTGGTCCTGCAGGACAAGGCGGTGGTCGAGCAGGCACATCCGCTGCGGGTGGTGCGCGGATCGGGGGTTCAGGTGCCGGTGCCGCGGGTGATCAGACTGACCAGATACGTGCGGGTGCCGTTCCGACAACAGGCTCCGTGGTCGCGGCGGGGTGTGCTGGCACGGGACCAGCACCGGTGCGCGTACTGCGGGCGGCGGGCCACCACGGTGGACCACCTGGTGCCCCGGTCGCGCGGCGGTGCGGACAGCTGGCTGAACACCGTGGCGGCCTGCGCGGAGGACAACCAGCTCAAGGCGGACCGGACGCCGGAGCAGGCCGGGATGCGGCTGCTGCGGCGGCCGTTCGAACCGACGCCGGAGGCGACGTTGATGCTCGCGCTCGGGCTGCGGGCGGGTGAGCTCGGAGAGCTGGCCGCCTGGCTGCCTGCGGGCGCGTGAAAGGCCGACGGGCCCGACCTGATCAGGGGACAGGTCGGGCCCGTCGTCGTACGGGCGAAAGCCGGCAGCGGGTCAGCCCTTGCTGGTGAAGCCGGTGGCGATGCCGAAGTTGGCGGCGTGCTCGGGGACGGCGACCACGTGCCCGGTGGTGGTGAACACCCGGCCGGCGGAGAGCAGCGAGCCGGTGCCCTGCGGGAAGGCGCCGCCCTGGGTCTCCTGGCCGCCGGCCACCGCGAAGCGGCTGAGGTGCGCGGGCTGGTCGGCGCGTTCGTCCACGGCGACCAGTAGGCCGCTGTTGTCGACGCCGGCGGGGTGCGCCTTGCCCTTCTCGGCGATGGGGGTACGCCACTGCGGCTTGCCGGTGCCCAGGTCGTAGGCGGTGATCGCGGTGGGGTTGCCGCCGCCGTCGGGGACGACCGCGGCGAACATGGTGCTGCCCTGGAAGTGGACGCCGGGGACGGCGGCGAAGCTGCCACGGGCGACGTCCAGGCGGCCGCCGCCCTCGACGGCGAGCGGGATCTCGACGCCGGGGTCGCCGTTGGCGCCCCAGGCGAAGACCCGGTCGTCGGCGGGCTGGTTGCCGGTGGTGAGGACGACGGCGGGCTCGGCGGAGAGCACCGTGACGGTCGTGGGCTGGTTGTTGATGCCGCGCCAGTACTTGACCTTGCCGTCGGAGACGTTCAGCGCGACGGCCTGGTCGCCGGGGGTGGAGTCGGCGCAGCGGCTGTGCAGCAGGACGGTGGTGGGGCCGGAGCTGCCGGAGAGGGTGCAGAACTTGCCCTGGCCGGTGTACTGCCAGGCTTCGGCGCCGTCGTTGGCGGCCCAGGCGGCGGCCTTGTCGTAGCCGACCGCGATCACCTTGTCGTCGGTGACGGCGACGTGGGCGGCGTACTTCTCCTTTGCGTCGGACAGGGTCTTGGACCAGGTGATCTTTCCGGTCTTGGTGTCCACGGCGGCAGCGGTGCTGCACGGGCTCTTCGGGTCGGCGGCGGGTCGGTAGACCACGGCGCCGATGCCGCCGGAGTTGACGCTCGGGGACAGTCCGCAGGGGACGGCGCCGTCGGCGGGCGGGGCGACCGTCCAGCCGGGCTTGCCGTCGGCGAGGTTGTAGGCGTGCACGCCGGTGGCGTCGGCGCGGACCACGGTGTCGGCGAGCAGCCAGCTGCCGACCAGGGTGTCGTCGGCGCCCTGGCCCCCGGCGGCGGCCGGGTCGGCGGTCCAGGCCTTGGTGTGGGCGACCGCGATGTTCTGGGTGGTGCCCTGCTTGCCCTTGTCGGCGGTGGAGTCGCCGCTGTCGCTGTCGGAGGTGGCCAGCACGGCCGCGGTGGCCAGTACGGCGAGCGCGGCGACACCGGCGCCTATCCGGATGGCGAGGCCGCGCTTGCTGGGCGCACCGGGGCCGGAGGTGACGGCGGCGCGGGCCCGGGAGACCAGTCCGCCGGCCGGCTGCTCGGTGTCCGGGTCGGCGTCATCGGCGGTACGGGCGACGGGAGTTGACCTGCCGTCGGCGCCGGGCGCGAACGGGTCGGCGGCGCTGGTCTGCGGGTAGTCGCTGCTGGTGACCGGGCTGGACTCGGCCGCGGGCTGCTCGAACGCGTTCGGCGTCGCCGTCTCCGGCTGCGCGAACGGGTCGGCCTGGGCGTAGAGCTGCTGGGCGGCCTGGTCGGCGTACGGGTCGGTCTGCTGGTAGCCGCCGAAGTCCTGCTGCTGGCCGGTGTAGAGCTGCTGCTGACCGTAGGTCTGCTGGTCGACCCAGCCCTCCGGGTAGCCCGGCTGCTGGCCGTAGGCCTGGGCGTAGTCCTGCGGCTGGTGGCCCTGGTCGGGCCGGCCGTAGAGCTGCTGCTGGGCAGCCGGGTCCAGGTGTCCCCCGGGCTGCGGGTAGCCGCCGTAGGCCTGCGGCTGCTCGGTGTAGGCCGGCTGCTCGCCGTGGACGGGCTGCTGTCCGTACTCCTGCTGCTCGCCGTAGGACGGCTGAGGCTGGGGGTACCAGGGCTGCTGCTGGTCGTACCCGGGGGTCGTGGAGGGTTCCTGAGCCATGCGTTCCGTCCGTCCCGACTGCGGTCTGGCAAGCAGACAGCATCTCACGCCCGGCAGGCGGGTTTTGGCCAGGGCTTTGCCCGGGGCCGGGAGGACGGAATGGACGGCGGGGTGGACGGTGGGTCAGGAGGTGGTGTCGAGGGCCTGGTCGATCAGGTGGGCGAGGGTGAAGTCGAGGCCGGTCAGGCCGCCGGCGCTGTGGGTGCTGAGGACGAAGGTGAGGGTGCGCCAGCGGATGTCGATGTCGGGGTGGTGGTCGAGGGCTTCGGCCTGTTCGGCGACGGCGTCCACGACCTTGATCGCGGTGGGGAAGCTCGCGGTCTCGGCGGTGCGGGTGAGGGCCTCGCCGGTGCGGGTCCAGTGCGGAAGGTCGGCGAGGGCGGCGGTGATCTGGTCCTCGCTGAGGCGGGTGCGGCTCATGGGCGAATCTCCGTCCGGGTGGTGCGGCGGCTGTCGGGCCGAGCCTAGGGGGCGGTCAGAGGAACAGCAGCTTGGTGACGGCCGCGAGTCCGACCAGGACGATCAGGGTGCGCAGCGCGATCGGCGGGAGGCGGCGGCCGAGCTTGGCGCCGAGCAGGCCGCCGAGGGTGGAGCCGACGGCGATCAGGGCGGCGGCGGTCCAGTCGACGGTGGAGGTGAGGACGAAGAAGATCGCGGCGACGCCGTTGACGATCAGCGCGAGGACGTTCTTGATGCCGTTGATGGTCTGCAGGGTGTCGGGGAGCAGCATGCCCATCAGGGCGAGCAGCAGGACGCCCTGGGCGGCGCCGAAGTAGCCGCCGTAGACGCCGGTGAGGGCGATCAGCAGGAGCAGCAGCGGTCCGCCGTCGGTGGCGGGTGGCAGGGTGCCGGCGGCGCGGCGGGCGGCCATCGCGCGGGCGACCCGGGGTTGCAGGACGACCAGGACCAGGGCGGTGAGGATGAGGGCCGGGACGATGGCGTCGAAGGCCTTGCCGGGGAGCACGATCAGCAGGGCTGCGCCGATGAGTCCGCCGGTCAGCGAGGCGGTGCCGTAGCGGAGCAGGCGGCGGCCCTGGCCGGCGAGTTCGGCGCGGTAGCCGATGGCGCCGGCCAGCGAGCCGGGGGCCAGGCCGAGGGTGTTGGTGACGTTGGCGGTGACGGGGGGCAGGCCGAGGGCGAGCAGGACGGGGAAGGTGATCAGGGTGCCGGAGCCGACGATGGCGTTGATGGTGCCGGCGGCGGTTCCGGCGAGCAGGACGGCGAGCGCCTCCCACAGTGTCATCTGCTTTCCCCTCGTTGGCTGCTGTCGGGCCGGTTGATCATGCCGGAGGGGCGGGGCCCGGGGCCAGGGGGCGTCCGGAATTCGAAACGGCCCCAACATGCGTGCAGGCCCCGCCCGTTGATTCGGGCGGGGCCTGCGGAACGCGGGTGACTACTCGTCGAACTTCGGGTACTCGCGGGTGGGCTCGACCCGCGGGCGAAGGGTCTTGTCGGTGTCCACCGGGCGCGGGGCGTTGGCGGGGTCGACCGGGACGCGGGCGGCGGGCGGGGTGACGGCGGTGGCCTCGGGGGCCCCCTTGCCGCCGCCGGTCGCGCCCTGGAAGGCGCCGCCGAGGCCCTTGAGCGCGTCGCCGACCTCGCTGGGGATGATCCACAGCTTGTTGGCGTCGCCCTTGGCGAGCTCCGGCAGGGTCTGCAGGTACTGGTAGGCGAGCAGCTTCTGGTCGGCGTCGCCCTCGTGGATGGCCTCGAAGACCGTCCGGATCGCGGCGGCCTCACCGTCGGCCTTCAGCACCGCGGCCTGGGCCTCGCCTTCGGCCTGCAGGACGGCGGCCTGCTTCTCACCCTCGGCGCGCAGGATCTGGGCCTGCCGGGCGCCTTCGGCGGTGAGGATGGCGGCGCGCTTGTCGCGGTCGGCGCGCATCTGCTTCTCCATCGAGTCCTGGATGGAGGTCGGCGGCTCGATCGCCTTGAGCTCGACCCGGTTGACCCGGATGCCCCAGCGGCCGGTGGCCTCGTCGAGGACGCCGCGCAGACCGGCGTTGATGACCTCGCGGGAGGTCAGCGTGGACTCCAGGTCCATGGAGCCGATGATGTTGCGCAGCGTGGTGACGGTGAGCTGCTCGATGGCCTGGATGTAGCTGGCCACCTCGTAGGTCGCGGCCCGCGGGTCGGTCACCTGGTAGTAGATGACGGTGTCGATGTTGACGACCAGGTTGTCCGAGGTGATGACCGGCTGCGGCGGGAACGGAACGACCTGTTCACGCAGGTCGATCCGGTTGCGGATGGTGTCGATGAACGGCACCACGATGTTCAGGCCGGCGCTGAGGGTGCGGGTGTAACGGCCGAAGCGCTCCACGATCGCGGCGCTGGCCTGCGGAATCACCTGGATCGTCTTGATCAGGGCGATGAAGGCCACCACGACCAGGACGATCAGCACGATGAGGACGGGTTCCAACGCTTCTCCCCTAGACGACCAGGGCGGTCGCGCCCTGGATTTCGACGACGTCGACCTGCTGGCCGGGCTCGAACACCGAGCCCGGGTGGAGCGCCCGGGCGGACCAGATCTCGCCGTTGAGCTTGATCCGGCCGCCCTCCCCTCCATCGACGGTTTCCTGTACCACTGCGGTGGCGCCGGTCAGCGCCTCCACGCCCGTGCGGTAGCCCGGGCTCTGCTTCAGCTGGCGGTAGGCGATCGGGCGTACGAACACCAGGAGCGCCGCCGACACTCCGACGAACACCAGGAACTGCGGGACCACGCCGCCGCCCAGGCCGGCCGTCAGGGCGGCCGCGCCGGCGCCGACCGCGAACATGGCGAATTCGGGCATCGCGGTCACCACCAGCGGAATGCCCAGGCCCACTGCGAGCAGTAGCCACCAGATCCAGCCGTCCACGCGTCCATCCTAGGGAAGTTCGAGCTCTTCAGGCGTAGCTTCCCGCAGCTGGAGGTGCGGAAACCGGCCAGGTGTGCGACCGGTTCCCGGCAGGTACCGGATCCGGCCGTCAGCCGAGCGGCAGGCCCTGCGCGGTCCAGCGGTCGCCGCGCTGCTCCAGGGTCAGCGGCAGGCCGAAGCAGTGCGAGAGGTTGCGGGCATTGAGGGTGGTCCCGATCGGGCCGGCCGTCATGATCTTGCCTTGACGGATCATCAGCACGTGGGTCATGCCGGGGACGATCTCCTCCACGTGGTGGGTGACCATCACCATGGACGGCGCGAACTCGTCCTGGGCGAGCGCGGCAAGACGGCGCACCAGGTCCTCGCGGCCGCCGAGGTCGAGGCCGGCGGCGGGCTCGTCCAGCAGCAGCAGTTCGGGGTCGGTCATCAGGGCGCGGGCGATCAGGGTGCGCTTGCGCTCGCCCTCGGAGAGGGTGCCGAACTTGCGGTCGGTGAAGCCGGCCATGCCGAGCCGGTCGAGCAGCGCCAGGGCGCGGGCCTCGTCGGGCTGTTCGTAGGTCTCCTTGCCGTGCACGGTCAGACCCCAGGCGGCGGTCAGCACCGTCTCCAGCACGGTCTGGTTGCCCGGCAGCTTGTCGAACATGGCGGCGCTGGCCAGGCCGATCCGGGCACGCTGCTCGAACACGTCGATCTGGTCGAGCTTCTCGCCGAGCACGACGGCCTGGCCCGAGCTCGGGAACAGGTAGGCACCGGCGATCTGGAGCAGCGTCGTCTTGCCCGCGCCGTTCGGACCGAGCACCACCCAGCGCTCGCCCTCCCTGACCGTCCAGGACACGTGATCGACGAGCGCGCGCCCCTCCCGGACCACGGAAACGTCCACCAGCTCCAGCACGTCGCTCATGCCTACGCCTTCCCCAAATGCAAGAATCCGGCCGTCCGTGGAACCTGCGCGAAGGTCCTCGGGGTGCGGTCCAACCTGTGTCAGGCCAAACCTACGCCACCCGCCCCGCCCGGTTGTCCGTAGGCTGGTCCGATGCTCGCGACTCCAGCCGACAATCCGTACCAAGAGCCTCGTTCGGGGCGACTCACCGCGTGGGGCAACGCGCTGCTGGCCGGCGCCTGCTCCCCCGACGACGCCGCCACCGCCGTCCAGGGCGAGGACGACGCCCACCGGGTGACCGGCCTGCCCGGCGAGCAGCCGGACTCGCTGCACGGCCTCACCTGGGCGCTGGGGAAACTGCGTGTGCTCGGCGCGAAGGGTCTGCGGCTGGCGCTCCCGGCGGCCGGGCACCCGCTGGGGCTGACCGGGCCGCCGGCCTTCAACGCGCTGGCGATGGGCGCCGGCGAGGCCGTCCTCGCGGTGGGCGTCCCGTACGGGTTGGTGCCGGAGGTCGAGGTGTACGGCCCCGAGGGCGACCAGGGCGTGCGGGTGCTGTGGCAGTGCCTGCCGGTCAACGACGCGCTGCCCGCCGACGTGCCTTCGCTGGACGAGGCGGAACGGGAGCTCGCGGACGGCCTGCGGCAGGCCACCGCCATGCTGACCCGGCTGGACGTCGCCGGGGCCGGCCCGCAGACGCTGCGCGCCCTGGAGGGCTTCCGCCGCCGCGGCCACCGCGAGCTGCTCGCCCCCGGCTACCCGCAGCGCGCGGTGCGGGTACTGGAGTCGGCCCGGCAGGTGTCGGCGCTGCTGGGGATCGCCGCGGGCGGCCACGGCGCGGCGGTCTCCGCCTCGGAGATGACGGCCCGCCGGGAGATCCTCGCCCCGCTGGACCGCACCGCCCGGCGGGCCCAGGTCGCCGCGTACAACGCGATCGTGGACGAGCAGCAGCGCGGCTGAGCAGCGGCCTCGCGGCCCGGGCTCCGTGGGCGGTCGGCGGCGCCCGGGCCGTCAGGCCTGGTTGCGGACCGCCCACAGCGCGGCCTGGGTGCGGTCCGCGACGTCGAGTTTCATCAGGATGTTGCTCACGTGCGTCTTCACCGTCTTCTCCGACAGGTGCAGTGCGCGCGCGATCTCCCGGTTGGAGCGGCCGTCGGCAAGGTGCGAGAGCACCTCGCGCTCGCGGTCGGTGAGGCTGCCGCCGCGGCCCTGCGGGGGCGCGGGGACGTCCTCGGCGAGCAGGGCGGCGGCGAGTTCGGGCTGGAGCAGGACGTGGCCGGCGTGCACCGAGCGGATCGCCCCGGCCAGTGCCTCCGGGTCGACGTCCTTGTACACGTAGCCGGCCGCGCCGGCCCGCAGGGCGGGGACCATGGTGCGGTGCTCGGTGAAGCTGGTGACGATCAGCACCTTGGCGGGGTCGTCCTGTTCGCGCAGCAGCCGAAGTGCCTCGATGCCGTCCACCCGGGGCATCTTGAGGTCCATCAGCACCACGTCGGGGGCGAGCGCGCGGGCCTGCTCGACGGCTTCCGCGCCGTCGGCGGCCTCGCCGACCACCTCGATGTCGTCCTGCACCTCCAGGAAGGTGCGCAGGCCGCGCCGGACCACCTGGTGGTCGTCCACCAGCAGCACGCGGATCGGTGACGCGGTGTCAGGCACCGGGGACCTCCAGTTCGACCAGGGTGCCCCGGCCCGGGGCGGAATCCAGGGACAGTCGGCCGCCGACCGCGGCGGCCCGGTCGCGCATCGACACCAGGCCCAGGTGGCGGCCGGCCCGGCGGACCGATTCGGGGTCGAAGCCCCGGCCGTCGTCGGCGACGGTCAGCCGGACGCCGCGACCGGGGGTGCCGGTGAGGGTGACGGTGACGGTCTTCGCCTGGGCGTGCCGCAGCGCGTTGTGCAGCGCCTCCTGGGCGACCCGGAGCACCGCCGCCTCTTGGCCGGCGGGCAGGGCGCGCACGCCGGTCGCGGTGAACTGCACGGTGGCGCTGTGCGCCCGGTCGAGCACCTGGGTCTGCGAGGCGAGGGTGGCGACCAGGCCGTCCTCCTCCAGTGCGGCGGGGCGCAGTTCGACCACCACGGCGCGCAGTTCGTCGGCGGCCTCGGCGGCCAGCCGGGCGACCTCGGCGAGGTTGTCGCGGGCCCGGGCGGGGTCGCGGTCGACGAGTTTGGCGGCGGCCCGGGCGGTGAGGCGCAGCGAGAAGAGTTTCTGCGAGACGGCGTCGTGCAGGTCGTGGGCGATCCTGGCGCGTTCGCCGGACAGCGTGAGTTCGCGGCTGCGTTCGTAGAGCCGGGCGTTGCCGAGGGCGAGCGCGGCGTGGGCGACCAGGATCCGCAGCAGGGCCTCGTCGTGCTCGGTGAAGCCGCCGGGCTTGTTGGCCAGGAACAGGGCGCCGGCGATCTCGTCCTCGTCCATGATCGGCATGCCGAGGAAGTCCGTCATGTCGGGGTGGACGTCCGGCCAGCCGCCGAACGCGGGCGCGGTGCGGACGTCCTTCAGCCGGGTGGGTTCGCGGTCGTGCAGCATCGAGGCGAGCACGCCGTGCTGGCGGGGCAGCGGGCCGATCGCCCGCCACTGCTCGTCGCTGACGCCGTCGACCACGAACTGTGCGAACCCGCCGTGGTCGTCGGGCAGGCCGAGGGCGGCGTACTCGGCGCCCAGCAGGGTGCGCGCGGAGGCGGTGATCCGGCGCAGCACCTCACGCACTTCGAGCGGTCGGCTCATCGCCAGTACGGCCGCACTGACCGCCTCGATCCCCTTCAGCGAGGGGTCGCACCCGGGACTGTCCATGCCGCCACGCTACCGCCGCGATCATGGCCTTCGCCTCGGGCGGCGGACCTACGTCGAAGGGCCGGGGAAGCGTGCTTCCCCGGCCCTGTGCGAGTCGTCCGAGCGATCAGCCCTTCTGCATGACCTCGGGCTCGTGGCGCTTCTGGAAGCGCTGGATGGCGAAGGCCAGGCCGACCGAGATGAGGATCATGACGGTCCAGTTGAGGAACATGATCCCGGCGGAGTGGTCCCAGAGCTTGTCGATCGGGGCGGTCTCCGGGGGCTTGGCCACGACCACGGGTGAGATGTGGGCGAGGTCGAGGGTGTTGCCGCTGGCGGCGACGCCCCAGCGGGCGGGCATCAGCCAGCCGAGCTGCTCCAGGCCGGGCTTGTCGAACAGCTGGAAGATCGCGCCGGTGAAGACCATCTGGACGATGGCGAACATGACCAGCAGCGGCATGGTCTTCTCGGCGGTCTTGACCAGGGAGGAGATCGCCAGGCCGACCATCATCGAGGTGAAGCTGAGCAGGATCACGCCGATGGACATCTCGACCGCGGGCAGGTGCTTGAAGATCAGGCCCTCGGCGGGGAGCTTGCGGACCTTGAAGGCGATCGCGGAGATGATGCCGCCCTGCAGGAAGCTGATCGCGCCGAGCACGATGAACTTCGAGGCCAGGTACGCGGACCGGGACAGGCCGGTGGCGCGTTCCCGTTCGTAGATCGCGCGCTCCTTGATGAGTTCGCGGACCGAGTTCGCCGAGCCGGACAGGCAGGCGGAGAACGCGACGACCATCAGGATCAGCCGGGCGACGTCGTTGCGGCCGGCCGCGTTGTTGCAGGGTGCCAGGCCGCACTTGTCGGGGATCACCGCGGACACCGCGCCGAGTACCAGCGGCAGGATCAGCGACAGCGCGATGAAGCCCTTGTCGGAGGCGATCACCGCCAGGTAGCGGCGGATCAGCGTCCACAGCTGGGAGCCCCAGCTCTGTGCCTTGGGCGGGCGCAGCTGGGTGAGCGCGTTGGGCTGGGCCTGGGTGACGGCGGCGTCCACGTTGGCCGAGTACTTCTGGTGGTGCACCGAGTTGCGGTAGCGGCCGGCCCAGTCGTGGTCGGGGTAGTTCTCGAAGGCCTGGAAGACGTCGGCCCAGGTCTCGTAGCCGAAGAAGTGCAGGGCCTCCGCGGGCGGGCCGAAGTAGGCCACCGAGCCGCCGGGCGCCATCACCAACAGGCGGTCGCAGAGCGCGAGTTCGGCCACCGAGTGGGTGACCACCAGGACGGTGCGGCCGTCGTCGGCGAGGCCGCGCAGGGTCTGCATGACCTCGCGGTCCATGCCCGGGTCGAGGCCGGAGGTGGGCTCGTCCAGGAAGATCAGCGAGGGCTTGGTGAGCAGTTCCAGCGCCACCGAGACGCGCTTCTGCTGGCCACCGGAGAGTGCGGTGATCCGGTTGTCGGCGCGCTTGTCGAGGCGCAGCTCGTACAGCACCTCGTCGATCCGGCGGTCGCGCTCGGCGGCCTCGGTGTCGCCGGGGAAGCGCAGCCGGGCCGCGTACTTGAGGGCGGTGCGGACGGTGAGTTCCTTGTGCAGGATCTCGGACTGCGGCACCAGGCCGATCCGGGAGCGCAGTTCGGCGAACTGCCGGTACAGGTTGCGGCCGTCGTACAGCACGTCGCCGCGGTCGGCGGGCCGGTAGCCGGTGAGGGCGCGCAGCAGGGTGGACTTGCCGGAGCCGGACGGGCCGATCACCGCGACCAGGGACTTCTCCGGGACGGAGAACGACACGTCGCCGAGCAGGGTCTTCTTGCCGCCCTTGAAGTCGACCTCGACGGTCAGATGGTGGGCGGAGAAGGTGACGGCGCCGTTGTCGACGAACTCCTGGAGCTGGTCGCCGACCAGTACGAAGGAGGAGTGGCCGACGGTCAGCCGGTCCTGCGGGCCCATCAGCTGGCGGCGGGTCGGCTGGCCGTTCAGGAAGATCCCGTTGTGGCTGCCGAGGTCGACGATCTCCCAGCGGCCGTCCGGCAGTTGGCGCAGTTCGGCGTGGTGCCGGGAGACCTGGAGGTCGGAGACCACGATGTCGTTGTCCAGGGCGCGGCCGATCCGGATGGTCCGCCCGCCGCTCAGGCTGCGGACCATGGTCGGGCTGCCGAGCCCGCCGGCGGGCCCGGGCTGCTGCGGGGCCACCGGGTGCTGCGGCACGGGCGGCTGCGGCTGCGGCTGCTGGAACTGCTGCTGTGCGGGCTGCTGTTGGTGCGGGAACGGCGGCTGCGGGACGGGCGCGGCGGCGCCGCCCTGCTGCTGCGGGAAGCCCTGCTGGGGGAAGCCCTGCTGGTGGGGGGCCTGCGGCGGCGGGAAGCCCTGTTGCTGGTGAGGGGCCTGCTGCTGGGGGAAGCCCTGCTGCGGCGGCGGGAAGCTCTGCTGCTGCGGGAAGCCGGGCCGCGGCGTGGGGGCGTCCCAGCCCTGCGGGATCGGCTGCTCGACCGACGGCGGCCAGTGGCCGGGCCGGGCGGCCGGGCCGGGGCCCACCGGCGGCTGGCCCACCGGCGGCTGCTGGTACGGCTGCTGCTGGTAGGACGGCTGCGGGCCGGGGGCCCGGCTGGTGACGGCCTCGTGCAGCGGCCCGCCCTGCGCGGGTGCGGCCGGCGCGGGTGCGGCGGCGGGCGCGGTGAAGGCCAGCCGGGGGCCGTTCTGCCCGTTGCCGAGGTGCACCACGGTGCCGGGGTGGACGCCGGTCTGCTGGACCCGGGCGCCGGCCACGAAGGTGCCGTTGGTGGAGCCGTGGTCGGTGAACTGCCAGGCCGTACCGTCGAAGCTGATGGTGGCGTGCCGCCAGGAGACCCTGGCGTCGTCGAACGGGAAGTCCGACGCCGGGTCACGGCCGATGGTGTAGGCGCGGCCGGGTTCGAGTACCCGCTGCCGGCCGTCGATTTCAAGTACGAGTTGCGGCAACTCTCCGCCCGCCCCGCTCTCCGGTCCCCCAGGATGTTGCATCTGACGGGGGGAATCATTCCAGCCGGGTCCGTCTGTCCGAAACCCGGTACACGGTTCTGTGACCGCCCGGCTACCGCTCGCGGACCTGGTGGAGTGTCCGCCGGGCGTCCCACGACCCGGACGCGGGCGGCTCGCGCGGGGACGCTCCGGGTAGCGTGGGGGGCACCATGAACGCAACAGATCCGGCCGCTCAGGCCCTTTCCGCCGCGCCGCCCGTGCACACCGACAACGAGCGAACGCTGCTGGTCAAGGTGTTCGGCAAGGACCGCCCCGGCATCACCGCGGGCCTGTTCACCCAGCTCGCCGGATTCGGGGTCGAGGTGATCGACATCGAGCAGGTGGTCACCCGTGGCCGGATAACGCTGTGCGCGCTGGTCACTCCCCCGCCCGCGCCGGGCGCCGAGGGTGCCCTGCGGGTGACGGTGCACCGCTGGGCGGAGGAGCACCGGCTGCAGGCCGAGATCATCTCCGGCACCGGCGACAACCGTCCGCGCCGGGAGGGCCGTTCGCACGTCACGGTGCTCGGCCACCCGCTGACCGCGGCCGCGGTGGCGGCGCTGTCGGCCCGGGTCTCGGAGGCCGGCGGCAACATCGACCGGGTGTTCCGCCTGGCCAAGTACCCGGTGACGGCGGTGGAGCTGACCATCTCCGGCGTCCCCACCGAGGAGCTGCGGGCGGTGCTGGCGGCGGAGGCCGCCGTGCAGCGGGTGGACATCGCGGTGGTCCGCTCGGGCCTGCACCGGCGGGCCAAGCGCCTGGTGGTGATGGACGTCGACTCCACGCTGATCCAGGACGAGGTGATCGAGCTGTTCGCCGCCCACGCGGGCTGCGAGGCGCAGGTCGCCGAGGTGACGGCGCAGGCGATGCGCGGCGAGCTGGACTTCGCCGAGTCGCTGCGCGCCCGGGTGGCGCTGCTGGCCGGCCTGGACGCGGCGGTCACCGAGAAGGTCCGCTCGGAGGTCCGGCTCACCCCGGGCGCCCGGACCCTGATCCGCACCCTGAAGCGGCTCGGCTACCAGGTGGCGATCGTCTCCGGCGGCTTCACCCAGGTCACCGAGCACCTGGTGGAGCGCCTGGGCCTGGACTTCGCGGCCGCCAACACCCTGGAGGTGGTGGACGGCAAGTTCACCGGCAGGGTGACCGGCGAGATCGTCGACCGGGCCGGCAAGGCCCGCTGGCTGGCCCGGTTCGCCGAGCAGGCCGGGGTGCCACTGGAGCAGACGGTGGCGATCGGCGACGGCGCCAACGACCTGGACATGCTGAACGCGGCGGGCCTGGGGGTGGCGTTCAACGCCAAGCCGGTGGTCCGCGAGCAGGCCGACACCGCCGTGAACGTGCCGTTCCTGGACACCGTGCTGTACCTGCTGGGCGTCACCCGCGAGGAGGTCGAGGCGGCCGACGAGCTGGACGGCACGCCCACCGGGGACTGACCGCGACGCGAAGAAGGGGCGGGATCCGACACCCGGATCCCGCCCCTTCTTCGCTGCCGTCAGTCCTGCGGCATGAAGTAGGACTCCAGCCGGGCCACGCCGGGCTCGACCAGCTTCCACGGGCCGCCGAAGCTGAGCACCGCCACCGCGGCGGGCGGGAAACCGTTCAGCCGCATCCGGTTGAGCGCCTCGGTGTCGCCCTCGTCGCCGGCCAGCACCTGGGTCAGGCCCAGCACGCCGGGGTTGTGGCCGACCAGCAGCAGGTCGCTGTGCTCGTCGGGGGTCTCCTGGATGACCTCGATCAGCTTGCCCGGCTGGGCCTCGTACACCCGGTCCTCGTAGACCGTCTTCCGGGGCCGCTTGGGCAGCTCGTGGGCGACCAGTTTCCAGGTCTCCCGGGTGCGCAGCGCGGTGGAGCACAGGACGTGGTCGGGGTTGACGCCGGAGTCGGCGAGCCAGCGGCCGGCCTCGGTGGCCTGGCCGCGCCCGCGGTCGGCCAGCGGGCGGTCGTGGTCGTCGACCTGGTTGGGCCAGTCGGCCCGGGCATGACGAAGAACGATGATCCTACGAGGAGTGTCGGCGCTCATACCCCTAGAGCTTCGCAGAAAACCGCCGCCCGGGCGCGGGGTCGGGGAAGCTGCCACCCCTGCGGGTGGCGGCTCCACCGGCCTGTCGCGGGACGGCGGCCGCAGCCCGGGTCAGCCCATGTTCTGCGCGACCGTCGCGATGATCGAGATCACCACCACGATCGCGGCGATCAGGCCGAGCATCTGCAGCAGCTTCTTCTGGCCGCCCTGGGGATTCGGTTCGAGAACTGGCATGTCGCCGAGCCTAACCGACCACCTCGTCCTCGATGTGACGGGCCCTGGCGGCGCGCAGACCGACCAGGATCTGCGGCACCAGCAGCAGCGCCAGCAGGCCCAGCGGCAGGTACCAGTCACCGGTGTGCTCGTAGAGCGCGCCCATCAGGATCGGGCCGGGGATGCAGATCAGGTAGCCCAGGCTCTGCGCGAACGCCGACAGCTGGGCCACCCCGCCCGGGGTGCGGGCGCGCAGGCCGAGCATGGTCAGCGCCAGCGGGAACGCGCACATCGACAGGCCGACCAGGATCGCCCACAGCCACGGCACCGTCCCGGCGGCCAGCATCAGCCCGAGATAGCCCGCGATGCCGCACAGGCCCAGCAGCAGCACGTACAGCCGCTGGTCACCGCCCCGGGCGGCCAGGTTCGGCAGCACGAACGAGACCGGCACGCTGACCGCCATCACCACCGCCAGCAGCACCCCCGCCGCGGACTCCGAGACGCCGGCGTCGTGGTAGATCTTCGGCAGGAAGCCCATCGCGCTGTACGCGCTGGTGGACTGCAGGCCGAAGAACGCGCCCAGCGCCCAGGCGGTGCGGCTGCGCAGGATCGGCAGCCGGACGGGGGCCGAGGCGGCCGGAGCAGCGGCCGCATTCCTGTCCCGGCGCAGGAACAGCACCGTCAGCCACAGCACCAGGGCCACCACGGCGGGCAGCGCCCAGAGGCCGAGACCCAGCCGCCAGGAGCCGCCGAGCGCGTCGGCCAGCGGGACGGTGGTGGCGGCGGCCAGCGAGGTGCCGACCGACAGGGCCATCGAGTACAGGCCGATCATCGGACCGACCCGGTCCGGGAAGTACCGCTTGATCACCACCGGCAGCAGCACGTTGGCCAGCGCCACTCCGGCCAGCGCCAGCGCGGTGAGCAGCAGGAACACCGCGGCGGAGCCGGTGAAGGAACGGGCCAGCACACCCGCCGCGATGGCGCCCATCGAGGCCGTCACCACGGTGATCGGGCCCAGCCGGCGGGACAGGCCGGGGGCGGCGAAGCCCAGCAGCGCGAAACACAGCGGCGGCACCGCGGCGAGCAGGCCGGCCAGCGTGGCACTCATCCCGAGGTCCTCACGGACCGGGTCGAGCAGTGCGCCGAGGCTGGTCACCACCGGACGCAGGTTGACCGCGGCGGCGGCCACACCGACGGCGAGCAGGACGGCGCCGGCATGACGGACCGCCGGGGACGGGCCGAGGGTGGCGGTGCTGGACGAAGGGGCTGGTCGGGGGCTCTCGGTCTCGGTCGCTGAGGGGTCTGCTGCGGTAGACATGGCGCAATCATAGAATCATGGGATGACTTAAGTCGCCCCGGTATCCTGATGACGTAAACCACAGAAGGAGCCCGACCTTGGCGCTGTCGACCACTCGCCGCACCCCACTCTCCGACCAGGTGATCGCCCAGCTCAGGGCCCAGATCACCTCCGGCGAATGGCCGGTGGGATCACGCATCCCCACCGAGGCGGAACTCGTCGACCAGCTCGGCGTCGCCCGCAACACCATCCGCGAAGCCGTCCGCGCCCTCGCCCACAACGGGCTGGTCGACATCCGGCAGGGCTCCGGCACCTACGTCCTCGCCACCAGCGAACTCGCCGGCGTGATGCACCGGCGCTTCGCCGACGCCGACCAGAACCAGGTCGCCGAACTGCGCGCCACCCTGGAAACCTCCGCCGCCGGCTTCGCCGCGACCCGGCGCACCGCGCGCGACCTCGAACTCCTCGACGCCGCCCTGGCCCGCCGCGACGCGGCCTGGCACGCCGGCGTCCCCGAGGACTTCATCCAGGCCGACGCCGCCTTCCACCATGCGGTGGTGGCCGCCGCCCACAACGACGTCCTCGCCGCGATCTACGCCGATCTCGGCGAGGTCCTGCTCGCCCACCTCCGCCACGATGTCGGCCCCGACCTGCTCCCCCACCGCTGGGTGCCGCACTCGGACATCATCGACGCGATCAGGTCCGGCGACGCCGAAAAGGCCGCCGAAGCGGCAGGCCGGGCGATTGGCCGATGCAAGACCTGAGGAAAGAACGGCGAGAGCCACAACAGGGGCCCGGGGGACGGCGAGAGCCACAACAGGGGCCCGGGGGGCACCTCCCAGCCCGCAAAGGCTGGGGGAGAACGGCGGGGCCGAGACTGCTGGTGATCAACGGGGCGCTGAAAGGTCCCGTCGTTTCGGGTCCCCTTCTTTGACCGGTAGCAGTCACGACCTACCGCTCTCCCCGACCACCAGCAGCTCGGCCTCGCAGTTCCCCGAGCCCCTGAAATCACGCGCCGATCGCGTGCAGCCCGCCGTCCACGTGGACAATCTCGCCGGTGGTCTTCGGGAACCAGTCGCTGAGCAGCGCGACCACGCCGCGGCCGGCCGGCTCCGGGTCGGTGAGGTCCCACTTGAGCGGGGAGCGGGAGTCCCAGGTGGCGGCGAGGTCCGGGAAGCCGGGGATCGACTTCGCGGCCATCGAGCCGATCGGGCCCGCCGAGATCAGGTTGCAGCGGATGTTGCGCTCGCCGAGGTAGCGGGCGAGGTAGCGGTTGGTGGACTCCAGGGCGGCCTTCGCCGGGCCCATCCAGTCGTACTGCGGCCAGGCGAACTGCGCGTCGAAGGTCAGGCCGACCACCGAGCCGCCGTCCTGCATGAGCGGGAGCAGCGCGGTGGTGAGGGACTTCAGCGAGTACGCGGAGACCTGCATGGCGGTGGCGACGGACTCCCAGGGGGTGTCCAGGAAGTTGCCGCCGAGCGCGTCCTGCGGGGCGAAGCCGATGGAGTGGACGATGCCGTCCAGGGTGGGCAGGTGCTCGCGGACCTGGTCGGCGATGCCGGCCAGCTGCTCGGTGCTGGAGACGTCGAGTTCCAGGACCTTGACCGGCTTGGGCAGCTTCTTGGCGATGCGCTCGGTGAGGCTGGGCCGGGGGAAGGCGGTGAGGATGATCTCGGCGCCCTGTTCCTGGGCGAGCTTCGCGGTGTGGAAGGCGATGGAGGACTCCATCAGCACGCCGGTGATCAGGATGCGCTTGCCTTCGAGAATTCCAGTCATGGTCAGTGACCCATGCCCAATCCGCCGTCGACGGGAATGACGGCTCCGGTGATGTACGCGGCCTCGTCCGAGGCCAGGAACCGCGCGGCCGAGGCGATCTCGGCGGGGGCGGCGTAGCGGCCCAGGGGGACGCCGGAGACGATCTCCTTGCGGCGCTCCTCGCTGAGCACGGCGGTCATGTCGGTGTCGACGAAGCCGGGCGCGATCACGTTGACGGTGATGTTGCGGGAGCCCAGTTCGCGGGCCAGCGAGCGGGCGAAGCCGACCAGGCCGGCCTTGGAGGCGGCGTAGTTGGCCTGGCCGGCGGAGCCGCTGAGGCCCACCACGGAGGAGATCAGCACCACGCGCCCCTTGCGGGCGCGCAGCATCTTGGCGGCGGCGCGCTTCACGACCCGGAAGGTGCCGGTGAGGTTGGTGTCCAGGACGGAGGTGAATTCGTCCTCGGACATGCGCAGCAGCAGGGTGTCCTTGGTGATGCCGGCGTTGGCGACCAGGACCTCGACCGGGCCGTGGGCGGCCTCGATCTCCTTGAAGGCGGCGTCGACCTGCTCGGTGTCGGTGATGTCGGCGCGCACCGCGAGGACGTCGTACTTGGCGAGTTCCGCCGGGACCTCGCCGTTGCGGCTGGTGATGGCGACCTTGTCGCCCGCCTCGGCGAAGCTCTGGGCGATGGCGAGGCCGATGCCCCGGTTACCTCCGGTGACCAGTACCGAGCGGCTCAACGGTCCACCTCTTCCCTACTCGATGTGCGCGTGCCGATCGCACGCGTAGCCATCTGTGACGCTATCGGTAGGGTGCGAGCTCGGGCGAAGCGGCCTTCGACAGGCCTTGCCGGGTGAGTTCTGTCGCATCCCGACAATTCGGGTGCGGGTCGGGCGCGGGGAACGCCAGGCCGTTGGCGGCCGTTGCCCCCGGAGGTGCTCCGGAGATTCCGGGCACCGGTTCGAGCGAGCCGATCGGAGCGGACGCGATGAGTGGTGCACTCCCTGGCCGGACGGGCCGCCGGGCGCTGGCGGCGGTGGCGGCACTGACGGTGGCGGGTGCGGCGGCGTGGGCGCTGCGGGAGCTGCCGGCCCAGTTCGGGCGCCGTCCCGATCCGCTGGACCCGCGGGTGCGGGTGTCCCCGCAGTACCAAAACGGGGTGTTCCACAACGCGCCCTCGCAGGTGTCGCCGGGTGCGCCCGGGCGTCCCGACGGGGCGACGCTGCGCCGGATGCTGTTCGAGAAGGACGGGCGGGTGCCGACCGGTCCGGTGCCGCTGGCGGTGCCGGAGCAGCCTGCCGCGGCGTCCCAGGAGGTGGCGGTGACGTGGTACGGCCACGCCTCGGCGCTGCTGGAGCTGGACGGCTGCCGGGTGCTGGTGGATCCGATGTGGTCGGACCGCTGTTCGCCGTCCGCGCGGGTGGGCCCGAAGCGGCTGCACCCGGTGCCGGTGGAGCTGGCGTCGCTGCCGCAGGTGGACGCGGTGCTGATCTCGCACGACCACTACGACCACCTGGACATGGCGACGGTGCGCCGCCTGGTGGAGCTCCAGTCGGCGCCGTTCGCGGTGCCGCTGGGTATCGGCGGGCACCTGCGCCGTTGGGGTGTGCCGGAGCACCGGATCATCGAGCTGGACTGGGACGAGACGTGCACGCTCGGCGAGTTGACGCTGACGCTGACCGCCGCGCACCACTTCTCCGGCCGGGGTTTCACCCGCAACCCCACGCTGTGGGGTTCGTGGGTGGTGGCCGGGCCGCGGCGGCGGGTGTTCTTCACCGGTGACTCCGGCTACTTCGAGGGTTTCGCCCGAATCGGCGAGCAGCACGGACCGTTCGATGCCGCGCTGATGGCGATCGGCGCGTACGACGACGCCTGGGCGGACATCCACCTGAGCCCGGAGGACGCGGTCCGGGCGCATCTGGAATTGCGCGGCGGCCTGCTGCTGCCGGTGCACTGGTGCACGTTCAACCTGGCGCCGCACCGCTGGGCGGAGCCGGTGGAGCGGCTGTTGGCGGAGGCGAAGGCGCAGGGGGTGCCGCTGGCGGTGCCGCGTCCGGGGCAGCGGGTGGAGGTGGCCGATCCGCCGGAGCTGGACGGCTGGTGGGAGGCGCTGTGCTGACCGGAAACTGACTGGGCGTCAGGACGGTTCGGCGAATATTTGCTGGCAGAACGCCCTGCGGCCGAGGATGATGCGAGCGGGTGCGCCCTCGACCCGGGGGCGGCCCGCCGCACCCGACCCTCGACCCAGGGAGCCCGATGCCCCCCTCCGCGATGGACCCTCAGTTCCTCTCGTACCCGTTGCGCCCACTGGCGGACGCGGCCCTGTCCCGGGCCCGGCAGCTGGGCGTCTCGCACGCCGATTTCCGGCTGGAGCGGGTCCGTTCGGCGTCCTGGCGGCTGCGTGACGCCCGGCCGTCCGGATCGTCGGACACCGTGCAACTGGGCTTCGCCGTCCGGGTCCTGCTGGACGGCGCCTGGGGCTTCGCCGCGGGCGTGGATCTGACGCCCGCCTCGGCGGCGACGGTTGCCGAGCAGGCGGTGGCGGTGGCCCGGCTGGCGGGCGGGATCAGCCGCGCGGCGGGCTCGGGCGAGCGGGTGGAGCTGGCCCCGGAGCCGGTGTACCCGGACGCGGCGTGGGTCTCCGCCTACGAGGTGAACCCGTTCGACGTGCCGGACGCGGAGAAGACCGGCCTGCTGGCCGAGTGGTCCTCCCGGCTGCTGGCGGCCGACGGTGTCTCGCACGTGTCGGCGACGGTGCTGACGGTGCAGGAGAACAAGTTCTACGCGGACACCGCGGGCACCGTGACGACCCAGCAGCGGGTGCGCCTGCACCCGTGGCTGGAGGCCACCAGCGTGGACGAGCGGACGGGCGCGTTCGACTCGATGCGCACCATCGCCCCGCCGGCCGGGCGCGGGTGGGAGTACCTGCGCGGCACGGGCTGGGACTGGGACGCCGAACTGGCCGAGCTGCCCGAGCTGTTGGCGCAGAAGATGGCCGCGCCGAGCGTCACCGCGGGCCGCTACGACCTGGTGATCGACCCGTCCAACCTGTGGCTGACCATCCACGAGTCGGTCGGCCACGCCACCGAGCTGGACCGCGCGCTGGGTTACGAGGCCGCCTACGCGGGCACCTCGTTCGCCACCTTCGACCGGCTCGGCAGTCTGAAGTACGGCTCCGAGCTGATGCACGTCACGGGCGACCGGACGGCCGAACACGGCCTGGCCAGCATCGGGTACGACGACGAGGGCGTGGCCACCCAGTCCTGGGACCTGATCCGCGACGGCGTCCTGGTCGGGTACCAACTCGACCGTCCGATGGCCAAGTTGAAGGGTTTCGAGCGTTCCAACGGCTGCGCCTTCGCGGACTCCCCGGCGCACGTGCCGGTGCAGCGGATGGCCAACGTCTCGCTCCAGCCCGCGGCCGACGGCCCGGACACCGCAGGCCTGATCTCCCAGGTGGAGAACGGCCTGTTCATCGTCGGCGACCGTTCGTGGTCGATCGACATGCAGCGCTACAACTTCCAGTTCACCGGGCAGCGCGCCTACGCCATCCGTAACGGCGAACTCGCCGGGCAGGTCAAGGACTTCGCCTACCAGGCCACCACCACCGACTTCTGGGGCTCGATGAGCGCCGTCGGCGGCCCGCAGACGTACGTGCTCGGCGGGGCCTTCAACTGCGGCAAGGCCCAGCCGGGCCAGGTCGCCGCGGTCAGCCACGGCTGCCCGTCCGCGCTGTTCCGTCAGGTCAACGTGCTCAACACCCAGCAGGAGGCGGGTCACTGATGTCCCTCACGCACCCCCACGAGCTGGTGGAACGCGCCCTCGAACTGTCCCGCGCCGACGGCTGCGTGGTGATCGCCGACGAGGAGTCCACCGCCAACCTGCGCTGGGCCGGCAACGCGCTGACCACCAACGGCGTCACCCGCGGCCGCCGGCTCACCGTGATCTCCACCGTGAACGGCGCGCAGGGCACCGCCGCCGGGGTGGTCGCCCAGGAGGCCGTCACGCTCGACGAGGTCGAGCAGCTGGTGCGCGCCTCCGAGGCCGCCGCCCGGGCCGCCGAACCCGCCGAGGACGCCCAGCCGCTGATCACCGCCCGGCCCGCCGACCCGCGCTTCACCGAGGCCCCGCAGGTCACCGACATCGGCGTGTTCGACGCGTTCGCGCCCGCCCTCGGCGAGGCCTTCGGCCGCGCCCGCGCCAATGGCGAGCTGCTGTACGGCTTCGCCCGGCACGAGATGGTCACCTCCTACCTGGGCAGCTCCACCGGCCTGCGGCTGCGCCACGACCAGCCCACCGGCACCGTCGAGCTGAACGCCAAGACCGCCGACCTGTCCGGCTCCGCCTGGGTGGGCGCCGCCACCCAGGACTTCACGGACGTCGACGTCACCACCCTGCACACCGACCTGACCCGCCGCCTCGGCTGGGGCCGCAAGCGGATCGACCTGCCGGCCGGCCGCTACGAGACCTTGCTGTCGCCGTCCGCCGTCGCCGACCTGCTGGTCTACCTGTCCTGGTCGTCCGGCGCACGGGACGCCGTCGAGGGCCGCTCCGTGTTCGCGAAGACCGGCGGAGGGACGCGAATCGGCGAGCAGCTCAGCCCGCTGCCGCTGACCCTGCGCTCCGACCCGGCCGAGCCCGGCATCCAGGCCGCCCCGTTCGTACTCACCCGGTCCTCCGGCGAGAACGACTCGGTGTTCGACAACGGCGCACCGCTGACCGCCACCGACTGGCTGCGCGACGGCAAGCTCGCCCACCTGCTGACCACCCGCCACTCCGCGGGCCTGGCCGGCCTGCCGCTCACCCCGCCGGTCGACAACCTGGTGCTGGAGACCTCCGCGCCCGACGCGCCGACGCTGGAAGAGATGGTCGCCCGCACCGAGCGCGGCCTGCTGCTCACCTGCCTCTGGTACATCCGCGAGGTCGACCCGGCCACCCTGCTGCTCACCGGCCTCACCCGGGACGGCGTCTACCTGATCGAGAACGGCGAAGTGGTCGGCGCGGTCAACAACTTCCGCTTCAACGAGTCCCCGGTCGACCTGCTCGGCCGGATCACCGAGGCGGGCCGCACCGAGCGCTGCCTGCCCCGGGAGTGGGGCGACTGGTTCACCCGGGCCGCGATGCCGCCGGTGCGCGTGCCCGACTTCAACATGAGCTCGGTCAGTCAGGCCTCCTGACCGGCCGACCGAACCCCTGGGGGATCCCGATGGACGAAAAGCACACCGTCAAAGCGTCGAAGATGCTCAGCCGCATCCTGCGACACGACCCGGGCGCCATCGGGGTCACCCTGGACGCGGCGGGCTGGGTGGAGATCGACACCCTGCTCGCCGCGCTCGCCCGGCACGGCCGACGGCTCAGCCGCGCCCAGCTGGACCACGTGGTCGCCACCAACAACAAACGCCGCTTCGCCTACTCCGAGGACGGCCGCTCCATCCGGGCCAGCCAGGGCCACACCGTCGAGATCGACCTCGGCCTGCCCGCCACCACGCCGCCCGAGGTGCTGTTCCACGGCACCGCCGAGCGCACCCTCCCGTACATCCTGGCCGAGGGCCTGCGTCCGATGGCCCGGCAGGACGTCCATCTCTCCGCCGACACCGAGACGGCCGTCAAGGTCGGCTCCCGGCACGGCCGCCCGGTGGTGCTGGAGGTGGACGCGGCGGCGATGGCCGCCGACGGCCACGAATTCCGGGTGTCTGCGAACGGTGTCTGGCTCACCGACGCCGTACCCGTCCAGTACCTGCGCCGCACCGGCTGACGCCGTACGGACCCCACGTGGGTCCGCCCGGCGTCAGCGGGGTTACCGTGGACGACCGTAGGGAGCCGGAACCGCGAGGATGGATGGACAATGCGCAAGAGCGCGGACGACGACCAGGTCTTCCGGATCACCGGTGCCCGCAGCAGCCTCACCGAGGACGTCCGGGGCCGACAGCGCCGGTACGTGATCTCCATGCTGATCCGCACCGTGTGCGTCCTGCTCGCCGTCATCCTGTGGGACGTGCAGCGCTGGCTCGCCTTCGCCGCACTGGCCGGCGGCGCGCTGCTGCCGTACTTCGCGGTGCTGATCGCCAACGCCGGCCGCGAGCGGGCACCCGGCCTTCCCTCGACCTTCGACTTCTCCCCGGACACCCCGCTGATGCTCGGCCCCGGCGGGACGGGCGGCGGCGGGGCGGCGGCGGCTGCCACCGCCAACGCCACCGAGAACCGGCCACAGGATTGAGAATCCCTCAATTCCGGTGTCCGATATGACCGTTCATGGGCCAGTATGACCGCCTGAAAGCTCAGACGATCCTCAAATTAATCACCGGACGGACGAGCTTCCGGGCCCATTGCCGTGCCATACTTCCTAAGCGCTCCGCATCCCCCGTCGGAGCGACAGACCGACGCCGGGCAGCTCCCCCCGTGGCTGCCCGGCGTCGTCATGCCCGGGCATAGGATCGGATCCATGGACACCGCGCACCCCCTCTTCGGCACCCCCACCGGCCCCGACGGCCCGGCCGGTCCCCCGAAGTGCTCCGCGAAGGGCTGCCGCGAGCACGCCACCTGGACCCTGCTGTGGAACAACCCCAAGCTCCACACCCCCGACCGCCGCAAGACCTGGCTCGCCTGCGACGAACACCGCGACTCCCTCAGCCAGTTCCTCGCCGTCCGGGGCTTCCTCAAGGACACCGAGCCCTTCTCCGCGTAACGGGGTGTCGACCTCCCCGCACCCAGTAGCGTGGTCTGCGTTTCGATGCTTGGGGGGATGCGGTGTCTCGTGGTGCAAGGCGAATGTCCCGGGCGGAGGCGCTGCGCCGCCGCGTCGACTCCCAGTTCGTCGGACGCCGGGCCCAACTCGCCCTGTTCGCCGACAACCTCCGCAAGAATCCCGACCCGGAGGCCGGGCCCGACCCCGCCGACTTCCTGTTCCACGTCCGGGGCGTCGGCGGCATCGGCAAGTCCACCCTGATCGCCCAGTGGCGGGAGACGGCCCGCCGGACGGGCGGGCGCACCGCGCTCATCGACGACACCGACGTGCAGGGCATCGACACCGCACTGGCCGCACTCGCCGCCCAACTCGCCTCGCCCGAGGCCCCGTTCAAGGACTTCGACCGGGCCCTGGAACAGCACCGGCGGGCCCAGGCCACCCCCACCGACCTGCCGTCGCTGCCCGCCCGGGTGGTCGCCCACGCCGCCCTCGGCGCGGCCAACACCCTCGCTCCCGGCTCCGCCGCCTTCACCACCCCCGAGACCGTCGCCGAGAGCACCGACCGGCTGATCGCCGCCGTCCGCCGCCGCCGGCCCACCGGCGACTCCGAACTCGCCGCCCTCAGCCGGGCGTTCGTCACCGAACTGGCCCGCCTCTGCGAACGTGAGTCCTCCCCCTGGGTGGTGCTCTTCCTCGACACCTGGGAGATCACCGGCCGCCACCTCGACGGCTGGCTCCGCGAGTTGATCGACGGCGCGTACGGTGATCTCCCGCTCGAAGTGATCATCGTGCTGGCCGGCCGCGACGAACTCGCCGAACGCGACTGGGCCCGCCTGCGCCCCGCCGTGGTGGACGTCAGCCTTGACGCCTTCACCGAGCAGGAGGCCCGCGACCTCCTCGCCAGCCGCGGCGTGCGCTCCCCCGACGCGATCGACGCCATCGTCCGGATGTCCCTCGGCCTGCCCCTGCTGCTGGCCCTGCTCGCGGGCACCGACCCGCACTCCGCCGAGGAGGTCGCCGACGCCGGAACGGACGCCGTGGACAAGGCAGTTCAGCGCTTCCTGCAGTGGATCCCCGAACCTGCCCTCCGCGAGACCGTCCTCGCCGCCGCCCTCCCGCCCCGCCTCGACCGCGACCTCTTCTGCCTCGCCGTGGACGACCCGACCGCCCCCGGCTGGGACTGGCTCCTCGACCAGCCCTTCGTCACCGGCCACGGCGACGCCCACCAGTACCACGCCGTCGTCCGCGCCAGCTTCCTCCGGCGCCACCGCATCCGCGACCCGCACGCCTGGCACGACGGCCACACCCGCCTCGCCCGGCACCACACGGCCGCCCGCGAAGCCCTCCAGGCCGAGCTCCCGCCGTCCCGGCTCCGCAGCAACGCCCGCTGGCTCCGCCACCTCCTCGACGAGACCTACCACCTGCTCTGCACCGCCCCGACCACCCAGCTGCCGCCGGCGCTCCACCGCCTCGCGGAGGCCGCCGACCACTCCCCCGACTCCCTCACCGCCTGGGCCGAACTCCTCACCCTGGCCGCCCGCGACACCGCCGACGCCGACCTCACCCGCTGGTCCGAGCAGCTGCACGCCGCCCTCACCACCCCCGACCCGGCCGAGACCGTGCTCACCGCCCTGGCCGCCCCCGGCCTGCCCGCCCGCCTCCGGGCCCGGGCGCTGACCGGGCAGGGCCACCGGTCGAGCCAGCGGGGCGAGGACCCCGAGGCCCTCGTCCTGCTGGACCAGGCCCTGCTGCTCGCCCCCGACCTGCTGCCCGCACTGATCCAGCGCGGCCGGGTGCACTGCTACCTCGGCCACCACGACCTGGCACTGGCCGACCTGGACGCGGCGCTCGCCCGCACCCCGTTCGCCGCCGAGGTGCTCGCGGCCCGCGAGCACCCGGACCGTCTGGCGGCCGCCGTCTCCGACCGCGCGGCGACCGTGGCCGCCAGGCTGGAACCCGCCGACGCCTTCTACTTCCGGGGCTGGGTCCTGCGCCTGGTCGGCCGACTGGACGAGGCGCTGGCCGACCTCGACGCCGCCCTGGTCCTCGACCCGGAGGACAGTTGGACACTGTCCGAACGCGGCCAGGTGCACCACACGGCAGGCCGGTTCGACCATGCGATCGCCGACTTCACCGCCGCCCTCGCCCTCGAACCCGAGCACAGCTCGGCCCTGATCCACCGCGGCCAGGCCCAGCGCGCGGCGCACCGGATCGACCTCGCCATCGGCGACTTCGACGCCGCCCTCGCCCTCGACCCCTCCAACGCCTGGGCCCTGTGCGAACGCGGCATCACCCACCGACTCGCCGACCGCCCGGAACAGGCGATCAGCGACTTCACCGCCGCGCTCTCCGCCAACCCCGGCTACGTCTGGGCCCTGAGCGAACGCGGCAAGACGCACTACCAATCAGGCCGGCTCTCCCACGCGGTCGCCGACCTGGACGCCGCCCTCGCGCTCGACCCCGGCAACCCCATCGTTCTGCGCGACCGCGGCGAGGCGCACAGCCGGGCGGGACGGTACGGCCAGGCCGTCGCCGATTTCACCGCCGCCATCGCCCTCAACCCCAACGACTTCATCACCCTGGTCTGGCGAGGCCGCACCCACTGCCGGCAGGGCCATCTCGACCTGGCCCTCCTCGACCTCGACGCGGCGCTCGCCATCAACCCCGCCGATCCCTGGGCCTACTTCTACCGCGGCGAGATCCATCAGGACGCGACCCGCCACCCGGAGGCGATCGCCGACTTCACCGCCGCCGTCGCCATCGACCCACAGCACATCTGGGCGCTGCTGCACCGCGCGAAGTCGCACCGGCAAACCGGCAGCCTCGACCAGGCGTCCGCCGACCTCGACACCGCCCTCACCATCGACCCCCGCTTCCACTGGGCCCTCCTCGAACGCGCCCACCTGCACCGACAGACCGGCCGCCACGACCTGGCCCTCACCGACTTCGACGCCGCCCTCACCATCGAGCCCGACTCCCCCTGGGTGCTGCGCGACCGCGCCGAACTCCACCGCCGCGCGGGCCGCCTCGACGCAGCCGTCACCGATCTCAGGGCGTCCCTCGCACTCGCGCCCTACGAGATCGGCACCCACTGCGCCCTCGTCGCGGTGCTCCGCCGACAGGGCGAGTGGCAATCCGCCCGGGAAGCCCTGGACCAGGCCGCCCGCCTGGAACCGACCGCCCCCGGCGTACTCCGCGAAGAGGCCATCACACAGCTGTACGAGCACGGCCGCGAGGCCGCCACCCCGGCCTGGGACGCGCTGCTGGCCGCAGTCCCACCCACCCTCGCGGCCTCCCGGGCGGCCCTGGCGGTGCTGCACGCGGTGGCCGTCCAGGACGGCGAACTCGGCCCCCCAACAGCCGAGTTCCTCGCCGTCCCGAACGCCCCCGACACCCACGACACCCTCCGCGAATACCTCCACGAACTGACCACCTCCCCAGCCGCCACCCGCGCCGCCACCGCACTCGACCTGCTCGGATAGCCGCAGCCGCGCAGATTCCGCGGCTTCGTCGTGGTCCGCGAAAACGGCGAGCACGCACCGCGCAGCGACGTTGGAGCTGCTGCGTCAGGCGGGCGGGCTGGAACCCGGCGCTTCCGCGCAACGCTGATCAGCCGCCACCTGCGGGGCTAGCCGCCGATCGCCGACATCGGCCGGTCGGGCTGGAGGAACTCCGGGGCGTCGATGCCCGCGCCGGCCTTCTTGCCCCACATCGCGGCGCGCCACAGCTCGGCCAGCTCCGCGTCGCTCGCGCCGGAGCGCAGCGCGCCGCGCAGGTCGGTCTCGCCGGTCGCGAACAGGCAGTTGCGGATCTGGCCGTCGGCGGTGAGGCGGGTGCGGTCGCAGGCGCGGCAGAACGGGCGGGTGACGGAGGCGATGACACCGACCGTCGCGGGGCCGCCGTCCACCAGCCAGCGTTCGGCGGGGGCGGCGCCGCGCACCGAGGACGGTTCGGGGGTGAGGATGAAGCGTGTACGCAGCAGCGCGAGGATCTCCTCGGCGGTGACCATCTGCGAACGGTCCCAGCCGTGTTGGGCGTCCAGCGGCATCTGTTCGATGAACCGCAGCTGGTAGCGGTGCTCGATCGCCCAGGCCAGCAGGTCGGCCGCCTCGTGGTCGTTGACGCCGCGCATCAGCACGGCGTTGAGCTTGACCGGCCGCAGCCCGGCTGCCTCGGCCGCCATCAGCCCGTCCAGGACGTCCTGGTGGCGGCGGCGGCGGGTCAGCCGGACGAAGGTCTCGGGGTTCAGGGTGTCGATCGAGACGTTGACCCGGTCGACTCCGGCGTCCCGCAGGGAAGCAGCCACCCGGGCGAGGCCTATGCCGTTGGTGGTGAGGGAGATCTCGGGGCGCGGGTCGAGCGCCGCGCACGCCGTGATGACGGAGACCAGCCCGGGCCGCAGCAGCGGTTCGCCGCCGGTGAACCGGACCTCCCGCACGCCGAGCGAACCGACCGCCAGGCCGACCAGCCGGACGATCTCCTCGTCCGTGAGCAGTTCGGGCTTGCCGAGCCAGTTCAGGCCCTCTTCGGGCATGCAGTAGGTGCAGCGCAGGTTGCACCGGTCGGTGAGGGAGACCCGCAGGTCGACGGCCTGTCGTCCGTAGGTGTCGAGGAGCATCCCGGTCCCGCCCTTCCTCGGAGGCCGTACCGGCCCGGCCGCCGGTCGGCAGCCGGGCCAGCTTAACCGGGCCGCGATCGGGGTCAGTCGGCGCCGAGCCCGGTGAGCGAACGGACCTCCAGTTCGGCGTACTTCGCGGGGTCGGCCTTCTCGCGGGCCAGCCAGGTGCCGATCGCGCCGGCCAGGAAGCCGACCGGGATGGAGACCAGGCCGGGGTTCTCCAGCGGGAACCAGTGGAAGTCGCTGTGCGGGAAGAGCGAGGTCTTGGCGTTGCCGGAGACCACCGGGGAGAAGATCACCAGGGTGACGGAGGTGATCAGGCCCGCGTAGGTGGCCCAGACCGCGCCGACGGTGGTGAACCGCTTCCAGAACAGCGAGTACAGCAGGGTGGGCAGGTTGGCGGAGGCGGCGACCGCGAAGGCCAGCGCGACCAGGGCGGCGGCGTTCAGCTTGTCGGCGAAGATCGCCAGCACGATGGCGATGGCACCGATCGCGACGGCGGCGAGTTTGGCGCTGGCGACCTCCTCCTTCTCGCTCGCCTTCCCGCGCCGGATCACGTTGGCCCAGAGGTCGTGGGCGAAGGACGAGGAAGAGGCCAGGGTGAGTCCGGCGACCACGGCCAGGATGGTGGCGAACGCGACGGCGGAGATCACCGCGAGCAGCACCGCGCCGCCGGTGGAGCCCGCCCCGCCGCCGAGTTGTTCGGCGAGCAGCGGGGCGGCGGTGTTGCCGGCCGCGTTGGAGGCCTTGATGGTCTTCGGGCCGACCAGCGCGGCGGCGCCGAAGCCGAGGGCGAGCGTCATCAGGTAGAAGACGCCGATGATGCCGATCGCCCAGAGCACGGACTTCCGGGCGGCCTTGGCGGTGGGGACGGTGTAGAAGCGGACCAGGATGTGCGGCAGCCCGGCGGTGCCGAGGACGAGGGCGATGCCGAGGCTGAGGAAGTCGAGTTTGGTGGTGCCGGTGACGCCGTATTTGAGCCCCGGTTCGAGGAAGGCGTGGCCCTTGCCGCTGGCGTCGGCGGCGGCGCCGAGCAGGCTGGACAGGTTGAAGTGGTACTTGGCCAGCACCATGACGGTCATCGTCGCGGCGCCGGCGATCAGCAGCACTGCCTTGACGATCTGCACCCAGGTGGTGCCCTTCATGCCGCCGACGGTCACGTAGATCACCATCAGCGCGCCGACCGCCACGACCGTCCAGCGCTTGGCGCCGTCGCCGCTGACGCCGAGCAGCAGGGCGACCAGCGAGCCGGCGCCGACCATCTGGGCGAGCAGGTAGAAGATCGACACCACGATGGTGGAAATGCCGGCGGCGGTGCGCACGGGGCGCTGGCGCATCCGGAAGGCGAGCGCGTCGGCCATGGTGTAGCGGCCGGAGTTGCGCAGCGGTTCGGCGACCAGGAGCAGCGCGACCAGCCAGGCGACCAGGAAGCCTATGGAGTAGAGGAAGCCGTCGTAGCCGAACAGGGCGATGAGTCCGGCGATGCCGAGGAAGGACGCGGCGGACATGTAGTCGCCGGAGATCGCCAGGCCGTTCTGGAAGCCGGTGAAGGCGCGCCCGCCGGCGTAGAAGTCGGCGGCGTCCTTGGTCTGCCGTCCGGCCCACAGGGTGATGCCGAGGGTGGCGATCACGAAGACCCCGAACAGCGACATGATCAGGGTGCGGTGCTCGCTCGCGGTGCCGGCCAGCTGGATCATTCGGCACTCTCCTCGACAGCGGCGGCAGCGGCAGCAGCAGTGGCGCGCCCCCGGATGGCGGCAGCGGCCGGGTCGAGCCGCCGGCCGGCGTGGCGGGCGTACCGGGCGGCGATGGCGAAGGTGCTGGCGAACTGGAGCAGGCCGAGCACCAGGGCCAGGTTGATGTTGCCTGCCACCTTGGTGCCCATCAGCCCGGGCGCGTAGCAGGAGAGCAGTACGTACAGCAGGTACCAGAGGACGAATCCGGCCGTGACGGGGAAGGCGAAGTTCCGGAAGGAGCTGCGCAGTTGACGGAATTCCGGTGATTCCTCGATGCCGGTGAACGGTTCCGGGGCGGTCTCGGGCGGGGGTGTCACGCAGTGCCTCCTGACGTCTTCGGTGCGACGGACGATCGGATGGGCGTGGGTGCTGTCGTGTGGAGTGCGGAGCATGGTAGATCCGGGGCGGGGCCGCGAGAAGATCCCGTGCACGACCCGGTCGAAAACTGACCGGAAACGCAGGACCGGGGCGGCCCGTCTCGGCCGCCCCGGTCTGACAATCAGTCGATCGAAGGTTCTCAGAAGGCGATGCGCACCTTCAGCGCCGTCCGCTCGTCCATCGCCCGGTAGCCCTCGGGCACGCCGTCCAGGTCCACCGTCCGGTCGAACACCGCGCCCGGGTCGATCGCCCCGGACAGCACGTCGGGCAGCAGCTCGGGGATGTACGCCCGGGCCGGGGCGACGCCGCCGCGCACCGAGACGTTCCGGTCGAACATCTGGCGGATGTCCACGCCCGCGCTGCCGCCGTGCGGCACGCCGACGTAGCCGACCGCGCCGCCGTCGCGGGCGACGGAGATCGCGGTGCGCATCGACTCCTCGGTGCCGACCGCCTCCAGCACGGCGTGCGCGCCCCGGCCGCCGGTCAGTTCGCGCACCGCCTCGATCGCCGCCTCGCCGCGCTCGGGCACCACGTCGGTGGCGCCGAAGCTGCGGGCGATCGCGGTGCGGCCCGCGTGCCGGCCGAGCGCGATGATCCGGCCGGCGCCGAGCCGGTGCGCGGCCAGCACACCGCACAGGCCGACCGCGCCGTCACCAACCACCGCGACGGTCGCGCCGGGCCGCACGCCCGCCGACACCGCCGCGTGGTGCCCGGTCGCCATCACGTCGGACAGTGCCAGCAGGGCCGGCAGCAGCTTCGCGTCACCGGCGGCCTCCTTGGGCAGCTTCACCAGCGTGCCGTCCGCGAACGGCACCCGGACCGCCTCGCCCTGCCCGCCGTCCGAGCCGGGCGCGCCCCAGAACCCGCCGTGCGGGCAGGAGGTCTGCAGGCCCTCGCGGCAGAACTCGCACACGCCGTCCGACCAGACGAACGGGGCCACCACCAGGTCGCCGACTGTGAGATCACGCACCTCGGGACCGACCTCCTCGACGAACCCGAGGAACTCGTGCCCGATCCGCTGCCCGGCCTGCCGCTTGGCCACGCCCCGGTACGCCCACAGGTCGCTTCCGCAGATGCAGGCGTTCAGCACCCGCACCACGGCGTCGGTGGGCCGCTGGATCCGCGGGTCGGGCACCTCCTCGATCCGGATGTCCTGGGGGCCGTGGATCACGGTGGCGCGCATGAGGGTTGTCCTTCGTTGCAGAGGTCGGATGCCGGGTTCGCACCCACTTGCCACTCTAGAACGGCCGTCCGGGTGACCGATCCGGGCGGAGCCGTCCCCCGTTCCCCGTAAAGTGGTGCGCTATGTACGCGCCATTCCCCACCTCGCCGCTCCCGGCACAGCGCACCGGCCCCGGCGGGGGCGCCGGGCGCGGCTTCGCGGTGGTCGACGTGGAGACCACCGGACTCGGGCGCTCGGACCGGGTGATCTCGGCGGGCGTCTACCAGCTCGACCCGGACGGTGAGGTCACCGACCACTGGTACACCCTGGTCAACCCGGAGCGGGATCCCGGCCCGGTGTGGATCCACGGCCTGACCAGCGAGGTCCTGGTGGGCGCGCCGACCTTCCCGGAGGTCGCCGCCGAGTTCGCCGAGCGGCTGCGCGACCGGGTGATGGTCGCGCACAACGCCCTGTTCGACTGGAACATGATCTCCCGCGAGTTCTCCCGGGCCGGTCTGCGCGCCCCCGTCGAGCAGCGGCTGTGCACCATGGTGCTGGCCCGCGACCTGCGGCTGCCCCTGCCGAACGGCAAACTCTCCTCGCTGGCCGCCCACTTCGGGGTCAGCCAGCGCCAGGCCCACCACGCGCTGGACGACGCCCGGGTGCTCGCCGAGGTGTTCCGCCCCTCGCTGGCGCTGGCCCGCAGCGGCGGGGTGCCGCTGCCGCTGACCACCTGCGTGGCCGTCACCGACCTCGGCGAGAGCGCCCCGGCCGGTCCGTCCCGCGGTTCCTGGAGCAGCTCGTACCGGCCCTCCCGCAAGCGCCCCGCCTGCCCGTACCCGAACCCGGGGCGCTGGGCGGACGGCTCGCCGCTGATGCAGGGCATGCGGGTGGCGATCACCGGCGACACCGCCACCGACCGCGAACTGCTGGAGGACCGGATGATCGAGGCGGGCCTGCACATCGCCTCCTCGGTGAGCCGGCTCACCAGCCTGCTGGTCACCAACGAGCCCACCTCGTGGAGCGGCAAGGCCCGCAAGGCCCGCGAATACGGCACCCCGGTGGTCGGCGAGGACGCGTTCCTGCAGCTGCTGCGGGAGGTCGCGCCGCACCCCGGTGCGTGACGCGACGGTAAGGAGGATTAGCGTGCCCGGTGTGTACCGATTCCTGCTGTCCGCGCGCTGGGCGGTCATCGTCCTGCTGGCGCTGGTGCTGATCCCGACCATGATCCGGTTGGGTTTCTGGCAGTACCACCGCCACGAGGCACGGGTGGCCCGCAACGACCTGGTGGCCCGGAACCTGGGCAGCCCGCCGGTCCCCTTCGACTCGCTGTCCTCGCCGGGCTGGGCGGTCCCCGGCGGCGAGGTGTGGCGCACCGTCACCGCACAGGGTCACTACGACACCGCGCACGAGGTGGTCATCCGCGGCCGCACCGAGCCGGGCGGCAGCTCCATCGGCTACTTCGTGATCACCCCGCTGGTGCTGGCCGACGGCAAGGGCTCGGTGCTGGTCAACCGCGGCTGGGTGGAGTCCGGCGAGGGCGCCGCCGACTTCCCCGCCGTCCCCGCCCCGCCGGACGGCGAGGTGACGGTGACCGGGCGGCTGCGCGCCGACGAGACGTACGCCGCGCTGGGCGCGAAGAACCGCGGCGGCCTGCCGGACCGGATGTACAAGGTGATCAACAGCACGGAGCAGGCCAAGTACTCCGGCGCCACCGTGCTCGGCGGCTACCTGGAACTGGCCTCCTCCCAGCCCGCCGCCGGCACCTCCCCGGTGCCGCTCGCCGAGCCCGGCCACACCGACATCGGCCCGCACATGGCGTACGCCATCCAATGGTGGCTGTTCACCACGCTGATCCCGGCCGGCCTGGTGGTGCTGGCCCGCCGCGAGGCCAAGCAGCACGCGGCGCAGCCGGCGACGGCGCAGGACGAACTGGTCGGCGCCACCGGCTGAGCGGTGGCAGGTCGAGGCGCTGCCTCGGCGCCACCGGCTGAGCGGCAGCGCCGGACGGACCGGTCGGCGCTACCAGGTGAGCGGTGGCGGGTCGAGGCGCTGCTCGGCCCAGATGGTCTTGCCGCTGCGGGTGTAGCGGCTGCCCCAGCGTTCGGTGAGCTGGGCGACCAGGTACAGGCCGCGTCCGCCCTCGTCGGTGAGCCGGGCCCGGCGCATCCGCGGCTGGGTGGCGCTCGGGTCGGACACCTCGCAGGTCAGTACCGAGGAGCGGATCAGGCGCACCATCACCGGCCCGCCCGCGTACCGGATCGCGTTGGTGACCAGCTCGCTGAGCACCAGTTCGGTGGTGAACACCAGCTCGCCCAGCCCCCACTGTTCCAGGGTCCGGCTGGCCGCCTCGCGCACCCCGGCGACCGCCGCCGGGTCGGCCTCGATGGTCCAGGCGGCGGTGTCCTCGGCCGGCACCGGGTGCAGCCGGGCCAGCAGCAGCGTGACGTCGTCGCTCTGCCCGGCGGTGGCCATCTCCGCGACGATCGCCCGCCCGGCGGCGGCCAGGTCTCCGCGCAGGTCGGCCTCGCCGAGCAGTGCGGCGAGCTGCGCCATGCCCTCGTCCACGTCGCCGCCGTTGCCGCCCTCGATCAGCCCGTCGGTGTACAGCGCCAGCACGCTGCCGGCCCGCGGCGCGCACTCGGCGGCCTCGAACGGCAGCCCGCCGACGCCCAGCGGCGGCCCGGGGCTGACCGGCAGGTACTCGACCTGCCCGTCGGGGTGGACCAGCGCGGGCGGCGGGTGCCCGGCGCTGGCGGCCTGGCAGATCCCGGCCACCGAGTCGTAGACGGCGTACACGCAGGTCGCCCCGGACGGGTCGGCGACGCCGCGTTCGCGTTCCTCCTCGCTGCCCTCGACCACCAGCTGGGAGACCAGGTCGTCCAGGTGCACCAGCAGTTCGTCGGGTTCCAGGTCCAAGTCGGCGAGGGTGCGCACGGCGGTGCGCAGCCGGCCCATGGTGGCGCTGGCCTGGAGTCCGTGGCCGACCACGTCGCCGGCCACCAGGGCGACCCGGGCGGAGGAGAGCGGGATGACGTCGAACCAGTCGCCGCCGACGCCGGTCGCGGTGTCGGTGGGCCGGTAGACGCTGGCGGTGGTGGCGGCGGGCACGGCGGTCTCGGCGGGCGGCAGCAGGCTGCGCTGGAGTCCGACGGCGGCCCGGTGCTCGCGGGTGTAGCGGCGGGCGTTGTCCAGGGCGAGCGAGGCCCGGGCGGCGATCTCCCGGAGCAGCACCAGGTCCTCGTTCTGGTAGGGGCCGTCGGCGGCGGCGCGGTGGACGGTGACCCGGCCGAGCGGGCCGCTGCGGGCCTGCAGCGGGGCGCTCATCGACGGCGGGTCCTCGACCAGCCCGGCGGGTGTGCCGAGCACCTCCCGGCCGAGTGGGCCGAGCGGGCGGCCGTCGGCGTGCGGGGGCCCGGCCGTGGCGGTGCGGCGGACGGCGAGCCGGCCGTCGGCGTCGGGCTGCGGCTCGTCGCCGGTGAACACGGCCTCGGCGACGTCCACCTCGACCCGGTCGCCGAGCCCGGGAACCAGCACCCCGGCCAGGTCCTCGGCGTTGCCGGCCACCGACAGCGAGCCGCCGACGGCGGCGGTGGCCCGGTGCAGCACGTCGGCCCGCCGCCGGTACCGGTGCAGTTCGGTGACGTCGCCGAACAGCGCGGTCACGCCGATCACGGCGCCGTCCAGGGCCTGCAGGCGGAACGCCTGGATCTCCATCACCGCCCCGGCGCGCGGGTCGTTCAGCGGGCGGATCCGCAGCGCGGTGCGCACCACCGGCTCCCCGGTGGTGACCACGTGCCGCAGGATCGCCTCGGCGGCGTCGGCGTCCTCCGGTTGCAGGTAGTCGTGCAGCTTGGACCCGGCCAGGCCGTCGGGCAGGCCGGTGTACGGCAGCAGGTGGGTGTTGGTGCGCAGCAGCCGCAGGTCGGCGTCGAACACGGCGAGGCCGAGCTGGTCCTGCAGGAACAGCTCCCGGGTGAACGCCTCGTCCTGCCGCCGCCGGGCGACCATGTCGGCGGGGGTGGCCAGCACCAGGGCCCGCACCCCGCCGCCCTCGCCGGCCAGCGGCAGCACCTGGTACGCGACCTCCAGCGGCACCCCGGAGCCGGTGCGCAGCCGGACCTCCCCGGCCCCGCGGCCGAGCACGTACTCCTCCCCTTCGGCGAGCAGTTCGCGGGCGGGCCGGCCGGTGACCTGGGCGGCGTCCAGTGCGAGCAGTTGCTCGGCGGCGGCGGTCCACCCGACGACGCGACCGTCGCCGTCGACCAGGGCGGCCGCGATGCCGTCGATGTTGGGCAACCGCCGACTTTCCATGCGCTGCACCTCGGGTGGGTGGTCCGGTCCCCCCATCTTCGAACGGTTCCCGGCCACGCGCCATCGACACCCGGCCTGCCGCTCACCGTCGGTGACGAACCCGGCGTCCCCGGCCTGCCGGTGGGCCTGCCGTCACCCGTCCGTGCCGACCGGCGAGAATGATCGGCATGGATCTCGGACTCAAGGACAAGGTGTACGTGGTCACCGGCTCGACCCGGGGACTCGGCCACGCCACCGCCGAACAACTGATCGCCGAGGGCGCCCGCGTCGTCGTCACCGGCCGCACCGAAAACTCGGTCGCCACCGCGGCCCGCGCCCTCGGCGACAACGCGTACGGCGTGGTCGCCGAC
The DNA here is from genome assembly GCF_055587065.1 of Kitasatospora sp. NPDC048662. Classification (NCBI taxonomy): domain Bacteria; kingdom Bacillati; phylum Actinomycetota; class Actinomycetes; order Kitasatosporales; family Streptomycetaceae; genus Kitasatospora; species Kitasatospora sp. NPDC048662. Next base: position 274,471 of record NZ_JBVJHA010000008.1, on the reverse strand, counting down.
AACGCCGACCCGGCCACCCCGCAACGCCTGATCGACGCCGCGACCAGCCGCTTCGGCGGCTTCGACGGCATGCTGATCAGCGTCGGCGGCCCCGCCGCCGGGCCGGTCGCCACGGCCAGCGACGAGGCCTGGGGCGCGGCGTTCGACTCCGTCTTCCTCGGCGCCCTCCGGCTGGCCCGCGCCGCCGCCGAACGCCTCCCCTCCGGGGGCGTCATCGCCTTCGTCCTCTCCACCTCGGTCCGCCAGCCGATCCCCGGCCTCGGCATCTCCAACGGCCTGCGGCCCGGCCTCGCCATGGCCGCGAAGACCCTCGCCGACGAGCTCGGCCCCCGCGGCATCCGCGTCCTCGGCCTGCTCCCCGGCCGCATCGACACCGACCGCGTCCGCGAACTCGACTCCCTCGCCCCCGACCCCGCAGCCGCACGGGAAGCCGCAACGGCAGGCATCCCCCTCCGCCGCTACGGCACCCCAGCAGAATTCGGCCGCACCGCGGCATTCCTGCTCTCCCCCGCCGCCTCGTACCTCACCGGAGTGATGGTCCCGATCGACGGCGGAGCCACCCGCGGTCTGTAAGCGGGCGAGACCAGGCAGAGCACAACAGGGGCACGCGGAACCGCGCGGGTGCGAACCCAGGGGCGCGGGGAACTGCGCGCAGCGGAAGGCACCCGCCGCAAGATCGCGACACATGGCAATGACCTGCACGTGATCGCGACCTTGCGGACGGGCCTGGCGCTTGTCGCGCAGTTCTCCCGCGATCACCGCACGCGAGGGGTCTTCTTCGTGCGCTCCTTGCGGGGCCGGGCCGCTCGGAGGCGGAGTTCGGCGGGGAGGGCGGCCAGGCCGAGGGAGTGGCGGGCGCGGTCCACCGGGCCGGCGTGATACGCGTGGACCAGGGCGGCGGTGTCGGCGCCGGGGGTGAGCCGCAGGGCGGTGTGCACCGAGGGGCGGCGGGCGGCGCCGGTGACCCGGACGGTGACCCGGTCGACCTCGGGGAGGGCGATGAGCTCCGTCTCGATCGCGTCCTCGACGGCCCGGCTGCGCACGTGCAGCGCGAAGTGCGACTGCCCGGGCGCGGCGGGGGACGGCAGATCGACGCCGGCCGGGCCGCTGCGGCGCAGCTGCGAGAACAGCCACCACAGCCCGCCGATCACGACCAGCGCGGGCACCGCGATCGCCACCGGCCACCACCAGTCGCGGTCGGTCCAGCGGGTGCGGCTTGCGGTACTGAGCACCGGCTGGTCAGGCGAGGTGAGCGGCCACCAGTGCGGAGGGGTGATCCCCAGGTGCCCGTAGACGTCCAGCCCTCCCAGCAGTACCAGTGCTCCGCCGACCAGCAGCAGGGTTCCGACCACGGTCAGGATGGTGCGGTTGACGGTGCGTCGGCTCATCGGGGCGGCTCCAGCTCGGCGAGTTCGCGGCGGTGGTGACGTTCCCGCACCGGTCGGGTACGGACGTCCAGCCGGTGCGGGCCGGCCAGCGGAATCCGGCCCAGCTCGGCCCGCAGGTGACGCTCCACCTCGGCCGGGTCGGTGGCGCCGGTGACTGTCACCCGGGTGCGCCACCGCCCCACCTTCACCTGCCAGGAGTGCAGGTCCGCGTGGTGCTGGGCCTGGAACGAGAGCAGCGCGGCGACGGCGCTGCGGTGGATCGCCGTCCCGCGCGGCTCCAGTGCCAGCCAGCCGCGCAGCCCACGCCGGAACGCCAACCACAGCAGCACCAGCCCGAGCAGCACCGCCCCGGCGGCGAAGCCCAGCACCCACGGGTCGTCGAGGTGCCGGGTCGCCAACTGGTGCGCCAACTCCCGCCGCCACGGCCGGGCCTGGCCACCGGAGCGGACCGCGATCACGTCGTACAGCAGCATCCCGGCGGCCACCACCACGACCGCCACCACCAGCGCCGTCACCACCCCGCGCTCGGACCGCAGCCAACGGACCGCGCTGCGTTTGCGCAGCTCCTTCGCCGTCGCGCTCACCGCAGGCCCGCCGGGTGCAGGCGGTCCACGATCACCTCGGCCGAGGTGACAGTGGTGCCGGTCAGCTCGGCGACCCGCTCGCACGCCGCGTCCCGCGCCGTCCGGGCCAGCGCCGCGACGTCGCACGGGAACGGCAGCTCCACATGCAGCGTGAGCCGGACCCGGCCGTGCACGTACAGCGCCGACGCCTTCGGCTGCGGCCCGGGCTCCGGGCGGCCCCGCCAGGCCGGGGCGAGCGCGTCGGCGGCGGCGCGGGCCGCGATCCGGCGGTACACCCGGTCGGCGATCTGCTCACCACCGCGCTGCGCGGGCGGGCCCGCGACCGCCCCCGAGTACGCCATCAGCGCCGCCGGTCCCGGCCGCGCAGCAACTCACCCAGCTCACCGAGCTCCAGATCCCCCTCGACCACCCGCCCCACCACGAACCCCACCGCCCCGAGCGCCGCGACCAGCAGGAACGCGGCGAATCCGCCGAAGTAGCCCGCGAAGCCGAGGGCCATGCCGGCGAGCATGCCCACCAACGCCAGGTTCATCCGCCACTCCTTCGCAGTCCGTCTCGAAAGGGTCCGTCCCGACAACTCACTGCACCCGCGGGCGCCGCCCGGAGGACGGCTCCTCTTCCTCGACCTCTTCCGGCTCGTCCGGCAGGTGGACGTCGTTCACGGCGATGTTCACCTCGACCACCTCCAGGCCGGTCATCCGCTCGACCGCCTCGATGATGTTCGCCCGCACCTCCGAGGCCAGCCGGGGAATCACCACCCCGTACTCGACCACCAGCGCGATGTCGATGGCGGTCTGCTTCTCGCCGACCTCCGCCTTGATCCCCCGCGCGACACTCGACTTCGACCCCGGCACCCGGTCCCGCATCGCCCCGAACGTCCGCGAGAACCCCGACCCCAACGCATGGATCCCGGCCACCTCACGGGCCGCCATCCCCGCGATCTTCTCCACCACCCCGACCGCGAGCGCCGTCCGCCCACGTTCACCACTCGCCGACACCGGCTGCGCCTCCGACAGGCCCTTCTGCAGATCCGCGGGCGTGGGGGTGTAGGGCTGCGCCATGTCGGGCCTCCTGGGTTCGGATCCAGCTATATCGCAAATCACCCACAACCCTGACATTCCGCCACGCAACACGCGAGCGGGTGCGAACGCAGGTGGGTGCGAACGCAGGTGGGTGCGAAAACAGGGGCGCGGGGAACTGCGCGAGCAAGGAGCGCACGTCTGCAAGGTCGCGATCAGGTGCAAGTCATTGCCCTGCATCGCGATCTTGCCGGTGAGTGCCTTCCGCTGCGCGCAGTTCCCCGCGCCCCTGTCTTCGCGCCCTTACATGCCCGCGAGGTCCCGGAGCCGGCGCGCCTGCGCCTCTCGCTCGGCCGCCCGCTGCTGCTCGTACGTCCGGTCGCCCGCCCCCTGAAGGAGTGCCTTGGTCTCGATGACGGCGTTCCGCGGCGCGGCCAGCAGCGCGGCCGCCAGGTCCTTCGCCGTGGCGCTCAGCTCCGCCGCCGGCACGGCGACGTTCGCGAGGCCGGTGGCGACGGCCTCGTCCGCGCCGACGCGGCGGCCGGTGGCGCAGATTTCCAGGGCGCGGGCGTAGCCGACCAGGTCGGTGAGGGGCTTGGTGCCGGTGAGGTCGGGGACCAGGCCGAGGGAGGTTTCCTTCATGGCGAACTGGACGTCCTCGGCGACGACGCGCAGGTCGCAGGCGAGGGCGAGCTGGAAGCCGGCGCCGACGGCGTGGCCCTGGACGGCGGCGATGGAGATCAGGTCGGTGCGGCGCCACCAGGTGAAGGCTTCCTGGTAGAAGGCGATGGTGGCGTCGAGTTCGGCGTCGGTGGAGGCGGCGAGCTGGAGGAAGCCGGTCTCGCCGGGGATGCCCTCGGGGGTGAACATGGCGCGGTCGAGGCCGGCCGAGAAGGAGGTGCCCTCGGCCTGGAGGAGGGCGACCCGGACGGTGCCGGGCAGGGCGCGGCCGATCGCGGCGAGGGCGCGCCACATGGCGGGGGTCTGGGCGTTGCGGCGCTTGGGGTCGCAGAGCGTGACGGTGGCGAGTTCGCCGTCCAGGTCGAGGCGGACGCCGGCCTGTTCCCACGCGGTGCGGTCGGCGTCGGGGATGTGGGTGGTCATGGCGGTGCTACCTCCAGCGACAGGGCGGGGACGCCCGCCGACCCCGACGGGCTACTGGAGAGTAACAAAGCGCCGGATCCGCGTACAGGAATACCGGTGGAATGCTCAAGAAATGCCCGCGCAAGGAGTGGCGCAAGGGCCCACCCAAGGGCCGCGCAAGGGCCCGGAAACGACGGTCGGCGGCTCGGGAGAACCCGGCCGCCGATCCGTGTGGAACGTCGTGCAGTGACGAGCAGCGTGCTGGTGCAGCATGGGCGGCCGGAGCTGCTCGGAGCGCCGCCCGCCGGAGGTGATGGACCGTCAGGAACCGGCGGCCGCAGCGGCTTTGCCCTTGCCGCGCGTGGCGCCACCGCGACCTCGGAGGTTGACCCCGGACTCGCTGAGCATCCGGTGGACGAAGCCGTAGGAACGGCCCGTCTCCTCCGCGAGGGCGCGAATGCTCGCGCCGGAGTCGTACTTCTTCTTGAGATCGGCCGCGAGCTTCTCACGCGCGGCACCTGTCACCCGGCTGCCCTTTTTCAGAGTCTCGGCCACCCGTGCCTCCTCGTAGAGGTGATCAGTCAGATTCCCATGATCACCCATTGCCAGGCTCCTGGCCACCCATTCGACAAGGTCCGTCACCGGAAAGCGGGCTCGTCCGGTGGTGTTCGCTGCGCACCAGGGCGCTCACGGAGGGTGTGCGCGCCCCTCCGCGATCCGTTCCGGTGAGCGAATCCGCTGCTCAGCCCGCCCGGGCGAGGGGGAAACGGAGCGGGCCCGCAGAGCCAACGGCTGTGCGGGCCCGGGTGTTCCCGGAATGGACGGACGACCAGTTCCCCTCGTACCGACGGCCGACCCGGTGTCTACTCGCCGGTTGCCTCCGGACCGTCGGGGTTCAGGCGAGCGACACCAGGTCGTGGTACGCGGGGCTCCACAGGTCCTCGACGCCGTCGGGGAGCAGGATGATCCGCTCGGGCTGGAGCGCGTCCACCGCGCCCTCGTCGTGGGTGACCAGGACGACCGCGCCGGTGAAGGTGCGCAGCGCGCCGAGGATCTCCTCGCGGCTGGCCGGGTCGAGGTTGTTGGTGGGCTCGTCGAGCAGCAGCACGTTGGCGCTGGAGACCACCAGCGACGCCAGCGCGAGCCGGGTCTTCTCACCGCCGGAGAGCACCCCGGCCGGCTTGTCGACGTCGTCGCCGGAGAACAGGAAGGAACCGAGGATCTTCCGGATCTGCACCAGGTCGGTGTCGGGCGCGGCGGAGCGCATGTTCTCCAGCACGGTGCGCTCGGGGTCGAGCGTCTCGTGCTCCTGGGCGTAGTAGCCGATCTTCAGGCCGTGGCCCGGGATCACCTCACCGGTGTCCGGCTGCTCCACCCCGGCCAGCATCCGCAGCAGGGTGGTCTTGCCGGCGCCGTTGAGGCCGAGGATGACGACCCGGGAGCCGCGGTCGATCGCCAGGCCCACGTCGGTGAAGATCTCCAGCGAGCCGTACGACTTCGACAGGCCCTCGGCCGTCAGCGGGGTCTTGCCGCACGGGGCCGGGTCCGGGAAGCGCAGCTTGGCGACCTTGTCGGACTGGCGGACCTGCTCCAGACCGGAGAGCAGCTTCTCGGCGCGGCGGGCCATGTTCTGCGCGGCAACGGTCTTGGTGGCCTTGGCACGCATCTTGTCGGCCTGCGAATTGAGGGTCGCGGCCTTCTTCTCGGCGTTGGCGCGCTCGCGCTTGCGGCGCTTCTCGTCGTCCTCGCGCTGCTGCTGGTACTGCTTCCAGCCCATGTTGTAGATGTCGATGGCGGAGCGGTTGGCGTCCAGGTAGAAGACCTTGTTGACGACCGTCTCGACCAGGTCGACGTCGTGCGAGATGACGATGAAGCCGCCCTTGTAGGTCTTCAGGAAGTCCCGCAGCCAGGCGATCGAGTCCGCGTCGAGGTGGTTGGTGGGCTCGTCGAGCAGCAGGATGTCGGCGTCCGAGAACAGGATCCGGGCCAGCTCGACGCGGCGGCGCTGACCACCGGACAGGGTGTGCAGCGGCTGGCCGAGGATCCGGTCGGGCAGGCCCAGCGCGGCGGCGATCGTGGCGGCCTCGGCCTCGGCGGCGTAGCCGCCCTTGGTGAGGAACTCGGTCTCCAGCCGGGCGTACTTCTTCATCGCGTTGTCGCGGGTGGCGCCCTTGCCGTTGGCCATCCGCTCCTCGTTCTCGCGCATCTTCTTGAGCACGGTGTCGAGGCCGCGGGCGGACAGGATGCGGTCCCGGGCGAGCACGTCGAGGTCACCGGTACGCGGGTCCTGCGGGAGGTAGCCGACCTCGCCGGAGCTGGTGACGGTGCCACCGGCCGGCAGGCCCTCACCGGCGAGCACCTTGGTGAGCGTGGTCTTGCCCGCGCCGTTGCGGCCGACCAGACCGATACGGTCGCCCGGGGCGATCCGGAAGCTGGCGGACTCGATCAGGATGCGGGCGCCGGCACGGAGCTCCAGGGCGTTCGCGGTAATCATGGCTGGGGTCACTCCTAGACGTGGGTATGGCACTCAGCCATTCGCCTCAGTCTACGGGAGTGCGCGAAACGATTTCCTGGGGCACGGGCGGGAACACCACCAGGGGCGCGTGGGGGTACCTCCCCCGGCGCCCCTGCGTTCGCGCTCCCGGTCTCACTTCTCGCAGGTCGGCGTGGTGGCCGCGAACGGCATCGAGGCGCCGCAGTTGACCTCCCGGGCGCCCCGGGTGGTGTCGTAGACCCAGGTGCCGATCACGGGGCCGTCGTCGATCGCGATCCGGTGGCTGTCCAGCGGGCGCATCTTCACGTCGGGGCCGGTGTTGAGGAAGTTGCCGGGGGCGTTGAGGGCGAACACCATGACGCCGCCGGGCAGTTGTCGGGGGGCGGAGCCGTTGGTGGGCAGGCAGACCCGGGGGACCAGCGCCGCGTCCTCGCTCTGTGCGGTGCGGGCGGGGTCGAAGGTGCAGCCCGCCGGGGGGCGGGAGTTGAAGCGCAGGTCGCCGTCGCGTTCGCGGAAGCCCATCAGCAGGCCGGGGGTGACCACGGTGACGAACGGGTCGGCCTTGGAGTCGGCGGACGGGTGCAGGGCGGCGGCGGCCCGTTCCACCGCGAGCGCCTGGCGCTGCTCCTCGGTGCGGTCGGCCGCGCCGGGCTCGCCGTCGGCGCGCAGCCAGTCGGCCAGGCCGGGGACGCTGCGGTGCCAGCGCACCGAGTGGTCGGCCGGGTTGACCGAGGTGACCATGCCGTCGTCCCAGACCACCGCCGCGTCCTCGCCGACCATGGTCAGGTAGAGCGCGGTGCCGCCGTCGCGGCGGTAGGACCACAGGTGTTCGCCGGTGCTTCTGGAGTAGACCTCCATGCCGGGGCCGACCTTGAGGTTCAGGTCTCCGGTGCTGGCCGACTGGGCGCCAACCGGGGTGGCGTCCGCAGCGCCGGGCACGACTTTGTCCCCGAACGGCTGCGGGCGGTTGGCGTGCGCCGCTGCGCCGGCCGCGAGGACCAGCAGCGCGGCGGCGGCGGGCAGAACCGATCGGGGCGACAGACTGCGCAGCGGATTGAAGGACACGGCCGGAGCGTACCGTCCGACCCCGACGGAATTCAGCTGGATTCGAACGCGCCACGCCGTTGCCGCACCCCTTATACGGTTCCGACACAACCGGTTCCGACCTGCGTCGGCGGGCCGCCTCGCGGCCCGAAGGGGCCGCTAGGGTGCGACTTCGACCGGCCGACGGACTGTTACAGAGGTGAGACAGGGATGGAATTCGACGACGACGCCCAGTTGGACGGCTCGCAGGTGGAGGACCGCCGCGGTATCCCCGGCGGCGCGGTGGCGATCGGCGGCGGCGCGGTCGGCATCGTCGGCCTGATAGTGGCCCTGGTGCTCGGGCTGGACCCGTCCATGTTCAGCAGCTCGCACGGCAGTGGTGGCGCGCCCGCGGCGGGGAAGGCCACCGGCACGCCGCAGACCTCGACGTGCAAGACCGGCGCGGACGCCAACCAGCGGCAGGACTGCCGGATCCTGGCGGTGGTGAACAGCGTGCAGAACTACTGGCAGGGCGAGTTCGCGAACCGCGGCAAGAAGTACTCGCAGGCGGACAGCGTGCTGTTCACCGACCGGGTCCAGACCGCGTGCGGCTCGGCGACCTCGGCGGTCGGGCCGTTCTACTGCCCGGGCGACCACAAGGCCTACTTCGACCTCGGCTTCTTCAACGACATGGGCCGCCAACTGGGCGCCCAGGGCGGCCCGTTCGCCGAGGCGTACGTGGTGGCCCACGAGTACGGGCACCACGTGCAGACCCTGCTCGGCGTCAAGGTCGGCAACGACCGGCAGGGCGCGGACAGCGCCTCGGTGAAGCTCGAACTCCAGGCGGACTGTTACGCGGGCGTGTGGACGCACCACGCCACCACCACCCCGCAGGCGTCCACCGGCCGTCCGCTGATCACCAAGCTGACGGACGACGACATCGCCCGGGCGCTGGATGCCGCCGAGTCGGTCGGCGACGACCGGATCCAGCAGCGCGCCACCGGGAGGACCAACCCGGAGACCTGGACGCACGGTTCCTCGGAGCAGCGAAAGCAGTGGTTCACCACCGGTTACCGGACCGGCGACATGGCCAAGTGCAACACCTTCGGATGACCGTCCGGCCATGACCCGATGGGGTGACATGCGCAATTTCTGATGGTCTGTCAGGTTACGCTCCAGGCGCCGACGTTGTCCCCGAGTCCGTTCGGAGTGAGCCCATGCGCCTCGGCCGTATCACCCTGGCTGCCGCCGCTCTGCTGCTGATGACGACCGCGAGCGTGCCCTCGGGCACGCCGCTCAGCCAGACCGAGCGGCACGCGGTGCTCTCCTCGGACGCCATCCAGCCACGCGGCGCGGCGCCCCGCCCGGTGGTGCAACGGGCCCTGCACGAGGTGCCGTTCGGCGCGTTCGTCGGTTCCTGGAACGAGTACATCCCGAACATCGCGCGGATGGCGTCCTGGCTGAACAACGCCAACATGCAGGTCGGCCACACCTACTTGGCCGGCAACGGCTGGCAGGACATCGAGGGCGAGCCGGTGGTGCTCGGCCTGTGGTCGCAGTGGCGGCAGGCCGACCCGGCCCGGCAACTGGTGCTGGGCGTGCCGATGCTCGTCCCCAACGAGGGGGACGTGCCGGACGCCGAGGTGGCCGCGCTGCTGGCGCGCGGCAACAAGGGCGAGTTCGACCAGCACTTCCTGCGCCTGGCCCGCAAGTTGGTGACGCTGGGCGGGGCCGACACCGTCATCACCCTGGGCTGGGAGATGAACGGCATCACCTACACCTCGCGCTGCCGGCCCGACCCGGGCGCGTGGAAGGCGTACTGGCGGCGAATCGTCGGCGTGATGCGCTCGGTGCCCGGGCAGCACTTCAGCTTCGACTTCACCCCCACCCGCGGGCTGGACGCGATCCCCTGGACGCGCTGCTACCCCGGCGACGACGTGGTCGACATCCTCGGGATGGACAGTTACGACATGCCCGCGGGCGGCACCTTCGACCAGTACGTCAACGAGCCGTACGGGCTGCAGGACCAGGTGGAGTTCGCGGCCAAGCGCGGCAAGCCGGTCTCCTACCCCGAGTGGGGGCTGTTCCGCAACGGCGACAACCCGGAGTACGTGCGCCGGATGGTGGAGTGGATGCGCACCCACAACACCGCTTACCAGACCCTCACCGACTACTGCCCGCACGGCTTCTGGCAGTGCAAGGACAACCCGAAGTCGGCGGAGGTCTACCGGCAGTTGATGTCCGGCTCGTCCGGGGCGGCCGGCCCGGCCCTCGATCCGTCACCGAAGCCTGGCCCGCACTAGCGCCTCCTTCAGCTTCGGCAGCCTGGTCCGCAGCAGCCGGACGGCGGCGGTCCGGGCCCGCACCCGCAGGGCCCGGGCGGCGGCGAACGGGGCGAGCCGGCCGGGGCCGAACACCAGCCGCTGGTTGGGCAGTCGGTCGGGGCGCCAGCGCTGCTTGTACGGCTCCTGACCGCGCAGCAGGCTCAGTTGCGGGATCCCGGCGGCGCGCACCTCGTCCAGGGCGGCGCCGAACAGCAGGCCCGCGATGTCCAGGCGCTCGCGCAGGGCGGGGTGGGCGCCGTACATGTACAGGCCGCCGAACGGGTTGCACAGCAGGATCAGGTCGACCGCGACCAGCTGCCCGTCGAGCTCGAAACGCTGTATGGCCGCCCGGCGGGTGGCCACCAGGGCGGCGGTGGACTCGGTGAGGTGGTGCGCGAAGCGCTCGGTGCGGTGCTCGGGGGTGACCCCGCGGTGCTGCCACTGGAGGCGGTGCAGGCGCAGCAACTCGCGTACGGTGTCCGGGACTTCGTCGGCGGTGGCGGTGTGCACCCGGACCCCGGCCTCGGCGATCCTGCGGAGCTTGCCCCGGCTGCGCTGCGCGCTCTTGCCGGGCAGCCGCTTGAGCAGCTGGTCCATCGGGACGGCGGGCAGGTACTGGCACATCGAGTCGGCGAACCGGTGCCGGCGGCCCGGCCAGTGCGCGAACACCCGTTGCACGGCGGCCTCGGGGTGCACCTCGCGCAGCTCCAGGCTGTGCCAGGGGCGGCGCAGTGGCAGCGCGGCGGCGAGTTCGGCGGCGGCGCGGTCGGCGCAGTCGTCGTCCAGCAGGACGTCGGTGAAGTCGACCAGGCCGCCGCCGAGGTTGGTCAGGCCGCCGAACGGGCCGCAGCGGCGCAGTGCGGCGGCGGCGACCAGCCGGCCGTCGCGGCGAACCAGCACCACGACCAGGGCGCCGGGGCGGCCGTAGCCCTGCCACCAGGAGCGCAGCCAGGGTGCGGCCTGGAAGGAGGTGGCGGTGGAGCAGCGCCGGTACAGGTCGTCCCAGTCGTCGGCGACCTGGTCCAACGCGTCGTCGGCGCGCAGGACTTCGGAGCTCCAGCGGTGGCGGTCGGCGACGGCGTGGTCGGCCTGGGCGGGGACCCGGGCGGTGGCGGGCCGCTGGCGGAGCTTCATCGGTACACCCCTTCGGTCCGCGAGGTCTCGGCCTGAATGGGGAACACGGCGCCGGCGGTGTCGGTGGCGGACGCGGGAGCCCCCTCGGCCTTGCGGCGGGTGAGCATCACCAAGGTGCCGAGCAGCACGCCGGCGGCACCGCCGACCGCGGTGTCCAGCGTGGCGGACGGCGAGGTGGGGGCGTCGGGTGCGGCGGCGGCGGCGAGTTGGACCAGTTTGACGCCGGTCTCCCTGCTGCCCGCGTTGCCGAACGCGATCAGCGAGCGGGCGACCGCGCCGGCGTTCTGCACGGCGTCCTCGGGGCGGGGGCCGGTGCCGGTGATCTCGATCACCGGGGCGTCGGGGGAGGTGGTGCCGCGCACCAGGGCGGCCAGCGTGGCCACCGAGTGGTGGGTCTCGGCGGCGGCGCCGATCAGCACCTGCGGCTGGCCGGTGAGCCGGCCGTACGCCTGGGCGAAGTTGACGGCGTTGGCGTTCTCGCCGGCGCTCTGCGGAACCACCACCACGTAGGCGGAGGAGGCGTAGGAGGGCGGCGAGACGACGGCATAGCCGGCCCCGGCCGCCGCACCGAGCGGGACGGCGAGGGCCATCGGCCACCAGCGGCGGGCCGGCGCGCGGAGGCGGCGGCGCAGTACGGGCATCGGGGGGCTCCAGAGAACGAGGGGAACGGGGTCAGTGGGGACGGGCCGCCACGCCTGGCGGGACGGCGAGGGCCATCGGCCACCAGCGGCGGAACAGCGCACGGGAGCAGCGGCAGAGTGCGGGCATCGGGGAACTCCAGAAAACGAGGTCAGCGGGGACGGGCCG
>NZ_JBVJHA010000008.1:222749-262518 GCF_055587065.1 Kitasatospora sp. NPDC048662 | reverse complement strand
GCGGAACAGCGCACGGAGGCGGCGGCGGGGTTCGGGCATCGAGGGACTCCAGAAAACGAGGTCAGCGGGGACGGGCCGCCACACCCGGCGGGACGGCCACGGCCATCGGCCACCAGCGGCGGAACAGCGCACGGGAGCAGCGGCAGAGTGCGGGCATCGGGGAACTCCAGAAAACGAGGTCAGCGGGGACGGGCCGCCACACCCGGCGGGACGGCGAGGGCCATCGGCCACCAGCGGCGGAACAGCGCACGGAGGCGGCGGCGGGGTTCGGGCATCGAGGGACTCCAGAAAACGAGGTCAGCGGGGACGGGCCGCCACACCCGGCGGGACGGCGACAGCCATCGGCCACCAGCGGCGGAACAGCGCACGGAGGCGGCGGCGGGGTTCGGGCATCGGGGGGCTCCACAGAAGGGATGGCGGGGGTCAGTGCGCGCCCGCGCGGCGGCGTGCGGGGTGGCGGGGGCCGGGCAGGGCGCCGGCCGACTCCCGGTAGAGGGCGGCCAGTTCGGCCGCGATCCGGGTGATGTCGTAGTGCGCGACGGCCGGCGGCACCGGGACCGGTCCGATGGGCGCGGCGGCGGCCGTCGTCAACTCGCGGGCGTAGGCGGCAGGTTCGGACGGCAGCAGGCGGGCGTGCGGGGCGGCGCCGACCGGTAGTTCGGCCAGCGCCGGGCAGGCGGAGTGCAGCACCGGCAGCCCGGCGGCCAGGGCCTCCAGCGCGGCGAGCCCGAAGGTCTCCGCGCGGGACGGCGAGACCAGGACGTCCATCGCGGTGAGCAGCTCGGGCACGTCGTCGCGTTCGCCGGTGAGCACCAGCCGCTCACGGACGCCCAACTGTTCGGCGCGGGCGGTGAGTTCGGCCCGTTCGGGGCCCTCGCCGATCAACAGCAGCCGGGTGTCCGCCGGGAGCGCGGCGAGCGCCTCCAGCGGGATGTGGAAGCGCTTGCCGGGCACCAGTCGGCCGACTCCGCCGGCCACGAACGCGTCGGCGGGCAGGCCGAGTTCGGCGCGCAGCCGGGCGCGGTGGGCGGCCCGCTCGGCGGGTGGGAAGCGGTACCGGGCGGCGTCGATGCCGTTCGGCAGCAGCCGGACCCGGTGGGCGGGCACGCCCCAGGCGTCGAGCACGGCGGCGACCTGGCCGGAGACCGCCAGGGTGGTGCCGCCGAGCCGTTCGGCGGCCAGGTACAGCGCCTTGACGCCGGGCGAGGTGGGCCGGCCCTCGATCACCCCGGCCTGCAGCGAGTGCTCGGTGGCGAGCACGCCCCGCACCCCGGCCAGCCGGGCGGCGAGGCGGCCGTACAGCATGGCCCGGTACAGGTGGGTGTGGACCAGGTCGTAGCGGCCGGCCCGGATCAGCCGGGTGAGCCGGGGCAGTACGCCGAGGTCGCGGTTGCCGCGCATGGCGAGGTGATGGACGGTGAAGCCGTCGGCGCGCAGTTCGCGGGCCACTGCGCCGGGGTTGGTCAGGGTGGCCACCTCGTGCCGCTGGTCCTTCGGCAAGTGCCGCAGCAGCAAGGCGAGTTGACGTTCCGCACCACCCGCGTGCAGGCCGGTGACCACATGCAGGACCTTCACCGCCACTCCCCCGTGGTGGGCTTCGGCGGGGCCCAGCGCAGCCCGGTGACGGCCTCGCGCCAGCGATGGCGGCCGTGCTTGGCGCGCAGCCGCCAGGCGCCGTCGCGGTCGCCGACGTAGCAGCGCGGCAGGGCGTGCCGGCCGGTCAGCGAGGAGTGCTCGATGGCGCAGGCGTAGTCGTAGCCGGCCTCCCGCACGGCCCGGGTGGCGGGCAGGTCGACGGAGCCGTACGGGTAGCAGAAGCCGGTGACGGGGCCGCGCACCAGGTCCTCCAAGTCCCGTCGGCTCTTCTTGGTCTGGCGTTCCAGTGCGGCGGGCGACAGCCCGGACAGGGCCTGGTGGCCCAGGCCGTGCGAGCCGATCTCCCAGCCTGACGCGGCCAGTTCGACGACCTGGTCCACGGTCAGCAGCTTCTTGCGGGGGCCTTCGGCGTCCCAGTGGTTGGCGGCGCCGAGCAGGTCGGGCATCACGTACGCGGTGGCGGTGAAGCCGTACTCGCGCAGCACCGGGACGGCGTGCCGGGCGAAGTCGGCGTAGCCGTCGTCGAAGGTCAGGCCGACCAGCCGGGACTCCCGGCCGCGCGCCTGGGCGTCGAGCAGTTCGCGGACGCTGACGCCGCGCCGGCCGGAGCGGTACAGCCAGTCCATCTGTTCGGCGAAGCGCTCGGGGCTGACGGTGAGCTGGTAGGGATCCTCGTCCTCCTCGGCGACCGAGTGGTACATCAGGATCCAGGGTGCGAGCCGGGGCGCGAGCACCTGCGCCGGCAGACAGGTTTCAACCATGCGGCTTCCCTTCGGCGGGTGAGGGGGCGTGCGGTCGCCGGGCCCGGGCGAGCAGCGCCAGGACCGGTCCGCGGACCTCGGGGACGCCGAACAGCGTGCCCAGGGCCGCGAAGACCAGCAGGACGGTGGCGCCGCCGAACAGGGCGGCGGACAGCGGCGCTGTGACCGCCCGGACGGCGAGCGAGCCGGCCCCGGCGGCGGTGATCGCGGCGGCCAGCAGCCGGGCCTGCCCGCCGAGCACCAGGCCCAGCCGCAGCGCGATGCCGCGCAGCATCAGGCCGCGCATCAGCAGCGCCGCGGTGAAGGTGATCCCGACCGCGTTGCCGGCGGCCAGGCCGGGCGCCCCGAAATGCGGGGTCAGGGTGACGCCGAGGGTGAAGGTGACGACCAGTCCGAGCATCATCGCGCCGACCGGGTACCAGTCCAGCCAGGTGGTCCGGTCGCCCTCGGCACGCGGGGCCTCGGCGCGCCGCACCACCGGCCGGACGCAGAAGTACGGCCGCACCATCACGCCGATCATCGCCTGGGCGGGCAGGCCGAAGCTGTACACCCGGATGACGGCCGCGGTGGCCTCGGTGTCGGCAGGGCCGAACGCGCCGCGCTGGAACAGCAGCGCGGCCACGGCGGGTGCGCAGGACAGCAGGAAGGCGGTGCCGAGCAGCACCAGCGCGGCGGCCTGGCCGAGGTCCTTCTCGACCCGGTCGCGGGCGGCGGTGAGATCGCCGGCGGCCATCGCCCGGGCCACCACGGGGAAGGTCACGGTGACGATCAGGATCGCCGAGGTCATCGCCAACTGGCTGACTTTCGCGGCGTAGTTGAGGTGCGAGATGGTGCCCGGCGGCAGCGCCGAGCCGAGGTAGCGCTCGATGAACACCTGGGACTGCCGGGTCAGCGAGAACGCGGCCACCGGCAGCAGCGCCAGCGGGATCAGCACCAGCCCGCGCCCGGCGCCGCGCCGCCGGGCCCGCCACCCGCGGCCGCGCAGCCGGCGGGCGAACGGCACCACCAGCACGCCCGCCATCAGCAGGCTGCCGAGCGCCACGCCGAGCGCGGCGGAGCGCACCCCGAGCAGGCGGTGGCCGCTGAGCAGCAGCGCCAGGATGCCCAGGTTGTACATCACGTAGATGACGGCGGGCGCGGTGAAGGCGTGCAGGGCGCGCAGCGCGGAGGCCAGGTAGCCGGCCACGCCGAACGGCACCACGGTGACGGCGGTGATCCGGGTGCAGGTGACGGCGAGCCGCGGGTCGGCCAGGCCGGGGGCGAGCAGCTCGACCAGTTGCGGGGCGAACAGCGCGACGATGCCGGACAGCGTGCACAGCGCGAGCAGCAGCCAGGGCAGCGTGGAGCGGGTCAACTGCCGTACCGGGTCCGGCCCTTGGGGGCGTTCCTCGCGCAGCACCAGGGCCAGGCTGAAGGCCGGGACCATCAGGAAGGCCATCGCGTCCTCGATCAGCAGCGGCGCGGCGGTCTCCGGCACCGTCCAGGCGACCAGGAAGGCGTCGGTGCCCTGGTTGGCGCCGAAGTAGCGGGCCAGCAGCAGGTCGCGGAGCAGGCCGAGCCCGGAGCCGGCCGCGCTGAGCAGCGCGGTCACGCCGAACGCCTTGGCCAGGAAGCCGCCCCGGGGTGCGGCGTCCTCGCCGTCGGTGCGCGGGGCCGGTACGGGGACGGTCGTGGCGACCTGTGCCGCCACCGGCTGGTCTGTCGTCATGTGCCGTTCGCTCCACGGGAGTCGGGACCGTTCGCGGCCCGGGAGTCGGGCCCCGGCAGCGCGGTGCGGGCGGCGAGGCCGAGCACCACGGAGGTCAGCACGGTGGTGGTGCCGCCGATGTCGGCGTACAGGAAGTCCCAGAGCACCCAGCAGAGCAGCGCGAGGGCGGCGAGGCCGGGACCGGTGGCCCGGCGCAGGCAGCCGAGCAGCAGGGTCAGGAACAGCGCGAGGTAGGCGACCGCCCCGAGCAGGCCCTGCTCGCTGAGCACCAGGAAGTACATGTTGTGCGGGGAGAGCAGCGGTTCGCGCTGGAAGCCGATGGTGGAGTCGGCGGCGTCGCTGCCGGAGGAGAGCCTGAGCGGGGCGTGGCTGTCGCGCAGTTGCTGGAACGCCTTGGGTCCGGCGCCGGCCACCGGGTGGTCCTGCCAGATCCGGCCGGCGGTGGCCCACAGGTCGTAGCGGTCGGAGACGGACTGGTCGGGGGCGGCGGAGACCGAGCCGATCGAGCTGAGCCGCTCGGTGACGCCGGACGCGCCGAGGCCGAGCCCGCCGACCAGCACCACCGCGGCGGCGGCGCCGACCAGTACGCCCCTGACGGCCAGTCGGGCGTCGGCGCGCAGCAGCAGCACGGTGGCGGCGACCGCGGTGGCGATCCAGCTGCCCCGACTGAACGACACCGCCAGCGGGAAGGCCAGGAACGCGGCGCTCGCCCACATCGCGCGGCGCAGCGGGCGGCTGCCGCCGGGGCGGCGCTCGGCCAGGGCCAGCCCGAGGGCGGCCAGCAGCCCGAAGGAGACCACGCCGGACATCGCCATGATGTCGAGCGCGCCGAAGGTGCCGACGGCGCGGATCGGCTGCCCGGTGTAGGAGGCGCCGGTGCGGGTCAGGTACTGGACGGCGCCGACCGCGCCCTCGATCAGCGCGGCCAGCACGAACGAGCCGAGCACCAGCCGCCGGTCGTTGCGGTCGCGGACGGCCAGCAGCACGGCGGCGGGCACCAGCACGAAGATCTGCACCAGCCGGACGAAGCCGGTGAGGCTGGCGGCCGGGTCCACGGAATGCACGGTGGCGACGGCGGCGGCCAGCACCACGGCGCCGAACAGCGTGGCGGCCGCCCGGTCGAGCCGGGGAAGCCGGCCGCGCAGCAGCTGGACGGCGGTCAGGGCGACCAGGGCCAGCGAGGCCAGGTCCGCCGGGGTGACGTGGACGGCGGCGGTGACGTCCTTCTCCCCGGTGGGGACGCAGACCAGCAGCACGGTGGCGGCGGCGAGCCAGCTCGGCCGGGGTGCGGGCCGGCCCGGGCGGTGTGCGGCTGCGCCGGTGAAGCGGGCAGCGGCGGGCGGGAGTCGGAGGGTGACGGCCACGGCCTGCGGTCAGCTCCCGTCCGGACGGACCACGAGGGCGGCGGTGCGCAGCAGGATCTTGGCGTCCTGCCACAGGGTCCAGCCCTCGATGTAGCGGTTGTCGAAGCGGGCCCGGTCCTCGATGGAGGTGTCCCCGCGCAGGCCGCTGACCTGGGCCAGGCCGGTGAGCCCGGACGGGACCCGGTGCCGGTCGGCGTACTCGGGGTAGGCCTGGCTGAACCGCATGACGAAGTAGGGGCGTTCGGGGCGCGGGCCGACCAGGCTCATGTCGCCGCGGAGCACGTTCCACAGTTGCGGGAGCTCGTCCAGCGAGGCCTTGCGCAGGAACTTGCCGACGGTGCCCATCCGGTGGTCCTGCGCGATGTTCCAGCGAGTGGCCGACTCGTGCTCGTTGCTGGGGCGCAGGGTGCGGAACTTGAGGAGGGTGAACACCTGGCCGTCCAGGCCGGTGCGCTGCTGGCGGAACAGCACGCCAGGGCCGGTCTCCCAGCGCACCGCGAGGGCGCAGGCGGCCAGCACCGGAGAGATCAGCAGCAGGCCGAGGCCGGCCGCGGCGATGTCGAAGCCGCGCTTGACGGCCCAGCCGTGGCGGCGCATCGCGGGTGCGCCGAGGCGCAGGCAGGGGAAGCCCCACAGGTGGTCGCCGGTGCCCCGCACCGAGTCGAACTCGCGCAGGCCGGGCAGCAGCCAGACCTGGCAGCCGAGCCGGGCGGCGTGCCGCAGCGCGGCCAGCGTGTCGGCGTCGTAGGCGGCGCCGCCGGTGGCCAGCACGTGGTGGACGCGGTGGCGGCGCAGCACCCGGCCGAGCGCCTCGCGGCCGCCGAGCACCGGCAGCGGGCTGCCGGTGGGCAGCAGCAGCGGGTCGGCGTCCAGGTAGCCGACCGGCCGCAGGCCGTACTCGGGACGGGCGGTGAGCACGTCGGCGATCCGCTGGCCGAGTTCGCCGGCGCCGAGGATCAGCGCCGGGCTGGGACGGCGGCGGCGGGCCCGGCGGGTGAGGTGGTGGACGTAGGCGCGGCCGAGGGCGGCGAGCGGGAGCATCAGCATCAGCATGGCGAGCAGCCGCAGCGGGCCCATCGCGCCGAGGTCGCTCCACTGGTCGGCCCAGTGGCCGGTCAGGCAGGCGTCGGCGGTGACGACGAAGGCGGTGGCGACGGCGGCGCGGGCGGCCAGGGCGGGGAACTCGTCCAGGGCGGAGAGGCTGAGCCGGGCGCGATAGAGGCCGCCGGCCAGGTTGAGCGGGAGCAGGACGGGCAGCAGCAGGAGGGCGGTGGCGAACGGCCGGGCGGTGGCCGGGGCGGTGGCGGCGGCGGACAGCGCGACCGCCAGGGTGTCGGCGGTGGCGAGTGCGAGCGGCAGGGCGACCCGAGAGTGCAGCCGGCCGCGGTGGCGGCCGACCCCGGCGTAGCTCCTGGTCGGCAGTGCCCTGGACCTCGGCCGGTCGAGCAGTCCCGCGCCGTGATGGTTGCCGTGGCGGCCGGACCCCGCCAGCACGTCGGCCGAGCGCGGCACGCTCTCGTGGTCAATGGTCATCAGCGCACGAACTCCCCTGCTGTGAACCCGTCCGGGCAATCACCTGCTGCCGAAAACAGCGACTGCCCATTCCCCTGGGAGAAAATGGGGACGAAGCAGGCAGAATCAGACATTACCGAACGCCTTTGCGCGCACCGGCAGCTGACAGGCCATTTCATTCCACCCGCCTAATAATCCGACATCCAGGAGGGAAGGCCACACCTGTACGGGCGGGCGTCCACGGCCTGACAAACGATCAGAACCACTGCGGGACACGGGATGTACGGCCCGCCGGGACCACTCGGCTCCGAACAATAGTCCGGTAAATGGACGCCACCTGCGAGATTACTTGCCGGATATCGTGATTTTCTGTCACGTGCGCCCGGGCCAGCACACCGCGCCGTTCGCATTCGATCCGATCCGACAGGCATTCGACCAGCCGTTCGCTCATCGCACCGAAATTCTCCGGCGGCACCACCGAACGGCCGAGCTCGCCGGGCGGCACGCACTCCCGCGCCCCCGAAACGTCGGTCAGCAGCACCGGCCGCCCGCAGGCCATCGCCTCCAGCGGCGCCAACGCCATCCCCTCCCAGCGCGAGGGCAGCACCACCAGGTCGGCGGCCGCCAGCCACAGCCGCGGATCCGCCACATCGCCCACCAGCCGGACCCGGGACGGATCGGGCAGCGCCCGCACCCGAGCGGCCAGCGCCTCCGCGTCCGGGCCGCCGCCGACCAGCACCAGCCGGGCCGCCGGCAGCCGGGGCTGCACCTGCTCCCAGGCGTCCAGCAGCACGTCCTGGCCCTTCTGCCGGCACAACCGGCCCACGCACACCGCCAGTGGGGCGGACTGCTCCAGGCCCAGGGTCATCCGGGCGGCCCGCCGGGAGGCCTGGTCGGCGGGCGTGAAGTGCGCCAGGTCCACGCCGTTGGGCACCACCCGCCAGTGGGCGAGCAGCCCGGCCGCCACACCGTCCGCCTTCTCCCGTTCGCTGACGCACAGCACGGAGCGGGACCACCGGGTGGCATACCGCTCCCAGCGCAGGCTGGCCCGGGCGAGGGCGCCCTCGACGGCGGCGAACGACCAGGCGTGCGGCTGGAACACGGTGGGCACGGCGCCGCGGGCGGCCAGCCGGCCGGCCAGCCCCGCCTTCGCGCTGTGCAGGTGCAGCACGTGCGGCTCGGCGCGGCGGATGATCCGGCGCAGCCGCCACGCCTCGCCGACGGTGCCCGGGCCGGGGGAGCGTTCGGCGGGCCAGTCCAGCACCCGGGCGCCGGCGGCGGCGGCCTCGCGGGCGAGCCGACCGCCGGGCGGGCAGGCCACCAGAACCCGGCAGCCCGCCGCACGCTGCCCGCGCGCCAGGTCGGCCACCACCCGGGCCACGCCGCCGTCGGTCGGTTGGGAAACATGAAGGATCGTCATCTGCACGGCCCGGAGCCTAAGTTGACGACCACCTGCCGGCCGGGGCCGCTTCACCCGTCCCGGGGAACCGGCACACCCGCACGGATGACGCCCCGTGCGGGTGTGTGAATAATCGCGAGGCCCAAACCCGGCGAGGCCCAAACCCGGTGGGGCCCAATCCCGGTGGGGCTCAGCCGAGTTCGGCCGCCAGCTTGGCCAGCACCTGGTCGTGGATCCGGTTCAGGCCCTTGGGCGCGAAGGTCCGCTCGAAGAAGCCGCCGATGCCGGTCGCCCCGGTCCAGGTCGCCTCGACGGTGACCTTGCTGCCGCGCTCCCCGGCCGCCGCGACCGTCCAGGTGATCACCATCGAGGAGTTGGCGTCGGTCTCCACCAGGGTGTCCGGGGTCGGCGCCGTCACCGTGAACAGGCAGTCCCGGACCCGCTTCTCGGTGGCCTGGAGCTTCCAGTGCACCTGGGTGCCCGCACCGGTGCCGCCGGCCCGCACCTGGTACTCGCTGTACTGCGCGGGCAGCAGCTTCGGCCGGGTCACCGCGTAGTCGGCCAGCGCCTCGTACACCCGGGCCGGGTCGGCCCCGTACGTCCGCTCGGTGGTGGCGTGCACCTTGCCCATCTGTTCATCTCCTCGGTCCGGTCATCTGCGCATCTGCACTCGACGTCGCCGCCAAGCCAACCATCGCGCCCTGCCCCCGCCAAACCGGGAACGGGCGGCCGTCGGGGCAGGCGTTAGGGTGGGCGGATGCTGGATGAGGTGACGGCGCTGCGGTACGTCGATCCGCTGCGGGCGGGCGGTTCGGTGCCCGGGGTGGTGGAGGCCGACGACCTGGGCACGTACGTGGTGAAGTTCACCGGTGCGGCGCAGGGCGTCAAGGCGCTGGTGGCCGAGGTGATCGTCGGCGAGCTGGCCCGGCGGCTGGGCCTGCGGGTGCCGCCGCTGGTGCTGGTGGACTTCGACCCGGCGGTGGCGGCGAACGAGCCCGACCAGGAGATCCAGGACCTGCTGAAGGCCAGCGCGGGCCGCAACCTGGGCATGGACCTGCTGCCGGGCGCCCGGGACTTCAAGCCGGGGATGATCGAGGTCTCCCCCGCCGAGGCCGGCCGGGTGGTCTGGTTGGACGCGCTGACCGGCAACGTCGACCGCAGCGTGCACAACCCGAACCTGATGGTCTGGCACGGCAGGCTCTGGCTGATCGACAACGGCGCCGGGCTGATCTTCCACCACCGCTGGTCCTCGGCCCACGCCTCGGTGCACAAGCGCTACGACCTGAGCGGCCACGCGCTCGGCGGCTACGGCCCGGACGTGGCCGCCGCGGACGCCGCGCTGGCCCCCCTGGTGACGCCCGAACTGCTGGCCGAGGTCGCCGCGTTGGTGCCGGACGCCTGGCTGGCCGACGAGCCGGGCTTCGACTCGCCGGCCGCCGTCCGGGCCGCGTACGTGGAACACCTGGCAGCCCGGGTCGCGAACTCGGCGGCCTGGCTGCCGGAGGGGTTCGCCACCCCGGAGCAGATCCGGGCCGCCGAGGAGCGGGCCGCCGCGGCCCGCACGGCGGCCCGTCCGGCCTGGCTGAAGCAGGTGCCGAACCGGGCCGGCCTGGCCTCGGTGGAGTCGGACTGGTCCCGGCACATCGACGGCGAGAGCTGACCTGCGGCCGGCCGCGCCACGATCGACGCCGCCGACGCGCGGCCGGTCACACCGCCCGTGGAGCGGCTTCGCGGTGGTGCGGCCGGTCGCGCCACCCGTGGAGCCGCTGACGCGGGGTCAGTTGCGGAAGGTGTCCGCGGCCTTGGCGGCGGACACCACCCCGGCCCCGTAGAAGCCGTTGTTGGCGGTGGTGCCCTCGCAGGTCGCCTTGTACGCCCCGGTGCCGCCCGGGTTGAACTCGCCGGTCGGGCAGGCGTGCGGGTCGGCCTGGGTCACCAGCAGGCTGCGCAGTTGCTCCGGCCCGGCGCCCGGGTGGGTGGAGGCGAGCAGCGCGAGAACACCGGCCACGTGCGGGGCGGCCATCGAAGTGCCCGACATGTAGCCGTACTTGTCGCCGGGGAGGGTGGAGAGCACCGAGCCCCGGCGGTCGGGGGTGTCGGGCAGCTGGTAGCGGGAGTCGCCACCGGGGGCGGCGACGGTGACCTTGTTCAGGCCGTAGCTGGAGTAGTAGGACTTGTCGCCCTTGACGCCGATCGCCGAGACCGCGACCACGCCCGGCAGTTCGGCGGGCAGGTCGAGGCAGCTGGCGTCGATCGGCCGGCTGCCGGGGGTGGTGTCGTCGGGGCTGCTGACATCGACGGTCTTGTGCGCCAGGTCGATGTTCTCGTTGCCCGCGGAGGCGACGTTCAGCACCCCGCCCCGGCGGGAGTAGTCCACGGCCCGGCGGACGGCCTCGCTGACCGCTCCCTGGTCGGGGTCGCCCGCGCAGTTGAACATCCACGGATCCACGTAGTAGCTGTTGTTGGTGATCGTGAAGTGGTGCTCGGCCGCCCACACGAAGCCGCAGATCGCGTACTCGGGGTAGATGAACCCGCCGTTGTCGACCACCTTGACGGCGGCCAGCCGGACGCCGGGGGCGACGCCCTCGATGCCCTTGCCGTTCTTGGCGGCGGCGATGGTGCCGGCCACGTGGGTGCCGTGGGAGCTGCTGGTGGGCTGCCAGGACTGCCAGTTGGTGTCGGGGCTGCCGCTGAGGCAGGACGCGGAGAGCGACGGGTCGACGGCGGCGGCGAGATCCTCGTGGGTGGCGTCGATGCCGGAGTCGAGGACGCCGACCACCACGTCGCGGCTGCCGAGCGTCGAGGCGTGGGCCCGGTCCACGCCGATCTGCTTCATGTCCCACTGGTTGGCCCAGAGCGGCTCGTTGCCGTCGGCGGCCGCGGCGGGCACCTCGGCCTCCTCGACGGCGGCTTCGACGTCGGCGGCCTGGATCCCGGCGGTGCGGCTGGCGCCGACCGAGTCGATGGTCTTCGACTGGCGCAGTCTGGCCGCGAAGCCGGGGTCGCCGGAGCGGGCGATCACCACGCCTATCTGCTCGTACGAGGCGACCACGCTGCC
The DNA here is from genome assembly GCF_055587065.1 of Kitasatospora sp. NPDC048662. Classification (NCBI taxonomy): domain Bacteria; kingdom Bacillati; phylum Actinomycetota; class Actinomycetes; order Kitasatosporales; family Streptomycetaceae; genus Kitasatospora; species Kitasatospora sp. NPDC048662. The sequence continues at coordinate 251,120 of NZ_JBVJHA010000008.1, read as the reverse complement.
GCCGGCCGCCTGGATCTCGCGCTCGGCCTTCTTGGTCTGCCCGTGGTTGGCCTTGGTGTTGACCACGTAGTTCATCGGCTGCCCGGTGGCGGACGTGCCGGCCGCCGTGGCGGCGCCTGCTGCGGGTCCGGCGAGTGCGCCGGCCGTGACGAGTGCGAGACCTGCGGCGAGGAGTGCGGAGCGGCGGATGCGGGGAACGCTCATAGGGGTGGACCCTCCCGGCTGATGGCAGACGCGATCGAGGTGGTCGAAGGCGCGCGAATGGCCGGGAGACTATTCAGCCCATATGACAAAAATCAAGAGGTAGTAAAGCAATCGTCGTAGACCGGACGAGTGCCCGACCGCTGCCGGTCGGGGACGTGAAACCTACGAACGCCCCGCCAGCACCCTGGCCGTCCCCCGGCGCAGCCGTGCCGAGGCCCCGGCCAACCGCCCCAGCGCCCGCACCTGCTCGACCGGCACCTCCGGCCGCCCCGCCAGCGCGAGCGTGGCGGCGTACGGCCGCTGCCCCGCCGTGAGACGCTCGGCCACCGCCGCGAGCACGGCGCCCAGCACCGTCCCGTCCGCGCCCGGGTGTTGGGCCAGCAGGCACAGCAGTCGGTTGTCGTTCCAGTCGCCGCGCCGCACCCCGGCCAGCAGCAGCAGCGCGTCCGGCGGCGTCTGCGGGTTCTCGGCGAGTGCCTGGTCGACGAAGGGCAGCCCGACGTCCGTCAGGGCCCGCAGCTCGGCGGGGTCGGCCGAGGCGCGGGCCGCGGCCAGACGATCGGCGGGCGTGGGCACGGGCTCGGGCTCCTCGGGGCGGTCGGGCCCGCCATCGTGCCAGGCACGGGCGGTCGGCCGCCACAGCGTTTCGACCGGAGCTACGGGCGCGCGCAGACCTGGACGAGGGCGTGGCGGCCGTCGGTGCGCCACGCGGCCCCGCTGCCGTCCAGCCGGGCGACGGTGGCGGCGTCGAGGCCGACGATCACGTCCGATTTCAGCGTCCGCAGCGCAGCGACGGGCGACGGGAAGTGGCTCACGGTCTCGCTGAACGGCGTGGTCGGCGGCCAGAGCCGGTCGCCGACCAGGCGGCGGTAGTTGAGGTCGCCCTTGAGGATCGTCATTGTCGCGGCGGCGAGCTCGGCACGCAGGTCGGCCGGCAGGTCGTGGAACGGCAGTGGCGCGCAGAAGAACGGGTGCGTGCGGACCACCAGCGCGCCACTGTTCATCGCCCGCCACAGCCGCCCGCCGACCGCCCCGGCGGCCGGCGAGGGCGCGGTGCGCAGGCGTTCGACGGAGGCGAGGACGTCGGCCGTGGTCGCGTCCGACACGTAGTACGGCTGCGGCTTCACGTACAGGACGACCTGCGCCGCCAGGCCGCCGGCCAGCAGGTGGTCGGTCAGCACCAGGTCGGGCAGCAGCTCCCGGCCCGCGTTGTCCGCGATGACGCAGACCCGCCCGCCGGCGGCCCGTTCGAGCTCGGTCCAGAGCCTCGCGCTGTCGTCGGCGACCAGGCCGGACGCGGCCGTCCCGGTGGCCCCGGCGAGCAGCTGGAAGCCGAGGTCCGCGCGGTTGCCCCACAGCGCGGACGACAGCAGCACCTCCGCCCGACGGGCCTCCGGCAGACCGTCGAGCCCGCTCAGCGCGGCCAGTTCCTCGTCCACCGCCGTACCGGCCAGCTCGGCGTTCTTGAACGGCGCGAACGGGTCGATGCCCTGCCACGCGCCGGGCCCGAAATAGCCGATGGCGTCCAGCAGCCGGTGGTAGAAGTAACTCTCCGCCCACAGGAACGGCGCCTCCCCCCAGGGCCGACCCCACAGGCCCGCTCCCCACTCCCGCCACCGCGCGGCACCCGGGGCGTCCGCACCCGGCGGCTCCAGCACGCCGGTGGTGCTCTCCGCCAGCAGCCGCTCCACCGCCACCCGCTGGGCCGGGCCGTACGGCAGCGCGTCAAGGACCTGCTGGACGAGCTTGGGGTGGCGCTCGTGGAAGACGCCCCGGGCGAAGGACCCGGGAACGTCACTGCGGATCACGGGTGCGTTCGACACGACGGGGACTCGTCTCTCTCGTCATCAGCGGGCGACGGGCCCGTCGGCTGCACCCGAGACTAGGCCCTGACCGCCCCGGCCGCCGGGCCCGCCGGGGCGCGGGGCAGACCGGGGCGCGGGCGCCGGACTACGCGGAGGGGTCGGCCTGAGCGGCGCCGTGGCGGGCGGTGAAGTCCTCGGCGAAGAGGGCGAGCAGGACGACGTCGGTGGGGCGGCCGGAGAGGAGGACGTGGCGGCGCAGGCGGCCCTCCTCGGTGAAGCCGAGGCGCTGCTGGAGGTGCAGGGAGGGGTGGTTGTGGGCGAAGACCCTGGCGGTGGCCTTGTGGTAGCGGCGTTCCTCGAACTGGTGGCGGATGACCAGCCGGGCGGCCTCACTGGCGTAGCCGCGGCGGCGGTGTTCGGCGGCGATGGTGATGCCGTACTCGAACCAGCCGTTGCGCGGGTCGGCGTGGTGGACGCCGACGGAGCCCACGGGGGTGCCGTCGGCGCGGGACTCGACGATCAGGACGTAGGTGTCGCCGGACGGGTCGGCGGTGGCGTGTTCGCGGGCGACGGCGTTCCAGCCCTCGGTGGAGCGCGGGGGGTTGAGCAGGTCGCCGAGGCGCTCCTCCTGCTCGGAGAGGCGGGCCAGTAGCGGTCCGTCCTCGGTCTCGACCGCCCGCAGGCGTATGCGTTCACCCAGCCAGTAGCTCGTCATCCGATCTTCGTACCACTCGCCGCGGCGGTGCATCAGGCCGTTCCGCGAAACCCTCGCAGGTTGCGAAAACGGCCCGCCCGGCCGCACCGGGTGCCTAGAATCGGCTCGCCCGGCGCGCGCACCGAGCAACACCCGGACGCCCCCGGCCAGTTGACAGCACTTCGACGAGAGGGGCGGCGATGGCGGGCGAGGAGATACCGGGAGCGCGGGAGGAACTGCGGCGGCGCGGCGAGCGGCTGTACGCGGAGTTCGCGGCGCTCCTGGAGGCCTTGGCGCCCGGGGTGGCGCCGTCGGCCCAGCTGCCGGAGCATCCGGAGATCACCGCGTTCGGCAATCCGCTGAGCTTCGGCCACCACCGCCAGGTCGTCCTCGACCCTCAGCCGACCGGCCCGGACCTGCTGGCCCGGGCGGAGGCCCAACTCGCGGACTGGCAGCGGACGGTGGAGCGCACCGAGTCCGGCTCGGCGGTGCTGCACGCCTGGCGGGACGGGATGACGATCCGGCTGCACTTCCACCCGGTGCGCGGTCTGACGCTGTGCCGGGCCGATCTGGAGCCGATGGCGCTGCACCTGCCGGAGGTGTTCGTCCGCCCGGAACCGCTGCTCGCGCCGGAGGACGTCCAGCCCGGCTACGAGCTGTGCCCGGAGTGCGAGGGGCGGTGCTCGTGCGATCGCTGCTGGGGCCGGGGCTGGACGATGGGCGGCATGACCTGGGGCGGGCGGACCGAGGGCCGGGTCCGCTGCGGCGACTGCCAGGGCAGCCGGACGTGCCCGTTCTGCCGCGGCATGGGCGAGCGCCCCGCCCGCTGAGCCCGCCCGCTGAGCCCACCCGCCCGCCGTGACCCGACCACGCCGGGCCCCGGCCACCGTGACCCGCCCAGGAAAAGTTTTCGCGCCCGCCCTGTGACACGCGAGGCACCTCGTCGCGTCTGGAGGGTGACAGGGTGGACGGCCGGGGAGAACAACGAACGTGGCAGGAGCATCAGTGCGCGGCGGCGAGCTGGAGTACGCGGAGTTCGCCGCCAACCGGTCGGCCCCGCTGTACCGTTCGGCGTGCCTGCTGACGGGTGGTGACACCCATCTCGCCGAGGATCTGGTGCAGGAGACGCTGAGCCGGATGTACGTGGTGTGGCGCCGGCCGGGGCGGCTGTTCGGCGGCCGGGCGATAGAGAATCCGGCGGGTTACGCGCAGGGGGTGCTGTACCGGCAGTTCATCGATCACCACCGGCGGCGCAGTTCGCGCGAGCGCCCGGTCGCCGAGCTCCCGGACCTGCCGGACCCGACGGGCGACAGCACGCTGCGGATGACGCTGCTCCAGGCGCTGGGCCGGCTCGCGCCGCGCGATCGCGCGGTGCTGGTGCTGCGTTACTGGGAGGACGTCAGCGTCGAGGAGACGGCGGCGATCCTGCGCTGCCGCCCGGGCGCGGTCCGCTCCCAGTCCTCGCGGGCGCTGGCCCGGCTGCGCGACCTGCTGGGCGACGGCCTGGCCGACCTCGCCGCGCGCTGACGCGCCGCCGGCACCACCAGTACCGCCCCTTGTTCTTCCTTTTCGCTCCCCGAGACGGTGATCACGCATGCCCGCACTGCCCGAGCAGGACTTCGAGGACCGGTTGTGCCAGGTCTTCCACGAGACCGGGGAGAGGTTCGTGCCCGACATCCCGCTGCTGGCCATGGGTGGCGCGGCCCGGGGCCGCCGCCGGCGGCGCCGCAGGCTGGCGCTGGGGTCGGCCGCCGCGATGCTGGCGGTGAGCGGGGTGACCGCCGCCGTCCTGCCGAACGCCCTGCGCACGGACAGTGTCGGCCCGGCCGCCGTCGCGCCCGCCCCGTCCGGGGACGGCGTGCCCGACGGTGCCCGGATTCCGCAGGAGGCGCACATGGTCTCGGCGGTGGCGGAGCGCCTGCCGAAGGAGCTGAGGATCGTGCGCTCCGACGGGTCGGCGGCCGGGTCGGCCGCGATCCCGACCACCCAGGCGTGGGCGGAGCTGACCCTGGACGACGGCCACGGGCAGAGCCTGCTGGCGGTTCGCGTCAACCACGGCGGCCAACGGTCGGCCCGACCGTGCCCGGACGAACCCGCCCCGGACGTGAAGTGCCAGGGGGAGACCCTGGAGGACGGCAGCATGGTGGCCGTCACGCAGTTCACCTCGCAGGGCAAGGGCCCGTATCGGTACGCCGGGGTCGAGTGGACCACCCCGGACGGGATGCGGGTCACCGCCACCTCGTACAACGTCGGGCGGAAGACCGGCGAGTGGACCAGGCCGGAGCCGCTGCTGAGCGTCGCCCAGCTGTCGGCGCTGGCCATCGACCCGGCCTGGCGCACCTTCGAGGCCTCGGTGCGCCAGACCCTGCCGGGGCTCCCGGCCGCCGACACCCCGGTGCAGCGGCCCGACCTGCTGCCGCCCGGCCTGAAGGTGGTGGCCGGCACCGCCGGCCCGGAGCAGACGGCGACGCTGGTCGACGGCGACCGGACGGTCGTCCTGCGGTTCCAGGAGGAGCAGGCCGACACGTCGGCGCGGGCCTGGTTCGCGGACGCCCCCGTGCTGCCGGACGACACCCGCATCCGCAGCGTCGAAGGCCGCCCCGTCCCGAACGCCCAGGGCTCCACCGAGACCATCGTCGACCTGCTGCGCCCGGACGGCCGCCGGATCCGCGTGACAGCGGTCAACCCGGCGGGCGCGGGCCACCCGGACGCGGGCCGGCCGCCGCTGATCACGCTCGACCGGCTGACCGCGATCGCGCGGTGCCCGGGTTGGACGGTGCCGTTCCCGAAGGACTGAGTCACGTCCGGTACAGGGCGCGCAGGTCCTCCAGTGCGGCGCCCGCCCGGGCGGCGAGGTCGGCGTGGGCGACTTCGTGGTGGGCGACCGCGAAGGTGACGGTCTTCGGCTTGGACGCCCACTCGTACAGGTTCGGTGCGGCCCGGCGCAGATGGACCATGGTGCCGACCGCGTTGGTGACGAAGGACAGTTCCAGGCGCGGGAGTTTGCGCTTGCCCCGGGCGGGGTCGGTGAGGAACAGCGACTGGTAGCCCTCGTTGTACTGGTCGGAGTCCGGGATGTAGTCGGCGATCACCCGCGCGGAGCGTTCCGTGTAGCCGAGTTCACCGAAGGCTCCGATGGCGGCGGCCACCGCGACCGGCGGCGGCACCCGCAGGGCGGCTTCGGGCCGGAAGCCGAGCTCCCCGGCGCGAGTGTTCAGCGTGGCCCGCACCGCGAGGCCGATGCCGAAGTCCTGGCCGCCGTACTCGGTGAACGGGCATTCCCAGGACAGCCGGCGGCGGAACGTCACCTGCCGTTCCTCGCCGGGTGCCAGCGTGAACCAGCTGTCGCCGACGTCCAGCCAACCGATCTCCAGCTCGGAACGCCCGCCGTCCTCGTCGTAGGCGTCGGCCACCAGCCGCGCGTCGAGGCCCTGGAGTTCCAGTGCGCGGCCACCGGCCCGGATCACCACATGTCCGGTGACCCACTGGTCCGTCAGTTCCAGTTCGCCCAGGACCAGTTCGACCGCCGACGGGTCCGGTTGCGCTCCTTCGCGGCCGAAGCCGAACCTTCCCCGCATGGCCACCGGCGGCTCCCCTCCTCGGTGCGATCAGGGGGTGAGCATAACCGGGCCGGGGGCTAGGCTTTGCCCGAACTTTCCAGGGGGAGGCGGACGATGGGGCTGCGCAAGCTGTTCGGGTTCGGCGGCGAGGACGGCCAGGGGCCGGAGATCGACACCGTGATCACCACCATGTCCCCGCAGCCCGGGCAGCGCATCGAGGGCGAGATCCTGTTCCGGGCGGGCGGGTCGAAGCTGCGGATCGACGGCCTGTACTTGCGCGTGGTGGGCAAGGTGAAGCAGTCGGACGGCAGCACGGCCGACCGCGAATGGGCCTACCTCTCCCCCGAGCGTGCGTACTTCGAGGTGGAGCGGCGCACCGAGCAGCGGGTCGGCATGAAGGGCCGGCTGCCCTGGGACTGCCCGGTGACCGAGCTCGCCGGCAGCTCGACGGGGATCGACCTCTCGCTGGTCACCACGATCGGGGACGCCGTGCGGGACGTCGACTTCGTGCACGTGGCCGCTTCCCCGCTCCACGAAGCGGTGATGGAGGCGTTCCTGACCAAGGGCTACCGCTGCACCGGGTCGGTGCTGCTGGACGAGCACGTGCCGGACATCGAGCACCGCCACTCGTGGATCCAGACCTTCCATCTGGAGGATCCGGCCGGCGACCCGGCCGGTTTCCCCACGCTGGAGGTCACCTTCTTCGGCAACCCGGTGGGGGCGATGGTGTACGTGCGCCGGGCGGCCCGTCACCTGACGTGGTGGAACGACAAGCCGCCCGCGGTGCCCTTCCCCGTCGCCCACCACGAGGCCGGCGAGACCGACCTGGGCCCACGGCTGCGCGACGCGTTGGCGTCGCTCGCACTGCTGGACCGCTCGGCCCGCTGACCGCCCGTCAGTAGCGGTAGCGGAGCGCCTCGATGATCTCCGCCGGGGCCAGGCCGGCGAACCGGGCGATCTCCGCCTCCCGGACGTCGATCACCGCCTGCCACAGTGACTCCCCCATCGCGGCGCGCAGCACCTCGGACTTGCGCAGCGCGTCCACGGCCTGGCCGAGCGTGGTGGGCAGACGTTCGGCGACGCCGTCCGGGTCGCCGGTGGTTTCGGCGGGCAGGCGCAGCGCGTCGCCGAGGCCGGCCAGGCCGGCGGCCAGTACGCCGCCGACGGCGAGGTAGGGGTTGGCGGCGGCGTCGAAGCACTTGACCTCGGCGTTGGCCTGCTCGGGCGCGGAGCCGGTGATCAGCCGCAGTGCGGCCTCCCGGTTCTCCAGCCCCCAGCAGCGGTGCGGGCCGGACCAGTGGCCGGGTACCAGCCGCAGGTAGCTGGCCACCGACGGGGCGCCGAGTGCGAGCAGCGCGGGCAGTTCGGCCAGTACCCCGGCGAGGAACGCCTCCGCCTCCCGGGTGAGGCCGTGCGGGCCGGTGCCGCCGTGGCCGAGGTTCTGGCCGTCGCGCCACAGGCTGAAGTGCAGGTGGCCGCCGTTGCCGACGCCGCCGGGGGCGGTGACCGGCGCGAAGCTCGCCCGCAGGCCGTGGCGCAGCGAGACGGCCTGCACGGTGTGCCGGACCAGCAGGGCGGTGTCGGCGGCCTCGACCGGGCCGCCGGGGGCGACGGACAGTTCGAACTGGCCGTCGCTGTACTCGGGGTGCAGTTGGAGCACCGTCAGCTTCTGCTCGCGCAGGGCGCGCAGCAGGTCGCGCAGGTAGTCGCTGTTGCCGATCAGGCGGCGCATGCCGTACGCGGGCCCGGCTTCGCCGCCCTCGACGATCCACTCGACCTCGATGCCGGCCTGCACGGTCAGGCCGCGCTCGGCGAGTGCCTCGACGGTGCGGCGGGCGAACTGCCGCTGGCAGCCGGGGTGCGGTTCGCCCTGCTGGGTCCAGCGGTCGCCGGGGGCCCAGGCCCAGCCGGGCTGGGCGGCGAGCCGGCGCAGCGCGGCCAGGTCGGGGACCAGCCGCAGGTCTCCGACGGGGTTGCCGGACGGGGCGAGCGAGTCGTCGGCCAGGAACGCATCGAAGGACGGCGAGGCGCCGACGCCCCACCGGGCGGCGCTCTCCAGACCGCGGACGGGGACGGTCTTGACCCGCGTGACGCCGGCGTTGTCGACCCAGCCGACGATCACCCCGTCCACGCCCTCGGCCTCGATCCTGGTGGCGGCCAACCGGGCCTCGGCGGCGCGCTCGGTGCGCGGCTTCATGGTGCTCATGCACCCATGCTGGCCTGCGAGGATGCGGCGCACGGGCGACTCGGCCGAGAGCTCACCCGTCCGTGGAGTTTCAAACGTGACGCGAGTCACATCGAATGATGAAATTCCGGGGACCAAGTCCCCGTTTGAAACTCTGTCCAAGCAGAAACGGGGAGGCTCTCCCCACTCCTGCGGACACCTCCTCCGGCCTCCGCCCGCTCGAAGGGAGCGCACCATGACCACCGTCGCCGCCCCCCGCCGGCGCGCGGACGCCACCCGCAACCGCGCGCGCATCGTCGCCGCCGCCCGCGAGGCCTTCGTCGACCACGGGGCGATGGCCCCGCTCGACGAGATCGCCCGCCGGGCCGGCGTCGGCAACGCCACGCTCTACCGGAACTTCGCCGACCGCCGGACGCTGATCCACCAGGTGTCGCTCGCCGTCATCGACCGGATCGTGGCGCACGCGCACGCGGCCGCCGCGGAGGAGCCCGACTCCTTCGCCGCGCTCAGCCGCTTCGTGCACGCCGCCGCCGACGAACGGATCGGCGCGCTGTGCTCCCTGCTGTCCGACACCATCGACCCGCACGACCCCGAACTCGCCGACGCCCGCACGGAGTTGACGAAGGTCACCGAGGACCTGGTGGCCCGTGCGCAGGCCGACGGACTGCTCCGCACCGACATCGGGGCGGGCGACGTCGTGGTCGCCGTCTCCCAGCTCACCCGACCGCTCCCCGGAACCGGCTGTCTCGACCTGCACCCGCTGGTCCACCGTCACCTCCAACTCCTGCTGGACGGGCTGCGCACCATCGCCCCGTCCGCCCTGCCCGGCCGCGCCGTGACCCTGGAGGACCTCGCACAGCGCGCCTGAACCACCCCGGCCGCCGACCGGCCGCCGCGCTCTTCCGACAGGCAGTCCGACCGGGCCGCCTGCAAGCTTTTCGCACGTCTCGTACGCTCTCTCGCACTCACAGGTGGGTACCTCCATGTCCGAAACCCTCCAGCCGGATCCACGCCGCTGGAAGGCGTTGATCTTCATCGCGCTGGCCCAGCTGATGGTCGTCCTCGACGCCACCGTCGTGAACATCGCGCTCCCCAGCGCCAAGGAAGACCTCGGCTTCGCCGACAGCACCACCCAGTGGGTCATCACGGCCTACGCGCTGGCCTTCGGCGGACTGCTGCTGTTCGGCGGCCGGGTCGCCGACCTGTGGGGACGCCGCCGGACCTTCATGCTCGGCCTGGTCGGCTTCGCCGCGGCCTCCGCGATCGGCGGCGCCGCCGTCAACACCACCATGCTGCTCGGCGCCCGCGCCCTGCAGGGCGTGTTCGGCGCGCTGCTCGCCCCGGCCGCGCTGTCGCTGCTCGCGGTGATGTTCTCCGACGGCAAGGAGCGCGCCAAGGCGTTCGGCATCTACGGCGCCGTGGCCGGCGGTGGCGGTGCGCTCGGCCTGATCCTGGGCGGCGCCCTCACCGAGTACCTGAACTGGCGCTGGACCTTCTACATCAACATCCCGTTCGCGGCCATCGCCATCGCCGGCGCGGTCCTGGTCATCCGCGAGCCCGCCGCCGGCCTGAACCGCAACCGCCTCGACATCCCCGGCGTCCTGCTGGTCACCACCGGCCTGGTCTCCCTGGTCTACGGCTTCACCCGCGCCGAGAGCGCCGGCTGGGGCGACAGCTCCACCATCGGCCTGTTCATCGCCGCCGCGGTGCTGCTCGCCGCGTTCGTCCTGGTCGAGCGCCGGGTCAGCGCCCCGCTGCTGCCGCTGCGCGTGCTCACCGACCGCAACCGCGGCGGCGTCTACCTCTCGCTCGGCATGGCCGTGATCGGCATGTTCGGCCTGTTCCTCTTCCTCACCCTCTACATGCAGGGCGTGCTGCACTACAAGCCGGTCGTCAACGGTCTGGCCTTCCTCCCGATGGTGGCCGGCATGATCACCGGTTCCACCCAGATCGGCGCCCGCCTGATGACCCGGATCCCGGCCCGCTACCTGATGGCGCCCGGCTTCCTGGTCGCCTCGCTCGGCCTGCTGATCCTCACCCGGATCGAGGTCGGCACCTCGTACTGGCAGATCCTGCCCGGGCTGATCCTGATGGGCCTCGGCATGGGCACCGCCTTCATGCCCGCCATGAGCCTGGCCACCTACGGCGTCCAGCCCCGCGACGCGGGTGTCGCCTCCGCGATGGTCAACACCTCCCAGCAGGTCGGCGGCGCGATCGGCACCGCCCTCCTCAGCACCGTCGCCCACAGCGCCGGCACCGAATGGGCCAAGTCCCACGCGGCCACCGCCACCGACCCCCAGCTGTTCCAGCTCCAGGCCCAGGTCCACTCCTACTCCACCGCCATCTGGTGGGCCGTCGGCATCCTGGTCCTGGCCTCCCTCACCGCCTTCACCCTGATCAACGCGGGCAAGCCCGAACACCACGAGTCCACGTCCGAGCTCGAGGACGCGGTTCCCGTCATGGCGCACTGACGCCACGCCACATACGAACGGCCCGCCCGGAACTCTCCGGGCGGGCTGTTTCGCGTTCGGGAGTCAACGGCTGAACTCCTTGAGATCGCCGACCGACCGGCGTGCGCACCTCCCTCTTCCTACTCGCCAGTAGCTGGGCTACAGTGTCGGCACGCGCCAGCGCCGGGCTTCGGGAGCCGCACCGGGCGGTTGCGTTTCTTCTTCTGTGTGTGCGCGTCGGCGTCGCTTCATGATCCTGTCGGAGCGCCTGAGCACCACGGCACTGCCCCTCGACGGAACCGGAGCGGACCGGTCCGGAGCGCGGGGTCGCCGCTGTTCTTCTTCCGTTCCCTTTTCTCCCGTGCCGTCGGCACACCCTCCCCCGTCGTACCCCGGCATGCCCGGGTGGTGGCGGGGGCCGTCGGCACGGGCCCATGACTAAGGAGTCTGGTCAATGGAGCGTCCCTTCCCCACTGTTGCCGTGGTCGGCCTGGGCACCATGGGTGCCGGGGTGGCCGTGGCGGTGGCCCGTAGCGGCCGGCGGGTGATCGGCGTGGAGGCCGGTCCGGCGCAGGCGGCGCGGGCGCTGGCCCGGATCGAGGCGTCGACCGCCCGGGCGGTGGCGCGTGAGCGGCTGACCGCCGAGGAGCGCGCCGCGCTGCTCGCGCTGATCGAGGTCGGCGACGACCTGTCCGCGGCCGCGCAGGCGGATCTGGTGATCGAGGAGGTCCCGGAGGACCTGGAGCTCAAGCGCGGCCTGTTCGCCGAGCTGGACCGGATCTGCCCGCCGGAGACGGTGCTGGCGACCGGCACCACCGCGCTGAGCGTGACCCGGATCGCGGCGGCCACGGCCCGCCCGGAGCGGGTGCTGGGGGTGCACTTCTTCAACCCGGTGCACTCGATGAAGCTGGTCGAGGTGGTCCGCACGGTGCTGACCTCGCCCCAGGCGGCCGCGCAGGTCGCCGAGTTGGCGCGCGACCTGGGCAAGGAGCCGGTGGCGGCGGGCGACCGGGCCGGTTTCATCGCCAACGGCCTGCTGTTCGCGTACCTGAACCAGGCGGCGGCGATGTTCGAGTCCCGGTACGCCACCCGGGAGGACATCGACGCGGCGATGCGGCTGGGCTGCGGCCTGCCGATGGGCCCGCTCGCACTGCTGGACCTGATCGGTGTGGACACCGCCCGTACCGTGCTGGAGGCGATGTACGCGCAGTCCCGGGACCGTCTGCACGCCCCGGCGCCGATCCTCGGCCAGCTGGTCGCGGCGGGCCTGCTGGGCCGCAAGTCGGGCCGCGGTTTCTACACGTACGAGGCCCCGGGCTCGTCCCAGGTGGTCGCCGAGGAGGCGGTGGCGGCCGAGGCGCGTCCGGCCGGCCGCGAGGTGCGCAGCGTCGGTGTGTGCGGCAGCGGAACGATGGCGACCGGCATCGTGGAGGTGTTCGCGAAGGCGGGCTTCCCGGTGCTGCTGGCGGCCCGCAGCCAGGAGAAGGCGGAGCGGGCGAAGGCGCAGTTGGCGAAGTCGCTGGAGCGTTCGGTGTCGAAGGGCCGGCTGACCGAGCAGGCCCGGGACGCGGCGCTGGCGCTGGTCACCCCGACCGGCGGCTACCAGGAGCTGGCGGACGTCGATCTGGTGGTGGAGGCGGTGGCGGAGGACCTCGAGGTCAAGCGCGAGCTGTTCGCCACCCTGGACAAGATCGTCAAGCCGGGCGCGGTCCTGGCCACCACCACCTCCTCGCTGCCGGTGATCTCCTGCGCGACGGCGACCGGCCGTCCGCAGGACGTGATCGGCATGCACTTCTTCAACCCGGCGCCGGCCATGAAGCTGGTCGAGGTGGTCTCCACGGTGCTGACCGCCGAGGACGTCACGGCGACGGTGCTGGAGCTGTGCGCGAAGGTGAGGAAGCACCCGGTGGAGTGCGGCGACCGGGCCGGTTTCATCGTGAACGCGCTGCTGTTCCCGTACCTGAACGACGCGGTGCGGATGCTGGAGGAGCACTACGCGACGGTGGACGACATCGACACCGCGATGAAGCTGGGCTGCGGCTACCCGATGGGCCCGTTCGAGCTGCTGGACGTGGTGGGCCTGGACGTGTCGCTGACCATCGAGAAGGTACTGCACCAGGAGTTCCGGGAGCCGGGTCTGGCGGCCGCGCCGCTGCTGGAGCACCTGGTGGCGGCGGGCTGCCTGGGCCGCAAGACCGGCCGCGGTTTCCGCGACCACGCGCGGCGATGACCGGCCGTCCGGCGTCCTCGCCGAGCCCGCGGCCGTCGCCCGCCGGGGGCGTCAACCCGGCTGCGCCGAGGCCCTCCTGGGGGTCCGGCGCGGTCTCCTCGCGGTGGCCGCGGCCCGCCGTGGTGCCGCCTTCGGCGCCGGTGCGCAGGGCCAGGCCGGCGGGGGCGGCACCGGGTGCGTGTAGCGTTCCCGACATGGATCGCCAGACCTCGCTTTCCCAGCAGCAGCAGCCGGCCGCCGGGCACGACCAGCCGCGGTCGGGGGTGGAGTCCGGGCCGGGCAGCCGCCGGGCCGCCGCCCAGCGGCTGCAGATGCGCCAGGACCTCACGGCGGCCGCCATGCAGCTGTTCGCCACCCAGGGGTACGAGGAGACGACGGTCGATCAGATCGCGGCCGCCGCCGGGGTGGCGCGGCGCACCTTCTTCCGGTACTTCCGGTCGAAGGAGGAGGCGATCTTCCCGGACCACGACGACACCCTGGTGCGGGTGGCGGACCTGCTGGCCAGCGCGGAGCCGGAGGAGCACCCGCTGGACGTGGTGTGCCGGGGCATCAAGGAGGTGCTGCGGATGTACGCCTCCACCCCGGACATGTCGGTGGCCCGCTACCAGCTGATCCGGCAGGTCCCGGCGCTGCGCGAGCGGGAGATCGCGGTGGTCTCCCGGTACGAGCGGCTGTTCACCCGGTACCTGCTGGGCCGGTTCGACGCGGCCGAGCAGACCCCACCGGGCTGGCAGCGCGGCGGGGACGACGACTCGATGCTGGCCGAGGTGTCGGCGGCGGCGGTGGTCGCGGCGCACAACCACGTGCTGCGGCGCTGGCTGCGGGCCGGCGGGCACGGCGACGTGGAGGCGCAGCTCGACCACTCCTTCGAGGTGATCCGGGGGACGTTCTGGCCGACCCCGCCGAGCGGTGCCCGCCGCCGCGGCACCACGCTGGCACCCGGTGCCAATGGTGACGGAGTGCCACCGGAGGACTCGACGGCCGTGAGCGCACTGAGTGCCAGCCCCGGCGGTGAGGTGCTGATCACAGTGGCCCGCACGGATGCCCCGCTGGAGACCGTGGTGGATTCGATCCGGGCCGCGCTGGCCGGCCGAAGTGCCATGTAATCCAGGCGATTTCAGCAGGTGACAGACAGAATCGAAGGCCCGTTCCCGTTTTCGGGAACGGGCCTTCGAGCGTTCCCGGCAACCCTCGGACCCGCGTGTTCTGGCTCACGTCGGAAGTTGGCACCCTGTGTCTTTACGAGTGGCACAGGGTGCCACTACGTTGTTGCCACCGGTCGCGGCGCCGCGGCTCCCCACCTCGGCGCGCCGTCGTCCGGCGTCCCCTCACCTGGGGGACGTGCCCGCGCGACCCACCCTTCCGTCGCACCACCGCAGTACCCCGCCCTCAGACCCTCAGCGAAGCCGGTGTCCGCTCCCGGCTCCCCCAGACGCCCTGTGTCCCTCGCACAGGTACGCCTTCGGAGGCAGCCATGCAGGAAATTCTCGACGCGATCCTCAGCGGCAACGCCACGTCCGCCGACTACGCGGGCCTCGCGCTGCCCGAGTCCTACCGGGCCGTGACGCTCCACAAGGACGAGGAGCAGATGTTCGCCGGCCTCGCCAGCCGCGACAAGGACCCGCGCAAGTCGCTCCACCTGGACGACGTCGCGCTGCCCGAGGTCGGCCCGGGCGAGGCCCTGGTCGCCGTGATGGCCAGCGCCGTCAACTACAACACCGTGTGGAGCTCGATCTTCGAGCCGGTCTCCACCTTCGCCTTCCTGGAGCGCTACGGCCGGCTCTCCCCGCTGACCAGGCGTCACGACCTGCCGTACCACGTGGTCGGCTCCGACCTGGCGGGCGTGGTGCTGCGCACCGGCGCCGGCGTCAACGCCTGGCAGCCCGGCGACGAGGTCGTCGCGCACTGCCTGTCGGTCGAGCTGGAGTCCCCCGACGGCCACAACGACACGATGATGGACCCGGAGCAGCGCATCTGGGGCTTCGAGACCAACTTCGGCGGCCTGGCCCAGCTCGCGCTGGTGAAGACCAACCAGCTGCTGCCCAAGCCCAAGCACCTCACCTGGGAGGAGGCCGCCTCCCCGGGCCTGGTCAACTCCACCGCGTACCGCCAGCTGGTCTCGCGCAACGGCGCGGGCATGAAGCAGGGCGACAACGTGCTGATCTGGGGCGCCAGCGGCGGCCTCGGCTCGTACGCCACCCAGTACGCGCTGGCCGGCGGCGCCACCCCGATCTGCGTGGTCTCCAACGACGCCAAGGCCGACATCTGCCGGGCCATGGGCGCCGAGGCGATCATCGACCGGTCCGCCGAGGGCTACAAGTTCTGGAAGGACGAGAACAACCAGGACCCGCGCGAGTGGAAGCGCCTGGGCGCGAAGATCCGCGAGTTCACCGGCGGCGAGGACGTCGACATCGTCTTCGAGCACCCCGGCCGGGAGACCTTCGGCGCCTCCGTCTACGTCACCCGCAAGGGCGGCACCATCGTCACCTGCGCCTCCACCTCCGGCTACATGCACCAGTACGACAACCGCTACCTGTGGATGTCGCTGAAGCGCATCGTCGGCTCGCACTTCGCCAACTACCGCGAGGCGTACGAGGCCAACCGCCTGATCGCCAAGGGCAGGATCCACCCGACCCTCTCCAAGGTGTACGCGCTGGAGGAGACCGGCCAGGCCGCCCTCGACGTGCACCACAACAAGCACCAGGGCAAGGTCGGCGTGCTCTGCCTGGCCCCCGAGGAAGGCCTGGGCGTGCGCGACCACGAGTTCCGCGCCAAGCACCTCGACAAGATCAACCTCTTCCGCGAGCTCGACGAGCGGAACAACAAGCACAGCAGGACCATCTGATGGGCACTCAGGAACGCGACCGCCCCTGGCTGATGCGCACCTACGCCGGCCACTCCACCGCGAGCGACTCCAACGCGCTGTACCGGCGCAACCTCGCCAAGGGCCAGACCGGCCTGTCGGTGGCCTTCGACCTGCCGACCCAGACCGGCTACGACTCCGACCACGTCCTCGCCCGCGGCGAGGTCGGCCGGGTCGGCGTGCCGGTCGGGCAGCTGGGCGACATGCGGACCCTGTTCGACGGGATCCCGCTGGAGCGCACCAACACCTCGATGACCATCAACGCCACCGCCATGTGGCTGCTGGCGCTGTACCAGGTGGTCGCCGAGGAGCAGGGCGCGGACATCGCCAAGCTCACCGGCACCACCCAGAACGACATCGTCAAGGAGTACCTGTCGCGCGGGACGCACGTCTTCCCGCCCGGCCCGTCCGTGCGGCTGATCACCGACATGATCGCCTACACGGTGGCGCACATCCCGAAGTGGAACCCGATCAACATCTGCAGCTACCACCTGCAGGAGGCCGGGGCCACCCCGGTCCAGGAGATCGCCTACTCGATGTGCACCGCGATCGCCGTCCTGGACGCCGTCCGCGACTCCGGGCAGGTCCCGGCCGAGCGGATGGGCGAGGTGGTCGGCCGGATCTCCTTCTTCGTCAACGCGGGTGTCCGCTTCGTCGAGGAGATGTGCAAGATGCGGGCCTTCACCCGGCTGTGGGAGAAGGTCACCCGCGAGCGCTACGGCATCGAGGACGCCAAGCAGCGGCGCTTCCGCTACGGCGTGCAGGTCAACTCGCTGGGCCTGACCGAGGCGCAGCCTGAGAACAACGTCCAGCGCATCGTGCTGGAGATGCTGGCCGTCACGCTGTCCAAGGACGCCCGCGCGCGGGCCGTCCAACTCCCGGCCTGGAACGAGGCGTTGGGCCTGCCGAGGCCGTGGGACCAGCAGTGGTCGCTGCGGATCC
This sequence comes from Kitasatospora sp. NPDC048662, assembly GCF_055587065.1. NCBI lineage: Bacteria > Bacillati > Actinomycetota > Actinomycetes > Kitasatosporales > Streptomycetaceae > Kitasatospora > Kitasatospora sp. NPDC048662. The sequence continues at coordinate 234,187 of NZ_JBVJHA010000008.1, read as the reverse complement.
AGCAGGTGCTGGCGTACGAGTCGGACCTGCTGGAGTACGGCGACCTGTTCAACGGCTCGCACGTGGTGGAGGCGAAGACCGAGGAACTGCTGGCCGGCGCCGAGGCGGAGATCGCCAAGGTGCTGGAGATGGGCGGGGTGATCCCGGCCGTCGAGTCCGGCTACCTGAAGTCCAACCTGGTGGCCTCGCACGCCGCCCGGCGGGCCCGGATCGAGGCCGGCCAGGACCGGATCGTCGGCGTCAACTGCTTCGACACCACCGAGGACAGCCCGCTCACCGCCGACCTGGACACCGCCATCATGGTGGTCGACCCGGCGTCCGAGCGCTCGGTGCTGGCCAACCTGGAGGCCTGGCGCGGCAGTCGGGACGAGGCCGCGGTGCAGCGCGCGCTGGCCCGCCTGAAGGAGGTGGCGGCCACCGAGGAGAACCTGATGGAGGCCACCTTGGCCTGCGCCCGGGCCGGCGCCACCACCGGCGAGTGGTCGTTCGCGCTGCGCGAGGTGTTCGGCGAGTACCGCGCCCCCACCGGGGTCGGCGGTGCGCCGGTCGCGGTCGCCGCCGAGCCGGGCGGCGAACTCGCCGCTGTCCGCGAGGCGGTGGCCGCCACCGCCGCCGAACTCGGCACCGGCAAGCTCCGCCTGCTGGTCGGCAAGCCCGGCCTGGACGGGCACTCCAACGGCGCCGAGCAGATCGCCGTCCGGGCCCGCGACGCCGGCTTCGAGGTGGTCTACCAGGGCATCCGTCTGACGCCCGAACAGATCGTCTCCGCCGCCGTCGCCGAGGACGTGCACTGCGTGGGCCTGTCCATCCTCTCCGGCGCGCACCCGGAGCTTGTGCCCGACGTCATACAGCGGTTGGACCGGGCCGGGGTGGAGGATGTGCCGGTGATCGTGGGTGGAATCATCCCCGCAGCGGATGCCGAGGCCCTCAAGGCCGCCGGAGTCGCTGCCGTGTTCACACCCAAGGACTTCGGCATCACCACCATCATCGGCCGGATCGTGGACGAGATCCGGCTGGCCAACAGGCTTCAGCCGTGGGCCGCGACCACCGCCGCGACCAGCTGACCCGGAAGGAAACTCCTCAATGACTGTGAACCGTCTCCGTCCGCGCCGTTCCTGCCTGGCCGTACCGGGCAGCAACCCGCGCTTCCTGGAGAAGGCCCAGGGCCTGCCCGCCGACCAGGTCTTCCTCGACCTGGAGGACGCCTGCGCCCCGCTGGTCAAGGAGAGCGCCCGCCACACCATCGTGGACGCCCTGAACAACGGCGACTGGGGCGGCAAGACCCGGGTCGTCCGGGTCAACGACTGGACCACGCACTGGACCTACCGCGACGTGATCACCGTCGTCGAGGGCGCGGGCAACAACCTGGACTGCATCATGCTGCCCAAGGTGCAGGACGCCCAGCAGGTGATCGCCCTGGACCTGCTGCTCACCCAGATCGAGAAGACCGTCGGCCTGGAGGTCGGCAAGATCGGCATCGAGGCGCAGATCGAGAACGCCAAGGGCCTGATCAACGTCGACGCGATCGCCGCCGCCTCGCCGCGCCTGGAGACCATCATCTTCGGCCCGGCCGACTTCATGGCCTCCATCAACATGAAGTCCCTGGTGGTCGGCGAGCAGCCGCCCGGCTACGGCGCCGACGCCTACCACTACATCCTGATGCGCATCCTGATGGCCGCCCGCGCCAACGACCTGCAGGCCATCGACGGCCCCTACCTCCAGATCCGCAACCAGGAGGGCTACCGCGAGGTCGCCCGCCGCTCCGCCGCCCTCGGCTTCGACGGCAAGTGGGTGCTGCACCCGGACCAGGTCGCCGCCGCCAACGAGATCTACTCGCCCGGGCAGGAGGACTACGACCACGCCGAGCTGATCCTCGACGCCTACGACTGGTGCACCTCCGAGGCGGGCGGCGCCAAGGGCTCGGCGATGCTCGGCGACGAGATGATCGACGAGGCCAGCCGCAAGATGGCCCTGGTCATCGCCGGCAAGGGCCGCGCCGCAGGCATGCAGCGCACCACCAAGTTCGAGATCCCGGGGGCCTGAGCGCGATGCAGTTCGGACGCACTTACGAGGAGTTCGAGGTCGGCGCGGTCTACAAGCACTGGCCCGGGAAGACTGTCACCGAGTACGACGACCATCTCTTCTGCCTGCTCACCATGAACCACCACCCGCTGCACATGGACGCCAACTACGCGACCACCACCGTGCAGGGAAAGAACGTGGTGGTCGGCAACTACATCTACTCGCTGCTGCTGGGCATGAGCGTCGAGGACGTCTCCGGCAAGGCGCTCGCCAACCTGGAGATCGAGTCGCTGCGGCACATCGCGCCGACCTTCCACGGCGACACCCTCTACGGCGAGACCACCGTGCTCGACAAGAACATGACCTCGAAGCCGGACCGCGGCATCGTCTACGTCGAGACCAAGGGCTACAAGCAGGACGGCACCGTCGTCTGCATCTTCCGCCGCAAGGTGATGGTGCCGACCGAGCAGTACCTGAAGGAGCGCGGCGGCGACCAGCCCGGTCGCCCCGAGCCGCTGGCCTGACGGCCCCTTCCAGACCCCGGACGGGCGGGCCGCCGTCATCGGCCCAGCCCCTACCCGGTTCCCGGGGGCTCCGCGGCAGCCACGCGCCGCGGAGCCCCCCACCCCCAACCCTCTTGAGCATTAACGGAGCCGCACGATGGGACGCCTCGCACAGACCGACGGCCTCACCGAGATCCAGCGGGACATCCTCGCCACCGTGCGGGAGTTCGTCGACAAGGAGATCATTCCGGTCGCGACCGAGCTGGAGCACAAGGACGAGTACCCGACCGCCATCGTCGAGGGCATGAAGCAGCTCGGCCTGTTCGGGCTGACCATCCCCGAGGAGTTCGGCGGCCTCGGCGAGTCGCTGCTCACCTACGCCCTGGTGGTGGAGGAGATCGCCCGCGGCTGGATGTCGGTCTCCGGCATCGTCAACACCCACTTCATCGTGGCGCACATGATCAACGCGCACGGCACCCAGGAACAGAAGGACTACTTCCTGCCGAAGATGGCCGCCGGCGAGCTGCGCGGCGCCTTCTCGATGTCCGAGCCGGGCCTCGGCTCCGACGTCTCGGCGATCTCCACCAAGGGCGTCAAGGACGGGGACTTCTACGTCCTGAACGGCCAGAAGATGTGGCTGACCAACGGCGGCACGTCCAGCGTGGTCGCGGTGCTGTGCAAGACCGACGAGGGCGGCAACACCCCGTACAAGAACATGACCACCTTCCTGATCGAGAAGACCCCGGGCTTCGGACCGAACGAGACCGTCCCCGGCCTCACCGTGCCCGGCAAGATCGAGAAGATGGGCTACAAGGGCGTCGACACCACCGAGCTGGTGCTCCAGGACGTCCGCATCCCCGCGGACCGGATCCTCGGCGGCGTCCCGGGCAAGGGCTTCTACCAGATGATGGACGGCGTCGAGGTCGGCCGGGTCAACGTGGCCGCCCGCGGCTGCGGCGTGGCCCGCCGGGCGTTCGAGCTGGGCATCGCCTACGCCCAGCAGCGCACCACCTTCGGCAAGAAGATCGCCGAGCACCAGGCGATCCAGTTCAAGCTCGCCGAGATGGCCACCAAGGTCGAGGCCGCGCACCAGATGATGGTGATGGCCGCCCGTAAGAAGGACAGCGGGCAGCGCAACGACCTGGAGGCCGGCATGGCCAAGTACCTGGCCTCCGAGTACTGCAAGGAGGTCGTCGAGGACTCGTTCCGGATCCACGGCGGCTACGGGTTCTCCAAGGAGTACGAGATCGAGCGGCTGTACCGGGAGGCCCCGATGCTGCTGATCGGTGAAGGTACGGCGGAGATCCAGAAGATGATCGTGGGACGTCGCCTGCTGGAGGAGTACCGGCTCGCCGACTGAGGCAGTCCCCCACGGGGCCGGAAAGGCGGGCGTGCGGGCCCGCCGCCGGCCCGGCCGTACCCGCCCCCGGCCTGGTCGGCCGGAGCACGGCGGGCACGGCATTCGGTGCGGTCGTTCGGCGCGTTTCCCCAGGTACGCGCCGGGCGGCCGCTTCCGTGCACTGCCTGTGACCGGCGTGTCGCTGAGACGTGAATCACCCGTGACCCGAGACCTCTTGGGGAACCGCACTTCGTCCGGTTACGGTCGTACACATAGCAGGTGCCCGACTCGGCAGGCAGGCGTAGTTCGACTAGCAGGCGGCTTGCCCAGATACCGGCAGGTCCCGATAGCATCCACCGGGACAGCAGCCGTCCCACACAACTCGATCCCCGCGGTGGCCCTCGTCCAGGGGCCATTCAGTGTTCCCGCGCGGGGCCCGCGACAAAAGGTCCTCGATGCCCATCAGCCCGTCCCCTCACACCTCCGCCCAGGGTTTCGTCCCCGAGGGTCGGCGTCCCCGCGTGACCATCGCGCGCGGTGCCACCCCCTGGTTCGTTCCCACGCTGGCCACCGCCGCCGTGACGACCGCCCTCACCCGGCGTTCCGGCAAGTGGGCCCTGGCGGCCGTGCCGGCCTGCGCGCTCAGCGCGGGCATGTTGTGGTTCTTCCGCGACCCCGAGCGTGAGATCGGCGCCGGCAGAGTGATCTCCCCGGCCGACGGCGTGGTCCAATCGATCGACGAGTGGCCGGACGGCCGCACCCGCGTCGCGATCTTCATGAGCCCGCTCAACGTCCACGTCAACCGCGCGCCGCTGGCCGGCACCGTGACGTCCGTCGAGCACATCGCCGGTGGATTCGTCCCGGCGTTCAACAAGGACAGCGACCGCAACGAGCGCGTCGTGTGGCACTTCGACACCGAGCTCGGCGACATCGAGATGGTGCAGATCGCGGGCGCCGTCGCCCGCCGCATCGTCCCGTACATGGACGCCGGCACCAAGGTCGAGCAGGGCGAGCGGGTCGGCCTGATCCGCTTCGGCTCCCGCGTCGACACCTACCTGCCGGCGGGCGTCGAGGTCGGCGTCACGGTCGGCCAGAAGACCACCGCCGGGGTGACTCGCCTTGACCGTGACTGATCCTGAGACTCTCGTGGGCCTCGGTGACGAAGAATCCACCGAGCAGCGCCGCCGCCGCTGGGCCCGGGACCGCGAACTGCGCGCGCCCCGCTCCCCGCAGCACCTCTCCACCGCCGACTTCCTGACGCTGGGCAACGCCGTCTGCGGCTTCCTGGCGATCTACTCGACCACCACCGGCATCCTGATGCCGCACCTCACCGGTGAGTCGAACGCCCCGGTCAAGCACAGCGCGGCCACCGTCGTCACGCTGCTGCTGGTCGGCGCCATGTGCGACCTCTTCGACGGCCTGGTGGCGCGCAAGCTGCGCTCCTCCGCGCTCGGCGCCGAGCTCGACAACCTCGCCGACCTGATCAGCTTCGGCATCGCGCCGGCGTACTTCGTCGCGGTCTGGGGCCTGGTCTCCTCCGGCTCCAACCAGCAACTGTCCGCGTTCATCGCGCTGACCGTGCTGCTGGCGGTGGTGCTGCGGCTTGCCAGGTTCTCCGCCGTGAAGATGCGGCCGGGGATCTTCCAGGGCATGCCCTGCCCGATGGGCGCCATGACCGTCATCGCGATCGTGCTGCTCGACCCGCCGTTCGTCCCCGGCCTGCTGCTGATCTTCGGCGTGGCCTACCTGATGGTCAGCCGGATCGAGTACCCCAAGCCGCAGGGCCTGCTGGCCACCGCGACGGTCGCCTGGATCGTGGTCTCCATCGGCTGCCTGGCGTCCTGGGCCGCGGGCCTGCCCGGCGGCGACACCCTGATGCACATCGGCGCGCTCGCCCAGATCGCGCTGGCCGCGATGGCGCCGCTGCTGGTCATCCGCCGCAAGGTCGGCGAGAAGGTGGGCGTGGTCCGCGCCCGCCGCGCGGAGAACCGGGGCTAGCCCCGAAGCCCGATACGCGAGAAGCCGCCCGCTCAGAGATTCTCTGGGTGGGCGGCTTCACGTATATCGCCTTCCGATTCGCGCAGTTCCCCGCGCCCCTGACGGGGCGCAGGACACCAGCGATTCTCGACAGGCGCGGAGCCGCTTACGCGCCGCCGGTGTGGACCGAGAAGGCGCTGCGGCGGGCGGCGCGGGCCACCGCCGGGTCGGGGTGGACGGAGGCGACGGCCGTCAGGACGCTCGCGGCACGGGGGTGGCCGGACTGGCGGGCCCGGTTGAACAGGCGGACGGGTTCGCCCGCCGACGCGCCCTCCACGTGGCCGACCAGCAGGTCGGTCTCCCCGTGGTCGAGCACGGCGGCGGCGGTGTCCACCCACAGCCAGGCGGCGTCCTCCGCGCCCAGCACGTCGGCCGGGGAGGCGCCCCCCTCGTCCAGCTGTTCGGCCAGCCAGAGCAGCGCGTAGGGCCGCAGGACGGCCTCCTCCACAGCGGCCCGGACGCCCTGCTCGGCGGTGGAGCCGGCCACCACCCGCAGTGCCTCGAAGGCGAGGCCGCGGACCAGCGCGTCCTCGCCGCGGGCGGCTTCGAGCAGTTCGGCGACGGCCCGGTCGGCGGGCCGGGCGGCGACCCAGGCGCGGAACTCGGCGCGGGCCGGTCCTGGGCTGTAGTCGGCGCAGGCGCTGAGCAGTTCGAGGGCGCTCTGTTCGATGTGCCCGGCGGCGGTCTGCGCGACGGTGCAGATCTCCTCCAGCTTGGCGCGCACCGCCCAGTGGCCGAGCGGGGAGAGTTCGGCGGCCTCGTCCCGCCGTCCGAGCGCGCCGACGGCGGCCAGGCCGTCGAGCATCCAGTCCAGCACGGCGGCCACGTCGGCGGGCGCGTGCGGGGTGTCGATCTGCGGCTCCCGGCAGGTGCCGCGGACGGCGGAGACCGCGGAGGCGGCGTGCGGGACCGGGGAGAGCGGGAAGGTGCCGCTGCTCGGGCCGAGGCGGCGCTCGTCGAGGCCGCGGCGGAGCAGTTCGAGCAGTTCGCTGTCGGCGACCGGCCCGTCCACCAGGTGCAGGAAGGACAGCAGCTGCGGGGCCTGGTCGACGGCCTGGCCGGCCAGCTGGGCGAACACCCCGCGCAGCGCGGCGGGCGGCACCGGGGCGAGCAGCGTCCAGGCGTCGAACAGCGCGGACCAGCCGCGGACCACGGCCTCGTCGTCGCGCTCCCAGGCGTGCAGCCGCCAGCCCGGCCCGGCGCCGCCGTCGCGGAGCTCGACCAGGCCGACCAGCAGCGCCTGACCCCAGGCGTTGGCGGCGGCGCCGACCGTCATGGAGAGGGCGCGGCCGGCGGCACGGGCGTCCTCGGGGAGGAGTTCGCCGCGCTTGTCGACCTCGGTGAGCTCGCCGGCCCAGCGGGCGACGCGGACCGCGTCGGCGAGCATCCGGCGGGCCAGCGGGGCGAGTTCGGCGGGTGCGGGGAAGCCGTCCGGGACGGGCACGCGGCCCCGTCCGGGCTTGGCGGGTACCCGGCGGCGGTTGGCTGCTGCGGGTACGGTGCCCTCCGCACGCCCGACGGCCGTTCCGGGCAGACGGGTCACCGTCGCACCGGTGCGGTGGGGCGGGTGCGGGGCATCACGGTCGCGCGGGTTCCGAGACGTCACGCCGTGCAGTCTTCCCCTTGCACGGGCCTTCTGTCACATCGGCTGCCGGGCTGTCTCGGCGTATTGTCCGAACCCTTCGAACGACGGAGGGACAGGCCGGTGCAAAGCGGGACGAATCACTCCGTTTCACGGCATGGACATGGCGCACATCGTGATCGCTCCGAAATGAGGACGCGGCGGGCCCGCTTCCGGTTCCCGTCGGGCCGTCACAGCAGCGGGGTGAGGAAGCGGCGCAGCGCCTCGGTGTACCCGGTCGGGTCGGCGTTCCACAGCGCCGCGTGCTGCGCGTGCGGCACCGGGTGCAGGCTCACCAGGTCGTCCCGCTCGGACGCCAGCCGCCGGGCGGCCGCCCACGGGGTGAGCGGATCGTCCGGGCTCTGCAGCAGCAGCGCGGGCGAGCGGAGGTCGGTGCCGGCCGCGATCCGGGCGAAACCGGCCAGGTCCACGCCGGTGCGGCCCTGCGCGGCGAGGGTGCCGAGCTCGGCGAGCATCGGGGACGCGCCGCCCCAGACGGCCGCCCGGCGCACCGAGTCCTCCCAGTCCAGCACCGGGGAGTCCAGCACCAGTCCGGCGATCTGCCCCCGGTGGGCGGAGTGCGCGGCGGTGTGCAGGGCGATGGTCGCGCCGACCGACCAGCCGCACAGCACCACGTTGCGCGCGCCGAAGTCCAGCGCGGTGCGGATCGCCGCGTCGACGTCCTGCCACTCGGCCTCGCCGAAGTGCGCCAGCCCGTCCGGCGGGGCGGGGGCGCCGGCGTCACCCCGGTAGGTGACCGTCAGGGAGGGCATCCGCAGCGAGCGCAGCAGCGGCAGGACGGGCAGCGCCTGCGAGCGGTCGGCGGCCGCGCCGTGGATCAGCACCATCCAGGTGCCGCGAACCCCGGAGGTGCGCCAGGCCGGGAAGGCGCCGAGCTCGCCGGCCACAACGGTCTCGGCGAAGTCCAGGCCGAGCGCGGTGCGCGGGTCACCGATCAGCACCCGGGGCGTGAGCCGAACCTCGGTGCCGACGGTCAGCGTCCCGTACTCGGCCCGCTCCAAGCGCCGGGTGACCTGCCCGCCCCCGGAGCCGAGCACCTCGCCGACCACGGCGTGGCCGCCCTCGTCCCACTCCAGCCCGTAGTGCCCGCGCCGGACGGTGTCCGCGGTCGCGGTCAGCGCCACCCGGCCCGGACCGAGCTCCAGCACGGTGACCGGCGGCTGCACGACCGCACCCGGCTGCACCACCTGGTCCGACACCTTCCGGCCCAGGAGCAGGAACGCCGCCGCTCCGGTCCCTGCGGCGGCGGCTGCGACAACGGCGGCGGTTCCCCAACGCATGGCGGTCTCCCGGGGGCTGACAGTCCTGTGCCCTCCAGTGCACCCGCCCGCAGGCCGTCCGGCGAATCGGGGCGGCACCGCGGGTGACGTGCCGGCGCGGGGCCGGCCGGATGGCGCGGGCCCGGTCGCGGACGTCGGGCGCGGGGTGACGGCGCAGTCGTCCAGCAGCCGGCGCCAGGGCTCGGACCAGCGGCCGGGGCGGGGCGGCGAGGGCGCCTCGGCGGCGGGCCGGCGCGCCGCGGCTGGGGCGGGGCGGTGTCCTACAGGGAGGCGGCCGCAGCGCTGAAGGCACTTGGTGCCCGGGCGCGCAGGGACGGCTCGGTCGGCAGGATCACGGCGGCGGCCCGGCGGAGGTGGTCCGGTCGGTGAGCTCCGCTCCGGGGGTGTCCAGGACGGCCTGCGGGTGGCGGCGGCCGAGCGGGGCGGTGAAGTTCACGGCGTGGACGGACGCGGGCAGTTTGCCGCGCTGCGGTCGCCGGTGGAGGCGACGCGGAGCAAGGGCGGATGCGCGCGACGGGCCTGGCGGCGGAGGCGTTGCGCGGGCGGGTGCGCCGAACGGGGGGCCGGGGTCAGTGCTTGCAGGCCTTGGCCTGGAACTCCGCCACGGGGACGGTGGAGGTGGAGGTGCTGCCGTCGGAGGCGGTGCGGTGGTAGCGGACGTTGCCCGGCGTGAGCTGCTCCAAGTCCTCCGGGGTGAAGTCGACGTGCGTCGACGACCGGGAGCTGTCCTTGGTCCAGCCGTAGAGGTGGTAGGTGGTCCCGGCGTCGAGTGGGGCGGCGGACTTGCCGGTCTCCCAGCCCTCGGCGGGTGCGTCCAGGGTCCAGGTGGTCAGCCCGGGCCGGAGGGCGGAGTGGGCGGTCCAGGTTCCGATCGTTTCCTCGTGGCTGCCCTCGCTGGTGTAGAGGGTCGCTCCGTCGATCCGGTCGCCGCAGACCAGCAGGACGCCCAGCGGGTGGCCGTCCTCGGTCACGGATATCCCGGCGACGGCGTCGCTCGGGACGGTGCACCCCGAGGTCGCGGCCAGCGCGGCCAGGACCGCGGCGATCTGCGCGGCGCGCCGGGCCAGTTGTCGCACGGTGTCTCCCCCGGTGTCCCGCCGGTCCGGACCGTCCGGGTGGCGAATGTGGCTGCATCCTAGGGCGTCCGGATGCGCTCTGACCTCGGCGCCGGCGGTGGGCCGGTGTCCGACGGGGTGTGACCAAACGCTCCGGCGGCCTCGGTTGACTGCCGCGAAGCGGGCGTGGTGGGATCTTCGGGCCAAACGGAGGCAAGCAGAGGAAGCCGGTGCGAGTCCGGCGCGGTCCCGCCACTGTGACCGGACACCCCGCGCGGGGGTGACCGGAAGTCAGGAGACTCTGGCCCCCGTTCCGTCGATCCAGGGCGCGGACCCTGAGTGAGGACACAACGCCATGCGGGCTGCCCCGTACCTGGTGGGCGCGGTCGCGGGGTATCTCGCGGACGCCCGGCTCGGAGACCCCCGGCGCGGACACCCCGTCGCGCTGTTCGGCACCGCCGCGGGACGGCTGGAGCGCCGGCTGTGGCGCGACCACCGCGGGGCCGGCGCACTGCACACCGCACTCGCCGTCGGCGCCGTCGCGGGCGGGGCGGCGCTCGCCGCGCGGGCCGTCCGTCGCTCGCCGCTCGCCGCGGCAGCACTGACCGCCGGTGCGACCTTCACCGTCCTGGGCGGGACGTCACTCACCCGGGAGGCCCGGGCCATCGGGCGTTCGCTGGCCGCCGAGGATCTGACGGCCGCTCGGGAACGGCTGCCGCACCTGTGCGGACGCGACCCCTCCGGGCTGGACGAGCAGCAGGTCGCCCGGGCGGTGGTCGAGTCGGTCGCGGAGAACACCGCCGACGCGGTCGTCAACGCCCTGGTGTGGGGCGGCCTGGCGGGCGTCCCGGGGCTGCTGGCGTTCCGGGCCGTGAACACGCTCGACGCGATGGTCGGCCACAAGTCGGCCCGCTACCGCCGCTTCGGCTGGGCCGCCGCCCGCCTCGACGACCTCGCCGGGTGGCCCGGGGCCCGGCTCACCGCCCTGCTGACCGTCGCCGCGTCCGACTCCCCCGCCCGGACCTGGCGGGTCTGGCGCCGGGACGGCTCCGCCCACCCGAGCCCCAACGCGGGCCAGGCGGAAGCCGCGTTCGCCGGTGCGCTCGGCGTGCAACTGGGCGGGACGCTGCGCTACGGCGAGCGCGTCGAGCACCGGCCGGTCCTGGGCGCGGGCCTCCCGCCGGTCGGCCCGGCCGACATCGACCGCGCCTGCCGCCTCTCCCGCCGGGTCGGCGCACTGGCCCTGGGCGTCACCACCGCCACGCGCTACCTGATCCTCGCCCGGCGCGGCCGGCGGTCGAAGTGACTGCGCCGCTGGACGCGGATCTCTGGAAGCGGCCGGTGCAATTGGATGTGACGGAGGGAGACTTCGGCATGCCGCCGTCTCCCGCCTCGCGCAGTTCCTCGCGTCCCTTGCTCCCGCGCGACGCGGCACTCGCGTGCGGGCGGGCGGTGCAACTGGCCCCGGCGTGGTGCGGCTTCGGCATGCCGCCGTCTCCCGCCTCGCGCAGTTCCTCGCGCCCCTTGCTCCCGCGCGACGCGGCACTCGCGTGCGGGCGG